>CALODT010000005.1:0-232165 GCA_942492205.1 uncultured Gammaproteobacteria bacterium | reverse complement strand
GCCGGCGCAGATTCTCATCGAGGCAAAGATTCTCGAAGTAACGTTGACCAACGAGGACTCTTCGGGGCCTCGACTGGACGTGCATTTCTTCGACAATGACGGTAGCACCGGCGAAGTGGGCGCCCAGGGTTTGAACAACCCGACAAGTTCCGGGCTTTTCTTCACCTATTCCAACAGCAACATCAGCGCGGCGCTGGATGCGCTGGCATCGCAGGGACGCGTGCGCAGCACCCTCTCATCGCCCAGGCTGCTCGCGGTCGAAGACCAGGAGTCATCGCCTGTTTATCGTCGGCGACCGGCGCGGTTACAGCGTCACAACGACCATCGACCAGGTGACGACCGAAAGCGTCGAATTTCTCGAGTCGGGCGTTATCCTCCGGGTTACGCCGTCTGTCGATGCCAACGGCAAGGTCATGATGGACATCCACCCGGAAGTCAGCACCGGGGTGATAGACCCGCTGACGGGCATCCCGTCGCAGTCAACCACCGAGGTGACAACACGCATGATCGTCCCTGATGGTCAAACGATCTTCGTCGGCGGGCTGATCAAGCACCGCGTGGAAGAAAGCAAGCGAGGCATCCCGGTCATTAGCCGTATCCCGGGCGTCGGCCGGCTGTTCTCGAGCCGCGAAAACAACAAGACCAACACGGAAACCATCGTGCTGATCACACCGACCATTCTAAGCGACACGTCGAACCTGGTAGAGCAGCACACGATCGACGCCATCGAGGAGATGGAGCAACGCCAGAGCGGCGACAAGAAAGCACTGAATGACGAGATGGAGTCGTTCTTCGGATTCCACTGATTTGGCGTCTCAGCCCCAGATACTGCCACGTATTACAGTCCTGTCGTGACACTGTCTTGCATGGGTCAGCCTGAGTTCATTTTCATCGGTTCGCAACTCGTGATGCGCTATAATGATGTTGCGGCGTAACAAACAAGAACAAAGACCGCGATAACAATAAGCTCGGCGTTTTCAACCGCCGCGCATCCCATCAAGGGGGTCGGTACGAATGAACAATCGTCTATCAGGTTCGGTTTCACTCTTCTGTTCCTTCACGCTTTGCCTGCTGATTGCCGAGTATGCCGCTGCGCAGACGCTTACCGCGGGTGATCCCGGCGCCAACGTGAATATCGTTGGGCCGACACCCGACCCCGCCGATATTCGCGACTTCGGTCTAAAACAGCAGAACGGACCATCCTGTGCCATTCGTCCTGGAGATTCCGACTGTATCATCTGCGGCTTCAACGACTACCGCACCGTTGATCGTCTGCATCGACGACGCCTGGCAGGGCGTAGCCGTGAGCTGCGATGCTGGCACGAGCTGGACCAGCCGTATTGCGCCCGGTCATCCACTACACCCGTCGCATCGATCGGCACTGAGTTTGCCGCCGACCCGCGCATGATCGCGCTGCCGGGTATGGCGATATTCAACTTCATCGGCGATCGTGATCCAAACAGCGGCGTGCTCGCCATTCAGCATTGGCTCGAGATCAACAAGGAAGATGCCGATTTCTGCGAGCCGGGCCAGGATACGACCATCGCCGACACCGGCAGCAGCCGTCGACCTTCATCGACAAACCGGATGCAGTCTTGCTTCCGGATAAGCGGGCCAACCAGGGGCTACGATCATCTCGCTATCGACGGCGATGGAAAACTCTGAGGCACTCGGCACCATTCACCCGCGAAGTTCCCACCGGTAAACTGTTCGTGGCATTTGCGGTGTTTACCGGCAACCGGGGTCGGGCTCTGGCAGCCAAAGTAGTCAAGGTTCTGGTTAAAGAATCTGACGACCTGGGGCAAACCTGGACGAACCAGGTCGAAAAAGTTGTCAGAGGATCAGAACCTCGTCTCAGGTATCTCGCTGACCGCCATGGGCGATTCGGTGCTGGCTGTGGCGGCGTGCCGGAGACAACAACGACTTGACTCCATCTATGTACGCGTACACCAACAATCGCGGCAGGAAGTGGACAAAGGCCAAAGTACTCGCAGACATTTGCAGGTTTGACCAGATCAGCGCAACCATGCCAACCGCTGTGACCTTCCGCACCAACGATTTCCCGTGGGCGGCGAATGACGGCAAGAACTTCTACGTCTTCTATTCGGACCGCAACTACGACGGTAACGGCAAACTGCACGCTTGGGCGGCCGCAGAATCGATATGAAACATGCGCACCTCTGCGTACTATCCGGTCTCGCTAACAGCCCTGTGACAGCGTAATCGACGATAACGCTCCGACGGCAGTTTCCAGTTCATGCCGGCGGCATTCGGAGCACGAAACGAAAGGTGCAGGTGGCCTGGTACGACACGCAGTCGCGAAGACATTGCCGGTAGCTGGACCCGCTGGTTATTGCCGACTATTTTGACGCGTCAGGAGCGCAGATTAATCGCAGCGTCGATGTTTTCTCCGCAAGGATCATCTCGAATGACAGCGGAGGCAATATCCAGGTCTCGAACCTGTGCGCGTCGGAATTCAGGATTCGTGCGAGTGCTCGAGGACGCCCCGGCGATGGCAGTGCAACGGTCGGCAGCATCGCGATCGAGGGCGAGCTTCGTTCGCTAATCGTGAAGCTGTACGCCTCGGTTTGCCTTTCGTTTATCGGCGACTACATTGCAGTCGCCGGCCAGCAGTTCCTTAGCTACGACGGAGGCGGCAAAGTCATCAGTAACGCATCGCCGATTGTGAGCCCTGCGGCGGACCATAACGATTTTATCGCCTGGACGGACAATCGCGACGTTCGCGGCAATATCTTCGACGAGACCTCGCTCGAAAACACGGTTGCCCTTACTCACCGCCCGAGAACACGCCCGGGAGCGGCAGTAACGCCGTCCTGCCGAAGGCCCAGGCCTCCGCACGAGCGGCCCGAGAAGCCTATGCTCGCCGATGCCGCGGCTCCACCAGCGGAATTCCATGGCATGGCACAACGCGCACCCGCTACGGAGGGTATAAGATCCGTTTGACCCGATGCCGGATGTCTGCGTACCGGCGCTCGCACAGGACCGACACGAAACGCGATGCCAATATTTGCGGCTCGCGAATTCGCGACCGTGTGAGCCTGACCGCGCCAACACCGACCAAACCGCTAACGAACCTGCAGCGAGCATTCCCGATAGCACTGAGCAACGTCAACGACACTTCGCGCACTCATATCGCCTGCTGCAGTCACCCCGACAACCCGTCGATGCAATTTCGGTCACTCGGGCGCGCGTCGTTCAGGCAGCTGCCGGCCGTGCCGCCTTGACGGCGCGTCGCCTCGCGTAATCGAAGAGGAGATTACCGTCCCACCGGAAGTCTGCGTTTGCGCGCACCTTGTTCGCCGTGTCCAACATACCGGGGGTAACCTGCATGCAGAAGTTCAGGCCCTGCTACGACAGCGGCGACACTGCGTTTCGGATGACGGTGGTTACCGGGGAGATCATGTATGGGCCGGTGAGCAAGCATCACGCTCGGTGGCGAGGGACCGTCGGGGCCGCTGCGACAGCCCGACTACCAGAGCACCGTATGCGACCCGCTGGATACGTACCTGCACAGAGACGTGCTGCAGGCCGAGCTCCACAACCCCGAGCTCATCAATCCAGAGCTCATCAATCCAGAGCTCATCAATCCCGAACTCATCAACCCGGACACTCATCAACCCGGAGCTGATTAATCCGGAGCTCATTAACCCGGAACTGATCAATCCGGTTTCGCAACCCCGAACTCATCAACCCGTCATTCCGGACTCATCAACCCGGAACTCATCGCCGGGCTGGTCATGCCGGGGCTCATCATCCCCGAGCTCATCAACTCCGCGATCGGCGAGACAGATGAAAATGGTGACGGCGTTACCTGGACCGACTACACCTATATCGTTCGCAACACCGGCAACGTAACGACGTCCTTCAACGCCGACATTACGATCGACGGTATTGCTGCGGATGATGTCGATTCGCAGCTTATTGCCTGGACGCTCTACATCACACCCACCTCTCGCGACTGCGCGCTCAAGCCGCAGATCGAACGTCGGGTTCTCGCTGTTGTCAACAACCCGGACAGAACACTGGCCAATGAAGAGCTGGAGGTCACCGAAGATTAGTGAACCGTTCAACGGGCGAGATCAGCGCGATCCGCGGTACCCGGGCCAGACCCTGTTCTTTACACGCCGCGTATTCGGTACCCAGCAGGAGATCGACAACGTCTTCGTCAGCGGATTCACGTCCTCGTCACAGGCCGCAAACTGCAGTCAGACGGATCTTCCGGATATCGACCCGGACACGGGCCTGCCGTACGCAGGCGATTACTTCTGTCAGCAGGCGCTCGTCGACGAACGCGAACGGATCCTGCTGGATACGCAGCCGCCATCCTTCAGCCTGGCCTGATGGACGGCGACGTCATACCGATACCAGTCGTCACCGGCAGATCGCCCTGGCGGCGCCTGCGTCGCACTCGCCGGCGTGCTGGTTACTGCCAGTGACAACGGCGAACCAATGGCAGTTTCCTGCACAGATGGCACCGGCGCCGCGATCTGTACAAGCAGCCGAACCGGGCCAGTCGGGTGAATCGTCGATAACACTGAGTCTCCAGAATCAGGCGCGCAGTCGTGAGCTGTACCGCTGCCGACGATGCCGGCAATATCGGGCAGGTCAATTTGTTGATCGACGTCAGGGATACCGGCAGGCCCTACATTTGTCCCGGGCACTTTCCCAACCACTATCAGCATCGATGCTGCGCCCGACGGATTCGCGAGCTTTGATTTCCAGGACGGCGTGGGAATTCAGGTCGAGGATCTGAATGACATCGACCCGGACATCGGATTTAGCTGCGTCGCGAGAACCCCCGAGAAGCAGGGTCCGGGTGAGCCTCTCCCGGTTGGCTTCACAACGATCGATTGCACGGTGTCTGATACGAGCGGTAACTCCACGACGGAAAGTTACGTGGTGGAAGTGAAGGACGTAACGCCACCGGAGCTCAGCAATGTCCCGCCGGGCTTTGTTATCGACGCAACAGACCCGACGGGTGTCACAGTGACCTTCGATCTGCCGGACGCAGAGGACGCGGGTAGCTCGATTCTCACCATTGTTTGTGACCCGGCATCGGGCACGATCTTCGAAATTGGTGTCACACCAGTGACCTGTACAGCAACGGACGGCGCAGGCAATACATCATCTGCGAGCTTTGATGTCACTGTCGTCGATGCCGTGCCACCCGTCGTCACCGTCCCAGGTGCAGGCCTAGACATTGAGCAGCAGTCGGTCGCAGGCGCAGTCGTCGACTTCAGTGCGCTGGTCTCCGCAACGGATAACATCACGCCGTTACTGACTCCCGTCTGCACACCGCCGTCGGGCAGTACCTTCCCGCCAGGAACTACCCCTGTTACCTGCACTGCTACGGACGCCGAAGGAAATTCGGCGTCGGCCACCTTCGACGTGAGAGTCTCCGACACCACCGAGCCGGTGATCACGGTGCCTAGCGCTACGGTCAACCGCGAGCAACAGACATCGGCCGGCGCAACGGTCGACTATGCTTCCCTGGTCTCTGCCACCGACAACATCGACGGGACGCCGGACATCGCCTGTACGCCGGCTTCCGGCACGCTGTTTCCGCCGGGGCTGACTGTCGTCAACTGCACCGCGACCAATAGCTCTGGCAATACGGATTCGGCGAGCTTTAACGTCACAGTGACCGACTCGACCGCCCCAGTTGTCAGCGTGCCAGCTGCCACCGTCGTCGTCGAACAGCAGGGCGCAGCGGGAGCAACCGTCAATTACAGCGCACTGGTTGGCGCGGTTGACAATATCGACCCGTCCCCCGGCCTCGCCTGCTCGCCGGCGTCCGGCAGCACCTTCCCCGCAGGGCTCACGACCGTCACCTGCATCGCGACGGACGCCGACGGCAACAGCAGCGCGGCGAGCTTTGACGTGAACGTCGAGGACACCATCGCCCCGGCGTTAACGGCGCCGACCGGCACGATAAACGTTGAGCGCGAAAACTCGACAGGCGCTGTCTTCACCTACGTCGTCAGCGCAAACGATACCGCCGACCCGAGCCCGGTGCTCAGCTGCTCGCCGGCATCCGGCAGTATTTTCGGGCCCGGCCTGACATCGGTCACCTGCACCGCCACAGACGACGCTGGCAATTCGAATTCCGCGAGTTTTGCGGTCAATGTCAGAGACACGATCGATCCGATTATCTCGGTTCCGGTCGATGGTATCGATGTGGAACTACAGGGCCCTTCAGGCTCTGTGGTTGACTTCATCGGCCTGATAACGGCGACCGACACCGCCGATCCGAATCCAGGCATCAGCTGTACACCGCCTTCGGGCAGCCTGTTCCCACCGGGGGTTACGATTGAGGCGGGCGCGGAGACAGTCAGCTGTACCGCGACGGACCACGAAGGCAATACGGCTTCGGCCAGCTTCCTGGTGCGCGTCGGTTACGCGGACGGCTTCGGCATCGATCCGAAGAAGCTCAATGTCAGGGGCGGCAGCAGCAACCCGCTGTCCTGGGGCTGGCTGGATTCCAATGGCGCCATCATCGACACATCTGCTGACACGCAGATTCTCGAGTTCCAGGAATGCGGCAGCACCGTACCCATGTTCACGGTTGCCGGCGACCCCGGCAGCAGTGGCTTCCGCATCAAGGCGGACAATAGCTGGGAGTACAACTGGCAGTCTGACGGAGAAAATGGTGCGCCACTGGACAATGGCTTCTACTGCGTGCGCGTCACGAGTGAGCTGACCGGACAGTTCCTGGAATCGCCGCCGATCAGGGTTCGCTAAGTACTCTCTATAACCGGCTCCTGGCATCGTCTGCCAGGGGCCCGTTCGGTCGGATGCGCAGGAACGTGCGGTACTTGTCCTTGGCGGCATGCCCCATGCCGAGCCCTTCCTCGGCGCGCGCATACCAGTACGGCAAAGTTGCCGTGTAGCGCCAGGTGGGGCGATCATCGAGAAACAGACCGGTTGCCTCGCCGATGCGGTCGTAGCAGTTCTGGAACTCGTCCATCGACTCCGCTGAAAAACCGGCTTCGAGATAAGCCTTGCCCAGCTGAAAACGAATCAGCCAGAGGTCGGACATGTCGATGGCAGCACGCAATTTGTCAATCGCAGCCACGGGCTCGCCATCGTTGAGCGCCAGCAGGCCTTCGATCATCAATCCATAAGCACGACTCTGCGGCTGCAGCTTGCTTCCCAGTGCCTCGGATATTGTCGATGCCGTTTCAACATCGCCAATCTGCAAACTGACCAATGCTGCAGGTACTGCACGCCCGACGCCTGTATCCGCGAGGATCGGCTGCAGCGCACGCTTCGCATTTTCCGCGTCGCCTGTGGCAGCCAGCGCGGCGGCAAGCATTGCCCGTTTGGTCGAGGCGGAACGCGCATTGCTGATCCCGTCGTCGTGCGCAATGCCGGCCGTCAGCGTCTCGATAGCCGCCGCGTAGTCGCCGCGCAGCATCTCCAGATCCGCGTAGCCGAGATTGCCCAGCGACTGGCCGCGCTCGCCCGCTGCGAACATTTCTTCATAGGCTGCACGCGCGCCGTCAAAGTCCTCAACCGCGGCTCTGGCCATCGCAACCGGCATCCGCGCTACGTAGCGATCTTCGTCAAGAGCCAGCGTTTTTTCCGCCTCTGCTGTGGCCGTCTCGAAATCGCCCGCGTACATGGCATAAAGTGCGTAGTTCGACTGCATGATGACGCTGTTCGGATAGACCTCCAGCGCCTGGCGTCCGTGTTCGCGCGCACGATCGAAATCGAGCGTGGCAAAGTACGATACGGCGAGGTTGCTCTGCGCCGCATTGTCTGCCGGGTAGGCGTCAACCAGGGCCCGGTAATTCTCGATGGCCTTCTCGTAGTTGCCGGTAACCGTCATGTAATAGAGACCCAGCGTTCGGTAACGCTCGCGCGGCGTCATCGTTTCCAGCTTCGACAGCGCTTGCTCCCACAGCGCGCTCGCCTCGTCGCCGCGGCCCATGTTGAAGAGGGTCAGGGCCCATCCGGACAGCGCGCGACCGAAATTGGGGTCGCGTTCAACCGCACTGGCGTACAGCTCTATTGCCTCTTCGCGCTTTCCTGCCTGCGCGAGTCGCTGGGCGTTAGTGTAATCACGCATTGCCTCGATCGATGTGGCTGTGAACGTCTCCATGAGCAGACCATCGACATCGGTGTCACCAAGCGCCTCGCGCACTTCGCCGGTCAGGTCGTTTACCGCGGATAGCACTTCCAGCTTGCTGCCGGCCTTTGCACTCGCGTCCAGCAACTCCTCACCCATTGCGCCGTCGGTACCGCGAATAACGAGCTTGTAACCGTTGCCATCGGTGACGATCTCGCCGCTTAACACAACGTCGATGCCTTCGCGCACCGAGACCAGCTGTGCGAGTTCAGCGTTCAATCGAGTGGAGTCCGGCTGCAGCGTCTTGGCTATGCGGCCTGCCGTCAGTCGCGGATACGAAGTGATGAATGACGCGCCTTCAAGACCAATCTGCACTGCCTGCTCGAGCGAGCCGTCGAACACCCCGTCTCCAGTCGTGTTATCAAAGTCTGCGATCAGGACTGAAATCGGTTCCTGTTCTTCGACGACTTCCGGACCGCTGGTAATGTGGAAATAGACCGACACGATGAGCGCGACGGTCAACACGCCGATTACAACGAAGTCCATCTTGCGAGTGCCAAGCGGTGGCACAACCGTGTCAGTGTGATCACCCTGAACAACGATGCCATGGTCCGTGACATCGTAAATCCACGCCAGCACCAGCGTTACCGGGAAGCCGACAACCAGCAGGATAATCAGCGCACGCAGAATCCAGTCCGGCGCCTCGAACGCCGGCAGCACGACGCTCGCAACCTCGACCAACAGCCAGCCAACGCCGACGTACAGGCCTGCGGTGCGAAAGACTTCGCGACGCCGTAACTCCCTGATGAACCTCGTGATCACTCGGTGCTTGCCCGCTGCTTTTTTCGACGCCAGTCTAGCACGCGGCGGCGCTGGGGCGACCAATGCTTACCAGCGATAGCGCGCCCCGAACATGATGTTCTGTCCTGGCGCATCGAGGCCCGAGCCGTGTACGCGGTAGCGCTTGTCGAGCACGTTGTCGAACGTCAGCGAAAGCAACCACCGGTCATCAATGTCCCTCTGCATGCGCGCGCCGAAGACCATCCAGCCGGGCGTTCCTCGTGGATCGATGCGCGTGTCCCCGACATCGCGGGCGCTGAGGCGATCCTGGCCGCTTGCAAATCTTGTCCAGGCAGCCACTCGGTAGGCGCCCCCGCTGTCCCAGGACAGCGTCAGGTTGCCGTTAAACGGCGGGATTCGATCGGCCGGCTCGGTGCCGGACCCTGTCGCTTGCTGTTCGCCCCATGTGTAGTTAAGAACGGCGCGCGCGCTCAGCGCATCGCTGATTTGCAGGTCCGCGCCCGCCTCTACGCCGCGGATCGACGTCTCCGCCGCATTGACGGCCTGCACGACGTCGCGTCCGTCGGGCGTCACGTCGCCGGTGCCGACCGACGTGATGCGGTCGTCATAACGCAATGTGTAGACCATCAGGTCGGCGCGCACCCGGTCCGAGCGAAAACGCACGCCGACATCCGCCTGCATCACGCGTTCGGAGTCAAGCGTCGTGTTCGGGATGTTAAAGCGATTGCCTGGCCGATTGCCCAGCGTGCCGAGATCAAAAACATTGGGGGCCCGAAACCCGAGCCCGACGTTGGCCAACAACTGCACGCGATCGCCGGCATCGAAGATCCAGCCGATGTCGCCGCTGACATCGGTGCTGTCGACATCAGCCGCGCTGGACACGGCCGTGGACGGCAGCGTGACGTCATCGTTACTGACGCGGATGCCGGTGCTGAGGTTGTGGCGGTCGCTGACCTGTCGCTGCAGGTTGCCGTACAGCGCCGCCTGCCGGACCCGCGAACCGTCCGGAAACCTCGAGGTCAAGGGCTGGCTCGTACCGGTCAACAGGTCATCTTCGACACGCCGGCTGCCAACCTCGTCGTCGTAGAACTCGGCGCCGACGATCCAGGAACCGGTGTCGGTCAGCTTCGAGCCGCTGATCGTCAGTCCATAAAGGTCGCTGCTGTTGAACTCCCTGCGCTGGTCCGTTGCCTCGAAGTCTCGCGAACGCCTGTCATCGTCGATGCGCTGCCAGGCAAGATCGGTGTTCCAGTCCAGACCTGCAAGTCCGTCTGTGACCGTGTACCTGCCGTGCACGAAGACGCGCCGGTTGGGCGCAAAAAAGAACTCGGACGAAGAAGGCTCGCTCTGCCCGAAGCCGGGCACCAGCTCATCGACACGCGGCGTCTCCGGCTGCTCCAGGTAGTGGGCATCGAACAGCCAGGAGCGATGCTCATCCGGTGTACCAGAAACCACCACTCGCGCCGCTTTGGATTCATAGCCGCTGGGTCCGATACGATCGCCGCTGCCGGTGCGTCGATCGCCGGTCTTCAGGTACTCGGCGCTGAACGAGGAAGCCAGAGCGCTGTTGCCAACATCGATCGTCGCTCGCGCGGTTTTCGCAAGTTCCGCTGTGTCGAAGGAGACAAAAGCGTCTCCGCGCGCCTCAGTCTCTGCAGAATCAAACGACGGTACACGCGTTACGAGCTGCACGACGCCTCCGACAGCATCGTTGCCGTACAGCGATGTCGGTGTTCCGCGCAGCACTTCGACACGCTCGACCGCAGATACCGGCACCAAGGCGAAATACTGCGTGGGCGCGCTGCGAAAGATCGCATTGTTCAGGCGCATGCCGTCAACAAGATGCAATATCGACGATCCCTTGAGGCCGCGAATAATCGGTGCACCCTGTCCCGGCGTGGTCTGCTGCAGGAACACGCCAACGCTCGACGCCAACGCATCCGTTACGAGTTTTTGTGTCTCGACTGCTTCACGGCCGAGCACCGTCAGGCCCGAGGAGACGTCCTCGCTGCTAACAGCGCGGCGCGTCGCCGTTACGACGACTTCGTCGATCTCGCTTATTTCGGCCGCACTGGTGAGCGGGGCGGCCGTGGTCGCCATTAGTAGAATCAGTCTAAGCATGCGCGGAAGGGTACAGCATCCGCGCGCAACACTGAACACCCAGGGCTTCGTGAGGAAAACGCCCCTGCATAACAAAGGCGCGTCTCGAAGACAGCGCTCTTAAGTTAAACAAGGTCGCCTCGAAGAAGGCGACCTTAAAGACAAAGAAAAGGGGCGCTTCCAAGGAAGCGCCCCCAGCTCTCCGTGCTAACCCTGCTGTTTAGCCGCGATTGTTCAGCGCGTCGCGGATATCGGTCAGCAACTGCACCTCTTCCGAGGGCTTTGCTGGCTCAGCCGGCTTTTCCTCTTCCTTTTTCTTCAACTTGTTCATTCCACGTATAACCATGAAAATTGCGAACGCGACAATAAGGAAGTCAAGAACGGTGTTGATGAATACACCGTAGTTGATCGTTGGCGCACCGGCTTCCTGGGCAAGTGCGAGCGATTCGTATGTGGTATCACTTAGATTGATGAACAGCTGACTAAAATCGACATTGCCCATTAGCATACCAATAGGCGGCATGATGACGTCGGCCACAAATGAACTGATGATCTTTCCGAAAGCGCCGCCAATGATGATACCGACTGCCATATCGACAACGTTGCCGCGCATTGCAAATTTCTTGAATTCGTCAAGCATTTTTTTCCCCTGTTGAACCTGGTGTCTTGTTGTCAAGACGAGTTGAGTGCCAGTTGGGGAGCTTATCGCCGAAACGTCCTGATAAGACGCTTTGCAACAATCGTTCACAATTCGAGAATAACTCAGTGCGTCAGCCGCTTGATCTCGGTGAGCAATTCCTGCATGGGCGCAGGTTTCCTGAAGAAGTGCGTAAACACGAGCTTCTGATCTTCGCTCAACTTCGACGCGGTCAGCGCAACGATCGGTTTCGCATAGCCCCGCTCGCGCAGCACCTTGGCTGCGACCACGCCGCCAACGCCGGGGACGTTACAATCCATGAGCACCAGGTCCGGGTCGTATTTGAGCGCCTTGTCGATCGCTTCAGAGCTATTGGAACTGGTAATCAGGCCATACCCCGAGCGATGCAGGTAGTGCTCTACGAGTGCAATCATGTCCTCATCGTCATCGCAGATGAGAATACTCCGTGCCTTCGAGGCGATCGTATCCTCAGTCGGCGTCGGCAGAACTTTCATATTAGATGACTCGGCGGTGTCGCTCGTCACAACCGGCAGGTGGATACTGACCGTGCAGCCTTCGCCAGGCATCGAGTCCAGCGATACCTCACCGCCCATCAGCTCGACCAGACGTAGCGTAATCGTCAGGCCCAGCCCGGCACCAGTGGTGCCTTGCTCGCTCCCGCGTTCGAACGCCTGGAAGACGCGCTCCTGGTCCGCAACGCTGATGCCGGGACCCGAATCGCTAATCGTGACCAGCAGCCTGCCGTCATTGAAGTTCGCGGTCAGCTTCACACCGCCCTCGTTGGTGAACTTGACCGCGTTGCCGAGCAGGTTGATGAGTATCTGTCGCAGCCGCACCTCATCCGCACGAAGCTTTCGTGGCATGTCCGGATCGACGAAAGTTGCAAACGACAGTCCTTTCTCAGCGGCCATGGGCGCCATCATCGCGGCCATGTCGTTGAGTAAACCGAGCATATCGAAGTCTTGTTCGAGCAGCTCAACCTGGCCGGCATCCAGACTGGCATCGTCGAGTACCGCTTCGACCAGCGACGTCAGGTGGCGAGCGGACCGCGAAATTGTCTCGATGCTTTTTTCAACAACGTTACTGTCACTGGTTTGTTCGCCGGCCAGCTCCGCGTAGTTGATAATCGATGCAAGCGGCGTGCGAAACTCGTGCGACATCATCGCGATAAAACGACCCTTGTTTGCGCTGATGCGCTCTGCCTCGCGGCGGTGGTGGTCGAGCTCCGACTTGGTCTCAACCAGTTCGCTGATGAGCTCGCGCTGGCGTTCTATGAGCCTGCGCTGCCTCGCGTGCAGGAGCTTCAGTTCATTGACAGACTGCTGCCGCGACTGGATCGCCGCGTGGTCGGAACTGGCGTTGAGGAACACGATGAAACACCGGTCAGCATCGGGGACCAGGTGCAGGTTTACGATGACCCCTCGCTGCATCTCCAGGAACTCGAAGCATTGCGTCGAATCAATCGGCATGCCGACAAGAAATGGCGCCAGTTCACGCACGTCGGCCCCTCGCTCGAGCTTATCCAGGCCACACCAGGCACCCTCTCCCCAGTTATCGAGAAGTCGATACTCGGCGTCAATCAGCAGGCAGAAAGGCCTGGTTTCAGCCAGGAACCTATCCTGCAGATAGCCAACGACCTTATCCGGCAGCTCCATCAGGCACGCTGCAGGTCATTATCGATGATGAGCGCTGCAAGCCTCTTGAAGGCCTGGTCGACCTCATCCCCTGTTTTCGCGCTGCTGCGGTAAGCTCGGGCGAAGTTGTCTGCCAGCTCATCGAAGCGCGTGTCTGAAATGCTCCAATCCGCGACAAGATCACTCTTGTTAACGAGCAATACGCTGGGGGCGGGGCCGTACTTCTCCGTGATCTGTGTGTGTAGCTGCTCAACGGATTTAAGTGTCAGCGACCTGGTGCCATCTGCCACGTAAATGAAACCGCTGGCCCCACGCAGATACGAGAACTCGACGTCTCCGAAACGGTCCGCGCCGGCAACGTCCCAGATAACCAGTTTATGCGCTATGCCGCGTTCCGCAAACTCGATCTCCTTGGTATCGATCTTGACACCGACCGTACTCAGGTACTTGTCCGAAAAGTGGTTGGTCACGAAGCGCTCTACGACGCTTGTTTTGCCAACGGCAAAGTCGCCGACGACACATACCTTGCTGGTCACCGGCGTCATTACGAGTCAGGCGCCGCCTGCAGCGTCACAGCAATGGCGACGAAGCGCTGGCTCAAGTCCTGCTGTCGCTGCTCGCTCGCAAACGCGCCCTCTGGTGGCCGCAGAATTGTTGCCTTGACCCCGGCGTCTGCGAGCGCAGTGATCGCAACAAGCGCGCGACGCTCCGATAGTTCGACATTCACAGCGCCATCGCCAAATCGATCGGCGGAGCCCGTCGCGGTAACAAAGAGGTTATAGTCAAAGCGAGTCGCAACATCCTTCAGGGCAGCGAGTTCCGCCGCGTAAGCTCGCAAGGCGTCGGCATTACCTTCCACCAACTCCACGCCACGCCCGAAAAAGAATGTGCGCGGCCCGCTGGCTGCTACGCGCTCGGCGAACTGTTGCCGATCGCCGGCAACAAGACCGTCGACATCCAATGACTCAATACCAGCGAGACCGCTGAAGCTCGACCTTAACTTCCGCTGCCAGGCCCAGGGGGCATCGCCCTGCACGTACAGCGTCGTATCAATGACGCTGAAACGAACGGAGTCGGGCTGACCGAACATCTGCGCGGCGCGGGCCGCAATGATGTCCGGCCGCAGCGACTGAAACGGTTGCGTGCTGACGTCGATTCGATCTGCCGATATGTCTATGCTCTCCGCAACTGCGGTAACAGGGACTGCCAATGGATCCCGGAGTCCGCGCATAATGAAGCGGTCTCCGTTGCGACTCAGTTCCGTGACGTGGATACCCGGTGTACCTGCAAGAGCCGAGTCGAGTTCCTTCAGCTGCTGTTGATATCGCAGGCTGCGCGCGCCAAAAAATACGGCGGCGGCAATCAGCGCGAGTAGCAACACCAGCATGAAGATCGATGGTCCTCTGCGTTTCTCCCTGGGTTGCTCACGCGCCTCGAAACGCAGACAGCGCTCGAGCTCGATTTCCACGTCCGGGACCGTCGCCGTATCCCCTTTGTATTCCCGCATCGCATCGCCATAGCGAAAATGGATGCGCTCGAGAATCGCACTAAGATCGGCGCGCAGGTGTTTTGGAGGAACGCCGCGGATCACACAAACGAGTAGCGCGTGCGGTCCGTGTACGGCCCAGAGCGTAAAATCGCCCATGTCGGCCGATTCAAGTCGACCTGTCCGGTCTGGCGAAAACGATTCTTTGACGAAATCCTGGATTGCGGTGAACATCGCGGACACGGCGTCACTGTCCTTGATCTTCGAGGCTTCATGATGCACGTGCCCCATCAGCAAGCCGTTCTCGCGACTGATCAGGTAGGCCTGCTCCACACGGTAGCGCAGGGTTTTTTGCAGCAGGAACTCACCGAACGGCACCCCGGCACGCGATGCCTGCCAGCGCCATTTGAGGCCCTGCGGACTGACGCTGTGCTCAACCGCCGTGTTGATCTGCTGTGCGAAGTTTCGCAACGCGTGCATGATCGACTTGCGGATGGCCGGCCCCATGACCGGGTACAGGGCGTCACCGTAGGTTTGCGGGTCATCCCGGAACGCGCGCTGCAGGCACTCGCCAACCGGCTCGGTGAGCGATTCGACCAACTCCGAGTCTTTCTTATGGCTCTGGTAAATAGCCTCAGGTAACACGTCGGCAACGTCGGCCGTACGAATTTCACGCCGATCAATCCGCTCGGCTATCGAATCCAGCGCCTCCTTTTCGGCGCCGAACAGGAGCTCCTTCAGCTGATCGAGATCGTTCATCGCGACTCCGGCTCAGGCGGCCGATCAGGCGCCTGGCAGCTTGGAGTCTTTCTTCAGACGCAATGCGACCTCGCTCAGCAGGGCCGACAGGTCCTCGCGTGCCAGCTTGGAATCGACCAGACCTTGTGTCTCCGTGGCGATGCTCTTGCTCAGCTGGTCGTGGGTATCGGCCACCATCCCTGAGAGCTCCTCACCCTGCTCCTGCAGCAAGCCGCGCAATTCCTGAGTCTCGCCGCCGATCTGCTCCTCAAGCTCTGCGACCCAGGATTCGACCTGCTGTGCCAGCTGCTTGAGTTCCTTGCCGCCCTGTCTGCCCTCTTCTCGTCGGGCCTTGCGCTCTTCTTTAACCGTTTCCGAGAGCTTGTCGAGCTCGCGCTTCGCATAAGCGTCGAGCCGGTCCATGCGTTTTTCGAGATTGCTCGAAATCAGGTCGATACTCTTGGTGAGTCGTGTTTCGAGATCGGCGAAGCGTTGCTCGTAGTCTCGCATCTGTCCGCCAAACAGAATCTCGCGAATCTTGTCGACGTTACCATCCACGTTCTCGCCAGATAGTTCACCCTGGTTTCGAGTCTGTTTTTTTGCCATGACGTGTTACCCCGTTCAGTTCTTATCGATTCGCATACGTCATTATGCGTGGACTTCTTACGCTGTCACCTGCTCCAGCCTGTAACCGTGCTGATAGATCGACGAGAGCACCCAGCCGTTGTCTTCATGTAATTTGAGTTTCTTTCTCAGCCGGCTCACGTGCGTATCGATAGTCCGCGTCGATACAGCCTTGTTTTCTATGCCCCAGATCGATTCCAGCATGTGATTTCGCGACACCATCTTGCCCGCATTACGAAAGAAGAACAGCGCCAGCTCGAATTCCCTGTTGGTCAGGCTGATTGCTTCGCCTTCCAGTTTCAGACTCTTCGTCGCAATGTCCATGGAGTAAGGAGCGATATCGAGTTCCTCTGCGGGCTTGTTGCCTGCGGCTCGCCGCAGCACCGCGCTTACCCTCGCTACGAGTTCCCCCTGGCGAACCGGTTTCACAAGGTAATCATCGGCGCCCGCTTCAAGTCCAGTGACGATACTGTGCTCTTCGTCTCTCGCGGTCACGATCACAACAGACGTATTGTCATCCATGCTGTCGCGCAGCCTCTTAAGTACGTCGATACCGCTAAGATCCGGCAACATCCAGTCCAGTACGTACAGGTCGAAGCTATCTCGCTTAACAGCACGCAAGAAAGTCGCGGCGTCCGCAAAACAGTCAACGGTGTGCTCCGCGTTCTCCAGCCACAGCTTTAGCAGTTTCGCCTGGTCTACATCGTCTTCGAGAATTGCCAATCGCAATGCACTGCTCCAATAGCCCGAAGGGTGATCATGCTGAGTCGGCCGGCAGCTGGCTGCATTTTTCTTCTTGGATTCTTGCCAGATACGCGCCCATTATAGCCATACGCCCGGCAAGTACCCGAAATTATGGGGGATTATTTCAAATAGCGGGCGGACATTCGCCGTCTCAGAGGACTTTCAGCCGCTGCAGAAACGACTCGAGGTCGCCGATCGACTGTTTTATCCCGGAAATATCCTTGGAATCCGCGGCTTCCTCAATTCTCGCGCCGATCCACGAAATGTCGTCCAGTCCGTACGCCGCGCCTGAGCCGTACAGGTTATGCCCGGTCACACGGATGGTCTCGAAATCTCCGCTCGATAGCGCCGTGGTCAACTTGCCGATGTCGTCCTTGCGGTTATCGAGGTACTTGCCGATGAGCCGACGCGCAAAGGGATCCGTAATTTCGACCAGTTTTCCCTTTGCGCTCGACATGCTGTTCATCCCCGCTTTCCTGCTTACTAGTCTACATGGTCAGCCTGGCACGCAGGGCCTGGCCGGCCCCGGACGTGGACTTTGTGTAGAGCGAAATTTTTCTGTGGACTGCCTAGTGCGAAATTTTTGGCGGCAACTTCTTGGCCTGCGCTACCCAATCGCTGACCACCGCCGCTGACGGTGGGCGTCGCACGAGGTTCTTGGCCTTGTTCACTTCGGCCATCGCCGCGGCCAGGTTATCGGCATTGCGATGCTTGAGTTCCTTGACCGTATCGACGCCGGCGCTTTCAAGCAGTTCGGCATACTGACTCGCGACGCCATTGATGCGAAACAGGTCAGCCATGTTGACGCACTTCAGAATACGCGCCTCACTGAGCCCGGTCTTCGCGGCGAGTGCGGCTCGCGATTTTTTGTCGCCTGCGGCATCCAGCAGATTGTCGACGGTTCGCACGCCAGCATTGCGAAGCGCCTCGCCGGTCTTGGGGCCGATTCCTTCAATTTTCTCAATACTCTTAGCCATTTCCTGATCTCTCTTGCATGGTTTGTCTGGTTGAAAACTGACTGAAGAGTCTACGTCAGCGCCGCTTCACGCTGATCAACTGTGACATTTGTTCACAAACTTCGGGGCGGCATTCTTATTGTGCGACTCGCATCACACTTGCCTGGGCGAAACCGCTGCTAAGCTGCTGATAAGCAGGCGAAAAGCTACTAAAGACCGGCAATAAACAGGGGCAGGCCCTGAGACGTTCGGGGTCACTTTCGACCAAGGAGCGTACTATGAAGTACCTGTATTCGGCCGCGTTGCTAGCGACGTTCGCAAGTCTCGGTGCCTGTAGCACACCCACTATAGCGCCACACTCATCCACCGACTTCGTCCACCAGGCAGCTGTCACCCTGTCACCGGACTCCGCTCACGAGACTGTACTGCTGGTCAGCCTCGAGGATGGCTCGGTAATCATGCAGACGATTCAATCCAGCGCCGATCTTTGCTTCAAGAAAAACTCGGATAGCGCAACGACCTGCCTCACCCAGGGCGCACCTGTCTACGATCCCGTTACCGACACTCTTATCGGTTTCGAGATGATCGAAGAGCATATCGAGCTCGTCGCCAGATCCGACTGAGTAACTGCTGACATCTCCTTGATACGGGTCGCCCATGCGTCCCGAGTATGCGCATTGTTAACGATTGTTACAGTGTGACGTACCGCTCTATCTGGCTCCTATACTGCGCCCACTTCCACAATCGTGGCAATTCAGGAGTTAGGTAAATGAACAAATCAACGATGAGAACCCTTGCAGTAATAGCGGGCGCCGCTATCGCCAGCGGGTGCTCTAGCATGGCTGCAGACACAACGTCCGCGGATATCGATAGCACGGCAATTACGGCTGCAGACCTTGCCGCCTCAAAGCAACGCGTCAACGAGCTGGAATCGGCGCTGGCCGCCAAAGAGCGCGACCTCGCGAGCGCTAACGCCCGCGCTTCGGCAAGCAGCACCACGATGGCCGCTGCGCCAGGCGACGCCAGCCTGTTTCCGCCGAACCCGAAGCCAGGGCAGTGCTATGCACGCGTGCTGATTCCGGCCAAGTACCAGACGGTTTCCGAGAAAGTGCTGAAGCGTGATGCAGCAGAACGCATCGAGGTCTTGCCGGCACGTTACGAGAGTGGCTCAGAAACAGTACTGGTCAGGGAAGCTTCGACGAAACTGGAAATCGTTCCGGCAGTATATGGAGAAGTTCAGGAACGCGTACTCGTCAAGCCCGCCTCGACCAAGATCGTCGAAGTCCCGGCCGTTTACGAAACCGTAACGGAGCGTGTACTCGACAAGCCGGCGCACACCGCCTGGAAGAAAGGTCCTGCCACGGTACAGTCCGCCAACGTACTTTCAGAGTCGACCACGGACACCGGCGAGATCATGTGCCTGGTTGAAGTGCCGGCATCCTACAAGACGGTTCAGAAGCGCGTCCTGGTTACGCCGGCTCGCACCAACACGATCGAGATTCCTGCCGAGTACAAGACTGTAACCAAGACGGTTGTCAAGCAGCCTGCTACAACGCGTGAAGTTGTAATTCCGGCCAAGTACGACACCGTTGCAGTCACGAAGCTGGTTGCTCCGGCAAGCGAGAAGCGCATCAGCATTCCTGCCGAGTACCAGATGGTGACACGTACGACCAAGACGACCGACGAGACGATGGAGTGGCGTCAGGTTATGTGCGAAGTCAACATGACGCGTGACAACGTACTTGCTCTGCAGAAAGCGCTTGCCGACAAGGGCTACTACAAGGCCGGTCTTGACGGCATCATCGGAAGTCAGACGCTGAAAGCCGCCCGCGCTTATGCGCTTGACAAGAAGCTGCCTGCCGGTAGCAACTACGTTCCCGTAGAAGTTGTAAAGAACCTGGGTCTCGATATCTAATCGCTTGGTTCCGGTTCGATCTAAGGGCAGTCGCGTTTAGTCGCGACTGCCTTTTTTTTACGCCGCCTGTTCCAGCTCCGCCGCCATGAGATCGCTCATCTTGTATTTCTGGATCTTGCCCGTGACCGTCATGGGGTATTCGTCGACAAAGCGAATGTGCTTCGGTACCTTGAAATGCGTGATCTGGCCTTTGCAGTAAGCCTTCACTTCCTCTGCCGTTAGCGTTTCGCCTTCCTCCGTCTGTATCCAGGCGCAGACTTCTTCGCCCATCTTCTTGTCGGGGACGCCGAACACCTGCACTTCCTTGATCTTTGGATGCGTGTACAGGAACTCTTCCACCTCGCGCGGGTAGATGTTTTCACCGCCCCGGATAATCATGTCCTTGATGCGCCCCACGATCCTCAGGTAGCCCTCTTCGTCCATGATGCCGAGGTCACCCGAATGCAGCCAGCGCGCCTCGTCGATAGTCTCGCGCGTCTGTTCCTCGTCGTTCCAGTAACCGAGCATCACCGAGTAACCGCGCGTGCACACCTCGCCCTTCTCGCCGATCGGCACAACGCGGCCCTGGTCATCGACGAGTTTAATCTCGACCCACGGCACGGCACGGCCGACCGTCTCGACGCGTTTCTCGACAGGATCTTCGGGCAGGGTCAGGTGGTTGATCGGACTCACCTCGGTCTGCCCGTAGCCGATGAGAATGTGTTTCATGTTCATGTCGGAAATGACGCGCTTCATCACGTCGACCGGACAGGGTGCGCCAGCCATCACACCGGTTCGCAGCGTCGACAGGTCGAATTTCTCAAACTCCGGGTGTGCGAGTTCAGTAATGAACATGGTAGGCACGCCATGCAGCGCTGTGCAGCGTTCCGTTTCGACCGCCTGCAGCGTTGACAGCGGATCGAAAACTTCGCTCGGGTAGACGACGGTTGCACCGTGCGCGAAACAGGCCAGGTTGCCAAGCACCATGCCAAAACAATGGTACAGCGGCACCGGCATGCACAGACGATCGGCCGGCGTCAGTCGCATGCCCGCACCGGTGAGGTAACCGTTGTTGAGGATATTGCAGTGCGTCAGCGTGGCACCTTTCGGATTGCCTGTCGTGCCGGAGGTAAACTGGATATTGATCGGATCGTCGGGGCGCAGCTCACTCTTCAGTTCCTCGAGGCGGGCGCTTTCGTCATCGCCACCGGCTGCACAGATATCGGCGAAATTGAACATGCCGGGGGACCTGGCATCGCCCATGCGAATGACGATCTCGAGGTCCGGAAGCTTCTTCGACTTCAGTTTTCCGGGCTCACAGCTATGCAACTCGGGAGCGAGCGCATACAGCATCTCCAGGTACTTGCTGGACTTGAACGCCTCCGCACTGACGATGGCGCGGCAGCCGGACTTGTTCATGGCGTACTCGAGCTCGTACAGCCGATAGGCGGGATTGATGTTGACGAGAATCGCGCCGATCCTGGCGGTCGCCATCTGCGTCACGACCCATTCGCTGGAATTGGGGCCCCAGACTCCAACCCGTTCGCCTGGCTTGATGCCCAGCTTCAGCAAGCCGGTGGCGAGCGCGTCGATCTGCTCCTTGAATTCGGTATACGTCCAGCGCACGTCCTGGTGGCAGGCGACTACTGCTTCGGCATCGGGATGCTGCGCGACGACGCTCTCGAAAAAGTTGCCGATCGTCTCGTAGATGATCGGTTCGGACGATGCTCCGCAGCTGTAGCTCTGTGTCAATGCGGCCATTTTGATTACTCCGGTCCGGGTAGGCATTGCAGCCTCGATGGCGCTCATTTAAGTCGTTGCCGGTGCGTATTTCTATCGTGTGAAACACCAATTACCACAAAGTATATAGGCAGCCGCCCGAATCGGGCCGTTTGCAGGAGCACCTGCAGGAGCGCCCCCTTGGGCGCGACCACCACCCACGCCCGGTAGCCCTGTCGCGGCCATTGGCCGCTCCTACAAGATGGGTGGGCGATGCCTTGCCCCCGGCGCGCATCGACGACGCACCTGTAGGAGCGCCCCCTTGGGCGCGACCACCGCCCATGCCCGGTAGCCCCGTCGCGGCCATTGGCCGCTCCTACAAGATGGGTGGGCGATGCCTTGCCCCCGGCGCGCATCGACAACGCACCTGTAGGAGTGCCCCCTTGGGCGCGACCACCGCCCACGCCCGGCAGCCCTGTCGCGGCCATTGGCCGCTCCTACGAAGAACGGTTCTTGCGCACGTAAGGAGGTCCGCTAGAAACGCCAGACGACGCCGAGCGAGGGCACAATCGGCAGCCAGTACTTCTCGATCGCCACAAGTTCGTCCACCCCGCCTGGTCCGGGCTGGACTGAATACTCCGTGCAACAGGGGTTATCTCTGTTGATCAGGTTGGTCACCTCGAGAAACGCGGTCAATGAGCCGTGGCGCAGGTCAAAGTCACGGCTGACACGCGCGTCCAGCGTATGAAACACCGAGTAGCGTGAACTGTTGATGTCGGTGTCGATCAATGTTCTCGGCCACCCCGTATGCGTTTCGCCTGCCGCACTCAGGTCCCACGGGCCCCAGCGCCAACTCACGCCGAATTTTGCGGTATGCGTCTGATCCCAGCTGCGCTTGAATTTGCCGTTCGGCGCAGAGTCCTCGACTTCCGACCAGGCGTAGCCGAGCCACCAGAACAGATCATCCTGCCCAGCGCCGTAGGACACCATCATTTCGACGCCGCGCGACTCCGCCTCGGGCGCATCGATCATCACGCGATCGAACTGCAGCTCCGGCACCAGCGTCAGCGCGTTGAAGACATTTTCGAAACGCGGCCTGAGCGAACGAAACGCCTTTCGATACATCGAGATGTCCAGATCAATGCCGGTGTTGAAGCTGTGTTTCAGGTTGGCGACGACGTGCTTCGCGCGTTGCGCGGGATAGAACGTATTAACGCCGTCGCTGATCTGCAGCTCGTTAATTTCCTGTGCCTGGTAGAACTGACCGATGCCAATGCGAAATTCGGTGCGCTGGCTGTGGCGATAGAGGATGCTGGCTCTCGGGCTGTACTGTCTGTCGTCGCTCGACGTTGTGTAGGTCTGCTGGTCCCAGCGGACACCGAGATCGAGGATGAGTTTGTCCAGAAGCTGCCAACGTAGCTCTGCGTAGGCAGCGTACTGCCCGCCTTCCGGAGCCACGTCGAAACTGCGCGTGACGAATGGCTCGTTGTCGAGGACCTGGTCGTACGGTGCCAGCACCGTCTTACTCAGATCGTGTCGGTACTCAGCGTCCTGATGCCTGGCGCGAACGCCAGCATTAACCATCCAGCTCGTCGACGGTGAAAAGGTCCAGTCCTGTTGGACCTCAAATGCCTTGAAATCGCGCGACTCATCCAGCACCGCGGAGACGATGCCTGGCAAGTTCAGGGTACCGGAGCGCTTATCGCTGATCTCGCTCAATGACAGTATGGTCGAGCTCTGCAGCACGTCGCTCCATTTGGCAAGCCACTTCAGCCAGAACACGTTGTTGTCGTACTTCGCATTTGCCGTTTCGCCGACGTCGTCATCGGTGAGACTCAACTTGTCGTGCGACGCCAGGAGATTGGCGCTCAGCGTCGTCCGCGGCCCGAACTCCCAGCCCACATGCAGCAACACGTCCTGGTAGTCAGGGCTGCCGTAGTCCGGATCGATGACATCGGCGATCAGATCGAGATTGCCGCGCCGCGCCGCAATAAGCCAGTCACCCTGCCGGTTCTTCCCGAAACTCCCGAGCGATAGCACGGAGGTATTGAAGAAGCTCAAAGCAAGTTCGGTTTCGGTTTTCTGTGCCGGCTCGCGCAACTGCAGGCTCATGACACCGCTCATGCGATCGCCATAGCGCACAGGATAGCCGCCTGTGTAGAAGTCGATTCCCGAAATCGCGCTGGCGTTTACGATTGAGGCGACCGACTGAAAGTCTTTCAGATGATAAGGCTCGTAAAGGCGCAGGCCGTCAAACAGGAACAACACCTCGTTCACTTCGCCGCCACGTATATGATTGCGGCTGGATATGCCACCACTTGCTGTACCCGGCAGTCTGTTCGTCAGCCGCACCGCTTCTTCGGCGGCGGCGGGTATACGCGTGGCCAGTTCTCGCTCAAGGTAGGTGTGGCTACCGGACCCGGCGTACTGAAGCCGGTGCAGGCTCGACGTGACAATGATTTCGGGGAGCGGTGTTGGCGTCTCGTGCCGTTCGGGTGCGGGCGTTCTCACCACCGATTCATCGCGGACAATCAGCAGGCTACCCGACGGGCCGTCCACAACCTTGAGTCCGAAGGGGCGGAGCGCCTCCTTCAGGCTCGCTATCGGGTCTGCGGGATCGGGATCTGTCAGGAGTGCGTCTTCGGGATCGACCAGGTCGCTGCTGTAAATGATACGCAGCCCCTGCCGAACCAGGGAGTCCAGATAGTCAGCAAGCAACGTGGTTTCTGATCTTGCCGCCGTGGCCGCTTCGGTCGAGAAGCTGCAACAGGCCAAAAGCACCAGCAGGCATCGAGTTGTCCGTCGCATGCGCGGATCTTAGAACAATTGCCGATTCGCGTCCTCCACTATCGTATGGAATTATGGCGGTATGACATTGAAGACGCTCATCCTTTCCTGCTTGGTCGCTGCCGCTTTGTTTACAACAGGCTGCGAGAAACAGACAGAGACGACTACGCCGCTGGATCCGGGCACAGTCATCTATCGCGGCAATGGCGGCGAGCCCGGGTCACTGGATCCGGCACTGGCCGAAGATATTCACGCTTTCAACATACTTACTGATATCTATGAAGGCCTGGTCGCGGAGTCGGCGAACGGTCAAATCGTGCCCGGCGTCGCGAAGTCCTGGTCGGTCAGCGATGATGGCCTTGTCTACACCTTCAGCTTACGCGACAGCGCCCGCTGGTCGAATGGCGAAGCGCTGACGTCGGACGATTTTGTGCGCGCCTTTCGTCGTGTTGCCGACCCGGCGACGGCGTCGGTGTATGGTTTCCTGCTCGAGCCGATTCTGAATTTTGTCGACATTCGAGATGGAAAGCTGTCGCCCGACAAGCTCGGCGTCGCCGCGGTAGACGATCTGCTTCTGGAGATTCGGCTGCAGCAGCCAGCACCGCAGTTGCTCGCGGTTTTGGCCATGCCGGTCGCCTTTCCTGTGCATCGTTCAGCGATTTCATCGGCATCGTTTTCCGATGCCGAGCGATTTGTCGGCAATGGTGCCTATACGCTGACAGATTATTCGATGGCCGGTCCCATTACTTTGCGGCGCAGTGTCACCTATTGGGATGCCGCTACTGTTGCAGTGCAACAAATCGTATACCTGCCGATCGTCAATGCCATGACGGAGCTGAATATGTACCGCGCGGGCGAAATCGACATCACGCACAGTATTCCCGCGGAACACCTCGATACCCTGCGGGCCGCGAATCCGAGCCAGGTCCGGGTGTCCCCTTACCTCGCTCTCTACTACCTGGCCTTTGATGTGACCGAACCGCCGCTTGATGACGCGCGATTGCGCAAAGCGCTAAATATGGCCATAGACCGGGAAGCGCTGGTGTCGCTGATCGGACGTGGGGAACAACCTGCTTACGGGATTGTTCCCGGCGGGGTTGCCGGCTACTCCGGCTCGAGCTTTTCCTGGGAGAATCTTTCCGCCAACGAACGTCAGCGAAGCGCTCGCGCTTTGTACCGCGACGCCGGTTTCTCGGACACGGCGCCGTTGATCATCCACTACCTTTACGACACCGAAGACATACATGAAAAAGTCGCACTCGCCATCAGCAGCATGTGGCGCGACACTCTCGGTGTCGAGGTCACTCTTGAAAAGAGAGAGTGGCAGTATTTTCTTGAGACTCGAGACCGCCGATCCGATTGGCAGGTGATGCGCTTTGCGTGGTTCGGCGACTACAACCACGCTTCGACGTTCACCAACATCTTCCGCACGGACGATCCCCAGAACCTGGCCGGCTATGGGAGCGAGGACTACGACCAGTTGCTCGCCCTTGCCGCTGCCGATACCGACCCGATCAGCCAGGCCGCACGGATAGCCCGAGCCGAGCAAACGCTGCTTGAGGAAGCTCCTGTCGCACCCCTGTACTTTTATGTCAGTAAGCACCTTGTGCGGCCAGGAATCGGTGGCTTTGAACATAACGCGCTGGACCGCCACCCCAGTAAGTACCTGACTTGGGAGAGAAAACCTCAATAGTTCGGCGAGTCCCTTGACATGATCTATTATTGGGGTAAACTGCCCCAATTATGGAATCCAACATCAATAACACGCTGCGTACCTCCTGCCGCGCACTGCTGCGACCGATTGCCTCTGTCGTTCTGAAATGCGGCATGACCTGGCGCGAATTCTCCGAGCTTTCCAAGGCGGTGTTCGTTTCCGTTGCGAGCGATGAATTCGGCATTCGCGGACGGCCGACGAATGTCTCTCGCGTTTCCATTCTCACCGGAATATCGCGCAAGGAAGTAAAACGGCAGCGGGAACTGCTGGCCGAAACGGGCTCCGGCACATCGGCGAAAACCACGGATGCAACCCGCCTCTTGTCCGGTTGGCATCAGGATCCGGCTTACACCGGGACAGACGGCTTACCGCTCGCCCTTCCGCCAACCGGCGCCGCGCCCAGCTTTCAGTCGCTGTTCGAGAGCTACGGTGGAGACACGCCCGAGCAAACCCTGCTGCGCGAGTTATTGAATGCCGGATCGATCGCAAAAGACCCGCAGGGGCAATACGTCGCCAAGCGGCGATATCACATGCCGATCGAGATGGACGCAGGAAGCATTCGGTTCTTCGGCACCAACCTTTTCGACCATGCCAACACGCTCTGCAAGAACGTCACAGGCGACACGAATGAACGCCGGCTGGAAGGTTTTGCAGTTGATGACCAGATTCATCCCGCCGTCGTTGACGAATTCAAGGAATTCCTCAACGCGCGGGGCCAGGAATTCCTCGAGGAGATCGATGATTGGCTCAGCCAGCATCGTGTCGACCCAAGCGATTCAGAAACCACCCCTGTCCGATTAGGCCTCGGTGTCTATGCGATCGAAGGACAGTTACCCAAAGGTACGTAGTCATGAAAAATATCAAACTGATTTTATTGAGCTTCATTCTGTCCCTCGCAGCAGGCTGCGGTGGTGGCGGCAGTGGCACATCCGTTGTCAATCCGGTTAACCCGCCGCCTGTTGGAGGTATTGGGCGAACGGGCATTGCCCAGGGTCCCATTTCCACGTTCGGCAGCGTTGTCGTCAACGGTGTGCGCTATGACACCAGTTCGGCAGCATTCACCATTAACGGCGACCCCGGATCGCAGGATGATCTTCGCGTCGGCCAGGTCATCACCGTCAGCGGCACAATCGATGACAACGGTGTCGATGGCAATGCCGACGACGTTAACTTTGACGACAACGTGAAAGGCCCGATCCAGAGTATTGATATTGGGCTAAGCCAGATCGTCGTTCTTGGACAGACGGTTCTGATCAACGCGGAGACCTCCTTCGACGACAGCATCAGTCCGGCGGCGATCGACGGCCTCAGTGTCGATGACATCGTCGAGGTCAGCGGGCTGGTTGACGCGAGCGGCAGAATCACGGCTACCCGAATCGAGCTGAAACCCGCTGGCACTGAATTCGAGGTGCTCGGCATCGTCAGCAACCTTGATTCGGGCAATTCGCTTTTCAATATCAACGACCTGGTCGTCGATTACAGCGCAGCGACACTCGACAACTTCCCGAACGGACAGATCAACAGCGGTGATTTCGTCGAAGCGAAAGGCACATCGCTGAACGCGAGCGGAGAGCTGGTTGCGACACGCGTCGAACTGAAGAATGTCTTGCCAGATGTTAGCGACGGCCTGTACGTAGAAATTCAGGGCTTCATTACCCGCTTTGTTTCGGCACAGGATTTCGACGTCACAGGTTTGCCGGTGACGACTACTGCGAACACGACCTTCGAGGGCGGTGACGCGACCGATCTCGGGCTTAATATCAAGGTTGAAGTAGAGGGTGAAGTCAACAGCAGTGGTGTGCTGGTTGCCACCAAGGTGGATATTCGTCGAGCCAAGGCCGTCAGGGCCACGGCCAATGTCGACTCGGTCAACGCGGCCGCCAATTCGCTCGTAATGCTCGGGATTACGGTTAGCGTTGACGCATTGACGCGCCTCGAGGACAAGAGCAGTGCAGATGTCCGGCCGTTGACGCTCGCCGCCATAAATGCGGGCGATTACGTCGAGGTTCGCGGCAGTGAATTCCCGGCTGGCAGCGGCGCCATTCTCGCGACCATCCTGGAGCGCGATGACGCCGACCCCGACACCATACTGCAGGGTTTCGTCGAAACGATCACTGAACCCTCGTTCGCAATTCTCGGCGTCACGATCGAGACTGGCGGCGCGACAGTATTTCGCGATATCGACGACAGCGTGATCTCGTCAACGGAGTTTTTCAACCAGCTGGCGCCGAATTCGCTGGTAAAAGCAAAGGGCAGCGAGGTGTCTGACACCGTCATCTCGGCACAGGAAGTCGAATTCGAACTCGAACTCTAGGTATCGGTGGGACGCGCGGAGCACGTTGCGCCGCGCGTCCTGCCTCTTGACGAGGCCTATCGTTGAATGACAATACGATCCGCCTCGATCCTGTAGCGAAAACGGGTGGTGGGCAGCACCGACTCGATCGCCTCCAGCGGTCCGAAGTCTGAAATAGAGCCGTGCAGGTCGGTGCGCATGGCAGCCATGCGCAGCTCCGCGTCCTCGAAAAACAGGATGCGTCCGGATTCACGAGCGGCCCACTTCAGGAAATCCATCAGTGACCTGCCCTCGATATCGAAGGTGGGCGCCAAATCAGTTGTCCAGTTCCAGTAGTCGTCGGTCAGCGCCAACGTATCAACCGCGACCTCGCCTTGCGGCCGCAGCCTGACGCGTTCGCCTGACATCGCGACGTGGTGCGCGTGCGCATGTTCATCGCTGCGAATGTCGACCCGGCCCTCCCGCACAGCGACGTCGAGAAGGTTGTCGTCGATCGACACGGCGAACTGCGTGCCAATGTCGGTAACAGCGCCGAACTCGGTATCAATGCGCAGACCACCGTCGCGGTACACGAACTCGCCGGTGTCCGCGTAAACCCGGCCACGCAACAGCGTGAACTGATCGCTTGCATCGATGCGCAAGCTCGAGTTTTCCGCCAGCCGCAGCGATTCGTTGCGGGCCAGCAGGAAGCTCATTCCCTGACCCTGGCTCGTTTCAATCGTCATGCCCTCGTAGATCGGATCACCCAACGCGAGGGCACCGTCGCCGGTCGCAGGGGAAACGACCTTGGCGACGGTGCCCACCGCCACGGGGAGTGCGGGCTCGGGCTGTGACACAAGCACAGCAAGCAGCGCGGCTGATGCCGCAAGTGCAACCGGCAGCACCCAGCGCTTGATGGCGGCACGCGCCGCGTCACGCTTCCATGACGCCTGCACGATGTCATAGACGCGTGCCCCGTCCGGCTCCGCTGTGCTCGTCTGCCATTCCTTCAAGACCTGTGTGTAGACGCGTGCTTCTGCCCCCTCTGGGATCTCCGCACGCGGCCCGGCCGCCTGCAGCAGGCGCGCCATGGCCTCTTCGTCGCGTTGCAGTTCTTTGTCTTCGTTCATTTGCTTTGTCATCGTATTTACCTGGATGAACTTCGATTACGCAGTGCGCCTAATCGACGATATAACCCGGCTCAAGATCCCAGAGCGATCGAAAGCCTTCCTTGAATGCAGCGCGGGCGCGGCTCAGCACGGACTCTGCCGCCTTCGAACCGATATTCAGCTTTGCCGCTATCTCGGCGACGCTGCATCCCTGTACGTATTTCATTTCCAGTGCTGTTGCGTAATTCGCCGGCAGATACTCCAGCGTGGTCTTTACAAAGTGCGCGATCTCGTCGCGGCGCTGCGCGGTTTCCGGGCGGAAGTCCGACGCAAACACGGACTCCAGCGCCGCCTGCACCGCCGGGTGATCCTCGATCGGCAGATCCTCTGTGAATTCGATCTTTCGTTGCCTGAATATGGCCGCTCTCTCGTTGCGGCAGATCTGGCAAAGCCAGGTGAACAGCAGCGCCTCGCCACGGTAGGCGCCCATCTTTCGCACCACGATGCACATTGTGCGCTGCACGATTTCCTCCGCGAGATCTGCATCGTTGTTGACGCGCGTTAGCGTGAAACGGAACAGGCGTGGAAAGTATTCCTTGAAGAAGGTATCAAACGCCGCCTGGTCGCCGCCTGCCACGCGCGCGGCCAGATCCCTGTCTTGCACAATTTGCGGTGTATTTTCTTTCACATTGCTTGTTAGAGGCTCGAAAACGCAGAATCCTTCGCAGCAAAGCAGGTTAGGCCCTGCGTTGCGCTGGTACAATAGGGCTCAAGCACGGCGATCATCACGTCGCCTACGCATTATTCAACGAACCAGGACCAAGAATATGTCCAGCACTCCCGTTCGCGATATTGAGCCCGCAAGCGCGGCGAATCCGGACTTCAGCCAGTCTTTTGTCGAGCTTCAAACCACCTTCCGTAGCGGCCGCACCCGCGACCTCGCCTGGCGCAGCGCCCAGCTGGAGGCCCTCGAACGCATGATGCAGGAGCAGGAAGGGGCGATTATCGAGGCGCTGAAGCAGGACCTTGGCAAACCAGCGCTGGAATCCTGGCTCGCCGAAATCTCATACGTCGCCGGAGATGCGGCGTATTGCCGTAAAAAACTCAGGAAATGGACCCGGCCGCGCAAGGTCTACACGCCCTCTGCCGCCCAGCCGGGCAAGAGCTGGCTGCAGCCCGAACCGCTGGGCACCGTGCTGATCATCGGCGCCTGGAACTATCCGCTGCAGCTGGTGCTCGCCGGCTATGCCGCGGCAATCGCAGCGGGCAACTGTGCCATCCTGAAACCGTCGGAGCTTTCACCGGCCACGTCGGCGCTCATGGCGAAGATCGTTCCCGAGTACATGGACACGGACTGCGTGCGTGTCGTCGAAGGTGCCGTGCCGGAGACGACGGCGCTGCTGGAACTGCCTTTCGATCACATCCTCTATACCGGCAACGGCAATGTCGGTCGCATCGTAATGGCCGCGGCGGCAAAAAACCTGACGCCTGTCACGCTGGAACTCGGCGGCAAGAGTCCTTGCGTCGTAATGCCGGATGCGAATCTCGAAACGACGGCCCGACGGATTGTCTGGGGCAAGTTCACCAATGCCGGCCAGACCTGCATCGCGCCCGATTACATCCTGACGGACGCCGACACCGAATCGAAACTGCTGCCGCTGCTCGAGAACGCCATCCGCGAGATGTACGGCGATGATCCCGCGGCCTCGGACTCGTACGGCTGCATCGTCAACCACCGTCACTTCGATCGGCTCATGGGCCTGATGCAAAGTGGCGAAGTCGCGATCGGTGGCAACAGCAATCGCGATGCGCGCTTCATATCGCCAACGGTGTTGACCGGCGTTTCGAGAGAAAGCGCCGTCATGCAGGAGGAAATCTTCGGTCCGATCCTGCCGATCGTCCATATCAACGACCTCGACGATGCCCTCGACTTTATCAAAGACAACGACAAGCCCCTGGCTGGCTACATCTTCACTGGCGACGGGTCAGCAGAAAAGCGCTTCGTCGAAGAAATCCACTGCGGCAGCACCTGCATCAACGACACGATGATGTTCATGATGGTGCACGAACTGCCTTTCGGTGGCGTCGGCGGTAGCGGCATGGGCGCTTATTCGGGCGAGCACGGCTTCACGACATTCAGCCACATGAAAGCCGTTATGAAACGCGGCTGGTGGCCGGACCCGGCACTGCGCTATGCGCCGTACACGAAAACGAAGTTCGCCTGGATGCGCCGCCTGCGTTAGACGCTAGTCTTTCGTACCGAATACCTTTCGATACAAGGCACGGCCAACCATGCGCAATTTCGTCCTGGTATCGAATCGCTCCAGGTTGGTTTTGACGACACCGGACGTGAAACGCGTCTTCTTCGAGTAGTCGATCCTGACGTTGACGATGACCGGCAGATCTTCTGCAGCCGTATCGAACGCCGCCGCTATCCCGGCTTCAATGGCGTCGTCATTGTCGATCGACACGTACCGGCATCCGGTTGCCTGCGCGAGCGCCTCGTAGTCGAGGCGGCCGATTGTCGTGCAGGTCGTACGCTGGTAGGGGATTTCCTGCGCCTGGGCAATCTGTGCCAGCTCGCCGTCGTTGAACACCAGCCAGACGATTCCGAGCTTGTTGGCGACGGCCGTTACGGACTCCAGGCCGGTCATCAGGAAGGCCCCGTCGCCAACGACGCCGACCACCTGTTTTTTTGGCGCACTGAGCTTGGCGCCAATGCAGGCCGGCACGCAATAGCCCATGCAGTTGAAGTCTGTCGGTGAGAAGAACGAACCGCCGGCATGAATCGGCATCAGTTCGGCGGTCAAAAACGTGTGATTGCCGTCATCCGCGATCAGGATTGCGTCGTGGGTGAGGCGCTTGCGCAGTGCGTCGAACAAGCGGATCGGATTGACGCGATCGCCGCTGTCGTGCTGTTGCCATTCCTTGCGGTACACGGCCTTGTCGTTGGCAATCTGCAGCACTTTCGCCGAGTGATCGCGGGGCTCGCCGATCTCGCAGATAGCGTTCGCCAACGCGGGCACGGCGTCGCGCGCATCGCCGGCGATGGCGACCTTTGCCGGGTAGTTGGCGTTCAGCGTGTCCGGATTAATGTCTATATGCACAAGATTGGCCGGCGGGACCGCGCCGTAGCTGCCGGTGCTGATTTCCGCGAAGCGCGTGCCGACGGCCAGCATGGCGTCACAATCTTTAAATGCGTTCTCGGCCGCGGGCACGGCTGCCTGCCCGAAGCTCATGCCTGTATGGAGGGGATGATCACCCGGAAACGAAGCCAGTCCCTGCAGCGTTGTAGCGACCGGAGCGCCAAGGTGCTCGGCAATGCGGCCGATATCCTCCGCAACATGGCGCGCACCCCAGCCTACGAAGATTCCGGGATTGCTGGCTTTCGACAGCAATGCGGCGGCCTTGCCTACCTGATCCATGTTGATCAGCGGACGCTCGGCATGCCCTGGAAACGCCGGCATGTCCTCGACCTCGCCGGTGAGCAGCTGCAGGTTCGCCGGCAACTCTATGAAGACAGGTCCGGGCTCGCCTTCGGTTGCCATGAGGTAGGCCTGGTAGACCGTCGGCATAGCGTCCTCGTAGCGCTCGATGCGATAGGTTGCCTTGGTCAACGGCTTCAGCAGCGCATGCTGGTCAACGTCATGCAGCTGGTACTTCTGCTGCATGTCGGTGCGTATGCCGCCGGATATAACCAGCATCGGTATGCCGTCGAGATACGCCTCACCAATGCCGCTCATGGCATGCGTGATGCCCGCCGCAGGTACGATCGCGAGCACGCCGATGGAGTCGCCGACCCGGCTGACGGCGTCCGCCATGAACGCGGCACCGGCTTCGTGGGTAACGAGCACCGGCCGAATCGTCTCGGATGTCTTCAGCTCGTCGTAAAGCTCGATGTTGTGGACGCCCGGAATACCGAACGTGAATTTGGCCCCGATATTCTCGAGTGCGTGGCGGACGAGTTTTGCGGCAGTATGTTTCATGGTGCCATTGTGCATGAGGCCGCGGAACGATAGCTAGTCACCCATCCCGCGCGGCCATGACATTTGGCGAGTGGCGGTAGGTAATTTCTCTGATTCTCAGGGCGTTAGATTCAATCTATAAGAGCCGCAGCACGACAAACGAATCCAACCCGGGACCCACTATGTCTCCGATCATGCAACGAAGCCTCATTGCAGTCGTAACGCTTTTTTTGGCCATCCCTTTCGCCGCCACCGCGGACAGCGACGGTCGCCGCATCTATGAGACCCACTGTGCCACCTGTCACGGACAGACCGGGCGGCCTGACGCGGATAGCCCCGTTGTCAAAGCACTTGGCGTGATGCCGGCGGATTTCTCGGATCCGTTGTTCAACAGCCGCGAGCCGGCATCGGACTGGGAGATGGTTATCAAGCACGGTGGGCATGCGTTAGGGCTCGCCGAGCAAATGCCGGCGCAGGGCAGCAATCTGTCGGACGAGGAAATAGCTGCGGTTACTGCCTACATCAAATCGATGGTCGACACGAGCGCTTATCCTCCCGGCGAGATGAACCTGTTCCTGCCAACTCGCGTCAAGAAAGCGTTTCCCGAGGACGAGGTCGTTTACAAGGGCCGCTTTACTAACCAGGATGGTGAGGACGCTTACAAGAACGTTGTCGAGTTCGAAAAGCGTATCGGCAAGCGCGGCCAGGCAATACTGGAAGTGGTGCACGAGTCAGAGGGCAATGTCAGCGAATTGTCGGCGGCCGAAGTCGGCTACAAGCACGTGTTGTCCACCAGTATGCAGCATGTTCTCTCCGGCGCAGCCGTCTACGCGATACCCGTCGAGGCCAGCGGCGACGGCGAATTGCAAACCTATCTCGCCTACGGCACCGAGCTGTCGCAGGCCTGGATCTTCCAGAGCAGCCTGCGCCTGAAATTCCCGGTTGAAAAAGCGAGCGACGGCGAGACCGAGCTGGCTGGTATCGTCCACTATGTTCACTCGCCGTGGCCACGCCGCGTCTTCCCGGCGCTGGAAGTCGTCGCCACCCAGCCCTTCAAATCGCGCAACGGCGACCTCGAGTGGACTGCGCTGCCACAGGTCCGCATCGGACTGACGCGCGGCGGCCACGTCGCTCTCAACCTCGGCGTCGAGGTTCCACTATCCGACCAGAGCTGGGACAACCGGCTCTACGTCACTTTGCTGTGGGATTTCGCCGACGGCAGCTTCTTCGCCGGCTGGTAGCGAGGCCCGCTTGCTGTACAATCCGTGGCTCAACGATTCAGCCACCCACTTATATATAGAGAGCGACCGTGAGCAACTTTGACGAACAACTGAAAAAAGCAAAAACCGCACCCGGCTTCATCGCAGCCCTGGACCAGAGCGGCGGCAGCACACCGAAAGCGCTTGGACTTTACGGCGTCGGTTCGGATGCGTGGTCCGATGAAGAGGGTATGTACGATGTCGTGCACCAGATGCGTACCCGCATCATTACGAGCCCGTCGTTCGGTGGTGATCGCATTATTGGCGCGATCCTGTTCGAGAACACCATGGACCGCGAGATCGAGGGTCAGCCGACGGCCTCCTACCTGTGGAACGTCAAGAACGTCGTTCCTTTCCTGAAGGTTGACAAGGGTCTTGCCGATGAAGAAAACGGCGTGCAGCTCATGAAGCCGATTCCCGGCCTCGCAGCGCTGCTCGAGAAAGCCAACAAGAACGGTATCTTCGGCACCAAGATGCGCTCGGTTATTAACCAGGCGAACGCCGCCGGTATCAACGCCATCGTCGCGCAGCAATTCGAGATCGGCAAGCAGATCATCGCCGCCGGGCTCGTGCCGATTATCGAGCCGGAAGTGAACATCCACTGTCCCGACAAGGCAGATGCCGAAGACCTGCTGCTGGCGGCAATCATGTCTGAGCTCAACAGCCTGGGTGCTGACGAGCAGGTGATGTTGAAACTCACGCTGCCGGAGAAGGACAACCTGTACGCGCCGTGCATCGCGCACGACAACGTCGTTCGTGTCGTCGCCCTGTCGGGTGGTTACTCGCGTGACGAAGCCAACGAGCGCCTGGCACGTAACCACGGCATGATTGCGAGTTTCTCGCGCGCATTGTCCGAGGGCCTCAATGCACAGCAGACGCAGAAAGAATTCGACGCGATGCTGGATGCGTCAATTGGTGCGATTGCGGCCGCTTCCGCGACCTGAGCAAAGCAGTCAGTAAGACGCTGACCGCCAGGAATCGTAGGGATTCGTACTAGCGACCTGGTCGAGTTCGATTTCGAGCTCGACCGGGTCGACTTCGCTCATCCAGATCGTATCGCCCTTCTCGTTGGTGTATACGCGTGGCGGTTTTCGAATACGAATCGTGTCGCCGATGTTGTTTACGCTCATTTTTTCCATGTCAGTGTTTTCGGCCGGATCGTAACGATCTTTAGCCGCGCTCCAGAATTCTGAGAACCACGCGACGGTTACGCTCGCGGCCCTCTGCCGTTTCGTTATCGTCAATCGGGTTCGATTCGCCGTAGCCTCGCCAACTCAGGCGACTCGCATCGACGCCGCGGTTGATCAGGTAGTCGCGCACCGTCTTCGCCCGGCGCTCGGACAGGCCACGGTTGTAGTTCGCGTCGCCGCGGCTGTCGGTAAAACCAGCCACCTCGGTGAGCAAGCCGGGATTTCGCATCAGCGTGTCGGCCGCCTCATTCAGCGTGTTCTCCGCACCGGGCTTGAGCCGATCCGAGTTGGTTTCGAACCGCACGTCGGGCAGCTGGATTTCGGCCTGCAGCACACAACCGCGCCTGTCGACCGCGGCGCCTGCTGCCGTATCGGGACAATCATCGACCTCGTTCAGGACGCCGTCGCCATCCAGGTCCGGATCCGGCATCGGTACTGGCTCGGGTTGCGGTTCCGGCATCGGCTTCGGTGCCGGCTCCGGGGCCGCCGGTGGTGGCGCATACGGCCTGAAGACCGACTTCGGGCCCAGGAACATGCCCACGCTTATGCCCGCATACCAGGCGTCCCGATCATAGAGGTCCACGTCGCCGCGCACGAACCATGGGCTTCTTCCGAGGTCGAGATGCAGACCGGCGCCAAACGCTACCTGCACCGATGTCTGCTTTTCGAACGGCACCGGGCCGCCCTTCGCGCTGTTGCTGATCGCCGATAAACCGATCTTGGCGAACGGTCTCAGGTCCTTGTCGACACGCCACTGGTAGCCGGCCATTAACGACGGCACGCGGTAGGTGATCGCGGCATTCGGGAACGCGGCCGCTATCGCAGGATTACGATTGGTAATGCCCGCCTCACCGAGGTCCGCGTACTTCAGTTCTGCAAACCAGTGTGGCGAGAAGCGCTTGCCAATGAGCAGGTGCGGTCCGCCGTCATGGTTCTCGCTCGTGTCGTGGAAGAAATTCTGCGCTTCTTCATCCGGTGACACGTACGAGTAGCCGAATCCAAGCCCGCCGTACCAGCATCCCTGGAACTCGGCGCCGTGGCGCTGCGGGTCGTCCCCGACGTAGGCGTACTGCCGGTTGCCTTGCTCGACGTACTGTCCGCAAAGCGTGTCGGCCCGCGCGTCACCCGCCATCGTGACGTTGAGGCTCAGCCCGACAAGCAAGAGCGTTGCGGTGCCCAAGGCACTTGTTGCACGGCGTCGCGTCGCGACGATCAGCGAGACCGCTATCAGTGCGAACAACATCAGCAAGCCCATGCTGCCGGACCCGGACACGGCCGTTTCGAGTTCACCGTCGACGTCGATGTAGTCAGGAACGCCGTCACCATCGAAGTCGTTATTGCCCTCGAGTGCGTCGCTGAGACCGTCGTTATCGCTGTCGGTATCGATATAGTCCGGCATGCCATCGCCGTCCGTATCGACCGGTGTTGCCGGGTTCGGTCCGGCCTCGACTGCGTCCGGAATACCGTCACCGTCGCTGTCCGTGTCCTGGAAATTCGGCACGCCGTCGCCATCCGTATCCACACTTCCCTCCGTGTTGTTCGGAATGCCATCGTTGTCCACGTCGGATGCCGTGCCGAAGCCATCAAGCTGATCAACGACGTCGGCAATGCCATCGCCATCGGTATCGGTGATGTCATCCAGTACGCCGTCGTCGTTCGTGTCGTTGACGTCGAATGCCGTGCCGACGATGTCATTGGTACCGTCGCCATCGCTGTCAACCTCGCGCCAGTCGCCGATACCATCGTTGTCAGAATCCGTTGGCATGGTGAGCGTTCCCTCGTTGAATGCAAGCTGATCGATGATGCCGTCACCGTTGCCGTCAACGCCGCCAGCCTCGATCACGTCCAGCAACGAATCGTTGTCGCTGTCGAGGTCGAGGTAGTCCGGCGCCGCGTCGAGATCGGTATTGGTCGGCGCAACGGCATCGTCCACGCCGTCACCGTTGGCATCAGTGCCTAACGTTGAATCGTTATCGTAGACATCGTTGATCTGGTCACCGTCCGCATCGTCAAGCACGTCGAGATCCGCCTCGACCGTGTCGGGAATACCGTCGTTGTCAGCATCGATATCGAGGTAGTCTCGCAAGCCGTCACCGTCCGTATCGCGCGGTGCAATGGCATCGTCAACGCCGTCGTTGTCGGTGTCATTGCCGAGCGTCACGTCCGCATCGTAAGCGTCATCTATCTGGTCGCCGTCGCTGTCAACGCCTATCGCAACATCGTCTTCGATCGTGTCGGGTATACCGTCATCGTCGCTGTCCGGGTCGATGTAGTCACCGAAACCGTCACCATCGCCATCCTCCGAGCCCTCGACCGCGTCGGGTATACCGTCGTTATCCGAGTCGTTGTCCACGAAGTCTGCGAATCCATCGTTGTCGGAATCGATGGGTACCAGCGGGTTCGGGCCGGCTTCGATAACGTCGGGAATACCATCATTGTCTGAATCGGTATCGAGACCGTCGTTGATGCCGTCGCTGTCGGCGTCGGTATTTTCGGTACCGTCCGGGATGCCGTCGTTGTCGCTGTCAGGGTCATTCGGGTCCGTACCGTTGGCAATTTCCTCGCCGTCCGAAACGCCATCCGTATCGCTGTCGCAGGCAGCCGCCATGTTGTCGGGCACGCAGGGATCGCTATCCGCCGCCGGATTGGGCTCTACCGGAACCACCGTGGTCGGGGTACCGTTGTTCGCCACACCATCGCCGTCGTCGTCCGGGCAGCTGGGGCTCGGGAAATTCGGCGAACACGGGTCAAGCGGATCCGGATCGCCAAAGTCGAACACGCCATCACCGTCGCTATCGATCTGATCGTCACCGCCGGCGGTCGGATTGGTGCCATCGGTCAGCACTTCCACGCCATCGTCGATACCGCCGTCGTCGCTATCCGTGTCCAGCGGACTGGTCGGGCCGATGCCACCGAGCAGGCCAATGCCATCGCGCTCATTGCCGTCGCTGAGACCGTCGCCGTCGCTGTCCGGATTGTTCGGGTCGGTCTCGCCGGAACCGGCAGAGCCTGTGCCGCCAATCACGACAGGACCTGTCGAGCCGTTGCCGTTCAGATCCTCGACACCATCCTGGAGACCGTCATTGTCAGAATCCGGGTCGGTTGGATCTGTTGTCGTACCGGGATCGCTATCGACAACAAAGGTCGCCGCGCCCGGTTCGGTGCCGGCATACGGGGTACCGTTGCCATCACTGACTCCCGACGCCACCGGTGTTGTGACTCCCGACTCGAGGCCATCTGCAAGGCCGTCGCTGTCGGTATCGGCGTTAAGGGGATCGGTCTCGTCGCCGGAACCCGGCAGGCCGTCAGCGCCGACAACCTCGACACCATCGACGAGCCCATCGTCGTCGCTGTCCGCGTCCAGCGGATCGGTGTCACCGAGATTGAGAACGCCGTCGTTGCCAACTTCGTCACCGTCATCGATACCGTCGTTGTCTGAATCCGCGTCCAGTGGATCTGTCCCGAGTGCAGCTTCCTGACCGTTGCTGAGTCCATCATTGTCAGCATCGGCGGCCGCATCATCGAGGCTGTTGGCGACAGGATCGGTGCCGTCGGCAAGAACTTCGGCGCCGTCCTCGGTGCCGCCGTCATCGGTGTCGGTATCCAGCGGATCGGTCGCACCCAGCAGCGCCAGCGGGCCGGTGCCATTGACTTCGTCGCCATCCCGCAAACCGTCGCCGTCACTATCCTCGTTGTTGGGATCCGTTTCGCCGGAGCCGCTCGTGCCGGTACCACCAATCGTGTTGGTGAACCCGCCGTCGCTGTTGGCGTCCTCGACGCCGTCGCCAAGGCCGTCATTGTCGGAATCGGGATCCGTCGGATCCGTGGTCGTTGCCGGATCGCTGTCCGGAACGAAGTTCGCGGAGCCGGTGTCGGTGCCTGCGAACGGCGTGCCGTTGCCGTCACTGGCGCCGCCGGGTACGCCGCTCGTCATGCCAACCTCGGTACCGTCGTTGACGCCGTCGCCGTCAGTATCCGCATTCAGTGGATCGGTTTCATCGCCATTGTTCGGCGAACCATCAGCGCCGACCAACTCGGCGCCGTCGCCCAGACCGTCATCGTCGGTATCTGCATCGAGTGGATCAGTATCGCCTGCATCCACAACGCCGTCGTTGCCAACCTCGGCACCATCGTCAAGGCCATCGTTGTCGCTGTCGGGATCGTCGGGATCGGTACCGAGGGCCGCTTCCTGCGCGTTGCTCAGTCCGTCGTTGTCGGGATCGGCCGCGGCATCGTCGCTGTCATTGCCGAACACCGGATTGGTGCCGTCGGCCAGCAGTTCAGTGCCGTCCTGGGTGCCGCCATCGTCCGTATCGGCATCCAGCGGATCGGTAGCGCCCAGCCCAGCGAGCGGTCCGGTAGCGTTGACTTCATCGCCGTCGGATAGCCCGTCGCTGTCGGTGTCCGTATTGTTCGGATCGGTCTCGCCCGTGCCCGATGTCGTGCTGTCACCGATCGTATTGACCGTCTGGCCATCGCGGTTCAGGTCTTCGGCGCCATCCGGCAGACCGTCGCCGTCGGAATCCGTGTCGGTCGGATCCGTCGTCGTGCCAGGATCCGCATCACCAACGAAAGCACCGTCAGTGCCCGCGTAGGGTATACCGGCGAAGTCACTGTTGCCGGGATTCAGGCCGTCTGTCGATACGCCAGCTTCAACACCATCATTGATGCCGTCGCCGTCGGTGTCGATATTCAGCGGATCGGTTGCTCCATAAGGATCCAGCAGGCCGGAACCGTTGACCTCGGTACCATCGGACAGACCGTCGTCGTCGCTGTCAGCGTCGAGCGGGTCGGTTTCGCCGGCATCCAGCACGCCGTTGCTGCCCACTTCCTGACCGTCGGTCAGCCCGTCGTCATCGCTGTCGGCATCGTTCGGGTCCGTCCCCAACACGCCTTCTTTCAGGTCGCTGACGCCATCGCCATCCGTGTCCAGCTCATCGTCGGCTGCGTTGCCAGCCGTCGGATCCGTGCCATCGACCGTAACTTCGGTACCGTCGTGGATGCCGCCATCATCGGTGTCGGTATCCAGCGGATTCGTCACACCGATTCCCGTTAGCGGTCCGGTGCCGTTGGTTTCGTCACCGTCGCTGAGGCCGTCATCATCGGTGTCGACGTTGTTCGGATCGGTTTCGCCGCTGCCAGCCAATCCGCCTGTGCCACCGATCGTGTTCAGCGTCTGGCCGTCACCGTTGGCATCCTCAACACCGTCATCGAGGCCATCGCCGTCGGTATCGGGATTCAGCGGATCGGTCGTCGTCGAGGGGTCCATGTCGCCGGTAAAGCCCGGATCGGTGCCTTCAATCGGACCCGCGCCGTCAGGATCCGGAACGCCTGCGGTTACGCCGCTCTCAATGCCGTCGTCAATACCATCGTTGTCGGTATCGGCATCGACCGGACTTGTTTCACCACTTTGTTGTACGCCGTCGCCGTTGGCATCTTCGACGCCGTCGGCCAGGCCGTCGTCATCGCTATCGGCATCGAGCGGGTCGGAGTCGCCGGCATCGAAGCTGCCGTCGCCCCCAACTTCGATGCTATCGGCAATACCGTCGCCGTCGGTGTCGGTCGTGCAGCCCGGAGCTAGTGTCGACGGGATGCAGGGGTCCGTGTTGGCCGGGTCGTCCTGATCGTTGACGCCGTCGCCATCCGTATCGTTATTCGACGGCTCCTGGTAATCCGGCGTGCCGTCGCCGTCGCTGTCGCTCAGCTCACCTTCAACGCTGTCCGGCGTGCCATCGCCATCCGTGTCGGTTGTACAGCCGGGACCAAAGGCAGACGGGATGCAGGGATCCGTGTTGGCCGGGTCGTCCTGGTCGTTGACGCCATCGCCGTCGGTATCGACGTTGGAGGGTTCAAGATAATCGGGGGTGCCGTCACCGTCGCTGTCGGTGAACTCGCCTTCTATGTTGTCCGGTGTGCCGTCGCCATCGGAATCCGTTGTGCAGCCGGGACCAAAGGCAGACGGGATGCAGGGGTCCGTGTTGGCCGGGTCGTCCTGGTCGTTGACGCCATCGCCGTCGGTATCGACGTTGGACGGTTCAAGATAATCGGGGGTGCCGTCACCGTCGCTGTCGGTGAACTCGCCTTCTATGTTGTCCGGTGTGCCGTCGCCATCGGAATCCGTTGTGCAGCCGGGTGCGAACGTCGACGGAATACACGGGTCGTTGTTCCCGGGGTCGTCCTGGTCGTTGACGCCATCGCCATCGGTATCGACGTTGGAGGGTTCTAGATAATCCGGGGTGCCGTCACCGTCGCTGTCGGTGAACTCGCCCTCGACGCTGTCGGGACTGCCATCACCATCCGTGTCGGTCGTGCAGCCAGTTCCAAACTGGGACGGAATGCAGGGATCGGTGTTGGCCGGATCTGCCTGGTCGTTGAAGCCATCGCCATCGGTATCGACGTTGGAGGGTTCTAGATAATCGGGGGTGCCGTCACCATCGCTGTCGGTGAACTCGCCTTCGACACTGTCGGGACTGCCATCGCTATCCGTGTCGGTCGTACATCCAGTTCCAAATTGAGAAGGGACGCAAGGGTCGGCATCGTCAGGATCGTTCTGGTCAGTTATGCCGTCGCCGTCGTTGTCGGCTGTGGACGATTCCAGGTAGTCGGGTATGCCGTCGCCGTCAGCGTCGTCATCGGCGAAATCGTTATTGCTGTTCGCATCTTCACCCGAGGTAGCGATGCCGTCATTGTCGTCGTCCGCGTCACGCCAGTCGCGGTTGTCCGCGGCGTCCGTGTTCTGGACGGCGCTGTTGCTGCCAGACGCATTACCCGTCGCAGGTCCCGCGACCGTATCGAAGGCATCGTTCAGTCCATCACCATCCGTATCGTCCGTGCCGGACGGGCTGACGTCAGGGACACCGTCGCCGTTCGCGTCGTGACCTTCGATCAGGTCAGGAACGCCATCATTGTCCGAGTCATCATCAAGGTAGTCCGGCTGATCGGCACCGTCGGAATTGACAACGACAACAGCGCTGCCGCCGTTGTCAGGATCGTAGGCGTCGTCGAGGCCGTCGTCATCGGTATCGACGCCCGTCGGCGCTGTGTACGCAACATCGCTTTGCGCCTCGACGTTGTCGACGATGCCATCGTTGTCCGAATCTATGTCGAGCGCATCGATAATGCCGTCGCCGTCCGAATCTCCGGCACCTTCAACCGCGTCGGTAATGCCGTCGTTGTCGTCGTCCAGGTCATACAGATCGAGAACACCATCACCGTCGGTATCCGGGAAGAAATCGCAGTCGAAAGGCGCTGATGGCGGCAGCTGAAAAGCCGTGTCGAACTGCACGCCTGCCTGTCCGTCGAAGCCATTGAAATCGCCGCCCGAGGACGAGCCGCCGGCCGCGCCGCCGGCGGCATTGGAGGTCACACCGGTGGAGTTGGCGATGAAAATCAGGCCGCCACCACCGCCACCGCCGCCACCGTCTTGCGAGTTCTGTGCGAAGCCGCCGCTGCCGCCGACCGCTTCGAAGGTCGCCCCGGACAGGTCCGCGCTATCGGTCAGGATCGCAACCGTGCCGCCAGCACCGCCGCCGCCAATTCCTTCACTGGCACCGGATCCCGGCGAGTCGCCATTGGAGCGGAATGCACCGCTGCCGGCAAAACGCTTGAAGCGCGCCATGATCATGCCGCCGCCCGCCTGGCCGCTGGACAGCTGGATAACCGGCGTACCGTCGTTGCCGTTACTGCCACCGCCACCGCCGCCCATCACCAGGCGGTTGACCGTCGGAGAGAATACCTGGTCGGCGAAACTCGCCCCACCAATGCCGCGCGACGCGAGGTCAGGTATACCGCGTCCGCCATTGCCACCGAAGCCGCCGTTGCCACCACCGCCGCCGCCGGCGTCTTCACTGCCGCCGCCCGCAGATCCGGCGTTGCCGGGTGCGCCGAGACCTTGTTCGCCCAGGAACTGGGCGCCGGGTGTCGGGTAGCCGACGCTATTGGATTCGGCACCGCGCAAGGTACTGTAGGTCAGCGTCGGTCGTCCAACGATGCCCTCCCCTTTGAAACCGTTTCTGTCCTTGCCGGTCAGGTTCGCGTTACCGCCGCTCGTGAACAGGAACTGGCCGCCACGAAAACCGTAGCCGGACGTGTTGATGGTACCGTCGAGCGTCAGCGTGTCGGCGACGTCGACCGCTACAACACCGCCGCTCGAGCCATCCCAGGTTTCTGGAATGATCTCGCCGCTTGCCGTAACAACCAGATCCTGCAGAACCGGTACGCGAATAACCTGGAACGTTGCCACGCCGGCTGTCGCCGTTGGCGTTGGACGATGGGTGTAGGCGTATTGCAGGCCGCTGCCCGGAAGCTCGCCCTCGATCGGCACAATGCCACCCGATACCGGGCCGGTTGCCGTAACGAATTCGTAACGACCGGCATCGAAGTTGCTCGCAAGGTTTCCCGAGCGATCGTTCGGACCGGCACCATCGCCGTACGGTCCGCCGGCGGTCTCCGCATCGCCGGTATCGATTTCCGCACCCTGCATCTGCATGACCAGCAACGTGTCGCCGGCCGAAATTGCGGCGCTGCCACGCGGTGATCCAACAGCAATGCTGTTTGCACCCGCCGTCGCGGTGGCGGTGCCGGGGTAATAGGTATTGATGACCTGCTGGCTGGAGATCGTCAGCGTATCCGGCGAAACCGGACAGAACGGCGCAGCCAGGGCAGCCGGCGCGATGCCCATTGAAATCATGAATGCGATGAGACCGGTGATGAGTCCGGTCCGGCGTTGCGGCGTGCGCGATTGGGTCATGGCGTGCGATCTCTGATGTGTCAGGTGTGATGAACAACAGGATCGGAAAGACCGCCAAATGACTCACAGCCGGGTCCGACCCTGATAAACGATGCCGCAATCAGTGCGATCTTCGTGAAACAGGTCAACGCCGAGTCATTTCGGGGTACTGGGAACTATACGGTTTTCATCGGTTTAGCATCGGTGACCTGGGTCTCATTATGGTAAGTCTGTTAACTTGGGGTCTACCTTGAAACTGTGAACAATTGTTACGACAAGTCGGACAGAGGGGGTGGTTGCTATGAGCAAATGTCGCGTTGGTCTTGGATTCCTGGCCGTATTGCTGGCCAGCCACCCTTGCTGGTCGGCCGAGCCGCGCACCGAGCATACTTTTGGGCTGGGCCCGGCTGAGGCCAGGCCTGCTGCGACGCTGGAAGACGCGAGCTGGCTGGTGGGCACCTGGACGGGCACGGGTTTCGGGCAACGATTCGAGCAGGTCTGGAACCCGCCCTCGGCCGGCTCGATGATCGGGCTGTTCAAGCTGTACGGCGAGGAAGGCGTGTCCTTCTACGAACTGCTCGAGCTTCGGGTGGAAGACGGTTCACTCAGTCTCAAAGTTAAACACTTCAATGCTGACTTCACGGCCTGGGAAGAAAAGCCGGACTTCGTGCACTTCCGCCTGGTCAAGCTGGAAGAGGACGCGCTGCACTTTGGTGGCTTGAGCTTCTACCGGCAACAAGACGGGTCAATCGATGGATACATTGTCATGCGCGACGGCGAGGAGCTGACTGAGCATCATCTTCGGTACGTGCACCGGCCGCGGTGACGCCGGTTCACGCCGTCAGTCGGAGTGCACCAGCTTCAGGCTCCGCTCGATGAGCGGCAATCTTGGTGATCGGACCGGATAGGTCGCATAGGCCTGGCGCACGAATACCGGCGCATCAGGAATCTCGTGCAGCAGTCCGAGCTCGACATCTCTGCCAACCATGCGGCGCGGAAGATAGGCACTTCCGCCCAGCGACGTGATGTACTCCATCGCCATCTTCGCATGCGAGACCCGGGTCATCGATTCCGGCGCGTCCGGAAACGTGCGCCGATGGTCCAGCGCAAAGGACAGACCCCAGTCGACATAGATGTAGTCCTGCGCCATGGCGTTGGCCAGGTCCAGGTCTGCATGGCTCGATACCAGGATAAACTCAATCGTTGCTACTTCGCGCACGTGCATGATGTCGAGCTGTGCAGGTTCGAGCATGATCGCAACATCCAGTGTCCCGTCGATCAGTTTTCGCGTCAGGTAATCCGGTGTTTGTGCCTCGGCGATGATCGCCAGCCGCTTGTCGGCTCGACGCAGGTCATGCAGCCAGCGCTGCAGCAACACGTCCCAGAGTCGCAGGCTGCCGCCGATGACCAGTTGCTCGCTTGCATCGGCGAGCGACACGTCCTGCCGCGCCGTTCGCCAGGCGGCAATCAGCCGTTCCGAATGCCGGACCAGCCGCGAACCTTCGGGCGTGAGGCGCATTTCCCGGCGACTTCGCTCGAACAGCGTGACACCGAGCTGGCTCTCAAGCGATTTGAGGCGGCTGCTGACCGCCGCCTGCGTCAGGAACAGCGCCTCCGCGGTGCGGCCGAAATGCCTGGATCGGTTGAGTTCAAGAAAGGTACGTAGCAATTCGAGGTCCATGCCCAAGTTATAAAATTCTTTTATGTATATATCAACTATTTTTAGTTTCCGTTATCATTCGTCCACGGCTACGGTGCTCCTGTCGTTAACCGTAAAGGTCCCTGACGTGCCGCGGGAACAGGCGCCCAAAACAGCGCAGAAGCGCTCGATATCAGAGAAGGCGGCCTATTCCAGGACCGCGCAGAAAAGGCTGTCCGAAGTCGAAGTCAGGCTGACCGGCGTCAAGGCCAAGGTTCGATCTGCCATCGCTACCGGCCACATAGCCATGACTCGCCAATTGCAAGATGCGCTTCTTGCAGTCGATGCGAACCTTGCATCCGTCAAGGCGGCCCTCGACTGTGTGAGAAAGTCTGGCGATACGACATGGATGGAATGCACGCGGGATATGGACACCGCCTGGGAGAACCTGTCGCAGTCTATAAAGAGACTCGTTGCCGGGTACTCGGACGGTCAACGGTAGCCCCGCCGATTTTTGCCGGCGCCGCCACATGCGCGAATGGCACATTACAAGACACAGGTTGTGCAGCATGAAGACAAAACTGACTATTGCGAGCGGACTCATCCTGCTTGTCATGATTTTCGCCGTCCAGAACGCCGCCACCGTTGATATCAGGTTGCTGTTCTGGGACGTCGCGTTTCCTCGCTCGCTGCTGATCTTCATGATGCTGCTGATTGGAGTGCTTATCGGTTGGTTCTTGCGATCGGTCTTTCGAGCTTTGAAAAGGTAGGCACACCAAAGTGAATCTCAAAGTTAGAAGACGGCTTGCCTTGCTTGCCGGCGCGCTCTGCGTCGGCATCGCCGGCACGCTGCCGGCCACCGCGCAGGCAACACAGAGTGACGACGGCATCTGGAGCATCTTCACGACTACGGATGCGTTCCCGGCGAGCGATGATGCCAGCCGATGGCGCTATTGGTTCGATGCCCAGGCCCGTTATTTCGACCTGGGAAGTGGCATCAATCAGTACCTGGTTCGTCCGGGCATTGGCTACGATTTTAACGCCAACCTGTCCGGCTGGGTCGGCTATGCAGGTCTGCGATCGAGAAACCGGTCAGGAAATGTGGCTGACGAGAATCGATACTGGCAGCAGCTCAGCTGGTCGATCGGGAAATGGAACAATGGCACCGTATCGCTGCGTGCACGTCTCGAACAACGCGATTTGAGCACCGGCTCCGACGTGGGCGTCGTCTTTCGTATGCAGGGCAAATATGTGCGCCCTGTCGGTACCGATGGCAATCGCTATGTCGCGGTCAGCATTGAACCGTTTGTCGACCTGAAAGACACGGATTGGGGCGGTGACTCCGGGCTCGGGCAGAACCGCAGCTCCGTCAGTATCGGCTGGCGCGTCTCCAATAGACTTTCCCTGGAGGCGGGCTATATGAACCAGTTTATCTGGGTGGACAATGGCGAGAATCGAATGAACCACCTGGGAACGCTGAATTTCAAGATGCGACTCTAGAAAAGGCAATGATCGAAACAAGTACAGATCATCTGGCGCGGCGTGCCGGACTTTTATTGATGCTTTTTGCCGTCTGTTCGACGGCTTCGGCTGACGCCGGGGACCTTTTGTGGGACGGCGGCGTCACGGCGATCCTGCAACACTCCGACGACGCGCGCACCGATTCCGAGCTCACGGCGTCAGCAGATCTGTTCATCACATTGCCACGCGGCAAGGGTGAATGGCTTCTCTACGTAGAGGCCAGCACGACCCCCGACTCTGGTGGTGTATCGGCGATTTATCCGACAGCCAACGCCGATGCGGGTTCTGTGCTGAACCGCGATGGCGATGGCGGGGTGCAGGTATCCGAGTTCCACTACACGCGGCATATCCGCGGCGACCGCAGACTGATGGTTGGCCTTATCAACCCTTCTGCATGGCTCGATCGAAGCTACATCGCGAATGACGAGAACAGGCACTTCATCAATGGCAGCTTCAAGAACAACACTACGATCGAATTTCCCGACTACACGCTCGGCGCCATCATGCGATGGCTCGGCACCGCCGCGCGACCTGAGATCGTTCTCGTCGTAGCGAGCTCAGACGGTATCGCCGATCTGCCCGACCGCTCCTACCAGGACCTGCTGGACCTTTCTTCGGATCAACGCGGGTTATTTGTCGGCGCCGGCGCAAGCTGGCTGGGTGACCGTACATCCCTGCGCCTCGGCACATGGTTACGAACCGACGACCATGCCGTTGCAGGCAGCTCCACCGATTTTGAAAAGAATTATGGCGTCTACGGCGTTCTCGGCTGGCGGGCCGGCGATAACGCCGTGAACTTGCGCCTGGGCGCGGCGAATGAAGATGTATCGGTCGCGACGCGATTTGTGGCGGCAGCTTACGAGCGATCGACACGATTCGGGCTCATCGGACTTGGCCTGGCCCGCACCCGTATATCGAATAATTTTCGACAGGCAGACCTGGACGACGTAGCCTCGGCAGAGGCATTTGTACGCATCGCCGTGGGTGACACGGGCATCGAGATTACCCCCTCCGTTCAGCACGTACAGAACCCGGGTTTCGATGCGTCGGGCGCAACGTCGAGTTCCTCTGCGCTCGTCGCAGGCGTACGATTCCACTGGTCATTCACACAATGAGGGGACAACACGTGGAAGAGCCCGGGAAACTACTGACCTTCGGCTGGCGAGAGTGGGTGCGTTTGCCGGAGCTCGGTATCGCCCAGATCAAGGCAAAAGTCGATACCGGCGCGCGCACATCGGCACTGCATGCCTTCGAGCTCAAGCCGTTCACGGAAAACGGACGAGACCTGATTGAGTTTCGCATACACCCGCTGCAAAAAGACAACGAGACGGTAGTCACCTGCACTGCCGAAATCCTCGACCAGCGCAGGGTCACCGATTCCGGCGGGCATAGCGAAGAGCGCTTTGTCATTCGCACCGAACTTCACGTAGGCGCTCACCGTTGGCCCATTGAAGCGACACTCACGGCGCGCGACAACATGCTTTTTCGAATGCTGCTCGGGCGCACGGCGTTACAGGGACGCGCTGTCGTGAACCCATCACGATCCTATGTCGTCGGGAAAAAGAGGAAAACGTCCAAGGACAAGAAGAAATGACAGCCAACAAAGCAATCGAAATCGGCGGGACCGTCATCAAACCGGGCACTCGGGTTAACGTTGACCTGCCCATCGCGGATCTTTACACATCAACATCGCTGCACATGCCGGTCCAGGTCATTTGCGGACGTAAAGCCGGGCCGGTCCTGTTTGTCTCCGCGGCAATCCATGGCGATGAACTGAATGGCGTCGAGATCATCCGCCGCCTACTGAAGCGCAAATTCCTTCGCTCATTGAAAGGAACCCTGATAGCGGTACCCATCGTGAATGTTCACGGCTTTCTCAATCAGTCTCGCTACCTGCCCGACCGGCGCGACCTGAATCGCTCGTTTCCGGGCAGCAAGAAAGGCTCGATCGCATCGCGGCTTGCCGACCTGTTTATCAAGCAGATCGTATCCAAAGCCGACCTCGGTATCGACCTGCACACCGGTGCGATCAATCGCTCCAATTTGCCTCAGATTCGCGCCAACCTGGATGATCCGAAGACGCTCGAGCTGGCCAGGTCTTTCGGCGTTCCCGTCATTATCAACTCGAACATCCGCGATGGCTCGCTGCGAGACTGTGCCAATACCCGCGGCATGCCCGTGTTGATTTATGAATCCGGCGAAGCGCTGCGATTCAGTGAGATCAGCATCCGCGCGGGTACTCGTGGCATACTGAACGTCATGCGCCAGATCGGCATGCTGCCGCCATTAAAAAACGCCAAACAGGCCATGCCAGTCGTCGCCCGATCCACAAGCTGGGTAAGAGCCTCGGATAGCGGCATCGTAACCGCGAAGGTAAAGCTGGGCAGCAGCGTGCGCAAAGGCCAGAGCATGGCGATCATCAGCTCTCCACTGGGCGATGAAGAAGCGGATGTCATCGCGCCATTTGATGGCATTGTCATCGGCCAAAGCAAGCTGCCGTTGACGCATGAAGGTGACGCGCTTTTCAATCTTGCGGCGTTCAAAAGCATTCCCCGTGTCGAGAATCTGGTTGAAGACTTCACGGCGCAACATGACGATGACCCGACACCAACGTAATCAGGATGCAACGCCGATCCTGGATGTGCATCGCAAAAGGACAACACGATGAAGATTGGAATTCTCTCGACTAACAAGAACCTGTATTCGACGCGGCGCCTTGCCGAGGCAGGTATCGAACGCGGCCACCAAATGCCGGTAATCAACCACAAGCGCTGCTACATGAATATCACCAGCCATAAGCCGAGCATTCACTTCAAGGGTGAAGCAATTACCGGGGTCGACGCCATCATCCCCCGCATCGGCGCGTCGGTGTCCTTCTTTGGCACGTCGGTTGTGCGTCAGTTCGAGATGATGGGCGTTTACTCGGTGAATGAGTCGGTTGCGATCACGCGCTCGCGCGACAAGCTGAGGGCGACCCAGCTATTGGCTCGTAAAGGTATCGGCCTGCCGATTACCGGCTTTGCGAATTCGCCGGACGATACCGAAGACCTGCTGCAATTCGTCGGCGGTGCTCCGGTCGTTATCAAACTGCTTGAGGGCACCCAGGGCGTCGGCGTGGTCCTGGCCGAAACCAAGAAGGCGGCGGAGAGCGTCATCGAAGCGTTCAGCGGTCTGAAGGCCAACTTCATGGTGCAGGAGTTTATCAAGGAAGCCGGCGGCGCCGACATTCGCTGCTTTGTCGTTGGCGACAAGGTCGTTGCCTCAATGATACGCCAGGGTAAGGAGGGTGAATTCCGCTCCAACCTGCACCGCGGCGGCTCTGCGAAGCTCATCAAGATCACGCCCGAAGAACGCTCGACGGCGGTGCGCTCCGCCAAGGTCATGGGTCTCAACGTGGCCGGTGTTGACCTGCTGCGCTCCAATCACGGCCCCGTCGTCATGGAAGTAAACTCGAGCCCCGGGCTCGAGGGAATCGAGAAAGCAACCGGCAAGGACGTCGCGGGTATGATCATCGACTTCATCGAGAAGAACGCAAGGCAGGGCCGAACCCGAACACGTGGTACAGGGTGATGCGGTCAAATTTTGAGGCCAGGTAGGAAGCCATGCTCGAAAAGTTCAGAAACCTCTGGGATACCGTGCTGTTCACGGCGCCAGCCGGACAGCTCATAACCATCGGCCAGCTCGCGCTGGTCGTAGCACTTCTGCTATTCGGCTACCTGGGCAGCCGATTCGTTGGCTACCTGCTTGGCAGACGCCTTGCGAACACCGAGATGCGGCCGGGGGTGGTTCACGTCTTCAAGCGCATCGCGTTCTTTACGATTTTCATAATCGTAGTCCTAACGGCACTCGGCCTCCTGGGCATACCGCTGACGACCTTCCATTTCGCTACCGGTGCGCTGGCTATCGGTGTCGGCTTTGGCGCGCAGAACATCATCAACAACTTCATCAGCGGCTGGATACTCATGGCCGAGCGACCCATTCGCATCGGTGACTTTATCGAAATTGACAACTGGCAGGGGGTCGTCGAAACCATCGGCAACCGATCTACCCGCATACGGCGCACAGACGGCGTGCATTTGCTGGTCCCCAACAGCCTGCTTCTGGAACGCACGGTCGTCAACTGGACGCTCGTCGACCTCGAAATTCGCACGATCGTTCGAGTTGGCGTTGCGTACGGCTCCCCTGTTCGCCTGGTTGCAGATCTCATGATGCAGGCTGTCGAGGAGCAGCCAGAGACCAAGAGCAACCCCGCGCCCAGCATCGTATTTGATGACTTCGGCGACAACTCCCTGGTCTTTGATGCCTATTTCTGGTGTGACGTCGGCGGCGAGAGGTTCCTGCGGGAGATTCGCAGTGCGATTCGATTCCGCATTACCGAGCTGTTCAATGAGCATGGCATTGTCATCGCCTTCCCGCAGCGCGACGTGCACCTGGATTCGAACGGACCGCTGGAGATCCGCCTTCTAAACAAAGAGGATGGCAATGACTAGTCGAACAGCTCCGCTCGTTACGCGCGCATCACAATGAGCTCGCTCACCTATTCTCTGATCGCTGTCTTTGTCTTACTGGCTGCCAATGCGTTTTTTGTCGCGGCCGAGTTTGCTCTTGTAAAGATCCGCGGCTATCAGCTTGACCAGGCCGTCAATCAGCAACGTCGTGCTGCGCTGCTTAGCGCACGCATGCATAACAACCTGGATGCTTACCTCGCCGCCTGTCAACTTGGCATCACCATGGCTTCACTCGGGCTCGGCTGGGTGGGTGAGCCCGCTGTAGCCGCACTGTTGGAGCCGCTCCTGTCAAAGGTTGGCATTACGGGTCCCGCCCTGCACACCATTTCGTTTATCGTTGGATTCCTGATCTTTTCCTCGCTGCATATCGTTGTTGGGGAGCAGGTGCCGAAGACCTACGCCATCCGCAAGCCCACGCCGGTAACGCTTGCTTTGGCATACCCGCTGCACTGGTTTTATCGCCTGGTGTTTCCGCTGAACTGGTTGTTGGACAGGGCGAACGCGGGCATCCTGAGATTACTCGGCATTCGTGGTGGGCCCCACCATGAAATTATCTCTGAGGATGAAATCAGCGCGATAGTCGACGAATCGGAAGCGCATGGCGAACTGGAACAGAAGACCGCAGAAATCATTCGCAAAGCTTTTCTGTTTGATGATCAGACGGTCCACGAAATCATGGTTCCGTGGAGCAATGTTGACAAATTGCGCCTGACGTCCGATTCCGATACCAACAAGGAAATTGTCGTCAGGACCCAGCGCAGCCGTTTTCCTGTTCTTGACGGCAAAGGTAATGTTATCGGCGTCCTCGCGACCAAGGACCTGACGACCGCGTTTCTAGCCGAGGAGAAAGAAGTGTGGGCCTCTTTGTCCGAAAGGCTGCGCGCACCCATGGTCGTGCCACCCACCCTGTTGATTTCATCGCTCCTTGAGCGCATGCGAGCAACGCGAACCCACATGGCCATCGTCGTTGACGAGCACGGCACGTACATTGGAATTGTCACACTGGAAGACATGCTTGAGGAGATCGTCGGCGAGATTGAAGATGAGTGGGATGTTGACGATACAGTCACTCCGATCGAGGCCGTCGAGTCAGGTTGGCGGGCCAGCGGGCAGCTGCCTTTGGCCGCACTGGAGGATACCGTCAAGATCGACATTGAACGGCATTCACAAGTCGGAACGCTGGGCGGATTCGTAATGCAGTTGCTGGAGCGGTTGCCCAAGGAAGGGGATGTTGTTGAATACGGTGGCCATTCGTTCTATGTGGCACGAATGTCGGGAAGACAGGTCCAAACCATTTTGATTTCGCCGTCGGGCACCCGTCACGAGAAGAGTTCGGGGAGCTTGGAAAAGGAGGCATCGTGATGACTTCACAGGGTCCGGCATTCTTGCGCAGCTTCATCATCGACAAGAAAGGCCGCGGCCGGAAAATCGATGCTGAAGAAGTGCAGCAGTGGTCCCCCGAGCAGGGACTGCTCTGGGTTCACCTGGACGTATCGGATCCGCACGCAGGTCGCTGGCTCGAGAAAGAAGCCGGGTTGCCGGCGATCGCCGTCGATACGTTGCTGGCAGGGGAAACGCGGCCACGCTCGATCGTCAGCGATGAAGGCTTGCTGACAATCCTGCGCGGCGTGAACATGAACCCGGGCGCCGACCCGGAGGATATGGTTTCGATACGCGTATGGATAGACAAGCAGCGCATCATTTCCTCACGTCGGCGCCGGCTGCTGTCAATCGATGACATCTGTGAGGCCCTGCACGCAGGCAAAGGTCCTACAGGTCCGGGCGAATTCCTGGCCATGCTGGTCGAGCGACTCGCTGACAGAATCGGCGGCTTCGTGGAGTCCATCGAGGATCGCATGGACGACGCCGAGGAGGAAATCAGCAAGGGCAAGGCGCCCGGTTTTCGCCAGCGCCTCTCGGCGCTGCGCCGGCAAATCGCCGAGGTGCGGCGCTTTCTCGCACCGCAACGCGACGCTCTGGACCGGCTCACTCGACAATCGGGCTCGTGGCTCAACGAGATGGAAATGCAAAGCCTCCGGCAAGAGGCCGATCGCATTACGCGATTTCTCGAAGATCTCGACCTCGCCCGGGAGCGCGCCGTTGTTCTGCAGGAGGAACTGCTCAGCCTGATTGCCCAGGAACAGAATGCGCGCATGTACGTGCTTTCCGTGGTAGCTGCGATCTTTCTCCCGCTGACCTTTGTCACGGGGCTACTGGGTATGAATGTAGGTGGCCTGCCCGGCCTGGAAAGCAAGATGGGTTTCGCCTGGTCCATCGTTGTGATGATTGCGGCGGGCGCCACATTGCTGGTGTTCTTTCGCTGGAAGAAATGGCTTTGATCTCGCTGCCGCGCAGACTAACGCTGGCTTGATTACATGCATCCAGGCTCTCGAACTGCGCTACTGTCGTTGCTGCTTCTCGCCACCGTGGCCAGGGGCGAACTGCGCCTGGAGGGTGTTGGCGGCGACATCGCTCGCAACGTGCAGAACTACATCGCGCTGGCTGCCGAGCCTTGCGATGCCGAGGCCTGGCTTGTCCGGCGGCGCTTTCGTGCGGTCGAGACCGAGGTAAGAGCGGCGCTGGAGCCGTTTGGCTACTACGATCCGGCAATCGAGAAGACGCTGGAAATCGACGATGAATGCTGGCGGGCAACCGTCAATATTGAACTTGGCCAACCTGTGTTACTTCGCGACGTCGATATCCGGATTGCGACGCCGGACGAAAGTGCAGCAGACTTTTCCGACCTTGGCGCAGAAAAGACACTGCTGGCAGGCGCCCCGCTACGGCACGCAAATTACCAATTCTTCAAGGAAGCGCTGCAGGTGCGCGCCGCTGAGCGCGGTTACATAGAGGCTGATTTTTCAAAAAGCGTCATTGACGTGTGGCCCGAGGAATACGCCGCCGATATTGCGCTGCATTACGAAAGCGGCCCGCGCTATGATTTTGGCGAGGTACGCATCGAGGAGGACTTTCTTGAGACCAGCCTGGTCCGCGCGTTCCTCGAATTTGATGACGGCATGCCCTATGACAGCCGCCTGCTCAACCAGGCGTATACCGACCTTTCCGTCAGCGGTTACTTCTCGCGCATCGAACTCTCACCTCTTTTCGAAGAGGCCGACGGCGGGCAGATTCCGGTGCGTGTGCTGCTGGAGCCCGCCGATCGGATTGAATATACCGTTGGCGCAGGGTTTTCTACCGATACAGGGCCAAGGTTTCGTGCGGGCTACCAGAACCGCCGACTCAATGCGAAGGGCCATCGCTTTAAAACCGACATCGGCGTATCGCCGGTCATCCAGGGAATTACGGCGGAGCATCGTCGGCCGATGGCGGACCCGCGCACCGAGTGGCTAAGCTACACGGCCGGGTTGACCCGTGAGGATAACGACACGTTCGATAGCGACTCCGCGAGAGTCGGTTTCAGGCGCTCGAAGAGAATAAGCGCCAAGTGGCTGCGCACGCTGTCGCTGGACCTCAGCTATGAACGGTTTGTTCTGGCGGCGGAAACCCAGCGCTCGCGACTTGTGCTGCCTGCCGTCGCCTACGACCACAAGCGGGCAGATCGCGATATCTTCCCGACACGCGGTCGACGGCTGACCCTGCAGCTGAGAGGAACCGGCGAGTTCCTCGGCTCGAATACCTCGTTTCTGCAAACGGTCATCACCGGCCGGGTGATTCGCTCCTTGTCAGAGAAGAGTCGCCTCCTGGCGCGCACCACGATCGGGTTCACGGCGAAATCCGAGTTTGGCGAGCTGCCGCCATCGGTGCGCTTCTTTGCCGGTGGCGATGAGTCGATTCGCGGCTTTGACTACGATTCCCTGGGCCCTAAAGACGAACTGGGCAACGTGATTGGCGGCAGCAATCTGCTGGTCGCGAGCATTGAATACGAACACCTGCTGCGCGGCAATTTCTATGGGGCCGCATTTGTCGATGCGGGCAACGCCTTCAATTCTACGGACGTGGACGCGGCCATCGGCGCAGGCCTTGGCTTGAAGTGGCTATCTCCGGTAGGGCCGCTGCGCTTCTACCTCGCACACCCGCTGAACAAATCCGATCGCAGCGTACGGCTGCACATCCGGCTGGGAGCAGACCTGTGATTTGGCGCGGCATTCGGTGGGGCGGCGCCATTATCCTCTCGATCTTGTTGCTTGCCGTGGTGGTCATGGCCTGGCTTATCGCAACGCAGGGTGGTGCGCGTTGGCTGCTTGCACAGGCGTCACCGCGTCTCCCGGAACCGCTGACTATTGAAAGCGTCAGCGGCTCGCTGTGGCATGGACTCGAATTCAGGAACTTCGCCTGGAAGGATGAATCAGCAATTGTATCCGTCGCCGACGTTGCCGCCGAGCTGGAGCTGCGGCCACTGCTGAAACGTGAAGTGCGGATTAACACGCTTGCCATCAGGAACGTCGAGATCGTTGTTTCCGAACCCGCTCAAGCGGAAACCGAATCCGAACCGCTCAACGTCGATATCCCGATCGCTCTGCACCTTGACGCTGCGTCAATCGAGAATGCCCGTATCACCATCTCGGGCAAAGAAATAGCGATCGATACCGTTCAACTGGGTGGCAGACTTTCCGGATCGACGCTGAAGATACAGCGCTTCGCGCTCAGGAGTTCAGAGGCCGATATCGATCTTTCAGGCAGCGCCGAGCTTGCAGGCAATTTCCCGTTGAGCGCCTCCGCTACCTGGAAACTTCGGCTGCCGGAGCAAACCGCATTATCAGGCGCTCTCCAGGTCAGCGGCGACGCAGCAAGCTACGAAATAGAGCACAGGCTGGACGCACCCTACGCCGTGTCGACCGACGGCGTTGTTGCAATCAGCGATGGCAATGTCATTCTCGACCTCGTGAATCGCTGGGAGAGGATTCACCTACAACAGGCCGATGCCGCAGCTATCGAGCTTGCCGATGGGCGACTGTCGGTCACAGGCGGGCTGAACAGCCTCGACTTTGATGGCCTTACCACGCTGTCGTCCGATGAGGTGCCCGCCACGACCCTGCAAACGCAGGGCACTTACACGGGTGACCGTGTCGACGTTGCGGCCCTGTTGGCCGCGAACGACTGGGGTACGCTGCGCGCGAGCGGCGCTGTCCTGCTGTCCGCGGAGCCCAGCTGGTCCTTCGACATTTCGCTCTCCGAACTGAATCCGGCGCTGGCTGACGCGCGTCTGCAGGGCGCTCTTGAGCTGACAGGCGCCACGTCGGGTCAGCTCATCAACGGCAAGCCAACACTCGATCTGCAGGTGGAGCGCTTGTCCGGCGTGCTCAACAACTATGCCGTCAGCGGCAGTGGCGCGTTCTTGTATGCCGACGACGCGCTGCGATTCGACAACGTGATCGCTTCTGTTGGCGATAACCGTCTGAGTGTTGGCGGCGTTTACGGCCGCGGTTTGACGCTGGATGCAAAAGCCCGGTTCGCAGACCTTGGCCAGCTGGACCTCGGCGTTGGTGGGGCGCTGAACAGCGACCTGAGTATTGAGTCGGACCTGAAAAGCGTCGAGGCGTCCGGCTTTGTTACTGCAGACGGACTCAGCTGGGCGGGCAACACGATTGACAGTCTGAACGCGACTTTCCAGCTGCCGTCGTCCGGTAACGGCAGCGTATCGATCGAGGTCGATTCGATTCAACACGGCAGCCTGGCGGCAGGTCTCGGCGGTCGTTTTGCCGACAATCGTTGGCGCGGCACGCTGAACAGCCTCAATCTGCGTCGCGATTGGCTTGGCGAATGGAGTCTGCAGCAGCAGACGCCGCTCACCGTTTCTCGAACACAGCTGGAACTCGAAACCGCCTGCTTTGGCACGACAGAGATCGAAGGCCTCGCATGCGTCGCACTGAACTACGATTTCGCGGGTCCGGTGAGCTTCGAAACCACCATCAGTGCACTGCCAGTTGCATCCTTACCGCGATACCTGCCCGAGGGCGCAAGCATTCTCGGCGAGATCAGCCTGCAAGCTCGCGGCAATTTTGCGGACGGCCGTTTGAATGCGACTACCGACCTGCGCGTCGAAGGCCTTGGACTGCTTGCGAGTTACGAAGGCGATGACGTGTCGGCAGACTTTGAAGAAGCCTCCGTCAGTGCGGAAGTGATCGACAACAGGCTCGTTGGCAACTTTGAGCTTCGGCTGGCAGAGTCCGCCGACCATGTGTCGGGCAACATGGAGGTCCAGGATATCCTCGACTTCCGGTCTCCTCTGTCAGGACAGGGCAGCCTGGCGCTGAATGACCTCAGCCTGGTGAGCTTCTTCTATCCGGATATTGCCAATGCGAAGGGCGCTATTTACGGTCGGATCGACGCGGCGGGCAGTCTCGCGGCTCCCGAAGTCAGCGGCGAAGTGGGCTTGCGAGACGGCTCCGTTGATGTCCGCCGGGCCGGTATTTCTGTGACAGACATCGGACTCCTCGTTCGACAAAGCAAGGCCGGTGAACTGTCTTTGCAAGGTAGCGCGAGATCGGGCGAAGGCTATTTGCAGATTGACGGCGCGACGTCGATTGGCGCAGAGACCGGCATTCGCAGCGAAGTGCGCCTGAAAGGCGAAGATTTCCAGCTCATGCGCCTGCCGGACCTGCAGGCGGCCGCGTCTCCGAACATCACGGTAGTCTTCGACGAACGCCAGACGCGGGTCAGCGGGGAACTCGTCATTCCTGAAGCAAGCATCACCGTGAAAAATCTCCCGGAGACGACCGAAAAGCCGTCGCCGGACGCGGTTGTCCACCGCGGTGAAGCGGCTGCCGTACAGCCTCGTCGAATGCTGTATGTCGATGTCAGGACGGCCCTCGGAGACGATGTGTCATTCTCTGGATTCGGCCTTTCCACGAAACTGGGAGGCTCAGTTCGCATCACCGGAAGCAGCAGGTCGCCCTACCAGGGGCAAGGGCGTGTCGTTCTCAGCGAAGGACGCTACCAGGCCTATGGCCAGAATCTCGAGATCGAGAGCGGCGAACTGATATTTAATGGGCCGCTGAGTAATCCGACGCTCAACGTTCGTGCCACGCGAACGGCCAGTGACAATACCGTAGCCGGCATTCACCTGACCGGCACGCCGGCGCAGCTAAAATCCCAGGTCTACAGCGAACCGCCGCTGGGCGACGCCGAGGCGCTGTCCTACCTGCTGACAGGCAGGCCGCTCGCCAGCGCCAGCTCCGAGCAGGGCGATATGCTGAACCAGGCCGCTTTCGCACTCGGTCTGACGACGGCGGGCAGCGTTGCCTCGAGGATTCGCAACCAGCTCGGCCTTGAGACCTTTGGCATCCAGGGCGCCGGAGAAAATCGGCAGCTGGTTGCCGGCAAGCGCCTGGGCGAGCGACTGTTCATCGAATACGCTTACGGGGTCGTCGACAACCTGGGCACGCTGCTGTTGCGCTACCAGCTGACCCGAAGGCTGATGGTGGAATCGCGCTCTGGTTCGGTGCGCAACGTGGACGTTGTATACAGCGTCAAGAAGCCCTAACGGCAGGGCGCCACCTAGCCGCTGTCGTCCGCCAGTCTGACTTTCCGCAGTAGCCCGGCAAGGCGTCGTTTTTCGGTAGCGCTCAACGTGGACAGGCTATCGTCTGCGGCATCCAGCCGTAGCTGCACGGCCTGCTCGATGGTTGTCCGGCCAGACCGGGTCAGCGCCACGATGACACCCCGCCGATCGTCAGGATCGGGCCGTCGGCGAACCAGGGCGCGCTCTTCGAGCCTGTCGATGCGGTTGGTCATTGCTCCGCTGCTCAGGCCCGTCGCTTTGGCGAGCCGGGATGCCGTCAACGAATACGGCTTGCCCTGGCGCCGCAGTGCCGAAAGCACGTCGTACTCGAACAGCTCGAGATCCAGTGGTTCTAAAGCTTCGCCCGCGTGACGGGTGAATGTGCGGGACAGCGACGTCACTCGAAGAACGATCCCGAGGCTCGCGGTGTCCAGCTCCGGGCGCTCCTCGGACCACTGCTCCAGAATGTCATCTACGGCGTCTTTCGTCATCGTCCAATCAGTTATTTATTTTGATATCAAATTACTTGACATCGAAATAAAATATAAGATACTTCGGTCAAGGTACAGTTTCCACTAGCGATAGAACACATGGCAACAGCCGCGCACCAGCTTCAACGCTTCCAGCTGCCCGCGAGGATTCGCGCCAACAGAATGGCGCCCCGGGAGCTGTCCGTCGACCTTGCGCTCGTCGCCCGTATCGGCCGGCTCGCCGGCGTCGAGGTCGTCGAATCCGGCGGCGACACCCTACCACGGCAGGTAACCGCGTACCTGCAAGAGCAGCCGTCTCGACGAACGATCGGTAATCCGAGGACGGTCCTCTTTTGCCGCATGAATAGCGACGGTATCGCCGTGCACGGGCTGGATAACTGGGCCAGGCACCAGGTAGTCATGCGCGGCTGGGGCAAGCTTTTAAGTAATCGCGCGCTGCTTTTCCTGCCGCGCGACGATACCGAACTCGAAACCTGCTGGAGCATCCTGCAGCAGGCCTACGAATCACTTACCGACCCCTCGGCAAATGCGCTCGGGCGTTGCAACGCACCGAACCGGGAGATGCCGAAATATTCACGCACGACCCTACAATAGAGGAGCTTCACAATGCGTCCGTTTGATTACGAAGACCTGGACGAACTCGACTTTGACACGTTTGCCGCAAATCGTCGCCCTCACAAGAGCAAGCACCACCACAAGGCAGCGGGCCACAAGCGCCATAAAGCCTTCCACAATGATCCCTGGGAAGACGACGATTGGGATGAGTTCGATAACATGGACGACTTCGACAGTTTTGACTTCGATGACGACCCGGGTATAAGAACCTCTTACTGAACGGGTCTGGTTCACACTACCACGAGAGCGGGGCGCCGATCTGGCGCCCCGTTTGATTTACAGCCGCGGTTATCAGAGCCCGGTGAACGGGCACAGGCGAAATGATCAAAGCAATTGCACCCGTCCTGGCGTTGCTCATCAGCGTTTCTATACTGCTAACCGGGCAAGGCCTGCAGGGCACGCTGCTGCCGGTTCGGGCTGCGCTTGAAGACTTTTCCACACTGTCCATCGGCGCGATGGGCGCCGCCTATTTCTTCGGCTTTACCATTGGCTGCCTGACAGGCGGCGAACTGATGCGTCGCGTCGGTCATGTACGCGTATTCCTCGCCATGAGCGCCCTTGCCAGCGCGGCGCCGCTCCTGCACGGCCTCATCGTTGAGCCTGTTGTCTGGGGTTCACTGCGCATGCTGACCGGCTTTTGTTTCGCGGTGCTATACGTCGTTATCGAGAGCTGGCTAAACGAGCGTTCCAGCAATGAGAATCGCGGCATCGTTTTTTCAAGCTACGCAATGATCACGCTGACAGTTCTTGCCCTGGGCCAGATGATGACCCTGCTCTATGAGCCGTCCGGACTGCAGCTCTTCATTATTGCGTCGATCCTGGTGTCGATCAGCGCGGTCCCGATCGCTCTGTCCACTTCGCCGACCCCCGATCATCCGCATGCCGTTGCCGTCGATCTGAAACGCCTCTTCGAGATTTCGCCATCGGGCGCATTCGGCTGCTTCGTTTCCGGTCTTGCCAACGGCTCGTTCTGGGGGCTTGCGGCCGTGTTTGCGGCCCGCGTAGGCGACGACATTTCGCTCGCCGCCTGGTTCATGACCGCCGCCGTTGTAGGCGGCGCAGTCGGGCAATGGCCGCTGGGCCTGCTGTCCGACAGGGTAAGCCGGCGCAGCGTATTGATAGCCGTATCGGCGATCGGCGGCGGCGCTGGCATGGCCCTGTTCCTGCTGTCGCCGGGACTTGGCTTTATGCCGACGATATTGCTGGGCGCGCTCTGGGGTGGGCTGGCTTTTCCCCTCTATACAATCGCCGTTGCCTACACCAATGATTTTGCCGAGCCTGGTGAATACGTCACCGTATCCGGCGGCTTGTTACTCATGTATGGAGTGGGAGCGATTATCGGGCCGTTTGTGGCTTCGGCACTGATGACCCTGCACTCCCCCGGTGCGCTGTTTCTGTTCACAGCGATAGTGCACCTGACGTTGATCGCTTATGTCTCTGTTCGATTCCTGCTGCGCCACAATGAGGCAACCCAGCAGATCGCTTTTGGAGACGCCCTGTCCGCAGCGCAGACAGCCTCGCAGTTGTTCGAGGAGGATATCCAGCCGCAGGAGCATGCTCCTGCGGAGCGCTAGCGCGCGCGTTACAGGCTGCTGTAGAGGACGCCCAGGATCGCCACCGGCGCAACCACGCGAATCATCCACAGCCAGACCGTGAATAACAGGGGACTACCGAACGACAGATCTTCGGCCAGCACTTTGGGCTTCACCATCCAGCCAACGAACACGGCCATCAGAATTCCGCCCAGCGGCATCATGAGGTTTGCCGTGAAGTAGTCGATCAGCGCGAACACATTCATGTCTTTGAACGGTCCCAGCGCGCCCAGCGGCGTGACGCCGGACCAGATATTGAACGAGAACACGCTCGCAAGACCGATGGCCCAGGCAAGAAAACCGAACACGATGCAACCATTGCGCCGGCGCATGCCCCATTTACCCTCCGCGTAGGCAACGATCGGCTCGATAATCGCGATAATCGACGTCACTGCAGCGAAAGCCAGCAGCACAAAGAACAAGGCACCGAACACCGCGCCACCGCTCATGCCTGCAAAGGCCGTCGGCAAGGTACGGAAAATCAGGCCCGGCCCCGAGCCGGGGTCGAGATTGTTGGCGAATACCAGCGGAAAGATCATCAATCCGGCAAGCAGTGCAACCAGCGTGTCGGCGCCCGCGATGATCAGCGCCGACTTGGTCAGTGACACGTCCTTCGGCACGTACGAGCCATAGGTCATGATCAAACCCATGGCAACGCTGATCGAGAAAAATGCCTGCCCCACGGCGCTGAGCACGATGGTGCCGTCAATCTTGCTGAAGTCGGTGCTGAACAGAAAACTCGTAGCCGCCGAAAAATCGCCTTCCACCGCGGCGTAGCCAATCATCACAAGCAACATCACGAACAGTGCCGGCATGAGGATCTTCACCGCTTTCTCGATGCCATTGCGGAGTCCCCGGCCGACGATAAACAGGGCTATCGTGATGAACACCGTGTGCCACAACGTCATAGCGAGCGGGTCCGCCAGCAGGTCGTCGAACTGCTTTGCCACGTCCTGCGGGCTTGCGCCGTCAAAGCCGTTGCCGGCCTTGACGATGTAGGCGAGGGTCCAGCCGGCAATCACGCTGTAGTACGTCGCAATCAGGTAGCCAACGAGCATGCCCATCCAGCCTACGAGGAACCACGCACGAGATCGGCCCGCTTTTTCCGCGACGGTGCGCATGGCGACCGGCGGGCTGTCACCCCCGCGTCGGCCGATCCAGAGCTCCGCGATCAGGATGGGAACCGCGACAAACACGACGCAGGCGATGTAGACGATAACGAAGGCGCCGCCACCGCTGACGCCCACGACATAGGGAAATTTCCAGATATTTCCCAGCCCGACGGCCGCGCCTACAGCGGCGAGGATAAAGGTGAACCCGGAAGACCAGGTAGTGCCGGTGCCGCTCGACGTCGCTAAAGCCATTCTTCGAATTCTCCTGAGGCCCCGATATTCAGGGCCACAATCCCCGCAAAGGCCCATGAACTATAGCTTTTTCTGGATTGTGTCGCTAAAGATCGGCGCCTGGCGACCGATACAAGTAACTCTGGTTTTGTAAAACGGCGTCAGGTGCCGGGCTATGTTGCGACACTTCAAAGGGTCTTTGGCCAAGAATTCACGTGCGGGAGTTGCGCTCGATGGCGCAAAAGTGAGCATTGCGCGCGTCCGGCGACAGCCCGACAGCCCTCCAAGCCTGGCACTCCGCTTGCTCGACTCCGAAGATGACTGGCGGCGTAACGCGGGACGCCACGCCGACGAGATGGGTTTGCAGCGCACAGCGACATCCAGCGTGCTGACGCATGACGCTTACCAGTTGCAATCGCTGGAAATGCCCAACGTGCCCGCAGAAGAGTTGTCGGCTGCCGTTCGCTGGCGAATCAAGGACCTGATCGACGTTCCGCTGGAAGACGCGGTCGTTGAGCTGATCGAAATGCCGCCACACTCGAATCCGGGGGCGCCGCACACCGGTTACGCCGTGGTCACGCACCGCGACACCGTTGTGCAACAGGCCGAGTCCATGGAGCGCGCCAGCCTTAAGATGGATGTCATCGACATACCGGAGCTTTGTGTTCGTAACATCGCTGTCCTGTTACCGCAGGACACGGATGGCGTGGCGTTTCTGCATTTCACCGAGGATCGTGGTTACCTGACAATCACGCGCCAGGGTGTCCTGCACCTGACTCGTCACCTGGACAAGGGCCGCCGAGCGATCGCCGCTGCAGCGGACGACGACTTCATGCTTCAGGAACTCATCAGCGGCCTTGCGCTGGAAGTGCAGCGCTCCCTCGACTACTACGAGAGCCACTACGATTGCCGCCCGATCACGCAGATTGCGGTGGGGCCGGGTGCCAGTCTTGACGCGCTGCCCGCGGGACTGGCCCAGAACCTCGGCATCAGCGTGCATACGGTCGATTTCGAGGATCTCTTCAGCCTCGAGAACGAGGTGTCCACCGAGGTCCAGGGTAGCTGTTTGCTTGCCGTCGGTGCCGCGCTACGCAGCGACGCCGCATTGCAGGGCAAGGGCGCGTCATGAATCAGCAGATCAATCTCTATCAGCCGCAGTTTCGCCCACAGACTCGTATGTTCCCTGCCTGGTTCATGCTGCAGGCGGTGGCCGCCGTGCTGGTCGGCATGGCGCTGCTATACGTCTTCGCGCAGCAACGCATCAACAGTGTCGAGCACGAGCTGACCATTGTCGCGCAGCAGGAATCCATCGTCCTCGATCGTCTGCAGACCATCGGGCCGTTGATTAACGCGATCACCGGCGAGAAGAACTGGTCGGAGCAGCTGGATGAAAGCCTGCGCATGCTGGCAGAACGCCAGGCCGTGCTGAACCTCATCCAGGGTTCAAGCCTTGGCGATACCAGTGGTTTTTCACGGCATCTTCGCGCGCTGTCGCGACAGGACATCGACGGCCTGTGGCTGACACACATCGCGCTGTCCGCCATGGGCGACAAAACACGCCTTGAGGGTCGTGCGATTCGTGCCGAACTGATACCGCTGTACGTGCAGGGGCTCGCCTCCGAGGCGCCGTTCGCAGAGCAGCGTTTTCACCAATTCCAGATCGACAAACCGGTCGATGTCGGCGAGACCGCGCTTTCTTTCTCTATGGACAGCGACGTCCTGCTGACAGCGGACGCAAGGCAAAGGCAATGAAGACAATCGCCGACATTCGCGCCTCCATGGCGCCGTACCTGCAGAAGATCGACGCGCTTTCCGTTCGCGAACGCCTGCTGGTACTGGTCACGGCACTGGTATTGATCGGTGCCGCCTGGCACGCGCTGTTGATGCAGCCGCTGCAACAGCGTGCAGCGCAAACGCGTGCCGAACTGAACGCTCTCGAGCAACGTATCGTCGCGGCGAACCAGAACCTGGAGGAACAGATCCTGCAGCTGGCCGGTGGCGGTGACGAACAACGCACACGCATCGCCTCGCTACAGCAGCGAATTGACGAAATCAACGCGACACTGGGCAACCACGCAGCCGAGTTGATCGACCCGGCCGAGATGGCCCAGGTACTGGAAGGCGTGCTCACGGAGCAGTCGCGGCTGACCCTGGTGCGCATCCGTAATACGACACCCGAATCACTGTCGTCGGACGAGGACCCGGACGCGGTCACTTTCTACAGGCACGGCCTGGAGATCGAGATCGAAGGCAGCTACGCCGCCTGCGTCGAATACCTCGACGCGATTGAAGCGCTGCCGTGGCGCCTGTACTGGCAGGTGCTGGAACTCGATGTGCTCGAGTATCCGCGTAACCGTATCCGGCTTGAAGTGGGAACGCTGAGCCTCGATGAGGAGTGGATCGGTGCATAGGACGATACTGACATTAGCAGCACTGATGCTGACAGCAAGCGGCGATTTCGCAGCGGCCGAGGAGTCGCTGCGCGATCCGACGCGCCCGTATTCGCCCGTGCAGGGCCTGCGAGCCTCGGCACCGCGTTTCGTTGTCAACGCCATCATCATTTCGCCAGAGAGGCGGGTCGCGATCGTGAACGGTCGTCGTGTCGCCGTTGGCAGCTCAATCGGCGGCGCGACCATCGTCGCGATCAAGAAGAACGAACTCGTATTGGAAATTGGCGGTAAGCGCATTACGGCCGGGTTGAACGAAGGAGCGATGCGCTGATGAAAATCACCGGAGAGAACAACTCATGTTGAAACCAATGACAGCGCTTTGCGGCGCCCTGCTCTTCCTGAGTGGCTGCGATGCCATGATGCCCGCACGCGTCTCATCGTCCGGTTGGGGTGAGACGACACGCACGGGTGTGGAATCGGCACTTGAAGACGCTACCCGCATGCCTCCGCCGCCCGTGGCGGCGCAACAGCCAGCCGCCGCGGTGCCAGCTGCCAGGGAAGTCGTCGAAGCGGCACGATTCAACCTGAACAGTGAAGATACGCCGGCACAGGCGTTTTTCATGGCGCTGGTCGACCAGACCGAGCACAACATCGTCGTGCATCCCGAAGTCAGCGGCAACATCTCCCTGATGTTGCAGGACGTGACCGTCGAGGAAGTGCTGGACGTCGTCAGCGAAGTCTATGGCTACAATTATCGACGCGGCCCGGCCGGCTACATCGTATTCCCCGCCACGCTGCAGAGCCGTATCTTCCAGATCAACTACCTGAACCTGCAGCGTTCCGGTGTGTCACGCACGCGCGTCAGTTCGGGCCAGGTTAGCGAGTCCCGGCAGAACGGCCAGAGGAACACGCGTAGCGGCAACAACGGCATTTCGGCCGCAAACCCGGTCGGCGACATGCAGGACTCTCAGCAGATCAGCGGTTCCGGTATCGAAACCAACTACGCCGCCGATTTCTGGGCCGAGCTGCAGTCCACGCTCGAACAGATCGTCGGCGACGCCGAAGGACATCAGGTCGTCGTCAATTCGCAAACCGGTGTGATCGTCGTTAGCGCCATGCCGGAAAAACTGCGTAGCATTAGCGACTACCTGGATGCCATCCAGGACATCGCACAGCGACAGGTCGTTCTTGAGGCAAAAATTGTCGAGGTGCAGCTGGGCGACGGATTCCGTTCGGGCATCAACTGGGTTGCTGTCTCGCAGAACAGCAGCGGCGACACGTCGACATTCGGCCAACTGGCACCACCGCCCGGTTTCACCGGCGACCCCGCAGACCTTGGCGGCGCGCCGATTACGGTACAGCCGGGCAACCCGATCACCGGATTCGCGACGTCAACGCTCGGCGGCGCGTTCACGATGGCTTTCGATATCGGCGATTTCAATGCCTTCCTCGAACTTCTCGAGCAACAGGGCGAGACCCGGGTGCTATCGAGCCCACGCGTCTCCACCCTCAACAATCAGAAGGCCGTCATCAAGGCCGGTACCGACGAGTTCTTCGTAACGGACGTATCGAGCAACACGGTTACCGGTACATCGTCGACAACGTCGAGAGATGTCGAACTGACACCGTTCTTCTCCGGCATCGCGCTGGACGTTACGCCGCAGATCAGCGCCGACGGCGAAGTGACGCTGCACATCCACCCAACCGTGAGCGAAGTCAGGGACCAGCAGAAGATCCTGACGGTCTCGGGCGAAACGGACACCTTGCCGCTGGCATTTAGCGAGATCCGCGAATCGGACAGCATCGTCAAGGCGCGCAGTGGCCAGATCATCGTCATTGGCGGCCTGATGCGTAACTCGACGACCGATGAGAGCTTCGGCACGCCCGGGCTCAGCCGCATCCCCGGTATCGGCAACCTGTTCAAGAGCCGCCGTGCGGTCGAAAGCAAGACAGAGCTGGTCATCCTGCTGAAGCCGATCGTGATCGACAGTGACGAATCCTGGACCCGCATGGCCGACGAGTCGTTGCAGCGCATCAAGCTGGGCTCGGGTTACTAGGCGGGATCAAGAGACTCCCATGAGCACAACAAGCGCAAGTGTTTCCACGCTGGTACGCCGCAAGAAGATGCGGCTCGGCGAGCTATTGCTCGATGCGAACGCAATAACCGAGGCTCAACTCGAGCAGGCACTGGCGCTGCAGAAGCGCACCGGCCACAAGCTCGGGCGGGCGCTGACCGAAGTCGGCGCCATCGATGAAGCGGATCTTTACAAGTTCCTCGCCAAGCGCCTCGAAATCGAATACCTGGATATCAGCACGATCAAGCTGCAGCCGGAAATCGTCAAGATGCTGCCCGAGGTGCAGGCGCGACGCCTTCGCGCCCTGGTCCTGAAACAGGACAAGGACGGTCTGCTGGTCGGCATGGCCGACCCGACCGACATTTTCGCGCACGATGAACTGGGCCGGCTGCTTGGCAAGGCTGTGAAGATCGCGCTCGTCAACGAGACGGAGCTGCTGCGCACAATCGACATCACCTATCGGCGTACCGACGAAATCAATGCCCTCGCAGCAGAGGTCAAGGAGGAACTCGGCGAAGCACGGATCGACATCGACCAGCTCACGGCCGAAGAGGATTCTGCGGAAGCGCCGGTTATCAAGTTATTGCAGTCGATGTTTCGTGACGCTGTCCAGGTTAGCGCGTCGGATATTCATATCGAGCCGGATGAGTTCGTGCTGCGTATTCGCCAGCGCGTGGACGGGGTGCTGCAGGAACATGTTATCGACGGACGCGGCGTGGCCGGTGCGCTGGTAACGCGACTGAAGTTAATGAGCGGACTCGATATCTCGGAGAAACGACTGCCGCAGGATGGCCGATTCTCGGTTCGCGTTAACGAAACCACGCTCGACATTCGTGTGTCTACGCTGCCCGTGCAGTTCGGAGAGGCGGTTGTCCTGCGATTGCTCGACCATTCCGCCAACCTGCTGAGCCTGGAAAAGCTCGGCATGCCGCCGAAACTGCTGGAGCGCTTCTATCGACTGATCGAGCGGCCATCGGGCATGGTGCTCGTCACCGGGCCGACGGGTAGCGGCAAGACCACAACGCTGTACTCAGCGCTGAACTACGTTAACAAGCCGTCGACCAAGATCATAACGGTTGAGGACCCGGTCGAGTACCGGCTGGCGCGTATCAACCAGGTACAGGTGCATACGCGCATCGGTCTCGACTTCGGCCGCGTGCTGCGCACAGCATTGCGCCAGGATCCGGATATCATCCTTGTCGGTGAGATGCGCGATCGGGAGACTGTCGATATCGGGCTGCGCGCCGCGATGACCGGTCACCTTGTCTTCTCGACACTGCATACGGTGAGCGCCGTTGCGACGGCGAATCGCCTGCTCGACATGGGTGCGCCTGGCTATCTCATTGGCGCGGCATTGCAAGGTATCGTCGCTCAGAGACTGGTGCGACGCGTCTGCGAAAGCTGCGCGGAGCCCACCGAACTGACGCCGGGGCAGCTCACGTGGCTAAAGACACAGCTCGGCAGCAAACCCGCCAGGGAAGCCGGTTTTGTGCACGGCCGTGGCTGCAACTACTGCCAGCTGACCGGCTACCGCGGCCGAATCGGCGTTTACGAACTGCTCGAAATGGATGCCGGCCTGACCGATGCCTTGCGTCGCGAGAACCTGAGCGAGTTCGTTGCACTGGCGGCAAAAAAGAACAGCTACGTGCCCCTGGTCAACTGCGCGCTCGAGTACGCAACCTCCGGCATAACTTCGCTCGACGAAGTCTTGCGGGTTGCCGGCGGCATCGATGCCGACGAGGCGGTCGGCGAGGAACTGGAAGCTTCGGAGGGGCCTGTCGGTGGCTGACTTTGTCTACAAAGGACGCTCTGCCAGTGGCGCACTTGTGACCGGCAAACTGGCCGGGAAAACGGCCGACGCTGTAGCCGGCCGGCTCATCAGCATCGGCGTGACACCGGTCGAAATCAGGAACCTGGCGAGCACGACCCACATCAGCTTCGCCGACCTCAACATGCGGCTCGGCGGCGGCGCGCCGACGACCAAAGACCTCGTGCTCTTTTGCCGCCAGATGCACACGATAACGCGCACCGGCCTGCCGCTCCTGAAGGGCCTGACCGGGCTGATGGAAACAACGCACAACGACGTGCTCAAGGAAGCACTGGTCGAGGTCATCGCCAACCTCGAGGCGGGACGCGAACTCGCTGCATCCATGAAGGGGCACCCGAAGATCTTTTCGTCGCTGTTCATCAACCTGGTGGAGATCGGCGAGGCAACCGGAACACTGGACGTGGCGTTTCAGCGCCTGTACGAGTATCTCAGCATGGACCAGGAGGTTCGCGATCGCGTCAAGTCCGCGGTTCGCTACCCGGTGATCGTGCTGATCGCCGTCGCGATCGCACTGGGCATCATTACCGTATTCGTGATTCCGAACTTCGCGCCGATATTTCGCGCCCTCGGCGACAACATACCGCTGCCCACGCGCATCATCATGGGCGTATCGGATTTCGCCATCAACTACTGGCACATACTGCTCGGTGCCTGCGTTGTCGGCGCATTCGGTGTATCGAGATACATCAATACCGAGGAGGGCCGACTGCGCTGGGACAGGCTGAAGCTCAAGCTGCCGGTCATCGGCGTGATCGTGCATAACGCCGCAATGTCGCGCATCACGCGCTCACTCGCCATTGCGATAAGCGCCGGCCTGCCCATCAACCAGACGCTGCGCACCGTGTCGGCATCGATTGGCAATACCTGGTTAGGCAAGAAGATGGCCGCGCTGAGTGCCGACATTGAACGCGGCGAATCCTTGTCGAGAACGGCGGCGCATAGCGGGCTGTTTACGCCATTGATCCTGCAGATGATCGCGCTCGGAGAGGAAACCGGCGCACTGCCGGAACTGCTGGATGAGTCATCCGACTATTACAAGCGCGAAGTCGACTACGACCTCGAAAATCTCAGCGCCGCGCTCGAACCCATCCTGATCGTGACGGTGGGCGCCGTGGTTCTGATACTGGCGCTGGGCGTCTTCCTGCCTATGTGGGACATGGTCGCGCGCGCGAAGGCGGGCTCGTGATGATGCCTCGCTCAGCCGCTTGCATTCGCAGCTGCAGCCGCTCTGGCGGCTTCTCGCTGCTGGAGCTGGCTGTCGTAATCGCACTGATCGGCACCCTGATCGCCGTCGCCGCCAACCGCCTGCTGCCGTATATCGACGAGGCGGAGCGCGTCGCGGTCCTGCGGGTGGAGGGCCAGCTGCGCAGCAGCCTGATGATGGAGGCCGCCAAACGCATCGTAAGGGGGCAATCCGCCAGCCTTTCTGAGCTGGAGGGTGCAAATCCGGTCAAGTTTTTGCTGGAACCGCCGAAAAACTATGTAGGCGAGCGGTTGCAGCGAGAAATCGAGCAGTCGCCGACGCGGCGCTGGTATTACGCGCAGGACGGGCATCGTCTGGTTTATCGGCTGGGGGCGCCATTTGGCCTCCCGCTTCACGATGAATCGGAAGAGGATCCGGCCTTCGAGATACGGGTCGCTTTTGCCGATACCAACGGCAATGGTGTGTTCGAGGCGCAGCGTGAGGAGCTTTATGGCGTGCGCCTGCAACGAGTAGCCGGTGCGAGGTGGCTTTCCGGGGAAACCCGGGAAGCGTACTGAGTCGGCGCAGAGGAGTTCTGGCTGTTTCGCCAGTTTGTTTATAGCAATTGGAAAACTTGAGGATCGACCAATGAGGACTGAAAAACAGAAGGGTTTTACCCTGATTGAGCTGGTAGTGGTCATTGCGCTGCTCGGCATTCTCGCCGCGTTCGCAATACCGCGTTTTGCCTCTCTTGAAAGGGAAGCACGTACAGCAGTAGTGCAAGGCCTGTCGGGTAGCGTGCGTAGCGCGGCCGCCATGGCTCACGGCCTGAATCTCGCCACCGGTGCGACCGCCGTCGATATGGAAGGCAACACCATTGACATCGTTTTCGGCTATCCCGATGCCGAGACGATCTCTCTGACACTTGCTGATTCGACCGGCTTCACCGTTACGGACGATGGCACCACGGCAACGTTCACCAAGGACGGCACAACCGCCAACTGCCAGGTTACCTACGCTGAAGCAACAGCGGCAGGTCCGCCGGCAATCGCTGCGGTTACGACCGGCTGCTAGTGATCGCCACGTAAGCCGGGCAGCAGGCGGCCACCGCCTTCTGCCCGGTGAGCGAGCCACAAGCATCGGTGCCGGCGTGAGCCGGCAGCGCTGCATGACGTACGACACGCAGGAAGAACGCTATGTACCAAAGTAAACAGCACCGCGGCTTCACGCTGATTGAGCTGGTGGTCGTTATCGCCCTGCTCGCAATCCTGGCGGCGTTCGCGATACCGCGCTACGCCGGACTGGAACGAGAGGCCCGCAGTGCCTCGATACTCGGCGTATCGGGCAGCATCAGGAGCGGAGCGGCACTGGTACACGGTCTGTGGCTGTCGCAGAACATTAATCCAGTTGTCATGGAAGGCAACAGCATCAACCTGACCGAGGGCTATCCGGATGCATCTGACATTGCCCTGACGCTTGCCGACCTTACCGGCTTCACGGTTGTCGTCAATGGCGGCAGCAACCAGGCGGTCTTCTCCAAGACCGGCTTGAGCAATTGCGAAGTTGTCTATAACGATGCATTGGCCGGTGCGGCACCCTTGATCAGCGTAGACACCAGCGGGTGCTGAAACATGCAGCGGCGACCAGCCCTCTCGCCACGACTCAGGAACGGGTCTTGCGGCCCCGCCCGGCATGCCGGCTACACCATCATCGAGCTGGTACTCGTCATGGTGATTATTGGCATCCTGGGCGCCGTTGCCGGACCTCGCTTCTTTGACAACACGGCGTTCGACGAGCGTGCCTATCTCGATGAGCTCGCCAGTACATTGCGCTATGCGCAAAAGATCGCGGTAGCCAGCGGCTGCCAGGTGCGCGCCGACATCAGTGCCGGCAGCTATGCACTGACGCAGCAGGCGCCACAGGGCGGGCACTGCAATCCCGCCGATGCGAGCTTCCCGCTTCCAGTAATACTGTCGACCGGCCAGGCCATGAGCGGAACGGCGCCGTCCGGCGTCGTCACATCGCCCGCGCTGACCGTGATTTACGACGCACTGGGCCGTACCAATCTCGCCAGCAACCAGACCCTGACCGTTGGTCCGCGCTCTATCCTCATCCAGGCAGAAAGCGGGCTGGTGACAACGCTATGAGCCGCTGTGCACATAAACAGCGCGGCGTAACGCTGGTCGAATTGCTCGTCTCGATCGTTATCGTATCCATCGCGGCGAGCAGCGTCCTTGGTGTGCTGTCGATGACAACGGCCGCCAGCGCGGACCCGATGATTCGCCACCAGGCGGCCGCAATCGCCGAAGCCTATCTCGAAGAGATCATGCTCAAACCCATTACCGACCCCGACGGCATTGATGGCGAAGCCGCGCGCGCCGACTTCGACGACCTCGACGACTACAACGGCCTGGTTGACACTGGCGCGCGGGATCAGTTCGGCACGCCGATCGCAGCGCTTGGCAGCTACAACGTCGGTGTATCGGTTGCACCGAGCAGCGGGCTGCCTGCCGTGCCTGCCGGAGATGCGCTGCGCGTCGATGTCGTCGTTACCCGCGGCAGCGATATCAACTTCGTGCTCAGCGGCTATCGCACGAGGCTATGAGATGAGCAAGCCGGGATACAGCCGAGGTTTCACGCTGGTCGAGCTCACCATTACGATTGCGCTGAGCACCATCGTGATCGGCTTCATGGCCATCTTTATTTCCGGCCCGGTTGCTTCCTACAACGACCAGACTCGCCGTGCGGAGCTGGTGGATCTCGCCGAGAATTCGCTTCGGCGCATGGCGCGTGACGTGCGCCGCGCGCTACCAAACAGCGTGCGTATCAACGTGTCGGGTAGCGTAACGGCGCTTGAACTCATCAATACGGTCGACGGTGCTCGCTATCGCGACCGCCCACCTCCGGGCAATCCTTCCAAGCGACTGCAATTCAACGCCCCCGACGATGCCTTCAACAGCATCGGCGGGTTTCGCAATATTGCGCAACCGTTCTCATCGAACAGCCATTACCTTTCGATATACAACGTGGGCGTCCCTGGCGCTGATGCCTATGAACTGGCCAACGTTATAACGCCGCCCGGGACGCAGATCGACATAGACGCCGATACCGCTCCCGGCGAAGACAATGTTCGCTTGTCGCCGGCGTTCCGCTTTTCGTTCGCCTCACCGGGACAGCGCGTATTTCTCGTCGATGGTCCGGTCAGCTACCTTTGTGACGACGTCGCCGGCACCCTGGTTCGATACGCCAACTACGCGATCGCGTCGGATCAGGCCGACCGCAACAGCGGCGCGGAACTTGTTGGCGCTGGCGCCGACGCCACGTTGATCGCCGACCATGTCAGCAGCTGCAGCATGGATTACGCGCCGGGAACCGCACAGCGCGCCGGACTCGTCTCAATTGCACTTGCCGTCAGCGATACGGGTGAAACGGTGTCATTGCTGCACCAGGTACACGTGGACAACGTGCCATGAGCAGGAAGACGAACCAGCACGGCTTCTCACTGGTACCGGCGCTGTTCCTGCTGGTCGTCCTTGCCGCGCTCGGTATCGTCGCGGTGCGCCTCGCCGGTGTGCAGCAACAGACGGTCGTGCTGGCGATGCAGGGTGGCCGGGCCTACGCGGCGGCTCGCTCGGGTGTCGAGTGGTCGGCCTACCAGGCACTGAATAACAGCAGCTGCACTTCAGCAACGATCAGTCTCACCGAGGGCGGGCTCGCCGGTTTTACCGTCGAGACGAATTGCAGCAGCACGTCGCATTCCGAAGGCCCGAACACGGTGCATGTCTATGTCATCGATGCGTTCGCCTGGTCCGGTAGTTACGGCAGCCCCGATTACGTGTCCCGACGCGTCAGGAGCACAGTGACCGATGCAAGCTAGAATTCCACTACTGCTGCTCGCCGGCTTGTGGCTGTCGTTGGCAGCCCTGCCCGCCAACGCGGCGCAGGTATGCACGACACAAACTGTCGGCGACGAAGAATTTCGGGGAATTTCGGGCAGCTCGGACAGCAACGTCATCGGCGTTGGCAAGAAAGGTGAGATTCACCGCTTCGACGGTTCGAGCTGGAGCCAGATGGCTAGCCCGGGCAATGAGGACCTGAATGACGTTGAGGTCGTCGACGCCAATACGGCTTTTGCGGTCGGCAAAAAAGGTGAAGTTCTGCAGCTTTCCGGAAGCACCTGGACGTCGATCGGGGGCATGACCAACGAGGAGCTGTTCGGCGTCTGGGCCGCTTCGGCAACCGAGGTCTACGCGGTTGGCAAAAAAGGCGAGATCTGGCGCTACGATGGCAGCAGCTGGTTTGACGAAAGTGCCGCTGCCGGCACCAGTAACAAGGATATCGAGGACGCCTGGGGCGACGGCAGTGCGTTTTACGCGGTTGACGAAGACGGCGTGCTTTACCGCCGCGACCGTGCGACCGGCAGCTGGTCGGCACCCGACACTGCCTGCACGATCGGCGACAGGTTCGAAGATCTATGGGGCGACGGCAGCGGCAATATCTACCTGGTCGGCAAGAAAAACATTCATCGTTATAACGGCAGCAGCTGTCCCGTTGTTACGAGCGTCAGCGAGGACTTGCGTGGCATCTATGGATCCAGCGTCACCGGCGAGATCTATGCTGGCGGCAAGCAGGGCCTGGTCGCCGAGTTCGACGGCGTTACCTGGCAGGAATCGAATCCGGCCTCCGAGGAAATCAAGGATGTCTGGGTATCAGCCGCCGGCAATGCCTACTATGCCGGCAAGAAAGCAGAAATTACGACCTGCGAGATTATCGTCCCCAATCTCGTCGCCGACTGGCAACTCGACGACTGCACCTTAGGCTTCAACGGCAGCGCCGTTGTCGACTCAGGCCCTAACGGACTGGACGGAACCTCTGTCGGCGGACTCACCGTAGAAAACAACGGCCAGCTCTGTAGCGCCGGCAAGTTCAACGGCAGCTCGTCTCATGTCAGCGTGCCCGACACAGCGGCGCTCGACCTGAGAGACGGATTCAGTGTCGCCGTCTGGGTGCGACACGATGGCTCGCCGCTTAAGGACTGGGAAGCGATTCTCGCCAAAGGCGACAGCGCCTATCGACTGCATCTAAACGGCGGCTGCGGCATCGCCGATACGCTGCCCGGCAACACGCGGCACGGATTCACGCTGGGGCTGAACGGCGGCTGCAATGGCGCTGACCTGAACAGCAACGTGGTTCCGATCCCTGATACCTGGTATCACGTAGCGGCAACTTACGATCGCTCGGTCATGCGGCTCTACATCAACGGCAACCTGGCAACGTCCGCATCGTATGGCGCCGCAATCACGCGAAATAACTTCCCGCTGTTCATTGGCGAAAACTCGCAGAACCGCAATCGCTACTGGTCAGGTGACATCGACGAGCTGTCCATCTGGGACAATGCCATCACGCCCCAACAGGTGATTGACCATCGTGACCGCACGCGTCCCTGCACAAACTGCGGCGGTGTGGAGTTCGTCATCACGCACGACAACAACGGCATCAATTGTCTCGCTGAGACCATTCGCATCGACGTTGTCGACAGTATCGCGGGTACGCCGCGCACGGACTACACGGCCGGCATCACGCTGGATACGCAGACCGGCAATGGCACCTGGGCACTGGTCAGCGGAGGCGGCACCCTGGTCGATGCGACCGCCGGCGATGGCCTTGCAACCTACGACTGGCCCGCGGGCGAAAGTACCGCTGAGTTTTCTCTGAGCTACCCGACGGGAAACCCGACTTTCGACATCGATGCGTATCAGACCGACGATACGGCAACACGCGATGACGACTCCGAGGGGACTATCACGTTCTCGCCGAGCGGCTTCACGCTGACGGCAGCCGCATTGAGCAATCCACCGCCTGCGCTGATCACGCCTTTTTCGATGTCACAGGTAGCGGGAACCGACTTCCCCGTCCACATCGCCGCGTTCGGACAAACGCCAAATGATCCGGCCTGCGGCATCATCGAGGCCTACACGGGACCGAAAGACCTGAAGTTCTGGTTCGATTTCGTCAATCCGGGCACCGGCAGCATTGCGGCGACCGTCGACGCCAGCGCCATTCCTGCCGTCGAATCATCTGCGGCAGATCAGCCGGTCACGTTCGTAAACGGCCAGGCCGTCGTGACCGGGAAGTACAAGGACGTCGGCCGTATCCAGATCGGCGTAAAGGACGACAGTCAGCCCCATCCGGACTTGCCCAACGGCATCCGTGGCGCAACCGCCGGATTCGTGGTCAGGCCTTTTCGCTTTGAGCTCTCCGGCATCGAGGACGGTGCCGGTAACGCCAACCCGGCTGCAGCCGACTCGGGCGGAGCAGCGTTTGTTGCTGCCGGCGAGCCGTTCTCGATCACCGTATCGTCCCGCGACGCCGAGGGAGACATCACGCCGAATTACGGGCAGGAAGCGATTGCCGAAACGGTCGCTCTGACACCCAGTCTCGTCGCGCCACTCGTCGGCGACAATCCACCGCTCGCATCCGGCTTCGGGCCGTTCGTTGCCGGACAGGCGACCGGCACGAGCTTTAGCTGGCCGGAGGTTGGAATTATTGCGCTGACGCCCTCTGTCGGCGATGGTGATTATCTCGGCGCGGGCGACGTTTCAGGTACGGTGTCAGGAAATGTCGGACGCTTTCATGCACATCATTTCACCACTGTGTTGAACACACCGACATTTTCAACCAGCTGCGCATCCGGCTCGTTTACCTACGTGGGTGAAACCTTCGGCTATTCCAACGCGCCTGTCATCGACGTCACCGCGAGAGCACTGGCAGGTGAAGTTACGGAAAATTACGTTGGCGGATTTTTCAAGATAGACAACTCCAGCGTTACTGCGCCCGTATACGCGTCGATACCCGCGACACTCAATACGTCGGGATTGCCAGCCGGCGACCCGACTATCGCGGAGACCGGCGCCGGCACAGGAACGCTGACGTTCTCGAGCGGCAGTGGCGTGTTCTACACGCGCAGCACGGAGCAGGCGCCCTTCGATGCCGACATACGTCTCAGCATCGATGTGCTGGATAACGACGGCGCGGCGGCCAGCAACCCGATCGTTTTCGGCGCGGCGGGCGGAATCATCTTCGACTCGGGTGCAGAGATGCGCTTCGGGCGCGGCCAGGTTCAGAACGCTTACGGCTCTGAACTGGTTAACCTCGCTGTGCCGTTCAGAACCGAGTACTTCCTCGACGCCGCCAACGGCTTCGTACAGAACGTCGATGACAGCTGTACGTCGCCAGTCAGCGTTTCTCTCGGCGCCTTCACCGAGAGCCTCATCGCAGGCGACACCTGCGTCCTCGACAGCGGAACGCCCGGCGCCTCGGGCGCGGGCTGCGCGGCTGCCGGGCTTCCCGGACTGCGTTTTCGCGCACCGCCGCTCGCTGGCGACTTCAATCTGAATCTGCAGGCGCCAGGCGAAGGCAACGATGGCAGCACGACGATCACAGTCGACGTGCCTGGCTGGCTTGAATTCGACTGGAACTCCGCGACGCCGGGTCTCGAGGATCCGTCGGGGACGGCAGTGTTCGGCATCTTCCGAGGCACGGACCGGCGCATTTACATTCGCGAGCTGTACTAGCAAATCCGGTAACTCGGCCTTGGCTGCCGCGACCGTTCGACTTCACCGCGGCTACCTTGCCGCGGCGAACTCGCAAGCGCTCGTGCCTGCTTATACCGACACATTCCACTTTGCGATTTTTGCTACGATGCCAGATTCGTGCGAAAAGACGAAGGATAAGGAATGGCGGATCCTGTCGACAGAATCAGTCAGCTGAAGATCGACCGTAGCGCCCCGTCCCGGGACCGGAGAAGCTGGCTCTGGCCTGCACTCGTCGTTGTTGTCGTCTTGGTCACTCTGTTCCTTGCACTGTTTATGCGCGACGGTTCCGGCACCGTCGTTGTTGCAACAGATGTTGCCCGCAAACCGCCGAGCGCTGCTGCCGCAAACAGCGTGCTGGATGCGTCCGGTTACGTTGTTGCCCGTCGCCAGGCGACAGTATCGTCAAAGGTAACCGGGAAAGTCGTCGACGTGTTTGTCGAGGAAGGCATGCGCGTCGAGAAAGACCAGGTGGTCGCTGTCCTCGATGACACAACGCAGCAGGCGCAGCTGTCTTTGGCTAAAGCGCAGGCCGCCTCGTCCCGCGCGGCTCTCGATGAGATAGAGGCGGAGCTGCGAAACGCGAAACTCGAACGCGACCGCTTTCGAGACCTGGCGAAGCGCAATCTCACCAGCCAGTCGAGCCTCGATTCTGCGGAGGCTATTTTTGATCAGCTGGCCGCGCGCCTGGAAACCGGGCGCGAGAATGTGAAAGTCGCGGAACGTAACGTGGAGCTGGCGGAAGATGCCTTGTCGAACATGACCATCAAGGCCCCGTTTGCCGGCATGGTCGTCTCGAAGAATGCCCAGCCGGGCGAGATGATCTCCCCCATATCCGCGGGCGGCGGATTTACTCGCACCGGCATCTGTACCATCATCGACACCGACTCGCTGGAGATCGAGGTCGACGTAAGCGAAGCCTATATTCAGAGGGTCCGCGCCGATCAGCCGGTCTCCGCCACGCTCGATGCCTATCCTGACTGGCGTATTCCCGCCAGGGTCATCGCGATCGTTCCGACAGCAGATCGCCAGAAAGCGACCGTAAAAGTACGCATCGGTTTTCTCGAGCGCGATGAGCGCGTGCTGCGTGACATGGGTGTCAAGGTTGCGTTTCTCGGCAGCGATGAGCCCAAGGACACGAAGCAGGAAGTCCGTGGCGTGGCAATCGCAGGAGACGCGTTGCGCTCGGATGCAGACGGCGATTTTGTCTGGTTGGTAAAAGAAAATGTCGTTGAACGAAGATCCGTACGTATCAGCGGCTCAAGAGACCGGGCGCGTGTCCTGGTTAGCGATGGCCTGGAAGTAGGCGATACAATCGTGCGGACCTCGGAGAAAGCCCTGGTCGATGGCCAGGCGATAAAGACCGAGTAGACCCGAACCGAGAAGACCACGACGGAACAATGAGGAGCACACAATGACGGAAGTCCTGGCGCGACTGGACGGCGTAAGCCGCGTTTACCAGAAAGGCAAGGAAAGGGTCGAGGTGCTGCATCAGCTCGACCTGGAAATTCCCGAAGGCGACTTCATTGCCATCATGGGGCCGTCGGGATCCGGCAAAACGACGTTGCTGAACCTGCTTGGCGGCCTCGACAAGCCCACGGCAGGAACGGTAACCGTAGGCGGTGCGGAGCTATCGGCCATGTCCAACAGCCAGCTGTCACGGTGGCGCTCGACGCATGTCGGTTTCATCTTCCAGTTCTATAACCTGCTGCCTGTGCTCACGGCGCTCAGGAACGTCGAGCTGCCGCTGCTGCTTACAGACTTCGGCGCCAAGGAACGGCTCAAGCGCGCATCGATCGCTCTGGATATTGTCGGTCTCGCGGATCGTGCGAAACACTATCCCCGGGAATTGTCCGGCGGGCAGGAACAGCGCGTTGCTATCGCACGCGCGATCGTGTCGGACCCGTCATTGCTGCTGTGCGACGAGCCGACCGGGGACCTGGACAGGGACACCGCGGACGAGATCTTGCGCCTGCTGCAGGAGCTGAATAGCAAGCATGGCAAGACGATTGTCATGGTGACGCATGACGCACAGGCGGCAGGCTTCGCCAAGCGCACGTTGCATTGCGACAAAGGCACGCTGGAGGCCAGGGAGGCGGCATGAAATTCTTTCGACTCATCTGGAAGAACGCGTGGCGCAAGAAGATACGCACGGCGCTGACGATATTGTCGGTGTTCGTCGCTTTCCTGTTGTTCGCACTCTTGTCGGCCATCGGTTTCGCGTTCAGGGGTGGCGTCGATGTCGCCGATGCCGAGAGACTGATCGTTATCCACAAGATCTCCCTGATCAACCCGTTGCCGGTGAGCTATCAGAACCGCATCGCGGCCATCGATGGCGTCGAGTCTGTTACTCACGCGACCTGGTTTGGTGGCTACTACCAGGAGCCACGCAACCAGTTCGGGCAGTTCCCGGTCGATCCGCAGGCGTACATGGATATGTATCCGGAGTTCCTGATGCCCGAGGCGCAGCGGGAGGCGTTCCAGCAGAATCGCACCAGCGCCATCGTCGGCGAGGAACTCGCGACCGCCTACGGCTGGAAGGTAGGCGATCGTATCCCGATACAGGCAACCATCTGGACGCAGTCTGATGGTAGCCGGGTCTGGGAGTTCGAGCTGGTGGGGATTTTTTCCAGCGAGGACCCGCGCGCCAGTACGGCAGTCATGTTGCTCAACTACGAATATTTCGATGAAGCCAGGGCGTTCGGCCAGGGAACCGTCGGCTGGTACATATTGCGCGTTGCTGACGGAGCCAATCCGGTCGAGGTAGCAAACGCCATCGATCTCGAGTTTGCGAACTCGCCGAGTGAGACCGAGACGAGCACAGAAGCGGCATTCGCGCAGTCCTTCATGAAGCAATACGGCAACATCGCGTTGATTGTCAGGCTGATTCTCGGCGCCGTGTTCTTCACCTTGCTGCTGGTATCCGGCAACACGATGTCGCAATCGGTTCGTGAGCGGATTTCCGAACTCGCGGTATTGAAAACGCTCGGCTTCGGCGACCGCACGATGCTTGCCATTGTGTTGGCTGAGTCCATCCTGATCATAGCTATCGGTGGCGTGCTCGGAATGGCCGTTGGCTGGGTCGTCGTGCAGGGGCTCGCGGGACAGATGGGGGCGTTCCTGCCCGGCATTTTCCTGTCGCCGGCGGCTATTGCTGGTGGAGTTGGCATGATCATCGGCGCAGGGATACTCGCCGGCATCTTCCCGGCATTGAAGGCAATGCGGCTGTCTATCATCGACGCGCTCGCAAGGGCCTAGGAGAACCACGTGAAAGCCCTCAACCAGATCGTCGCCATCACGGCATTGAATCTTCGCAATCTTCCGAAGCGACTCGGGTCGTCGGCCGTGGCCGTCGTCGGCGTTGCTGCCGTCGTGCTGGTGTTTGCCGCGGTCCTGTCAATGGCGAAAGGCTTCGAACGAACAATGATCGCCGCCGGCTCTGACGACACCGCGATCGTGATGCAGAGTGGCTCAACATCAGAGCTGACCAGCGGCTTGTCCAACGAGCAGACGCTGATCATTGGCGAGGCGCCGGGTGTCCTCAAGAATGGCGACACGCCGATCATGTCGGCCGAGCTGTACGTTATTGTCGACATCAAGAAGAAGAAAACGGATGCCGAGGCTAACGTGCCGTTTCGCGGCGTGCAGCCGGGTGCCTTCGATGTTCGCAAGGACGTCAAGATAGTGGAAGGCCGCATGTTTGAGCCGGGCAAGAACGAGATCCTGGCCGGCCGTGCCGCGCAAAATGAATTTGCCGGCCTGGATACGGGTGCGACGATCAATTTCGGGCAGTCGGTCTGGACCGTCGTGGGCGTGTTCGAGGCCGGCGGCGGTGTTTCGGAATCGGAGCTCTGGACAGACGTTCGCGTGCTGCAGAATGCGTACCGGCGCGGCAACAGTTTTCAGTCGGTGCGCGTGAAACTGCAGAGCAAGGACAGCCTTTCGGAACTCGATGGCGCGCTCGAAGAGGATCCAAGAATCAACGTCGATACCGTCAGCGAGCGCGAATACTATGCGGCGCAGGCGGCACCGATGGCTCAATTCATTCGCATCATTGGCTATCCGTTGACCATACTGATGTCGATCGGCGCCATATTTGGTGCCCTGAATTCGATGTACTCCTCAGTCTCTGTGCGCGGCAAGGAAATCGCGACGCTGCGAGCGCTCGGTTTCGGCCCGTTTCCGGTACTGATATCGACGATGGTTGAATCCACGCTGCTTGCCCTGGCCGGCGGCGTACTTGGTGGCGTCATCGCGTTTGTCGCGTTCAACGGACTGCAGGTATCGACGCTCAACAGCGCCAGCTTCAGCCAGGTGGTTTTCGACTTCGCAGTAACCGCCGATTTGCTGATCGACGGCTTGTATGCGGCGCTTATCATCGGCGTGGTCGGCGGCTTCTTCCCCGCCCTGCGTGCCGCGCGCCTCCCGGTTGCGCAGGCGCTCCGCGAGCTTTGATTCGCGACCTCTGTCGCGGTCACCGACCCTGGCAGGAGTTGCACATGAACAGGTTGCGGCTGCCCATCGTGCGGCGCTCGATCGTTGCACCACACGCGTAGCATTCGAGCCCTTCCCGACCAAACACCTGGAAACGGTATTGCTGGTAACTCATGCCCAGCGCCTTGCGTTCTTGCGCCTGCTTCGGCGGCGCCGTTACGCCGCGGGTTCGGTACGAGCGCCGGCTTATAGCAAGCGTTTCCCTGGCGATCGCGCGGAGACTCGAAACGTCCAGCTGCGCGGGCCTGAGCTGCGGGTGGGCCTGTGCAGCCCAGAGGATCTCGGATCGCAGGTAGTTGCCGATACCGGCGAGGAACGCCTGGTCGAGGTACAAGCCGCCGAGAGCGCGGTTGCAAAACCGGGCTGACTGGAGGCGGTCGACGATGTGCTCGACGGTCAGTTCCGGATCGAGGATGTCAGGCCCGACGCGATTCAGGAACGGGTGCTTTGCGAGAGCACGCTCTGACAGCACCTCGATATCCGACGCGCTGTACAACAAAGCGCTGTGGGTTTCGGTGTGCAGAGCGACCCGAAGCTGACGATTCGTTCTCGGCATTCGCGGCTTGCGGGTTGTAAACCACCGGCCGTACAACTGGTTGTGACTGTACAGCGTCAAACCGTTGTCAAACCGGGTAAGCATCGCTTTGCCGCGCGTATCAATTGCCGTCACATGTGCGCCGGTGAGTTTCTTTTCGAAACGCGTTAGCGCAGGTGGTCGAAGCTCAGCCTCAACGATGCCCTGGTTGACAAGCACTTTGGCGATCTTGTCGGCGGCCAGCCGTATTTCAGGCCCTTCGGGCATGTGCGCTTCGCCCCATACGGCATCTTTGCGAGCAGTACCTGACGTTCTCCCAGTCTTTCTTCCACTTGCGCCGCCAGGTGAACGGCAGTGAGCACCTGGCGCAAACCTTCTCTGGCAGATTCTGTTTAGCGTGCATGGTTCAATGCCTGCTCAGATCGTGGCCGTGTCGCGTGCTAGCTCTGCAGTGCAGCTTCGATCTTCGCGACGACATCCTTGCTATCAGGCTTGGTGCGTGGACTGAACTCGGTAATCAGCTTGCCGTCGCGACCAATCAGGAACTTGTGGAAGTTCCACGTCGGGTATGTCCCCGACGCTGCGGCCAGCTGCTCGAAAAACGGATGCGCCTTGCCTTTCTTGACGGTGACTTTTTCGAACATCGGGAACTGTACCTTGTAGGTCAGGCGACAAAATTCCTGAATTTCTTCTTCGGTGCCCGGCTCCTGCCCCATGAAGTCGTTCGACGGGAAACCGAGAACGACAAAACCCTGGTCACCGTAGTCCTGGTACAGCTTTTCGAGGGCATCGTACTGCGGGGTATTGCCGCACTTCGATGCGGTGTTGACGACCAGCACGACCTTGCCGGCGTAGGTTTCGCTCAGGTTGACGACTTCGTCTGACGCGAGTCGACGGAAGTCCTGGTTCAGCAGCGCGTCGTCGGCTGCGAGCGAAAAACTGGCGGTCATGAAAAGCAGGGCTGCTGCGAGGTAGCGCATGTTGGAAACTCCAGTGTCGTGAACGCACAGGTGATTGTGCTTTTAGTTACCGCTATCCTGCCTTTCTGGCGGCCGCGAGGCCAGCATTGACGTGTAACAAGTCGTATCCGTATTGGACCGCCCTGCCTCATGCCTTTAGAGTTACGGGGTTATGCAGGACAGCAAACTATATACCGCGCTGGCGCTCGCCGGAACCATCCCCTTCATCGCTTGCGCCATGTTGCCATTGCTCGGCTATGAGTCCCTGCCACGACTGGGGCCCCTGGATCAGCTGGTGGCCTCCTATGGTCTGGCCATCGTCTGCTTCCTGGCCGGCTCTCACTGGGGCACTTATCTCTGCGGCCGCTCCGCGGATTCGCTGAACCTGTTTGTCATCAGCAACGTCATTTTCCTGGCTACCTGGTTTGCGTATGTCGGTACCGGCATCAGATCTGCGCTCATCACGCAGGTATTCGCGTTCCTTACCCTGTTGTTCATCGATCTCCGCCTCAAGGAGAGCGATGTGATTTCTGCCACCTATTTTCGGGTGCGCACCACCGCAACGCTGATCGCCGTCGTATCGCTTCTGATTGTTGTCGCACAGTGACGCGCATTGCGGTCATTGGCGCCGGATTGTCAGGGCTCGTTGCTGCCCGTGAGCTGAGTTCACGCGGATCGGTCACGGTTTTTGAGAAATCTCGTGGTTTTGGAGGTCGCATGGCCACGCGCTATGCGGGCGATTTCGAATTCGATCATGGCGCGCAGTTTTTCACTGCTCGATCTGCTGCGTTCAAGGACTTCCTTCAGCCCCTGATCGATGGCGGCGCAGTTTCATGCTGGCATGCAAGGTTCGCGGAGCTCGATAGAGACACCGTCGCAGTGACGCGGGACTGGGATGACGACTACCCTCACTACGTTGGTGCACCAGGCATGAACGCTGTTGGCCGCTACCTGGCCGACGGCCTTTCGATCCGCACCAATACGACGGTCGCGCGGCTCAGCAGCGAAGAAAATGGTTGGAGCCTGAGCGACGAAGACGGTAATGCCCTGGGACACTTTGACTGGGTCGTGTGCGCAATGCCAGCGGCACAGACCGCCGCGCTCGTGCCGGCCGAGTCATCGCTGCACGGCATTGCCAATGGCACAGAGATGCGCGCCTGCTACGCGCTGATGCTGGGTTTCGAGGCACCGCCTCCTCTCTCATGGCAGGCAGCGTTGGTACGAGGCGCCGATATCAGCTGGATTTCTGTCAACAGCAGCAAGCCGCGGAGAAACAGCAAGTACACGCTGGTGGTGCATTCGACCAATGCCTACGCTGACGCGCATCTCGATGAGGCGCTGGAGGATGTGCAAAGGCATCTGCTGGAAGAGGTCGCAGCGGTTACCGGCATCGATTGTCACGCTGCGCCTGTCTGCCAGCTGCAGCGCTGGCGCTACGCCAATGTCGATAAGAAAGACGGGCCTGTGAGTTTCGTGGATAGGCAGGCCAAGCTGGCGGGTTGCGGCGACTGGTTCCGCCGCGGTCGGGTCGAGGCCGCTTTCCTCAGCGGCCTGGATGTGGGCGAACAGCTGCGATTGCTGGTGAAATGATGCGGGTGCCTCAGATCTGCAGCTAGTGATCAGACCGCCTCGCTTTGCGCGCTGGCCAGGTCGTCCTCAGTCCGGATACCGAGCTCGTCGAGAATCGCCGGTATCTTCGCTTTTAGCTTGAAGTAGCCGCGCTGTGCGTGCGGCCAGGTTACGCTGTCGTAACGCCGTCGAACCTGCATCAGCCGTATGCCCTCACCCTGGAGATGACGCTTCGTGGCCGTCAGCATTTCTGCCACCGGCCCAACAGGCGCGTAGGCTGTGACGATAGTTTTCAAGTTCCTGTGCTTCGCCCATTCCGTGAGCACATTGTTCCAGTCTTCGCTCCTGGCAAACTGGCCGTCGACGGCAAAGTGTTGCGTCGCCCGTCGCAATGCATCCATGACGGCGCCGGTCGCAAACTCAGCCGCGGGCAGGCCAACGGGCAACGGAGACCTTTGGGTTGTGGCGACAATGCCGATTGCGTCGCTGGGCGGCAGCGGCAGGTCGAGTATCTCTGGCGAGCCGTCTTCCTCGGTAATCAGCAGGCCATAGCCCTCATCGCATGGCGCGAGATCCGGCTTTGGCAGATCCTGAACCGGGAACATACGCGACTCGGACCGGGGCGGCGCACTGTCCGCCAGCTGTCCGCCCGGATCAAATCGGCCGTCCGTGTAGCGTGCGATATTGCTACTGAGCGCAAGGTAGGTCTTGCCTTTTGTATGCAGACCAGCGACCCAGCGCCAGCTCAAGGTGTTGGATGCGGGGTCACCGTCGATGAGGTTCCTGTAGAAAAAGTCCGCCCCCAGCTGCCAGGGCAATTGCAAGGTGAATATCCAGATACTCGCAAACCACATGCGAGTGTGGTTGTGCAGGTAGCCGGTTTCGAGCAGTTCGCTTGCCCAGGCATCGAAACAATCGATGCCGGTGGAACCGCTGATGGCATTCGTGTATCGCCGCATCAGGTCGGCATCCGACTCGAGCGCCTTCAGGAGCCGCGCAACGTCGGTACGATAGTCGCGCCACACGTCAGGGCGATGTTCGAGCCAGCCCTTGAAGTACGCCCGCCAGAAAACCTCTTCAACGAACTTGTTGGCAGAGGCCAGGGAGTGGCTCTGCAACACAGCGTCGAGAACTTCCGGCTCGAGAATAAGCCGGTGTCGGATGTACGGCGACAAGCCCGACACATTGTTGCGGCGGCCCGGGCCGAAGTCGAAGTTTCGCGATTTCGAGTAATGCGTTAACGACTGGGCCACAAACGACTGCAGTTTGCTGGCCCCGGCGGACCGGGTTGCTTCGGGCTGAGTCTGCATCGGCGTGAGCGTTATCGTGTCCGTCGCTTCTGCGATTCAATGCGAGCTTCTTGCAGCTGCTGCATGGCCCGTCGTTGCTGCTGGATAACAGCGACGGTGAGTATTCCAGCAAGTACTAAGGCGACCATAACCATGAGTTTCTCCCTCGAGTGGATCCGTGAATAAGGTTTACAGTTTCAGACCGGGTGTTTCAGGTCTTCGGTTTCGGCGCCCAGACACTGCACCAACCCTGGTTGGCAACGGCTTTGCCCGGAAAGATGGAACAACCAGCCCACTCATCATCGGATTCCCCTGTGAAGAGCGCGCAGTTGTTGCAGTAGCGATCGGAAAAGCGTTTCGCCGCGTCAACCGACTTTGCGTCGTGCACGTAGTTGAGGGCTTTGGCCGTCGGGTCGTTTTCGTCAAGTCGTACCAGCTCTTCGTCAGCCCGCACCGTCGTGATGCCGGTCGTGACGACGGCCGCAGCGGCGCCAGCGGAGGCGAAAAAACGGCGCCGCGTCATCGTTGGTCGCCACTGTCTCGGTTTTGCTGCTTCACTCATAACGCGGTTGTCCTTTTAGCGGTTAAAAGACCGGCCGGCGTTGAACGCCGGCCGGACAAAGTGCAGAGAACGGAGAGTCGGGGGAACTACGAGGGTTCTCTGCCGGGGGTGACGTCAGAAGATCGTTAAGTCACAGCGCTAGGATAGCGCGTTTAGAGAATCTGTCAATGTTTTGTCGAAGTATTTAATAGACAACTTTGTAACGAAGTGTAACCGGGTTTCGGTCGCTCAGTAGTCGAGGCCCTCGGCATTCGCTACTTTTTCCAATGCCACTTCGATGAGGGCTCTTGCCTGCGCCGTCGTCTGATGAAGGTAGCGATGCAGGGCCGCGTCATCGTCGTCGCGATTGGCGCAGTTCGCGCTGTAGATCTCGAAAGCACTGAGATCACTTACCAACTGGGCGAGGTGCTGCGGACACTCGCAGTCAATCGCGCTCGACGTGTTTGCCAGGTTGGCGAGCTGCTGCTGATTAAACAGACGAGGCGCTATCGCACCGGAAAAATGCCACGCGTTGCTTTCTGATCGCTTCGGCTTTTCCACGCGTGCGCTGTCGACGAATGGCTGCGCGTAGCAGCGCACGACGGCGGCCTGTACCTGGTCAACATCGACAGGCGCACGCACGACGACGATGCCACGCTGGCGTGCCGCCTGCACGTCCCTTGCGCGTCCGAACGTGTAAATGATGATTCCTCTTTCAGCGCTACATTCCTTCATGAAATCAGTAATTTGTGGAAGGGTCGACGAGTCCATAATCGGGCTTTCGAGGATCACGACGTCCGCGCTCTGGTTACGAAGGTCAGCCGCAAAGCGATCACGGTTGCTGTCGGCTACACGCACCTCGAGCGGTGAGAGGTCACGCTGATGCGCGAGGAGCTGCGCAGGCAAGATATCGCCAAAGACGGCGATACCGATGTGATCAGGCACAGCGGCCGACGACATGGCGCTCATGTTTTCGACCTGGGCACGCAGCTGCTCGATACTGCCGGACGCAATTTGCCCGATAGACAGGCCCTGGTCCGTCAGCCGTTTCAGGTAGCCCAGCTTCTCAACGTCACTGGCACTGTAAACACGCCGACCATTTGGCAGGCGCTGCGTGACCACCGCCCCATAGCGCCGCTCCCAGACGCGAATCGTATGGTCGGTCAGACCGGTCATCTTGGCAACGGCACCGATGCCGTAGTGATGGTCCTCGTTGTCTGTTGCAGTCGGCATTTGCTGTCTCCGTGGAGCAAGGCACCGTAGACACCTCGCTTCTGTTCATATATTGTGCGCTTCGTTCTTCGACATTATATAGACATCTTTGTGACATGGAAGCATTTGCTACAGCACTGTTAACGATCTCGGCGGCCGCCTGGGTAGGCGCCATCGTCTTTCAGTCGGGCGTTGTCGCACCGGCCGTCTTTGCCGACCTGGATGCGGACAGTGCGCGGCGTTTTCTGCGCACCCTGTTCCCGCGCCTTTTCAAGCTCGGCATCCTGTGCGGTTTGCTGATGGGTGCCGCGGCCTTGCTGCTTGCCGCAAACGGCAGCTGGTCATCGCCCCTGCAGGTTATAGCTGCGGCGACCGGCGTCATGTTGGTACTGGAGCTCATTTCACTATGGCTGGTGCCGCGGATTAACGCGGCTCGCGACGCCGGCGCAGTCGCCGAAGATCGTTTCGCACGCCTGCATCGCGCGAGCGTCCTGATGAGCGTGATCATCCTGCTGCTGGGGCTAGTCACGCTCGGCATCATCGGCGTTCACGCCGCAACAGGGCTGGCGGGCTGAAGATGCCACGTGCTGCAAATTTCAGCGACTGGATTGCGCTGCTGCTGCTCACTGCGATGTGGGGCACAGCTTTCATGTTTAATGAACTGGCGCTGGTGGCGTTTCCGCCGTCCGTATTGGTTGCCGGACGGATACTCATTGCAGCGGCGATACTGCTTGTCTACATGCATGCGCAGGGAATCAGGCTGCCGAGCTCCGTTCGCGCCTGGGTTCCGATGCTGGTCATGGCGGTGCTGGGAAACGTGCTGCCATTTCAGCTCATCGCATGGGCGCAACAGCACATCGAATCATCGCTTGCCGGCATCCTGATGGCGGTCATGCCGTTGTTCGTCCTGACGCTCGCCCATTTCTTTTTGCCGGGATCGCGCCTCACTCCGTATCGCGTCTCGGGGTTTGTAATCGGTTTTGCCGGTGTTGTCGTGATCATCGGTCCGGAAGCGCTTAGCGGGTTGAGCGACAACATGGTGTTGTGGGGTGCCATCGCCGTACTGGGCGCTGCGCTAAGCTATTCGGTCAACAGCATTTATGCGCGGCGTCTCGGCGCCGTCAATCCCGTGCAGCTGTCGGCCGGCATGCTGGTTGCAGCCAGCCTGCTCGCACTCCCGGGCGCCGCAATCGATGCTGAGCTCGTCGTTTCGCCTGGCGCCAGCGCGATTGCCGCGATGCTTGTCCTTGGCACGCTTGCCACTGGTCTCGCTACGCTGATCTATTTCAGGCTCGTGCAGGGTCCCGGGCCTGCCTTTATCTCTATCGTCAATTACCTGGTCCCGGCATGGGCGGTCGTCGCGGGTGCGCTGTTCCTCGGCGAATCGATCTCGCCGATGCTGTATCTCGGTTTGGGGCTTATCTTGTCTGGCGTCGCCCTGGGCGAGCTTGGCCCGCGCATTGGAAGCCTGCTCCTGAGAACCCGTGACACAGCGATGCGTGAAATCGCCGCAAGGAGCAAAGCGTGAATTACGACTCCACGGTCGATACTCGCGAGGTCGACTTTTACACGCGCATGGCAGAGACCTGGTGGGACCAGGAGGGTCCGTTCTGGCCAATACACAAACTTAACGCACTGCGCACGACCTACATTCGAGACAAGCTGTGCGAGCACTTCGGACGCGATCCGGCCGACGACCAGCCGCTACGCGGTCTGCGCGCCCTCGATGTCGGCTGCGGCGGCGGTATCCTGTCCGAGTCCATGGCAAAGCTCGGCGCCGACGTTACCGGCATCGACGTCGTTGAGAAGAATATTGCCATCGCCACGCTGCATGCCCGCCAGAACGAGCTACCAATCAATTACCGCCTGTGCCCGGCCTCGGAAATGGTCAAAGAGACGGCGCGCTTCGAGATCGTCCTCAACATGGAGGTCGTCGAGCACGTCGCCGACGTGCCTGCGTTCATGTCGGACTGCGCGGAATTGACCGCAGACAACGGCGTCATGTTCGTGGCCACGATCAATCGCACCCTAAAGGCCTGGCTGTTTGCCATCATCGGCGCAGAATACGTTTTGCGATTGCTGCCGCGCGGCACGCACCGTTGGGGGCTGTTCCAGAAACCGGCGGAGATAGCGAAGCATCTCGAGACGGGCGGACTGGCGGTGCTGGAGACCGTCGGCGTTGCAGTCAACCCTTTCAAACGCAGCCTGCATATGACTCGATCCACGGACGTCAACTACATGATGTTCTGCACACGCGCTGATCGTTGAGGCTGACCGACCATGCTCGTCATTCTTGGCAATCAGCTGTTTTCCCCGGAGCATCTGCCAGCAGCAAAAGATACTCCGGTCTTCATGGCCGAAGATGTCGGCCTCTGCACCTACGTAAAGCATCACCAGCAAAAGATCGTGCTTTTTCTCGCGGCGATGCGCTCGTATGCGGATGAGCTCGAGAAAGCCGGTTATCGGGTCATCTACCATCGACTGGATCCGACCAGTGCCGATAGTTACGAAGATAAGCTTGCGGCAGCGTTGAAAGCACAGCGCGCAACACGTATTCGGCATTTTGAGATCGAAGACAAACCGATGGAAAGCAGGCTTGTCGAGTTTGCGGCCCGAAACGGCTTCGACCGGGATGAGCTGCAATCGCCGATGTTCACCTGCTCACGAGAGACGTTCTCGGCTTTTGCCAACAATAAGTCGCGCCTGCTGATGGGCGACTTTTACAAGCAGCAACGCCGCAGCCTGAATATCCTGGTCGATGCAGAATCGCAGCCTGCTGGCGGGCAATGGAGTTTCGACGCCGACAATCGCAAGAAATTACCCCGCACGGTTCAGCCGCCGGAGATGGTCTGGACAACTCCCGGTGCTCATGACAAAGACGTCATTGACCTGGTAAAACGCGAATTCAACGACCATCCCGGCGATGCTGCGGAGTTCGTCTGGCCGACCAAACGGGCCCAGGCACGCGAGTGGCTGGACGACTTCGTAGCCAATCGCCTGTCCGACTTCGGACCCTACGAAGACGCCATCAGCTCGCGGTCAGAGACGGTTTTTCACAGCGTCCTGAGCCCTTGTCTGAATCTCGGCCTGTTGACGCCCGGCGAGGTGATCGATGCCGCGCTCGAGCGCGCCGACGAAGTACCGCTGCAAAGTCTCGAAGGATTCGTACGACAGCTTATTGGCTGGCGCGAGTTTGTGCGCGGTATCTACCGGCACTACAGCGAGCAGCAGGACAGCAGCAATTTCTGGTCGCACGAACGCGATATGTCGCCAAGCTGGTACGACGGTACGACAGGTATACCGCCGCTCGACGACACGATTCAGACGGCGCAGAGGCTCGGCTGGACGCACCACATACCGCGCCTGATGGTGCTCGGTAATCTCATGACACTGTGCGAAATTCGGCCATCGATTGCGCACCGCTGGTTCATGGAGATGTTCGTTGACTCGTCGGAGTGGGTCATGGGCCCGAACGTCTACGGCATGGGGCTGTTCAGCGATGGCGGCATCTTCGCGACCAAGCCCTACATCTGTGGTTCGAATTACCTGCTGAAGATGAGCGACTACAAGAAGGGGCCGTGGTGCGACATCGTCGACGGCCTGTATTGGCGCTTCATCGACAAGCATCGCGAGTTTTTTACCGGCAACCCGCGCCTGGCGCTGATGCCGCGGGCGCTCGACCGACTCGACAGTAGCCGGCGAAAACGTATCTTCGCCGCGGCTGAAGCCTTTATAGATCAACATACTGTCCTGGCCTAGTTCGCCAGGCGGCGCCGGCTGGAAATTTCTCGCGAACACGTTGTTGTTTTGCCCTTCCAGTCAGTATGCTGAGGATTGCAAAATGCGGCGGCCAGGCTTCTGCTCGAAGCGGCGGAAAAGCACGCGACAACGGAGGAGAGAACTTTGCATAGAAGTATCGCGATAATCCTGGTCGTCGTTCTGCTGGTTGGGGGATGGTTTTTCGTTTCGCCACTATTTATCGATCGTGCGGTCGATGAGGACTTCAGCTTACTGCTGGCAGACGGGCAACTGGACATGCAGTCGATAACGGCAATGCCCGCGGAAAAACAGCGCGCCATGATGAACGAGATCATGGAGGCGGCAGCGGCCGCTCCCGATCGTGCCGCCGCTGAAGACATGCCCCCCAGCGCCCCGACCGTCATAGCGAGCGGTGAGTTTGTCGATGCAGATGCGATCCACAAGGGCAGCGGCCAGGCGAAGGTCTACGAGCTCGGCGACGGCCGCCACGTGGTCCGATTCGAAAACTTCCGCACGACCAATGGTCCAGCCCTGGTGGTTTACCTGTCGAAACATCCCGCACCTGCCCGGGCAAGTGACGTAACCGAGCGCGGCTTCATCAGTCTCGGCAAGCTCAAAGGCAACATCGGCAATCAGAACTACACGATTCCGCCGGGCACGGATATCGACGAATACAATAGCGTCGTCATCTGGTGTGAACTCTTTGACGTGCTTTTCTCGCCGGCCGCACTGAAGCGCGGCCTGGACGCTGGCAGTTGAGGAGCCGGCGTTGAATAACAGGGTAAAACCTTTCGTCGAGAATATCGCGGAAGCCACAACCGCGTGCCTGATCACGATGGTGCAGGGCAATGTGTTGGCGCTCGGGCTTGGCCACTGGCTGGTTGCTTCGCAGACCGGCATTGCGGCGGGCTCTATAACAGCCGCGGCGATCCTGCTGTCGAAAACTGACAAGCGCTGGTTGATCTCCCTGTTGCTCGGCCTCATCACGGCCGTTGTTGACTATCTTGTTCATCCGGGAATGTTTGGCACCGTGGTAACGGAGGCAATCGTCACCGGTTTGGGTGCCGCGATCCTGTCCTACCTGGTTGGTACCTTCATCGGGGTATACCGGCGCCGCAGGAGTGCGAACGCTTAGCGCGTAAGCGAATCAGTCCTTCCAGATGCGTTCCCGGAGCGTAGCGAAGTCGCTGCGACTGAACTGAACTGGAATCGCTTCAGGCTTGATCGCTTTCCAGTGTGGGTTACCGAATTCTGCGACCACATGACTGAACACGTATTTGGGTTCGGCGCCCATGCGCAGGTCTGTCAGGATCAAGCGCTGATCACGGACTTCCGCTTTCATGAAGTCCTGGGAAAACCAACGCAATCGCGACACCGCCCAGACGTCGCTCGCGGCCCGAAGCGACTGAAGGTCACTGGCGTAGAATGTGAAACGCATCGGTCCCTCGTCGATCAGCAGCGAGTCGTAGCCTTCCAGGTAGCCGTCCTCAGTCAGCGCGACCACGCGCCACAGGACCGTGTTAAAGGGCGTCGGCCCGGAGAATAGCGGTGCATCCGCCAGGCCGAGGGCCGCGAGCCCCGCCCTGGCATGCCGCTCCACCTCGAGCTTGCCGACCCACGACCAGGCGAGATACGCAGTGCTTATCGAAAGACTGACAATCATGACAGCGGTCGTGCGCCTGGCCGCCGGCCATCTGGCTGCGGCAATCACCGCGACCAGCAACGGCAGCGTGTACAGCGGATCGATGATGAACAACGTCGACCACATTACCGGTGGAGACTCCAGTGGCCAGAAGAGCTGTGTGCCGTAAGCCGTGTGTGCGTCGAGCAGCGGATGCGTCAGCAGCGCCAGCGATATAGCGGCCAGCCAGGGCAGCGGCGCTTCTCGAACCGGAGCCCACCACTTTCGCAGCAGTGCCCAGAGCACCACTGAAAATGGCAGCAACACGAACAAGGAGTGGCTGAAGCCACGATGAAACGTGAAGTTCCTGACCGCATCGCCATAGCGAATCGCAACGTCCAGGTCCGGAAGCGTGCCGAGGGCGGCACCGGCCAGCAGCGCTCTACGTCGATGCCCTCGCGGTGCGCAAGCGCCCGCAATCGTCGCGCCGAGAACGGCCTGGGTCAGTGAGTCCATGGCGAGCGGTACTTAAGATCGTAAAACGCGGCGATCAGGAAACGGGGCGCCTTAACGGCGCTTGCACTTCAACGTCAGCGACGCGAAGTCCTGGATATAGGCGGGCGCTTCAGAGGCTCGTCGACCCTCGTTCGCCTTCGCGTTGTGGGTTTCGGAGCTGTATCGCATCCACTCGCCGAACTTGCGCCCGCCTGCCACTCGGTAGGACGGCCGCACGGACCAGCGCAGCGGTTTACACGGCAGCTCTTCCTCGACGGTGTGGCTGGCTTGCGGTACCTGCTTCGCCGCGTAAACAAGACGCTGCATATCGTAGATTTCCACGTCGTAGGCAATATCGGCAGGCTGAATCTGATTCGCCCATTCGCCATAGCGGTCGTCGCCGAGCAGCGTGAGTTCCCATGCCAGCGTTGGCGTAGGCGTCTTGCTGACACCCTGCCAGTCGTTCTTCTTCACGCTCTTGACGTTGCTGCTTGGCTTTGGCCGCAGTTCGTGATTGAGGTTAACCCGGTCAAAGACTTCGGCCGAAATCTCCCGACCAATGTAATGCCTTGCGTAATTCGCATAATCGCGCCATAGCGCGTTGTCGTTGCGGGTCCAGTTACTCAGCGTATCGCGGTCCTCATACTGCACCTGCTCTTCGTACAGGTGCTCGCCGTCACTCAGGCGCCGCAGCGTTGCCGACGCGGTCGTTGTAATCACAGCGTCCTTGCCCTGCACATCAATCGTCATGTTTTCCAGACCAACGTACAGGATAGCGTCGGTATCTTCCGGCACAGGCGTGGTCAGCGCGAATACTTTTGAATCCAGATCGGGGAGACGGCGCAGTCCCCACCACACGTCCGATGCCAGCGCATCGTTACTCAATGGCGGGTTCGCCGTTTTCGCCAACTCCTCCGTCAGACTATCCCGAAAATCCTGGATATCACGCTCTGTCTTGCCCTTGATGCCGCCAAGAACCGCGAGAGGAATGGTCAATATCGGAATCGTATAGCGCGTTCGTACAGGCCCGACCTCGATGCCGACGCCGCTCCTGGCCGCGCCCTTTTCCATGCCTGAATAAAGTCCGTCCGTGCGCTTCTTGTAGCTGCCGGTGGTTGACTCGCCGACTGGCCCCTGCGTGGGCAGGACAACGACCTTGCTGATCGTGGCCCTGACAGCCTCCGACATGTGCTTGGGCGCTGCGACTTCAGCCGCCTCCTCGACCGCGGCTTCCGACTCCTCGGCCGGCTCGGATGCGGCGAGCGGACCTGACACCAGGAGCGTCACAGCGGCGGCGCGGAACAGCGCCGGTCGGCTGCCGGCGCCGCGGTATGGGCGATGTTGTGATCGAGTCTTCATGTTGAACTCGCTCCTTGGCTTCACTCGTTACCGAGTTGATCCCAGAGATAACTATAGATCAGCGCTTCATTGCGTGCAGCCTGTGTATTGTCGGATGCGCCGGCATGTCCGCCAACCGTGTTCTCGAAGTAAAGCAGGTCATGACCCATCTCGCGCATGCGCGCTACCATCTTGCGGGCGTGCGCCGGATGTACGCGATCGTCGCGTGTCGAGGTCGTGAAAAACGGCTTTGGATAGTCCACGTCTTCCCGCAGGTTGTGGTACGGCGAATACTCGCGAATGAATGACCAGTCATCGGTGTCCGGATCGCCGTACTCGCCCATCCACGAGGCACCCGCCAGCAGCTTGTTGAAGCGTTTCATGTCGAGCAGCGGCACCTGGACGATGACCGCATTCCAGAGGTCCGGGCGCTGCGTCAACATCACTCCGGTCAACAGACCGCCGTTCGAGCCGCCGCGAATACCGAGGTGTTTTGCGCTGGTTATTTTGCGTTCGATGAGATCCTCACCGACGGCGATGAAATCGTCATAGGCTCGCTGTCGATTCTCTTTTAATGCCGCCTGGTGCCAGGCAGGTCCGTACTCGCCACCACCGCGGATGTTGGCGACGACAAACGCACCGCCACGGGCTACCCAGCTATGGCCGACGGTTGCACTGTAGGAAGGCGTGCGGCTGACCTCGAAACCGCCGTAGCCGTACATCAGCGTCGGTGTCTTGCCGTTCGCCTCAAAATTGGCGGGCAGCACAACGAAATAGGGAATCCGGGTGCCGTCCTTGCTGGTCGCAAAGTGCTGCGCGACGCTCATGCCATCCGTTGCAAAGAAATCCGGCAGCGATTTCAACGCCTCGATGGTGGCGCCACCGTCATTGGCAACGTACAGCGTGTCCGGCCGCAGGAAACCCTCGTAGCTGAAGAAAAAGACGTTCGAATCCTCGGCGGCGGTGACCAGGTTAATGCTGCCCAGCGCTTCTGCCTCGATATCCTCGCCCTGCCATTCGCCGTCTACATACGAAAAGCGCATCATGCGACTGACGACGTCATCGAGCAGGTTGAGAATGACGTAGTCTCGTGTCGACACCACACCGCCGCGCTTGATCGCGACGCTGCCGGTCGGCGCGAAGATCACGTCGAAGTCACGCGCACCTTTCATGAATCGTGCAAAGTCGATCGAGATAACGCTGCCTTGCGGATAGCTGGTGTCTGACGGCTTCCAGTCGCTCTTCAGCTCGACGATCATCTGGCCGTTCATAATGCCCTGCAGATCCGCATCGTCCGGTATGTCAATACGCGTCGGTTTGCCGTCATCGCCCAGCAGGTAGCTCTCGGAGCTGTAGAAAGACGGTGCCCGGTACGCGATGTCGTAGGGCGTGTCCTGATCCCAGGTTCGAAAGACGCCGGCGGAGACGTCGGCCTGCTTCCCGGCGAACACTTCGCGGGCCTCCTCGATGGGTACGCCACGCTCCCAGACGCGGGCCGTCCTCGCATAGCCGGAGTCGGTCAGGCTACCCTCGCCAAAATCGGTTCCGACGTATACCGAGTCCTCGTCGATCCAGCTGAGCTGGGTCTTGGCCTCGGCGAGGTAGAAGCCGTCATCGACAAACGCGCGTTTCTCAATATCGAATTCGCGAACGACGACGGCGTCCGCACCGCCACGCGACAGGCGCAGCAGGCAGTGGCGGTACTCGGGCCGCAGACAGCTGGATCCTTTCCAGACCCAGTCCTCGCCGTCCTGTTCCGCAAGCTTGTCGAGATCCAGGATAATGTCCCAGTCCGATTTGCCCGCCGCATAGTCGGCGAGCGTCGCACGTCGCCAGATACCGCGCTTGTTGTTCGCGTCGCGCCAGTAGTTGTAGACATAGTCACCGCGAAGCGCCGGGTAGGCGATGCGCTCTTCCGAATCGTAAATCTCCAGGTTGCGGTCGCGAAATTTCTCAAACGTCGGCAGTGCCTCGAGGTAACCCAGGGACTGCTTGTTCTGCTCCTCGACCCAGGCCAGCGCCTTCTCACCCTCAACGTCCTCCAGCCAGAGGTAAGGATCGTCTTCAGCGTGCGCGATAACGCACGCGAACAGCAGGGCCCAGGGCAGTAATCTCGGCATCATTCTCGTCTCCTGACGTTGTTTTTTTGGCAGAACGCAGTCACCCCGCGCCACATGATGGTGTTGCCTGTGTGTAAACTCCGTTTGAGTGATCCTGGCCGCCAAAGTTCTCAAGGCTCATGCCAGATAGATTCGCTGCGCCGCGTAGCCGAAATACAGCAGCAGCAGGAACACCCCCTCCTTCCTGCCGAGGCGGGCGTCACCGTAGAGAAAGATCGGCACGAGAATTGCGGTCAGGAACAGCGAGAGGAGCAGGTCACCAATGCCGCCGGCGGGTACCGGAACCTGTGAAATAACACTGCTGGCGGGCAACACGATCAAGGAATTAAAAATATTGGAGCCGACGACGTTGCCCAAAGCGAGGTCCGATTCGCCGCGCTTTGCAGCGACAATCGACGTAACCAGCTCCGGCATACTCGTGCCAACAGCGATCAGGAACAGGCCGATGATAGCCGAAGAAACTCCGAGGCTATCCGCAATAGCAACGCCGTTGCGAACCGTCAGCTCACCGCCGGCAGACAGGAGAGCAATACCGACGATAACGAACAGCCAGCGGAATCGACTGTGCGGATCCGAGTCAACATATTGATGATGCGCGATGTCGGCGATCAGCTGGTCTGAGGCCCTCGTCTCAACGAAATCGAGCACGTTGATATAGACAAAGATGCAGAACAGCGAGATCAGGATGATACCCTCGGATCGCCCGACCATGGCCGGCAACCCCTCCAGCAGCTGGTCGAGCGCCATCACGGTAATCACCGTTGTTGCCAACAGCAGCAGCGGAACCTCTCGGCGTACCAGCTGTCCCTGGATCTTGATCGGCGCAATCAGAATCGCCACGCCGAGAACCAGCGCCAGGTTGCTGATATTTGAGCCGACAACGTTACCGAACGCGATATCGGTTGCGCCGCGCAGGGCGCCAACGACGTTGATGACGAGCTCCGGCGCACTGGTGCCGAAGCCGACCACCGTCAGACCAACCACCAGCGGCGATACGCCCAGGCGAGTCGCGATCTCCGACGCGCCGCGCACCAGTAGGGTGCCGCCTCCGATAAGAAGCCCAATGCCGCTGACAACACCCAGGAAAGAAAGCATGAAGTCAGCTTACCGCAATGCGTGCGGCAGCACATTCTCCATGCCCTGGTTGATAACCAGGTGAAGCCAGATACTGAGCGCATAACCAAGCGCGATCGCAGGCATCCAGCGAAGATGCCCGAAAAATGTGTAATGTCCCCTTGCCTGCCCCATCAGTGCAATGCCAGCCGCCGAGCCAATGGACAGCAGGCTGCCACCAACGCCGGCCGTCAGGGTTACGAGCAGCCATTGTTGTACGTCCATCGACGGATGCATCTCGAGAACGGCAACCATGACCGGTATGTTGTCGACCATCGCGGAAATGATGCCGACGAGTACGTTTGCAACCGTTGGACCCAGTTCCCCGTACATGAAAGCTGAGAGTTGATCGAGGTAGCCGATAAAGCCGAGCCCACCGACGCACATGATCACGCCGAAAAAGAACAGCAGCGTGTCCCACTCGACCCGCGAGACTTCGCGAAAACTGTCGAAAGGTGTCTGGTCACCAATCTCACCGTACAGTTTGCGGTCGAACAGGACCGTGTCGTGGGTCTTCCTCAGGTAGAAGCCATAGAACTTGAGAATCGCAAGCCCCGTCATCATTCCCATGAATGGCGGCAGGTGCAGAAAATTATGAAACGAAACGGCGAGACAGATCGTACAGATGAACAGGGCGATCACGAGTTTCGCGCCGCGCTTCATGATTCTTTGGGGCTCGTCACCGACTTTTGCCGGGGTCTCGTTGGGTACCGAAAATGACATCAGCAGCGCCGGCACCAGGAAATTGACGGCGCTGGGCAGAAACAGCAACAGGAACGTAGAAAAGCTGAGAATCCCGCGCTGCCAGACCATGAGTGTCGTGATGTCGCCGAACGGGCTGAAGGCGCCGCCGGCATTTGCAGCCACAACGATATTGATACAGGCAACACCGATGAAACGCGGCTCGCCCTTGCCGATCGCCAGCACCACGGCACACATGACGAGGGCGGTCGTGAGGTTGTCGATCATGGGCGACAGGAAGAAGCTGAACAAGCCGGTAATCCAGAACATCTTGCGATAGGTATAGGCACGGCGTATGAGCCAGCCACGCAAGGCAACGAATATGTTGCGCTCGCTCATGGCGTTGACGTATGTCATCGCGGCAAGCAGGAACAGGAACAGCTGCGCAAATTCGGTCAGGTACTCATGCACGGCATCTGCGGCCGCGTGCGGCTGATCGGAGTTCGAGTACTGGTAGGCGATCAGGCCCCAGATGATACCGGCCGCCAGCATGACGGGCTTGGACTTGCGAAGATTCGTGAATTCCTCGGTGATGACGAGACCGTAAGCCGCAACGAACAGCACAATTGCTAGCGGCCCGACCCAATGTAACGTCAAGTCCATGATCTACCCCCCCAACCAAAGCCTGGCCTACGGCAAGGTCACTCTCCAAACACTGGCGGCGCACCGCTACGCATCGGGTGGCGCGCACTGAGTAGCGCGGACGCGTGGCTCGGGCGAGTTCTTAAGGTAGAGCCAGCGTGCCCGGGGTTGCACCAATTTCCGGCTTCTGCCTGCTAAACAGTCACAACCTCTCACCGTATTGCAGCGAAGCTGCACAGCCGATGCGGTGTCCTGGGAACCTTAAGACTGACCTGAGACTGGAGTCTACGCCCTTCTATCTGGATAATCAGTTACCGCCCGCCGAAGTGACCCCCAAGCATGACACAGCACGTAATTTTCGCGGCACCCTTTTTCATGGATGCGACTCTGCGCTTCCTGCAGGGCGCGTCACGTTTGCCCGATACCCAGCTGACGGTGGTCAGCCAGGACCCGGAACAACGCATGCCGGATGAACTTCGCGCGCGCATCGCCGGACACTGGCGCGTCGACAATGCCCTCGACCCACAGCAGCTCGTCGATGCGGCGCGCCAGCTCGCGATGCGTTTTGGCAAACCGGTACGCTACATTGCGGCGCTGGAGCAACTGCAGGTACCGCTGGCGCTGGCTCGCGAGGCGCTGGGGATCGACGGGATGTCGGCGGACGCGGCCAGAAACTTTCGCGACAAATCACGAATGAAAGACGTCCTGCGTGGCGCCGGCGTTCCCTGCGCGCGTCACGCGCTGGCTGGCGATCGGCAGACGGCCGAAACATTCATCGACCAGGTCGGCCTGCCGGTGGTCGTCAAGCCGCCGGATGGCGCTGGCGGCAAGGCAACCTACCGTCTCGACCAGCCCGCCGATCTGCATGCGCTGTTTGACCGTTACCCGCCGGATCCGCAGCATCCCACCCTGTTCGAAGAGTTCGTTCGCGGCGTGGAGCACTCGTTCGACAGCATCGTCATCGATGGCCGACCAGTCTGGCATTCCATCTCCCGCTACATGCCCTCGCCGCTGGAAGTCCTGGAGAACGACTGGATCCAGTGGTGCGTGCTGTTGCCTAGAGATATCAGCGGCCCGGAATTCGATCCGATCCGGGAATCCGCTTTCGTGGCGATCGACGCACTGGGGCTCAAGACCGGTCTGAGCCACATGGAATGGTTCAGGCTCGCCAGTGGCGATATTGCGATTTCCGAGGTCGGTGCCCGCCCGCCGGGGGCTCAGATTTCCTCCCTGTTATCGTATGCACATGACATTGATTTCTATGAAGCGTGGCCCCGCCTGATGGTGTTCGGCGAGTTCAATCCGCCGGAACGCCGATACGCCGCCGGTGCCGCTTACATACGCGGACAGGGCCGGGGACGAGTCGCGCATATCCACGGCGTCGACACGGTGCAGCGCCGTTTTGCGTCCATCGTCGTAGAGGCAAGGCTTCCGGGTCAGGGTCAGCCGCCCAGCGACAGCTACGAAGGCGACGGCTACATCATCGTTCGACACCCCGACACGGATGTCGTGCAGCACGCGTTGCAGCAGATTGTCAGCACCATACGGGTCGAGCTTCGATGAACGAAAGATCGCCGCTCAGGCTGTTGCTCGGTCCGCAGCGCCCGACAGTCAACCTCGACAGCGCCATCGCCAGATCGGGGATAGGCGATGCGCCGATCGCAGTCATCTCGGCGGCATGGCAGGAGGCCGAAGGCGACATTGGGGACGTGCAGCGATTGTTGAAGAACCCGTTGACGGACCTCGGCCTTTATCAAAGAGCCCATGACCTGTTTAACAGCGATCAGACACTGCACGAGGCCTATCGCCTTCGGCAGGAAAGACTGAAGGAACAGCAGCGTCTGTACCGCCTGCGACTGCGACAGCTCATGATCGCAGCGCGCGCAACGCTGCGGACCGAGGGTGATGCTGCACTGCTTGCGGCCGAGCGCCGCCACGCGATCTCCCAGCTACGCGCGCTGGATCGGCATCATCTTCGCCAGATAAGCAAGGTCCACAGCCGTTTCGAAAGCGCTGCAATTCCCGACTCGAATTCGCGGCTTGCCGATCACGTAGCCGCGCTGGAAGAGCAGCTTTCCAAATTCGATACCGTCCTGATTACCGGCGGCAACGTTGTGGTACTGATGAACCGGCTGCGCTTGTTCGGGCTGCATCGACTGTTGCGGGAAAAAAATATCGTTGCCTGGTCCGCGGGCGCAATGGCTCTGTGCGAACGCATCGTATTGTTCCATGACAAGCTGCCGCAGGGCCGTCGAGACGCGGAAATCCTGGAACAGGGAATGAACCTGTTGCCACGCCTTGTGCTGCTGCCCAGTGCGACCGAGCGGCTGCGCATCCGCGATACGCTGCGAGTGAGCCTTTTTGACCGTCGATTTTCTCCGGCACTTTGCATAACGCTCGATAACGGTTCCTTCCTGTTATACGAAGGTGAGACATTGCGTGACAGCGAGGCCGCAAAACGCATGACTCGAAACGGAAAATTCAAGCGGGTCAAGGTCGCATGAATCCGGCATTGCGCAAACTCATTCGCAACAAAGAACCTTCGCCGACAGATATCGATGCGCTGATCCAGGAAATGGACTTTCCGCTCGTGGATGGCACGGACGTGACCTTTGTATTTCGCGGCGAGGCCGATGCGGTTTACCTGCGCTGCTGGATTTCAGGTCTGGATACCGCACAGCCCTTCCAGAAACTCAAGAATACGGATCTGTGGGCAACCACTATCGAATTGCCGAAAGGCTCTCGAATCGAATACAAGTTCGAGCTCGTCAAGAACGGCAACAAGGAACTGATTCTCGACCCGCTCAATGATGTCGTTGCCCGCGACCCGTTCGGCGCAAATTCGGTTTGTCAGGCGTTTGGTTACGAGCGTCCGGAATGGACGCTTCATGATCCGCTGTCCCGGCAGGGCTCATTGCAGGTGCGCCATGTCGACAGCGAGGTCTTTGCCGAGAGCAGGGAAATCCAGGTCTACCTGCCCGCCACTTTCAGAGAAAACCGCCGCTATCCATTGCTTGTCGTACATGACGGCGTTGACTACCTGAAGTACGCGGATCTCAAGATCGTGCTCGATAACCTGATACACCTGCTCGAAATACCGTCGATGATCGTGGCCCTGATACAGTCGCCGGACAGGCTGAAAGAATACAGTGGCGATGACCGGCATGCGCGCTTCCTGTCGCAGGAAGTGCTGCCCTTCATGAACGGCGCCTTTCCGCTGATCGACGCACCGGCTTCGCGCTGCCTGATGGGGGCGAGTTTTGGCGGCGTCGCCTCCCTGCACGCCGCATGGCGCTACCCCGAGCACTTCGGTTCACTGTTGCTGCAGTCCGGTTCATTCGCCTTCAGCGATATTGGCCGCCACAGTCGCGGCCCGGTATTCGATCCGGTGGTGCGCTTCATGAACGAGTTTCGCGAGCATCCGGGCCGCCCCGCGGAGCGCATTTACATGAGCTGCGGCATGTACGAGTCACTGATCTACGAAAACCGTTCGCTTGTTCCGCACCTGCAGGGCAAAGGCGTCGAGGTACGCTTCGAAGAAGCGCGCGACGCGCACAACTGGGAAAACTGGCGAGATCGGCTGCGTACAGGCTTGTCCTGGCTGATGCCGGGCCCGGCGTGGATGGTTTACGACTGATAGCTGGCGGAGCGCGTCACGAGCACTAATTCGATGTAGCATGAACGAAAGATGCTCATGCAAAGAGGAACCGCAGATCATGGCAGAGAAAACACGACACATCGGCCTATCGCTGGGCGCTGATATTTGCTGGCCCATCTGCTACGAAGGGCTGCTCGAAAAACTCGATCTGCGGATTCCATACGGCGACGATACGCTGAGGTTCGACGTCGAGCGGGTGCACATCGAGCCGTTCGATCTCATGCAAGGCTGCAAGTACGACGTTGTCATCGATCGACTGACGCACTGGTACCACACATCCCGAGAGTGGATCAAGAAAGCTATCGCGATGAATGACCTTTACGTGTTCAACAACCCGTGGACCCTGCAGTCGATGGAAAAGCACACCACCTATTGCGCGATGATGAGGCTGGGTCTGCCGGTCCCGGATACCTGGATGGTACCGCCCAAGTCTTACCTGGAGACCTCCGACCTGCAGCTAACCCTCACGCGCTACGCCAGGCTCTTCAACCTCGGGGATATTGGCGACAGGATCGGCTACCCACTGTTCATCAAGCCCTATGACGGCGGCGCCTGGGTAGGCGTCACCGCGATCAAGGACCGTGACGCGTTGCTGGAGGCATACAACGAGAGCGGCACACGCGTGATGCATCTGCAGAAAGGCGTCGTTCCTTTTGAGGGCTTTGTGCGCTGCGTCGGACTTGGCCCCCAGTGGCGCTGCGTCAACTACGATCCCGATGCGCCCCTGCACGATCGCTACCGCATGGACACCAACTTTCTATCCGACGAGCAGCAACAACGGCTGACCGATATCACGATGGTCATCAACGCCTTCTTCGGCTGGGACTTCAACTCCTGCGAATCACTGCTCAGCGATGGCGTCTGGCACCCGATCGATTTTGCAAACGCGTGTCCCGACTCGCAGGTGACGTCCCTGCACTTCCACTTCCCCTGGCTGATCAAAGCCAATCTGCGCTGGTCAATATTCTGTGCGGCCACTCAGCGTCGCATGAATACGGATCTCAACTGGCGCGCGTATTTTGATATCGCGGAACAGGATATCTCCTTCGACGAGAAGCTCGCCGCTTACGTCCGCATCGCGCGGCAGCGCTTCGATGTGGATGCCTTCGAAGAGTTCTGCGAACAACATCTTGGGCACCTCGATGAGGTCGCCCATGAGTATTTCGGCTCGCAGGCCGTCAAGGATGCGATTCGGGAGAAGGTCGAGGCGCTGTACCCGCCACATGAACATGATGAATTCACCGAATTGTTCTGGAATCGCATTCAGTACTGGCGCCAGCAGCAGGGCGGCGTCGGGCCATTGGCGTGAAAGAAACGGTCCGCTGGTATTCGCCGCGTGTCGCGCAGGACGTGCAGCTGGTTCGCTGGGGCACTTTTGGCACACCGGTCCTGCTGTTTCCGACCGCCGGCGGCGATGCTGAGGAGATCGAGCGCTTCCACCTGATCGGCGCATTGCAGCCGCTACTGGATGCCGGACGAATCAAAGTGTACTCGACTGACAGCATTGCCGGCCGCGCATGGTTTGGCGGGGAGCACTCCGCGGAATATTGCTCGGCCCTGCAGAACGCGTTTGACGACCTTGTCTATTCCGAAATCACGCCCGCTATTCGCAGGGATTGCGAGTCGGAGGACATCGAGATCATTACAGCCGGCGCATCAATCGGCGCTTTCAATGCGGTCGCGACGCTGTGCCGCCACCCGGATGCCTACCGGCTCGCGATCGCCATGAGCGGCACCTTCGACCTGTCGAAATACCTGGAAGGCAAGTTCAACCTGGATTTCTATTTTTCCTCGCCTGTGCACTACCTGGCTGACCTGCAAGGCCCGCAGCTCGAGATGCTTCGCAAGAGACTGGTGCTGCTGCCATCGGGCGAAGGCAACTATGAAGACATTGGCGAATCCTGGCGACTTGCCCGACTGCTCGGCGCAAAAGGCATTCCCAACCGGGTCGATCCCTGGGGGCCTGAATGGCATCACGACTGGCAGACCTGGCGCGAAATGCTGCCCAAGTACCTGGACGAGTTTGCCTGAGCCAGCCTATTCGGCGTACATGTGAAGCTGTGAGCCAACGGCATCGGCCATCGCCATGGTCTCGGCGAGGTCCGGATGGCGCAGCATGATAAAACCGTCGGACACCAGCGTCTTTTTCCAATCGCGCCGTTGGCTCCCTGGCGGTAACAAAGTGTTCCAGACAACGTGTTCGCCGAATCGCTGCTGCAGCGCATCGGCACCCTCGATGTGCGTGATTCGCCCAACGCCACGCGCACGTTTGAAGATAGTCGCTACGTTATAGCGACGATCAAAGTGTTCCTCCAGACGGCCGCCGGTGATCGCCTGCCCCCAGGCCTTGAACACGTCGAAATCGCAGGCGTATTTCATCTGATCGACCTGGTGCGCGCCGGGTGGTCGCCCGCCAATTTCACCAAATACGACTTCGCCGTCGGACTTCAGGTACCACTCCATGTGGGTAAAACCTGTGCCGAAATCAAGCGCCTTGATGACGTCGAAGCCCATCTGCACGCCGCCCTTCAGCTCCATGTCCTCGACGTCGCGCAGTGCGATGACCTGCGGACTGATCCATTCGTTGCTGCGCGCGATCAGGGGTCTGGGTCGATACCAGGCGATGTTGTAATAGGCTATCTCGCCGTCGACGGTGATGGTGTCGAAGGTATATTCTTCGCCATCGATGAATTCCTCGACGCTGATGGTCGGCACATGGCGCAGCAACGGCAGCACGGATCGCAGCTCTTCCCGGGATTCGACGCGATAGGTGTCCGCAGAACCGGCACCATCAATCGGCTTCAGGATGACCGGGAAACCGATTTGTTCCACCGCCTCCCAGCAGCTGGCGACACTGTCCACGGCGACGTGGCGCGGCGTTCGAATGCCGGCCTTGTCGAGCGCCGCCTTCATTGCCTCCTTGTCGCGAAACAGTCGGGCGTGCTCTACACCCAGGCCCGCGACGCCGAAGTGTTCGCGTAATTCAGCGGCCAGCATGACACCGGGCTCCCACAGGCACTCGATACGATCGAGTTCGTGGCCCCGGAGTTGCTCAGTGAGTTCGGCGACGACCCGCCCGCTATCCCACAGCGACGATACCTGCACATATTTCGACAGCGATCGACGCACCAGCTCGGGCAGCCCGGACACGTGCTGATCGCCGATGCCATAAACACGGGCACCGCTTTCGGCCAGACCGCGTGTAAACTCGGGCATATCGGCCGGATAACCGGGCGAAATAATCAGTACGTTCATGAATCGCAGCTTCGATTGCAGATGATCGAGCAGAAGTGGCCGTTATTTAAGTAGAATAGCACTCAAACTCCCGAACAATGGCGCCGAATTGGCAAACAATAATAAGTTAAATATCTGCCTTGCAAGTTCAGAGCTGACACCGCTTGCCAAGACCGGCGGCCTGGCCGACGTGAACTCGGCACTATCGGCGTACCTTAACGATGCCGGCCACGATATCCGTGCGCTGATCCCTTTCTATTCGAACATGACGCGCAACGGCTTGAAAATCGAGCCGGTCGACAATCTGCAGAACCTGTCTATCACCGTCGGCTCCTCGTCGTTCCGTTACTCGATCGACGTGACAACGTTGCCGGCAACCGGCTTGCCCGTCTACCTGCTGCGTTGCCCCGCCCTCTACGACCGCCCGGGCATTTACACGCAGGCCGCCGACGAGCACCTGCGCTTTATCGTTCTTTCCCGCGTTGCCATCGAAATGTGCCAGCGAATGCGTTTTGCGCCTGACATTTTTCACTGCCATGACTGGCACACGGCGCTGATACCGCTTTTCCTCCGAACCTTGTACGCCTGGGACAAACTGTTTGCCAAGACGCGATCGGTGCTGACCATACACAACATCGGCTACCAGGGCCTGTTCGGCGCCGCCATTCTGCCCGACCTCGCCCTCGGCGACAGCGAATACCTGTTGCACCAGGACGATCTCTCCGCGGGCCGCATCAATTTCCTGAAGACCGGCCTGCTGTATGCCGATCTGCTGACGACCGTCAGCCCGACGTATGCGAAGGAGATCCAGGGCGCCGAATATGGCATGCACCTCGACGGCATACTGCGGGACCGGAGCGCCTCACTGGTCGGCATCCTCAACGGCGTCGACTATGGCGAATGGAACCCGAAATCCGATCCGTTGATTCCGCAGACGTATACGAGCAAGGACCTGAGCGGCAAAGAGTTTTGTAAACAGGTCCTGATGAACGAGCTTGGGCTCGCCGGTGGGCCGAAGCAGCCTGTCATCGGCATCGTCAGCCGGCTGGTCGAACAGAAGGGTGTCGACCTGATGGAGCGCGTCCTGCCGACATTGCTCGCGCGTCGAAACTTCTCGCTGGCTGTTCTCGGCAGTGGCGAGCCGCGCTTCGAACGTTTCTTCGCGTCGCTGCAGCAATCCGCTCGCTCGCGCGTCAGTTTCTTCCGCGGCTATAACAACAAGCTCGCGCATTGGATCGAAGCCGGTAGCGACATGTTTCTGATGCCGTCGGTCTATGAGCCCTGCGGTCTGAACCAGATGTACAGCCTGAAGTACGGCACCGTTCCTATTGTGCGGGAGACAGGGGGCCTGGCCGACTCTGTTGAGCAGATCAATGTGCGCAAGAAGACCGGTACCGGGATCCTGTTCAGAGACTATGACGAAACCGGCCTGGCCTGGGCGATCAGCAGATCGCTCGAGCTGTTCCAGGACAAGCCGCTGTGGAGGAAGATCATGTTGAACGGCATGGCCAAGGACTTTTCATGGGCTCAACAGGGTGAACAGTACGTCGCCCTGTTTCGACAGCTGGCCGGTAAATGAACGTTATTTTCGTCGAGCCTTCGTTTCCGAACAATCAACGTGAATTTGTGCGCGCACTGCAGGCTACCGGTGCGAACGTATTTGGAATCGGGGAGCGCCCGCTCGATTACCTCGACTCGGAGGTCAAGAGCTGGCTGACGGACTACGTGCAGGTGCGCTCGGTCGTCCACGAACCCTCGTTGTTGAAAGCGGTACAGCTGATTCAGGGGCAGGTCTGGGTCGACAGAATCGAAGCGACCATCGAGGCACACATCATGCCGGTCGCCGCTGTTCGCGAAGCAACCGGCATCCCCGGCACGTCGACACGGACCGCCTTCCTCTGCCGCGATAAGCCGGCGATGAAACAGGTGCTGCGTGACGCGGGCATATCCTGTGCCCAATCGACGCGCGCAGAAACGCCGCAGGATGCTCGCGATTTCGCCGTCGCCGTCGGCTACCCGTTGATCATCAAACCGCCGGCGGGCGCGGGCGCTTCGGGGACCTACAAAGTACGCGACGACGCCAGCCTGGAGCGGGTAATCGCCGAATCCGGACTGGCAGACGGCCACGAGGTTGCGATTGAAGAATTCATCGAGGGGCATGAAGGCTACATCGACACGCTGACGATCGACGGCCATGTTGAGCACGAGTTTATTACGCACTACTACCCGAACGTGCTGGAGGCCATGCGCGAACGCTGGATCTCGCCGCAGATGGTCACGACGAATCGCATCGACGCCCCCGGCTATGCGGAAGTGCGCAAGATGACGCGCGAAGTCATCAGCATCCTCGATATCGGCACTTCCGCTACGCACATGGAGTGGTTCTTCGGGCCGAAAGGCCTAAAGTTTTCGGAAATTGGCTGCCGCCCGCCCGGCGTTGGGCAGTGGGATGTTTACAATGCCGCGAACGAGTTCGACCTGTATTTCGAGTGGGCTAGCGCAATCGTGAACGGGCGCGCGCACAGCACGCCATCGCGGCGATACGCCGCCGGCATGATTGCGCTCAGACCTGATCGCGACGGCCATATCAGCGCTTATTCCGGCGTCGACGCGGTCAACGCTCGCTACGGCGACTGTATCGTTGCTGCCAGGCTGCCGGAAACCGGAACACCTACGCAGCCGGTCGAGGCGGGCTACATGGCGAACGCGTGGCTTCGCGTGCGTCACCCGGACTACGACCGTCTTCGCCAGATTCTCGATGACATTGGCCAGACGCTGAAGGTACACGCGTCGTGAACACCAGCGAGTCGGACGCGTCTCGCTTCAGGAAACTGCAGAAGCAGCTGCCGAAGGTCTGGCAACGCTATCAGGAGGATCCATGCTACGAGCATACCTCCGTTATCGTGCCGTCGATGAGCGTCAACCAGGAAGAACTCGCCAAGGTTACCGGCGCAGCGTTTTACGAAGAACGCCTGATGTTTGCGTTGATAAGGCTGCGCAATCCAAACGCGCGCCTTATTTACGTCACGAGCCAACCGGTACATCCGGATATCGTCGACTATTATCTGCAGCTCCTGGACAGCGTTTCGGCAAGTCATGCGCGTCGGCGCCTGCACATGGTTTCGGTATTCGACTCGAGTGCGCGGCCACTGTCCGAGAAAATACTGGAGCGGCCGAATCTATTGAAACGACTCAAGAAATTTATCGGCGACCGCGATCACGCCTACCTCACCTGCTACAACTCCACCGTACTGGAGCGGCGCATCGCGCTGGAACTGGATATTCCGATGAACGGCCTCGACCCGGATCTGCTGACACTCGGCACAAAATCCGGCAATAGAAAAATATTTGCGGAAGCGGGTATCAATTATCCCTGCGGTTTCGAAGACCTGCACAGCGAAGACGACGTGGTGCAGGCATTGATTGCGCTTCGCAAGCAACGTCCGGGCCTGGCGCGGGCAGTTGTAAAGCTGAACGAGGGTTTTGGTGGCGAAGGCAATGCGGTGTTCAGCTATCCGCCGGAATCGGCCGGCGAAGACGGCGTTCGCGAGGCGCTCAGGAATCTTGCCTGGTTGTCCGGCATAGAAACCTACGAAAAGTTCATGACAAAGTTCGACAAGATGGGCGGTATCGTCGAGGAACTCGTCGTTGCCGCCGAGACAAGATCGCCAAGCGTGCAGATGCGCATCCTGCCGGACGGTGGCGCCCGTATCGTGTCGAGCCATGAGCAGGTGCTCGGAGGTTCAACGGGCCAGTCTTACCTGGGCTGCCGCTTCCCTGCAGATGATGATTACCGCGGCGTGCTCCTGGCCGAAGCGGCCAAGGTCGGCGCGGCGCTTGGCAAGCAGGGCGTCATCGGGCGATACGCCATCGATTTTCTTGCGACACGGTCCAGCGGACAGTCAACATGGGATGTGCACGCGATCGAGATCAACCTGCGCATGGGCGGTACAACGCCGCCGTATCACGCGCTGGAGTTCCTGACCGAAGGCGCACTGGACGAAGACAGTGGACTGTTCCTGGCCCCGGATGGAAAGGCAAAATATTACAAGGCGACGGACAACTTCAAATCCCCGGCGTATCGTGGCCTGCTGCCCGAGGACCTGTTTGAAATAATCTGGAATCGCGGCATCGGCTTCAAGCATTCCACGGGAACCGGCGTGCTCTTTTACATGATCGGCGCGCTGTCACAGTATGGCAAGGTCGGCATGACCTGTATTGGCAACAGCCCTGAAGAAGCGCAACATCTGTTCGATGAGACCGCAAGGATCATGGATGACAGCACGACCGGGGAAGACCACGGCGTGGCCGCCCCGATGAATGATCGCTATATCGGCATGGAGTAAGAGCTGAACATGGCAACTGATACCAAGAACTTCCTGTTTGTTTCGATCGGCGCACTCATCGGCGACATCGCCTGGATGGTAAGAAAGGAAGGCCATGCCGTCCGCTACTACATTGAAACCGCGTCGGAGCGCTCGATAGCCGACGGCTTTGTGGAAAAAGTCGACGACTGGGAAAGCCACGTTGACTGGGCCGACGTCATCGTATTCGACGACGTACTGGGCCAGGGTGAAAAAGCCAAGAAGCTGCGAGACGCGGGTAAGCTCGTCGTGGGTGGCACACCCTACACAGACCGGCTGGAGGATGATCGCAGCTATGGCCAGGAAGAGCTGAAACGGCATGGTGTTTCGATCATCCCGTTCCAGGACTTCAGCGATTTCGACAGCGCCATCGACTTTGTCAGCAAACATCCGGCCCCGTACGTCATCAAACCCAGCGGTGAGGCACAAAACATCAAGCGCCTGTTGTTCGTCGGCCAGGAAGACGACGGCCGCGATGTCATTCATGTACTCGAGTCCTACAAGGCTGCTTACGCGGATACGGTCAAGGTCTTCCAGCTGCAGCGGCGCGTGCGCGGCGTCGAGGTCGCGGTCGGCGCGTTCTTCAACGGCACCGACTTCATGATGCCCATCAACGTGAATTTCGAACACAAGCCGCTGTTCCCCGGCAACATCGGGCCGGCGACCGGAGAGATGGGCACCTGCATGTACTGGAGCGGACCGAACAAGATCTTTACCGCGACGCTCGCGAAGCTACGGCAGCGGCTCGCCGAGGAACACTACGTCGGCTACATGGACGTCAACTGCATCGTCAACGGCAAGGGCATCTACCCGCTGGAGTTCACGGCACGCTTCGGCTATCCGACCATCAGCATCCAGGCGGATGGCCTGCAAATGCCTGTGAGCGATTTCCTGCATGGCATGGCGGCAGGCACCCTCACGAACTTCAAGACCAAGCGTGGCTTCCAGATAGGCGTTCGCGTCGTCGTGCCGCCGTTTCCTTACAACGACCCAAAGACCTTCGAAGCCAACTCAAAAGATCGCGTCATCATTTTCAGGAAACCGAACTACGAGGGCATACACATAGAAGATGTGAAGCTGGTGAACGGCGAATGGCTGATCACCGGCACCTCCGGCGTCATCCTGATCGTCACCGGTTTCGGCGTATCCGTCAAACAGGCCCAGGCACAGGCGTATCAGCGCGTGCGCAATATCCTGATACCCAATATGTATTACCGGACCGACATCGGCGACCGCTGGTTTGAGGACCATGACAAGCTGCACTCCTGGGGTTACCTGCGCGAAAGCTGATTCGCTGCGACCCTGGCTTTCTCGTGTCACGGGCCGCCTGTTGGCGCGTCGGCAGAACTCACGCGAGCCTCGGCAAGACCGCGCTGGCAAGGCTCAATACGAGGAAGAAACCGCACATGTCCGTTACCGTTGTCAGGATCGGGCCGGACGCCACAGCGGGATCAAGCTCGAACCGTTTCAGTATCAGCGGCACGGTGCCGCCAATCGAGACTGCCAGTATCGTATTGAGCGTGAGCGCGATACCGACAACCAGTCCCAGCATCACGTTGCCTTTCCATGCCCAGGCAGCCACGCCCAGCAGAATACCCAGCGCCGCGCCGTTGATCATTCCGACGACTATCTCCTTTCGAAACACTCGCCAGACATCGCGCGGCAACGCGGCACCGAGCGTGAGTTCACGCATACTGACCGCCACAGCCTGGTTGCCTGAGCAGCCGCTCATGTCCGAGACAATCGGCAGGAAAACCGCCAGTGCAATCACGGCGCTCAGCGTATCCTCATACATCGCAATGACGCTGGCCGCGATCATGTTCAGCACGATATTGATACTGAGCCAGGCGAGACGCCGGCGCGACCGAATTGCCACCGGCATACTGCGCAACTCGTCGCCACCAACGATACCTGCGGCCTTCAACTGGTCCGATTCAGCCCGTTCGGTCAATGCCTCGAGCACGGCACGGCGGCGGACGATACCAAGTAGATTCATCTTGTTGTCGACCACCGGTACGGCCGCGAAGTCGTGCTCGTCGAAAAAGTCCTCGAGTTCCGACAGCGTCATTCCCGGTTTGACCCAGAGTGCGGGCGTCGTTATCGAGCCAATCTTGGCGTCCTGGTCACCGTACAGCAGGTCGCGAATGCGAATTACGCCCTTGAGCCGGTGCTTCCTGACCACAACGTAGATGTAATGCACGGTGAGAAACTCGTAGTGACCTTCCCGTGACGTGAGGTCATCCAGAACCTCTCGCACCGTCCTGTCCATCGGGAAACTGGCAAATTCGGTCATCATCAGGCCGCCGGCAACATCCGGCGGATAGTCGATCAGGCCGCGAATTTCCGAGGCGTCCTCTTCGTCCAGCTGCTCGAGAATCGTATCGGCATCCGCCTTGTCCATCTCGGCAAGCACGTCAACGCGCTGGTCGCTGGACATTTCTTCCACGATCGGCGCCGCCAGCGCTGGCGGCATTTCCTCGATGAGGTCAGCAGCATGGCCTTCGGGCATGTCTTCAATGAGATCGGCGGCCCGGTCAGCCGAGATGATCGAGAGCAGCGAGCGCTGCTCATCCGGCGTCAGATTGAAGACCGCATGAATGGATTCGGCACTAGGGAGAGCACCGAGATACTCCTCGATACTGAGCCTGTCGCCGCCCGCAAGAAGATCTCTGAGTTCATCCCGTACACTCGTTTTCGCGATCGTTGCCATGCAATTCTCCCGGGCGCTTGATTAGCGCCTGATCTTTTCGAATCGTACACCAGCCGGCGACATCCGAGATGTAATCCTTGCCCCTGCCTCGGGCTGTTGCTCGCTGACCGCGCTTGCTAGAGTTGCAACCTGCTGATCCCGCGTTCAGGACCAAATGCCATGAGCAATGCCACCGCCGAAGGCCGTATCAATATGCTGATGCGGCCGAACGAACGCGACCTGGGCGAGCTTATGGTTCGCCGCGTGCTGTCTGCCGCAAAGCGGCGCATGGTCGGGCCGTTCGTTGTCGTCGATCACATGGGCGCGGCGAAATTTCCGCCCGGCAAGGGCATTGCCGTCCGACCCCATCCGCCGAAAGACGCCTCCCGGGCTCAACAAGCGGAGGAGTACCTGAATTGTTCAGAGACCTGATCGGCAAATGAGCAATTGCCGGAGATGACAATGTTGAAGATTCGAAACGGACTCGAACACCCCTTGCGCCGCGAACTCAACGATGAAGTGCATGCGCGGCCACCGGACAGCCTGCCAACACCCTGCGCCGTAACGTACATTGCGCGACTGTCAAAACGGGACCCGCGGAGCGGTATTGGAAAGGACCTCCTGGGCGACCTGCTGCAGCACTTCGGACAGCAGCGCCCCGATCGAGCAACCAGTCATTTCACGACAACGCTGGGCGTGGACCACCTCCGTTGGGAGCGGCACACGGAGTACAACCGCTATACGTTTGTCGCGCCTGTCACTGTCAGCGACGCGAATAACCAGTATCACGAGCCGGACATTCCTGCCGACTGGCTGGACGATATGCAGGGCGAGGTTTTTGTCGCGGTTCGGGCCAAGATCATCGGACCCGAAGAAATCAATACGCCAATCGAAGAGCTCAGCCGCAAATGCTTCAATGGCAATACGCTGATCGGTTCGCGCGTCGCCGACGATGGCGGCCTTGCGCTGACTGACCTTTGTATCCATGAAGACGGCTTCAGCCGCATTGTACTGATCAACGAGAAGATGTCTGAAGCGCAGACCGGTCGCGTACTTCAGCGGCTGTATGTATTACCGGACCGACATCGGCGACCGCTGGTTTGAGGACCATGACAAGCTGCACTCCGGGGGTTACCTGCGCGAAAGCTGAACAGCAGCTGGTAGTGGGTACGCCCTTGCACGCGCCTGATGCGGCGTTGCAGCGAACAGACAGGGGGTTAAGGAATGAGCGAACTTGAGGCTTTGCTAGGCAGCGGCCGCATTGTCGATCTGATGATCGTGTTACTGGTGCTCGAGATTATCCTGATTACAACGCTGCGCAAGACGAAGGGCGTCGGCATCGCGCCGCTACCTCTGGTCGTCAATATCTGTGCGGGTGCCAGCATCATGCTGGCACTGCGTGCGTCCCTCACGGAAGCAGGCTGGCAGCACATCGCCGTGTTCCTGCTATGCGCGCTGGTCTTCCACATCTGGGACCTCGTGCTGCGCTGGCAGCCTGCCGATGACTAATCGCCGGTGGCAGCGCTTGCCGGTGGTGAACCCGCCCGCCGCGACGCGACTCGCCGTCGGGCAACCACGATACGTTGCTGATGGTAGAGCAGCAGGCTGACGCCAAGCACCGTCGGAGTGGCCCAGACCAATGGATTAAAGGCATAGGCCGGCAGCAGGTTCACTGCGCCAAACGCGAGAAAGGCCGTGTACACCGAGATGCCGGCGCCCACCAGTCCGCGCGTGTGCTGAATCAGCCACTCATTCATGGGCGGTCGCTTTTGCAGTATGAATCGCGTATTCAGCACAGCTGCAGCCAGGCCTACGATCGCGATCCCCATCATTAAACCGTTCTTCAGCAGAGCGCCCTGCACCATGCAGTTAGCCGCCGTGACAAATGTCGCGAATTGCAGCACGAAGTTAAAGGCCTCGCGATTGCGCTCATGCGACCGCTTGTTTCGTATGCAAAGCAGACCGTAGCGGGCAAGCATGATAGTCATGGTCGCGAGATAGAGCATCATCCAGCCAAAGACGCCGCGGACCATTGCGGCATCATCGGCAAACGTATGCGTCGCTAACGGAGAATGCAGCGTACACAGGCTAATGCCGATCGCCACACTGCCGGTAATCAGCATCGACCAGGCAAACACCTTGCCCCAGCGCTTGTGGGCCCAACCGCCCTTTTTCCCGAAGATCGGTACCCACACGCAGATTAAACCGACAGAACCGGTCACGATGTGCACGGCAACAAGCGCATGGAAGAGTTGTTCAACCACTGCTGCGTTACCGATGGAAACAAACATGCGCATTCATAAGGTCGATCTTATAATAGAATAAAGGCTATCGCGTACGCCTCGACGAACAACAAACACGGCTGGCACTTACCGATGAAATCTACGAACGCCATTGTGATCGGTAGCGGCTTCGGCGGCCTCGCTGCTGCGGTGCGCCTCGGGGCCCGTGGCTACAAGGTAACCGTATGCGAGAGACTCGATGCGCCTGGCGGGCGCGCCTACGTGCATCACCAGGACGGCTTCGTCTTCGATGCCGGTCCGACGATCGTCACGGCGCCTTTTCTGCTTGAGGAGCTGTGGGAGCTTTGCGGCAAACGGATGTCCGATGATTTAGACCTTCGCGAAATAACGCCCTACTACACTATTCGATTTGACGACGGCTCGCAGTTTGATTACAGCGGCGATCATGAGGCGATGAAGGCGCAGATACGTCGCTATAATCCGGACGACGTGGAGGGTTACGAGCAGTTCCTGAGGGTCAGCGCGGATCTCTACAAGGTTGGCTTCGATGATTTGCTCAGCGTGTCTTTCGACTCCCTGCTGAAAATGATCACGGTCCTGCCCGATCTTGTCCGCACCCAGTTCTACCGCTCGGTGCACGGCCTCGTTGCCCGCTATATCAAACACCCGAAGCTTCGTATGGTATTCAGTTTTCATCCCCTGCTGGTAGGCGGAAACCCGTTCAGCGCCACGGCCGTGTACGCGCTGATCGCGCAGCTGGAACGCAAGCACGGGGTGCACTTCGCAATGGGAGGTACGGGCAGCATCGTCAATGGCCTGGTGTCGCTGATTGAGTCCCAGGGAGGGCAGCTTCGCTACAACGCGCCGGTGAAACAGATTCTTGTAGAGAAACGGCGCGCTGTTGGTGTTGAACTCGAATCCGGCGAGCGTCTGCATACAAACGTCGTCGTATCGAACGCAGATTCGGCGGCCACCTACAAGTACCTGGTGCCTGCCAGCGCTCGCCGCCGCTGGACTGATCGTAAGCTCAGCCGTGCGCGCTATTCGATGAGCCTGTTCGTGTGGTATTTCGGCACTGATCGACAATATCCGGATGTACCCCATCACATGATGCTCCTTGGAGAACGCTACAAGGAACTGCTCGACGACATCTTCGAAAAAAAGACACTCGCCAGCGACTTCAGTCTCTATCTCCACAGGCCCACGGCGACAGACTCGTCGCTTGCACCGGAGGGTTGCGACGCTTTTTATGTTTTGTCGCCGGTGCCACACCAGGACAGCGGCGTGAATTGGCCGGAGGTTGCTGAACACTACAGGGCGGCAATTGCCAGTTATCTGTCGGAATCCGTTCTTCCGGATCTCGACCGACACGTTGTGACATCGAGACTCCTGACGCCGCTCGATTTTGAGCAGCGACTGTTCTCGGTAAAGGGTGCTGCGTTCGGGCTAGAGCCCGTATTGACTCAGACAGCCTGGTTTCGGCCGCACAATCGCAGCGAAGAACTGCAAGGCCTTTACCTGGTCGGCGCGGGAACCCACCCCGGCGCCGGGATGCCGGGCGTCATATCGTCCGCCAAGGTGCTGGACACGGTGGTACCCGACCCGGCGCCCGCCGGTATTGCCTAGCCCGGCATGAGATCACGACGAATACTGCTGGCCGCTATACGGCCGGATAACGCGGTCATCGGCACGCCCGGGCCCGGATGCACGGTACCGCCGGCGAGGTAAAGTCCTGGCAGCCGCGAGCGAGACCCGAGACGCTTGAATGATCCTGACCAGCCGTGCGTCGGCCAGCCATAAATTGCGCCCTCGCTGCCCGGGAAACGTGTCGCATAATCGTTGGGCGACGTTCTGACTGACGCGTCGGACGTCCTGTCAAGCAGCAGGCCGTGCTGCTGCTCGAGGTGCGCGAAGGTACGTTGTTCGAGTTGCTCCAGTTCGTCTTCCCCGAATTCGCGGGGAGGGGCATTAATCAGCAACAGCAGGCGCTCAGCGGAGCGCGAATCCGGCCGCGCTCCCGCAGCCCGGTCCTGAGCGCAGATGTACACGGTCGGACAGGCGGTCACCGACTGTCTTGCAAAGATAGAGTCGAACTCGTCGACATAGTCATTGCCGAAGAAGACGTTGTGATGATGCAACGAAAAGCCGCTAGGGCTCGCGCGCAATCCCCATGTAATCGCCGATAGTGAGCGCGTCTCGCCTCGCCTTGTCGGAATCGCTTTGCGGGCTGCATCGCCAAGCAAACCCGCCGACAAAGCGGCAACATCACCGTTGAATACGACGGCGTCCGCCGCGATCGATGTACCATCGCTTAGCGCGACGCCGGTGGCGCGACCTCGAATCACCGTTACCTGCTCAACGTTGGTTTCGGGTCGAATTTCTGCGCCTGCCCGGGTCGCTGACTCGGCCAGCGCTTCGGCAAGTCGCTGCATACCACCATCCACGAACCAGACACCGGCGCGCTCCGCGTGTGCGATGAGCATTAACGTTGCCGGCGCATCGAACGGCGACGAGCCGCAGTAAGTTGCATAGCGAGCAAACAGTTGGCGCAGCCGTAGATCCTCAAATTGTCTGCCAAGCTCAGTCCACAGGGTCGTGAACGGCTTGGTTGCAAGCAGACGCGGAACTCCGGAAAAACCCAGCGACTTGACGAGCCCGGCCGTTCCGGGACGCTCGACGCGCATGAAGGAGTGATCGAGCGTTTCGAATATGCGCTGTGACTCGAAAGCGAAACGTCGATAGGAATTTGCCGCCTTTGAGCCACCCCACGCATCGATGGCTGCAACGGACCTGTCGATGTCTGCATACAGGTCTAGCCGACTGCCATCTGTCCACGAGTGGCGCGCAAGGACGTCGGATGCGCGCAGCGTGACATGATCGCCGAACAGCTCGCCGGCATCGGCAAACAGCTCTTCGAAAACCCAGCGCATGGTAAACACGGTTGGCCCCGAGTCGATGCCCGCGCCATCCACCTCGATTTCTCGCATTTTGCCGCCTGGCGACGACTGCCGATCCAGCAACGTCACCCGAAAACCGGAAGACGCAAGATCCAGCGCGGCCGTCAGGCCGCCAATTCCAGCGCCGACGACAACGACGTGTTTCTGGGCGTTTCGCTTGGTCACGACACGGCTCCGATCCGGCGCGATATGCGACATCGAATCTCTTGGGCTGGACGGGTTGTCAGGCGCGCTACCGGTCGAACCGACGCAGGGTCAACGGTGGAAAAATCATAGCGGCGCACGAGGCGCGCAAGGATTAGGCCGCTTTCTATGGTTGCAAAAGCGGCACCGACGCAGACACGCGGCCCTAGCCCGAACGACATCAGCACGCCATTCTCCTCCGGGTCCCGGGACGCCTTGTCAAATCGATCGGGGTCAAAGTACTCCGCATTTCGCCACTGCGATGCGTTGCGGTGCGCGGTCCACGGCGACACCATGATCATCGCACCTTTCTTCACCGTGAAATGGCCGATGCGGGTCTTCTCAGCCGCTACGCGAGGAATAAACGTGATGGGTGGATACAGTCTCAATGCCTCACGGAACACGTAGCGCGTGAAGTTGAGCTGCTTGACCTGTGAAAACTCAACCGGCCCGTCACCAACCACGCCGTCTATCTCGTTTCGCATGCGTTGCACCACATCCGGGCGCACCGACAGGATGTAGAACACCCAGGTCAGCACACTTGCCGTCGTTTCATGCCCGGCAAGAAAAAATACGCCCATCTGGTCGATCAGTTCCTTCCGCGAGAAACCTTTGCCTGTTGCCGGATCGCGTGCAGCGATAACCGCAGAGACGATGTCATCCATTTCCTTCGCACCATCGCCCAAGCGGGGGTCGAGCAGGTCACCAATGTGCCCTCGTATGCGTTCGCAGGCCGACAGAACGTTGTCCGGTTGGCGAACGTCAGACCAGGGCCGACCGAAGATCAGCTGCTTGAGATCGACGCTCGCCACGCTGCGCTCGAATTCGGAGAATGCCTCAAACACCTCGCGGGCGGTTTGTGATGCCAGCGACGAAGAAAATATCGTGCGGCATATGACGTCCGCCGTCAGTTCACTCATTGCCCGATCCAGCGAGAACTCTTCCGCCCGCTGCGCCCGTTCATCGAGTACCGCCTCATAATCATCAACAGCAGCAGACATTGACGTAAATGCCTTATTGATACGCATGTGCGAAAAGGCCGGATCGATCATTGTCCGTTGTCGGCGCCAGGTCGGTCCGCTCGAGACGAAAATCGAGTCCCCTACGAGCGGCTCCAGCGCGCCGACCATGAGATCATTCTTGGGGAAGATCTCGAGCGGGTCGGTGAGAATATCGCGGGCGATCTCCGGGTCGTTGACGAGCAGGATTGAGCGACGCGAATAGCCCAGATAGGTGTACGGTTTCTGGTAAGCGTCAATTGGTACCAGGCTCAGCAGATCGCCATCGCCCTGTCGAACGACTCGAATCAGCGAACGGATAGGCGTTTTGGGCGTTGGTGCGGGCGGCCGGTAGAGCGAGTCCATTCAGCAAGTTTACCTGTTGCAGTCGTGGAGTACCGGGTGAATGCCAAGCAGGTATTATTGTCAGCACGAATACGCCAGATTAGAGAGCGTGCAAGCAACAACCGGAAAAACCGTTCTGCTGACCCTGGGTCGGCTCCCCGTGGCGCTCGACATTGCGCGCAGCTTCCACGCGTCAGGCTGGCGCGTACTGATTGCGGAACCCTGGCCGATGCACCTCGCACGGACATCGCGTGCCGTAGCACGGTCTTTTCGCGTGACAAGTCCCGTAAAAGACCGCAATCGTTACCTAAGCGAGCTGCGGACTATCATCGACGACAACGACGTAAGCCTCGTCGTGCCGGTGTCGGAGGAATCCATCTATGCGGCGGCCCTTGCTGACACATTCGGGTCTGAGGTCAGTGTTTTTTGCGTTCCGCAGGCGCGCATGCTGGAGCTGCATGACAAGTTCAGGTTCGTCAAGATGGCCGAGCGTTTCGGCCTGCGCGTACCGGCAACCTGGCTCGGCAACGACGCCGCAAGCAAGGCGGCGGCCCGCGACCACGACATCGTCGTAAAGCCGCGCCATTCCTGCTCCGGAAGAAACGTCAGCTATCACGTCGCCGGCAGCTCGTTTGAGGCCGATGAGCACAGTGTCGTTCAGCAGCGGCTGCGCGGCCCGCACTACAGCAGCTTCTTGATTGCACGTGACGGAAAGGTGCTGGCCACTGCGACGTATCGAGCAGTTGTAAGTGACGGCAGCGTCGCCGTCTGCTTCGAGCGCGTAGCAGATCACGCCTCGATTGACGCGTGGTGCGAGGAGTTTGTGCAGCAGTCCCGTCATACCGGGTTTATCTCTTTCGACTTTATTGTCGATGACAATTGCGGCGTTGCGGCAATCGAGTGCAATCCTCGCGCAACGAGCGGCATTCATTTCCTGCGCACCGAAGCGCTCGCAGCCTTGATCCTCGGCGAGCAAACTGCGAGCCGTGTTCACCGGAAACACGACAGGCTGACGGAATCCTACTCCTGTTTTACGTTAGTGCTGTCTGCGCTGTTCTCGCCCAAGACGTTTCGCAACAGGCTTGGAGCGCTAAGGAGCGCTCGAGACGTCACCTGGCTGCGTGAGGATCCCTGGCCTTACCTCTTCATGATGATCAGCAGCTGGCGCATCCTGAAGCGCACGATGTTTTCGAAGCACACTTTCGCGGCGGCGGCCGTTCTCGACGTCGAATGGCAGGGACCTGAAGAGGATTAATGCGGTTTTGAGAGTGCTAACAGACACCGTAACGTTGCATGAGGATACGGATCGCGAACTCCGTATCGTCGCGAAACCCCGCTATGGACCGGACTTCCTCGCGCTGTTGCAAGGCGTGGAGTTCGGCTCGGAGGGCGTGCGTTATCGCCGCCTCGGCCTTGCCGAACAGCTGCAGCGCTTGCCCGCAGCCACGTTTCTCGAGCTTCGCGAAAAAGGCCGGCTGCTGGGAACCTATGCACTGTCAACCTGTTCACTGCGCATCGGTGACGAGCAGATGCCAGGCGTTTATCGCGGCTTGCTTGCGCTTGCCCCGGAAGCCCGGGGCCGCGGTCTCGGCGGGCACGTCGTTAAACGCACTTTTGACTGGCTTGCGACGCAGAGTGGCGGCCGGCCTCTGCTTTCCTGGGGCTGCATCGAAAGCAACAACCACCGCTCCCGGCTGGCGCTGGAATCGGCGGGTGCCGTCAGGCTGGGTTCGCTCGAGTCGCTGCTTTCATACCGGCAATGGCCGAGAGAACGTATCGAGATCGAGGAGCAGCTCAATGCGGACGCGGTCACGATCGCTCTGCAGCAGAGTTACGCGGACTGCGGCGTGCAGGCGATCGACGGCTGCAATGAGCGTTACTTCGCTGTGACCAGGGCGAATGAAATCGTGGCCGGCGCGCGAGCGACAGTAACGCACGTCGACATGCTGTCTTCCGGAAGCATCTGGGACTCCCTTTACAACAACGTCCTTCGCCGTGTGCCTGCCGCCCGACGACGGTACGATCCGAGGAGGTTTCGCTACCTGCGCCTGACAGATGTCGTTATCAAGAAAGGGCATGAAGGGCTCTGGCGCGATTTCCTGAGCACGCTGCTTGCGAGGCATGAAGCGCACATGGCGATGTTCGTAATGGATCCAAAGGGCGCTGCCTACTGTTCCCTGCAGAAAGCCGGGCTCTTCGGCCTTTTTGCAGCAAGCACGCGCCAGCGTATCGATGTGCTCGCAAACGCCTGGAACATGCCCGCTGATCAGCTGCAGCATATTGCCGACAGACCGCTGGCCGTCGGCCCACTCGACATCTGAGCCGCAGCCGGTGTTGAGGCGCATCCTGTCTTCAGGTGCTACCCTGTCACTATGCAGACAACAAAAAGAATGGCCGAAAAATGCCTGCGCTAAAACCGGCCCTGGACGCTCAAATCGAAGTCACTGACAGTCGCGCTGGTCGTGTCAGCTACTACGTCGCGGGCGATGGCCCACCGCTGCTGCTGATTCACAGCATCAATGCAGCCGGCTCCGCCTATGAGGTCAAACCGATCTTTGATCGCTATCGTGGATCGCGCCGCGTGTACGTACCCGACCTGCCCGGTTTTGGTCTGTCCGACCGCTCGCCGCGTGACTACACCATTCGTCTGTACGTCGATGCTGTCCAAGACATGCTGGAAGCTATCACCAGCGATAGCGGGCAAACGAAGATCGACGCATTGGCGCTGTCGCTGTCCTGCGAGTTCCTGGCTCGCGCCGCGACGGAGGCGCCTTCTCGCCTGCGCACGCTGGCACTGATTACGCCGACCGGGTTTCGCAAAGGTTCGGAGCGCTTGCGCGGGCCGGACGAGTCCACACGTGAGATGCGGCTGCTTGCATCCATTGTTGACGTGCCACTTTGGCGCCGCGCATTGTTCAAGGGACTGGTGAACCCACGAGTCGTGCGCTATTTCCTGCGCCGCACGTGGGGCTCCGCAAATATCGATGAGGATCTTGCCGCATACGACGATTTGACGACGCATCAACCCGGTGCCGAGCACGCGCCGCTGGCATTCCTGTCAGGGCGACTTTTCAGTGGTGACATTCGGAACCTCTACGAGCGGCTTGAGCTACCGGTATGGCTCGCGCACGGCACACGTGGCGATTTCAAGGACTTCAGCGAGGCTGGGTGGGCAAAACAACGCGATAACTGGCGCGTGCAGGCCTTCAACTCCGGCGCCTTGCCGCATTTCGAACGGCCGAATGAGTTCTTCCCGGCTTACGACGCGTTTCTGGACGACACCGCCGCCCCATGAGCAGCGGCACGGCTATCCGGCCAGCGGTGGCTCGTGATCTTTGCACCGATTGTGGCATTTCACGAACCGCGGACCCCAAACGCTGTGGTCGTGCCTGCCAGTTTATTAAACCAGACTACCCCGGACTCGAGACGGTCGTGCATGGCCGCAAGCGTGACAGCGCACGGCCCAATGAGCTGTTCTTTGGTCCGTTTCGGCGCGTGTTACGCGCGTCTTTGCGGCAACCGCTCTCCGGTGCACAGTGGACGGGCATCGCAACACGAATCGGCGAGCGCCTCCTGCAAAGCGGCACAGTCGATGCGGTATTGACGGTTAAACCAGATCCCGATGATCGCTGGAAGCCGCAGCCAGTCCTCGTTACGGACGCGGCGGATATGGCCGCCTGCCGCGGCATGCGCATGGGCTATGCACCCCTGCTCGCGCTGCTCGAGCCGGCGCTTGCAGCAGGCTACAGGCGCCTCGGCATCATTGGCATTCCTTGCCAGGTTTATGCGTTACGTGCGCTAGAGCGGGAACTCGGCTTTGAGCGCCTGTACGTAATCGGCACGCCCTGTTCGGACAACACCACGACTGAACGCTTCCACGAATTCCTGGCATTGCTGTCGGACGAACCTGACACGATCGAGTACCTGGAATTTCGCGCCGACTACCACGTTGAGCTGCGGTTCGCAGACGGTAGCAAACGTGAGATCCCCTTCCTCCAGTTGCCGATCTCGCAGCTGCCGGCGGATTTCTTTCCGCTAACCTGCCGTACCTGCGTCGACTACACCAACGCGCTTGCTGACATCACAGTCGGTTACATGGGCGGAGAAGGTGAGCAGTGGCTATTGGTCCGCAACCAACGCGGTGAAGAGCTGCTCGAGCTACTTGGTGGAGAGGTCATCGTCAGCGAACCTGGTAGCGGCGGCAATCGCAAGAGTTCCGTCAGCGGCTTCATGAAAAACGTAGAGCGCGCAGCGGGCGGTTTGCCCTTGCGCCGCATGCCTGACTGGCTGCGGCCGATCATGGGCTGGCTGATGCCGCGCTTCGGCCCTCGCGGTCTCGAGTTCGCGCGTGCGCGAGTTGAAATGAAGGCTATCGAGTCGGTGTTGCATTTACGCCGTGAAGAACCGCGGCGCATGCCTTACATGCTGCCTGATCATGTCTGGCAGCTGGCGAAACGGTATGGCATTGCCAGGAACAAGGGCGAACAAAAGAAGAGCGCCTCGTGACCCATAGTCTCGAGGCGCAACAGGAAGAACAGCTATTTCGCGGCCAGCGCCGGGTAGGCCGTCACCGCGTCGGCACCACCCAGCGGCTTCTTCTGGCCCTGGTGACACGTCAGGCAATAGGCTTTCGGTGCATCGCCCAGCGCGTCGCCAAGGCGATGCGGCGGATACACCGGACCCAGCGGGGTCAGGTAGTCAGCATTCAGATCGCGCACCATACTCTGACCGTAATAAGCCGTGATTCGCTGCGGCGTGCTTTGCTCCCAGTTCTGGAACGAAGATGTCATGTGGCAATAGGTGCAGTTGACTCCCAGTGACGCCGACCAGTTCATCATCAGCGCGTAACTCCACTCAGCTTCCTTGGTGGTCTTGCCGCCGTGCGGATAGGGTCCCGGCGAGGCCAGCCGGGAGCTCTCGCTATCCGGTGAACCCAGATATTTTGTGAACGGATCTGAAGGCAACGTCGAGTAGGCAACCGCCGCAACCGGGCGGTTCTGGCCGTCACGCCATCCCGAGAACGGGCTGTTGCCGTAGGTGCTGTCACCCTCGGAGAACCAGATGTACTCAGGTACGTTCTTGCCTCGGTGACAGGTGTAACAGTTCACGCCCGCATTTCCGACGTGATCCGACCAGGCGGTATTGACGTGCTGGTTCATCTGAATCATGCGGCGCGCAACAACCTTCGTGTAGATATCATCGCTCGCCAGGTTGGCCGAATTGTGACAATAGTTGCAGCCCTGCTCCGGAGAAACCCAGGCGGTTATCGAGGTCATCAGCCGGGTGAACTGGGCGACCGACAGATCGCCGAGAACCTGAACGTTCTGATAGACCTCACCGGCCTTCGGACCGTCGGCCGACGCCGGTGGCGGTGCGGCCGGATAGCCCGTCTCGCCGACTGGCGTACGCGGATTCTGCACATCCACCATAGCCGTGCCGCGATAGCCAATTTGCGACGTCTCGATCGGCGGTCGCTCACAGGCTGACAACAGCAGCGACGCCAGGGTCAGACAGGTCAGGGTGCGCTTGGCATTTTTCATGTTGTCGCTCTCCTACGGCGCTGCCGGATCAGCCATGCCCGGATAAACTTCAGGGTACGGCGGTACGAAACCATGCTCCATGCCCCACAAATACCAGTTATCGACGACAGTACCGGTCAAAAGAATACCGATGCCACCCGTCAGCGTCGTCAACACCGCAAACCACCAGGCCCAGCGATGAATTGACTCCATCGACGCGTTAAAACCCATGGTCCATCGCCAGAAAATGGCACTGCGCTCCGCCGCCGTTCCGCGATCGACGATGTGCTCGATCTCACGATGAGCGCCGTAGTTGCCTGCGGCGAGGATCGTTGCGCCGTGCATGGCAAACAGCAGCACGGAGCCATACAGGAACGTAATCGACAGCATGTGGAACGGGTTGTAGAAGAGGTTGCCATAACGAAGCGAGAACGCCGTCGTCCAGTCGAGGTGCGGAAAGATTCCGAACGGCACGGCCTCACTCCAGCTGCCCATCAGCACGGGTCGGATGAAGCCCAGAACGAGATACAGCCATATAGCCGACGCAAATGCCCAGGCAACGTGCGTGCCCATACCCAGCGCGGTCGCGCGACGATACATTCGTACCCACCAGAGCAGTATCGAGACCGTCAGGCAGAATCCGGCCAGCAGCCACCAACCGCCTTCATTCAGCGGCGGCAGGCTCAGACCGTATTCCGGCGCCGGTGGCTCCAGCGCCAGCCACGGCAGCAGCCGGAAAAATTCGACGGGATCCCAACCAACCGAGGCCCACATGTTCAGGCCGATGATTTCGAACGCGAGCAGACCGAAAATGATGGAAAACAGCCCCGTCGTGCCAAGATAGGCGGGACCGACCTGCGCCTCGGCGAACTTGCCGAACAGTCGTGAAAAGAAGGCGCCGGTTCGATCAAAAACGCCTTTCGGCAGGGGTACTCCGGGATCGTAGTCACCGTGCACCTGCACACGATTGAAGATATTCTGATACGTAGCCATGACGGTCCCCTATCCCCAAATCGGCAGCGATAGCCACCAGTTCCACCACTCCGGCCAACCGCGGGTCCAAAACGGACCGCTGATAACGATACAAACTGCACTCCAGAAGCCAGCATTGAGCGCGAGGAACAGGCCAAGTCGGTGAATGCCAAGCGACCCGATCGAATAACCGATCGTGTCGCGGAAAAAACTGTTTTCGTGGTAGTTGCCTTTGACCGTGTCGCCTTTCTTGTGCGGATTGGTCGCGGAGAGAATGGCACCACCGTGTAACCCCAGTGCCAGCGTGGTCGTGAAGAAGAACGTCACTGCCAGCATGTGCGCCGGGTTGTAATGAAAGTGCAGATACTGGTAGCCGGTGTTTGACACCCAGTCGAGATGGCTCATGATTCCGTAAGGGAAACCGTGTCCCCATGCGCCCATGAGAACAGGACGGATGATGACCAGGGTCACGTAGGCAAAAACGGCGACGCTGAATGCAATCGGCACATGATAGTTCATGCCCAGCTTGCGGCTGATCTCAGCCTGCCTGAGTGCCCACGAGCTGAATGCGCCGACCGCGCAGAACGTGATCAGTTGCCACAGCCCGCCCTCTTTCAATGGCGCCAGTGACAGCCCGTAACTGATATCCGGCGGCGCAATGCTTATCTGCCAGATGTTCCAGGTGGGCCCGATAGCAGCTCCGTAGAAGATTAGCGACGTTCCCAGCAGCGCAAAAAACGCGGTAGTTACACCGAAGAACCCGACGTAAAACGGCCCGACCCAAAAATCGAACAGGTCGCCGCCGATCAGTGTTCCGCCGCGGATCCTGTATTTCTTTTCGAAGCTCAGCATAGACATTGTAGATATCCTCCGATGTCGGGTCGTCAGTCCGGCATCTCGTTCCCTGCTAGTGGCTGCGCAACAAGCAGCGGACCGACCAGCCTTGTGATACCGGCCGACCCGCTACTGTGTGCTTTACTACGGTTTGCATCACACCCAGTGCGAACTGCGGTTTACCTGGGCCGGCTCTATGAGCACGGCCGGGGTTTGCAGCTGGGCGGCTGCGCTCGGACCCTCGATCCAGTTGAATCTGTCGGTACTCAACAGAATAAAATGGATGAAAATTGCCAGCACAAAGAGAAATATCGCCATGGCGACCATTACGCGGCGCGGATCAAACATTAACCAAATTCTCCACATAACCTTTCCCCCTATGCCAACAACGTTATCGCGCTATGCACGAGAGCGTTAGCGCCGTCAGTCACGGCTGCGTAGCCATCAACCCCGGGAAACCAGGGCCGCCATTGCCACACCAGGAAGTGAGCAACGATGGCAATTACCGTAAACACAATAAAGCCAAGCATGAAGTACTTATGGAACTCCTTGGCCTCCCTTGATGTAAGACCTGTGAAAGATCTTTTTTCCTCAGACATATCTCCTACTCCTCAACTCAAGTCGACATGGTTGTGGTTGCCGTGAAACCCCTCACGGCAGGGAAATGCAGCGAAGGCTTCTGCCTTTGTTGCAAATCTTTTTAAATCGAGAACACGACGCCGGCGGCGCGCGTTGACATAGACTTCGCTTCTTTGAACGCGGAACGGTAGCCGGCAGCGTGTGCGGGCCATGGGCGCCAGCGCCAGCCTGACAGCCGCGCTACGATCGCCACCGGAAGCAGGAATGCGAAGCAGGCAAGCCAGATAAACCGGCACGACCAGACTTCTTCCTTTCTCAATCCATGCGTCAGATTATTCGTTGTGTCCAATGCACCTTCCTCCTCGATGCGCCGCGTATAGCTTTTCGTTAACAACGCGACGTTTTTCAAAACTCTCTTACTGATTACTTCAGGCGGCAGCCCTGCCGACCCCCTGCTGTTTGGCAATGACGCGTACGCAGTCGATAGTCACTTCATCCATGCCCTGCTCCCGGGCGTAGGCTTCTATCGCGTCCCGCAGTTTCTTGGCAGCGGAAATTCGGATAAGCACGGGCTTTTCTGCGACGATTGCATCGAGCACGCCGCGCGCCTCGTCATGCCAATACATCTCGCGATGCACCCTCGCCGGCGTCTGGTCCACCTTGTCGAGTTCGCTGCCCAGCGGCAGGATGTTGAACAACGCGTCAAAAAGCGCATTGCATATCTCCTGCACGACATAGGTCGCTCCGCCGTAGCCCATAAACGGCGTGCCTGTATGACGGCGGATGATCGAGCCCGGGAATGAAGCCGGTATGTAGATGCCATGGGCATCCATCTCGGCGAGATACATACGTTCGTTATAGCTGCCGAATACCACCAGTGGATTGGTTTCGCGGAGTGCATCGCGGACCGCCCCATTGTCGGTCTTGGCGCCCGCCTTGCGTTCTACCGCCAACGCGCATGGCATTCCCAGATCGTTCTCGAGAAACAGCTTGAGCCCGCGCGTGTAGGTTTCGTTAGCGACGATGGCGATGCTCGCGGTACCGAAGAAGTCCTGCGTGACGGAGCGCCAAAGGTCCCAAAGTGGTTTGATCGTGGTGTGCTTTTCCTGCTCAATAAACGGCTCCGGATCCAGGCCCAACAAACTGCCCAGTTCGCGCAGGAACCTGGTTGTGCTGTGCAGACCGATCGGTGCCTGCAGGTAGGGCCGCTCAAGGGCCTCGCAAAGGTTGCGGCCGAACTCTCGGTACATGCATATGTTGGCCTCGGCGTTCGCGAGTTTTGGTACGTCGGTGAGGTGGCTACCCAACGGAAATGACAGGTTGACCTCTGCGCCAATGCCCTCGACGAGGCGCCTTATCTCGGCGAGATCGGAAGGCATGTTGAACACGCCGTAAGACGGGCCAATTATGTTGACCCGCGGTTTTTCGCCCGCTTTACGTGCTGCCAGCGGCGGCACTTTGCCCTTCTTCGGACCCCACTCTTTCCATAGCCAGTACATCGCGCGATCAGCACTCTGCCACTGATCCTCGTCGATCGTTCGTGGCAGGAAGCGTTTGATCTTCGTGCCCTCGGGCGTTACGCCCCCGCCGATCATCTCTGCAATCGATCCGGTAACGACCACACTTGGTTGTTGCGGATCGAGCGTTGCATGCGCCCGCTTCATCGCACCCTCGGTGCCATGCTGGCCGAGCTCGTCTTCCGAGAGCCCGGTAACGACAATCGGCAGCTCGTGCGGTGGCAGCCCGTCGGTGTAGTGCAGCACCGAAGTTACCGGTAGATTCTCGCAGCCCACCGGACCGTCGATGATCACCTGCAGCCCTTTGATCGCAGAGAACACGTAAACGCTCCCCCAATAGCCACCAGCCCTGTCGTGGTCGAGCACCAGCATTAGCCTGAGCCCCCCACTGCCGCGTGGCCGCGCTCCCATATCCCGCTGGTCTTGCCGCTGCCGACGTCGTCAAAGAACTCGCGCATCGTGTCAAAGCGATGCTGCTGCTCCATCGCCGCGTTGACGACCTGGGCAAGCGAACCCGGGCCCGGCACACCCATCAACGGACGTGCGGAAATCAGGTTGGTGAAATAGAGCGCCGGTGTGCCGGCCTCTTTCGCTTTCTGCACAACCGGCGTCGTACCGATCGCCAGGTCCGGCTCGAATTCGGCCATCGCGGCAAGATCATCTTCCAGTGAAGCGCGATAGTTGACGCTGACGCCCTTGCTCTCGAGCCACTCACGATCGGGATCCGACCAGGGCGTGTTCGGGCATGCCGTTCCGACATAGCGCACGTCGGCGCCGCATTCAATCAGCATGCGCGCGACAAGCAGCTCCGAGCCCTCGTAGCCAGAGAGGGTGATGCGACCTTTGATACGCAGCTGCGCTACTGCACCAGCAATAATCGGGATGAAGCGGTTCTTCGCCTGGTCAATCATTGACTGACTGACGTTATAGGCCTTGCCAATTGCGTCTAGCCATGCGGCTGTGCCGTGCTGCCCAACAGGCGCGGATCCAACGACGGTGCGACCCGCGCGCTCAAATTCACGTACAGACGCAGTGTAGAAAGGATGAATTGCGGCGACGACCTGGCTACTTAATGCCGCGTAGAGCTCTCGCCATTCTCGCGTCGGCACGACGGGGCCGGCTGCCAGACCGAGGGGCTCGAGCAGCTGGCCGATACTGACCGGGTCGGCTGGAAACATCTCGCCCAGCAGCGCTACCGTCGGCAGCTCCTTCCTTTCCCGAGGTGCCTGCACCGGGCCACTCTCTGCCTCCTCACGCGCATATTTCAGCATCGCACCGGCAAGGATGTCCTTGGCCTCTGCGTGCGTTGGTACGCCAAATCCGGGAACGTCGATACCGATGATGCGAACGCCGTCGATCTCTTTCGGCAGCATCTGCAGTGGGATGCCAGAGGCCGTCGGCACGCAAAGATTGGTCACGACGATGGCGTCGTATTTTTCCGGGTCGGCCATCTCGTAGACCGCATCCCGAATGTCTTCGTAAAGCTTGCCTGTGACTAGCGACTCCGAATTAAACGGCACATAGCCGACCGTGCGGCGCGCACCGTAGAAGTGTGAGGTGAAAGTAAGACCGTAAACGCAGCAGGCTGAACCCGACAGAATTGTCGCGGTGCGACGCATGCGTAGTCCTACCCGAAGAGAGCCAAATGCCGGACACATGCTTTGTGGCTGATCGTGCGGCCCCGAGGGATAATCTTTGGCGTATCGCTCGAGCACCTCGGTCTTGCCGGCTTTGGCTGCCGCCTCGCGCAGCTCCTCGTTCGAATGACAGCCGCCGATATCCGGCGCAGTCCGACCGCCATCAGGCGCATCCTGACCGATACTAGTGCGTTGCTTCTTATTGTCTTCGCCGTCTGCCATGCTTGTCGTTCTTCGTTTCCCCGAATTACGCCGCTCAGTGATGCCTCTAAGCCTCGTCGTACACCACTTCGAGCGACGGTCGCTCTACAAACTGCTTGCCGCACATATCCGCGGCCGTAGCGGGTTCGAGGCTGCCGCCCCGGCCGTCATCGTCGCTGCCGAATAGCGCCAGCAGTCCTTCCTGTTCCAGGGGTGTGGGCAGCAGCGGCGGTGCGCCATTGATGCCTTCAGCCAGTTCTTCAAACAGCGACGCCCACTGCGCACCGGGCCGACCGATAATTTCGTAGTTAGCGCTTTTCCTGCGGATATCGTCGTCAGCGGGAATGGCCGAGAGCACCGGAATGCCGACGGCGTCCGCAAAGCGGCTCGCCTCGCCCGTGCCATCGTCCTTGTTGATCACCATGCCGGCTACACCCACATTGCCGCCCAGTTTGCGGAAGTACTGCACGGCCGAGCAGACGTTGTTCGCGACGTACAGGGATTGCAGGTCGTTCGACCCGACAACGATGACCTTTTGACACATGTCACGAGCGATGGGTAAGCCGAAGCCGCCGCAGACGACATCGCCGAGAAAGTCGAGCAGAACATAGTCGAAATCCCAGTCATGAAAACCGAGTTTCTCCAACAGTTCAAAGCCATGAATGATGCCGCGACCACCGCAGCCCCGTCCGACTTCGGGTCCGCCAAGCTCCATGGCAAAGACGCCGTCGCGCTTGAAGCAGACATCGCCGATTTCGACTTCTTCGCCGGCGGCCTTCTTTCTTGAAGAGGTTTCTATGATCGTCGGACAGCTTTTGCCGCCGAACAGCAGTGAGGTCGTGTCGCTCTTGGGGTCGCACCCGATCAGCAACACCTTTTTGCCCTGCTGAGCCATCATGTAAGAAAGATTCGACAGTGTGAAGCTCTTGCCGATACCGCCCTTGCCATAGATGGCGATGATCTGCGTTTCTTTAGCGACTTCGCCGCTCGGCACCGGGTCCGGATCGATAGCCGCTTCATCACGCAGTCGCTCACGCATCTGAATCTGGGGGTCAATCTTGTGTTCTTTTACGATCGCCGGCTCGGGCATTCAGGTACTCCTCCAGTCCAGTACCATCTTCAGGCACTGCGGATCCGAAAATGCGGTCGGGTATGCGCTTTCAGCATCCTCGGCCCGCGAACGATGGCTGATCAGATCAGTGAGCGATAATGCACCGCTGTCGACCAGGGACTTGACGCTGCGCAGATCGATAGCCGACCACTCCGCGGCGATTCTAAACTTCGCTTCTCGCATGAAGGCTGGGGGAAACGTGAACGCCAGTTGTTCCGAATAGAACCCGGCCAGTACGATTTCGCCGTTGCGGCGCAGTCGCTGCACCAGCTTGTCAAGAATCGCAGGATCGCCACTGGCATCGACAATGCGCCCGTAGTCGCGACGTGCATCGGTATCCGCGGTGATGACGCTGTAGCCATCGCCACCGTGAGCTCGCTTCGCGTTTGTTTCCCACACGGTGGGAGCCTTGCCACCCAGCGCGATCGTCAGGCGCGCCATCAATCGGCCGAGGACGCCATGGCCGACGATAAGTTCGGGAAGTGCGAGCTCGGTACCGTCGTCGTGCAGCGCGTGGTACGCGGTAGCTGCAAGCGCCAACAATATGGCCTCTTCCTGCAAGTTTTCGTTGAGCTTGACGAGCTTTGCTGCGTCGACGACCAGCTTCGAGGCCGCACCGCCGAACAGGCCGCGGACCTCGCCAAAACAGCGCGCACCCGACACGAAGACACGTTCGCCGATTTCAAACCCTGTGTTTTCGCCTGCCGCGGATACGCGCCCGACCGTCTCGTAACCCGGCACCAGGGGGTAACCCATGCCCGGAAATGCCGGCATCTTCCCGCTCCACAGCAGCTTCTCGGTACCGGTGCTGATGCCGCTCCATTCGACGTCGACAATGACCTCGCCATCCCCCGGGGGGGTCAACGCAAGCTCCCGCACGCTGAGTGCCTGGGGCTCCTCAAATACCACGGCCCGCGCCTTCAGCGAACCGGATTCACCCCTTGATTTCGAATGGATAGTCACAGTGTGTCAGTTTACTCTGACTGTTTATATTGTCAACAATACCTTACACTTTATTCGTCAACGTGTTGCGACAATGACACTGGTAATCAACGGCACGTGCGTCGCCCGCCGCCGAACACGGTGGAAACCGGCCCTTTTCAGTAATTCAGCGACTTCCTCGAAGCTCCTTGGCCTGCCGCTTCCCATTGCAAGCAGGTAGACATTGAAATACGCATCAATCAACGGCCCTGCGCCAGGTGCATCCGCCATGGGTTCGGCGATTATGAGAGTCCCGGCATCGGTCAACGCGCTCCTGGCGGCCGTTAGCATCTGCATCGCCTGCTCATCGTCATGGTCGTGAATAATCCGAATCAGCGAGACCACGTCATAACAGCTCGGCAGGGTTTCCTTGGTCGCATCGAACGGCACTACATCGATCCGATCGGCGAGTCCCAGTTGCTCGAGGCGGTTGTTTGCTATCTCGGCAACAGCCGGAAGATCCGCAAGCGCCGGCCGGAGATGTGGCCACCTGCGTGCCGCCGCGGCCACGAACGCGCCGGCACCACCCCCTAGATCGAGTAGCTTCTTGTGGCGGGCGAGGGAGTAGGCGTCGAGAACCTGCTCGGCAACCATGGTCTGGGACGTTGCCATCAAATTCGTGTAAGCCGAAACCTGTTCCGCTGTGAGCTCTCCAGGCGCATCGCTGCCGGCATACGGCCATAATTTCGAGAGGCGTGTTTCAATATCCGGCTTGTTGAACAGTGCTACCGGATCAAGCAGGTCTTCGTACAACAAGGCATGGTGCTCGACGAGCGCGAGGAGCGACTGATTATCAATCAACACCGCACCCAGATTTCCGATGCCGAAGTCACCATTCGGCCGCCGCTGCAGCAGTTCAAGCGCTGCCGCCGCGCGCAACAGATAGACACCGCGATGCGCTGACAATCCTGTTTTCGAAATGATTGTTTCAACAGCTTGAGGGCCGTCGCGTAGAGTATCGAACAGCCCCAGACGCACGCACGCCAGCAGCACCTGACTGTGTATGAAGCCGCTGCACAGACGAAACAAGCGTTCGCTACGACGCTTTGCAAACCATTGAGTTAAAAGCCGTTTTTGTGCCCATCTGCGAAAACCCGAGTTACTCAGGAGGCGGTTGCGCAGGTTGAAGAAGTACTCCGAGAACACGCGTTGCTGCACGGCGTCGCAATGCGCGGCGCGTGCCTCAGGCAGCTGCGCGGCCGTTAAGCGCCATGGTCATTATCTGCTCTGCGTCGTGCTGAATCAGTTTGCGGAGCTGCTCCATGCCCGGGCACTGAGGGACAGAGTCGACGGCGGCCTCGATGATGTCTCGCAGTCGAGCCATGGCGCCTTTCGCGCCAAGCTCACGCACGGCGTTTGGCCTGCCGTTGAGCGCGTCCTGGCCGACCGGTTTACCGATGACATCGGGATCACCAAAGCAATCCATCAAATCATCCGCTATCTGGTATGCCTCACCAATGCATTCTCCGAGACGCCCCCATTCTTTGTGATCGGTGCCGGCGGCGGCCGCTCCGGCCATCGTAGCGGCAGCGAACAGTACACCGGTTTTGGCGCGCTGATATTCCTCGAGCGGTACCGCCGCTTCGCACTCCCATCCCTGGCCGGCGACGATGCCGTTGGGCGCGCCAACGCCGTCGCTGACGATGCCAAGCAGATTGCCTGCACGACGCGGCGCCAGACTGGCGGCTGACGAAATCGCTTGAAAGGCCAGCACGATGAGCGCGTCGCCGCAGAGCAGTGCCGTCGGCTCCCCATAGGCGACGTGAACGGCGGACTTGCCGCGGCGCATGGTCGCGTCATCGAAACACGGCATGTCGTCATGAACCAGGGACGCGCAGTGCAATAATTCGATGCTGCACAATGCGGCGTCCACAACGTTTGCGTCGGCATCGGGATACGCGGAAGCTACCGCCAGGGACAGACGCGGACGGATACGATGACCGCCCGGAAACACCGCGTAGTGGATTGCTTCAGCCAGTCGCGGCGGACAGGAGGGGCCGGCGATGGCGGCAATCGCTTTCTGTAGTGCCGTATTAATTCGGGCGTTCGGATCCATTGCCTCTCTCCGGCTATCTGTCAACTTTGCTTGTCACATTTATCTGTAAGCCAGAATAGACATATCGCTGCGCCCCGTCAATACGTTAGCCGCGTGATTCCGTCACGCGACGATGCGATGATGGGCGCCATGTCAGCCTCTCCACACCTCGCGCCCGACTCGGGCAGGCCTCGTTTCGACACGGCCGTGCCGGACTCCGGATACCGCTGGTGGTATGTCGACGGCATCAGTGACGACGGGCAGCAGGGCATTGTGATCATTGCCTTCGTCGGCAGCGTCTTCTCGCCTTACTATTTCCGTGCCCGACAGCGGGGCCTGACGGACCCGCTCGACCACTGCGCCATCAATGTGGGGCTTTATAACGCCCGCGATAAGTTATGGGCGATGACCGAGCGCGGACGGAACGCGGTGGGTCGGGGTGCCGACTGGTTCACCGTAGGCCCCAGCTCGCTGCGGTGGCATAACGACCGTCTCGAAGTCGAGATCAGCGAGCGGTCTATGCCCTTTGCACGTCGAGTTCGCGGCAAGGTCGTGGTCCGGCCAGCGGTGACAAATTCGCGCTCATTTGCTCTCGATGCCGCAGGGCGACACCGTTGGCAGCCATACTCGCCTGCGGCGCGAATCGATGTGCAGATGAGCGCACCGTCCATTTGCTGGCAGGGCCACGGCTACGTCGATACCAATTACGGTGAGAGAGCCCTGGAAGACGATTTTAAGGGCTGGGACTGGAGTCGCGGCGAGCGACCTTCCGGGACCGCGATCAGTTACGCTGTTACGCAGCTTGACGGCACGCAGCGTTTCCTGGGATTACACTTCGATCACGACGGCAACTGCCAGGACGTCGCGGTCCCAGCGGCGGTCGAGTTGCCAAGTACCGGCTGGCGGATTTCGCGCAAAGCGCGCCTGGAGGGTCATCCGCAGCTCGCGCGGACGCTTGAAGATACGCCTTTTTATGCGCGCTCCGCGTTAACAGTAGGAGACGCGGCAGACCCGTCGCGGCTGATGCATGAGAGCCTCGATCTGGATCGCTTCAAGTCAGCGTGGGTGCGTTTGCTGTTGCCCTTCAGAATGCCACGCATCCGCTGAGCGCACATTCGAGCGCCGTGCGCCATTAATCCGAATCATCCGATTCATCCGTATCGGCCAGTTCACGAAGATCGCGCGAGACTTTCAAATATTCCCAGATTGCAAAGCCGAGCAGCGGCACGAAGAAAACCAGAAATTCGATGACGACGAAGTTCACTGGCGGTGGCTAGACAGCCTGCGTAACCGCATCGAGTAAAAACCGCGTTTCCCGCAGCGGCGGCGCGTCGTCTCGGCGCCGGGCGCTCATGGCCTGTCGCAAGGCGACCGACAATAATTTTATCTTCCGCGTGAAAGGGACGACGGAGCGCTGGCTGACGGAATCGTATTGACTGCGTTCGATCTCCCGGCCAATTTCGGCATAGATAGAACTGGCGGCAAATATGCCGGGCCGAACGCTGACCGGAAGCTGGCTGATGCCCCAGGCTGCTCGTGCGTAGAGCGGTTCCGCTACCTCCAGAATCTCTCTGACGGTATCTTTGATGCCGTCACAGAGCGCAGGCTCGCGGAGCCAGGTTTCAATATTGACACCGTTTGCATGCAACAGGTCGGTCGGCAGATAGACGCGGCCCGCTCGCGCATCCTCACCGACATCACGCGCAATATTGGTCAACTGCATCGCAACGCCAAGATCGCAGGCTCGACTGAGGACTTCGGTGTTTCGAACGCCCATCAGCACGGCCATCATAACCCCGACAGTGCCGGCCACTCGCGCCGAATAGGCGAGCGTGTCAGAGAGGGTTGCATAGTGTTTGCCGGTGACATCCCATTCAAAACCTTCCAACAATGCCGCAGGCAGCGTGTACGGAACATTGTAGTCGCGCACTACCCTGTAAAAGGCACGATCGACGGGTAGATCGCAAGGTTCGCCGGCGTAGATCTGCAGAAGTCGCTGCTGCAGTGACCGCAGACCGGCACGCGGATCCTCTGCCAGGTCAACCGCATCATCAGCGACCCGGCAGAATGCGTACAAAGCAGTAATCGGCTGTCGGAACTCCCCCGGCAACAGCAGCGACGCGGCAAAAAACGAATGCGAGCCATTTCGCAATATCTGACGGCACTCGCTCTGGTCGGCATCGTTCTGTAGTGCGCGTTTCAGGTTATCAAGATACATAATTGCTACCCGGTTCCCCTGGCATCGTAAACGCCGACACGTTGCAATGCACGCTTAGGTGAGCCACCTACTCGAAATCCTCTCGCGAAATTTTCTTGCGCAGCTGGCTTATTCCGAGGAAAGCAATCCCGGCAACGACAGGAATGCTCACCGCAGACACCAGGTATAGATTGAGCGGAACACCCATGGATTTGAAACCCTCGGCGAGCGTGCCAACCAGGCCAACAACGTAGTAAGTGACCGCGGCGACGGACAATCCTTCGACGGTCGCCTGAAGCCGGAGCTGCGTCTTGACGCGACGATTCATGGACTCCAGTAATGACTGGTTCTGCTGTTGACGGGCAATATCGATGCGTGTGGACAGGAGTTTCGTCGCCCGTGCCATTTGTTCGAGGATAGATTGCTGCCGCCGTGACACCGCGCGATAGGTCTTGACCGCCGGTGTCAGTCGACGGGTGGTGAACTCCGCAAACGTCTGCAACCCCTGAATACGTGTCTCGCGCAGCTCATTGATGCGTTGCAAGACGATTTCATAGTACGCGTCGGCGGCTGCAAATCGATAGCTGCTGCGCTGGTGACGACTCTGGCTGCTGGCGGACAGCCGTGTCAGGCGGTCCAGCCAATCCTGTTCATGGTGCGATTCGGCATCGAGCAGCGCCTCGCCAATGGCTGTCAGTTCCAGTTCGTCCTCGTCCAGGACCGGTGTAAGCTCCCGCGCAAGTGGCAGCGCCAATAGCGCCATCATGCGATACGTTTCTATCTCCAGCAGACGCTGCACAACACGGCCAGTCTGCGCGTCCGGCATCCTGTCGTTTATAACGACAATACGACTGAAGCCATCCTCATGTATGCACAGATCGGTAAGCGCGACGCCAGCTTCACCGGCGACACGCGAACCTATGAACATGTTGCCGCCGAAATACTTCGCACTCAGATCATCGATTGACATGTCGATGTCTTCGGGACCCGCTATTTCCGCGCGCACGCCAACAAACAGCTCGCCTTGCATTTCCTTGATCCAATCGGCGGGAATGTCGGGCTCATGAAAACGATCGGCCGTATCATCGGGATCGACCGGCGCGACAAACGTGTAACGATTGTACTCGGTATGTCGCTCCCAACGCAGTCGGTCTTTGCCAAGCATTGTCGTGAAATGATTGATTGCTCGATCGGGCCGCGGTTGGTCGAAGCGAGCCAGCAGATCGCCAAGCAGATCTTTGCCTTGACCGCTCCTTGGATCTCTCTGCGGCAGGCGGGCAATGTAAGTGACGGCGCATGGCGTCGGCAGGCTGTCCGGTGGCCGCGCATGCACCTCGTCATTGAGTTCCCTACGATCAGGGTGCTCCAGCGTCTTGTCGATAGTCAGCATTAGCAGCGCCCCTCCTGTCGGCAGAATTCACCGATCACATCGGCCACTCTCGCTGCCTGCTCTTCGTGTGCGAGATGTCCGCATCCGTCGAGGCACGTTACGGTAGTGCCCGGCAATGCGGCCGCGATTTTCTCAGCCTCGCGCGGGCTGACCGCCTTATCGCGACCACCCGCAACGAGGTGAAGTCGCGGTACGAGCTGCGGCAAATCGTCGAGCAGCGGTTGCAGGTTCCAGCTCGCCATCATCGATAAGACTGCTGCGACATGCTCTTCCCGCTGCAGCAAGCGTTGATAGAAATCGACGCCGGTGTCGTCCAGGTTCGATCCTGTACCCTTCAGAATGCGTCGGACCGCCCTGATATCGTTGGCGCGCTTTGCGATAAGCATCGGCATCAGTTGCGTGTTCGCGAATAGCTGCGCCATTGGCGCAAGGATCCGCTGCAGGCCACCGCCGAACGGCAGCAAGGCGGCGTTGAGGCCAATGATGCTGTCCGGGTTGATAGCCCCATCAAGCGCCATGCGCAGCGCAATAGCCGCACCGGCTGAGTGACCGACGACACAGCGTGGCTGAAACTCGACGCGACGAAGCAGCTCTGCAATCGCCTCTGACATTGCCGGCAACGACATCGAGTTGTCTGGCAGTCTTGCACTGAAACCGTGGCCCGGTAGATCGAGTGCAAGTACTTCGTAGTTCGCGGTCAGTAGCGGCATTATCGCGCGCCACGTATGTATCGAAGCCGCAGTGCCATGCAACAGCAGCATCGGCGAGCCGGCGCCAGCGCGCTGAATGTGCCACCGAGTCCCGGCTGCTTCGATAAAGCGACTGTTTGATCGACCAGGCCAGTCGTCCGGGATTGGCGACCGGGTTTCGACGCCCTGGTAAGCGAATCGTTCGGGACGCGCGCGAAGAAGAGCATTCGGCTGGCGCGACATCAGGCCACATTCCTCTGCACGGTTGCAGAAATAGTGGCGGCATCCGCATAGGGCAGCGGAACGTATCGTGCACCCATCGCATCAGCAAGCGTCTGCGCACGTGGGCGTGGTCGTCGCGATGTATCTACCAGTAACGACTGAATACCGGCCATCCTCAATAGTCGGGCGGCAAGCAACGCATCCTCCTCCGCCTGTGCCGACCCTTGTTGATTGTCACGGCTGATATTGGCGCGACCATCGGTCATCAGAACGATTGCCGGAATCCTGCCGTGGTGTGCGATGGACTCCGCCATTTCGCGCGCAGAGTCGAGTCCGGCGGCAAGCGGGGTGCCGCCGCCGCCCGGGAGCGCAGCCAGCGACCTCTTCACCCGTGCGAGCGCGCGCGTCGGCGGTAGCATGACCTCGGCTGTTGTTCCGCGAAAGGCGATCAGAGCAACCTGGTCGCGTCGCACGTAACAGTCGTGCAACAGCAGTTCAATAGCGCCTTTTACTTCAGCCAGACGCTGCGCCGCCTGAGAACCGGAGGCATCCACCAGGAAGACTGTCGTATTCTCGATGCGATCCTGGTAGCGGGTAACGTGCAAATCCTCCTTCCGCAGCAGTAGGGTTCTGGCATTGCGTCCGGACGATTTCCGGCGTAGCTCTTGCCACGGCGCCGCCGCCTTGAGTGTCGCGAGCACATTGAGGCGCTCGATGCCGGGTTGTTCACACTGCCTGACTCCGACAGGCCTGCCACGACGGCGACTCTTTGTGCGGGGGCCGCCGCGACCTCCAGCCTTCTGCTGTCGGCGCCTGCCATGCTGTTTTTGCAGAGCCTCGAGTAATCCGGCAGGAATGGCGGCTCGGATCGCATCCACGAGAATATCCTCGGGCGGGGTTTCCGACTGTTTCTTCCGACTGGACTCCTGCTGCACATCGTCGTGCTCTTCCGGTGAGGACTGCTGTTCCCCCGGTTCTTCCGTTGGCGGCAGCCGCTGTGCTCGCTGCGGATACACCAGGCGCGCCGCTATCGCCAATTCCTCTTCAGCCGCCGTCTTTCTGCCCAGTAACGCACAAGCCGCTCGCGCTGCGCGCAGGGCGAGAAGCTCTGCTCTCGCAGACGGAATAGCGAATGCTGCCGACGCCACACAGAGTTTCTCGATCAGGCCTTCGTCCAACGTTATTGCCCGGAGGCGATTGCGGGCGAGTTCAATATCTTTACGACACCATTCGTGAAGGTCCAGTTCTTCGAACCCTGTCTGGCGCAGCATTACCGTGAAGGCCAACCGGTCCGCCAGCCCGTCGGCCAGCCGCTCGTCCTCTTCAATGCCCTCGTCGAGTGCGACGACACCGAAGTGACTCTGGCGCAGTCGCGCAATACCGTCCCTTTCAGTTTGCAGTTCGCCTCGATCCAGCGCCAGTCCGAAGATCGCCGCCGTAGAAGCCGGCACGCGCTCCGCCATCGAAACCACAAGGACGCCGTTATCGGCCGCCTCCAGCATGCCGGTCGCAAACACAGGGCGGCCACTACCGATCGTTGCGGCGAAATCGAGGCCACCCAGCAAACGGTCGTTACTGACGTTTATCGGCACCTTCAGCCACGGGGCGCCAGCAGGCATGAGCGCCTGGGTCTGTCGGAGCCAGCGCGACCGAACGGGGCCAGGCATGCCGCGCAGAACGACGCCGCCGAGCCCATGTGGATCGACCGCAAACAGCAGTGCAGCTAATGCCGCATCACTCTCCGGCAGGCGTTTGCGCTCGCCGAACCGAGTCACGCGCCCAGCACTTCGTCAAGTACGCGCTCAACACGCGCATCCGCACTTGACTCATCCAGTGGGTTTCGACGCAGACGGTGGCTCAGTGCCATACCGGCGGTTCGTCGAAGATGTTTCTCTGTTACCGCGTTATCTGCCTCGTAAGCGGCCAGCGCGCGGGCTGCGCGTATCAGCGTGAGTTCGCCCCTCGATCCGTCGGTCTCCAGCGCGATGCAGATCTCAGCTGCCTTGCCGAGCATGGCGTCGTCGACCTGTACTGCAGCCAGCGTATCCCGGGCATTCACGATGCGCCGTCGCAGCCGACCGTCCTGTCGCGACCACTTCCTGCCAAACGCCTTGACATCCGCTTCGTAAGCGTCACGTCGTTTAATCACCTCGATCCGTTCAGCAATATCGATCGACGTAGCAACCTCAACCGCGAGGCCGAAGCGATCCAGTAGCTGCGGTCGCAGCTCACCCTCCTCCGGATTACCACTGCCGACCAGCACGAAACGTGCCGGATGGCGCACACTCAAACCCTCTCGTTCAACCAGGTTTTCGCCGGATGCCGCCGCATCGAGCAGCAGATCGACGATGTGATCCTCAAGCAGGTTAACCTCGTCGATATAGAGGAAGCCGCGATTTGCACGCGCCAGAAGCCCCGGTTCGAACGACTTTTCTCCATGTACCAGCGCGCGCTCGATATCGAGCGCACCGACGACGCGGTCCTCGGTGACACCCAGCGGCAGGTCGATAACCGGAACATGTACCAGCTTGCCTTTGTGCTCATCATTCTTTTGGCTCAGACCGCAGTGCGCCGACTTGCAGTGCGTGCGCTCTGGTTCGCAGGAATATGGACACCCAACGACAGCGCTCATCTTCGGCAGCAGACTGGCGAGAGCCCGTACGGCCGTCGACTTGCCGGTGCCGCGATCGCCAAACAGCAAGACACCGCCGATCGTTGGATCGACAGCTGCAATCAGCAGCGCCTGTTTCATGTCGTTCTGGCCGACGATCGCGGAAAACGGAAACATCGTCAGTTAGCTGGTCTGTCGGAATTGTTCCGGGATCGCATCCCGGGCTTCCACAGCACATCATCGCGTATGCGGAGCACCATCAGGAAGTGTTCGAGCGTCGCAAGGGCGAGTAACGTAGCAAGCAGCGTGGCACCTGTGCGCCGCGCACTGTCATCGGCCGCGGCAATCGCGGCAAACGCCAGCAGGCCGAGTACCGCCGTGGCTGCCAGTATAGAAACCGGAAACAGCTCGTTCATGGAACGGCGGCGCACGAATGACTTCAGGTACGCCAGGTGCTCGGGCCAGAATTCCTCGTGCAAGTTGCGCACGCCCAAAAAGATATTGAGCTTCGCGCTCCAACGCATCAGCCAAAGAATTACGAATGTCCACAGTCCGACGCGATTGCCGGCGTTCCAGGTAATAGCGGCTATTGCTATCGCGGTCGCGACGATGGCGATCTCGTGATACACGCAGGTCTGTACTCCGAGCACAAAACGGCGCCACCCGCTGCAGTCAGGCGGGCAAGCCTCCGGCCTTGGCCCGCTGATAAAACCGAACAGATAGGTGACTTCGTGCCAGCCCCAGATAGCAAGGGCCCCGACGAACGCGAGGTAGGCGGCAACCGCTGAGGTGTCATTGCGGCTGACAATCAGTGCGTAGGTACCCAGGAGCATCACGACCGTAGTTGCGACCAGCGTTTTCGCAAAAGAACGGCGCGGCAGGCCGGCACGGTACATGATCAGTACGGTGCTGAGCCACCAGGTGCCGATGGCAAAAACGATCGGTACTGCGTAGTCCATAGGAGGCGCTTCTCCCGACTACCAGCTCGGCGCCAGCCGCACGTCCTTCGGCAGTTCATGCTTCACGGTTGGCAGTGCGAAAAGTCGTGCGAAGGTGGCAGCGCCGGCGACCGCGAGACCGGCCCGCTTCAGCAAACCGACAAATCCACCACGATCTTTCGCCCGCGCGGTTGCTTTGTTGATCTCCACCAGCCTGTCGAGACCGCGCCTGAAACGCGGATCGTCGAGGTTCAGCGTGAAAGGAAAAATCTGTTTCGTAATCTCGGAAGTGATATTCAAAACTCGCATATCGTAGTCAGTCGGATCAAAACCGAGCGCCTTATGCAGCTCCGGGCGCGTATGGTCACGCACATACATCGTCGCGTAAACGGCAAGCAGGAAGAAGCGTATCCAGAGACGGTTGCCTCCGCGCAATAGGTGCGGGTTGGCTTTCATGATTAGCGCAAACACTTCGCCATGGCGAAATTCGTCGTTACACCATTGCTCGAACCAGCGGAAAATCGGATGAAAACGGTACTCCGGGTGTCGCTCGAGATGACGGTATATGGTGATGTAACGCGCATAACCGATCTTCTCCGATAGATAGGTGGCGTAGAAGATGTACTTGGGTTTGAAGTACTTGTACTTCTTTGCCTTGCGAAGGAAGCCGAGATTGACTGGCATTCCAAAGTCCTTCAGCGAGCTATTGATGAAACCGGCGTGCCGAGATTCATCGCGTGCCATGAATCCCATGACTTCGCGGATGTCCTCATTGTCGACGGCTGCCTTGATGTCTGCATAAAGCACGTGACCGGAATACTCCGACGTAACTGACGAGACCAGGAAGTCGAGAAACTCTTTCTTGAGCGCTGCTGGCAGCTCCTTGAGTTCCTTTTCGAAGTCTGCATCGCGCTTGAAGTGGTTATGGTTATTGTCTGCACGGAACTCGCTCATCAACTGATTCCACTCGTTGCGAACGGGCGCCATGCTGAGGCTGTCCATGGCATCGAAATCCGTCGTATAGAACCGCGGGGTCAGCAATGTCTCCGTTCTTGCCTGCGTCGTCGACTCATTCGTTTTGGTTTCCATGGTTTTCGTCGTCATTGCGGAACTTGTCACTGCGATGTCTCCTGAATGATATGAGCCACTGCCGAATTGCCCGGTGGCACGGTTATTTGTTGACTGGTCGTCGCGACAGCCTGTGGAAGATTGCTTACCAGGAAGCGCCGGAATGCCTCAGCATTGGTTTTGCCGAACGCCCAGAGGTCGACTTCCCGGCCCGTGGCCGGATCCGTCAGAAGCAGCCGGCCGGATTCGGTCTGCTGCAGCGCAAATGGCGTTTCGTTTCCCACCTGCACCGCCTTACGTTCACGTACAAACGTACGCATCGTGCTGCGCAGAAAACCGTTAGTGCCGGGCTCCAGCACTTCGATCGTATTACCGCTCAGTGCATCGACCACAACTACGGCGCCATCGTCCCTGTCTCTGAAATAAAGCTGTATCTCGGCGACGATGTCCTGCGTCGCGCGCGGCGCGTCATTATCACGATCGGCAAGTTGCAGCATGGCAACGGTGATCAGCGCGACAACAACCAGGGAGGCGGCGGATGCCAGTGGAAAGGTGGGGTATGCAAGCCAGTTGCGTCGCGGTTGTTGCTCGTCAGTCGTCAATGCTGGACGAACTTTCGCTTCCGCACCGACGCCCGCCGCCGTATGACTGACCCGCGAAACCGAACCTGTCAGCGCGTTCGCAAGCAGCGATGCAATCGCTTCTGCGTTGGCAACTGCGCGCAACACGGGCCGTACTCGCATGAAACGCCAGGGCTTGACGTACGGCCAGAGCAGAACGTAGGACACCCGACTTTCCGCTTCAGTGAGAATCGCGATGTCACCCGTGCCATCCGAATGCAGCCTCAGATCTGCTGACTCGACCTTCGAAAAGGGCAAATTGATCGTTACAGGCACTGCCACTCCGGCGCGAATGATTATGCGCTTGTTTGTGATGGTGAATAACGTCGACTTTGCAATCAGGTATGAGTACAAATGCAATACGCCCAGCGCCACGACAGCAAGGGCCGCGAGGCCGGTGCCCGCACCCAGAGCAGCAATAAAATCCGCGCCGGAAGCCAGCTGCAACAGTAGCCGAATCGCAAGTAGCGCGGCGAAGTAAGCCGCGAGCTTGCGCACGTGGAAGGTCCACCGCGCGATGCTTCTGAAATCCGACTTTCCTTGCCAGAGCAGCCGCTCATTGTGCGGCAAAACCTCCGGCAGCCCGGGCGCCGGCTCATAGTCGTGCTCCAGAATCGCGTTTAGATCCATGGTTCCGCACGCTCTTTATCGGCGAACAGCAGACCACCGCCGAAGTAACCCATGATCCGATCTTCTTCCAGCAGAGTGATCTGATCGGGAGATTTCAGCAGCGGCACGTTGGCAAACTGATGAGAGTAGATAACGTTAACGCGAATTGCCTTTTCAGCTTTATCAATCTCGGCAAAACCGAAGGGCACGAGTACCGCTCGACCGTCATCCTTCATCGTCAATTCGATGAAATAGATCTGCGGTTCGGCGAGATCGATCCACAGATCTTTCACCGTGGCAACTTCCTTGCCATCCGCGGCGAAAACAGGAAGACCACGAGGATCCAGATCCTGTTCGTCTACGTGCAGACTTTCGTCAGCGCGCATTGGCACGATGCGCGGTTTGCCTTGCAGCGTTAGCTCTGCAATATCGGGTCGGTTTGACGACGAACCCGGACCAACACCAGCCACCATTCCGTCAACCGTGGGATTAAACGGCGCGCCTGGATGCGGTGCGGCCGGCTCCAAAGCAGGCTCCTCGGGAACCTCCTCGCGAGGCGACAGCACGACCCTGCCGTCGGGCATGCGGTACTCCTTCGGAGTCGGCATACTCGGAAAACCCTGTACGACGATGTGCTCCGAACGATCGGAGACCAGCGGATAGCCCTCTCGCTTCGATTCGCGATGCAGGTAAAGCACCAGACCAATGAAGAAGACCCAGAACAGGGTAAAAAGAACCTCTACCAAATCGATGTTTTCTAATCCGCTGAACATGGCGGACCTCCAGTTTTGTCCTAATTTGGAAATTCGGCCAGGCCGAATCGATTACTGCCCTTCGCATCGTGCCGCCCGGAAAAAGCGGCAAGCGGTCCAATCGCAACCAGCGTGGCAAACAACAACAACACCTCCAGGTGATATACAAACAGGTAACCCGTCTCGGGACCGACCAGCGCATGCCCCAGCGACCCTCGGGTTGCCAATTCAGAAACGACATCCCGCAGCGCACCGCCTGTTGCAATGGCGACGCCGGATGCCGTCGCCTGCACCGCACCCCACGCGCCCAGCGCGAGCCCGCTGTTGCCCTTATGGGTCAACGCCATCGCTGCTGTTAAGGTGCCTACCGCAAACAGCCCGCCGCCGACGCCAATCAGCAATACGCCCAGCGCGAACAGCAGCATGACTTTGAGTGCGGTAACCATCGTGACCATTGCAAATGCGGCTATACCGATGAGCGCGCCGTAGGCGGCCAGCCTGTGTGGGTCCGTACCGCGGCCAAGGCGTTTTGCCGAATACGCGAATGCAATCAGCATGCCCCCTGCCAACAGCGCGGTAAGGCCGGTCGTCGCACCGACGGACATATTCAGAATTTCGCCACCAAAGGGTTCCAGCAGGATGTCTTGCATCGTGAACCCGGCCGTGCCGAGCGCTACCGCAACTAGCAGGCGCGTGGCTCGAGAGTCGCCGCTGATCTCGCTCCAGGCCGCTCGAAAGGACGGCGACGGCGCCTCGCTGTCGATCTCGCTGGCGCGCAGGGGATCACGCGCTTCCTGCTTCCATAGTGCGATCACGTTGAGGACCAGGGTGAGCAATGCCGCGCTCTGGACAACGCGGATGAGGCTGATGGCATTAAAGTCAGCCAGCAGCCAACCGAAAAGCAATGCACTGACAAACATACCGAGCAGCAACATAACGAACAGCAACGCAACGATCCTCGGTCGCAGGTGCGGTCTGGCAAGGTCAGCAGCAAGGGCAAGCCCAGCTGTTTGCGTGGTGTGAAGTCCGGCGCCGACCAGCAGAAACGCGAGACCGGCGCCAAGCTGTCCGTAGATGACCGGACCGTGACCCTGTCCGGACAGCACCAGCAGCGCGAATGGCAAAATCGCGAGTCCGCCGAACTGCAGCAACGTTCCCATCCAGATGAATGGCACGCGCCGCCAGCCAAACGCTGACCGATGCACGTCGGAGCGAAACCCGATCAACGCGCGCAGTGGCGCGAACACGACTGGCAGAGCGACCATCAGCGCGACGAACCACGCAGAAACTCCCAGTTCGACAATCATGACCCTGTTCAGGGTGCCGGTGAGTAGTACAAGCGCCATGCCGACCGAGACCTGGAACAGCGATAGTCGCAGCACCCGACTTAGTGGCAGCTCATCGGTAGCGATATCGGCGAACGGCAACATCTCTGGTCCAAGACGCATCCAGCTCTGTACCCATTTTTGCTCTGTATCGGTCACGTTTTATGTAGTGCTATCGCCTGTGAAATATAGAAGCCGCTCTTGATGCGCCGCGTACGGCCGGCAGACCAGCCGGCACCGCCGAGGTCCTCGTTGATGTCCCGCATCAACCGCTCGATACGAATTGGCTCAATAGCCGGTGCACGATGCTCGCCATGCGGAATCAGCCGGCCGACGAAATGCATCAGCGCCAATGCCAGGTTCCAGGGCGCGCTAGTGAACAACACCGAACGTCGCGCGCGGGACGAAAAATCAGCGACGATCTTGTGGACATCGTGCTCGTCGTAGTGAATCAGGGAGTCCATGGCAACGACGTGATCCACTTCATCCGGCGCATCGCCAAGCATGTCGCCAACGCGGAAATCGATCGTGCCTCTGACCGTTTCTCCGGCGGCTCGCTCACGAGCGACGTTCACCAACTTCTCCGCGACATCGATCGCTATGACGTGTGCGCCGCGTCGCGCTGCCTCGATTGACAGCGCACCAGTGCCGCAGCCGGCATCGAACAGCGTCTGACCCTGCATGTCGGCAGGAAGCCAGTCGATGAGCGTTCGCCGCATTTCATCGCGACCGGCCCGTACCGTCGCGCGAATGCTGCTGACGGGGTCCGTCGACGTGAGCGCCTGCCAGGCTGCCGCGGCCGTGTGATCGAAATACGTCGTCAGCTGATTACGACGTTCTGCGTAGGAAGACTCAGGCATCAGTCAAACCCCAGGAAATCAAAAAGGTCTCTGTCACGCATTGGCTGCGGCGTCATTTCATCCACACCGTCGAGCAACATCTGCGCGAGGCGCAGGTATTCATTCTGTACCGCCTCGAGCTCGGGTGACGACTCCATTTCAAACAGCGTCGATTTCTTCAGACGACTGCGCCGAATAATGTCGAGGTCAGGAAAATGCGCGAGCCGCTTCAGACCGATCTGCTCGTTAAAGCCGTCGATCTGATCGGTGTTCGCGCTGCGATTGGCGATGACGCCACCGAAGCGAACCTTGTAGTTTTTGGCCTTCGCAGAAATGGCCGAGACGATGCGGTTCATGGCAAAGATCGAGTCAAAGTCGTTGGCCGCCACGACCAGAGCACGGTCGGCATGCTGCAAAGGTGCCGCAAATCCCCCGCAGACCACATCGCCCAGCACATCGAAAATTACGACGTCCGTGTCCTCGAGCAGATGATGCTGCTTCAGGAGCTTGACGGTCTGGCCGACGACGTAGCCGCCGCAGCCCGTGCCTGCAGGCGGGCCGCCCGCCTCAACGCACATAACACCGTTGTAGCCCTCGTAGACAAAGTCTTCGATACGCAGCTCTTCAGCATGAAACTCGACCGATTCCAGCACATCGATAACGGTCGGCATCAGTTTCTTGGTCAGCGTGAACGTAGAGTCGTGCTTCGGATCACAGCCGATCTGCAGCACACGTTTACCCAGCTTTGAAAATGCGACCGAAAGGTTGGACGACGTGGTTGATTTGCCGATGCCGCCCTTACCGTAGACGGCAAAGACCTTGGCACCTTCGATCGCATCCTCCGGGTCGAGGTGTACCTGCAGACTGCCGTCGCCGTCTGGCCTTTTTGACTGCACGTTAACCGGTACGGGAAATGCTTTCTTCGCTGCGGTGGAAGTTTGGCGATAGGTCATGCGGCTACTACCTCAGTTAATCCCTCGAGGACATCCTCAAGTTCTTCGCCGGCTTTCTCGAGCGCGGCAAGTGTTTCGGGATCCGGCGACCAGTACTGACGCTCATGCGCCTCTAGCAGCCGGTTTGCGACTTTGGCCGATGCCGCCGGGTTCAGGCTGGCAAGCCGCCGGCGCATGTCCTCATCGAGAACAAAGGTGTCGCTGATCTGCTGGTAAATCCATGGCGCGACCTTGCCGGTCGTGGCCGACCAGCCCATCGTGTTTGTGACGTGCGATTCAATCTGCTTCACACCCTCGTAACCATGCTCGAGCATGCCCTCGTACCATTTCGGATTGAGCATGCGCGTACGCGTTTCGAGTGCGACCTGCTCGGACAAGGTGCGAATCGTGTTGCCGTCGCCGGTCTGATCGCCAATGTAGACCTCTACTGATTCGCCCTTTACTCGATGCACGGCGCGACTGATTCCGCCGAGCGTGTCGAAATAATGGTCGATCGTTGTGATGCCCAGTTCGGCGGACTCGAGATTCTGGTACGTGAAGTCCACGTCCTGCAGTGAGCGCTGCAGCAGTTCCGCCTGGCGCTCGGGAGCCCCTGACCGACCGTAAGCAAAACACTTGCGGCGCGAATACTGCTCGGCGAGGCTGTCGTCGTCGTCCCAGTTGCCGCTGTCCACCAACTGATTGACGTTCGATCCATAAGCGCCGTTAGCGTTGCTGAAGACTCGCAGCGCAGCGGTCTCGACATCGCAGCCGGTTTCCTGCTGATAGGCCAGCGCATGTTTGCGAACGAAATTCTGTTCAAGCGGTTCATCGGCGCTCGCGGCCAGGAACGCCGCCTCTGCCAGCAGCCTTGTCTGGTTCGGCAACAGGTCGCGGAAGATCCCGGACAACGTCATAACCGCATCGATGCGTGGACGACCCAGCTCCTGTAACGGAATCAGTTCGGCGCCCGCCAGGCGTCCATAACCATCAAAACGCGGTCGCGCGCCAATGAGCTGCAAACACTGCGCAATCGGCGCACCTTCTGTCTTTATGTTGTCGGTGCCCCAGAGAACAATCGCCACGCTCTCCGGTAGCTTGCCGGCATCATCGATGAAGCGCTGCACCAGCTCTTCTGCCTGCGTCGCGCCAGCAATCATCGAATAGCTGCTGGGAATGCGATAAGGATCGAAGCTGTGCAGGTTGCGACCCGTTGGCAGCACATCCGTCGTACGCGTCAGGTCACCGCCCGGCACCGGTCGGATAAAGCCGCCATCGAGTGCATGCAGAATAGCGGGCAGTTCGCTGTCGATGTTCAGCTCGCGCCGTACTTTCTGCAGATCTTCTTCGCTCAGGGAGTCCTGCAGCGCGTCCAGCCATTCTTCCATCTCCGCGCTGGAGGGCGACTCGCCGACCACGTGTAAGCCGTGGGGGATCATCGTATTCTTCAGCTCATCGAGGCTCGCAACCACTGCACTCACTTCAGCGTCGAGATCGTTTTGCCAGTTGTCGTCTGTTGTCACGAGCTCCGCAGCAATGGCCTGCTGATGAATCAGTGTTGCAAGATTCTGTCTCTCTGCCTGTGCATCCGGATCCAGCGTGCGCCAGCGATCGACGGAGCTCTGCAGATCCAGAAGCTCCTTGTAAAGCCCGGCCTTGGTAACTGGCGGCGTCATATAGCTGATGAGCGTGGCCGCCGAGCGACGTTTGGCGATCGCACCTTCGGAGGGGTTGTTGGCGGCGTACAAATAGAAGTTTGGCAAATGCCCGATCAGACGGTCCGGCCAGCAGGCACCCGACATGCCGGACTGCTTGCCGGGCATGAACTCGAGAGCGCCATGCGTACCGAAGTGCAGCACTGCGTGCACGTCCAGATCTTCGCGGAGATACCGGTAGAAAGCAGAAAACGCGTGCGTGGGCGTCAGGCCGCGGTCGAATAGCAGGCGCATCGGGTCGCCTTCGTAGCCGAACGCCGGCTGAATGCCAACAAATACGTTGCCGAACTCGCGACCAAGGATGTGGATCGTCGAACCATCGGACTGCTGCCGTCCCGGCGCCGGACCCCACTCTTTCTCGATGGCATCCAGATACACCTCTCGGCGAACGTGGTCATCCACAGGAATACGCGTATGCACGTTGGCTTCGCTGCCATACTGCGAGGCGTTGCCGGTGAGAACCATCTGACGCAGTTCAGAAGCGTCCGCGGGGAGCTCTACAGCATACCCGGCGTCGCGCATCGAACGCATCGTATTGAATAGTGATTTAAAGACGCTCAGGTGTGCCGCCGTGCCGAGCGAACCGCCATTCGGTGGAAAATTGAAGAGTACGACAGCGACGCGGCGCTGCGCGCGCTCCGCCCTGCGCAGGCGAACCAGCCGCGCGACGCGTTCCGTCATCGTTGCAACCCGCTCTGCATGCGGCTGCATGTCGCGCTTGCTGTCCGCCGCCGACGACTCCGAACGCCCTGCGAACAACGTGGGACCGGTCGCGCCGTCGAGCTCCGGTATCGCCACCATCATGGTGGTTTCAACAGGCAGCAGGCCGCTTTCCGACGACTCCCAGGACTCCAGCGACTGGAACTCGGTGCCGTGCGCGGCAATGTAGGGGACATCGAGCTCGGCAAGCATCTCTTCGGCTGCATTGGCGTCGTTGTAAGCAGGCCCGCCAACCAGTGAAAAGCCGGTCAGCGAGACGACGGCATCGACGACAGGTTTGTCTCCCTCCATGAAGAAACGCCTGACGGCCGGGCGCGCATCCAGCCCGCTCGCAAAGGCCGTTATTACCGTGAGTCCCTGTTTCTCGAGATGCGCGATGACGCTGTCGTAATGCGATGAATTGCCGGCCAGGATGTAGGCGCGCATCACGAGCACGCCAACGGTGCCGGCGTCTTTGTTTTTCCGCGCTATTCGCGGCAACGCGTCGGCCGTATCGGCAACGCGGTTCTTTAGTGACGGGTGATAGACGCCAACCTCGGGGTATTCGACCGGATCCTTGACCTGTAGCAATGGTATGAAGTCCGCGCGCTCATCCCGCGCGTACCGCGAAACAAGCAGCGCAATCAGGTTACGAATGTTCTCTTCGGAACCCGACAGCCAGTACTGCATCGCCATGAAATAGGCGCGCACATCCTGCGCCGTTCCGGGAATGAAGCGCAGTATCCGCGGCAGTCGCCGCAACATTGCCATCTGTTTCGCGCCGCTCGAACCGGTCTTTTTCTTGTTCGAACCACGCAGGCGTTTCAGCAGTGCTAACGGTCCGGACTGGGTACCGTCCATCGAGAATCCACCGACACGTGTCAGGCGCATGACTTCGCTCGCCGACATGAAACACATCATCGCGTCACAGTTGTCGCGGCGCGCCTTGAGGGTCGGCAGCACCGGATTCATGTGCTCTTCCATGAACAGCATGCAAACAATAATGATGTCTGCGTCGTTGATTGCATCGATACACTGCTGCAGCAGCGCTGGCGCATTGGACCACTCACCGGCGCAGTGCATGGAACATTCGAGACCCGGCGCCTGTCGAGCAAGCCGGGCGAACGCCCGCTCTGCAGCGCCGGCCAAATGGCCGTCCAGCGTCACCAGCGTAACGCGAAGCCTGTTTTGCTTAGCGTCCAAAGTGGGCCTTGGCATCGTAGAGCGTCTCTGTCGTTATTTGTTGTATGCCGCGTTCGCGCGCGAACGTTTCCGTATTTCGCCGCGCCTTGCCGCGCACGAAGAATGGGATACGCGAGAGTGTCTTCTCGGCGTCCGAGGTCCAGGAAACGCCCTCATCAGGGAGCGGCTGCTCCTGCTGGGGTTGTGCTTCCAGCCCCGCGTCGTCTTTCGAGCGCGCGCCGCCACCCAGGTGAGACGGCCTTGCATCGTTATGAAACTCGAAGTCTTCGCTGAACATGCCAAGCAGGTGTTCCTCGAGGCCCATCATCAGCGGATGAACCCAGGTATCGAAGATTGTGTTGGCGCCCTCGAAACCCATCTGCGGCGAGTACGCGGCGGGATAGTCCTGCACATGAACGGGGGCGGAGATTACTGCACAGCCGATTCCCAGGCGCTTCGCCAGGTGTCGCTCCATTTGCGTACCCAGCACCAGCTCCGGCTGCAGCTCCTGTACCTTTGCCTCGACCTCGAGGTAGTCGTCAGTAATGAGTGCATCTACACCGAACTCTTTTGCAACGGCGCGCACATTTCTCGCAAACTCGCGACTGTATGTTCCTATGCCGACAACCTCGAATGCGAGTTCGTCTCGCGCGATTCGCGCTGCTGCGACAGCGTGCGTCGCATCACCAAAAATAAACACCCGTTTGCCGGTCAGATAGGTTGAATCGATGGATCGCGAATACCACGGCAGTCGCGCGGCGGCAGCCGCCAGGGTCGGTCCGGGGTCGACGCCGGTCAGCTCGACTACGGCCCTGATGAAATCCCGTGTCGCGCTCACGCCTATCGGCACAATGTCGATCATTGGCTGGCCGTACTCTCTCTGCAGCCATCGCGCCGCGGTGTCGGCGATCTCGGGATACATGACAACGTTGAAGTCGGCGTCAGCAAGCCGCGCGATATCCTCGGGGGTTGCGTTCCAAGGAGCAACGACATTTACATCGATGCCGAGCTGCAGCATCAGCGTTGTTAATTCATGGACATCGTCGCGATGGCGAAAACCCAGCGCCGTCGGACCGAGCAGGTTGCAGCTTGGCCGAACCCGGGTCGCTGCTCGTTCTGCAGGTGGCTTACTCAGCGCCTTGACGATGTAGTAGAAGGTTTCGGCCGCGCCCCAGTTTTCCTTGCGCTGGTACGAAGGCAGCTCCAGCGGGATCACGGGGATCGGCAGGTTTAGCGCTTCGGCGAGACCGCCCGGGTCGTCCTGTATCAGCTCGGCCGTGCACGAGGCGCCTACAATCATCGCTTTTGGCCTGAAGCGCTCGTAGGCGTCGCTCGCTGCATCCTGAAAAAGTTGCGCGGTATCGGCGCCCAGATCCCGCGCCTGGAACGTCGTATACGTTACCGGGGGCCGTTCGGCGCGGCGCTCGATCATCGTGAACAGCAGGTCGGCGTAGGTGTCTCCCTGCGGCGCATGCAGCACGTAGTGCACGTCTTTCATCGCCGTCGCGATGCGCATTGCACCGACGTGTGGCGGCCCCTCATATGTCCAGACGGTTAATTGCATTTAGATCTTCAGGGCCTCCCTGCGTCGCAGCGGCCGCGCGAATAATTCGGCGCAATCGGCGGCCTGTTCGTAACCGTGTACCGGTGTGAAAAGCAGTTCGATCGACCACTTGGTCGTAATACCCTGTGCTTCGAACGGATTGGCCAGGCCGAGACCGCAGACAACGATGTCGGGTTTCGCGTCCCAGCAGCGTTCGATCTGCTTGTCCACGTGCTGGCCCTCACTGAGCTGCACGTCGTCGGGAAGTAGCTCGAGTTCGTGCGCGAGGTGTTCGCGGTGCAGGTACGGTGTACCAACTTCGGTCAGCTGCATGTCGAGTTCGCGTGCCAGAAAACGTGCCAGCGGTACCTCCAGCTGCGAATCCGGAAAGAAGAAGACGCGCCTGTTGCCAAGGAACTCCTTGTGACGCTTGAGCGCGTGACGAGCGCGCTCCCGACCCGGCCGGGTAACGTCGTCGAAGTCTGTGTCGTTGACACCCCATGCGTCCGCCGCCGCTTTGAGCCATGCGGTCGTGCCTTCCTCACCAATCGGAAAAGGCGCAGCAAGGCGCCGCGCGCCACGCTCTTCGAGTGCGTGCGCTGTATCCGCCAGAAACGGTTGGGCGAGCAGGTAGCGGGTCTCGGGACCGACGGCCGGCAAATCGGTCGAACGTTGCGGCGGCAGGAACGACACCCTGGTTATTCCAAGCGCCGCAAACAGATCGCGAAACTGGTCTTCAACGATATCCGAGAGTGCGCCGACGACCAACAGCGAAGGCTGCTCCGCGCCATCGTGCGGCATCTCGGGTACCAACGAGGCCAGGCAGGCATCTTCACCCTGGGTAAACGTGGTTTCGATCCCGCTACCGGAGTAATTGAGTACCCGTACATTCGGTAGAAAGCGGCTCGTCAAGCGTTCGGCGGCACGTGAAAGATCGAGCTTGATAACCTCGGAGGGGCAGGAGCCGACCAGGAAAAGCATCTTGATATCCGGCCGTCGCTCGAGAAGCTTTTGCACCTCACGGTCAAGCTCGTCATTCATGTCAGCGAGCCCGGCAAGATCGCGTTCGTCAATAATCGCGGTCGCAAAGCGGGGTTCCGCGAAGATCATCACACCAGCTGCCGACTGAATGAGATGTGCACAGGTCCGCGATCCAACCACGAGAAAGAACGCATCCTGGATCTTGCGGTGCATCCAGACGATTCCGGTGAGTCCACAGAACACCTCGCGCTGGCCGCGCTCGCGGATTACCTCTCGAGGGAGGATCGGCTGGCAATCGGAATGCGCCGCGGCGGTTGTGCTCATGTGCTCACTGCCATCGACTTAGGATTGCAGGCGGCGGACGGCTGCCTGCGAGCCATGCGGAATTTGATAACGAACTGTGCCGCATTGATCACGTAGGTGAGATACGCCAGCAGCGCCAGGTAAAGCTGCTGCTTGAGTGGCAGCAGCTCGAAGATGACCGAAACCAGGTAAGCGCTGTGCAGCGCCATGACCAGCATGCTGAAAACGTCTTCCCAGAAGAACGGTCGTGCGAAAAGGTACTGCCCGAACACGACACGCTCCCAGATCGATCCGGTGATCATGATCGTGTAGAGAAGCAGGGTCTTGACCACGACTGAGGCGGTAGCAGCCGCAGCACCTTCGCCGGTGGCCAGGTAACGCCAGACAAGCCAGGTAGAGACGAGAAAGACCAGAAACTGCAGTGGCGCCAGGACGCCCTGGACAAGGGTCCAGGGCGATTCGTCGCGCCGTCGTCGCTCATCTTCGGTATAGAGCAATTCACCCAGATCGCCTTGCGGCTGTTGCTGTGGCATTCGCTTCTTGTCCTTGTAAGGCTGAATAGACACCCCCAGGCGTCCGCTACAGTTTCATGCCTCCGCAGTATAGTGTCAATCTTTTGTTACGTAAATAAATCTTGACATATACGTCAAGGAAGGGTTTATTAGGATCCCGATGCGCAAGACTTCGTGAGCGTGTGATGACACCGACGGTCACGAGTGGCGCTGGAGTGACTTCTCGATCAGTTGCGTTATTATTGGTGACCCCTAGAGCGGGTCTAAAAAAATAATAATGACAAACAACGACCGGAACGCGCCGCCGCCCAAGTTTTCGCAGGGAAATGTTCCCGGCACCACCGGCCAGTCCGGTTCATCGCAAAGCCAGGATGTGGGCGAGATCGGTGAACTCAGCAGGCAGATGCTGTCGAGACTCAGCCAGACCATCGAGGGTGACATCATTCCGCGTCTTATGTTGGCATTCGATTCACGACGTACTGCAAGAGCGCAGGTATCCGCGGCGTCCCAGAGGCTCGCCGACAGTGTCGACGAGTTCGTTCACTTGTTGCTTGCTCACGACGCTCCAATCGCTATCAACTATGTCATGACCCTTCGCTCCGAAGGGATTCCGCTCTCGGCGCTGTATCTCGATTTGTTGTCTCCGGCGGCTCGCCGCCTGGGTGTCATGTGGGAAGAGGATGAGTGCTCGTTCACCGACGTGACCATCGGCGTATGCCGCATGCACCAGGTATTGCTCGAGTTCAGTCGCTGCTTCAGTGCGGCCGGCGGGTCTTCAGACCCTGGCCAGAACGCCTTGATCGTGCCGGTTCCGGGCGAGCAACATACATTCGGCCTGTTCATGGTGATGGAGTTTTTTCGCCGCGCCGGTTGGAACTGCTGGAGTGGCTCACCGTCGAGCCGAAAGGAGTTCCACAAGCTGGTTCAGGAGCAGGACTTCGAGGTCATCGGGTTTTCTGTCAGTGCTGACCGGTTTGTGGAACCGGCTGCCGAATTGATTGCGGAAATCCGCCGCGGCAAGAAGAACGGTAATACCGTGATACTGGTGGGTGGCCGTGCGATTGTCGACAATCCGGAGTTGGTGGCACAGATTGGCGCTGATGCGATGGCGAAGGATGGCCGTGAGGCCGTGCGTGAAGTCAGTCGATTGTGTCGTGCACAAGCGAGCGGATCGACCTGAATATGTGCAATCCGTCGTCAACTGTTAGCGGCGGAGCGCGTATAATCCAAGGATTGCAAGCGTGCCGCCTTTCCAGACGCCAAAGCTCCTTATGGACACACTGACAACAGAGATCTGCTCCGCGCTGATCGCAGAATCAAACGATCTCAGCCTCGTGGTTGATCCTGCGGGGATCATTCTGGACGTTGTCCTGGGCAGCAGCAGCGCCGATCTTGAGTGGGCTCTCAGCTGGGTCGGACGACCCTGGGCCGACACAGTTACCCCCGAAAGCAAGAACAAAATCAAGGCGTTACTCGATGTTCCCAGCGATAGCGGACCGACACGCTGGCGCCAGGTAAATCATCCAACCGAAACAGGTGTCGATCTTCCGCTCATGTACAAGTCGATGCGCTCACCCAGCAACGACAACCTGGTTGTTGTCGGGCGTGACCTTCGCCAGGTTTCGGAACTGCAGCAGAAGCTTCTCGACGCGCAGCAATCGCTGGAGCAGGACTACAACAAGCTTCAGCAGGCGGAAGTACGTTATCGCATGCTTTTCTCGATGGCATCCGAGGCGATACTGTTTGTTGATGCGGACAGCCGTCGCATTGTCGAGGCGAACCCGGCCGCCGGCAAATTGCTGGGTCGACCGGCCAACAAGCTGATCAACCGTACGTTTCCGCGCGGCTTCAGTGACAACAGTAACGACGCAGTCGAAACATTACTGATGCGTGTGCGCGCCGCCGGCCGCGCCGATGCCATCATCGTCAGAGCAGCCGGGGGCAATTATTCTTTTCGGCTGAATGCGACGCTGGTCCGGCGAGATGACGGCTCCTATTTTCTCATTCGTTTGCACGCGCCGGAAGAAGCCGCGAATGAGGAGGCGTCGTATAAAGTTCTCGACGTTGTGAATCGTTCCTCGGACGGCTTCGTAGTGACCGACCCTGCCGGCCGCGTAACCGCCGCAAACAAGGGCTTCCTGGATCTGTGTGCGATTGCAACCGAACTGCAGGTACTTAATCAGCCGATTGATCGCTGGCTGGGACGCCCCGGTGTCGATACCAACCTGCTCATCAGAAATCTGCGCAACCGCTCCGAAGTCCGCCACTTCGAAACGACGCTGTTTCCCGAGTATGGCGAAGCCGTTCCGGTAGAGCTCTCCGCGGTTTCAGCACTGGACAGCGACGATCCCTGCTTCGGATTCGTCATTCGTCGGCAGACACCCGCCAAAGTCCGCTCGGCCGACAGCAGTCCGCTGCCCCGTTCTCTCGAGGAAATGGCCGAGCTGGTTGGCCGGGTTCCGCTCAAGGACCTGGTGCGGGAAACCACCGATATTATCGAACGTATGTGCATCGAGGCCGCACTCAAGATGGCGGATGACAGCCGCGCATCTGCCGCCGAGATGCTGGGCCTGAGCCGCCAGAGCCTGTACGTGAAACTGCGCCGTTACGGACTCGGCGATCTCGACGACGACAAGAGCTAGGGCGCTCCGAAGTCAGCCTGCATCGCGGCTTCGATACGCCTCGCTGCCGACCCCCCGGTCCCGAACATCACGGCGCTGCAGCGAACTCACCGGCCAATAGCCGAACCAACTGTAATTTTTAGTTGACGGTTTGATGTGTCAAGTATTATTGTCACACTATGGGGCGTGCGACTGCCAATACGCTCGCAGACATCCGTCCGGACTGGACGGCGTTGGTCGAGCTACTCAAACCAATCACCTGGTTTCCGCCGATGTGGGCCTTTGGTTGCGGGATCATCTCGTCCGGCCAGTCGTTCGCCGATCGTTGGCCTTTTGCGGTTGCCGGAATCATGCTGGCAGGGCCGCTGGTCTGCGGCACGAGCCAGGTCGTCAACGACTGGTTCGACCGGCACGTTGACGCCATCAACGAACCCCATCGTCCAATACCGTCAGGTCGGGTGCCCGGCCGCCTGGGACTGTATTTCGCCGTTTTCTGGACGCTGGTCTCGCTGGCGGTGGCTTCGCTGCTGGGAACATGGGTATTCCTGGCGGCCATCGTCGGGCTGCTGCTTGCGTGGCTGTACAGCGCGCCTCCTGTTCGCCTGAAGCAGAATGGCTGGTGGGGAAATGCCGCGGTCGGGCTGTGCTATGAGGGGCTGCCCTGGTTCACCGCCGCCGCCGTCGTCACGGCCGGACTGCCGGCCACAGAAATTCTGCTGCTTGCCGTACTTTACAGCGCGGGTGCCCACGGCATCATGACGCTCAATGACTTCAAAGCGATCGAAGGTGACCGTGTCATGAACGTCAGGAGCCTGCCGGTGCAGCTCGGTGCGGTTCCAGCTGCCAGGCTCGCCTGCGGCATCATGGCCATCGCCCAGTTCTTCGTCATCGCCCTATTGCTGCACTGGCAGCAGTTCGCAGCTACCGCCATTGTCGGCGCTCTTGTCGCAGCACAGCTGCTGCTGATGGTGCGGTTTCTGCGCGACCCCTTACGCTACGCGACCTGGTACAGCGGATTTGGTGTCAGCCTGTACGTGCTCGGCATGCTTGCCAGCGCATTCGCGGTTCGGGCTGTCGTCAGTTAATGCATAAGCAACGCTGCATTGGCTGGCTGGGAATCGTGCGGCTGGGACTCGTGCAAACCTCGCTGGGCGCGATTGTCGTGCTGACAACGTCGACGCTCAATCGCGTCATGGTTGTGGAGCTCGCGTTGCCCGCGATGTTGCCCGGTGTTCTGGTTGCTATCCACTACTTTGTACAGCTATCTCGCCCGCGCTTTGGCTACGGCTCGGACAACGGCAAACGAAGAACCCCGTGGATTGTCGGAGGAATACTGGCGCTCGGAATCGGTGGCGTGTTGGCAGCGATTGCGACCGCGATTATGGCGTCAACAACATTGCTGGGTGTGGCCCTTGCCGTTGCCGCATTCACGCTGATCGGCGCGGGTGTTGGCGCCAGCGGCACCTGCCTGCTGGTACTCCTTGCGTCACATGTCGAGCCGCGGCGCCGGGCCGCAGCGGCGAGCATTACCTGGATCATGATGATTGCCGGGTTTGCAATAACTGCGGGGGTCGTGGGCGCATTCCTCGATCCATTTTCCTTCAATCGCCTGGTAGTCATTTCTGTAATCGTTGCCTCCATTGCTTTCGTGACTACCGCCCTCGCGCTTCGCAATCTTGAGGGGTCGATAGCGACACCACAGGAGTCTCACGGCGAGCCGTCAGCCAATGCGCAGCCCCCCCTGCCCAGCTTTCGTGAGGCGCTCATGGACGTCGTAACCGAACAGCATACGCGGCGGTTTGCATTATTCGTCTTTATTTCAATGCTTGCGTACAGTGCCCAGGACCTGATCCTCGAACCGTTCGCTGGCGTCGTTTTCGGGCTGACGCCCGGGCAATCGACACAGCTTGGCGGCAGCCAGCACGCGGGCGTGCTGGTCGGTATGCTGCTCGTCGCGTTTATCGGCTATCGACTCGGTAGCCGTCGCCACGGCATCTTGCGAATTTGCATGATTACGGGCTGTGTCGGCTCCGCCTTGCTGATGCTGGTGCTCGCCGCAGCCGGCTTCCTGCATCCGGACTGGCCGCTGCATTCGACGGTACTCTTGCTGGGGATCGCCAACGGCGTGTTCGCCGTTGCTGCAATCGGCTCGATGATGGGCCTGGTCTCAAAGGGCCATCGCCAGCGCGACGGCGTCAGGATGGGAGTCTGGGGCGCCGCCCAGGCGATCGCTTTCGGCATCGGCGGTATCTCTGGAACCTTGGCGGTCGATCTTGTTCGCTACCTGTCAGGGTCCGCGTTGTACGCATACTCGTTGGTGTTTGTCGCACAGGCGCTGTTGTTCGCCGTTGCCGCCTTCCTTGCTGCCGATCTCTCGCGACGCCCGCTCAACAAACCGGGCCCTTCAGCCCGAGCCCTTGGCGCAGAGGCCGGCTAGGCCGTTACGAATGGAGCTACCGAATGCAGCACTTTGATATAGCGGTAATCGGTGGCGGACCGGCCGGCGCCACGGCCGCACACGACCTGGCGACTAAAGGCTGCAAGGTCCTGTTACTCGACCGTGCCGGACGCATCAAACCCTGTGGCGGGGCGATACCGCCGGTATTGATGCGTGAATTTGATGTGCCTGAATCCAGGCTCGCGACAAAAGTGACGGGCGCTCGAATGATCGCACCTTCGCAAAAGGAAGTGGATATGGATATCGGCGGCTTCGTCGGTATGGTCGATCGCGGCGAATTTGACCCGTGGCTTCGTGAGCGTGCAGCAAGCGCCGGCGCGCATCACGTACGCGGTTTCTTCGAGAGACTGGAGAGAGATGCGGACGGCAGCCTCAAGGTCCGCTTTCGCAACGACAACAAATCCGGACCCGTAACAACGGTCAAGGTGCGCGCGTTAATCGGTGCGGACGGCGCCGCGTCCAAGGTTCGAGAACAGGCTTTCGGGCACCAGGAAAAAATGCGGCACGTCTTCGCCTACCACGAGATTGTCAGGTCTCCCGAATTTGAGACTGAACATTTCGATCCACGGCGCTGCGACGTCTACTATCAAGGTGTCGTGTCGCCGGATTTCTATGGCTGGGTATTTCCGCATGGCGAGTACACCAGCGTCGGCTCCGGCTCGGCGATAAAGGGCTTCTCGCTGCGCAAAGCCGTCGAAATCATGCGCAGGAACTCCGCGCTGGACGACAACGAAGTCATACGCCGCGAGGGCGCTCCGCTGCCCCTAAGACCGCTCAAACGCTGGGACAACGGGCGCGACGTTGTTCTGATTGGCGATGCCGCAGGCTGCGTTGCACCTTCATCCGGCGAGGGCATCTATTACGCTATGAGCAGTGGCCGTTTAGCGGCTGATGCGGCGACGAAATTTCTTGAAAGCGGCAATCCTCGCGCGCTTCGCCAGGTTCGCAAGCGCTTCATGAAGGCTCATCGAACCGTATTCATGATCCTCGGCATCATGCAGTACTACTGGTACTCGAGTGACAAACGCCGTGAGAAATTTGTAGAGATCTGCCGTGACCCGGATGTGCAGCGGCTCACCTGGCAGGCCTATATGGAGAAGAAGCTGGTGCGTGCGAAAACATCGACTCACCTGCGCATCTTCTTCAAAGACCTGGCGCACCTGGTGGGACTGAAGGCGTGAAACGCCTGCGCCTTCCTGAGAGAGCAGAGGTTGGCACCGGAGCACCAGCAGCGCCGCTGGCGAAGGACATTGGGGGGACCTGAGCGTGGTAATGGGAATTCCGAAGACACAAAAGACTGACAAAAAAATCGGCATCAGCGGACTCGCTGCTTACCTGCCACCGTATCGCGTATGGCTGGAGGACTGGTGCGAGTGGACCAACAATCACTGGCCCAAGATCCGCGAAGTCGTCGGGCAGAGCTTTCGGCTTCGTGGCACGGACCACAGCGTTTACACGATGGCCGCAACCGCGGTGTTACGACTCATCGAGCAGTACGATATCGATCCGACACGCGTTCGTTTTCTTGGATTGGGCACCGAGTCCAGCACCGATAACTCGGCTGGAGCAATCATTATCAAGGGGATGGTTGACCAGGCGCTGAGGGCGCGCGGCAAGCCGGCAATCTCGCGGAGCTGCGAAGTGCCGGAGTACAAGCACGCTTGCCTGGGAGGCGTCTATGCGATGAAGGGAGCCCTTCGTTATCTGGCGCTCGACGGTGATGGCAGTGTAGCCATCGTCGTGTGTGCCGATATTGCGGAATACGCGCGTGGCAGCTCCGGCGAACCCACTCAGGGTGCCGGCGCCGTCGCGATGCTGCTGGAGCGGAACCCGACCCTGGCAAGTATCGATCTTTCCCAGTCAGGTTCAGCGTCCGACTATCGCGTCATGGATTTTCGCAAGCCCATGCTGCGTTTCTGTGGCCAGGACCGCAGCGAAACGCACCAGGTTCAGGATTTTCCGGTATTCAATGGCAAGTACTCGACAACCTGCTACATCGACGAGACGGTGCATGCACTGAATGACATGTATGACAAGCGCGGTCTTGACGCCGCAGAACACCTGCGTTCACTGCGCTATGTGTTCATGCACCGTCCTTACCGGCGTATGCCCGAAACCGGTCTGGCGATCGCCTACCTGTTTGCACTCGGCCGCGGCCGGCAACGGGATAAGGAAGAACTCGCCGCGTACGCTGGCGCCGCAAATATCAGAATGCCCGAGCTGCTCGCCGAAATGGGCAGCGACCCTGAAGTCGCCCGCCTGGCGAACCCCGAGCAGCTGCATGTCGATGCCTATCCGCTGACGATGGCGCTGCTGCCCGCCTTTCGCCAGTCGGAAGCCTGCCAGGCAATCTTGCAGAAGCTCTCGCTCGGCAGCGATTCGATCAGAGACCTCGGCAACTTATACACGGCAGCGCTGCCCGCCTGGCTGGCCGCAGGGCTGGAGCAGGCACTCGATGATGACGAGGAACTCACCGGCGAGGAGCTGCTGACCTTTGGCTACGGCAGCGGCGATGCTGCGGAGGTTATTCCATTCGTTGTCGCCGACGGCTGGCGCGAAGCCACGGCACGCATGAAATTCAAAGAGGCTATGAGCGTTGCCGTCGATCTCTCGGTGGAGCAGTACGAGGCATTGCACGACGGCCGCCGCGTCAGGGGCCTGAACCACAGCCCCCGCGACGAATTCATCATCGATCATGTTGGTACCAGCGAAGCGCGTCAGTTTCAGGATGTCGGCATCGAGTACTATCGCTACGTCGACGGCGCGGCCTGAAACCTTTTCTAAACACACCGTCTAATCATCTTTCTGCCGCACGTGGGGCTTTTGCTTGCGCACAGCGCTTGTTAGAGTCGCAGCGGTAGTTTGTTGCGCTTGGAAATATATCGATGAATGACGCTGCTGCCGACGGCCGTATCGAAATGATAATCCGGCCAAATCAACGCGATCTGGGCGAGTTCACCGTTCGTCGTGTTCTGCCTGCCGCGAAACGTCGCATGGTCGGGCCGTTTGTTTTCTTCGATCATATGGGTCCGGCGGAATTCGCCCCGGGCGAGGGCATCGCCGTTCGCCCTCATCCGCACATAGGCCTTGCCACGATCACCTACCTGTTCGAAGGGCAAATAATGCATCGCGATAACCTCGGTTTTGAACAGTCCATCGAGGCTGGCGCTGTCAATCTCATGACGGCAGGTCGCGGCATCGTGCACTCGGAGCGCGCCGGTGACGACCTCGACGTGACTTCGCGGCTGCACGGCATTCAGTCCTGGATGGCATTGCCGCATGATGAGGAAGAACGCGAACCGTCATTCGTGCACTACGCGGCAGCCGAACTTCCGGAACTCAGTATTGACGGCTGCACGATTCGCATCATCATGGGCGAGTGCTTTGGTCAGCGTTCCCCGGTCACAACCTATTCCGAGACGCTGTACATGGAATGCCTCATGGACGCAGATTCGCACATAGAGATTCCGTCGAACACGCCCGAACTCGCAGCCTACATCGTGTCCGGCGAGGTGGACACGGCAGGGACCGTCCACGGTGACGGCGTCATGTTGATCGCAGCCGCGAACACGGCGCTCGAATTGCGCGCAACAACGAAGAGTCGCGTGATGATTATTGGCGGCGAACCGCTCGGCGAGCGACATGTGTGGTGGAACTTCGTATCCAGCTCGCGCGAACGAATCGAGGATGCAAAAAACGACTGGCGCGAGGGCCGCTTTGCGAAAGTGCCCGGTGACGACGAGTTCATTCCGTTACCGGACAAGTAAGTCATCGGCGCAGGGAACAAGAGGAACCGGTATGCCGCAGGTTAGCGCCAACGGTGTCAGCATCGAATACGAGACGTTCGGCTCCGCATCCGACCCCACGATACTGTTGATCATGGGCCTGGGTATGCAGCTTACGGTCTGGCCGGAGCCGTTTTGCCAGGAACTGTCGTCCGCCGGCTTTCAGGTAATCCGCTACGACAACCGGGACACGGGCTTGTCCACCAAATTCGACGACGAAAGGACACCCAGCATTCCCTGGATTGCGATTCGAGCCATGCTTGGCATACCGCAACGCGTGCCGTACACGTTGCGCGACATGGCCGGCGATGCCACCGGCGTTCTCGATGCGCTCGATATCGAGGCGGCACATATCGTCGGCGTATCGATGGGCGGAATGATCGCCCAAAACATCGCGGCAAGCGGACCGAATCGCGTTCGCTCGCTGACCTCCATCATGTCGACCAGCGGCCGTCGTTCGCTCCCGGGGGCGAAGCGCCGTGTGCGGCAACATATCTTTCAGTCAAGACCCACAAACGGCCAGCGGGATGCCGTTATTGCGCACAGCATGCGCACGATAGAGCTGGTTGGCAGCCCGGCCTACCCGATTGATGAAGACAAGCGGCGCGAGTTAGCCGCAATGAGTTTTGACCGATGCTACTACCCGCCAGGAATCAGCCGTCACGTTGCAGCGATCATTCACGATGGAGACCGCCGGCGGAGACTGGCACGGATTACGTCTCCGTCCCTGGTGATTCACGGCCGGGAGGATCCGCTTATCCCGCTGCCCGGCGGCATCGACACGGCAAAGCACATCCCCGGGGCGCGGCTCGAGATCATTGACGGCATGGGGCACAACCTGCCGGCCGGACTTTGGCCCAGGTTGATAGAGCTCATTACAGCTCATGCGAGAAAGGCGGACGCAGGCTAAACCCTGCGTCCGCCGTCGCTTCATTTATGACGCGTCATTCAAGACTTCTGCAGGGCGGCGATGCGCTCCGGAATGGGCGGATGGCTCATGAACAGCCGCATCATCTTCTGCTTGCCACCGCCGGAAATACCAAACGCCTGCAGCGCCTCGGGAAGCTCACCCGGTCGTCCGCGCTCCAGTCGCGCCAATGCATTGATCATCGGCTGTCGACCGTTGAGTTTCGCCGAGCCGGCGTCGGCGCGGAACTCGCGCAGTCGCGATACCCACATGACGATCATGCTGGCGAGGATGCCAAGCAACAGCTGCGCCGCTATAACGGCGCCAAAGTAGCCAAGGCCGTAGCCGCTCTCGTTACGCAGGATCACGCGGTCGACGAAGTGACCGATGATGCGGGAGAGAAAGATGACGAAGGTGTTCACGACGCCCTGAATAAGGGTCAGGGTCACCATGTCGCCGTTCGCCACGTGTGAAATCTCATGCGCCAGGACCGCCTCGATCTCGTCCTGCTTCATGCCCTGCAGCAGACCTGTACTGACGGCTACCAGCGCCGAGTTTCGGCGCGCACCGGTCGCAAAAGCGTTCATGTCGGGAGAATCGTAAATAGCTACCTCGGGCGGTTCGATACCCGCCTGCCGCGCCTGGCGCTCAACCGTGTTGAGAAGCCAGGATTCCGTGGCGTTTGATGGCTGCGTAATGACGCGCGCGCCCGTCGAGCGCTTGGCCATCCATTTCGAGATCGCCAGGGATATAAAGGAACCACCGAAACCGATCACCAGTGACAGTATCAGCAGCGCCCGGAAATCGATGCCGACATTACGCTCGTCGAGGACGCTGTCGACGCCGAGCAATCGCAGCACGATGCTCAGCACCAGGATGACGGCGAGGTTAGTAGCCAGGAAAAGCGCGATGCGCTTGATCATTGTCGGTACTCCAGATGAAAACTAATCTCATTTGTGAGTCCTTTTGAGGCGTTTTCAAGGTGCAGGTTCCCGACACCCCGGCCCGCAGTCTAACTATCTGCTTTTTATCGTTTTTTTTACGCCCGATCTAGCGGAAAGACGGCCACCCGTCGTTGCGCGGGATGTCAATCGCGTGGCGGCCGTGCCGGCGCGCCGTTGCGGGATCCAGATAGGTATTTTCCGTAGCTTTTAAATCTCCCCCGAAACACCACATACGTATCGAAGTCCGGCGACCGCAAGTTTCCGCCGGTGCCCAGAGACGGGTTGACGTTCGAAGCAACGCATCGGCGTCAGCGATCGCGGATACGCATGTCACTGGGAGAAAATTATGTTCAGCAAAGCATTCGGGCTAATCGGTGCCCTGGCATTTGCCTGCGCGCCCTTCATTGCCTCGGCGGCCACTTTCGATGTCGCCAATCCCGCAGAATTTCAGGCAGCCCTGACTGCGGCCCAATCCAACGGACAGAACGACGTTATCAATGTGCTCGAGTGCTCGGGCGCCAGTTGTATCGTGGTCGACTCGGTGAGTGCTCACAATATCTCCAGTCCGCTGACCTATACCGCGGCGGCGACGGAGACATTCTCTCTAACGATCGACGGCTTCGATTCGGATACGCGAATTCTGGTGGGGGCCAGCAACAACGGCATCCTGTTCATCGATACCCTGGCCGCAAGCGATGACTTTGCCGCGGAGATCGTCGTCAAGGGACTGACCTTCGCAAGCGGTAACTATGTGGGCGTTCTGAGCAGTGGAGGCGCCCTTTCCATTCAGGTGAACAGCCCGCGCGTCGAAGTCTCCGGCAGCGTGTTCTTCCAGAATGCGGCGGATGGCAACGGCGGCGCCCTCTTCATCCGCGCTCGAGAGGCGCTGGCGAACTGCCCATCCAGATCTCCGACGTAACGTTCGATACCAATAGCGCCGGTTTCGATGGCGGCGGCGCCTACATCGCCGCTTCCAGCAGCCATTTCATCGAAATCTTCAACGTCAGTTTCTTCGACAACGACGCCGCCAGCGGCGGTGGACTGAAGATCATCGGATTCGACCCGCTCGCTGTGGGTATAAGGACAATGGCGGTGCAGCTCGACGACTTCGAGTTCTTTGACAACATCGCAAGAAGCGGAGACGGCGGCGGTGCCGATATTGCCACTTACGATCTGGACGTCGGTATTGGTGGCTTCGTAAGAAACCTCGCGACCAACGGCAGCGGCGGTGGACTCTATCTGCATAGCAACTTCTTGCGCTTCTTCATGGTCAATGCCGGCTTCACCGGCAACGAGGCTGGCGTCGATGGCGGCGGTTTCGCGACCGAGTCGAACATGGGCCCGGTTGTTACGATCACGAACAACACGATCTATGCAAACTCGGCTGTCGGTCTTGGCGGCGGCGCACTGCTGAACATCGGCGGGTCGACCGGTATCGGCAGCATCTACAACAACATTATCTACAACAATACGGGCGCGGTATCTGGTCGCGACATCTATATCAACAATGACCCGTTTAGCGACATACCGGTCAGCATCGACTTCTTCAACAACGACATTACGGATCTCACCGGTTTTCCGGATGCAAACACCTATTTCGAAATTGTCGACAGCTCGGTACTGAATTCGGGCGCCAACATAGACGGTGTGCCATTGTTGCCACAGATCGCAGCAATCAATCCGAGCCCGGTTCAAGCTGTGGGTTCGCCAACTATCGATGCCGGAACGCTTTCGGCGCCCGGTGTGCCGAACATCGATTTCGAGGGCGACCCGCGACCGACCGCGGCCCCGGGCCTGGTCGATATCGGCATGGACGAGTTCGTTGGCGGTGCGATTCCGGAAGCTGACCTCAGTGTCACGCAGACCGATAATCCGGACCCGGTTGTTAGCGGGGGCGAAGTTACTTATACCGTTACCGTTACCAACAATGGCCCCGATGAAGCAACCGGTGTAACCCTGCTCGAGCAGCCCGACCAACAGGCTACCCTGGTATCGGTGGTGTTTAACCAGGGCAACCCCTGCACGACGTCGGCTGGTCCGCCGGTAACCGCCAGCTGCGAACTCGGCCCCATCGCGTCCGGCAACAGCGTGCCCGGCACCGTGGTCGTCACAGCGCCAGTGCTTACGGTCAATGGCGGCATGTCCAACTTCGTCAGCGTAACCGGCGCCGAAACCGACCCAGACACGGCAAACAACTCCGCTCAGCAGGGCACCACGATCCTTGCCGAGACCGGACCCGCCCAGGCGGACCTTGCCATCACCATGGTCGATACGCCGGACCCGGTTTTCTCGGGTGGACCGGATCTGACTTATACGATTACGGTCGATAATAACGGCCCGGACGAGGCAACCGCTGTCACTGTTTCCGATACGCTGCCCGGCGGCGTGACTTTCGTTTCGGCCAGCGCCAGCGCAGGTCAATGCGATGCGATGCCGGATATGAGCGGGACACTCGCCTGCGGTCTGGGTGCACTGGCATCGGGAACCAATGCGACCGTGACAATTGTCGTGAATCCTTTGCCGGTAATGACGCAGGACACGCTCACCAATTCGGCCACGGTGGCCGCTACGGAAGCGGACCCGGACACCAGCGACAATACCGCGACCGAAACCACGACGGTGGATCCGCCGGCGTCTGATATGAGCGTCTCGGCGAGCTCGACATCGGGCACACCGTTGATCGGCGAGCCGGTCAGTTACGCCCTGGTCGTTACCAACAACGGACCCAGCGATAACACGGGTATTGTCGTGACGGTGACGCTGCCAGGCTCAGCGATATTCGAATCGGTCACGATCGATCAAGGAACCTGCGATTTCGTGAACGGGACCGTGATCGGGACCGTGGTCTGCACGATTGGTGACATGGCGGCCGGCGAGACGGTCACCGGGCAGATTTTCCTGACTGCTCCCGGCGAACCCATGATGCTGACGCTCAGCGCGACTATCGCTGCCGATGTCAGCGACCCGGACACGAGCAATAACGCGGACTCGGCGGATGTCATGGTGATAGACGTGGTCGACCTGGTTATCCAGGGCACAAGTGAGGGAACCGGCAGCCTCGATTGGCAGACGGTACTGCTGCTGCTCGTGCTTACTGGCCTCATCGCCTTCAGAAACAGGCTGCGACAAGGAGCGCCGCTGGCGCTGGTCAGCCTCGCGCTGCTTGGCTTGTTGCTTCCGGTTGACGAAACACAGGCGCAGAGCGACTGGTACGTCGGCGCCAACGTCGGCCAGGCAGGACTCGACTACAGTGCAGGCGATCTGCAGCAGGACCTGGCGGCTCTCGGGTGGAGCATCAACAATCCAAGTGTCAACGACTCAGGCACAGCCTGGAAAGCCTACCTGGGCTTCACAGTGAATGAGTATTTCGCCGTTGAAGCCGGGTATGCGGACCTCGGCAAGGTTGTCACGCAGTACGGGGCGAGCATTCCCCCGACCCAGGTAAACGCAATCTTGCGCGACACGTTCCGTATACATCCCTACCAGGGCGACGGCTGGTTTGCTGCGGCAGTGGTCAACTGGCCGGTTTCGCCTGACCGCGTCAACGTCTTTGCCCGACTCGGCCTCTTCGGTTGGGAGTCCAATCTCGATGTCCGCGTTATCAGCGGTGGTACCGGGAGCATTACGGACAGGGAGAGCGGCACCGACACGATGTACGGCTTTGGTGTCGAATGGCGCATCAATGAGCAATGGTCCGTAACCGGGGAGTGGGAACGTTACAAACTCAACGAGTGGCTGGACGTGCCGTCAATCGGCCTCAGGTTCGCTTTCTGACAGGTAACAGGGGACATTCCGCCGTCGGCCCGTAACTTCGCCGAATCTGGAATGTCCCCATTCCTGCCGCAGTGCTTCCCCGCAGGAAACGGGTGGAAGAAGCCGACCATTCGTTTGCGCCTGGCAATGCGTTAACATGTGCGACCGCCAATGACCTGGATTACCTGGCTTGCGCTCAATTGCCAAACTTCTTGCTTTCGTGGCTCTGCTGCCAATCGTGGTTATTGCCGTACTCTGGGTACGCGCGTATTCGCCCGACGACATCGAAGCTGCGCACGTGCAGTGTTCTGCAAATGCGCCGGAGTGGGATTCCGACGCCTCTCTGAAGGTCATGAGCTACAACGTGCAGTACATGGCCAGCAAGAACTACGTGTTCTTTTATGATGTCGACCTCGATGACCCGGAGCGGGTCGCCGCGGTCGAGCGCGCCGGCAAGACCATCGCGAGTTACCCATCGAAAGAGGATGTCTTCTGGACCCTCGACAAAGTCGCACAGCTGATCATCGACGAGGATCCCGATGTGGTGCTGCTACAAGAGGTCAACGGCGCCGACGACAGTCGGACGTACTATACGGATCACACTGCCGAGCTACTGAAACGACTGCCGCCCAACAGCTACCCGTGTCTGACCGAGGCACCCTACTGGAAAGCGGAGTTCATCTTTCACCCGGATGTTCTCGGCCCGGTGAACATGAAGCTCCTGACCTTATCCAAGTATCGAATCGAGACGTCCGTGCGACACCAGCTGCCCCGAAAGGCCAACAACTTCCTGGTCGCGCCTTTCGATTTTCAACGCGCCTTGCTCGAGACTCACATTGCAACGAGCCGCGACGAAACGGTCGCACTGATCAACACCCACTATGAGGCCTGGGGTGCGGGAACCGGCATCATGGAGCAACAGGTCGCGAAGACCGAAGCACTGCTTGCAACGCTCGACGCCACGGGCAACCCCTGGGTAATCGGCGGAGATCTCAACCTGCTGCCTCCCGACGATAACCGGCAGCGACAACGCATTCAGGCAGCGCGTCTCGGCAGCTATGACGCAATTTCACAGATCACGCCGTTGTACGACAAGTATCGAGGCATACCGTCGCTGGAGCACCTGACGTCCGGCGACCCCCGTGCCTGGTACACGCACTTCCCGAACGATCCTACGGCGACCGGACCGGACCGGACGATCGACTACCAGTTCTATAGCAAGCAGTGGTTACTTGAAGACGCTTTCGTCATGCAGGGTGAGGCGCTCGAAGTTTCAGATCACCTTCCGGTCGTCGGCGTTTATTCTCTGCCGATATCGACGCCCGCTGTCCAATAATCCGGCGCGCCGGTTGCTGACGTCAGCCCTCGCGGCTGATGTTAAGACGCTTCATCTTGGAGCGCAGCGAGCTCGGCGCCAGCCCCAGCGCCTGCGCCGCACCCTTCTTGCCCTCGATCACCCAGCCGGATCGCGTCAGGACGTCGATGATGTGTTTTCGTTGTGCGGCCAGTAAGCTCAGTGCGTCAACTTCGGTGTCATCAACGGCGGCGCGCGTCTCGGTGCTATCGCCAATGAAATCGACAACCTTGCCGTTCGTGGATATCAGGGCGCGCAAGATAGTGCTTTCCATTTCGCGGATATTGCCCGGCCAATCCTGCTCCTGCAGGAAACCAAGCGTCCGCGACGAGATCGAGTCGACATCCTTGCCAAGCGCGGCCGCGTGCTTACGAACGAAATGCTCGGCGAGCAGCGGGATATCTTCTTTACGTTCGCGTAGCGGCGGCAAGTCAATGGGGAAAGCGTTAATACGGTAATAGAGATCGGCGCGGAAGTCGCCGCTGTCCATGGCCTTTTTCAGGTCCCGGTTGGTCGCCGCAATCAAGCGAACATCGGTCTTCAGCGTCTCCGAACCACCAAGTCGCTCGAATTCCCCTTCCTGGATGACGCGCAGCAACTTGGCCTGCAGGTCGCCGGACATCTCACCGATTTCGTCTAGAAACAGCGTGCCGCCGTCGGCGATTTCGAAGCGTCCTTGACGACGAGCATGCGCCCCGGTAAACGCGCCCTTTTCGTGTCCGAAGAGTTCGCTCTCGATCAGCTCCGAGGAAAGCGCAGCGCAGTTAACGGAGATCATCGGCCTCGACTTGCGATCGCTGACATCATGGATCGATTGCGCGACGAGTTCCTTGCCGGTTCCCGTCTCTCCGCAGATGAGGACCGTCACATTGGTTGGCGCTACCTGGCGCACGGCTTCAAGAACGCGACGCAATTTGCTGCTGGAGCCAATGATCTTTTCAAACCCGTGCGCGGCCCGCACCTCGTCTCTGAGCAGGATATTTTCCGCCTGCAGTTGATCCTTCAGTTCTTCAATCCGTGAGAGCGCTGTCTGCAGATGCCGGTTGGCTTCCACCCACTCGGTGATGTCCTTGTAAGTACCAAAAAAAGTAATGACGCCGTTATCATCGGCGCCGTCAAATTGCTCTTTTGACTGCACGTGTATTATCGAGCCGTCGTGGCGAACAACGCGATATTCAATCGTATGCTCGCCCCCCGATTCGAGCGTCTTTCGCCAGGTCTCGCGCACCCTAGGTTCATCGTCGGGATGAATTCGGGACAACAGCAACATCACCGTCTCCCTGGGATCCTGCTGCGGCTCGATATCGAAGATCTCCAGCGCCTGCTCTGATAAGTTGATGCCGAGTATATTCAGCAGGTCATGAGAGTCATCTTTATTCCGTGTGGCCTGTAGTCGATAGCTGCCGACCTTTGCCACGCGCTGCGAGCGTTCCAGGTCTTTCTGGCGTGCTTCAATCTGCTGCAGGGACCAGCGCCTCACTGCGGCACCCGTGATGGCATTCGTGATCAGGCGTAGCTCCTCGATCGTGTTTTCGTCCCAGTCGCGTTGTTCTCGATAGGCGAAGCCGGCCCTGCCGAAAAACCGATCTTTACTGCTCATCGGCACAATCAGTAAGGACGACAGGCCAAGTCTGCGGATGGTGGCCTGATCTGCGTGTTCCTCGTCGCTCATGTCGTCGACGTTATCGATGCGACGAAGTTGATCGCGCCGTTCGCGGCTATGACCAAAGGGGAGGTCTTTGGAACTGTAGGGCTCCGGTTGCCGACCGCCCGGCAGCCAGTTGATCGACTCCTTGAGGCCCGGGAGCTCGTCCTCAAACCACATGAAGGCGATGTGATCAAAACCGTAATCTTCGCCGATTCGCGCCTGAACGTCGGCGAGAACCGCATCGTATTCCCTGGCAGGGGCGTTCAGGAGAATGGAGGTGATGTCAGCGAGGCGTGCCTGGAACGCAGCTTGTCTTGCGACCGCTCGCTCCGCCAATTTTCGCTCGGTAATGTCGCGGCCAACCGACTGGACCTCGGCCAACTCGCCGTTTTCGTCGAAGATCCCTCTGACTGTCCATTCGTTCCAGGCAGTTTCGCCATCCGGCCGCACCCACTCATGGCCGTGTTCGAAGGTCGGGTTCTCCGGCGTCAACGCTGACAAGTCCTTTTTATACTCGCGCCATTCATCCTCGGTCATGAACAGGAGTTCAGAGTGGCCGAGGAGGTCATCCGCGCTCCTGCCGAGGTATTCACACATGCGGTCGTTGACCCAGGTAATCTCTCTTTCCGGCCTCCAGCGCACAATGAAATCGGACTGATCCTGAACGACAGCACGATAACGTGCTTCGCTGGCACGAACCCTGCTTCGATACGTTGCGGTCCAATAGGTATTGGCGATCAGACGTGTGAGGGACTCGAGTTCGTCGCGCATCTCGTTACCGAATTTGAAAGGCCGCTCATTGGCCAGCGTGAAGGCGCCAATGACGTCGTCATCGATACGCATCGGCAGGCCGCAGACCGATCTGACGCCCTGCGTGCGCAGCGCACGGCGGTCCTGCTGGGACGGCACCTGGTCGAGGTTATTGGCGTAGAACGCCTCGCCGGAGCGGAGCTTTTCGATGGCCCACGGCACGTCTTCCGGTGTGTAGTCCGGAATTGGTTTGCCGTCACGCCGCCACCCGACCGCCTTCTCAAGTGGACGTCCGGCGGCAGCGCGGTCGTCCGTCGGCAGCCATCGAATCACGACTCGATCCACGCCGTACCGCTGACCGACATCGTGCATCACGGTATCCAGCCTCGACGCGATTTCCGATTCCGACATGCCCACCAGTCGCGAGGCGATATCCCCGAAGAAACTTCCGAACGAGGCGTTGTCTCGTTTGGCCGAGAACAGGCTGACCATCTGCTTGGCTCCGTTTGTGGGCGCTGATGACTAGATAGCACATTATGTCACCCATCGCCACGATATTTCGTGGGGATGGTCCGAAACCACGTCAGCTCGTGGTGTTTGGTCGCAGGCGGGCAATCATGGTGCTGTTTAAGCCATTGTTTTAAATGACGAAAGAGCGATCTCATCGCTCCCACGACGAATTGGCACGCTATCTGCAACAGGTATTGGTACCGCGGCGTCCGCTGCCACCTGTTTTTTGAATTGGACTACTGTGATGCTTGAGATCGACAAGAACGAACGTCTGCATATCCTGCTCGTCGAACACTCGTCCGAGCGCTCGAGGGTCATCCAGCAGATATTGGACAGTGCCGGTATCGAATATCGTCTGCACCGCGTCGCCGACCTGATGGAGGCGCTCGCCTACCTTCGTTCGGACATGCCGTACTTCAATGCGCCCCGCCCGGACTTCGTTATCCTCGGGCAGAGCCAGGAGCACATCTGCTGCTGTGAGCTTCTCTCGGAGGTTCGCCGCAACCCTCGTTTCGCCGGCCTGCAAACGGTCGGCGTAAAGGACGCCTGGTGGCAAAGGCTGCCGCCCAACAAGGCCCCTGTGCCGTTCGCTTGCTGCGATATCGATCGGGTGAAGGTGACCCGCCTTGGCGACACGGTCCACGAAATGGAATCGGGTTCGATGCGCAACCTGCTTCGAACCTACGCCTGATCCCGCAATGATTATCGATATTGTTCTCGTTACTACGACGCTCGCGATTGCGGCACTGATTTCCTTCGCGCTGTGGCGTGCATTTCGCAGGGAGTCAGGCCAGACCCGGCGGATCGTTGGCCTGGCACTCGGTGGCGCGGCCAGTATCACGCTGGCCAAACTCGTGCAGCTTGTCGTCCTTACGAGCGCGGCTGATGCGGGCGGCGATGCCATGATCGCAAGGTACGTAGATGTCGGCTCGACGATTGTTGTAGCGATCGGCATGGCATTGCTGGCGGCGAGTCTGCTCGACATGGTCATGTTTGGCCGGTCGATGTGGCCGCATGGAGACCTGAGTCACGCGGCTGCGGTTCCGGGTGAGGAAGCCATTCTCAAGCCTGAACTTGTTCCTGCCATCCTGTATCGCCGCGCGGCGCCGCTCGGCGATACCACGGTCTGCAACGTCTTTCTGAATAACAAGCCTGAAGACATATTGGGCTTCACCCAGGAAGAAATGCAGAGCGATCCGCACTTTGTGACCTGGCTTATGCATCCCGAAGACCGCCAGGACCTTGCCGCCGCCGACCAACTGCTCGAGGCCGAGAAATCGGACGCCGTATTCGATCAGCGTTACAAGCACAGGAGCGGCAGCTATCGCTGGGTGCGCACCTCGATGAAGCGAATCGAGGACGAGAACGGCACATTCAAGGGAATTATCGGATGCGGGCTGGATGTGACCGACCTGAAGGAAGCCGAGCAGCAGCTGATCAGCATCCTCAACACCGACCCTTGCTCAGTCATCCCCGAAGACGAAGTCATCTAGTCAACGCGAAATACCAGGACGGACGCTGCACCAGGACCTGGCGCCTATCTGTCTATAGGACTCGGTCGAGGTCCTCGCAAATATCATCGAAGTCTTCAAGGCCAACCGAGAAGCGAAACAGTCCGTCGCCGGCCGTCGCAAGGTAATCATCGAGTTCCGCGCCCTCAAGATGGTAGGACGAGCCGATCAGGTCATCCGTCTGCATCAGGTAGATCAGGCTGCGGTGGTGACCAAGAGAAACCGCATAGTGAATCACGTCGAGATCGGCCATCATGCGTTCGGCGACGCGTTTTGCGTCCGCAACCCGGAAAGACAGCATGCCGGAAAAAATGTCCATCTGTCGCCTCGCGAGCTCGTGCTGCGGGTGCGACTCGAGACCCGGGTAGATGACCGACTCGACGCGCGGGTGGTTCTCGAGAAACCGCGCGACCGCCAGCGCGTTTTCTGAATGCGCGCGCATACGCATGGGCAACGTCGCCATGCCCCGCATGATCAGCCAGGCATTAAATGGACTGATGACACCGCCGTAGTGCGTCAATGCCTCGCCGCGTAGCTCGGATATCAGGGCCTGCGAGGCACTGATCGACCCACCCATCGCATCGCCGTGCCCGCCGAGATACTTGGTCAGCGAATGCACGACAAGGTCAGCGCCGAGCTGCAGCGGACGTGTCGCGATCGGCGTGGCAAACGTGGAATCGACAACCAGCAGCGCTTCGCTTTGCTGCGCAATGTCGGCGACGGCAGCAATGTCCGCAAGCCGCAGCAGCGGGTTGGATGGCGTCTCGAGCCAGATCATCCGGGTCTCTTTGCGGATCGCATTCCGGATATTGGCAAGCTCCCGGGTGTCGACCGGGGTCACCGCAATGCCAAATCGCGGCAGCGACTCGCGTGCAAACTCGGCGGTACCCGGATAGTTGGTGCTGCTGATTACCAGGTGATCGCCGCTGCTCAGGAACTGCAGCAAAACCGCCGTTGTCGCCGCCATGCCGGACGCCAGCGCGAGACTGGCTTCTGCGTGCTCCAGCGCCGAGAGCTTTTCCTCGAGCTGGGCAATCGTCGGATTCGACCAGCGCGTGTAGATGTAGGGTGATTCGGCGTCGAGATTGTTCGCCGAGAAACTCACCTCTTCATCAATGAGGAAGGAGCTCGACATCACCAGGTCCGGAGCGGAGGCGCCGGCGCTGGAGCGCTTGTGCTCGCCGGCGTGAATCGCCCTTGTGCTGGCGCCCTTGTTTCGAATGTTGCCACTCATGCGCTTTCCCTCATCATGCACCCCGAACGATCACAGGCCGGAGCCTCTTGCGTCGATTCATGCGGCATGTACGCCCCGATTTCGCATGCCTGCCGATCTATGCCAGGTTGAAAACGAAGACCGCGGCAACGGCAAGTGGCGCAATAACCCGGACCAGCAGCAACCACAGCCTGAACATCGCGCCGTCACCCAGTCCGATTTCGTCGAGCAATGTCTCCTTCGTCAGCCACCAGCCGGCGAACAGTGCATACAGCATGCCCCCGAGCGGCATCAGGATGTTTGAGACGAGGTAGTCGATAAGGTCGAACGGGGTCTTGCCCGCGAAGACCTCGAAACGCCCGAGCGGATAGGTGTGCTCCCAGGTTGTGAACGAGAGCACCGTGACCAGGCCCATCAGGAACGTGCCCGTGCCGATCAGAACCGCTGATTGGGTGCGGGAGACGCCGCGAATCTCATAGATACGGGCTGTGATCGACTCCAGCATGGAGATCGACGAGGTCAGCGCGGCAAAGATGAGCATGGCGAAGAACGCCGTGCCGATAAACGATCCGCCGGGCATCTGGGCAAACGCCGTGGAAAGCGTGACGAAGATGAGACCAGGCCCTTCACCCGGATCCAGGTTGTTTGCAAACACGATCGGGAAAATGGCCAGTCCCGCCAGCAGCGCGACGAGCGTATCGCCCAGCGCGACGATGATCGCGGAGCGGAACAGGTTCACTTCTTTGGGCAGATACGCCGAGTAAGTCAGCACTGCGCCGACGCCGACGTTGACGGAGAAGAACGCCTGACCCACGGCCGCGAGCACGACGACCGGCGTGAGCTTGCTCAGGTCGGCCGTAAACAGAAAATCGAAAGCCGCCGCGAAGTCGCCGACGACCGCAGAATTGATGACCAGCGCGACCAGCGTAATGAGAAGCGCGGGCATCAATACTCTGACCAGCCGCTCGAGACCAATACGCACGCCGCGGGATACCACAAATACCGTGGCCGCCGTAAACATGAAATGCCAGAAGATCATTTGCCTCGGCTGATGCAGGAAGTTGCCGAAATTGGCTCCCACCTCCTCGGGCGACAAGCCGCTCATCGAGCCACTTGCCGTCTTGACGAGGTAGGCGGCGGTCCAGCCCGCGATGACGCTGTAGAAGCTCATCACCAGGAAAAGCGCGAACAGGCCCATCCACCCCACGAAGCGCCAATTGCGAGTAGCCCCGTTCTCTACGGCCAGCTTCTCCATCGCCGCCGGTGCGCTCCGGCGGGCCCGCCGGCCGATGATCATCTCTGCCAGCATGATAGGCGTCGCCACCAGCAGGATTGCAATCACGTAGACCAGCACGAACGCGCTGCCGCCGCTGCTGCCCAGCGTGTATGGAAATTTCCAGATGTTGCCGAGCCCCACAGCGGCGCCGATAGAGGCAAGGATGAAGGCGAGGCGCCCGGACCAGCTTTCGCGTTTCTTTGACGTCAAAGATGTTGCTCTGTCGGCGGTAGGGTCGCCCTACTATAACCAAGCGGCGGGAATGGGGAAATTCTCATTGCCTGGATCCGGCAGACTGGTACGCACCGGATGAACCCGGTTTCACGCGTAACTTAAATACCCTGTCGGCTCCGGCCTGCCCGGCCGGCAGGCGCTCATGGGATCTGCTTGTCCGGCTGGCCTTCTACTATGGCTCCCGTCTGCAGGATTGGGGCGGCGTCAAGATGTTCGGCATCCATCATGGTGGCGATGCGCAACAGCGCTGCCGCTTTCAATCGTGCTGCTGTTGGGCGGCGTGGGCCTCTACAAGGGCCCGAGCCACGAGTGGCAGAGAGATTCGCGGCTGCGAACTTCTGGTTTATCGTAGAACGCTAACTCTCGTGGAGACCAATGCTGTTCGAGGACCATCAGTTACCAACTGAGTTCTCGCCACTTTGCTAGGATGGGCAGATCCTTCAGTCATGGCAACGCGGTGGGGAGCGGCAGATGACGCACAAGATTACTCGCAGAGACTTTCTGAACGGCACGCAGGTCGCTATCGGCGCGTCGCTCCTGAGTCCCTGGACAGAAGTTTTTGGCACGCAGACATCGAAATTTGCCCTTGGCAAAGACTACTATCCGCCGGCAAAGACAGGCCTGCGTGGCAGCCATCCGGGATCCTGGGAAACCATGCATGCGCGTGTTGCCGGAACATCCTGGGCAGCCGGCCCAAGCGAGGAAGACTACGATCTCGTCGTCGTGGGCGGCGGAATCAGCGGCCTTTCGGCGGCGCACTTCTATCGGCAAGAAAAGCCCGCGGCTAAAATTCTCGTGCTGGACAACCATGATGACTTTGGCGGTCATGCCAAGCGCAATGAGTTCCGGGTAAACGGCAAGACGCATATCGCCTACGGCGGCACCGAGTCGATAGACACGCCGTCAGGCTACACCGAGATTTCCAGGGACCTGCTGTCGGATATTGGTATCGACGTGCAAAAGTTCTACGAGTACTTCGACCAGGGCCTCTACGACAAGCTGGGTCTCTCCTATGCGATTGCCTTCGATCAGGAGACCTACGGCGAACGCAAGCTCGTCACCGGTTACGGCAGCACGCCGTGGGAAGAGTTTGCCGCTCGCACACCCATGAGCCCCAAAGCGAAAGCCGACCTCGTACGCGCGTTCACCGACACCCGTGATTACCTGCCCGGACTGAGCCGCGATGAAAAAGTGGCACTGCTGGGCAAGATCAGCTACCGCAGTTATCTCGAGGACTACGTCAAGGTTGATGAGCAGGTTCTCGAGATGTACCAGCGCTGGGGCATGAGCTACTGGTGCGTTGGCATGGACGAGGTGCCCGCCATTTACATTCTCGGTTACACCGACGGCGGCGGCATGCCGGGTCTCGAGCATACGGTGCCACGAAAAGGCGGTCGTGGGGTCGAGCCGTACATCTTTCACTTTCCGGACGGCAATGCGTCGGTCGCAAGGCTGCTTGTTCGCAGCTTGATCCCGGAGGCCGTGCCCGGCACGAGCATGGAAGACAGCGTTACGGCACGCATCGACTACAGCATGCTGGACCGGGAAGGAGCATCGCTTCGGATTCGATTGAACAGCACGGCCGTTAACGTAGCGCACACAAGCAACTCGAAATCGGTCAGCGTGACCTATGTACATTCCGGCAAGGCACACACGGTGCGCGCTAAGAACTGCATCATGGCCTGTTACAACAGCGCCATTCCCTATATCTGCCCCGAACTCCCCGACAAGCAGCAGAAGGGGCTGGCTTACAACGTCAAGATACCGCTGACGTACACCAAGGTAATGGTGCCAAACTGGCGTGCTTTTGCCGACCTCGGCACGCGCTTTGTTTACTACACCAAAGACTTCTACAAGCAGGTCGAACTGGATTACCCGGTATCAATCGGCAATTACGAATTCGGTGCAGACCCGGATCAACCCATGACACTGCACATGTGCCACGTGCCCTACTTCGACGACATCCAGGGCCCGGAACAGTGGCGCGCCGGCCGGCGTCAACTTCTCGAGACACCGTTTGCGACGTATGAACATCATGTTCGGGATCAGCTGGACCAGGCGTTGTCCGGTGCGGGTTTCGATGCCGACAGGGACATCACGGCGATCACCGTGAATCGCTGGGCGCACGGATATGCTTACAGCCCGGACCTGCTGTGGGAACCGGAGTACGCAGCAGAAGCGGACAAGCCCTGGGTGCAGGGGCGCCAGCCGTACGGGCGCATTTCCATCGCAAATTCCGATTCGGGCGCAGCCGCAAATACCGACTCGGCGATCTTTCACGCGCATCGCGCTGTGCGAGAAGCGCTTGCAAACTAGTGACTCGTAGTCGCTGCGATTTCGGCCTGCCTAATCCCGTCAACGAACAGGGATATAGGGCGCGTTAAGTCGGCACCCCAGGAACAAGCACCGGGGTGTTGCGCTTGTATTCCTCGTAGTCATCCTGTCCGCCCCAGCGCTCGTCGGCCTTCTCCTCGAGCATCGGGATCCCGCTGACTTTTGTCAGCAGGAAGATGACGAACACCGGTGAGATAAGCGTGGCCCACTGCAGGCCTTGCAGAACGGGTATCGCGATGACGGCCATCCCGATCCAGATCACGATCTCGCCGAAGTAGTTGGGGTGACGCGACCACGCCCACAGTCCGACGTTGATGAACTTGCCCTCGTTGGCCGGATCGGACTTGAAATTCGACTTCTGCCTGTCCGAGACCACTTCGATCACGAAGCCGGCGAGCCAGATCGCAATGCCGAGGTAGCCAATGACCCCGAGCGGCACTCGATTGCCACCGGTTATCACGGCCAGTGCCGCCGCCGCGGTCAGCAGCACCCACAGGCCCTGAATGGTCCATGCCATGAGGAACGAAACGGGCTTGGTCTTGATGGTATCGAAACGGCTGTCCTTGCCGGCTTTGGATATGCGCCGGAAGAGGAATGTCGCGAGCCGCAAGGACCAGACAAGCACCATGCCGGCAACGATCGTCGAGCGCAGGTCGAGCTCGCTCGAGAGCGAGACCGCGACGATCGTAACGGTGATGTAGGTGATGCCGCCGACAAGATCGTAATAGTGTTCCGTCTGTGCGATCGCGGACGGGACGAACGCAAGCCAGTTGATCGCAAACGCCAGGAATCCGCAGAGCGCGAAAACGGGTATGGCGTCGATCCGATCGCCGCCGTCACTGCCGGCCCATGAAACGGCCGCGCCCAAGGCGATACCGATGATGATCCCGATAAGGGCTCTCGTGTTCGTTCGTTCTGTCATGATAATTACCTGGTGTGCGGCTCGATGATGAAGTGCATAGCTCGTTCGTCTCGGTCGCGCCTGAAGCCCTGCCAGCAAGGGTCGGCGGCGACAATAGTCCGGTCAATCACGGCAGAGTCAGCGATATGGCGTTGAACAGAGCTGACCTGAGGTGCGCGGCTTTCATTGTATCCTTTCTTAAAGACGCGTCTTGCGCCAGTTTCCTCTCTGCGCCCTCAAGGGTGCAAGCACCCGGCAAGGAAAGAATCTCAGAACGGTCTCAATTCTTTTCCAGTTGCAACAATGGGGATGCCGATAGCACACACCGACTGGCGCGATTCCCCATATATCAGTCCTGTGCGTGGGTGACCGTTCTCGCCATGCGTCTTGCGAAGAAATAGATGCGCTGCAGTTTTTCCGTAATATCCATTTCGATCGTATAGGCCTCGATACGATTTGGCTCGTTCACAACCAGCCGTTTGGATTCATGTATCGCCGCCGAATTTGCGAGCGCGCGGATCTCCTTCTTCAAGGCGGTGACCGACTTCGCGGCTTCGAGGCTGTTTTCAGACACGGCCTCTATGGCGGAGGTGACAGCGCGGCTCACGACGACGTGGAAGCCATTCAGAACCTCCTGGGTTGACTCGCTCACGGATACCCCTTTGTCGATTCGCCTGCGACCCAGTTCGACAAGGTTCGTTTCGATCACGTCACCGATATTCTCGAGATCGTTGACCGCATCCATCAAACGCAGAAACTCCTCGGTCTGTTTCTCAGACAACTCAAGGCGGCTTATCCTGCCAAGATAGGTGACGATCTCGGCGTGCAATGCGTCGACACGTTCATCGGCATCCTCTATTTCCGTCAGGATCGCCCTGTCGCCATGCAGGATCGCCGGCATGATCTTGGACAGCATTTCCTGCACCTGCTCGCCCATGTGCTGGATTTCGAGGCGCGCATGAATCAGAGCGAGCGACGGTGTTGCCAGCAGGGCGTCATCCAGGTACCGGGGTCGGATAATGGCCTCCTCATCCAGGGGACGGTCCGGTACCAGCCATTCTATGAAACGAGCGATCAGGGTCGTAAACCAGATGAAGATCAGCGTGTTCGCGACGTTGAAGATCGTGTGCGCATTCGCGATCTGCCGGGGCGTCTCGGCCGCCAGCCGTGCGGCGCCGGAAAGCTCCCTGTGCATTGGCGAGATCTCGGTCACAACCGTCGCCAGTTGATCGACGAAGCCCACCCACAGCAATACGCCGGCGACGTTGAAGAGGACATGCGTCGCAGCGGCGCGGACTGCCTCTCTCGGTTTGCCGATGGCCGCGAGCATCGCCGTGGCACAGGTTCCTATATTGGCGCCAAACGCCAAAGCAATACCGGCAGGTAGCGTGATGAACCCCTGTCCGGCCATAACGACAACAATAGCCGTGGTTGCTGACGAAGACTGAATGAGCGCCGTGAAGACAGCCGCAACCAGGATGCCGATCAGAGGATTGTCCATCGACGCCATCAGGTCGAGGAACGGCTGATAGCTGCGCAAGGGCTGCATGGCATCACTCATGATGCTCATGCCAAAGAATACGAGACCCAGGCCCATCACGATGCCGCCATAGTTGCGCAGCGTTTCTCTTTTCGAGAAGAAAAGAAAGCCAAAGCCTACGGCGATCATGAACAAGGCCGCCTTGGTCACCTTGAACGCAACAATCTGAGCCGTGATCGTAGTGCCGATATTGGCGCCCATGATCACGCCGATCGACTGCGCGAACGACATCAAGCCGGCGGTCGTAAAGCCGACGACGAGTACGGTTGTGACGGACGAAGACTGAATGATGGCGGTGACCAGCGCGCCAGTAAGAGCGCCCGTGATGCGACTGCCAGTCAATCTCGTCAGAATGGACCTCATCCGGTCGCCGGCGACGGCCTTCAACGACTCGGTCATCTGGTCGATACCGAACAGGAACAATGCCAGTCCACCGAATAGCGCAATTACCATAGGACCGACAGCGATAGTCGCGATCTCACCAGTCGCGGCGACGACGGACGAACAGCCGATAGTCACCGCCATTGCAATAGCGCCGGCAGCGACGATGCGGTTACGGTGCGAGAGCACGCCCACAGTCCTAACGCGTCACCAGGTCACGACGCTTCATTTTCCGCCTGAGGTTTCTTGTATTTGACGACGGTTACGGGGACCGGGCAGAGCTGCACGATCTGGGCAGCTTTCGAGCCGATGATCATTTGCTTCATTCGCGTACGACCCTGACTACCGATAACAACCATGGTGGGATCCAGCTTTTCTGTGACCTCGAGAATCCGGTTCACAGGAAGCCCGATGACCATGAGCCGCTCTGCGTCTCGCAGCGATGCAAGCTCCGGGTGGGTGGCGATTACATCCGCCATGAAATCATCGAACGCCTCCGCCGCCGTGTCTTCGATTCGGCCGAGGCGCTTCTTCTTGATCAGCTTCGAGTAGTAGCCGGGCATATCGCCGGGATCGTGCACAACATGCAACGCTATCACCGTGGCCGGCAGGCTGTCAGCAAGTTTGCACGCGAAGATGAGGGCAGCTTCGGAATGCCTGGAGAAATCGACCGGCGCGAGAATCACCCTGTTGCCGCCTCTGATGCGGGCGGCCTGGGCGCGTTCGGCTATGTCTTTGCTGTTGGTCGCGAGAAGCGCCTTTGGTGTATTCATGTTGTCGTTTTGCCGGTTCAATGCTGCCCGAATTTCATTATAGCGCCATGTCTGCCGCACTGTGGTATCCGAGCGGGGCCTGGAAGGCAGAGCGACGCGCGACAGGATCCGCCCACAAACGGCCGCTCCTGCCCGGATGGTCTGGCCCCGAAAAACGGATATCTGAGTTAACACCCAATATGAGCTGCTGGCCGAATGCCGCCGCCCGGGAGAAGAACTGGCGAAAGACGGCTGCCGCCCAAAATGCGGCGGTACGAATCCAGTGAATGTTTCCCCAAGGGACGTGGCGTTTCGACGATTTCAGCCGCCGCCAGAACGGGATCAGTCTGTCGGCTTCAGGTCGTCGCCATGCAGGACACGAAATTTCTCTTCGTCGCTAAGGCGGTCGACTTCGGCTTCTGAAAGAGGTTTTTCGCAGCTCCAGTCCATCTCGCATGCCAGTCGCTGATTAGGGGCAGGAAAGATCGCCTTCTCATCGTACGTGACGTCGTAGCTGCTCCGCGGCGGATTGATCTCTTCCCACACCTCGCTGGCAAACCAGGACATTTGCTGCGAGCTGCAGGCACTTACGGTTACGGCGATCAACGGAATTGGAAGTGCTTTAAGCATGAAAAAAGGCCAGCGAACGGCCGTTCGAATTACCATGCTCCCTGTGGCAAATCGATTCAATTTATCCTGAGCGCGGTCTTGACTAACTGCCCGTGGGCGCAGGCTGGCCGGAAGCGATCGGTTGGTAAGCGTTCGAGAACAGTCCATCGAGTGATAAACTACTAAAAGACCCCTGCTGTCCCGAAGTGGTCAGTGATCCATTGCCCTATTGACTGAGTTTTTTTCTCACACGGTCTCCACCCAAAGTTGGCCAGAAACTGTGATAGCAATCGAACTCGAAAAAGAATCAGAACCCAGGTTTCTGTCGCAGTTCGCCGCACTATTACAGTTGCAGGGCATTGATGTTAACGCGATCTGCTGCGAGCTGAATGTTGAAGCAGTATCGTCGTTCTTGGATCAGTTCAAATTCGATGCAGGTGAAGATGAGGATGATTCGACCTGGTACTCCTCAGAAGATGGGGCCAAGACATTTTCTGCGCTGGCGCAGCACCTGCCTCAGTTGCTCGACGGGCGGCAAGACATTGATCAAGAGCAGCTCCGATGTGAGCTTGATGGTGCTAGTGAACTACTGGGAAAGGCCGCACGGACCCATACGAGGTTCCATTTGGTGGTCGTGATAATTCCGCCTGGCATGGAGGGTCTGATTGGGCCGTGACACCTCGTTCGTTCGATTTCGAAAGTTTGCGAATGATAGCATTTGGCCGTAAGGCGACGATCGCCTGGTCAGGCTATACTTTCCGCTTCCGATCCGAAGCGGCCGTTGAAATCAGACCCTCGTTGTTTTCCGAAGCAAAGACCAAATGAGAAATGATTGAGCTTCCAGAGCAAGAGCCATGTGAGTTTTGTGAAGGTATGGCCGGGCGTGATCCGACATGGGCGATCATAGAAGAATGCGCTCATACTGTGACCGTCATTAACCCTTCCCAATTCGAAGTTGGCCAATGTTGCGTAATTACAAAGCGACATGTGGGCACATTGCTGGAACTAAACGACGACGAAGCGTCCGCAATCATCAAGGCTGCGAAGCGGGTTGCCACCGCGCTAGTCGCCACATACCAGCCTCTGGGTGTATTGACGTTCCAGAATAACGGTGTCTATAGCGGCCAGGAGGTACCGCATTATCATTATCATGTGGTGCCTCGACAGCCGGGAAGTGATTGGGGCATTGGGCCCCCGCAGCTAGCTGTTTTTGATGGCGCTGGACGAATCAGGGGCACACCGCACGACGGGTCGCGGGATAAAGAGCGACGGCAGCGCGTGCGGCTCGATGCATCGGTGTTGCAAGAAACTGCGAGTACGATTCGGGAAAGCCTGCCGGACTAGTTGATCGCAGGGCTGCTCCTGGCCGTTAGCACGCAGAATCTACAGAGGCTGTTCAGGCCATCGCGCCAGGCCAACAAAGGTCCGTAGCGCTACCAACCATGTGCCGTCGACTTGTTCGTTGGCAGCGGCTCTTTTGCCCTCCTCTCGAGATCTGCGCTGGATAGCCAACACTTGCAGCTCAAGCCGACTTGTGCAACTGCGCTACGACAAGCTTGATTGAACTGTCGTCCGGATGGATCGAGATCTCGAAGTTCAGAGAGGTCATTAGCTCGAGCATCTTCTTGTTGTCACTCAAGACCTGGCCCTCCATGACTTCGAGGTCACGGTCGCGTGCGATTTCCATCAGGTTGAGCATCAGGCGGTGTGCGATCCCTTTGCTTTGCCACTTGTCTGAAACAACCAGCGCAAACTCGCAACTTGTCTTGTCCGGGTTCGTCGCATATCGCGCGACACCGATCTGGTCTTCGACGCCATTGACCCGGCGAACGGCTATCAGCGCCATCTCGTTGTGATAGTCGATCTGCGTGAAGCGAACCAGCATCTCCTGGCTCAGTTCCTGCATCGTATTCATGAAGCGGAAGTACTTCGCCTCTTTTGACAGCTCGCGTACAAACTTCGCCTCGATCTCGGCATCTTCGGGTCGAATAGGACGAATGACGATATCAGTGCCATCGTTGAGCTGGACGTTTTTGACCAGCTGCGCCGGGTAGGGATGAATCGCAAGATGGTGGTACGGATCTGTCGAGGGTTTCGGAAAATCGACCATAATGCGGGCATCGACGGCCACGATACCCTTGTCGTCAATGATCAGCGGATTGATGTCCATTTCCTGCACCGATGGCAGTTCACACGCCATGCCGGAGACACTGAGCAAGACATCAATGAGTTGATTCATGTCAACGGCCGGCAAGTTGCGGAACTCGCCTAGCATCTTGGACACTTTGGTGCGGTTGATCAGGTCGGTCGCCAGGCGGTGGTTCAGCGGCGGGAGGGAGATGACCGAGTCACCCATGATCTCCACCGTCGTGCCGCCGCTGCCGAAGCTGATAACCGGGCCAAACACCGGATCACGAATAATGCCGATCATCAGTTCGCGACCATTCGAACTTCGGTACATCTTCTCTATCGTGACGCCGTCAATCGACGCATCCGGGACTTTGGCCTGCACTTCATCGACAAGTTGACGAAATATGCTGCGAACCTCGTGCGCCGAATTGATGTTGAGCCGCACGCCGCCGGCGTCGGACTTGTGCGTGATGTCGGTCGAGAGAATTTTCATCGCAATCGGAAAACCAATTGTCTCGGCCACAATTAACGCTTCGTTCGCAGATCGGGCAACGCCGCTGCGAACGGTTGGAATATGGAACGCATTCAGGATCGCCAGTGACTCCGGCTCGGTCAGCGTTTTCCGCTGCTCGTTGAGCACCGACTCGATAATGAGCCGCGCACCGTCGATATCCGGCGGTGTCTTACCGGTACTCAGTCGTCCGGGGGTCTGCAGGAGCAGGCGTTGGTTGCGGTTATAACGCGCCAGGTAGGAGAACGCGTCAATCGCGTTCTCGACCGTCGTGTAATTCGGCAGCCGCGCCGCGTTGAATAGCTGGCGCGCTTCTTCAATCTGGGCACCACCCATCCAACTCGTCATGACGGGCTTGTCATGTTGCTTTGCGACGTCTATGACGGCCCGCGCAACCTCCGTCGGTCGCGTCATCGCCTGCGGTGTCAGGATCACGACGGCGCCGTCGATATCCGGATCTTGAAGGCAAATGTCGATCGTTTGCTTGTAGCGTTCAGGTGGCGCATCGCCAATTACGTCCACAGGATTGCTGTGAGACCACACTGCAGGAAGCACCTCGTTCAGGCGCTTCATGGTTTCGTCACTCAATGTGCTCAACTCGATGCCCTGGTCCACGGCACGATCAGCGGCCATGACGCCGGGCCCGCCGCCGTTGGTAATAATGACGAGTCGCTCGGACGGCCGTCGGTGCTGATCTGAAGATAGTGCCCGCGCTGCTGCGAACAGTTGGCCAATCGTCTCCACGCGCAGTACGCCTGAGCGCGATAGGGCCGCCGAGAACGTGTCGTCGCTACCGACCAGGGCGCCGGTATGCGAGGCCGACGCTTCGGCCCCGGCTGCATGCCGCCCGACCTTGAGTGCAATGACAGGCTTGATGCGCGCAGCCGCGCGCAGGCTGCTCATGAAGCGGCGTGAATCATAGACACCTTCGATGTACAGCAGTATCGCCTTGGTCTTCGGATCGGCGACCAGGTAGTCGAGGTAGTCGCCGAAATCCAGGTCGGCGGCAATGCCGGTGGAAACGACCGCCGAAAATCCGATTTCGTTCACGGCCGCCCAGTCGAGAATGGCGGTACAGATGGCGCCGGATTGGGACACCAGCGCGAGGTTGCCAGGCTGCGCATCGTTGTTGCCGAACGTGGCGTTCAGGCCGATATCCGGTCGGATAATTCCGAGGCAATTGGGTCCCATCAGACGAATACCGTAGCGGTTCGCCATCTGAGTGACCCGATCCTCCAGCTTGCGACCTGCCGGCCCGGTCTCGCGAAATCCCGCCGACAGGATGAGCATCATCCGGATGCCGTGTTCGCCGCAAGCTTCAACGATAGCCGGAATGCTCGGGGCGGGAGTCGCGACCACGGCGAGGTCGACGGACTCATCTATCTCTGCCAGCGACTTGTACGCTGTTTGGCCCTGGATCACATCTCGACCAGGATTTATCCCGTAGATCCGGCCTTTGAAGCCCGAAGTCAGCAAATTCTTAAAAACGATACCACCGACCGAATCTTTTCGATCGCTGGCACCAAACAGCGCGATGCTCCCGGGCGTGAACAGGGGTGTGAGATAGTGGGTGTTCAAAATAGCTCCTGAGGTAGATTCCTTTCGCTGCAGCGACCTTTTACACTGCGGGCGCACACGAAACAAATAAGGAGATCCACGGTGCGCACCGCGTATATAACGCATCCGGACTGTCGCAACCATGACACGGGCCCGGGGCACCCGGAGCATCCCGGACGCCTGTTCGCTATCGAAGACCAGTTCATCGCCAGCGGTCTTGACAGCATTCTCCGCTATTTCGATGCCCCAATGGCCAGCGATGAGCAGCTGCTGAGAGTTCATCCTCGGGAACACCTGGAGGCGATCCGGGCCGCTATTCCTGAGTCCGGTTACGCACGCCTCGATCCCGATACTGTGGTATCCCCCAAGTCCCTGGACGCCGCCTATCGCGCGGCCGGATCGGTTGTGGCCGCCGTCGATCTCGTCATGGGAGGTGAAATGGAGTCGGCTTTTTGCGGCGTCCGACCCCCGGGGCATCACGCTGAGAGCGCTCGAGCGATGGGCTTTTGTCTCTTTGACAACATCGCCGTGGGGGCCGCGCATGCGCTGGCGACGTACGACCTGGAGAGGATCGCTATCGTCGACTTCGATGTTCATCACGGTAACGGCACGGAGGAGATCTTTCAGAACGAAGGTCGCATCCTGTTCTGTTCGACCTTCGAGCATCCTTTCTACCCGTACACACCACTGCTGCCGAACACCTCGAACAGGATCAGCGTACCGATGGCGGCTACCGCGAGAAGTGACGAGTTCCGCGCGGCGGTCACCGATCACTGGCTGCCGGCGCTTGAGAAGTTCCAGCCCGAATTGGTCTTCGTATCAGCAGGATTCGATGCCCACTGCGATGACGACATGTCGCACGTCGCGCTGACCGACGCTGATTTCAAGTGGGTGTCGGAGCGCATTGTAGAGATCGCCAGCCAATTCGCATCAGGGCGCATCATCTCCGCGCTCGAAGGTGGCTACGAGCTCAAGAGCCTGGCGCGCTGCGTCGAGACTCACGTGCGCGTGCTCATGGGGCTGCACTGACGCCGCGAAACGGTGTGTGAAACTTTCCGTTCTCTCAAGCAGATCGTGGAACATCGATACCCCGGTCTTCGGAGACCAACATGCTGTCCGGCGCAGCTACCGGCGCTTTGTCCGCGGCTCCCGAGTCTTAATCCAGAAAGGTGCTTTTTGGACGTCCTTTCGCGTGGCGAAGTGCAAACGAAAGCAGCACAGCAAAGATGCACAGCCAGATCGGGGTTTCCAGCCAGGCGGAAGGGCCGCTGCTCAGTAACGCCTGGATCGCTATCAGGAACCCCACGACCAGGCCAGCATTGACGCGCGTTCGATCGAGGCGGTCTGGCGAAATATCGCAATAAGAAACGGGCGCCGGACTCCGGCTCACGACCAGTGAAATGCCGCCTGCGAAGATAGCGATCCACGCCCAGTCCCGGATTATCAGTTTGTCAGCGATCAGCTCTGGGTTGCCGAACAGCATCCAGATGAAGGCGCCCAGGCAGGCCGCTGCTGCCAGGTAGTGGCGGCGCAGAGGATTATCGAGTGCTGCATCGAGTGCGAATGCCGCGAACGCGACCAACAGCAGCAGCGGTTGCTGCGTGCTGGTAGCCGCCCATATACAGAATCCGAGAATCGCAAGCGTATCGAACAGCCGCGACGGCAGACCGGTCGAGCGGTTCACAATTCGAACGAGCAGCAACGCGACAAACAGCAGCAAAACCCGGTTCACCCCGAACGCGACATTTCCGACCCACGCGAGTGTCAGTGCGACGAAAGCCGCGGCATCGTAGTCCGGTGCCAGTTCGCGGGTCAGCGCCCACGCCGCGAATGCAAGCAGCGCTCCGCTGAATGCGGCCGCCAACGGCCCGCCACCGGTATCGCGAACCGACGCCAGGCCGGCGCTCACCAACGCGAGCAACGGCAGGATGGCTAGCAGCGCACGGTTCGACAGATAGGCCGGATCAATCGGACGGGACATCGACGTGAAACGTTGCAGGCCCGACAGATGGGGCCGTTGCTCAGCCACACGCACTCTGCTTTGCCCTCGACGGCGAAGGCGGCGAGTCCGCGCAGCAAGCGCGCGACTGTGATCGGCAACCGGATGTGTGTAACGGCCCATCGCCTGAGCATGTGTTGTGTAAAAGGGGCATAAACAAATCCAGCCTGGATGGATGAGGAGAACCAATACCGATGGTGCAACGTCGACCGGTGCTACTAGCAAGTATCATCTCAATTGTCTCACTTGCGAAGACCTTCGCGGGCATTTGATACGTTTCGAAACACAACGCGCAGTGAGCGTTGGCAAAGGCCAGCGAAAAACAACTGCAAAAACGGCAGCTCGCTCGAAGCGCGGCTATGCTCGATGCGCGGCATGACATGAATCACAAACTGTCTTGCGAACCATGGTCACACTATTGTCAATCGGCCAGGCGAAAAATCCCGCATAATCGGGCTATGAGCCTGACACCCACTGCACTGCTGGCCGATCTCGGCTCCCTGGGCGTGCTCGCGATCACCTACGCGTTGCTCGAAATCCTGGCCATCATCGCCGCCGTTCACGCCGTTTTCAACGCGCGCTCCGCTCAAGGTTCGACCGCGTGGGCGATCGCGCTGGTCGCGGCGCCAGTAATTGCGCTGCCTTCCTACATCGTATTCGGGCGCAACCGCTTCAGTGGCTATGTCGATGCACGACGCAATGCCGATCTTGCCCATGGATGGATCGCGCAAAAGGCGCGAACGGTATGTGACGCGTACCGGTCGGACCTGCCCGACTATGGCGGTCGACTCAGTTTTCTCGAGCGGCTGGCGCATCTCCCGTTTACCTACGGTAATCACCTGCAGCTACACGTCAACGGCGAGTCTGCTTTCAGCGCCATCTTTGCCGCGATAAAGGACGCGAAATCCTACGTGCTCATCCAGTTCTTCATCGTGCGCGACGACGACCTGGGTCGTCGCCTGCAGGAGCTGCTGATCGAGAAGTCGCGTGCCGGCGTTCGCGTCTACTTTCTGTTCGATCAGCTCGGCAGCCGCAAGCTGCCAAGTCGTGTGATTCGTGAGTATCGCGATGCCGGAGTAAACATCAACGCATTCCGGTCGTCGAAATTTTTTGCAAACCCGATGCAGGTCAACTTTCGTAATCACCGCAAGATCGTGGTCATTGACGGCGATCTCGCGTTTGTTGGCGGTTTGAACGTCGGGGACGAGTATCTCGGAAAGAGCGAAAAGTACGGCGCCTGGCGCGATACACACATGTCAGTCGAGGGACCCTCCGCGGATGCCTTGCAGCTGATATTCGCGGAGGACTGGCACTGGGCAACGGGTGAAACCATCGAGGGACTGGAATGGGAGACGCGAGCCGCGCAGGGCGGTAATGCCGATGTTCTCGTACTGCCGAGCGGGCCGGCTGACGACTACGAATCCTGCAACCTGATGTTCGTTCATGCCATTCATTCGGCGCAGCATCGTTTCTGGATCGCCAGCCCGTATTTCGTGCCGAATGCGGAAGTCATCTCTGCACTTCAGGTGGCGGGGTTACGCGGTGTAGACGTCCGCATCCTGCTCCCTGCCAACCCCGATCATTTCATGGTCTATCTCGCCTCTTTCTATTTCATGAAACTGACCGGCGCCAAGGGCATTCGTTTCTATCGCTACACCAAGGGCTTCATGCATCAAAAGGCGTTCCTGATCGATGATTTTGGCGTTGGCGTTGGCACAGCCAACCTGGACAACCGCTCTTTTCGCCTGAATTTCGAGGTCACGCTTCTCACCGTCAACTACGATCTGGCAGCCGAAGTGAAAGCGATGTTCGAAAAGGACTTCACCAACTCACGCGAGGTTGCCCACGATGAAATTCGCCAGCGGAACCCGCTTTTCAAGTTGGGCGCTGCCGGTGCGCGCCTCTTGAGCCCGATCTTGTAGCAAACGAAACCTGCCGGCCGGGACATTCGCACGGAAGCGAAACCCACGCCTTCGGAGCCCGGGGGTCACAGCTTGGCATAGACTTTGTTGAAGGAAAAGATTCGGCCCAGACTTTGCGCTCGAGTTCCCTGGCGGTTCCCAATACCTGCCGTTTGTGAGTGGCCAGGTCCTCTTCTTCCTCAAGACCAGCCGCTCGAACGGCCGCTTTCGGGGTAACATGGAGGTCTGCTACTGACCCGAAGCGGACATCAGCAACTTGAACCTTGAAATATGAACTCAGAAAGACTTAGAGCCTACGTCGAGTTAATCGGAATCTTCGGTATTCTGGTTTCGCTGGTTTTTGTCGGTATCGAACTGCGAAACTCGAACGTTCAGGCCAGAGCAGCTGCGTTTCAGGCGATTGGTATAGCGACCTCTGAGTTCCACCAGACAATGGACGACCGACTGAATCTACTGTACGAGCAGGCATTTGACGAGGAGGCCGTCAAGACTTGGAGTTACGCGGACTGGTTAGCTGTCGATCGTAGGCTTAGAGCGGATTTTCGGCTGTTCGAAACCGCATTGCTTCAGATCGAACAGGGACTGTTGGGTGAGGAGACCATAGTAAACCTCGGATTTGCGGCCTTTGGTGAAAACTTTCTCGGTATTCCCGCCGCTGCGTGTCTATGGCCGCGCATTAGCCAGGGGCCAGGTAGGGTCGGCCCGCAAGTTCGTGCATGGATCGAGAATGGCTCGCCGCCGGGCGAACGGGCTAATTGTCCAGTCGTACTTTCGGAGAAACGAGAGTCGCATGGCCGCGAAGCAAGAGAAAACTAGCTTTCGGTTTTCTCTACAACTTAGTGCAACATCTATATACGTGACCAGCCGCTCCTGGCCGCAAGCAAACCTTCGCCCAGAATGAGAGCGAGCGGCTGGTAAGCGCTCGAAAGCAGCCCCTTGAGTGATAAACTACTCAAAGACTGCTACTGCAACCCAATGGTGACGTTCGGAAACGATCAATCCAAATCGGGTGCTATCCTTCACCTGGACACGAGAGTTATTGTGAAGCCGAAATCAGATGGCTGACCGACCACTGAACATCAAAGCTCTACCTTGGAAACGCTTTCTAGCAGAGGCAGTGCTAATAGTCTCATCCGTCTATTTGGCGATAGTTCTTGAGGGAGCATCTACGGCGCAAGATCGAAAGATGGAAGCGATCTCAGCGCTGAGAAATTTACGCGCGGAGCTGGCGTCGGATCTGGCAGATGGCCACGAGGTACTTTCTCTTCAGAACGACCAAGCTCGGAGTCATCAACAAATCCAAGCATGGTTGTCGAATTCACCGAATGTCCCGGCCGCTTCGTTCTCTGCTGCGCTTGAGCACGCCCTGACTGACAACCGTACGGTATTTCCTCGCGCGTCATCATGGGCAACCATGGTCGCAGAGGGCCAGTTCGCAGTGCTTGGCGACCCGAATCTGGTCAGCAGTCTTGCAAACCTGTACGAACACTCAAACCCAAGACTCGAGTACAACGGTGACCGTTACGACGACACAACACAGGATATTCTACGGGTCTGGCTGCCGCAGGCCTGGGACCTTGTAGAGAACCGATTTCTCGCGGCTGATGAACTGCCAATAAGGACCTTTGGTAACCAGATGTTGCAAGCGCAACGACAGAATCGGGGCTATATGGCTCTTGTGACTCATTGGCTCGAGGAAGTGGAAAGCGTCCAGACACAAGTCGATACTTACCTTGGCCGTTCGGGAAGCGGCCCTTAGCAGAGCGTCGATCTCGCTTTCGCGTATCAGCGCTTCTGGCCGCAAGGCGGAGGCCGCCTGATTTAGGCTAAAATGTCGGCTGGTGACTCACCCGGCCAGTTGATGAAAGTTGCAACCTTTTGGAGGAGTAATGGGAATCGCTGAGAATAAACAAGTTGTCCTCGACTTCTACGAGGCTGGAGCGCGAGGCGATATGGATGCCTGTTTCGCACTCTTGGCTGATGACGTTACGTGGACAAATATTGGTTCCACGAAGTTTTCAGGCGAATACATCGGCAAGCAAGCGATCGCAGAGGACCTTCTAGGCCCGTTATTCAGTCAGCTAAAAGCAGGAATCTCTTCGCAAATTGAGCGCTTGACTGCAGAGGATGACATTGTCGTCGCACAGACATCCGGAACGGCAGAAACTGCTGATGGCACGCCTTATAACAACACGTATTGTCAGGTCATAAAGATACACGACGGGCAGATCGTAGCCGTCAAGGAATACATGGATACAGCGCTGATTGATGCAGTATTCGGTGCTGCGAGCACATAGGTTCAGATGGTTCTGAGCGGCCGCTGCTCGCCGCAAGCAAAAGTTCGGGTGTTAGGGTCATGAATGTCTGCTGCCGACTGTGACTTCAACCGGTCGATGTTTGGTCGTCATATCGGAATTGAATATAGCCGTCTTGATGTATGTTCAGCCGGCACCCCGCTTTCCAAGCCCCCAGCATATGAAGTACAACAGGATCGGTATCCATAAGGCTAGAAAAACTGGATTCAGGACGCCTTTGGCGCTGAAGCCGCCTGCGACGTTTCCGGGGAGCAATCCGAGGAACATTATAATGAAGAAGCATAATAGGACGATCGCTCCAAGGACTGAGCCTGTGCGCTCCCATTTGAGGGCCATGAACATAGCCAGGGCATAAACCCCCATCAGCACTAAACCGAATGCAGCGAACGGTCCCAGTGAGTCGGCGGTTGGACCACGCCCCTCCAAAAAGTACCCAAAGAACATAAACAGCAGAAAACCAGCCATGAGCACCCCGAGTACCCGAGCTGACCACTTAATCAGCGCTGTTACTGCGTTGCTGCCCTCTCCTCTTGTGGTCATGGAATCGTCCTTTGGCACAGGGCCGAAGCAGATGCTGTCCGCCGATCCTATATCGCATGGGCTTGCGACCGAAATAGTGGCTTGTACTGGCAATTTGCGGAAGCAATGATACAAGTCTGATTTACCGCTTCTGGCCGTTAGCCGACCGGTAGAAACGCGATTTTCGACTGTCTCAATGGCCGCCTTGAATAAATGCGGTCATTGTCGTTAGGTACATCCCGGAATTGACACGGATTGCTCCCAGAAGCATAAGGATGCCTATTGTGAAGCTGTCTATCTTCAAGAGACCATCCACGGAATCCATTGTGCGATTCATCGACGAGATTGATGACTTTATTATGTCATCATGGTTCAGCTTGCTTCGGTCGCTAGGTTGGAAACCGCGGGAACGACGCCGCGCGACTCGAACATCCGACACGGCGGCTAACAAAACCACGAGCCCAGACGAAACAGAAAGCAGCGCCGAGCGCTGATCCAATGTCGGCAACTGGCCGTAGGGCGACGGTCGCAAGGGGCAGGCTATAATTTCTGCTACTGACCCAAAGACAACCTTCGGCCGATTATTCTGATGGAGCTAACAGACTCGCAGCGAGAAGCTTGGGACAAGCTCGGACAGCGTTACGAGAAAGTTGGTTTTGGCGAGCTTTCGAATGACGAGCAGCATTACGTCGTTCTTGAAGCTCTTGCAGGCGACACTCTCAACGGTCCCCTCGATCAGTACTTCTTCAATTACTCGGGCGACTTGGCACTGGTGGCTATCGAGGCTCTGGACGCACTGGGCGAGGAAGAAGCGTCGGCTACGCTGCGCGCTGTCATCATGAAATTATGGCCAACCGGGTATCCGACTGACCGTTCAGACCGATACGAGAATATCGCCGCGGTCAGGAACGAAGCATTTCTTGACACACAGTCTGAGATCATAGTCGCAACACATGAGCGTTTCCTGGCACGATGTCTTGACCTTTTGGCAGACCAATATTCGAACGAGTGAATGTCTCCTTCTGGCGGTAGTCTGCCTCTTAAATCTTCTGAGGTACAACGGCAGCTACTGACTTTTCGGACGCTCGATAACTTGGAATATTCGCGGCAACGATAAAGGAAAATTTCGATGAGCACCACGCGAGGGAGCTTCAGTCGAGGCTCGTCGGCGCATCGGGCGCGATACTCGGGTAGCGGTTAGCCATCAACTGCCTGTGGTACTGTGCCTGGACGTCAAGCGGCTTCACAAATCAAAGCCACAGGAGCAACCATGCACGCATACCGTCACGCACAACTAATCGGATTCTTCGCCACGATCGCTGTCTGTTTGTGCAGTCCTCGCGAGAGCTCAGCGCAAACGCGTGAGAAAGGTCCTTGGTGGCCGAATTCTCAGTGGGGTGCGGATGACCAGGCCGGCGCCTCGAATTGGATCACGCCCGAAAAGATTCTCCAAGCGCTCCAGAGTGTGAAGACCGGAGAGATTTACGAACTGGGCCACATATACGAGCGTGGCATGCCGCTGTTCGGTGACCGAGATTTCAAGTTACTCATACCGGCCCCTGATCACCGCGCCTGGGGGAAAAACGCTGGCGTTTGGCATGGAGAAGACTTTTTCGTCGGCCAGATCGGGCAGGTAGGCACTCAGTTCGACGCGCTTGGCCACGTCGGAACCCGGGTTACGTATGAGGACGGGACCAAGAAGGACGTCTTCTACAACGGATTCACCAGGGAAGAAGTTCTGGCCCCCGGGGGTCTTAAGGCCCTCGGCACGGAAAAGGCGGGGCCCATCATCACGCGGGGACTCCTGATCGACATCGCGGGCTACAAGGGCGTCGCCACATTATCCAGCCGCCACGAGGTAACGATTGAGGACGTCCAGGGCGCGCTCGCGCGACAGGGGATCGACGAGAACGACATCCAGCCCGGAGATGCGATCCTCCTCAATTACGGTTGGGCGGTGAACTGGGGCAACCCACCCAAGTACAACAACGCAGACTACGACCACCCGGAGAACGAGGGTTCACCGGGCATCGGTATCGCCGTCGCTCGGTGGCTTGCCGACAAGAAGGTCTCACTCGTCGGTGCAGATTCATGCTGCGTCGAGGTGATTCCCAATCCCGACAAGTCCTTGTTTCACCCTGTCCATCAGGAGCTCATCACGCTGCACGGAATCTACATGCTCGAGAACCTCAATCTGCGATTGCTCGCTGACGACGAGGTGTACGATTTCCTCTTCATCTTCAATCCGCTCCGGCTGAAGGGGGCCACAGGATCGCCTGGACGTCCGCTTGCCATTCGCTGAGCGGCAGGCAGTCTTACTGAAAGGTCGAGCGAATCAACCGTCTCACACAGGCCCAACGAAAAAGGGCCCCGATGTCGGGGCCCTTTGATATATCCGTCGGCTTTTTAAGCGGCGACGATGTTTTCCGCCTGCGGGCCTTTCTGACCCTGCGTAACGGTAAACTCGACCTTTTGGCCTTCGGCGAGCGTCTTAAAGCCTTCGCTCTTGATCTCGCTGAAGTGTGCAAAGACGTCGGGTCCAGATTCCTGCTCGATGAAGCCGAAGCCTTTGGCTTCGTTGAACCATTTAACGGTACCAGTAGTGGTTGACATAGTTGTTTCCTGTTTATTCAGAATAATATAAGCCCTTTTCCAAGAGCCGGTGTGGCTGGAAGCGGTGCAATTACTTATGAAAAACAGGACGAGGTACTACGGAAGAAACTTCTGCGGGAACGTCGAAATGGAGAGCACAGTGAACAGAGCACTTACTAGCTGGCCTGAGTATAGGGCTTAATCCCCAGTAAGCAAGCAATATGCGCACATAATTCGACATTGTCGGCGACTTCTTTTCACAGAATGCGGGTCAAATGGCATCAATCCGTGATGGCATGCCACCCGATTTCTGCGGCGGGACGATTAATGAGGGCGTATTTCGCCAATAGGGCTCACACGGATTCCGGCTCATTTTAGCTGGCCGGCGTGGAAAAGCCGGATCGACCGGCCAACTCTTCACGATACGAATCCGCCGTCTGCTGTAATGTTACAACAATCGTGCATTACATATCTGGCGCGACAGTGCAGCTCAACGCAGGAGAAAAGGTGATGAGCAAAGGGCAAAAGAGCAACAAAGAGAACAAGAAAGTGCCGGCCATGACGGCAAAGGAAAAAAAAGCCGCCAAGAAAGACAAGAAGAACCAAAGGGGACGCATCGGCGAATAATTCGACTCGACCTGTGCTGGTGTTCGCCGTCAGGCCGCAGTCATTCGTGATGCCTCGCGGTACGCAACGACTCGCTGCCGATCTTCGTCCCACAGGCAGCAGCGGAAACAGTCGCGAATGTCGCGAGGGCTGAGCGTCGTCGTCACGGGCGACTGCAGTTCAGGGATCGCAGCCATCACCTCGGGTAACCGGTAGAAAGGTATGCGGACGTTAAGGTGATGGATATGGTGAAAACCGATGTTGCCGGTAAACCATTGCATGACTTTATTAAGTCGCATGTAGCTCGACGATTCCATGGCGGCCCGGTAGTAGGTCCACGCCTCCGAGGACAATATATGCATGCGCTTGAAGCTGTGTTGCGCGAAAAACAGGTAGCTACCCAACGCGGAGGCGATGGTCATGGGCAGCAACAGGACAAAGAACGCGGTATCGAAGCCACCGAAAATCCACAGTACCGCGAGCAACGCTGCGTGACCGACAAGCGCGAGCAAAGAGTCCCAATGTCGCGCCGGGTCCTTTAACAGCGGCAATAACGTGATGCTCAGGAAAAAAATGGTGAAGTAACCGGCCAGCACGGTGAGGGGATGACGAATAATTCGGTAACTCGCTCTCTCGCCCCAGGACGCTTCCTGCCACATTTTCGTTGTCATGATCGGGAAAGCGCCGATACTCGACGCGGAGATCTGGCCAACATGGCCGTGATGATAGTTATGACTCTTCTTCCAGGAACGCGGTGGCGTAAGCGCCAGGGCTGAATAAATCCGGAACAAGATCCACGCGATGCGCGATCGCACCAGGATGGCGCGATGCATGTAGTCATGGTAGGTAATGAAAGCGCGTACCATCAACATGGCCGCAAGCAGGGAAAATAGTAATTGCAGCGGCCACCAGGGTGCGAGTCCGGCGCCGGCAAGTGCCGCCACCAGCATTGCGAAGGTCGTGCCGACGTGCCACCAACTGCGCCGTACCGAAACCTCCGCGAACGGCACGGTTGCCTTGATCAGATCCTTCCCGATACGCAGTCCTTCACTCGTTTCGGCATGATCTTCGTCGAAATTCAGGGTTTGCTCTAACATCCTTCAATGTCGGCTGGATCCACCCGTCATCGAAATTATATCTCCTTCATCGTGCCCGTAGTGCGCTTATGCGTGAAAATACGTATTCGAAAAATCACAGTTTCTGCAGACGACAGCCACTGATACCAGCGCAACTTATTGAAAAGTTTGGCGCGCCCGACAGGATTGATTCGGTCCTGTGGGCGTGCCCCTGAAGGGCGCTCCTTGTGCGTCTGTCGGCCGGCTGCGTCGGCCTCCGGTCGAACCTGTGACCTTCGCGTCATCCGCGGGATTCTTGAAGATGTTCAACATCAGCACGCGTCGGGCCGGGACCACGCACCGCTTACCGTACTTCGGCAGGTAAGCGATCATCGACCTCGCCGTGGTGAAAGTAACGAGGGATCGATAACCCGGCTTGTTGTTTGCGCTGTCGATAGAGCCCAAGGCCACGTGATCTGCAGTGACGAAGACGCACGGTTCCGACTTGTCACCGCGAACGAGCGCTCGCAATCGCAGCAACGCCGCTGTGCTGCTATGACGCTGTGTCCGGCGCCGTAATCAGGTTTCGCTCGGGAATATCCCTGACGAACCTGAGAATTTGCTTGGACGTGTAAAATTGCGCCGGTTCCGGTTGGCTGTCGTTCGTTGTACCGATCGTCTCACCCGCGGGATCGAAAAATGCGGCGACCGGGATTCCTCGGGTAAGGTCGATACCGAGTTTTTCGGCGACATCCCGATTAGCACTGAATTTTCCGACGTCTACGTTCACGAAGCGAAACACATCGTCCGTGTAAGTGCGCAGCTCATCACTGTTCAGATGATGATGCGGGGTTCGGCAATCGATATACCCGATTGCACCGAACGTTATCATCAGGAACTTGCCCGCCCGAACCGAATGAAATTAACCGGCTTGTCATGCCAGCATTAGCCAGGGAACAATGAGCACGCGCTCTCACATTACAGGTGCGGTTGTCATAGGGGGCTGGTCACCGATAGTGACCACAATCCAAATTATCGGCGAGCGCAAGAATAAACTGCGGCCCGGTGACTTGCCGGGCACATAGACAGCGCAAGGCGGCATCCTTGGTGACGCAGTTGGCAACATCGACCTTTTTGACAATGTAGGCTATGTTGCTGTACAGAGTTGTTGGGTGTCGCAGGCATTGCGACAGTCAAGTAGTCGGCGACAAATAGGCAGGAAATATTGCACCCCTGCCAGAGCATGACTCGGCAGTGATCGTTAAACCTTGATTGATCCAAAAATAAAAAATAACCGAGATCATCTCCTATGAATATCTACACGATCACGATCTTTATCAGCATCCTGATCTACGTGGCAGTCGGTAACTACGCTGGCCGCAGGGTGAAAAACCTGGAGGACTACTTCGTGGTTGGCCGCCAGGCACCGACCCTGCTGATCGTGGGTACCCTGGTTGCGAGTTTCCTCAGCACAAATACGTTCCTGGGGGATGCGGGTTTCATCTATGGGTTCAACACGGGTCGTATGTTGATTCCCGCTCTATTCCTGGTTGGTTATATCTACGGTGCCATTTACTTCGGCCGCTACCTGCGCCGCAGTCGCTCATTGACAGTAGCCGGATATTTTGCTGACCGCTTCAACAGTCGCCGAGTGCAGGTGGTGGCTGGCATAACGGTGGTGGTCGGCATCGGCTTTTACCTCATTGCGGTCACGCAGGGTGTAGCACTGATTCTGTCCAACCTTACGGCGCTGTCGTACACGCAAGCTTTGGTCGTAGCCTGGGCGAGTTACACCTCATTCACCCTGTACTCTGGCTCCCGGGGTGTGGTGCTAACCGATACGATGATGTTCCTGTTGTTCAGCCTGGTCAGTTTCCTGGCAATGTTCTCAATCTTTGAGACGCATGGCGGCTGGGTGGCCGCCATGGAGGATCTTACTCAGCTGCAATCCAAACCGAATCTGATGGCCTGGCACGGCATGTCGGGACCCGGTCAGATCTGGAAGACACCGGCAGATTTCCTGATCTGGTATCTCATTGTCAGCGTCGGTTGGAGCTTCGTGGCGGCTGTAAGCCCGTGGCAATCCAGCCGCTATCTGATGGCCAAGAATGAACAGGTAGTGCTGCGCTCTGCGGCAGTGGCTGCGATCAGTATCGCGGTAGTGCAAATGGTTGTATTCATGGCTGCGTCGATGGTGAATCTGAGCAATGAAGCGATTGAGCCCAGAGAGGATGTTTTGATCTGGGCTTCCACCAACATTCTCACACCCATGGTGGGTGCACTGGTCCTGGCAGGCCTGGTTGCGGCCGGCCTGTCTTCGGCCTCTACCTTCCTTTCTCTGGCCGGGTTCAACTTCAGTAATGATATTTTCCGATTGAAATCAACTGAGGATAAGGCCCGTTTGACGTTCAGCCGACAGATGATGCTGCTGGTGGGTGTTATCGCGCTGGTGGTTTGCTTGTCCATTGAGCAGCATATTTTTTGGCTAACCTATTTTGGTGCCACCCTGTTTGCTTCTGCGTGGGGCCCGGTGGCCTTGATGAGTATCTGGAGTAGCCGAATTACCGCCAGTGCAGCCTTTTGGGGCATCGTTGCAGGTTTTCTGGGCAATACCATTCCCAAGCTCCTGTCTACTATGGACCTGATCGAGTTGCCTGCCTACCTCGACCCCATCCTCATGGGCGGAATCGTCAGTCTGGTGGTGGTGCTGATCGTGTCAAGGAATACCCGCGTTACCGATATCGAACGCCGTAATCGCCTGGCTTTGCTGAATATTCCTGTGGAGGAACTGGATGAGAGGGAGGCAAGAAAAACCCTGCGCTACGCTTATGCTCTGGGCGTGTTTGGTGTAATCATGACCCTGGGCATGTTGCGCTTTTATGTTTTGCCCTATCAACAAGCAGTGTTTGCCGATGGGGGAGAGTTTCGCTTTGACTGGTTGAGCGGTGAATCAATATTTGCCTATTGCTGGTCCATCATTTTCTGCTTCCTGACGTGGCTGATGCGCCGCGCCATTCATAGTTATTACATGCCTAAGCAAACAAAAGCGTCTTGATCCCGAATGATGCGAAGCCGTAATGGCCAAGGGGACTTTTGGAAGAGACTTGTCGATTCATTTCAGGGCGGCACTAAGCAAACAACGTAGGTAGTCGTTGGAATCTGCTTGACTGGGAAGAGGTTGGACTCCCGTATGCCTAAGGGGATTACGCTCGGTAAGCGTCAACTATGTCCTCGAAAGCGGACGGTCGCCTGTTGTCATGTTGAAATCGCAACCCTAAGCGGACTGAGCTGCAACAGCTAACTCAGTCCAATCAAGTAACTTGGAGTGCCTGCTTCCCGAGCTTCGATGGTGTCGGTCAGCATCATTCTGTGATTCGAGGGGTTAGCTCAGGCGGTTGTCTCGCCGGAGCCACCTGCTCAATGGTATATGCAAGGTTGAGCAATTTTTGTTCCGCCCACGGTTCCGCAAGCAGTTCGATCGCAACTGGCAAGCCTTGACTACCAAAACCTGCTGGCACAGAGATTGCTGGCAGGCCAGATGCTGGTGCAAGTTTGCAATTGGAATGAATCTGTTCTTCCCCGAGGGGGACGGCTTCCTCAGTGGCCGTGGGATAAACGAGTACAGCGAGCTCATCGTCGCTCATTAACGTCAGGAGCCTTTGGCGCATTGATCGGCCGTCTGCATGACTTTGCAAATAGGTTGTATGGGAATCAAAGCTTGGATTCAAAATATTCTGCCAAAATTTCGAAACCTCTTTTTCTAGTCGAGAATCTTTAGCGAGCTCAGCGAAAGACTGGGGTGTAAGGGACGGGAACTGAGCTAAATATGCTGGTAAGTCATGTTTTAGATCGTAGTCGTCAACGAACCACGCGGACGGCGAAGTTGTTTCGATCTGCAGTGCTTTTAATTCTGGTGAGCTAAGTTCGACAATCTGCGCACCTGCTTTTCGCAGCTTTTCCAACACGGAACGTACGGCGCTGTTGGCGGAGCCAGCTGCCTTATCGGGACCGAACCAATCGTTGAGCACACCGATTCGCACATTTTCAAGATCGAGTTTTTTCAAACTGGCCAGATAGCTTGCCGGAATTTTCCCAAGGGATTCTCCGGTTTGACTGTCGAGTGGATCGTAGCCCACTGTGCTATCAAGCAATATGGCGAGATCGCGCACGCTTCGCGCCAAAGGTCCACCCACATCTCTGGAACTGGATAATGGGATGATACCGGAGCGGCTACTGATACCCTGTGTGCCGCGCAGACCAACCAAATTGTTGTGTGCAGCAGGGACGCGAATCGAGCCGCAAGTATCGCTACCCATACCTGCAGTAGCTAAGTTTGCAGCCACTGCGGCGCCGGTGCCCCCGCTGGAACCACCAGGGTGTCGGGTTGGATTGTATGGGTTACGGGTCATGCCAAAAGCCGAACCGCGCGTAGTCCATCCATAGGCAAACTCGTGCATAGTGGTCTTGGCCAGCACGATAGCTCCCGCCTGCTTCAACTTTGCCACCTGCGTCGCATCACGCTTCGGCCAATGCTCAGCCAAAATAGCTGATCCAGCGGTGGTAGGTGCGTCTATCGTTTCGTAATTGTCTTTGATAACCAGCGGGATACCATGCAGCAGTGAGCGTGGGCCAGAAGCCTTTCGTTCTTTGTCTAATGCTTCGGCCTGTGCCAGCGCGCGCTGATTCAAGTATTGGATTGCATTCAGATTGGGCCCATTTTGGTCATAAGCTTCAATCCGGGCGATATACCACCGAACCAAATCTACTGAGGAGATCTCGTCACTCGATAGCATGGCCTGAATATCTTCGATCGATGCGTCAAGAATTTCGGGTGCAGCAGTGGCATTGACTCCCACCACGCTAATCGAGCACAAAACCATAATCGCGCAGGTTCTTAGCATATTCCTACTTCATTCGTGGCTGATGCAGCTAGCTTAACGCATCAAGCTAGATAGTGGTCGTGAGTAATGCCTGGGACAGGCTGACAGTCAGGAATATATACGTATCCCAGCCAGCCGTTTCTGGCCCAACGCTGAAGTTCGAGGGCCAGACTATTGAACGGCTGCTATTCTCAGATAACGGCCATCGCATGAACTTGAGAGGGGCACTATGTTTTCGCAGATAGCTATCGTTCTTCTTGGTTTGTTTCTCATCGTCATGGGTTTCCGGGAAGGCGACTATTTGAATGTTGGCGTCGGCGCCTTAGTCGCCGTCTTCGCTGGCCCGCTTCAACGCATGGCGCTTGAACTCAGGGCTGTATCGGCGATACTTCTTTTTTGGCATGGAACACCTCCTTCCGCATTATGCGGTCATTAAAAGGTGTCCATCAAACCCGGGCAGGTCCTCACACCAGCCGGTCAAGTTTTCTGCGTTATGATGGCGGCTTGTGACCCATTGCAGCCGCTCGTAAATAGGAGACGAGAATGAGACCGTTGCTGATCTTTGTGGGCATCTTGCTCTCCTTTCCCGCCGGGTCTGATCAGTCATTGGACTCTCGAAAGCAGGCCGGATACGCAGACGAGCCGATAATTGGCGGGCCCTGTGAAGGTTGCGAATTGGTATTTGTCGGCCTACCAGAAAATCCCTCTTCAATAGCACGAATTGGTCCACCCGATGAGCCTGGCGAGCCAATGGTCATCGAGGGTACGGTGCGCACGTTGGACGGGAATCTGGCAGAAGGAATTATCGTCTACGCCTATCAGACTGACCAAGAAGGTATCTACCCTGTTGCCGCTACTCGACATGGTCGTCTGCGAGGCTGGGCTAAAACTGATGAAAATGGATATTACGGATTCAATACAGTTCGACCTGGGACTTACCCTTCTCGGGACCTTCCGCAACATGTGCACATGCACGTAATCGAGCCTGGTGTAGGAACATATTACATAGACGATATTCTTTTCAGCGATGATTCTTTACTAACATCTGAGCGTCTCAATCAGCTACAGGAGGGACGCGGTGGAGACGGCCTGGCAAATCCGAAGAAAGACTCGGGTGCCGGGTGGAAAGTGCGACGCGATATCACGCTTGGACTGAATATTCCCGGCTACCAATGACCACTTTTGGCGGTTCTGAGCCGGTGATCCGGAGAGATTTTGAACGGCTCCTAAGGGCCTGGAAGCCGCCAGTCGTCTAGTTTGAGGTAATATTTCCGCTGATGACCCAAAACGGACGCTCGTGGCGGTAGGTGGAATGTCTATAACACGGACGTCATGGGGAAACGAAATGTCGGACGAGGGACTGTGACTGAACGCAAATTGAATACTTGGGTTGCGTATGCGGAGGTAATATCCGCAGTAGCGGTCGTGATCTCATTGATTTACGTTGGCGTCGAAATACGCCGAAGCACGCTTGAGTCGGACGCTGATATTCAAGCGGAGCTACTATCGTATACCCTGCAAAGAAGGTATCTGTTAATTGAAAGCAGCGACTTGTCCTCGTTACTGGCGAAAGGATATGCGGATCCTTCGCAGCTCTCGCCTGACGAGGTATTGCGGTTCCAAAGCTACATTGAGCTGTTCTATGTCGCTTGGGAACGGGCCTATATGTCTAAAGACGCTGGAGTTTTCTCGGAGGAACTCTTCGACCAGTGGAACGGTTGGTTCGTTTCAGTTGCGGAGAATGACCCAGAATTCCTGTGGCCCATGGTGCGCGACTCGCAAGGCTGGCATTCCCTTTTTGTTCAGCATGTCGATCATTCACTAGGCTACCCAAAGCCTGATGTTGAAGAAGACTAACTGGCTGCTACTGGTCGTTCTGAGACAGTCACGATTGAGCAAGATGAGGGGCTGGTATGCGCTCGAAAGCAGCCGGCCAGGTGATAAACTGTTGCCAGACCGCTGCTGACCCAAAGGAGACGCTCGCACCAAGTTCTTTACTTGCCACTAATCGAAACAACTGGGGAAAACCATGAACGCGGACAATGTAAATCGCTGGCTCACATTGGGCGCAAATATCGGCGTATTGGTCGGCTTGGCACTACTGATCGTGGAGCTTGATCAAAACAGCGATCTCGTCAGAGCCCAGATTCATCAGGCTAGGTCGGACAACTTTGAATCGTTCAAGGTGGGGCTGGCTGATACCGAGTATTTGCTTCCCACCCTCGCCAAGTTTAGTGCGGCAGGCGGGCCGTCCGATATTTCGGCCCTTCAAAAGCTCGATCCGATAGAGCGGGCACGACTTCGCCAATACTATGACGCCAGAATCGCTGGATATGACAACCTACATTACCAACATAAACAGGGTTTTCTTGACGACGACTTTTACAATTCAAGGGTATTGGGGACCGTCATACATCTGTTACCGCTTTGGCAAGAAATGGGATTGGTAAGACTGGGGGCTGAGAATCCTCGCGTGACGAAGAGCTTTGCGGCTGAGATTGAACGGGCACTAGCGGATGATTGACGGCCCGATGAGGAATCGTCCGCTTATGGCCGTGAGGCGCCATTCAGGCACTTTGAGGTAGGATGACTCCTACTGGTCCTAAGCGGCCGTCCAAATGAAATAATGTAGTAGCGATCTTTCGCTACGTTCGCGTTGAGGGTTGAGCATGTGGTCTCTAGGCACAAGTGCCGCGATTTTTCTTTTTTTCGGACTGATTATCGGTCTCGCGATTATCGTTGGGATGCTGCTTACCCGCTGGAAGAATCGGAACAACGACAGACTTCTATGAAGGCCGCTTCTGGCCGTTAGCAGAAGTTCGCTTGGTTCTTGGTATAATTTTCGCTTCTGACCGTTCCCAGCCGTTCGCGGCAGGACCGTCAAGCCCCGATTTAGATTTCTCCGCGGAGCGATAGAACTATGTTGATTTTCATTGCGATTTTGATTGTCATTGGTGTCAGCTCGTTGTCTGGGCAATTGGTGAGGAACGACCAGCGATCTGCCAAGCGCCATGCTGAGTTGATCGCATTACTAAAGAGCCGCGAGAATCCAGGTGGCGTTGCGCAAGACAAATGACATAGTTTGAACGACTGCTCCTGGCCGAGAGCGAGCAGTCACCAGGAAGCAAAGCGAGCGGCTGGTTTACTTCGCATACCAGCCCCTCGAGAAACTTGAGTTATGATGGCTGGAGATGACCCAAAGCAGTCATTCGATTTGAGCATGCACAGCAGCCCTGACGACTCCCCCCCCCCCTCCCCCCGTGTCGCCGCCGAGGCGTGCGAATCGAGGAGTGGTGTCGTGGCGAGCCAGTCGGCGCTGGCGGGTCTGCCTCACGCCAATTGGGGTTGCATTATTACTGGCATGATCGACCGATCCGCCCCGCTCCTATTCGGCGTTATGTACTTCTAGCTTGCCGAACGCGTTGGCGGGTCTTTCTCAGGACTTGCGTGGGCGGCCTGTTGGTCTCATCGGGACATCAGGCTTGCATCGGCCTCTGTTTCGCTGAGCAGTCTCATGTCACGGGTGTCGGCTCGGCAGCGAAGCGGTGAGCTCAAACGCTATTCACCGGCGATCTCAGCGCACCGAAGAACGCGTGCATGGGGTCCAGATGGAGAGGCTGGACGCGTTCTTCATTGCTCTGCTGGGAGGGCTCGCCAAATGCCTTGCCTGGTTTACAACCTGCTGAGTCCGCCATAGCGGCATTTCATACAGCTATCTGACGATCGCGAGCTCGTTACACGAACGAAACATATGGCAGGCGTACAGTTCTACGGCACGCACTGGGAGATGCGATGTCATCGCCGAAGACGGTGCTGATGAATCATAGCCGCCCACATTCCGATATTCTCCACTTGCTTCGTCAAGCTGATAAGGATGCCTTCATACGTCGAAGAAGGCAGCGCGATTCACTAGGAAAGGGGTCACATTGGTTTTCGACAGCGACTGGACTGTGGCGATTTAAATAGACTGCTGTGCCGGACCGCTGGTTGGCCGTTTGCAGCCCCTCTCGACTTCCCTAAAGCAGACACTCGAGCGGCTGGTTACGGGAAAAGCAGTCTCTCACCCTTGGTTGCGAGAAATGATTAGAACTAGCCTTTCTCCAGATCAGAACCAATCATAGATGTCATCGTTCAGAGTCACGGCGAAGTCGTTCTGGATGCTCCCGCTTGGCCATGTGTAAACTAATGTAACAGTTACCCCGTCGAACTTGCGGCCTTCCCAGTTGGTAACGTACCGTGGTTAGCGAAGTGTCTAAGGAGATCACAGATGAGACTACCTTTTGCGAAAGTTGTGAAACGCCCTGCTGTTCGTAGGATTCTTTTGCCATTCACCGCGGCACTCTTCGCCCTGCTTTTCATATTGGCAGTCGCAGCAACGTAGTTAAGTGGCCCAGGTTTCTATTGCGTCTACATCGTGCCAAAGGATAGAACTGCTTTGGCGACACGATCGAAGCCCGCCCGATTCGCCCCACGGCGATAGTCGATATGACCGGCGGACTCGCCATAGCTCTTACTGCGATTAAATATTTCAATCATTGTTTCGCGCAGCTCGCTGTCGAGCTTATCCGCCGACCATGAACGCCCGAGTCGGTTTTGCGACATCTCAAAGCCTGACACCACCACACCACCGGCGTTCGCCGCCTTGCCGGGTGCTATCAGGACACCCGCACCGCTTAGTCCGTGGCTGGCCGCGTCGGTAAGTGGCATGTTCGCGCCCTCGACGACGTACTTACAGCCATTATCAACAAGGCGCTCCGCATCTTCCTCGTCCAACTCATTTTGTGTCGCGGCCGGGATAGCGATGTCGCACTCGGTCGTCCAGGGCTTGTCCTCTGCAGACCACTTTGCCGATACAGCTTCAGCGACCGTCGCCATGTCGTGGCTGTTGGCATACTCCTTCTTGACGATCTCGATGTCGTCGGCGGAAAGTCCGTCCTCTTTTAGAAGCGTCCCGTGACGGTTCGACAACGTGGTAACGACCCCGCCGAGAGCGCATGCTTTCTCGGCGGCATGCAGTGCAACGTTGCCGGCGCCTGATATTGCAATGCGTTTGCCGTCGATGTCTTCGCCGCTCTCGCTCAGCATGGCGCACAGAAAATAAATGGCGCCGTAGCCGGTCGCCTCAGTCCGCAGCTGGCTGCCGCCCGCGCCGACGGATTTGCCGGTCAAAGCCCCCGAAAACTGGTTCTCCAGACGCTTGTACTGGCCGAAGAGGTAGCCGATTTCGCGCGAACCGACGCCGATATCGCCTGCGGGAACGTCGGTCATCTGCCCGATATGCCGATAGAGTTCAGTCATGAAAGCTTGGCAAAAGCGCATGATCTCCGCATCCGAGCGTCCTTTGGGATTGAAGTCGGATCCGCCTTTGCCTGCCCCGAGATTAAGGCCGGTCAGGCTATTCTTAAAAAGTTGTTCGAAGGCAAGAAACTTGAGGATGTTGTGGTCGACGGAGGGATCGAATCGCAGGCCGCCCTTGTACGGGCCTAGCGCATTGTTGAGCTGCACTCGGTAGCCACGGTTTATGTGAGGCCTGCCGCGATCGTCGTCCCACACGACGCGGAAGCTTATAATCCGGTCCGGCTCGGTCAGCCGCTGAAGAATCCGGCGCTTACAAAAACCGTCGTGTTCGCGAACGTCGTCGAGGACATGCTCAACAACGCCGCGAACGGCTTGATGATACTCGTCTTGACCCGGATGACGCGGCGCTAGCCACTCCATGAAAGCATCGACACTTTCCAACTCATCGCCTGTACTCATGCCGACATTTTTTCACTTCTGGCGGGATAAGAGGGGCAACCGTTACATTTTGAAACATGCCCTACGCGGCAATGATGTTCGATCATTCTCGCAAGCTTAAACCCCTGCCTTCGGTGGGTTGAACCTGTCAATTGTTGTGTAGCGACGTTAAATGGTGTCGATAGGTATCTCATTGATTCATCGTCGTCGCGCTCGACGTGAAACGCATCCGAGGGCAGTTTCTCACGCAGGACACGAGTCACTATCTTTGCCACGGCATTTTCAGATTTATCCCCGGCACCGAAATGTGAGACGTGAAGGCCTCACAAACTTTTGGGCTAAATCGAAGTACGATTTCGCCGTCGGAATGTAAACCGCCATACAACCGGCGCCTGTGGATCACCAGCAGAACTCCATGGTATCCCGAAAGCTGCACACGTTGAGCAGGGGTCAATCCAGGTCGATCGCCTTTAGGAGAAACTGAATTGTGCACCGCTCTGGCACCAAACGGGCACTGTGGCAATTTGCCGAATGGCGAAGGCCGGGTAACTATCTGAAAAGATTGGCGCGCCCGAGCCGCCAGCTGTTCGAATCGTCAAAGAGCGATGTTTCTTTGTTTCGGGGCTCGCGGTGTGCACGACGGTTACCCAGGGCAACACTATAACGTAGCACTTAGAATTGACGACGCACTTTGTTACGGTATGCCCATGCAACCGGCTCCGGACAAGCTCGACGTGAAAAGCGCCGCCCTGTTTCTCGACGTCGACGGCACGCTGCTCCCAATCCGCGACAACCCGGCCGAGGTCGTTGCCCGGAACGGCCTGGTCCAGCTACTCGAGCAGTGCGCTGCACGCCTCGATGGCGCTCTGGCACTCGTCAGCGGCCGCTCGATCGCCGAGGTCGACCGGATCTTCGCGCCCGTCGAGTTCCCGGCCGCTGGTGCGCACGGTGCCGAGCTTCGCTACGGCGACGGCCGAATCGTCATGGTTGCCGAAACCCGGTTGCCGCAACACGCCCTTGCCTCGCTGCAGTCGTTTGCCGGAAGTCACGATGGGCTGCTGCTTGAAGACAAGGGCAGCGGTGTGTCGCTGCACTATCGTCGAGCACCGGCCCTCGAGTCGGCGTGCCGGCAATGCATGGAGCAACTCCTCGATGAGCTGGGCGACACGTTCCGTCTGATCGCGGGCAAGATGGTGTTCGAGATTGCCCCTGCAGCGCACAACAAGGGTGCGGCAATAAACCGTCTCCTCGAGAGCGGTTCGTTCGTCGGCCGCCGGCCGGTTTTCATCGGTGACGACGTTACCGATGAGGACGGTTTTCGCGCCGTCAACGCGCGCGGGGGCGTGTCGATTCGCGTCGGGGAGGGCTCGAGCAGCGCGGCACACCATGAGCTTGCCGCCGTCGAAGATGTTTCCCCGTGGCTGCGCAATGCAATACTGGTACCCCCTGTGACCGCATACAATGGAGAATCCCGCTAGTGAGCAACCTAAACCTCGGCGTAATTGGCAACTGTCAGATTTCCGCCCTCGTCGACGAAAAGGCGACGATCGTCTGGTCCTGCCTGCCGCAGTTCGATGCGGATCCCGCGTTTTGCCGTCTGCTGCGCGATGACCAGGAGCGGGACCTGCCGGGCTACTTCGAGATCGAAGTGCTCGACTACTCGCGGAGCGAGCAAGAGTACATTACCAACACGGCAATACTTGTAACGACGTTGTACGACAGCAACGGCGGCGCCGTGCGGGTCACCGACCTGGCGCCTCGTTACGGCTACGTCGGCCGGATGTTCACGCCCAACATGTTGTTACGCCGCGTCGAGCCGCTGCACGGCAGCCCACGGATACGCATCCGGTTGCAGCCAGCGCGTGACTACGGCGCCAGCCGCTGCGACTTCACCCACGGCAGCAACCACATCCGCTACATGTGCGCTGACGTCACCTGCCGCCTGACGACCAATGCATCCCTGACGCACATCATCGACGAAAACACGTTCGTCCTCGACCGCGAACTGCACCTGATATTTGGGCCGGACGAGACGATTCCGGAGGCCTGTGGCGATGCGTTCTACCAGCACTTCCGGGCCACGCAGAACTACTGGCAGGTTTTTTCACGTAGCCTTTCCATTCCGTTCGAATGGCAGGATGCCGTCATCCGGGCGGCGATCACGCTCAAGCTCTGCACCTTTGAGGATACCGGCGCGGTGGTCGCTGCATTGACGACGTCGATTCCCGAGGCCGCCGACAGCGGCCGCAACTGGGACTACCGGTTCTGCTGGTTACGCGACAGCTACTTCGTGGTACAGGCGCTGAACCGGCTCGGCGCGACAACGACAATGATGCGATATCTCGGCTACATCATGAATATCGTGGCCGATGCAGGCGGTGAGCCATTGAAACCGCTGTACGGCATCAGCGGCAGTTCGTTGACCGATGAACGTATCGTCGAAACATTGTCAGGCTATCGCGGCATGGGTCCGGTTCGACGCGGCAACCAGGCCTTCGAGCAAGTTCAGCACGATGTCTACGGCGCGGTCGTGTTATCGGCAACGCAGTTCTTCTTCGACAGCCGGTTGATCAAGTCCGGCACCGAAGCCGAGTTCCGGCGTCTCGAGGTACTCGGCGAGCATGCGCGCAGCTTTTTCAATAAGCCCGACGCCGGCCTCTGGGAATACCGCGGTCGCCAGCGTGTGCACACGTATTCGAGCATCATGTGCTGGGCGGCTTGTGACCGCCTCGCCAAGATCGCCACGAAACTGGGCAAAGCCGAGCGCGCGTCGTACTGGCGCAAAAGTGCCAAGGAGATCCGCGTATTTGTCATGGAGGGCGCCTGGGACGAGAAACAGAAGGCATTTACCGAAAGCTTTGGTCGCCCGGAGATGGATGCGAGTCTGTTGACGATGCACGATCTCGGCTTTCTCGCGGCCGACGACCCGAGGTTTGTTTCGACTGTCGAGAGTATCGGCAAGCACCTGTTGCGGGGCGATCATATGTTCCGTTACGACGCACCGGACGACTTCGGTCAGCCGGAGAACGCCTTCAACATCTGCACGTTCTGGTACATCGATGCTCTGGCGAGCATCGGGCGCGTGGACGAAGCCCGTGAGCTGTTTGATAATATGCTGTCTCTGAGAACTCCGCTCGGCCTGTTATCCGAGGATATCGAGCCGAAGACCGGCGAGTTGTGGGGCAATTTCCCGCAGACCTACAGCATGGCCGGTATCATCAACGCCGCCGTACGTCTAAGCAAACCCTGGGAAGAAGCGCTATGAATGCGGGCAGCAACGGGCGTCTCGTTATCGTTTCCAACCGAGTGGCGATGCCGAAGCGCAACAGTGCAGCCGCGGGTGGCCTCGCTGTTGGTGTGCTTGCTGCACTGCGCGACCATGGCGGGATGTGGTTCGGCTGGAGCGGCGAGCTTACGGATGGCGATGCGGGCGAACCGCAGGTGGTGACGCGCGGCAAGATCGACTATACGACGGTCTCGCTGAACGCAACTGACTACGAGCACTATTATAATGGTTACAGCAACAAGGTCCTCTGGCCAGTCTGCCACTACTTGCTCGATTTCATCCAGTACGACGGCGAGGACTTCCTTGGGTACCGTCGCGTTAATCGCGTGTTTGCGCACAAGCTGGCGGCACTACTGAAACCGGATGACATCGTCTGGGTTCACGACTATCACCTGATTCCACTTGCAGCCGAGTTGCGCAGCGCCGGCATCGAAAACCCGATTGGCTTCTTCCTGCATGTGCCGTTTCCCAGTTATGAGGCCTTCCGTGCAGTCCCGGGACACGAATACCTGTTGCGGTGCCTTTGCGCCTACAACGTGCTCGGCTTTCATACGCAGGGAGATCTCGCTGCTTTCCAGACCTGCATTCGCGAGCCCATAGTCGGTGCAGAGTTTCTCGACAGGAACCGTATTCGTGTCCCGGGCGGGGAACTCGTCGCGGACGTCTTTCCCATCGGTGTTGATGTCGACGAGATTCAGAAACTGGCACTGGACGCGCAAGACATGCGGCAGGTCAAGAATATGGTTCGCAGTCTTGATGGCCGCGAACTGATCATCGGCGTCGACAGGCTGGACTACAGCAAAGGTTTGCTCCAGAAACTGCGTGGCTATGAGCGTCTGCTGGAAAAGTACCCGAACGCACAGCGCAACGTGACGCTGATGCAGATTGCACCGCCAACCCGCCCCGGTGTGCGGACCTATGATGAGATTCGTGCGGACCTGGAGCAGGCGTCGGGTCACATAAACGGCCGATTTGCCGAAACCGACTGGGCACCTATCCGATATCTCAACAAGGGCGTGAGCCGTAAGCCGTTGATGGGGTTTTTCCGCAATGCCGCGGCCGCACTGGTAACGCCGGTTCGTGACGGCATGAATCTTGTGGCGAAGGAGTACGTCGCTGCGCAGGACCCGGAAGACCCTGGCATGCTGGTGCTGTCGAGTCTGGCGGGTGCGGCAGTTGAACTGACCGATGCCGTCATCGTAAACCCTCACGATCGTGACGACATGGCCGATGGCATTGCGAAAGCAATCAACATGCCCAGGGCACAAAGGAAAAAGCGCCATGCGGCGATGATCGAGGTCCTGCGACGCAATGACATTGCGACTTGGCGCACGCGTTTCGTAAATGCGCTACTTGGAATCGACTCGCCGGGCGTCTAGGCACCGACCTTTTCTTTCCGGTTGCCGATTTCCCGGACCGGCGCCACATCGCAATCGTTAGAATTTGTTCGCGATGGGCAAGAGCGAAATCGCTATGGGCCGGTATCATTGAGATAGCTGACATGGTGGCGCCCAAGGCAGAAGAAATAGCCCCGCGCAAAGCATTCGCAGCGACCTGGACACCAGGAAAATATGCTCCGAAGCGAGGGCCAGGCGATTTGTTGAGAGGGCCTGGCTGGAGAGAGCTTTCGATAGAGTCTTTTTGGCCTGCCAGGCAAATTCAGGCGACCACACCGATGTTGTTCAATATGGACCGAAGTTCCGAGCAAACATAAATACGAAAGCTGGTCACAATGTACTTTGCAGATGTTCCGATACCAGGAAACCTGATTCAACAGAGTTGGCGCGCCCGACAGGATGGGCCTTCGGCCTGTCCTCGCTGCACTGGTCGGTGCGAACCTGTGACCCCTGCCTTCGGAGGGCAACCCAGATGAGCGGCCTCAATCGGTGTCAGTCGTAAATTTTGCTGCAAGCCGCGCCGTTCATAGGTTTCGACTCTAGTGAACATTCGCAGCGGCGGCAACGATTAACCCCACTTTTGCCATATTTTGTCGGGCACGCGTCGTTTTTGGTCACGAAACCTGTGCCAAATTGGCACAAGTTTGAATTGGTTCGGCTGCCCGGCGGCGATGCCGGTTCCTGTTCGTGCGTCAGATAGCCGTTAACGTCGTAGAGGTAGGCCAATTTGACGCCACCCGGGTAACGCATGCCTTTCGGCCGGGCGTAGAACCCGTCAGTGAATTTACTGCGTCTCGTAGTCGTCGAGGTCGCTGTAGACCCCGTTCTGGTGGGTGGCATCGCTCTGGATGGCCCTGCTCTGGGGACTGAGGGCCGAGAGTGTCGATCTAGATCTGCGGAGAATGGACGCACTATTCGACGCAAATTGTGCGGATATTTCTTGCCCCTGCGGAGAGTAGAGGCGATAATATCCGCAAGTAAAGCGGAGAATAGGTGTGTCCTATTTGTGGGAACAGGCTGGCTGGCCGGAGCTAACCTGGGATGAAGCAAGGCTCTCCAAGCTGCTCGCGACGGTCTCCCACGAACAAGGCCGTCTGCGGGGCAGAATGGAATCGCTCGGTTTCGACCTGCGGAACGAAGCGCATCTGCGCACGTTGACCGAGGACGTAATCAAGTCGAGCGAAATCGAGGGTGAAGAACTCGACCGGGATCAGGTTCGTTCGTCCATTGCGAGGCGGCTTGGAATGGACATCGCCGGACTCGTGCACGCGGACCGAAACGTCGAAGGCGTCGTCGAGATGACGCTCGACGCCACGGAGAGTTACGATCAGGAATTGACTGACGATCGCCTGTTCGACTGGCACGCCGCTCTCTTCCCAATCGGACGCAGCGGCATGACCAGGATCAACGTCGGTGCGTGGCGCGATGATCGTAACGGGCCGATGCAGGTCGTGTCGGGCCCTATAGGACGAGAGAAAGTCCACTATGAGGCACCACCGGCAGACCGCATCGATAAGGAGATGCGGCGATTCCTGGCATGGTTCAAACAGCCTGGCGATTCGCATCCACTTCTCATCGCCGGACTTGCGCACCTTTGGTTTGTGACCATTCATCCATTCGATGATGGTAACGGCCGCATCGCTCGAGCCATTGCCGATATGGCTCTGGCTCGTTCAGAGACAACACGCCAGCGCTTTTACAGCATGTCTTCACAGATCAGGCTGGACCGCAAAGACTACTACTACACGCTCGAATGGACGCAGAAGGGTGATATGGACATATCGCGTTGGCAGGAGTGGTTCCTGGGCTGTCTGCTCAGGGCTATAGAGAACAGCAGCGAAACCCTGAATGCCGTCATGGTCAAGGCGCGCTTCTGGGATCACTTCGCCAAAGAACCACTCAATCAACGCCAGATAAAGATGATGAACAAGCTGCTCGATGGATTCGAAGGAAAGCTGACGAGTTCGAAATGGGCGAAGATCGCAAAATGCTCCCAGGATACTGCGATTCGCGATATCAAAGACCTGATCGAGCGCGGTGCGCTCAAGCAGGATGAAGGCGGTGGAAGAAGTACTAGCTATTCACTGGTGCCAATCGCCGGCTCAGGAAGTTGAGGTCGTAGTTACGGCGAAGAAGAATCTAGGAAGCAGCTTTGATGAATTTCTCGAGGAGGAAGGTCTCTTCGAAAAGGCAACGGCCGCGGCTGTGAAGCGCGTCATTGCTGCGCTTACAACTCTTGAAAAAGAGGGATTCTGGCCGCCTGCCCAAGGGTGACAGAGGGTTAGTTCCCGACATGCCGGACACACCAAATGAAAAAGGAATCAGTTGATACTGAGCTTGCGGAACTCATCGAATCGGTGAGGATGTGCCGGCTCTGCGAAAAGTCACTGCCGCTCGGACCACGACCGGTGCTGCAGGTCGATTCCCGAGCAACGATCCTCATCGCAGGACAGGCACCAGGTCGGCGCGTTCATGAGTCCGGCGTACCGTTCGATGACCCGAGTGGCGACCGTTTGCGTGACTGGCTGGGGATTACACGAGACGTGTTTTACGATGCGACCAAAGTAGCCATCCTGCCGATGGGATTCTGTTACCCGGGCACCGGAAAATCCGGTGATCTGCCGCCCAGACCGGAATGCGAGCCAGCCTGGCGACAGCAACTACTCGACCGCCTCGAGAATATCGAACTTACGCTTGTGATCGGTCTGTACGCGCAAAAGTCACACCTTCCCGACGCGAAAAAGAACCTGACCGAAACCGTCCGTGCATGGAAGGAGTTCGACAAGGGCCTGATACCACTGCCGCACCCCAGTCCACGAAACAACATCTGGCTGAAAAAGAATCCGTGGTTCACCGAATCGTTACTACCACACCTCAGGCGGTCTACAAGACGAGCGCTTGCGGTAAATCGCGGGGCGCGATAAGGATCTGATTGTCGTGACTATTCGCTCGTCTGCGTTACGGCAACCACTAGAAGAACACCGGCGCCCATTACAACCAGATAGATGCGCGCAATCCCGTCGAGCCCCAGCACGAACGGGAGGATTACAAAGGCGATACCCGCCAGCGTGTCGAACAACAGGTGCGTCTTGAACGGTATGGCCTTCACGGCACTGAATGTGTAGTCGGTGAAGAGACTGTAGACGATGAGGCCGACACCGCCAGCGACGGATGCCCACTGCGCAATCATCGATTGCTCTCCGATGCCGAGAACGAAAGGTGCAACGATCAGAACCATTGCGGCAGCGTAATCGCCAAGGCCGTGCAGCTTGGCACTTAGAAACTTCATTTGGCGCTCCCGTTCAGTATCTCCCTGTCCTTGCCGCCGAGCGGTGTATGGCATCCGATGCATAGTGGAGCGCGCCCGGACAGGTTGGCGCCCTGGTAGTTAAACACTGAACCGTCCGGATTGTACTCGGCCCAAAACCAGTTGTTGTTGTCCGGGTCGTAGCCCTCCTCACGCTGAAACATGATAGCCAGAGGTTCGTTGTTTTCATCCGGACCGGCCGCGTACACACTCTTGGGCGTAAGAGCTTCTTCGGCACCATAATTGTGCTTGATGAGCAGCCGTCCTCGCTGCCCATCAATGACAGCCTCTGTCGCAATGAATTCCTGGATACTGCCGTGAGGCCGCGAGCCGACAAACGGGAAACTCCGTATTCGCCCCTCTCCGATCAGTCCATTTGCTGCCATATACGACCAGACTTTTGCCGCGTAGGCATCGTCCTTGGCTGTGCCGGCACTCTTGGCTTCATCAGCGGCAACAGAAAACGCTGAATACGAAAGTGCCGCCACGATTGCGGCAACCACCCCGACAGTCATCGTAACCAAGCGTGACATTGGCTATTTCCCCGCCGTCAGTGAGTCAGACGTGCCACCCACCGCGTCCTTGCCTGTTGCCTTGCCACCGCGCAGCACCGGATAGTATTGGGTAAAGACGAAGTCGTCGGCTGCCGCTGCCGCGTGACAGCTATTGCACGACTCTGTCGGGAATGCCGTCGCCGTAGGCGTAAGTTTCTTGTGGTCTGGCGTAGAGAAACTGTAGTAACCCCAGTTGCCCGGCTCGTCCGGGAAGTGCTTTTTGCTCTTGATAGTAGCCTCAAGACCTATGAACTCACCCTGGAAATAGCCATTGCCGCTGACGGCTGCCTTTGAGCCGACGCTGACAAGCTCTTTGATCAGAATCGTACCTTCGCGAAATTCGCCGGTCTTCTTCCAGTGCTTCCAGCTCTTGGGATCGATATAGACGTTGTGGTGTTCGGGAAATGCGGCTTTGCCGTCGTTCATGTCATTAGGAGTTACCGGCGTGCCAACGTACACCCACTCACGGTAACCGGTCGGGCGCTCGAGCTTCCCTTCCTTGATCTCGTACGCATCGGCCTGTGCGACATCAGGAATTGCTGCGATTGCGGTAACTGCGGCCAAGGCCACTAGAACTGTCCTCATTGAGCTTGCTCCTTACAATGAAAAAGCCGCTTTGGCCACAGAATGCGAGCCATCGGCTGAAGGTCACTGTAGAGGTTCTACCCGCGGCGGAATAGTACGAGCTTGCTAGGAGGGGTACGTTATTGCTGTCGCCGGAATTGGCTTGGCGTCGTGCCAACAATCCGCCTGAAATGGCGACGGAAGTGGCTCTCGTCTGCGAACCCGAGCTCGCAGGCAATGTCAGCGATCGTCTTCCCTGGAATGCGACGCAGCAATTCACGAGCTCGTGCGATGCGCAGCTGCAGCTGGTATTCGTGGGGCGGAAAACCGGTCGCACGCTTGAACACGCGGGCAAAGTGGAATGGAGAGAGGTTGAATGCGGCCGCGAGTTCCGACAAAGCGATGTTCTCATCCAACCTGTCGTTAAGAATTTCTATGCTTCTTTGACAGTCGCTCGCGGAAAATCCGGCCGTGTCTCGGTCGGGCGGAATGTCGGTGAGCGACGCTTTACTCAATCGAAAGATGCGTGCAGCTATCAACTGCAGCAGCGACGAGGTTACGAGGTCCTTGCCGAGTCCGACCGTCGCCGTTTCGTCGCGCAGTTGGTGCAAGAGGTTGTTGAGACCATGATCAAAAATTCGGAAAAGAGGTGCGAGTGTTGGGCGCTCGCCGTCTTGATTTTCGAATTCGCCGCCGACGCTTGAGAGGAATGATGGCAGCATCGTCAAGTGGACAGATTCGGACTTGTAACTCCAGTCCCACTCCATCGGAAATCCTGACGGCACGAAAGTAACGTGACCTTGAGGGCAATTTTGCCACTCGCGTCGGCCGTCGGCTGTGCGCAACACTGAGCGAACTTCCTCGCCCTCCACTGGGCTGCCAACGCTGCACATAAGCATATGTTCGCGTTGACCATGAGCAAGACTAACTCCTCCGGGTGGGCGACTACGCACGAGCAGCTCGGCCCCGACGCCGAAGGACGTACGCGACTCGATCGAGGTCGGGTCGACGAGAGATGCGGATTGAGCTTGCGCTACGGAACTCATCCGGAAAGTATATTGGTATTTGGGTTCGAAAGCATGCAGATCAGGTTTCAGTTGCCGATGAAATTAGTTGTGCCACGGCAATGAGAGGAGACTCTTGCGATGTATTTGGAGTGAGTTGCATGCCGTGTCTCGGATTCGGTATTTGACGCGCCCGGAGAGATTGATTCCTCGCTTCGCTCGTCACCCTGCGGGCGCCTTTGGCGTCTGTCGGAACGCTACGCGTTCCTCGAATCGAACTCCCGACCACCTGGTTCGTAGCCAAGTACTCTTATCGAAACTATCAGATGTGGGCACCGTTTGGGCACCAAATGGGCACCGCCGCTGTTCGCCGAATAGCGAAGACGACGTAACCATTTAAAAAGACCGGCGCGCCCGACAGGATTGATTCAGATCGCCTGAGGGCGATCTTCACCCCTTCGGGGCGCACTTCGTGCGTCTGTCGTCGCTTCGCTCCTCGGATCGAACCTGTGACCCCTGCCTTCGGAGAACTTAACCCGTCTAATGTGCGAAACGGTCTCGATCGGCGCTAATCGGTATCTTATTGATACATAAATTATGAGAAGATTTTTGCTCGCAGGTCGATTGCTGCCGATCGACCTCTCTTGTGTCGGTCACTGTTGAAACTGGTCACAAAACAAGGAGCGAATTCGGGCCATCTCTTTTCCTGTATTTCGTCGAAACGAGCATCGGTCGACTTACGGTGAGGTTACGTTTGTCGATGGGTTGATTCGATGAAGTCCTCGACTTCTTTCTGGGTCGGCGGAGAACAGCCCTTTCGCGACACGTTTATCGCGGCTGCGGCGCAGGCAAAGTCCACGGCATCTCCAAGCGAGTCTTGTGATATCTCGTCAAGCGCCTTGTTGAGTTGACCGGTCCTCAGAAGCGCCGCCAGAAATGCTGAATGGAACGTATCTCCGGCCCCTACCGTGTCTTCGATATTTGCGATCGGATAGGCGCTTTTCTCGATGTTGCCATGGGCGTTAATCAGCACCGCGCCGCCACGTCCTTCGGTAAAAACCAGCATGCCAGACTTCATCGCGCCGAATGCCAGCTCGGCGCTGCGGCGCGGATCCGGATCCAGCTGCAGCGCTTCAATATCCTCGTCGCTGGCTTTAACTATGTCTGCGAGCGCCATGATCGACCGCACGCCGTCCAGATACGCCTTCGTATTCAGGCTGGCCCGCAAGCGAATATTGATATCAACGCTGACGATGACACCACGGGAGTGCATCAGTTTGAAGAGCTTGCGGACTTTTGGCAGCTGGCTCGGCGTGATAGCCAGCGAGCCCGTGTGGAACACCTGCAGGTCATCCGGCAGGCTGGCCACAATTTCCTCGAACGATGCGTCCTTGTCGGCAATACCCTCACGATAGAGCCGGTAGGTTGGCAGGCCGGCTTCGTCAATCGTCACGAGCGCCAGCGACGTCGGCCATCGGGAGCGTCGCGCCTGCGGCACTGCGACGCCCTCACGAATCAAAGAGTCTCGCAGCTGGTCGCCAAACGTATCGTCTGAGAACGGTGACAAGTAGCTTACCGCTACACCCTGACGAGCAAGACCAATGGCGACGTTGTACGGCGAGCCTCCCAGATGCGGCCGGTACGCGCCGTCTTCACCGACAATAAAGTCGATCAGTGCTTCGCCGAGGACTGCAACCGTCAATGCGCTAACCCTCGGGCGCCGCCCGACGCTCATGCAGCTCGGTCTCGACGCGGGTCAAGGTCGCCCGATCGATTCGGTAGAAGAACATCATCAGTCCGCCAAGCAGAAAAAAGACCGCCGGCAATGCGTTGAACATCAGCCGAATTCCGGCAATTGCCGAGTCGGTCTGGATTTCGTTGGCAACGAACCCAAACCACGCCAGCATAAAGCCTGGAAGCGCTCCGCCGACCGCAGAGCCGAACTTCAACGAAAACATCGATGCCGACACAATGAGCCCGGCCGTGTGCTTACCGGTTTTCCATTCGCCGTATTCAGCGCAGTCCGTGTACATCGAAAACAGCAGCGTAATGATCACACCAAATGTCAGGATACCGAGGCTATGCACAACGACGATCAGTGCGTATTGATCGGGCGGTATAACGTAGCAGGCGGCCAATAAAATTGCGTGCAGCAGGTTCATCCCCAAGACGAGATGATGTTTTTCAAAACGCTTCGCAAGCATAGGCGTCATCAGCGCACCAATCAGCTGCCCGATCAAACCGCAGGAGGTAAGAAATGCGGTCCGATCGAAAATCAGGAACACCGGTAGACCATCGTCCACAACGTAGTACTTGAGGTAGAAGACGATTGATGCAAAGCGCGCTATCAATCCCACGACGACGAGGATTCCGGTTATGACCAGAACAATCCAGGAAATATTTTTCAGCAGTGCAGAGAAGTCTTCGCCCACGCTGGACGTGTGAGGCTTTGGCTGCACGCGCTCACGGGTAGTCGCGAACGTAATCCAGTAAAGCAGGACAGACAGTATTGCAAAAAGAACGATCGTCAGACGGAACCCTACAACTTCATCGTCGCCACCAAGCCATCCAACCAGCGGGGTCGCAAACGCGCCGACACTCAAGGTTCCCAGCGATGCGAAGACGAAGCGAAACTGGGTCGCTTTCGTGCGCTCCTCCGCAACCGGCGAGATGACGGCCAACAGCGCCGAGTAAGGCACGTTGATCGCCGTGTAGGCCAGCATAACCAGCGTGTAGGTCACGTAGGCAAATATCAGCTTGCCTGTTACGGAAAGGTCCGGCCCGAGAAACAGCAGATAGCCCAGCAGCGCGTAGGGTATGGCGACGAATAGCAGGTACGGACGATACTTGCCCCAGCGTGACTGGGTTCGGTCAGCGATAAGGCCCATCGCGGGGTCGCTGATGGCATCGACGATCTTCGTCAGCAACAGCATCGTCGCGGCGGCAGCCGGCGAAATACCGAACACGTCGGTGTAGTAGTACAGCAGGAACAGCCCGAAGAACCCCATGTAGAAGTTCGAGGCCATGTCGCCGAGGCCGTAGCCGACTTTTTCCCCGAATGTCAGCGGTGCCGTGTCCGACGGTCCTTTCATGTGTTTCGCTCCATCTCGCTACCGCCATGATCTGCTGCCGTGTTCAGCAGATCCTCATTGATAATGTAATGTCGATCCTTGCCTGCCGTCCGAATATCGATCGTCGCGCACCGCCGGCCCAGTTCGACACGCAGCTGGGCATGTGCGTCGTCATTGTCCCACCTTAGAACGAGCTCATCTCGCTCGCATGCCGGCATCGAAAATGTGCCGTCAAACGCGGGCTCTGAGTTCCTGATGCGTATGAGTTGCATGAGATGCATTACGACGGGTCGCCGCAGCGCTTCGTGAATCTCTTCGCGAGAATAGTAGTGTCGATTAATATCGCGGCCGACACCGGTTCTGTCGACAAGATCCATATCGTTCACACCGGCCAAGAGCCCGACGTAGTAGACCTGCGGCTTTCCTGGCGAGAAAAACTGAATCGCACGCGCGATGAGGTAATCGCAATCGTTTCGTCCCAGGGCATCGTAGTACGTCGAGTTGACCTGGTAGATATCGAGGTTCGATGCAGCGTGGCCGCTGGCTTTTCGACTGCTGCCACCGGTCTTCGTATGAATAGTTTCAACGAGCGCATCGATCTCGTCATCCGCCAGAAGCCCTTCGAGATCGCCTTGGCGGGCCGCGTCCATGATACCGATACCGTCGTGGGTATCGAGCACGGTCACACAATTTCTCGGTGCAATCTGGAGCCAATTCTTGAGAGCAGCGGCGTCGCCATGGTAAAGCGTATGCAGCACGAGCGGCGGCAGCGCGAAGTCGTAAACACTGCAAACCTGTGACGCAATTGCGATCTGCGTCTGGTAGTAGGAGTGAATCTCAACCAATGCCTGCATTCCGAGCGCATGTGCCTGCTCCGATAAGGTCCCGATGAAGTCGAACGTTTCCGGCAACATGAAACAAGGTGTGCCTCTACGCTTGATGGCGTATCCGGCTGCGTCGAGCCGTATCTCGCGAACGCCGGCCTCGGCGAATTGTTCAAGAATCGAGTCGAGGTAGGCACGCCCTGCCGGTGCCTCGACGTTGATGTCGAGCTGATTAGTGCTGAACGTCGTCCAGAAATCAAAGCTGCTGCCGTCGTCGAGACTAATTGCTGCGAAGGGTGAGCCCGGTCGTGGCCGGTAAATACGCTCGATCTCGTCCCTTATAACCGAGGCAGGTTCGTTATCCGGAAAAATGTCGCCTTTGCGGAGAAATAGCTCCCAGTAGTCCGACGATCGGCCGCGACGTTGGACATCCTGGAACTGCGGGGAGTCTGCAGAAACGTGATTGACGATCAGGTCAGCCATGAACGAATACCGGGCCGACAATGCGGCGACGTCGCCCCAGCTGCCAAGTCGGGGATCGACCTGGGTATGGTCGACAGGATCGAAACCGGCGTCCGCGCCGTCGATCGGGTAAAAGAACGGCAGGACATGCACTCCGCTGAAAAGATCGCGAAACTCGTTGTCGAGCAACGATTGCAGCCCGCTAAGATCGCCGCCGAGTCGGTCAGCATAGGCGATTAGTGCGACGTCATTACCCATCACTGGTTTCCCCGTCGGCATTGTTTTCGGAGACCTGTCCAGAACTCCGGACTAAGGCCAGGTTGCGTCGCGGTGCAGGGATTGGATTTCCCCGCACCGCGTGCAACATCTTATTCTTCTTGAGCTATGACTGCTTTATGCAGTATGGCTTCATCAAAAGAAATTGTATCGCAGAGATAGCGATGTCGTTTGACCGTTGATCGGGCGAACCCGGATCAAGTCGCCCGATACCGCTGAGCCTTCCTCGCCTTCAGTAAAGCCTTCTTCGTCAAACAGGTTGTTTGAATTCAGGCTAACGGAGAAATTGTCGTTGACATAGTAATTGACGAACATGTTTGTAACGACGTAGCTATCAAACTTCAGGTCGTTGTTGTCCTGCACGAAAACTTCGTCTGTGCCAACAAAGTTCAGGCCGATGTCCCAGTTGTCAGCCGTGTACGACGGTGTGATGTTGAAGAAGTAGTCCGCCTGCCGACGTGGCTTATTGCCGACGTTAGCGCCACTCGCCGTCTTCACTATTTCTGCATCGGTCAGTGTCATGCTGCCGCGAATTCCGAACCCGTTGCCAAAGTCATAGTCACCTTCGATCTCGAAACCGGACGATTCGTAAGAGTTCTGCAGGAACTCCTGGGTGGTCACCTCGAACGCCTTTTCTTCGTCGGTGTCTGCATTGAAATAGGTGATGTAGAACGACCCGTCTGCGAACTGCCATTTCAGGCCAATTTCTGCCTGAGTGACAATCGCGTGGCCAGCCTCACTGCCCATATTGCCAACTGCATCGAGATTACCGGTTACACGATCCGGTGATGCAAGGCTTCCACCTTCTGACAGGTTCGCGAAGATCGCCATCTCGTCGTTGATGGCGTAGTTGGCACCAATGGACCACGAATCAAAGTCCTGATTGTAGTCCGCATTGCTGATCGCACCGATGGTCGGAACTTCCTGCTCGTTAGCGCCGACAGTACCATCACCGTTGACGTCCAGCGGTATGAGGACCGTGCTTTCTGCGTACGTCCCTTTGACGTCGTAATCGTTGTTCCGGTAGCTGACGTCCCAACCGAGGTTGTCGCCGATCGTGCCGGACAGGGCGATATATGGCGCCATTGCTTCAATCTCGAAGTCATAGAGCCGCGTGCAGCAGTTGCCGAAAGCAGGATTACCATACAGGACACCGCCGACCGAGTTGCCGGAATCGAACGGCGTCAGGTTTTCATCGAGGCGTACGTAATACTGGTTGAAGTTCCAGGTCGTGCTCACGTTCTGGTTGACGAACGAGATGCCAACTTTTGCCTGGACCGCCTCAAAGTCGCCATTGAGTGCGATTTCGGTGAAGCTGTTGTCCATGTCATTTATTTTGGTGTTGAAATAGACGAGCTCATTGGACGGACCATCTACACCATCGACAAATGGCGTTGTCAGGAACGGCGCCGCGAATCCACCTTCGATGGCCGCCGTCCTGTGCTTGAAACTGGCCGTGAAGGTTTCGCTCAGGTCGTAGTCTGCAACTACGGCTAGGGATGTCATTTCAGCCTCGACACCATCGTTGGTGCATTCGATGGCATTGTTCCTGCGTGGCGCGCAGTCGTTCGTATTTGCGAACAGCGTGCCGTCGCCGAAATCAACGCCAAACTCTGTAATGCCTGAGCCTCCCGTTGCCTGAGCTGGAATTGGCAGGTAGGTCGGTACGGTGTCATCGAGGCGCTTGAAGTGGAACTTCACGGAACCTTGGTCAAAGTTTCGTGCCACCGTCGCCTTGAGCTGGTAGCCGTCTTCGAGGTCGGAGCGCGCGTCGCGCGGGCCCTCGCCATTCCGGAAGTAGCCACCAACATGATACGTCCACTCGCTGGCGCCCAGGTCACCGCCGTATTCACCGTCGAGGCGCATTGCATCGTAGTTCAGACCTGCCGTCAGGCCGACGGAACCGCCCGCCTGTGAGCCATCTTTGGAAATGAAGTTTATGATGCCGCCGGGTGAGTTGAATGCCTGTGTTGTCGCGGTACCGCCACGGATCGACTGCACGGTTGCGATAGTCGTGTCCGCACGAAGCCATGTGTCGGCAGTCGCAAACGCGACGTCACCCTGCAGCAAGGTCGGAAAACCATCTTCCTGGAAAGAGACGTAACGCGAGCCGCCTGAACTGATCGGCATGCCGCGCACCTTAACGTTGGCGTTTGCATCACCGGAAGACGATTCCGACTGAATGCCAGGGATGTTCCGAAATATTTCGGCCGTCGAGCGTGGCGCATAATTCGCCATGTCGTCACTGCCGAGTGACGTCACGGACGCGGACGATTCGAACTTGGTCGTTGGCCGTGCAACACCGGTGACCATGATTTCCTCGATCACCTCTTCTTCTTCCTGAGCCAGGGCTGCGCCTGAGAGTGCTGTTGTGGCACATGCCGCCACCAAGAAGCCGCTTAATACGCGGTTAAAATCTGCCGTTTTCATTTGGTCTATCCCCCATCTACATTTGGTGCCCCAGAACGGGCAATAATTCACGCCAGCAGAGTATGAAAAATACAATCGATTGTCTAATTCTGTGCAGACAATCGATTGTACAAAGTGCTAAGGTTCTGTAATACTTAGTTTTTCTAGTTTCCATGCCGCCACCCTTGAGGAACAATCTGCGCGATTTTGAGCGTGAGCGAACGATAGGCCCCGGGACAGAGTAATGAGCCAGAAGAAGCAGAAAGCGGCGACGACCATGCAGGAACTCGCGGATATTGCCGGCGTCACCCGCGGCACCGTTTCGCGAGCTTTAAGCGACAGCCCGCGCGTCAACGAAAAGACCAAGGCGCGCATTCGAGAGCTCGCTGAAAAGCACAATTACCGCGTGAACCAGCAGGCAAGGAACTTTCGTTTGCGTAGAACCGGCGTGATTTCCGTCGTGTTCATGCTTGATGTCAAGTCTGAGCAGCATATGTCGGACCCGTTCTTTCTCGAGATGCTGGGCGGCATAGCCGATTGCCTCGCGGAGCATGATCTTGACCTGTTCCTCGCGCATGCGCCGGTGGCCGATGTGCTGCAATTACGGGATAGCCGTGTATTTCAGAACTCAGACGGTGTCATATTTATCGGGCAAGGCAGGCAGCACGAGAAACTGAACGTCGTTGCAAAATCGGATAAACCCATCGTCGTATGGGGCGCGCCGATGCCCGGCCAGGCCTACTGCCGAGTGGGCGGCGACAATGTCACCGGTGGATATCTCGCCACGAAACACTTGCTGGAAACTGGACGTCGCAAGATCGCGTTTTTCGGCGATATCAAGCTTCCGGAAATCGCGTTGCGTTTCTCAGGCTACCAAAAGGCTTTGAAGGAGCAGGGAATCGCGTTCGACCCTGAGCTCCAGATTGACGTTCCGTTCGAGATGCAGCATGCGCGTGAATCGATCAATGAATTCCTGGCTGGCGATGCCAGTTTCGATGCGGCTGTTTGTAGTAGTGACGTGATGGCGCTTAGTGTTATCGCGACTCTCAACGAATCTGGCCGGGAGGTCCCCGGCGATGTTGCTGTCGTTGGATACGATGACATTGGTCTCGCAAGTTATGGCAATCCTTCACTGACGACCATCCGCCAGAACATCCGTTCAGCCGGACGCGTGCTGGTTGAGAGTTTGCTGAAGATCATCGATGGCGAGCAAGCAGACGACACTACGTTGCCGAGCGAGCTGGTCGTGCGCCAATCGAGCGGCCAGGGTAAGTGATGCGCCCGACAGGATTGATTCGGATCGGCTCAGGCCGATCCTCACCCCTGCTGGGCGCCTTCGGCGTCTAAAACGCTGGCGCGTTTTATCGAACGAGGTCCGCCTCCTTGGGCGGGACACACCTGTAAACAAAATTGGGCCCACAAGGGGCCCAATTTCTGTTTACTGGCG
>CALODT010000004.1:0-257464 GCA_942492205.1 uncultured Gammaproteobacteria bacterium | reverse complement strand
GAAGTTGCCGATTTTGCCTGACCAGTATCAGACGGTTAGTTTGTCGGGGGCGGCGGTCAATTTGGAGTATTGTGGGGATTGAGGAGGCGATCGCCCTCTTGAAAGACCAGTATGCGGTGGGGACGGTAACGGCTAAGATTATTATTCAGCCTAGACCTTGAATGGCAGGGGCAATAAGAATTGGAATTTACCTAACCCGAATTAAAGCTCAAGTTCCTGCTTGGGGATAGGGGATTCGGTTAGCACTCTATCAGGGAGAACGCCCTGTAGACCCAATGCTAGGGAAGCTGTCAAAACGGCAAAGCAGAACGATTGAGTCCAACAAAATTTTTGAATTGGCGGTTTCTGAATGTGTGGCTTAATTAAAGAGGTAAGTAAAATGTTTGGTTTTCGTAGAAAAGATAGAGATTATTTTCTCAGTAAAGGAGAAAAGTTAATTGAGCGTGAACTGGAAAGTGAAGCTAGTTACATGGTCAAAGTCCAAGAACAAATAGAACTCAAAAATAGTGAGGTATTAAGCAGCAGTATTGAAAATAGTGACACTATCCCTAAAAAAGTGAAAAAGTTTGTTGCTCAAAACCAAGAAAATATGAGAAAATTGATTATGGGAATAGCTATCGCAGCCGAAGAAAATGAATATAAATCAGTTGATGAAGCGTTTAAAAAATTAGATTTAGCAAAATAGATCGTCATAAAACTGAGGAAGCTTTTGATTCTCAAAAAAATTAACTTATCTTTTAACTCTCTAAAATTTACCATAGATATATTTCTAAGAATTAATGAGATGATCAAACAAGAGATTCAAGTATCAAGAAGAAAGAATCCAGAAAGATATACTAGGGATTTGCTGAAAAACTCTATTCTGGTTTATGAGTTAACTAGATTTGTTATTAAGTGTATTGAAGATTTTGAATTAGAGGGATAACAGATTTAGAAGGAATTAGAAGCGAAATGCTTGAAGAGATTGAAAATAATAGACAAAAAGAAATACAGCAACAAACTAATTTAAAGCAACCAAATACAAATGTCAGCAAAAACACTCAAGAAATTGCAATCAAAGCAAGTGAGGATCGATTAAAAATTTTAGCTTTAATCGAGAAAAAATGGGATGATTTTATGAGGAAGGTCAAAGCAGTACAAAATAGTATTCCAGATATTAAAAATCTAGTTCCTGATCTAAAAGTCATTCAAAGCAATGCCGAAAGGCAAATTGATATACTTCAACTTATTGCCACTATGCAAGTCCTAGAGTCTAATCTTAATCTGTTACAGGGAATCACAAGTATTAGAGAAATTGAGTTGGCTCCACTTACCCCTCAAGATGCTTGTTTTCTTCTAGGTTTAGAGAATGTAGAGGGGATTGATTTACCATCTCTCCCAGTTCCATTAGCTTCAGAAGAAAATGCTCCCTAACTGGCCCAATGCTAGGGAAGCATTAAAGTATCTGTTGCTGAACCCAGTGACTTGAAGGTAAAGGAAGGCGATCGCCTCCGTTGAATCCGAGATAGAAACCAAGAAGCAAGAAATCGCCTACCTGACTGCTTTAACTAAATGAAAAAGCTTGGACTTAAATGGAAAAATACTAGAGCTTTCTCTAACTGCCATACGCTCCTCATGGTTGAGATTTCTCGTACTGTTCTAAGATACTCGGCAATCCACGATGTAAAGTCGCATTAATAGCCTTACAGAAATAGGAATGCTTAGTGCTGCTAAGCCTGCTGTTAAGGTATTTGCAGCAGTTACTGCAGCAATTAATATTGCTGCAACCGCCGTAAATTCTGATGCAATTACTGAAAGTATTTTTATGCCACGGATAATTTCTTTGCGATTGAGTGTTTTTTTCAACTCTTCATATTCTTTGTTAAGGTCATCACTTAATTTAGACATATTGGTAACCTCTTTCTCTCGTCTTACTTTCGCCGCTTTTCGCCTGCGAGTAGCAATGGAACGAGTGCGATTAGTTCTAGCCGGTGACTGCTGTGTTGGGAGTTTGAGTGCGATCGCAGTTCTTAGGGAGCGGTATATGAGGATCAGTGTGTCTATATTCTACCTCAATTTTGAAGAATTGACCCTAATTAAGAGGGGCAGGGCTAATGATCCGCTGAGGGAGGGCGATCGCCCCCCGCCACTTCTCCCATCCCACCAAACAAGGCGATACTGAATAAATAACCCTCTCAGTATCTCGCCTATGCCATGAATAACCTGCTCCCACTAGGACTCGCCACCCTAACCGCAGTAGCACTCGCCCTCCCCAACCTCAAAGCCCAATCCCCCAGACAACACCCCAACCCGCCCTCGCCCAAAGCCCCACTACTCAAACCAGTCCTGCCACTTCCCCCCGACGATTGACCATTAAGGTATCCGTCGCCGAACCCAGTGACCTCAAGGTGAAGGAAGGGGACAGGATAAAGGCGGGTCAACTGATTGCTGACCGTTCAAGAGAGCGATCGCGTATTACCTCCCAGAAACAACAGTTAACTATTTCTCTCCATTTATTAATTGCTACCCATGCTCTCAATAAGGATTTAACTGTTGTGACAGAGAATGTCCGTGAATTTGTTCGTATCCCTAATTTAAAAGTAGAAAACTGGCTGTGAATTGTCCATTTTGGGGGATTATTAATATAATAGAAAAAGACTTTAACTTATAATAATTATGGACATAGGACAATTATTAGGATGGGGAACCGCAGGACTCGTGACCATTGGTGTCGCTGGTAATGTTTCTCTTCCTAATAATAGTCAACAAGCTAAGATAAATGAGAATACAGTTACGCAAGTCCCTACGGAACAACCCTCTGATGAAACCACACAACCCAGAAGATTAACAGTAACGGTTAAAATAGCTGAACCAACAGACTTAAAGATTAGTGACGGTTCCCAAGTAAAAGCAGGTCAAATCATTGCTAGTCGTGACAGAGAAAAACAACGGTTAGAAGCACAGAAAACACAACTTAAACTATCTCTTAAAAAGTTACAAAGTTATCAACCGTTACCGCCAACGCCTCCTAATTTAGCCCCTGCTACTAAATCATTGCCGCCTAATTTTATCTTGAACAAGAGGCAATGGTAGAGAAAGCTAAAACGGGAGTTACTGCTGTTGAGTCGACCATAGAAGTTAAACAACAAGAGATTAATTATTTAAAGGAAGTTGAGAATTTAGACCCGATTATTCTTGACCATGAAACTGTCAAGTTAAACAAATTAAAGTTAAAACATACTGAGGCAATTAGAGATTATCAATTAGCGATTGGTAAACTACAAACTGCTAAAGATTCTCGTGCTTATCAAGAATATCAAGCTTCTTTAGCAACTGCTAGACGAGTAGAACAAATGAACACATCAAGAAGTAGTTATGAGAGACAGTTAGCAGAATATCAACAACAGTTGGCAGGTAGGGAATTTCAAGAAGCGCAGGTGAAGGGGAAATTAAATGAAGTGGAGAATGCGATCGCCAATCTTAGTGTGGTTAAGAGTCCTTATGATGGGACAGTCCGCCGAAAAAAATGGTTGGGGCAGAGTCCTGATGGTAGTTTGACGGCTGAGATTACATTGATGGTTGGAAGGTAGAAAGTCTCAGCCGTATAATTAGTCTAGAGTGAGGTGTTGGCAGTTTATCGTTCTTCTATTCTTCTTTTTAACCATTTTGCACCTCGATAGATACCATACCCTCCTGCTCCAACTAATGCTACTGGAACAGCAACAGTTCCTGCAACAGTTCCTACAATCGTAGCACCTGTGGCAACAGTTCCAAGCCCCGAAGCAACTGCACCGCCGACTATAGGAATGCTGCTGGTTGCAGTTATGGCTGATCCCATAGTACCCAACATTGCGCCACCAGCACCAGTAATAGCACTACCAACGCCTGTTGCTCCTATAGTGGAAATAGCCGTTCCAGTTCCAACAAGTGCGCCACCTACAGCGGCTCCACCTGTCGCAGCCATAGCACCTTTTAATGCTTTATCTTGAGGACTTCCTGGTTTGGGGGGTCTAATTTTCATGACACCACTCCTTATCTGTTTTTCAGATATCTCTCAATACTTATATTTTATCTTTGCCTCATAAGTAAAACTACTTAAAATCAAGCAAATGTAACTAAACTTAAGATACTCAACTAAACAATTATTCTGTATTTTATTCGTTAGATTTTTTAAATCATATTAGAATATTTGAACTTACTCATAAATTCCTCAATCTTTGCTTAACTCACCAATATTAAATTTACTTGTAATCTCACTATTAACCAATCCTCTCATAGCACTGTCACAAGAGGAAAAAAATACAGTTGATAATCAAGAGAACTCTGTCACTAATAACAAACCCCCAATCCAAAATCCCCAATTCTTATTCCAAAATCCCCTCCCTTGTCTTGACACCACCAGCCCCTGTGTTGAACAGTTAACTCAAGAAGCGATCGCCTCCTCCCTCACTCTACAAACCCTCAACGAGAGAATAACCTTAATTGATGACCGGTTGGCCTTGATGGGCGATCGCAAAGACTACGCAGAATCTAAACTATGGACAAATTACCTACCAACATCAGGAAATAGCAGCAGTGTTCTTGATGTGGTTAACCCTTCGCTTGGATACGAAACCATGCAGGAGGGGGTCAAATGCGAGAGGGATAGACTAGCTATTGCCGATTTAGAAGTCAAAGCTGCCACCTTAGAAGCTGCACGAGCAGAATTAGAAAGACAACGAGAACAGGAAAAGGTTAATTTAGGGGAAAAAGTCTTACAGTTATTGCTTAGTTATGAAGCTGCAACGAGACAAGTTGAATTAATAGAAAGTCAGATTAAAACGTTTCAGGTTTCCCGTGAAGCTTTTAGAATTCGGTATAAGTACAAGCGCGGCTACAAGTTCTCGACCTACGCGACCTGGTGGATCCGGCAGGCGATCACCCGGGCGATCGCCGACCAGGCGCGGACGATCCGGATCCCGGTCCACATGATCGAGACGATCAACAAGCTGATCCGCACCAGCCGCTACCTGGTGCAGGAGCTCGGCCGCGAGCCGACCCCGGAGGAGATCGCCGAGAAGATGGAGCTGCCGCTCGACAAGGTCCGCAAGGTCCTGAAGATCGCCAAGGAGCCGATCTCGCTCGAGACGCCGATCGGCGAGGAGGAGGACTCCCACCTCGGCGACTTCATCGAGGACAAGAACACGATCTCGCCGACCGAGGCGGTGATCAACATGAACCTGGCCGATCAGACACGTCGCGTCCTCGCGACCCTGACCCCGCGCGAGGAGAAGGTCCTGCGGATGCGCTTCGGCATCGGCGAGAACTCCGACCACACCCTCGAGGAGGTCGGACAGGACTTCTCGGTCACCCGCGAGCGCATCCGTCAGATCGAGGCCAAGGCGCTTCGCAAGCTTCGGCATCCGAGCCGCAGCAAGCGGCTGAAGGCGTTCGTCGAGAGCTGAGCTCTAGAGCTCTAGAGCTCTAGAGCGAGAGGCCCGCGTTCTTTGGAGCGCGGGTCTTCTTCTTGGTTGTCCTGCGAGTCGCGTTGCGGAGCTGTGAGGGAGGAGGGCGTAGGGGGTCCGGGGCGCGTCCTCGGTACGAGGGCGAGAGCCGGCGTTCGATGGCGAGAGAAGGACGCTGCTGTGTTCTGTGGCGTCGGGGGTCTCAGGGTCGGCGGCGTGGTGCGGCTCGGCGTGGCGTTTTTTTCTTAGCGGGCATGTGATCGCCTCGTTCCGCATGACCGACATCGACAATGTGAGCACCACAGTCGGATCCATGATCTGCTCTGCGCTCGCTCCCACCGAGCGACTCACCCGACACGCTCAGAGCATCGCTGCGGTGACGGATGAGGAGAACCGCTCGACGACGGAGGACCGCCTCCGACAGAGCCATCGAGAGGCAGGTCGCTAACCGCCGCGCAACGTCGAAGACCCCCCCCCCGCAAAGTCGAAGACACCCCTGCGCAAACCCATCCCCCTCGCCAAAGCCCCAACCTCCGTACGCCGGCTCCAACCCCAGTACCGAGGGACCGCGCGCATGCGGGGGACAGGGGGTTCCGTGTCGCGAGTCTAGGAAGTGCATCGACCCCGAAGGGGTCGCTGCGCTCTCCGACCTGTCTGAGCGAATGGGGACCCCCTCTCCCCCGCCCCCCGGACCCCTCCTACGCCCCCTCCTACGCCCCCTCCTACGCCCTCACCCACTCAGCGATCGTCCGATTCTCCTGCGGCTCCAGCCCCAGCTCCTCGCGCAGGCGGATCCAATCGCTCGCCCACTCCGCCTGAGCCTCGACCAAGCGCGCCGACGTCGAGGTCCGGGCACACCGTCCGTAAAGTTGAGCGACAGGTCCGCAGCTCGTGCGGCCTGTCGGGGTACAGCGGCACGCCGTACTTGCGACAGATCCGCGGGCGATGCTCGTAGAGCGAACAACAGCCCTCGCTGTTGAGCACCGGGCAGGGCTCGCGCGCCTCTGCGGTGTAGGCCCGCGCACGCTCGACGATCGCCGCTCGCTCCTCCGGACGACGCGGCGGCCAGGCCTCGGGGAGCATCTCTCCTTCGAGCTCGGAGACGCGAAACGTCTGATGACAACATTCGCTGCACCCCGGCCGACACTCGACCGAGCCCGGGTGCGCCCGCATCACCGCGTCGACGTCACGGTCGAGGATCGTCAGGTGGCGGCGCAGTCGGCCTCTCTCGTCCCCTGGCTCGCCGGGCGCTCGCTGTGGTCGGCTCGTTCCCGTTCGGTCCGGGGTCGGCCTCTCGAGGTCCTCATCGGCGAGCTGGGGACACTTGCCGGCGAATCGCTTCGTCGTCGGCGACACGTACCAGGCTGCGGGGGCGAAGACTGCGGTGAGGACTCGACTCTGGGTACGAGGACTCGACTCCACCGCGCGGTGAAAGCGGGAGACGAGGTAGCGGTCGAGGAAGCGCTGCGGGGTCATCTCGCCGGCGAGGACAGCCTGGTAGTCCTCGCTTTGGCGGAGGAAGCGAGCCTCCTCGGCGAGGAGGCGGACTCGTCCGCGTCGCGGTGATCCGGATGGCGAATGACGAAGAACGCGGGGACCCCGCGGCCACGCTCGACCCTGCCGCGATGCCGCTCGGCGAGCTCCGTGCGGATCTCCCGGAGGTCGACACGGCCAGCCCAGCCGGTCTCGCCCAGCTCCACGTAGGACCACCGCTCCAGCGGCGCCTGGCCCGCGCAGGCGGAGGGCTAGCGTCGACCTCGGCGTAGCGCACCACATAGCGGCCATCGTTCGCCTCGGTGACCTCTAGAGCCCGCGTGCGGGCGCCCTTCGCGTCGATCACGTAGACCGGCAGAGCCCCGCGAAAGCGCCGAATAGAGCACTTTTCTCGGCGGGCGTCGGCCGGGATCAGGCTCCCTCGGCCGCCATCTCGGAGGATCCAGCGACGGCAATGTCGGGTCGTCGAGAGGAGGACGGTGATCTGCGCGAGGCTCTCCTGGCGACGGTCGACCAGGCCAAAGCGGGGCCGCTCCGCCCGGTAGAGGCGCCCCGCTGTCCGGGCCCACGCGCGCGCGCAGCGGGTCGTCAGCTCCGGCGTACGCTCACCGCTGACCAGCCCCGCCCGGACCTCGTCGCGGCAAGGATCTCCCGCGGCCAGCGTGGCGAGGGCGAGGCTCGACGTCGGCGGGGCCCACCGCGCTGGTCTGCGGCGCCTTGGCCCCGTCCCTTCGCGTTCGCAGGCCCAGGCGCTGCCAAAGACCATGAGGAGCCCGCACAGGACCGCCAAGCGGGGCCTGCCGCGCATTCCTGCGCGGGGTGATCCTCTTCGGCGCCTGGACCGCGATCGGGTCCTCTCCATCTTGGCTCGTCCTCGCCCGTCCTCACCTCGGCTCCTCCGCCCGCGAAGAGCACCCTGACACTGCCAGCTCTCGGGATCCGCGACGGCCACAGGGCCCTAGGGTAGCAGGAGTCAGCGCCTCCGGTGGTTGAGCGGAAGGCCCTCCTGCGGCACTCTCCCGGCGCATGCCTCGTCTGCACTCCCGCCGCCCCGCTGCCTCGCCACGCCGCTGCTTTGGCGCAAAAGTGAGTGGCCTCGCCCTCGCCCTCGCCCTCGCGCCCGCCGTCGGCTGCCTCAAGGTCCCGCCAGAGGAGACCGAGACGCCGGGCGATGAGGGCGCGCCGCAGTCGGCGGAGGCGGTGCTCAGCCGCTACATCACCGCAGTCGGCGGCGAAGAGGCGCTGCGCAAGATCACCCAGCGCACGGTCGAGTCGCGGATGCTGGTCAAGCCCGAGGAGGGCTGCGAAGAGGACGAAGAGGAGTGCATGCGGGAGGAGCGGACGGGCACCTTCACCCTCCAGACGACGGTCGAGAGCAAGCTCTACCGCCGCACAGTGCTCGGCAACGCGATCGAGGAGCGGGGCTACGACGGCAACGAGGGCTGGCAGCTGCAAAGCGGCGTCCTCGTCCTCGACGATCCGGCCGCCGCCGCGGTGACCCGCGAGGACGCGGTGCTCCACTGGTACTTCGACCTCGCCAAGCGCGGGATCACCTTCACCCAAGAGCCGCCGCGGAGCAAGGACTTCGCCGGTCAAGCCGGCGCTCCTCGACGGCCTGCGCTGGACCAACGCCAACCCGGCGATCCCCGAGAAGACGATGTGGTTCGATCGCGGCACCGGCCTCCTCCGCGAGGAGCTGGTCGAGGAGCCCACCGGCGACGGCCTCACGCTCAAGCAGTGGGTGCTCTACGACGACTACCAGAAGGTCGACGGCGTCCTGATCCCGCACTCGATCCGCCTGGTCTCCGAGCTCGGCGAGCGGGCGCAGGAGGTCGTCTTCACCTCGCAGCGCGTCGATCACAGCGCCATCGACCCCTCGGTCTTCGCCGTCCCCGAGCTGCCCAAGCCTTCCCCCACCCCCGACACGATCCTCAACTCCCTGGCGATCACCGAGAAGGCCTACAAGGACAACCCGAAGGACCTCTCGGACGTCATCTCCTACACGCGCCAGCTCTGGGCGGCGGCTCACTTCAACCACGCCGCAGAGCTCGCCAAGGAGGCGCTCAAGCTCGACTCCAAGGAGAGCGAGGCCCTGTGGATCCTCGCCCGCGCCCAGGTTCTCCAGGGCAAGTGGAAGGACGCCTCGAAGACCCTCGACAAGGCCGCGAAGGCCGGCATCCGCCCTGAGCTGGTCGCCGCCCAAAGGGCCTGGATCGCCAGCCACAGCCGCGACTTCATCGGCGTCGCCAAGGCCCTCGACGAGACCGGCGAGGCGAATCAAGCGATGGCCGCCCGCTACCGCACCTTCGCCGGCAAGCCCTTCGAGGTCAGCCACGAAGGCGACGGCTGCTCCTCCCTGGTCCCGCTCGGTCAGGCCAGACACGAGCCTGCCGCTGGTCGAGATCGAGATCGGCGGCGTCGAGGTGATGGCGATGATCGACACCGGCGCGACCGATGTGATCCTCGACGATGAGCTCGCCGCCCAGATCAAGGTGCCGATCCGCTCGCGGACGCCGGTCAACCAGCAGGGCGACGAGATCGGCCACGGCCAGGTCGATGCCCTGACGGTCGGCGACATCACCGTGAAGAACGTCCCTGTCGACATCTTCTCGACGGCGACGATCGCCGCGATGTCCGGGAGCCAGAACAAGGTGGCCCGGGCCGTTCTCGGGGTCCGCTTCCTCGAGCTCTTCCAGGTCACGGTCGATCCCGCAGGCGTCGACGCTCACCCTCATCGACGGCACCAAGAAGAAGTGCTCGAAGGCGATGGGGGCCCAGCGCAACGGCCCGAGCACCCCCTTCTGGGTCCACGAGACCCACTTCATCTATGTCCCGGCCAAGCTCAACGGCGCCGAGGGGCTCTTCCTCCTCAACACCGGCATGCAGGGGGTCGACCTGGCGGCGACGACCAAGGCCTACGGACGCTCTGCGATCGGCGCGCCGCCGCTTCGCCGCGGCGAGCCGGCGGTGGTCAAGGTCGACGAGGTGCACCTCGGCGACTTCATCGCGACCAACCTCCGCGCCGCCTACGGCTACTTCGAGCAGAGCAAGAGCTCAGACGAGTTCCGGATCGACGGGATGCTCGGCCTCGGGGTATTCGCCAAGAGCCGCTGGACCCTCGACTTCGCCGAGCGCAAGCTCTACCTCGATCCGCCGGGCTCCGCCGGTGAAGAGCCCGCGAAGGCGAAGGCCGGGGGCAAGTGAGCGACCCGAGCGGAGCCCCGGCAGAGCGACCCGGAGAGCGACCGGCGGCACGCTCCGGGCCCCGCGGCTGCGTCGGGGCGCGCCTCTACAGCGTAGTCGGCGGCGGTGTTCGACGGCGCCCTCGTCTCCGCGCCGACGATCGAGGTCAACGCCGACGGCGTCATCGCGGCGATCTACGCTGACGCGGCGACGGCCCCCGAAGGGCTCCCGCGCTACGATCTCGGGCGTCGCCTCCTCTTGCCGGGGCTCGTCAACGCCCACAGCCACGCCTTCCAGCGGGCGATCCGCGGCGCCACCCACCGCCGGCGCGCAGGGCGACCCGAGCGACTTTTGGAGCTGGCGTGAGGCGATGTACGGCGCAGCCTCAAGGGCCTCGACCCCGAGGGGCTCTACCGGGTCACCAAGGCCTGCTACAGCGAGATGCTCGCCGCCGGGATCACCTGCGTGGGCGAGTTCCACTACCTCCACCATCAGGCCCGACGGATCGCCCTACGACGATCCCAACGAGCTCTCCGGGCAGATCATCCGCGCGGCCTCGGAGGTCGGCGTCCGCCTGGTCCTGCTCGAGGTCTTCTACCGTCGCGCCGGCGCTGGCAAGGCTCCGCTGCCGGAGCAGCGACGCTTCTGCGATAGATCGGTCGACGCCTATCTTCGCCGGGTCGACGACCTCCGGGGAGCAGGGGTCGAGGTCGGCCTGGCCCCGCACAGCATCCGAGCGGTGGCCGCGGAGGAGCTCCGCGAGCTCGCCGACTACGCCAGGACCCACGATCTGGTGGTCCACGCCCATGTCTCGGAGCAGCCGCGGGAGAACGAAGAGTGCTTCGCGGAGCACGGCAAGACCCCGACCGCGGCCTTCGCCGACGCCGGCTGCCTCGACCGCCCGCGACGCTTCACCGCGGTCCACGCGGTCCACGTCGACGCCGGAGATCGGGAGCTCCTCGGGGCCCAGCATGTCTGCGCTTGCCCGACCACCGAGGCCGATCTGGGGGATGGGATCGTCCCGGCGATCGACCATCGCCGAGCCGGCGCCACGATCGCGCTCGGCAGCGACAGCAACGCTGTGATCGATCTGATCCAGGAGGCCCGCTTGCTCGGAGATGAACGAGCGCCTGCGGACGCGGCGCGCGGATCTGCCTCGCGGAGGGCCCAGGTGGGCTCGGGCTCGATCTCCTCGGCGCCGCCGACCGAAGCTGGGGCCTCTTCGCTGGGACAGCCGGCGCTCGGCACGTCTCGCGTCTGGACGCCCCTTCGACGCCGTTTTGCGGTCGACCTCGATCACCGCCTGCTCGCAGACGTCGATCACGCCCACCTGGTCGACGCCCTCATGCTCGCCGGCTCGGCCGCGCCCGTCGACCAGGTGTTCGTCGGCGGTACGCGCCGACGTTGAGGCCGAGTCCTTTCGCCGTTTCGGCGCCGGTGCTACGCAACAAGATCTGTGCCTCGTCGCTCCACCCTCTTCGCGCTCGGCGTCCTCCTCGGGGCTGCCGGCTGCGCGAACAAGACCGAGCAGGCGACCCGGCAAGCCTGGAACTCGGCGGTGCGCGAGACGGGCGACGACGACAAGGGGGGCCCGGGCCGCGACAGCGCCGGCAAGGGCGGCGACGATGAGAGCGGCCATCGCTCCTGGGAGGAGATCGAGGGGTCGATCGAGGGCCTCGGAGAGACGCTGGCCTCCGGGGTCGCTACGGTCGACTTCGCCGAGGTCGCGGAGGCTCTGTGCGGCCGGTCCACGGAGGCCATCGATCAGGAGGGGACGCTCGTCTACAACTGCGATCCCGAGCCGCTCATCTTGATCGACGACGAGCCGGTGATGGTCGAGATCGACGACTCCGGAGTGGTGAGCTTCATCGCCACCAACATCACCGACGAGGAGAGCGCGTCCTTCCTCGAGCAGGCGCGGACCCGACTCGCGAACCTCTGCGCGCAGACCTGGACGGCGATACCGGCGGACGCTGAGAATGCTCACGAAGAGTTCTACACGTGCCCCATGACCAGCGGGACCGTGATCGCGGTCGGTCGCTTCCCTCGCGATCTCGACGCCAACCAGTGGCACTTCTCCCTGGTCGTCCTAGGGCCAGGCTAATATCCTCCGCCTAGGTTACTGATGGAATCCACGACGACGACGCAGCCAAGCCACGGTGGCATCCTCTTCCAGCTCGAGATGTTCCGGCCGACGATGATGGCGGCCGTCATCGCCCAGGGGCTCGCCTCCAAGGCGCGCAACATGCTCGACGCCACCCTCGAGCTCGCCCGCCATCCGACCGCGCCGATCGTTATCGCCCAGATCAAGGGGAGCGTCGTCGGTGACGACGCCGCTGAGTTCTGGCGGGAGAACGCAGAGCTGGCGATCTACGCCAGCCAAGAGCTCCCGCGACAATGCTTCATCTACTACGTTCGCTCCGGCGAGGACCGCCGCGAGGGCTTCATCGTCGCCCAGCGGGGCCAGGTCCTGGTCGCCCACGACGCGACCGCCGAGACCATCCCGGAGAACACCCCGGACGATCAGTGGCCGGTCGGTCGCCTCTGTGAGCAGATGCGCCTCTCGGTTGATGAGCTCGCGGCGGGCTTCGCCGACGGGCCCCGTGTGAGCATTCCGCTCGCTGATCCGGTCGGTGACGACCAGAAGCTGTTGATGATCCTCGCAGGGCAGGGCGACGAGCCCGTCGACGAGCCCACGGGCCCGAAGGCGGCCGGGCCCCTGGCGGTCCAGGTAGTCCAGGTGGTCCAGGGCGCGGCACGGGCGCACCGGCCGGGCCGAAGAGGCTCACGGTCGACGACGACATCAAGCGGCGGGCCGCGGCCCACGCCGCCGAGAGCGCAGCCCTAGCGGCCCGCTCAGCGGCGCTCCGCGATGATCTCCCCTACACGGTCGACCCGCGCGGCCTCCTCGTCGCCCCCGACGCAGAGCTCGAAGAGACCGAGCTTCTCGCGAAGTACGCCGTCAAGGAGATCTCCGGCGGCCTCCCCGACGGCCTCCCGGACAACCTCCGGGTCGACCTCCAGGGCCGGGCGCTCGACTTCGCGGTCAAGGTCGACTTCCTGAGCGAGGTCTTCCTCAACAACCGCCCGCTCACGCGGCAGGATTTTGAGGCGAGCGCCGTGGACTATGAGCTCGCCGGCGAGACGGTGAAGATCCTCGAGGTCTTCGCCCCCCGGCTCGGCGCCGGAAGCCTCCTTCGTCGGGGCAAGAACAACGTCTTTGTCTCGCGCAAGCCCGACGCTCCGCTCCCCGCGGAGTTCCTCAGCAAGCTCCTGAGCTGAGAGGCTCGTCGCCCGCCGAGACGGCGGGTTTGTCCGTCTGGTCCTGCGGTGATTCTCTTCACCAGGGGACCTACGATCATCATTGCGTGCTGGCAGACGGGCTCTCATCACAGCCTCTTCGGGGCCAAGAGGGCCCCGCAGAGTCGCCCCTCTCTCTGCGAGAGCAGGCCTCGGAGGCTGCGGAAGAGCCCCGTCTGCTCTCATGCCGCGAGCGTTGGCGCTCTTGGGTTCGACGAGACGTCGAACGGGGGCCAGCGGGGGCGCGCGGGGCTTTCGCCGCTGCCTCCCTCGGGGAGGCCAACCAAAGAAAGAGCCCGCTGCCTGGAGGCGCGGGCTCTTCTTGTGGGACTCATCGAGCTCACCAGCTCATGCAGTCGCTCAGCTCGTCGAGTCAGCCGAGGCCAACCCTTCTGGGCTGATACCTACTCGGCGGAGTGGTTGCGGAGCGACGAGAGGATCGCCTCTTCGCGGAGGTCTCGGGTGATCGAGTCCGGGTCGCTCAGCTTGTCGCGGATTAGAGCGTCGAGGATCATCTCGCGCTCGGGGCCCGGGGGCAGGTGTTGGCGAAGGCCGAGCTTGCGGCTGACGAGCACCTTGAGGAAGGGCTCGATCTTCCGGATCTCCTGGGCGACCCGCATGGTCGCCTTCTTCCCCTCGCCGCGACGGACGGGGTACTTGGGCGCGCAACGCTCGACAGCTTCGACGAGCTCGCGGGCGAGGTCGACGTCGACTCGCTCTTCGACGCCGAAGCTCGCGACGACGACCGGGCGGCTCTGCGCCTTTTTCGCGCCGTCCCCGGCCCACCACACGTTGTGGGCGATCGAGAGGTAGGTGCGACGGGTATCACCGCAACGAACTTTGTTTCTACGTAGGTACATAAGACAATTCCTTCTTTCCGAGGCTAGTGGTGACCAGTCGTCGTGCAACAGTCGGGTTCTTGGACGCAGGTCATTCAGACCAGACCTTCACTTTGCTACTTTGTTCACGATCGGCTCATTCCGGCCTCATCCGCCTGACCCCCCCCCGCCCCCCACCCTCCCAGCCCGCCCTCCACGAGGCCGGTTTTCCCCCCCCCTACCCACTGGCACGATCCGCGCCCCGCTACGGGACCTCCCCAGCCTGCCAAGCCAGCCCGGTGCCGAAGCGGCGGGTGTCGAGGTACCACCAGTAGGATCCTCGGGATCGAGGCCCGCCTCGACGATCGTCCGCTCGAGCACGTCGAGGCGCTCCTCGCGCTGGGAGCCGCCGATGATCTCGCCGATGCCGGGCGCCAGCACGTCCATGGCGGCGACGGTCTTCTCGTCGTCGTTGAGGCGCATGTAGAACGCCTTGATCTCCTTCGGGTAGTCGGTGACGAACACCGGCCGGCCGACGTGCTTCTCGGTCAGGTAGCGCTCGTGCTCGGCCTGCAGGTCGACGCCCCACTCGACCGGGAACTCGAACTTCTCGCCGCTCGCTCCAGGAGCTCGACCGCCTCGGTGTAGGTCATCCGCTCGAAGCTCGAGCTCGACCACGTGCCTCGAGGCGGTCGCTCAGCCCCTTGTCGATCCAACTGGTCGAAGAAGGCCAGGTCCTCGGCGCAGTCGTCGAGCACGGTCGACAGATGGTGCTTGATGAAGCTCCTCGGCGAGGTCGCATGTCGTCGTCCAGGTCGCAGAACGCCATCTCCGGCTCGATCATCCAGAACTCGGCCAGGTGGCGCGAGGTGTTGGAGTTCTCGGCGCGGAAGGTCGGGCCGAAGGTGTAGACCTTGGTCAGGGCGCAGCAATAGGTTTCCACGCTGAGCTGTCCGGAAACGGTCAGGAAGGCTTCGCTTCCGAAGAAGTCCTGGGCATAGTCCACGTCGCCGGCCGGGGTGCGCGGCAGGTTGGCCATGTCCAGCGTGGAGACGCGGAACATCTCGCCCGCGCCCTCGCAGTCGCTGGCGGTGATGATCGGCGTGTTGACCTCGACGAAGCCACGCTCCTGGAAGAAGGCGTGGATCGCCTGGGCGAGGGCGCTGCGGGTGCGGAAGACCGCGCCGAAGGTGTTGGTCCGCGGCCGCAGGTGGGCGATGGTGCGCAGGAACTCGAAGGAGTGGCGCTTCTTCTGCAGCGGGTAGCTCGGGATCGGCCGGCCGACGATCTCGACCTTCGTCGCCTTGAGCTCGACCCGCTGGCCCTTCGCCGGCGACTCGACGAGCTCGCCGACGACCTCGACCGCCGAGCCGGTCGTGAGGTGGGCGATCTCGTCGAAGCCCTCGAGCTCCGCTCCGCAGACCACCTGGATGTTGCCGAAGCACGAGCCGTCGTTGAGCTCGAAGAAGACGACCTGTTCTTGCTCTTCCGGACGGTCCTGAACCTTCAGTCCGCCGGCGCTCTGGGTCCGCAGGGGGGCGGCTTGGGGGGCGCTGGCGATCATTCTGGTCGCGGCGTCTGCATGGGCACCGGAGGGTAGCAACCGGCGGGGGCGCTCTGGCAGAGCGCCCGCATCTATGGCAAGCAGGCGAGCCATGGCCGACGACGCGAGCCCCGCGCCCGAGCCAGCGAGCTGCGGATCCAGGGAGCGCTCGTCTCGCTCCAGGGCGAGGGGCATGCTCGTCGGCGTCCGGAGCTCCTTCGTCCGGGTCAGCGGCTGCAACCTCCGCTGCACCTGGTGCGACTCGCCGGCCAGCTCCTGGTCTCCGAGGGCGCCTCAGCGTCGGGACTCGACGAGCTGGTCGCAGAGCTGCCACCGGGGGCCGCAAGCACGTCGTTCTCACCGGCGGAGAGCCGCTCCTCTCTCCCGGCGATCGCGACCCTCAGCCGCCGCCTCCGCGCCGCCGGTCACCACATCACCGTCGAGACCGCCGGCACGGTCTGGCTCGACGGGCTCGTCGCCGACCTCGTCTCCCTAAGCCCGAAGCTCGGGCACAGCACCCCCCTGGAGCGCGATCCGAGCTGGGCGCCCGCCACGAGGCCCGCCGCTCGACCTCGACGTCCTGAGGCGGCTGCTCGCCGCGTTCCCTTGGCAGCTCAGTTCGTCGTCCACGGGGATCCGAGCGCCTGCCGGCCGAGCTCGAGGGATCGAGAGCCTGCTCACGACCTCGGCGTCGCCGGCGAGGACCGCTCCGGGTGCTCTTGATGCCCGGGAACTGACCACCGCCCCAGGCGCTCACCGGGTGCTACCGCGCCCTGATCGACGCCTGCGTGGAGCGCGGCTTTCGCCTCGGCCAGCGGCTCCACATCGAGCCCTTCGGCCACACGCTCGACCCAAGCGCTCTGGGAGGCGCTGCGCCTCCCGGGGGTGGAGCGCGGCGGCGATCGGGGCTTCGTGCTCGCAGGGTCAGCGCAGGCGAGATGGACGGCCGAGCGGTTTCCGTTCGCCGTTCGCTGCGCGCGCGGACGGCTTCCGACGCCGACTTACGCCCGCATGGATGCCGCTTGCCGCCGCCAAGCGGCGGCGAGGATCACCCTCGCGCATGGAGCTCGGCCACGCGACCATAGGCCGCGCGACCGCGAAGCTCCTCACTCGGCGGGCTGCTCCTCGCTGGCGTCTCCTGCGAGAGCCCTTCGACGCTCTGCTCCTCCGTGAACGGGTGATGTGGATCCTCCTCGCCCGGGTCGACGACACCGACACCCACATGCGGATCGAGCTCGCCTTCGCGGACGCTGCGAGCAGCGGAATCTCCCGCCAGGTTCGTGCAACGACGACACGGGTGACGGTCGGCAGCATGTGGCGACGCAAGGTCCGGCGACCGAGCGGCAACACGGTCTTCGCCCTCGGCACTGGAGGGGCCCCGGCGGCGACCTATGCGATCATCGTCACCACGATGATTCACCCGACCGGACGCATCGCGGCCCCGGAGGCGCCGAGCCTGAGCCTGTCGAAGCCCGGCGACGGGCCAGCTCGCAGAGCCGGGCAGAACGCCGACATCTGGCCGCCCGGGAGCTCGGGAGGCCGGGGAGGTGACCGTGATCGCGGGCGACACGATCGGCGGGACCGCCTGCCTCGCAGGGCTCTTTACCCGCGATGCCCCCGACACAGGCACTTTTGAGGTCCCGGCGGGCTCTCTCGAGGCGGGGCCCGGCTTCCCGGACAGCATCAGCTGCGAGGCCTTCGTCGAGGTTATTCGCCTCGACGAGGTCCCCTTTGAGCTTCGCAGCGGCACGGCCTTCCACCCGGACTCGCGGATGATCGCGGCGAGCGAGCGCTCGCTCGAGTTCCGAGTCTGAGCCTTAGGGCCCCTAACGTCCGCTCCGGCGGCCCGCAGCCAGATCCGCACGAGCCCGCGGGCTATCGCGAGACCGGGCGGCTTTCTTGACGGCAGCTCGAGCAGCGCCGCCGACAGGACCGAGCGCTCCGGGGTACGCCGCAGAGCTCGACGCCCGCGGACACGCTGAACGACGCGTCGGGGAGGAGTCGGCGAGTCGCGGAGAGGAGCCCTCCGCGGCGGGGACCTCGGTCGATCCAGGGGGACCGGTCATGCGGCTGCGGCATGTGTCCGCGCGCGGCCCTAGCGGGTCTTCGCGGCCGGTCCTCACCGTGCTATCTCCATCTCCTGTGCGCGGCTCGCCGCGGCGAGGAGTCGACGATGAGCTGGTCCAATAGCAACGAGCCCACCTGCACCGCGAGCGCCTCGGACGCGGTGGAGCTTCTCATCCGCGGCAAGATCCACGACATCGGCGGGATCACTGTGCGTCGGGTCCTCCCTTCGCAGGGGCGCCGGATGGTCGGTCCCGTGATCTTCTTCGATCACATCGGTCCGGGGGAGCTGCCGGTCGGTGAGGGGATCGACGTCCGCCCCCACCCGCATATCGGCCTCTCTACCGTCACCTACCTCTTTGAGGGGCAGCTCAGCCATCGTGACAGCCTCGGCATCCACAGTCGATCGAGCCCGGCGCCGTCAACTGGATGACCGCCGGTCGCGGGATCGTCCACTCCGAGCGCAGCAGCCCTGAGTTTCGCAGGACCGGCGGCAGGCTCCACGGCGTCCAGCTGTGGATCGCCCTGCCGACCGACAAAGAGGAGACCAAGCCCTCCTTTCGCCACTACCCCGCGGATGGCTTCAAGGAGGCTCGCGTCGGCCCTGTCAGGGTTCGGGTGCTCGCCGGCGAAGCCTACGGCGTCAAGTCCCCCGTCTACGTCCACTCGCCGCTCCTCTACGCCGAGGCCCGCTTGCCGAAGGAGTCGCTCCTTCATCTCCCGGACGATCTCCCCGAGCGCGCGGTCTACGTGGTCAGCGGCTCTGTTCGCTGCGGCAAGCGGGGAGGAGGCCGCTCCGGCGCCGGCGAGATGCTCGTCTTCCACGGGGGGGAGAAGGTCGACATCCGCAGCCCCCACGGCGCCCACGTCATGATCATCGCAGGCGAGCCGGTCGGTCGTCGCTACATGGAGTGGAACCTCGTCTCGAGCTCGCGCGAGCGGATCGAGAAGGCGAAGGAAGACTGGCGAGAGCGCCGCTTCCCGGTCGTCCCGGGCGACGAGGAGGAGCGGATCCCCCTCCCCGAGTAGCTCAGCGCCCCTCAGTCGGCGCTCTCCACCAGCCGCTCCAGCCGATCTCCCCCCTGCCCGAGGGGACGACCGTCTGCTGCCCCGAAGGGACAGGTCTCTGGCACATTGGACCATCCCCTCCTCGCGCGAGGTGATCGTCTCGGCGTTGCGGCGCAGACCGTAAAAGTCTGGCCCATGCGGCAGCTCGCGAACCCTTCGAGCCTGTCTAGCGCCCCCGCGGCGTCGAAGGCCTCGGCGTAGGCTCGATCCTGCGTGCGCCGTGGGAGCAGCCGGCGCATCCGCAGGCGTTCTCCTTGCCGCTCCGCGGGCGTGGGGGGCGGAGTCCGTCCCGAGAAAGAAGCGCGGGTCGCCGGAGGTCGCCGCCGCGACCAGGGCCTGCCGATGACGCTCTCGCTTGAGCACAGGCAGGCAGTAGTAGTGCGGGTGAACCCCGCCGACGAGGAGCGCGTTGCGGTTGAGCAGCAGGTGGTGAGCGGTGATCGTCGCCGCGACGCGGCCGCTCCCTTGGGCGAGGACAAAGTCGACCCCGTCCGCGGTCGTCACGTGCTCGAGCACGACCTTGAGCCCGGGGAAGCGGGCGACCAGCGGCGCCAGGACACGGTCGATGAACGCGGCCTCCCGATCGAAGATGTCCACCGCCGGATCGGTCACCTCGCCGTGGATGAGGAGCGGCATCCCCATCCCCTCCATCGCCCCCAAGACCCGCAGGATCGCCGGCCCCATCAGCTCGCGGACGCCCGCAGCGGAGTTGGTCGTCGCCCCCGCGGGGTAGAGCTTGACGGCGATCACGACCCCGCTGGCCCGAGCGGCGCGCAGCTCCGCGGCCGTCGTGTTCTCTGTCAGGTAGAGGGTCATCAGCGGCTCGAAGCTCGAGCCCGGCGGCAGGGCTGCGAGGATCCGCCGGCGGTAGGCGAGCGCGTCCGCGGTGGTCAGCACCGGTGGGCGCAGGTTGGGCATGACGATCGCGCGGCCGAAGTGCCGGGCGCTATGACCGACCGCGGCCAGCGCCGCACCGTCGCGGAGGTGAAGGTGCCAGTCGTCGGGGCGACGGATCGTCAGCGCCTGCACGCTTTCATGCTCGTCTTCTCTCACGACCGTCTTCCTATGCCTTGGTTGAGCCTCTCCCGCCTACGGCTTGCACTCGACGGGTTGAGGCCGGACCGCGATCGCGTTCGAGTTGTAGTTCTTGCCGAGGTCGATAAAGGTCGCCTCGTCGGCGTCGAAGATCAGCTTGTAGACGCCGTCGTTGCCGAGCACATCGCCGCTGACGATGTAGGCGGCGTTGCCGAGGACGTCGACGTCGCGCGGGCGGGCGCCCATCGGCAGCGGCTTTTCGAGGGTCGAGAGGTCGCCGAGATCGACGAGGTGGACGGTCGAGTCGTCCTCGCAGGCGACGACGAGGATCCCCTCGTCCTCGGCGAGCTCGATCCCCCAGGGGTCGTCGCCGACGGCGATCACGTCGGTCTCCGTGAGGGTGGCGGCGTCGACGACACGGACCTGATCGGTCCCGCGATCGGTGACGTAGAGGGTCTTGCCGTCGGCGGTGACCCGCAGGTCCCAGAGCGACTTGCCGAGCGGCTCCGAGTCGATCTTCTTGGCGCCGACGTCGATCCGCATCAGCTCGCCGCCGAACCACTCGACCATGTAGACGAGGTCCGTGCAGGGGTCGAGGGTCATCTTGCCGCCGTCGATCCCCGCCGGTAGAGGGATCGTGTCCTGGACGGTGTAGGTGTCGGCGTCGATGATCACCAGGGCTTCGGAGTCGCGCGACGAGACGTAGGCGAGGGTGCCGTCGCTGTTGAAGAGGACGTCGATCGCGTAGTCGCCGACCCCCGCGAGATCGATCGACTGGGTCACCGTCTGGGTCGCGGTGTCGATCACCTTGACCCCGTCACCGACGGCGCCGACGACCCAGACCTCGGAGCCGTCCGGGCGGATCGTCACGTCGTAGGGGTAGTTGCCCTCGGGGAGGAGGTCGATGTCGATGACCGCCTCTTCGGTCATGAGATCGAAGGCGACGAGGCTGTCGGTGAGCGACATGCCGACGTAGGCCGCGTCGATCTCCTCGCCGCCGGTGGTGGTGGCGTCGGTGGTCGTCCCGGTGGTGGTGGCGTCGGTGGTCGTCCCGTCGGTGGTGGTGGTAGGACGTCGGTGGTCGTCCCGGTGGTGGTGGTGGTGGTGGTGGTGGCGTCGGTGGTGGCGTCGGTCGTCGAGGTCGTCGAGGTCGTCGAGGTCGTCGAGGTCGTCGTCGTCTCGCCGGAGGTCGAGGTTGTAGTTGTGGTCCCGGTCGCGCTGGCGCTGCCGTCCGAGGTGGTCCCTGTGGTCGTGGTCCCGGTGCTCTCGGCGACCGTCGTGCTGCCGCTCGAGGAGGAGCCCTCGGTGGCGCTGCCGCTGGCGGTGCTGATCGCATCGTCGCCGCAGCCGAGACCGCTGACGGTGAGCGCGAGGGTGAGCGCGGCGGGGAGAGGTGAGAGAGCGCCGCGGAGAGAGCTTCGATGGTTCATAGAGATCCCGTCGTCCCGTACGCGGCGCGGGAACGCGCAGCAAGCGCAACGTAGCAATCGGCGCGCCTCTGCGTCAATCATAGAGGGTTTTTCAAGGGCTCCGTCTCGCCGACGGTACGTCACCCACGGGCTTGTCGCCGCGGACCTCCACGGGTGGCTCCTAGGCAAGAACGCGCATGTCTGCGATAAGACGCGGAGTGTCAGGAGTAGCGATGATGGTCCACGCCAGCACCAGCGACTCGCCGACCCCGGAGCGCAACCCCGGGATGCCGCTCGACCTCGCGTGGGTCCGCGCCGTTCAGGCGAACCGGAGCGCGGTCGAGCGGCGCGAGCGGCGACGCTGCCGACCCGGCGCACGGTCAAGAAGGAGTGGCAGGCCGCCTGGCTGCTCCGGGCGATCACCCTGCATGGACCTCACGACGCTCTCCGGCGACGACACCCCGGGCGGTCCGACGGCTTGTGCGCCAAGGCGCGCCACCCGGTCCGCGGCGACCTGCTGGAAGCGCTCGGCGTCGCCGACCTCGGGATCACCGTCGGCGGCGGTCTGCGTCTATCCACCGCTTCGTCGAAACCGCCGTGCGGGCGCTCGAGGGCTCCGGCATTCCGGTCGCCGCGGTGTCGACCGGGTTTCCCGCCGGGCCTCACGCCGTTCGCCCAGCGCATCGCGGAGATCCGGGCGTCGGTGGCCGCCGGCGCCGAGGAGATCGACATCGTCATCACCCGGGCCCATGTCCTGACGGAGGACTGGCGCGCGCTCTACGACGAAGTGCGCGCGATGCGGGAGGCCTGCGGCGACGCGCACATCAAGACCATCCTCGCCACCGGCGAGCTGGGCACGCTGCGCAACGTGGCGCGGGCCAGCGTCGTGTGCATGATGGCCGGCGCCGACTTCATCAAGACCTCGACCGGCAAGGAAGCCGACCAACGCGACCCTCATGGTCAGCCTGCAAATGGTCCGTGCCATGCGCGAGTACCAGGGCGGCCACCGGCTTCAAGGTCGGCTTCAAGCCCGCCGGCGGCATCCGCACCGCCAAGGAGGCGCTGGACTGGCTGATCCTGATCAAGGAAGAGCTGGGCGACGCTGGCTCCGGCAGGCCTCTTCCGCTTCGGCGCCAGCTCGCTGCTCACCGACATCGAGCGCCAGCTGGAGCACTTCGTGACCGGCCGCTACTCGGCGGCGCACCGCCACCCACATGCCCTGAATGGGTCGCTGGCCCGAGCCTGAAGGAACTCCGCCATGACGACTGTGGTCCACGGAATGGCATCCCTGAGATCTTCGAAACCATGGCCTACGGTCCCGCGCCCGAGAGCGGCGCACCGGCGCACGCCTGGCTGGAGCAGCACGATGCACGCTTCGGCCACTTCATCGGCGGCGCATTGGCCGAGCCCGGCGACGGCGAGACCTTCGAGTCATCAACCCGGCGACGCACCGAAGCCGCTCGCCCGATCGCCCAGGGCGGCGGGCAAGACGTGGATCGCGCCGTCGCGGCGGCCCGCGCGCGCCAGCCGCCTGGTGCGGCGCTGCCGGGCCACGCCCGCGCGCGCGATACCTCTACGCGCTGGCCCGCCAGGTCCAGAAGCACGCCCGCCTGTTCGCGGTGCTCGAGTCGCTCGACAACGGCAAGCCGATCCGGGAGTCGCGCGACATCGACGTGCCGCTGGTGGCGCGGCACTTCTACCACCACGCCGGCTGGGCGCAGCTCATGACACGGGAGCTGCCCGGCCGGGAGCCGCTGGGCGTGGTCGGCCAGATCATCCCCTGGAACTTCCCGCTGCTGATGCTGGCCTGGAAGATCGCGCCGGCGCTGGCGATGGGCAACACGGTGGTGCTCAAGCCGGCCGAGTTGACCTCTGTGACGGCGCTCGCCTTCGCCGAGCTCTGCCGCGACGCCGGCCTGCCGCCCGGCGTGGTCAACATCGTCACCGGCGACGGCGCCACGGGCGCGCTGCTCGTCGAGCACCCGGACGTCGACAAGATCGCCTTCACCGGCTCGACCGAGGTCGGCCGCATCATCCGTCAGAAGACGGCCGGCTCCGGCAAGAAGCTCTCGCTCGAGCTGGGCGGCAAGTCGCCCTTCATCGTCTTCGACGACGCCGATCTCGACAGCGCCGTCGAAGGTGTCGTCGACGCGATCTGGTTCAACCAGGGCCAGGTCTGCTGCGCCGGCTCCCGGATCCTGGTGCTGGAGGGCGTGGCCGAGCGGCTGGTGACCAAGCTCAAGGGCCGGATGGAGACGCTCCGAGTGGGCGATCCGCTGGACAAGGCGGTCGACATGGGCGCGATCGTCGCCCAGGTGCAGCTGGAGCGCATCCGGGACCTGGTCGACCAGGGCGCAGGAGGAGGGCGCGACCGTCTGGCAGCCCTCCTGGGCCTGCCCGACCGAGGGCTACTACTACCCGCCGACGCTGCTCACCGACGTCACCCCGGCGTCGACCGTCTGCCAGGTCGAGATCTTCGGGCCGGTGGTCACCTTGATCACCTTCCGGACGCCGAAGGAGGCGGTCGCCCTCGCCAACAACACCCGCTACGGCCTCGCCGCTAGCGTCTGGACCGAGAACATCAACCTCGCGCTCGACGTCGCGCCGAAGCTCAAGGCGGGGACGGTCTGGATCAACTGCACCAACATGTTCGACGCGGCGAGCGGCTTCGGCGGCTACCGCGAGAGCGGGCTTCGGCCGGGAGGGCGGGCGGGAGGGGCTGTGGGAGTATGTGAAGTCGGGACGGCCGAAGCCAAGGTCGGACGAAGCCGTCGCGGAGCGCCGAAACCGCGAAAAAGGCGCCGGGGCGCCTTGGCGCCGGGCGACGAGAGCCTCCGACGGCCCCGGCTGCGTCCCGCCGCGCCATCGCATCGACCGCACGCCCAAGCTGTACATCGGCGGCAAGCAGGCGCGGCCCGACGGCGGCTATTCGCAACCGATCTGGTCGAAGCGCGGCAAGCTGCTGGGCGATGTCGGCGATCGGCAACCGCAAGGACATCCGCAACGCCGTGGAGGCCGCGCGCAAGGCGGCGGGTGGGCGGCCACCGGCCACAACCGGGCGCAGGTGCGTTCTTACCGTCACCACTGGATGGGGAAACAATGCGAGCGGGTTGGGGATCTTCGACACCGTAGAGCCGCTAAGCGAGCTGAGCATATCTTCGGCGCCCGGCCAGCGAGCGATACTTCCGAGCAGGTAGATCTGCGTCACGCCACGGCCGCGTGTTTCGGAGGCGGCGTAAAGAAACGCTCGTTTGATTTCTTCGACCAGCTTCATGAACTGTGGCTTCAATATTTCCGACAGCGTGTTGAACAACCCGGTCTCGTCAAGCGCGCCGGCAACAGGATCGTCGCTGTCGCCCGGGTATACGCCCGTGGGCGACAGGAGCTGACGCGCTGTTTCCTCGGGCATGTCGAGCGTTTCGCAGATGGTCTTTACGAGGCTCTGCTCACCGATGGCGACTTCCTGGTCGAACAACAGGTCGTTCCCGGAGATCAGCGTCAGGTAGCTGGCGCGCCGTCCGGAGTTGACGACGAGTACAGTCGACTCGCCGCTGTCTTCGGAGACGGCACTGGTCAGCCGGCTGATCGCGAGAGGACCGATCTCAAGTGCTGTAACGTCGAGACCGGCTTTTCGGGCCAGTTCAAGAAAATCGACGACCTTGTCCCTCTCGCTGACTGCCACGAGCGCGAGCTTTTCGTCGCTCTTGGAGCGGCCGCCGACCGGCATGTAATCGAGCACGTACTGACCGAGGTCGCCATCGAGTCGACCTTTCATCGCGCGCAATACGGCCGCGGGCTCGTCTTTCGAGGGGCCTGCAAACTGGTAGTTCACAGAAACGGTCCGAAACATGCCGGAAGGCAGTGCCAGCACGGCCTTGTTGCCCTGAAAACGGTCCGAGGCTAGGGCGCGCTTCATCAACGAGCGGAACTGCTGCGGCTGTTGCAGCAGTTCGCGACGGGAGCCATCAATCTCGAGCGATGCCTTCGCGCGCACGGTCGGTTTGTGGCCTTGCCGAGCTTCAAGCTGCACCAGGTGTATCGCCTCGAGTGCAATGTCGATGCCGATAGGGCCGATGGTGACAGCCGAGGACCGCGGGGGGAACAACGCAGCGGTGCGGGCCAGGACGCTCATAAGACGCAAACCTCACAGGCTCAGGACGGCGCGCCGACAGTCCGGAATTACCGGGATCTCGTGCAGATCCGACGTTGGCTGGTCAGGGTGTTTCGACCAAGGCTTCGCCCCACAGCAAATAGAGAGCTATCCCTAAATACAGCGGCAGAACGGGCTAAATCTTTAATATCTGGTCGGTTTTCTTGAACGGGGACATTCTGCTTTTCCGAGCCTTCGGTCGGAAAAGCAGAATGTCCCCTTACTTGCCCTATCTGAGCAATCCGAGGTTTTTCGCGGCGGATTCTCGCCAATCAGCGCTTCCGTACGGCACTTGGCGCCGTCCACACCGTCTGAGCGCGTCAAGTTCGGCTGGGGTGATCGCTTGATCGACCCATCCTTGCCAATTCTTGGGCAGGGTAATCGGCGCCTCACTGAGAATCGTGTTTTCCTGGTCCGCTTCACGAATGACGATACTGGACCACTCCCAGTCAATCGCGCGGCTAACCAAGCTGGCTCGGACCGGGTTCCGTTCGACGTAGCGCATCACTGTCAGCAAGTGGTCATCCTGTTGTATCGGAAAAGCCTTAAAACGCCCTTGCCAGATCCGACCTGAAGTACCGTAATTCCTGTGGTAACGACGCACATGGCTAGTTAGCAGCCACTGCATCCAGCGACTCATATCCCCGTCATTGAGGGGCCAGATCACCACGTGGAAGTGGTTGGGCATCAGGCAGTAGCACAATATCCTCATTGGAACGCGCTTGCAGGCATCGGCCATCAAGCGAATGAAGGATCTGTAGTCGGATGAGCTGTGAAAAACAGTGGCGCGACGATTACCACGATTCATGGCGTGGTAGACGATGCCGCCCTTCGATGCTCGCGCTGTTCTTGCCATGCAGCGATGTTGGCAGCGAAATCGCGCTGGGGACATTCTACTTTTTGAGTCAAAGACTCAAAAAGTAGAATGTCCCCATTGGTTGGAAGGGAACGGCCTTAATTCAGGACCCACCAGCCTATGGGGTAGAAGAACCGCAAGTTGCTTCCGTACTGTGCATACCATTCGACGCGGGAATTGCCATCAACATTTACATGGACCGAAATCGTGTCAGAGCCGCCATCCTCGGCCTCCTGAAGATTGAACAGGCGGTTGAGCGATGAGCCTGTTTGTCGAACACCGATTTCTACATCCGCGCCGCCACTCTCATTGGAGGTTATGAACTGGGCAATCGAATTGGCCGGCACTCCATAGGAACCGAGGTCGTGCGACTCCCATGTCAGGAGACTCGAAACCTGACCGTGCACGCCGCCAGTTTCAGTGTATGTTCCCGGAGGCGTGCTCCAGTACCCAAGCACGTAGAAGTCAATATCTGTGTCTGATGCTGCGTAGACCTCGGCAATTCCCGAAGCATCTGCATTAACCATCATCGTTGCCGTATCGATCCCGCCTGATTCGGCCTCGTGAATGTTGATCCGTCGTTGCATGCTCGAGCCCGAGGGGCGCACACCGGCAAGTCGTTCATTTGACGCGCTGGTATTGATCATCGCGATCTCGGCTACCTGGTTGGGGCCCACGCCGTAGACGCCGATGTTGTGCTCCCGCCAGCTGTTGCTGCCGCCGGCAGAGAAGCTGTTGAATCTCTCCACATACGTCGCGCCGGTCCAGTAGCCCAACAGGACAAACGTCACCTCGCCCTTTTTTTCAGCGTAATGCTGAATCTCACCGCTGGCGCTCGTCTGTACGTGCATGACGACGACGTCGGAACCTCCACCTTCCGCTTCATGAAGTCGCAGTCGCCGATCAAGGCTTGAGCCGACAGCACGAACACCGCCCCAACGCTCATTCTTGTCCTTGGTATTGATGATCGCGACTTCCACAACCGAGCTTGCTGGAGCGCCGTACGCACTCAGATCCACCGTCTGCCAGGCAGCGTCAGTAGTTGCGCTCCACGACTGATGAAGCTCGTTATAGCTGGTGCCACCGCCACCGCCACCGCCACCACCACCGCCCGCCAGCGCTGCGATATCCGCCCCGGCCAAGACTTTGTTGTAAATCTGGACGTCGTCAAGCTGCCCGTCCCAGTATTCGCCGGCCGCCGACCGGCCTATCCACACGTCGCCCGTATTGACCGGTGGCGTCTGATCTATAGCCTCCGCGTGGACTTGCGTGCCATCGAGATACAGCAACAACTGGTTGCTGGTATCGTCAAAGGTGACCGCCGCCTGGTACCACTGGCCGGTGCTGAGGCCCAGCCCTGTCGTAAAGACCTCTTGCCAGACACCGCCCGACCAGAATCCGAACACGAGTTCTTGTTTCCACGTGCCGAACCAGTAGTTGGCGGTGGTGGCACTCGGATACTTGCCGACAAATGTCCGGTAGCCACCTATGCCAGCGCCAAAAGTGTCCGCGCGGAACCAAGTCGATATCGTCAGCGCGCTGGCAAGATTCAGCGTCGGATCATGCGGCACGTTAATATAGTCGTTGCTGCCGTCAAACTGCACCGCGTCCCCCAATTGGCCGGCTACCCACACCGGACCATTGGTCAGCGTACCGTCATGGCCGCCTTCGGAGTCGATTGCTGTTAGCCCTGTGCCGTCGTCCAGCTTCCAATGCGCGGTCGGGCCCAGGGAGGCCGCCCCAGCACCAGACCCCCACTCAATGGCCCGCTTCATGATTTCGTAGCCGTCGACGGTGAGGGAGTTGATATCGAAGTCATTACCACCCCAGGGCAGTTTTACCCGCCGCCCCGCCGCGACCCCAGTGTCGAACAACGCATCGCCGGTCTCAATCACGTCGAGCATACTGGTGGTCGAGGATGGCCGCTGCGCGATCACGGCGAGGCCAGGTGCCAGGGTTCCGGCGCGCCCACCGACCGGCTGCGACGAGGACGCGAATGCGACGATGCCAAGACTGAACGGCGCGGTAATATAGTGCGTGTTATCGGTGACTTCGATCGAAGCTTCGGTAAAAGTCGTCTCACCCGAAGAGATGCCGAACTCGTCCGTGATCTTCTCCTCTTCGATGACTACGCCGACAGTCGCCGCTCGCAGTTTGGTATCAAGTGCGCCGGAAGTTATGTCCTCTGTGACGTAGGCGACATCGACAGTCGCGATTGCAGCATCGAACTCGGCCTGGCTGGCGCTTTCGTCGATCAGGGTAACTGTGTAGCCCCAGGATTCCATCAACGCCTGCTTCGAGGCATCCTGAGCGGTGAGACTAGCCGGATCGACCACCACCAGCAGCACTTGCTGTTGCGGTGCCGTACCGCCTGCACCAGCGCCCCATTCAAGCGATCGCTTAAAGACAGACAGGCCATCTGCGTTTAAGTAGGCGACGTCCATGTTGCTGCCGCCCCAGGGAAGAATCACGCGGCGGCCCGTCGCACTTCCCCCGCCAGCGAGCGAAGCCCCGCTTTCCAGAGCGGCCAGACTGGGCAAGCCGTCGTGATAACCGAGCACCTGAATGCCTGGCGCCGTGCTTCCTGTCAGCGTTGCCAGTGATTCGAAGCTCGACAGGAGCGCTACGTCGCCACTGGGCAGTGTCGATGTAATGTAGTGCGAGTTGTCGATATCGAAGTTCGTGCCGGAGTCCCAGTTGATGCCGCTGCTAAAACCGAGTTCATCCGCCAGGTTGTCTTCTTCGATTACGACACCAATTGTCGCGTTGCTGAGCTTATTGCCGATGTTGCTGGCCGTAACATCTTCGGTAACGAAGACAACGTCACTATTCGTCAGGTACGCGTCAAATTCCGACTGGCCATCTGATTCATCGATCAAATTGACCGTGAAGCCCCACGACTCGATCAAGGTCCTCTTCGCCTGCTCCTGGGTGGTCAGGCTTGACGGATCTACGACGACCATGAGCAGGTTGCCGGCGTATGTCTTGCCAACCCCACTACCCCAGGCGAGTGCGCGTTGCAGGATCAGCTGACCGTTGTTGTTAAGGTAGTTCCAGTTGAAGTTGTTCAGTCTGCCCAGCGGCACCACTACCCGGGGGCCCGCGGCCGTGCCGCCGCCCAGTAGCGTAGCCCCTTTATTCAGCGCCACCAGCGCACCGGCACCGCCAGTGTCCGCAAGTGTCTGCAGCCCAGCGGCTTCGCCGCCCGAGACCGTGAGTTGTTCCATGTGTTCTGAGTAGATATCCAGCGGGCCGGCTTTGAACGGGCTGGTGATGTAGTGGCTGGTGTCTGTGAGATTAATCGCCGCGCTTACTGGCCAGGCGCTGCCGTCGGCGATTCCCAGGTCACTATTGAACGCGCCGTCCTGGGTGACTACGCCAACAGCAAGGTTGGCAAGTTTATTGCCAACCTGATTTGAATTCACTGTCTCGGAGATAAACACCACGTCGTTGTTCGCGGCGGTTGACGCGAAATCCGCTGCGTTAGCGCTTTCGCTGATGACGTTCACGGTATAGCCCCAGGACTCGAACAACGTCTTCTTGAGGGCATCCGCGGGCACCAGCGTCGTCGGGTTGATAACCACCATCAGCACCTTGCCCGAGCCCTGCGGCGCCATGCAGGGGCTGCCACACTCGCAGGCGTAGGTCACACTAAGACCGGGTCGTTTTTCGGGATCTGCCTGGTCGCTCGTATAAAATCGCTCGCCGGGCATTCCGCCGATTCCGGCGGCGAGCGCGACGCCATAATTTGGGTAGCTGCCGTCAACCCAACTTTGTGCAAGCGTTGTGATGTCCCACTCGTAGCGGTTGTTTGCCGGGCCGACAGGAGTTGTTGCAATCGCCGTCTTGTCGAAATCACCGCCGCCGGTGTCCCAGTTCGTGCCAACGTTGCGCCGATTCCAGGTCACCGCATCTTCGCTCCACGAGTTAGTGATGCGATGTGCCGATACCGGCTGGTCGGCACCCGAGCCGCTTTGGCGATACAAAGACAGGGTCGCTCCGAGAATTCTCGCGCCCGTCGGTATAGAACCCATGTTGAAGCGCAGCAGTGTGCGGGTCGTATCGTTACTGGCCGACGAAACCCAGGTTTCGGCCTCATCGCCGTAGTTGGTGTTTGGTTCCTGATCCCAGATTTCGGCATCTTCGCTCTCCGCCGTATCCGGGCGGAAGGTGTAGGCAACAGGTGGCTGAGATGCAGCCGTCAAGGGGTGCTTGAGAGTTCGCGTGACACCGTTATTGAGCGTGCCATTCGCCTCGATGGTAACCGGCGACGCCGGACCGCTGCCAACGACAACCTCGAGGCGGGGCGGATTGCTGCCGTCCTCTTTACTGGCGTACTTGCCGTGCACACCTTCGGCAGTCGATGCCATCAGGATGCCGTAGTTGGGCTGGCCATTGACCCACGCCTGGACCTGGCCTGTCAGATTAAAGCTGACCCAGACGCCGCTCTGGTCCTGGGCCGGTATACCGGCCAGTATCGATTGCTCGTAGTTAACACCCATGTTCTCCCAGGTAGCTTTGTCTTCGATCCAGTCTGCCGTTACGTTGTGGACGGTCAGTGGACCCTCGGGATGTATGCCGCCACTGGCACCGCCCGTTGAAACATAGAACCAGGCAACCGCCGAGTTGATCTGCGCGTCCTTCGGCAGTGAGGACAGGTCAAAACGGGTTAGCGCGTGCTCGATATTTCCGCCCTCGAAGCGGATATGCTGCTCGGCTGCGGTGCCGTTGTTCATTGTCACATCATCGTTGCGTATCCAGGCATCCTGGTCGGCAGCGAGTTGATAGAGGGTTCCGGCGGCAGCCCCTGTAATCGTCGCCGAGTAGGTGTCATTGCCAAGCGCTGTGTCCGGGATAGTGATGTCACCCATGCAGGCGTTGTTCTGCAGGCGCCACAGCGCGTTTTGCAGTCCTGCCGCCACGACGTAGTCGGCTCGGGCTGATTCGAGTTCCCTGTTCGAGGTGTTGGCGCTATTTGCGGAATCGTGTGAGAGAAGCACGGCGATAGACGCCAACAGGAATAGCGTGATGATTACCGTGACGAGCAGGTAGCCGCGTTGGGACTTGCGTAGCGGGACTGTTCGTCTTGGTGCCGGGACAGTCCCCTTTGGGGACGGTCCCCTCCGGACCGGGACTGTAGTGTTTGGTGCCGGGACGGTCCCCGCAGGGGACTGTCCCTGTTTGCTCAGGAAAGTCACAGCGCACCCCCGACGCGGACCCGTGCGTCCAGGCTTACTGTTTGGCCGGATGGGCCCGTCAGTTCGAGCGTCAGACTGACCAGTTGCTCGTTCGGAGAGCCTGGGACTGGTCGCTCAACGCGGAACAACGTGACGTTTTCCGCGATAACAGTTTCGATATAGTCGCGACCGCTGATAAACCCGTTGGCGGATTCATCCCAGGGTACCGGGTGACGTTCGATCAGTGCGTCGCCTTGCAGGTAGAACACAACGGCATCAAGCCAGTCCTCGTCCACCAGACCGTCTTCGTCGTCGTCGTTCGCATCGCCTTCGTCGATCTGTCCGTCAGCGTCATCGTCGACGCCCGCGATGCCCGGTGCGCCATCGCCGTTCATATCGGCACCGGGATCTTCGTCGACAACACCATCACCATCGTCGTCGACGCCGTTGATGGGGTCCTCATCACCGCTGTTCAATCGTTCGTCATCATCCGCATCCGAGAAGCCCTCATCGACAAAGCCGTCACCGCCGTCATCGATAAGGTGAATCCCCGGGTCGAAGTCGTATGCGATATCGGCTGGATAGTCTTCATCAATGCGCCCGTCACGGTCGTTGTCAGCATCCGGAAAGCCGTCGGCATCCAGGTCAACGTCGATGCTCAAACTGAGCGCAAGCACGGCGGTTGCTTTGGAGCTGCTGCCTTCCGGTGGCGAGGCAGGCACGGTTTCCTCCCGCACGTTTTCGCGCCAATCGGTATCGGGCTTGTCGGGCATCGGGAGGATCAAATACCGGGTGTCGGAAATCGCGCGCGACATGCGATCCATCGCAAAGCGCGCATCACGAGTCAACTGGTTCTGTTCCTGCACAAGCGCATCGTTGCCGAGCGCGTTCTTCACCAGACCGGTGAGCGAAACCAGGATTAGCGCAGCCAGTGCGATGGCGATGAGCAACTCGATGAGCGTGAACGCGCTCTGTTGAGGTCGGCCGTGCACGATCAGTAACCCTCTGCCCTTACAGTTCGCAGGCGATGGACCGTGCCTTCGGCCTCGACCTCGATCCACAGCAGGCCGGGATCGGTGCCGGTAAACGGATCTTTGTCAAGATCAGCGTTGTCGCCGTCATACGGCGAGAGATAAACGATCAGCCGGCCCGGCGGACCGGCAGCTTCCGAGTAACTGCTTGCAACGCTGGCGCTGCCGACGGCAATTGCGGCAGCCTCGAGATCGCCAAACGGTTCTGCCAGCAGCTCCTCCATCCGGGATGTCAGCCGAAATTGGCTGGAGGCGAGTTCGCTGTGAACCGCCGCGCCGGTCACGCTGGTGCGAATCGCTTCCATCGCGGGGACCAGGATGATCAACAACAGCATCACGGCGACGAGTACTTCGACCAGCGTGAGACCTGCCTGCTGCTTCCTGATCATCATTGAACGGTTACCCTGCCGGTGATTCCGTCGACCGTTACCGTCCGGCGGGCACCTGCCAGATCAAGCTGGACCTCGAACGATTCCAGCAGGACATTTGACGGATCCGTACACCACGGCGTGCCATTGGCATCGAAGTAAGCGTTGGCATTCTCGTTGCAGGTGCCACGAAAAACGGCGTTGTGACTCACGGAGTCAGCAGCCGCAGCTGACTGCAAGTCCAGTTCGATGTCGTAGAGTTGCTTGTCGACGGGATGGTAGATGTCATGGACCAGCATCGGCGGACTTGTGCTCTCGTCCAGGCTGAACACACGGATGCGTTTCTGACTAACCGTCTGCTGGAATCCATGGGGCTTACCCGTACGTAGCGATTCACTGCGGGCAAAACGCATGGCGGCTGCGAATTCCTTTGCTGCCACCTCAAGCTGCTTGTTGGCACCGTTCGACGTCGTTGCCGGAACGGCGATAGCAGCGATCAGTGCGATGGTGCTGACGACGATAACGAGCTCGACCAGCGTGTAGCCTCGCTGTGTTCTCACCCTCATCGCACCATCTCCACGAAAAAGGGGACATTCCTGATTTAATGTACTAGTACGCTAAATCAGGAATGTCCCCATTGTTGCTTCGGGCTACTCGTCGCCGATGAACTCGCCGGTCACCGAGTCGAAACGCCAGCCTTCCGTACCGCCGGTCGCGAGGCCAAGTACGCCAGTCGTAACCACGGTCACCGTGTTGACACCAGGGCTGCCCAGCGGATTCACCGGCAGGTCGTCTTTCAAATACGGCCCGTACTTGAACTGGTTAGGATCGAAACCGGTGCAAGCGAGGCCCGCCGAGTTCGTGTAGTTCTTGAGCTGCGCGATGAACGCCGCTTCGCCGACGGCACCAGTCACGGCGGTACCGTTTACGCAGGTCGCTCCGGATGAGGCTACGGCGCCCGGGTAGGCGTCGTGCTGTTGCCGATACAGGTCGATAGCCGAGCGGATATTCGCGATGTTGGTGTCGTAGGCTGACTGCTTGGCGTCGTCCGTGGCGGCCGAGAACTGCGGCACGATAATGGCCGCGAGGATCGCCAGAATGATGACGACAATCAACAATTCCACCAACGTGAAGCCTTCCTGGCTTCGTAAACTTCTTAGCGAAATCATAGACTTATCTCCTGTGTGCTAATCGAATGTCCGCTACTGAGGTAGTTGTCGGCGGCATCGCTCGTTTCTTTAGCGATCGGATCGCATTTTTTCGAGGTTCCGTGTCAGGAAACGGCCCGCGACAGCTTGAAGATCGGCAGGATCAGCGAGCTCACGAGTACGCCGACGACGACGCCCATGATGAGCAGCATGACCGGCTCGGCCAGCTTGGAGAGTGCGTCGAGCTTCTTGCCGAGCTGGGTTTCGTAGTAGTCGCAGATGCGCCCGGCCACCTTGCCGAGATTGCCGGTTTGTTCGCCGGTTGCGATCATGTGCTTGGCCAGGTCCGGGAGGAACGTCGTGCCCTCGAGTCCTGCCGCAACACCGGCGCCGGCCTGCACCGATTCCTCGACGTTCTGAATCATCTTGCGAAAAAGGGAGTTCTTGACGACGTCGCGACATGCCTCGAGACTCTCCATCACGGAAACGCCATTGTTGATCGACAGGCTCAGGACCTGCAGCGACTGCACGAGATAAATCTGCGTGAAGATGTCGCGTATGCCCGGCGCGTGCAGTTTCATGTGATCGATCCGCGCGGTGCCCGCTGCGGAATTCATCCATTGTCGAAAGCCGAGAAATACGATCGCCAGGCCTGCAGCCAGGGCATACCAGTAGTCGCGAATCACGTTGCTCGCCGCCATCAGTATTTTTGTCGACGCGGGCAGCTGATCGTAGATCGACGCGAACATCGTGCCGAATTTCGGGAATACGACGGCCAGCACAAACACGACGACAGCGAGTGAGAACGTGATCAGGAACAGCGGATAGGTTGCGGCCGAGACGAGGGTCGTGCGCATTTGCTCGCGTTTCTCATCCATGTTGAGCAGCTGCTGCAATACTTCGTGCATGAAGCCGCCGCTTTCGCTCGCGGCAACGAGGTTTACGTAGGTCGACGGAAAGATAGCTTCGTGTGCCTTCAGAGCGCCGGCAAACGACTTGCCCTCGCTAATGTCGAGCGCGATTTTCTCAACCGCCTCCCGCATGTCCTTGTTCTCGGTTTGCTTGACGATAGTCGTCAGCGCGCCGTAAAGACTCTCACCGGTCTCCAGCAACAGCGCCAGCTGCTCCGTGAAGAACATGCGTTCGGCCGCGCCGGCCTTCTTGCCGCCGCCGATGCTCGGCAATTGCAGCGCAACAGACTTCTTTTTGCTGGTTGGTGCGACAACCTGTTCGGTTTCGAATTGAATGGCCATGGCGCTAGATGCTCGTTACTCGCGCGACTTCCTCGATGGTTGTGTGCCGCTCGAGAACCCGTCCAAGTCCGTCTTTGAACAGGTTATGGAAGTTGCGTTGTTCGAGGTAGTCGCTCAGCTCGTCTCGGCTAGGGCTGGAAATAATCAGCTTCTGCAGCTCCGCGTCGGTTCTCAAAATCTCATGAATGCCGCTACGTCCCTTGTGGCCGGAGTCGTAGCACTGTTCGCAGCCCTTGCCTTTCGCCAGTTTCACTTCGCCTTCCCAGCCGTACTGATCCACGATTTCCCTGGGGGCGAGGAAATCGAATTTGCAATTCGGGCAGATGGTTCGTACCAGCCGTTGGCCAACGACGCCCAGCAGGGCGGATGAGAGCAGGTAGGGCTCCACACCCATGTCAATCAGTCGCGTGACGGCGCCGACCGCATCGTTAGTGTGCAGGGTCGACAATACAAGGTGACCGGTTAGCGCTGCCTGCACGGCGATTTCCGCAGTTTCGCGTTCGCGGATCTCGCCGACCATGACAATGTCAGGGTCCTGGCGCAGCACATGCTTGAGTATTTTCGCAAACGTCAGGCCGATGTTTGTCCGGACTTCGTTCTGATTAATGATGTCGAGCTGGTATTCGACCGGGTCTTCAATCGTGACGAGGTTTTTTTCGATGCTCTTCAGGTAATTCAGTGCGGCATACAGGCTGGTCGTCTTGCCGCTGCCGGTCGGTCCCGTGACCAGGATCAGGCCGTTGTTGGCGTCCAGCAGGCCTTTGAACGTTTGGAGGTTGTTGACTGACATGTTGAGCTTGTTGACATCGAGGATCGCCTGGTTCTTGTCCAGGATTCGCAGTACCACCTTCTCGCCGTAGAGACCCGGCAGTGAGCTGAAGCGCAGATCGACGGAGCGACCCTGCGTATGCACCTGGATGCGGCCGTCCTGCGGCATGCGGCGCTCGGCGATGTCGAGGTTTGCCATGACCTTGAGTCGCGATACCAGCGCAGGATGCAGCTCCACCCGCGGCGCTGTGAACTCGTAGAGCAGCCCATCTATGCGGAAGCGAATTCGCGAATGCGTGCGAAAAGGTTCCAGGTGAATGTCGGATGCGCCGTCGTGCACGGCGCGCTGGATAATGGAGTTGACCAGGTTAACGACCGGGCTGCCGGCGGCCACTTCATCGATGGTCGAGTAGTCGTCCAGCTGCAGGTTCTCGACGACCTCGAAGTCCTCGTCGACGTCACCCATCATGTCGAACTGCATGTCACCGAGGTTGAGCGACTCGTTCAGTGCTTTTTCGATGTCTTCTTTTTTCGCGAGAACCGGACGCACCTCGCACTGCATGCGCTCACTGACCTCATCGAATGCCGGCATGTCCTGGGGCTTGGCCGTTGCGAGATACAGCACGCTGCGCACGCGAAACAGCGGCAGCACGCACAGACGTCGGGCGATGGCCGTGTCGAGGGCGGCGGAAACGACCGGGTCATACAAGCCGGGGCGCAGCCGTACGAACGGTACGCCAAGCTGCTCGCTCAGTGCGCGAAGCACATCGTTCTCGGCGACCCAGCCCTTGTCGATGAGGATACGGCCCATGCGCTTGCCGAGCCTGTCCTGGAGTTTCAGCGCTTCGTCGATCTTCTGCTGCGTAACCAGCTGGCGTGCAACGAGGATATCGCCGAGTCGTGAGCCGGGACCGAAGCTGATGTCATCGGCGGGTTTGCGCTCTTTCTGGCCATCGCCGTCGAGGAACGCGATGTAATCCGCAATGCCGGTAACCGCGGCGATCTCGGCGACAATTCCGTTGTGACCTGAAATCTTGACCCAGCCGCCCATCTTTATAAGGCGATCCTGCAGGTCCATCAGCCATGACAGTGCGAGGCTGTCGATCGACTGCACCGACGAAAAGTCCAGGATGATCTTGAACTCGCCCGACTCGATGCTTTCATCGACGGCCAGCACGAGGTCTTGCAGTGCTTCGTTGCCAACCAGCGAGAACTTCGGCGTCACGTGCGTCGCGACGCCGATGCGCACGCGCGTTACCGGTGAAACAGCGTTTTGCGCCGTGGTGCTCATGCCGTTTCGGCGTCAGCCCTTCGGTGCAGGCCGCGCAGGATATCGTCGAGAGGTTCCGGCTTGCCGACACCATAGCCCTGCGCGTAGTCGACACCTATCGCGCGCAGAATGTCCTGCGTTTCATCGTCGGCGACAAACTCGGCGACGATTGACAGGCCCATGGTCTTGCCAATCTGGCTGATTGCTTCGACCATCGACCGTGTGATCTTGTCCGTCGTGATTTCACGCACGAAGCTGCCGTCGATCTTCAGGTAATCGACGGGCAGAACCTTCAGGTAGCCAAAGGAGCTGAGGCCGGCGCCGAAGTCGTCCAGTGAGAAGGAACAGCCGAACTTGCGCAGCGCTGACATGAAGTGCACGGCGTCGTCGATATGGGAAATCGCCACTGTTTCCGTCACTTCGAAGCAGATGTTCTGTGGAGGCACCTCGGACTCGCGAATCTCGTCGATGACAAACGCCTGAAAGCCGGGATTTGCAAAGGACTGCCCGGACAGGTTGATGCAGAACACCGGGCTATCGTCGGCCACCACCTTCCAGCAAGCGCCGAGCGCCTTCAGGGAATGGTGAATGACCCAGCGATCCACCATCGGCATAAGCTGGTAGCGCTCCGCGGCTGGCAGGAACATGTTCGGCGCGAGTATCTTGCCGTTGTCATCGCGCAGTCGAATCAGGATCTCGAAATGCGGTGCGCCGGCAGCGTCCAGCAAGGGCACAACCGGCTGGCAGTAGAGTACGAACTGGTCCTGGCGAAGCGCTTCCTGAACTCGACCGATCCATTCGATCTCCTCACTGCGACGCACCAGCGTCGTGTTGTCCTGTGCGAATACCTCGATGCGATCCTTGCCCTGGTCTTTGGCTGCCTTGCACGCGATTTCAGCCGCCGCCATGACGCCCACGATACCCTCGGCGTCACGATTGACGATGGAGAGCCCGATGCAAGCCGTTACATCGAGCGTGCGCTGGGCGGAGACGACGCTTAGTTCGCGCATTGCCGCCTGCAGCTTCTCAGCGACCGCGTATCCCTGCCGCACGTCGCAGTTGGGCAGCAGCACGCTAAACTCGCCGCCGCCGATCCGCGATACGATATCCGTATCCCGCAGCGCCGCTTTGAGGGCCTTGGCAACTCGCCGAATCAGCATATCGCCTTCCTGGTAACCCATCAGGTCGTTAATGACATGCAGCTGGTCGATGTTGATGTGCAGCAGGATGTGCTGCAGGTTTTTGCTCTGCGTGCTCGCGAGCGATGCGATCAGCATCGACTCGAAGCCGCTGCGGTTCATCAGGCCGGTGAGCGAGTCGTGGTGCGTATGAATGATTCGGGAGGCCTTCTTGGCCATCACCTCCAGCAGGTTTCGGTCGCCATTCGAGAAGACATGCATATCATGGCGCGCGGCAACCGCCAGGATACCGATGACCGTGCCGTGATCGTCCAGGACAGGGTAGGCGAGCAGGTTTTCGCTCCGGCCAGCCAGGAGCCGACCGCGGTCTACGTCCCCTTTGTCGTTCATGATGACGCTCTGTACCTGCGACTCGACGCGGTCATACACCGTCGTCGCAAAGCATTCGAGCAGTTGTTCGGCCTCTGGCGGCGCCTCGGTGCTGTTGACGTTGTGCAGGTTGATGCCGCGATCGCGACAAATCAGGGCGGCGATGCCGACATCGAGGTAGTCCGCGCAGTTATGTACCAGTCGCAGCAGTGCTTCCTGGCCCTCCTCGAAGTACTCGACCTGGTCCTTGGTGGAGTAGACGAGGTTCAATTCCTCGTAGCGCTCGCCGAGTTCAGCGGCAAGCTGGTTGCATTCCGTCTGTAGCTCCAGGTCTTCCTGCAGAAACAGCTGCGCGTCGGCGAAAGCCCGCCGCAATGGCTCGGGTGCCGAGGCCATCGGCACGCTTTCCTTCGTATTGTAGGTCGCTGTCAGCCAGCCAATGGCACCAAACTCGCGTGTTGCGAGCGGCGCGCGCACCTGCAGGCGCTTCGATGGCAACTGCCTGCGTTCGATCCCGGAGCCGAATTTCGACCAGGCGACAACCGGGTTGTTCTCGGCTTCATTGTCATCGCGGGATTGCTTGCTCGCGGGACACCATGACCAGATCAGGTTGCTCTGGCGGTCGCGAACCTCCAGGCGCTCGACACCCGGAAAGACGCGCGGCAGCATCCGCTCGTACTTTCTTCATGGACAACGATTTCAGAACGTTCAGGCTCATGACGTGGCCAGCGCCTGATCGCTATCTGCGAGGCAGCTACCGATATGCGACAGGAGTCGCCGCACGCTGACCGGTTTCTCCATGAAGGTGAGATTGTCAATCGCACGGGTCCAGTCACGATGCTCCATTTCCGTTCTCGAGGTGAGTACGACAATCGGGAAGGTCCGACCCGGAAACTGTTCCTGAATGGCGAGGCAAAGCTCCTTGCCGGACATGCGCGGCATGTCGATATCGGTCACCAGGAAGTCGGGCAGGCGCTCACACAATTTAGTCAGGCACTCAGCGCCGTTGGATGCCGTGTCCACCTCGAAGCCGGCGTCTTCGATGCCGAGTTTTAGCACCCGGATTACCGGCGCGTGATCATCGACGATGAGAATACGTTTCATAGATACGGAGCCTGTCTATATCGCCTGCCTGACGGCAGTCGCCTCTTTCCAGAGGTTGATGATAAATTCGGTGCCTTCTTCACGATCCCTGTTCAACAACAGTGTGCCGTGATGAAGTTCGATGATCTGCTTGGCCAGTGCCAGCCCGAGGCCGTGCCCGCCAACCGACTGCACGCGTTCGTCCTGCGAGCGGAAGAACTTGTCGAAGATCTGCGCTGCCTCGTCTTCGCCGATGCCAATGCCTGTATCAGCAACCCGCACCTGGATGGCGTCTTCCGTGTCCTCGATCGTGACGGTAACGGTGCCGTTTTCCTTGTTGTACTTGACCGCGTTGCTCATCAGGTTGGTGACGGCAACCCGTATCAGGTCCTTGTCGACGTGAACCGGGCTCATTTCTTTGGGCGCGTGCAGCTCGAACGAACAGTTCTTGCCGGCGGCCAGGGCTTTTGCTTCTTCGAATGCGGCGCCGACGACATCCTGCAATTTCACGAGACCGCGATCCGGTGTGAAGCTGCCGCTTTCGATCTGCGTCATGCTGAGCAGGCTGGTGATCAGGCTGCTCAGCCGGTCGACCTCGGAGGCGATGACATTCGCCGCCTCGATCTGGTGATCGCGCGACTCGCCGGCGCTGCTCAGCAGGGATTCGCTGTACAGGCCCAGTACGTTGAGCGGCGACTTCAGTTCATGCGCAAGGTGCGAGACGAATTCGGTTCGCGCACGTCGAGCCAGTGCTTCCTGGGTTTCATCGCGAAACACGATCAATGTGCCAAGCGCCGCGTTCGGACTCTTGGTGGCAAACAGCGGGTAGGTCTTGGTCGCTACGGAACGGCCTGCTGACGAATCGGTGCTGAACCGCATGGTCTCGGCGAAATTGCGCGCCTTGCCCTGCGTCTGGAACCGCGAAATCATGTTGAGGACGTCGGCCTGCTCGCACCAGCTCTGCGGTGGCTGCGTCAGGATGGTTTCCTGCGAGACGTTGAACAGTGCCGCCATCTTCTGGTTGGCGAACGTAATGGTTCCGGATTCATCGAGGATCATTACCGCTTCCGGAAGCGTCTCCAGCACGGTCTCGACACGATTCTTGCGATAGGAAAGCAGCTTGCTGGAGGTCAGCAGGCGTTCCTTGTCCTGCTCGAGTGCTTTGACCTTGGAGGATGCCATTTCGACGAAGTGATTGAAGCGATGCATGAACTCGCCCAGCTCGCCGGTGGCGGATATTTCCACGGAGCGCAGGCCCTCGCCGTCGATGAGCCGGTTTATTTCTTCGTTCGCGGCGCGAATCGGCCGTACCTCCATGCGCAGCAGCAGGTAGAAGAACGGCGCCAGCAGGAATACCGGCAACGAAACCATGGCGATAAACGGAATCTGCTCCCGGCTCAGGCCGCTCCTGGGGTAGAAGTAGCCCAGTCGCACGAAGCCCTGCAGTTCGCCGTCCTGCAGGAGCGGTGCATGAAACTCGATGAAGCGCTGTTCGCCGGCAGTTTGTTCGAGGTCCCCGAGCCAGCTGCTCGGCTCCGTAGGAATCTTCGCCGCCGGCGCGATCAGGCCGTCGGCCACCGATTCCGTAACCGTCAGGCCCTGTGGATTGCTGATCGTGACGTAGGCGAGTTTCTTGTTGCCAACGCCGTGGAGGAGAGCCTGAATGACACCTTGCTGCGGCCCGCCGGGCGCCAGCTGCTCATACGGTACGCCGGATATCGCCCTGGCGAGACTGACCCCCTGGGTGCGGATATCCGCGACTTCGCGGTCGCGCTGGTTGCCGAATAACAGCCATACAATGGCTGAAATGACCAGCAATGACGCGACCACGATGACGAGGCCAATTCGATCGGCTTTGAGCAATGGACTGATCCAAAGTAATTATCCTCTAGTAATATCGACGATGAGCGCAGTTTCTTTAGGCCGTTGAACCCGTGAAAGTCAGCAATATCGTCATTTCTGCCAGCTTCTTGTGGCTGCTCGTGTCGTTCTGGAACCGCAACGACCTGCCCGGAAACGTCGAATTCCGGCCCGAAGTGCTGGCTGAGCCCGAACAGGAGGCGACGCGGGCCACGCCCTTCAGCGCCAGGTTCAAGGGCGTGGAGTACAGGGTCGAGCCCGAGTACGCGTACGACCTGTCTGGCATGGTCGTGTCTTTTCGCCATCACGACGGCAACAGCCGCATGCACTTTCGCGCCAACGATCATCTCAACATGATGGATGTCTGCGTCGTCTGGGGCGACACCGCCACCAGCAAGCTGCTGCACAAGATCAAGTTCTGGAACGGGATATTTACCTGCAACTTCCAAACCAGGAACCAGCAGGCCTGGGAAGCCTTCAATATGGAGCAGATTTCCAACAATCACCTGATTTCCGACGACTCCTATATTCGCGACCAGGTAAAAGACATCCGCATCGGTGACCAGATCCGCGTTCGCGGCTATCTTGCGAGCTACAGCAATGACGCGGGCGGCAAGCGCGGCACGAGTACGACGCGAACGGACACCGGCGATGGCGCCTGCGAGACCGTATTCGTCGAGCAGTTCGATATCATCGGCCCGGCAACCAGCTTCTGGCGAATTTCAATGTGGGTTTCACTACTGGTACTGGCAGCGGGACTGTTCGTACACTTCCGGCGGCCCTATCGGCCCTACTGAACAGGAAGGACATCGATGAGCTTTTTCGAACGCTACCTCACGGTCTGGGTACTGCTTTGTATTGGTATTGGCATCACCCTTGGCAAGGTGGCGCCCGAGGTTGCAGAGGCGCTGGACGGCATGGCCATCATGGTCAACGGTGCGCCGGTCGTATCCATCCCGATCGCGCTGTGCCTGTTTTTCATGATGTACCCGATCATGGTGAAGATCGATTTTCACGAGGTCGTCAAAGCCGGCAAGGCGGCGAAACCGGTCGGTCTGACCTTGTTCATCAACTGGGCCGTGAAGCCTTTTACGATGTACGCCATCGCGAGCTTCTTCCTGGGCACACTGTTCCTGAAGTTCATCGGACCGGACGCGGTCGATCTGGTCAAGATGCCGCTCGGCAAGGAGCTTGTGGTCGGCGATGTCTACGGTGCCGGCAAGGTGGTGCTGGTCGACGGTGTCAAGATGCTGGAAGTGCCGCTCTGGCGCAGCTACCTGGCCGGCTGCATCCTGCTGGGCATAGCGCCTTGCACAGCGATGGTGCTGGTCTGGGGATATCTGTCCAAAGGCAACGACGGGCATACGCTGGTGATGGTCGCCATCAACTCGCTCACCATGCTGCTGCTGTTCGGTTTTCTGGGCGGCTTCCTGCTGGGCGTCGGCAAGCTGCCCGTTCCGTGGCAGGCGCTGTTGCTGTCCATCGGCGTCTACGTAGCCTTGCCGCTGGTGACAGGTTACCTGTCGCGCAAATGGATCATTGCCGTGAAAGGCGAGGGCTGGTTTCGGGAGAAGTTCCTGCACTTCCTGACGCCCGTAACAATCACGGCGTTGCTCGTCACGCTCATCCTGTTGTTCTCCTTCAAAGGGGAGACCATCGTGCAGAATCCGCTGACGATTCTGTGGATTGCGATTCCGCTGTTCGTGCAGACGGTGTTCGTTTTCGGGTTGGCGTATGGGCTCGCGAAGCTATCCGGACTCAGCTATGAGAATGCCTCGCCGACGGCGCTGATCGGCGCGTCGAATCACTTCGAGGTCGCCATCGCGACGGCGGCCATGCTGTACGGCCTGTCATCCGGCGCGGCACTCGCGACGGTGGTCGGGGTTCTGATCGAGGTGCCGCTGATGCTGATGCTGGTGCGTTTCTGTCTCAGGACCCAGGGCTGGTTTCGGGATGCGTAGGCAGCATGTGCTGTTCGCGCTCGGCTTCCGGACGTTTTATTCGCTTGCCGCTTGCTTCGCCATCGCGGCGATTGTCGCCTGGCTGCTGTCCTTTGGCGGGGTGTTCCACGCGGAAGGCTACCTGCGCGGCATCTTCTGGCACAGCCACGAGATGGTTTTCGGTTTCGCCATTGCCGTGATGGCCGGTTTCCTGCTGACCGCCGTGCGCAACTGGACCGGCTTGCCCACGCCAACCGGGGCGGGTCTTGCCGCGCTTGCAGCCGTATGGCTTGCCGGGCGTGCGCTCATCATTAGCGGGCCGCCGCTGCTCGCGGCGGCCGTCGATGTCGTGTTCGTGCCGCTGCTGGCGATCGCCATCGCGGCGCCCATCATCAAGAGCCGCAACCGGCGTAACTACAAGATCGTCGTGCTGCTCCTGCTCGTCGCGCTGGCGAATGTCGTCTATCACCTCGCTTCGCTTGGTCCGCTGCCGGCCTGGCTGGCCTACACGACCGTGATCACCGCGATGGACCTGGTTACTCTCGTCTATGCGATCGTCGCAGGCCGCGTGATACCGGCGTTCACCAGGAACGCGGTTCCTGGGTCTGATCCCCGCCAGGCGGGATGGCTGGAGTTCCTGTCGTTCGCGTCGCTGCTATCGATAATCGGTTTGCGCCTTGTCGGTGACTGGGTTCCCGTCCCGGCCGTGGCGCCAGCCGCGCTGATGATCGTCGCAGCCGTCTCGCATGCCTTCCGGCTGGCCCTGTGGCAGCCGCACACCACGGCCGGGAATGCGCTGTTGTGGATGCTGTCAGTCGCCTATTCGTGGCTGCCCATCGCGCTGTTCCTGCGGGCACTGGCCCAGTATTCGATCATCGGAGAGGGCATCTGGATTCACGCCCTGATGGTCGGTGCGATCAGCTCATTAATGCTCGCCATGATGATGCGCAGCACGCTTGGTCACACAGGGCGCGCCCTGGAGGCTGGCCATATGGACATGGCGATCTATCTTCTGGTGCAACTGGCGGCAATCCTGCGCGTTACGGCAGGCCTGTTGCCGGCATCGTATTACGTGACGATGGTCATTGTCTCTGGCAGTTTCTGGGCGCTTGCATTTGCACTGTTCGTCGTTCGCTACGTGCCGATGTTGTTCAGGCCGCGGATAGACGGGAAACCGGGTTAGGCGGTTTTTCGATCAGCCGGGACGCCCCAAAGCGTTGCATCAGGCACCGATACAGTGCCGCCATCGTAGGTAAGACCGCCAGGCCTGTCGTCACCGATCAGTAAGGGACCGTCGATATCGACGAAATTGCAAAGCTGAGCGAGGACATGCGACGGCGCCATCGACAGTGAGGTGCCGCCCATGCAGCCGACCATCACGTCGAGGTCGTGAGACTTCGCGGCTTCCGCCAGTTGGAGTGCGTGTGTCAGGCCGCCGGACTTGTCGAGCTTGATGTTGATCATGTCGTAGCTGTCCGAGATTTGCTGCAGCTCACCGAGATGCAGGCAGGACTCGTCGGCACAAAGCGGTAACGGCGAATCGAAATTCTCGAGCTCGCTGTCGCCGCCGCGCGGCAGCGGTTGTTCGATCATCAGGACACCGAGTTGCTGCAGTTGTGGTGCGACGTCCCGAAGCTGATCGAAAGACCAGCCCTGGTTGGCGTCGATGATGAGTCGCACCGTCGGTCGCACCTCGCGAATGGCGGCAATACGCTCGACAGGCCGGTCTGCATCGAGCTTGATCTTGAGCAACGAATAGTTACTTGCTGCCGCGGCCTTTGCCGCCATTTGTTCGGGTTCTGTTTCGAGACCGATGGTGAATACCGTTTCGACCGGCTTTTCTTCGACACCAGCGGCAGCCCAGACAGAGACGCCCTCGCGCTGCGCCTGCAGGTCCCAGAGAGCGGAGTCCACCGCGAAGCGTGCGCCGCCCGGTGGCAGAAGCTCGAGAAGGTCCTGCCGGCCGGCCCCGGCCGCGAGCTGTTGTTCGATGCCGCGAATCTGCGCAGTCATCGATTCGAGGCTTTCATCGAGGTAATAAACGCCGAGTGCTTCGCCACTACCCGTGACGCCATCGTCTTCGATCTCGCACACGATCAACGGAAAATCGTCGAACGTCACGTTGGCAATACGGAACGGAATCAGGGCCGGCCAGGTTTCACGGCGAATCGAGATGCGGCGAGTCATAGCGAAGTTCTCGAGCGCCAGCGTCGGCGCCGGCGTAGTGTGCGAGGCTCGATTCTAGGATAATGTGTCGCCCGACACACCGCTTAATCTCAGGGGTCCTTGCATGGCGCACTCCAATTCTGCACTCGCCGATATCGTTGGCGACGCACGACTGCTGGACACGGACTCGATCGCCGCTCGTGCTACCAGTTACTGGAACAGCGCGCCGATGCAGGCCAAAGCCCTGGTGCTGCCGACGTCGACGGGTGAGGTCGCCGGCATCCTGAAACACTGCAATGCGGCCGGGCAATCCGTCATCACGCAAGGCGGTCTGACCAACTGCGTGACCGCGGTGGAGCCGAACAGAGACGATCTCGTGCTTTCCACGGAAAAGATGACCGGTGTTCTTGAAATCGATGCAGTGGGTGGCACCGCGGTTGTGGAAGCCGGTGCCGTCCTGCAAACGGTGCAGGAGACGGTTGCAGCACAAGGCTTCAGTTTTCCCCTCGATCTCGGTGCGCGTGGCAGCTGCACGATCGGCGGAAACATTGCGACCAACGCCGGCGGCATGAACGTGCTGCGATACGGCATGATGCGGAACCTGGTGCTTGGGCTCGAGGTTGTGATGGCGGATGGCACGGTCATGTCGTCGATGAACCGGATGTTGAAGAACAACGCCGGCTACGACATGAAGCAGATTTTTATTGGCAGCGAAGGCACGCTGGGCATTGTCACGCGCGCGGTGCTGCGCCTCTTCCCGAAGCCGGCAAGTCGCCAGGATGCGCTGGTCGCAATGGACAACATGGAGAGCGTTATTGCTTTCCTGGGCAAGCTGCAGCGCGAGCTCGCCGGGAACCTGAGCGCCTTCGAAATAATGTGGGGCGCTTACTATCGAGCGGTCACGGGTGACAACGGTCATCGTCCGCCATTGTCACGGGACTACCCGTTCTATGTCGTGTTCCAGGCGGAAGGCAGCGATCCGGATGCCGACGATGCGCGCTTCGAACGCGTGCTCGGTAACGCGCTTGAAGAAGGACTGATCAGTGACGCCGTAATACCCAAGTCAGCGGCAGAAACGCGTTCGATCTGGGAGATTCGCGAGAACTTCGAGCCTGCGCTGACCAAGCCGCCGTTCTACCTCTATGACGTAAGCCTGCCGATCCGGGACATGGCGGCCTATGTTGCGTCGGTAGAAGAAAACGTTGCGCGGCGCTGGCGCGACGGAATGTGCGTCGCGCTCGGTCACATGGCCGACGGCAACCTGCATTTCTTTGTCGCGCCGGGTGAAGCGGGCGACCACCATAACGCCAGTGATGAGTGCGTGTATGGGCCGTTGCGCCAGTACGGCGGCTCGGTCTCCGCCGAGCACGGCATTGGACTCGAAAAGATCAGCTGGTTACCGCACAGCAAGAGTGCCGCGGAGATTCAGCTGATGCGGGTTCTGAAACAAAGTCTCGATCCGAACAACATTCTCAACCCGGGGCGGGTGCTCCCCTCAGAATAGCGACGGCAACCCGCTCGTGCATCGTTCGTTCGATGGCCCCGAGAGCCAGCGCAATCGGGCGTTAGCCGTGCATCACGGAAGTAAAGCGGACCGCAGGGAGCCATCCCGTGATGCAGGCTAACGCCCGACTGTCTTGCCGGATCGACAAGCGTCAGGACGACAGGTAGCGAACTGTCGTGGCTAGCCGGGCAGGAATATCGTTGCCGGGTGCTCGAGCATTTCCCGGATGCGCTGAATCATCGCAGCCGCGTCGTAACCGTCGACGAAACGATGATCGAAGGACGAGGACAGGTTCATCATCAGCCTTACCGCGACCTGGCCGTTAAACACAACCGGGCGTTCCACCGCGCGATTCACACCGATGATGGCAACCTCCGGACTGTTGATGACCGGGGTCGACGCGATACCGCCCAACTTGCCGAGACTCGTAATCGTGATCGTGGAGCCGGACAATTCGCTTTTCCTGGCGCTGTTGTTACGCGCCGCGAGCGATACGCGCCGGACCTCGCTTGCGAGGTCGTCGAGTGAGCGAACTTCGGCGTGCCGGACGACCGGCACTTTGAGACCGTCGGGTGTCTGCGTCGCGACACCGAGGTGTACGGCATCGTGTTGCAAGAGCAGGTTGCGTGCCTTGTCGTGCGTCACGTTACATTGCGGGAATTCTTTCAGCGCCTTGATAAGCGCGAGGCCGAGGAACGGCAGCAAGGTCAGCCTGTCGTCGCCGTTCCTGCTGCTGTTCATGTGTTTGCGCAGGCTTTCAAGTTCGGTGATGTCGATTTCCTCGACGTAGGCAAAGTGCGGGATCTCCCGTTTCGCTGCCGACATGCGCTCGGCGATGATACGCCGCAAGCCGATGATCTTGATTTCCTTCACGTGTGTGGAGGGCGCGGCGCTGGCGGCGAACGAAGTGCCGGTTGCGCGCGCTTTCAGGTAGTTGTCGAAGTCCTTGCGCAGTATTCTGCCGCCGGGGCCGGATCCGGGCACGAGGGTCAGGTCAACGTCGGCTTCTTTGGCGCGGCGGCGAATCGCAGGCGATGTCATGACGCGCGACCGTTCGATCGGCTCATCGGTGGCCTCGACTGTCGGTGCCGCAACGGCGGGCGCGGGCTCTTCCTTAACGACCGGCGTCTCGGCAGCTTCCGCCGGAGCGGACTGTTCCGCGACAGCACCTTCGGTATCGATGATCACCAGCGGCGCACCGACGGCAATAATGTCGCCAGGCTCACCGGCAAGCTTCAGTACCGTGCCGCTCACCGGCGAAGAAAGTTCGACGGCGGCCTTGTCGGTCATCATCGTGCCGACAACGGCTTCTTCCTCGATGCGGTCGCCGACCTTGATGAACCATTCGCCGATTTCCGACTCGACCGTGCCTTCACCGAGGTCCGGCAGCTTGAAAATGAATTCGCTCATTCTGCCTCCATGACTCTGCGGATGCCCGCGGACAGGCGCTTCAGTCCGGGGAAGTATTGCCACTCAAACGCGTGCGGATATGGCGTATCCCAACCGCCGATACGTCCGATTGGTGCTTCCAGGTGATAGAAACATTCTTTCTGTATGGTCGCGGCGAGCTCAGCGCCGTAGCCACCGAAACGGGTTGCTTCATGCGCGATCAGGCAGCGACCGGTTTTCTTGACCGAGTCGGCCAGCGTTTTTACATCGAGTGGTGCCATGGTGCGAACGTCAATGACTTCGCAATCGACACCCGTTTCTTTCGCTGCCGCGATGGCCACATGCACAAGCGTACCGTAGGTGATGACGGTCAGCTCATCCCCGGGCAATGCGATTTCCGCGCTGCCGAGCGGTACCGTGTAATAGCCCTCGGGCACCTCACCCTTCGGGTGTGACGACCACGACACGCCCGGTTTCTCCGGGTCGCCGTCAAACGGGCCGTTATAGATGCGCTTGGGTTCGAAGAAGATCACCGGGTCGTCGGACTCGATGGCGCTGATCAGCAGTCCCTTGGCATCATAGGGATTGGATGGCATGACCGTCTTGATGCCGCTGACATGCGTGAAGATGCCTTCCGGTGACTGCGAGTGTGTCTGGCCACCGCGGATACCGCCGCCGCAAGGCGTGCGAATGGTGACCGGCGAAAAGAACTCGCCGCAGGAACGGTAGCGCAGCCGCGCCAGCTCACTGACGATCTGGTCGAATCCCGGGTAGATGTAATCGGCGAACTGGATCTCTGCCACCGGGCGCAGGCCGTTGACGCCCATGCCGATTGCGGCGGCAACGATACCGCCTTCGGCGATCGGCGCGTCGATAACGCGATGCTCGCCGTATTTTCTCTGCAGTCCGTCCGTGCAACGGAACACACCGCCGAAGTAGCCGACATCCTCGCCCAGCACGATGACGGTCGGGTCCTTGTCCATCATGACGTCGTGAGCCGAACGGATGGCTTCAATCATGTTCATCTGTGCCATGACTTACTCTCCCTTCAGCACTTCGAGCATGCGCCGGCGCTGCGACTCGAGATGCGCAGGCATCTCCGCGTAGACGTCTTCGAACATGGTTTCAGGGTCGAGGAACGGGCCTTCGGTCATGGTTCCGTACTTCTGCGCTTCCTTCCACGCAGCGTGTACGTCGGCCTTCAGCTGCTCCTCGAGCTTGTCGTGTTTCGTCTCTGACCAGTGGCCTTCCAGGATCAGGTGTTGCTTGAGCCGTTCCAGCGGGTCGCCAAGCGGGAAAGCATCCCATTCGTTTTTTGGTCGGTACTTGGAGGGATCGTCGCTGGTCGAGTGTGCGCCGCCTCGATAGGTAACGTGTTCGATCAGCGTTGGTCCGCCGCCGCGACGTGCGCGATCGGCCGCCCACAGCGTCACGGCATACACGGCCAGCAGGTCGTTGCCGTCAACGCGGATGCCTGGAATGCCGAGCCCCAGGCCGCGCGCGGCAAACGCACGTCGCCCGCCGCCAGCCGTTCCCTGGAAGGTCGAGATGGCCCACTGGTTGTTAACGACGTTGAGAATGACCGGGGCCTGGTACACCGCGGCGAAGGTCAGTGCGTGATGGAAGTCCGCCTCCGCGGTGCTGCCGTCGCCGACCCAGCTCGCCGCAATATGATCCTCGCCTTTTATGGCAGACGCCATTGCCCAGCCAACCGCCTGCGGGAACTGCGTGGCCAGGTTCCCCGAGATCGAAAACACGTTACCGGCCTTGCTGTGATACATGATCGGCAGCTGGCGGCCCTTGCACATGTCGCGCGTGTTCGACAGGCACTGGCACATCATGTCGACGAGCCTGACGCCGCGATACAGGAACAGGCCCTGGTTTCGATATGAGGGAAAACACATGTCGCCCGGGCGTAACGCCATGCCCTGCGCGATCGACACGGCCTCCTCACCGCGTGACTGCATGTAGAACGAGATGCGACCCTGTCGCTGGATCTGCCACATGCGGTCGTCGAGCGCCCGCGTCAGCATCATCCACCGCAGCGCGATCTGCAGCTGCGTTGCGTCGAGGCCCGGGTCCCACGGACCCTTTGCCGCATGGTCCTCGTCAAGGACGCGGACCAGGCCCGAGCTCAGGTATTCGATGTCGCGTGTACGAGCGCTGATGGGCGGTTTATCGATGCTGCCCGCGGGCGACAGATCCAGGTAGCTGAAGTCGGGTTCATCGCCCGGCCTGGCGGTGGGGCGTGGTATCTGCAGTCTCGATTTTTCGATCATAGTAGGCCCTGTCAGGATTTGTCTTTTGCCGCGGCCACCAGGTCGCGGGCCAGCTTGTCGGCCAGTTCGTTGGTTGGCCGGCCGCTTGATTTTGCCTCGTCGAAAATGGCCTGCAAACGCTCGCGTATGCGCGACACGTCCGCGCGCACTTCATCCTCCGAGCTGCTGCCATAGTACTCGCGGGCAACACTGATGATACCGCCGGCATTAATAACGTAGTCGGGCGCGTAGAGGATGTCGCGATCGGCAAGGCGCGCGCCGTCGGCAGCTGTTGCAAGCTGGTTATTCGCCGCACCTGCAACGACCTTGGCACGAATTCTCGGAATGGTCGTCGATGTCAGGATGTTGCCGAGTGCGCACGGTGCCAGCACATCGACATCGGCGTACAGTAACTCGGTGGGTGCAACCACGGTGACCGGCAGCTCTGCGCTCGCCGCATCCAGGTTGGCGCGGTTAACATCCGACACCAACAGCTCTGCGCCCTCGGCGTGCAGCAGGCGGCAAAGATGCAGGCCGACATGGCCGACACCCTGGACAGCAACGCGCAGACCCTTGAGTGAGTCGACACCAAGTCTCGACTGTACGGCCGCCTGGATTCCCTCGAGACAGCCGATCGCCGTCCACGGTGAGGGGTCGCCGCCTGCGCTCGTGCCGCTTTGCGGCAGGCCGGAAACGAACTCGGTTTGCTCACGAACGGAGCGCATGTCCTCAACCGAACAGCCGACATCCTCGGCGGTTATATAGCGCCCACCGAGCGAGTCTACGGCGCGACCGAAAGCCGCGAACAGGTCTGCCGACTTGGGCGCGCTATCGTTGCCGAGAATCACGGCCTTGCCGCCGCCGAACTTCAGGCCGGCCACGGCGTTCTTGTAGGTCATGCCTCGCGACAGCCGCAATGCGTCGGTCAGCGCGTCGGCATTGCTGGTGTAGTTCCAGCGGCGACAGCCGCCGGCTGCCGGCCCGAGCGCGGTCGAGTGCACGGCAATGATTGCCTGTAGCCCGGTCGCCTCGTCGCTAAAAAAATGCAGAGATTCGTGATTGTCGAATTCGGTGTGTTCGAATACGCCCATAACTCTCCCCTAAAGAGGCTCGAACGAGCAGACTAATATACCCCGATAAAACCCGATAAGTCGTGCAAATCCGGTTGTCTGGGTTAGAAATAGAGCATAATCTATGTGTCCCAACTGCCGAATACGTATAAACCATGCAGAGCGTCTCACTGGATTCAACGGACCGCAAAATCCTCGGTCTGCTGCAAAGCGAGCCGGGTATCAACGCGTCGGCCATTGGCGAGCGCATCGGCCTGTCGCAGTCCGCCTGCTGGCGACGTATCCAGCGCCTCCGCGAGGAAGGTGTATTCAAGGATCACCCGGTTATCCTCGATCGCGAGAAAGTTGGCCTGACGACGATGGTGTTCGCGCACGTCAAGCTGAACTCTCACGGCCGCAGCAACCTGTCCGCGTTCGCCGATGCCGTGCGCAAATACCCGGAAGTCATGGAGTGCTACGTGTTGCTGGGTAACGTCGACTTCCTGTTACGCATCGTCGCTGAGGACATCAAGGCCTATGAACAGTTCTTCTTCGAGAAGCTCTCGCAGCTGCCGGGCATCCAGGAAGTCACGTCGAGCATCGTCCTGTCGGATATCAAGCACTCGACCGCGCTGCCGGTCTGAGTACGGCGCCTAGTTTTCGAGGTAGCTCGTCGGGCGTTCCCGGAACCACTTGGTAACAACCCACTTCTCTCCGTCGTCTACCGTGTCACCGGCGTGCAGGCTGCGCTCATCGATGCGCCCGTCTGCGTGGCAGTTCCTGAACCACAGCGTGCTTCCGGTAACGGCGGGTACCGAGAGATTCAGGTTCGGAAAACGGGTTCCGCCACCGGCGGCTGGTGCGGCCAGGTAGGTCACGGCGGACGCCGTTCGCTGACCGCCATCTTCGAGCAGCTCGCGCGACGTTTTCAGCTTCGGATTGAAATAGTCGACATGTGGACGGTAGTACTCGCCCGGCGCGTAGCGCAGTATCGACATCGGCTCCGATGTTTCGAGCTGTTCGCCAGTCGCGCCAACGATCTTGAGCTCGATGTACCGAGCGATGAAATCCACGACCGCGAATGGCAAATACGTGGACATGCTGGTTCGGATATCAGACACCTGGCCGTCCCTGCCGCCCTCCGGATCAATAACATGGGCGCGGCGCAGGCTGGGCAGCGACAGCATCATGAGGTGCGCGCAGTCGACAACCGTCAGCACGTTGTCGAAAAGCTTGATGCCCGGATCTTTGCTGATTGTCGTGTGTTCGGCTTCCTGTGGTGCCGGGTACAGCGGCAAGGCAGTATCGATCTGCAACGGAGCACTCGCGATCGCGGGCGCCGCCGATGCCTGCGATTGCGGCAGCGCACTCAGCATTGCCTGGGCATACGGATAGTGCGCGGCGGCGGCGCGGCGCAAGCAATACGCGGCCTCGGCTACCCCGGCGTCGCCGTCCGGTTTCTGCAGCAGGCACCACGCCAGGTTGAAATTTGAAATGACGTCACCGCTGGTCGCTGCACGCCGGAAACAGTCGATCGCCAGCGGCCAGCTGGACGGCTGCTGCAGTGCGAGGTAGCCAATGGCCCTGAGTGCCGGCATGACGTTCTGGCTGGCAGCGTGAAATAGCAGCTCTCTGATTTCCTGCTCTTTCGAGGGTCCGTGTCGCGACTTGTAGAGGAGTTCTGCCTTGCGATAAGCGGCCAGGGCGGAGCCAGCCGCGAGCGCGCGTTCATAGTGTTGCAGGGCGCTTTCAGCATCTCTCGGGACTCCCTGTCCTTTCTCGTAGCAATGACCGAGTGCGTCGAGCGCGGACGCAAGTCCCTGTTCACTGGCTCGCCGCAGCCACTGCACCATGCCGTCGAGGTCCTGCTTCTGCAGACAGATCTGGCTTAGCAGGAACTGCGCTTGCGCCTGTCCGTCATTGGCCTTGGCCAGGATCTGCTCGATTTGCATCTGGGTCATAGTTTATAACCGCGAGGTTAGCGCCTCTTGCACTCGTGATCGTGCAAGGCTGGATCGAAGTCACGTTTGATCTAAACCCTGTGATGGTTGCATTCGAGGTGAGCATTCGCTGATCGTAGCTTCAGGACTTTGCATACCGAGATGGCTCCCTGCGTTGCAGTTGATTCGCTGTGTGAAAAAATCTGGAGACGAACAGCGCGTTCCTGAAAAGAATACCAAAGCGCTGGCAACTTCGGCGCCGACTGCCGGCAGACAATGGCTATTGCTTCCCGAATGATGGGATATGCCTGGTTCAATCCAGTTTGCGAATCCTGCGTTCCAGGCCCTTCCCCGGCGGGAAACGGCCGGCTACCACTTGCCCTCGAGATCGCCGACGCGATCGAATGATTCATCAGCCAGCTGGCCAACGCAGTCGGTCTCGGCGGCGAAATTCAGCGGCTCGTCATCGGGCCCAAAAAACAGGTCGCCGCCCATGCCGGTTGTCAGGTTCAGGATAACGTCGGTGTCGCTCTCACGAATTCTCCCGACAACCTCGCGGTAGAGTTCAAGGTCGCGCGACGGCTTGCCAGTCCCGGGTTCGCGCACATGCAGATGCGCTATTGCGGCTCCCGCTTTCGCCGCCTCGATGGCGGCTGTCGCGATTTCAGCCGGCGACTTTGGCAAGTCCGGATGTTTGGCCGCCGTATCTCCGGAACCTGTGACGGCACAGGTGATGATGGGCGCGCGGTTCAAATCGACTCCAGTCGCTCAGGCAAACGTCGCGATCGTATAGGTTGACTCGACCGAGTCGTTGGAGACGGACGCCCGTTTCATGCCTTCCGAGTTGTACGGCATTGCAATTTCGCCGCTGCGGGTCAGGGCAATGACGCCTGCATCGCCGCCAAGGCGTTTTACTTCATCCAGCATTTCCTTGACGGCAATATTCAAAGCAACGCCGGAGCGATAGCGAAACGCGATGGCAGCCGCGCCGCCAGCGCGGATGATGTGTTCGCCCGTGCCTGTGCAGGACACGGCAATGTCGTCGTCAGCCCAGGTGCCCGGTCCGATCATCGGTGTGTCTCCGATTCTGCCGTGCAGCTTGCCGAAGGTCCCGCCGGTCGAGGTAGCCGCCGCCAGGCCGCCGGACTTGTCGCGCGCGACCGCGCCAACGGTACCGTGAGCGATGTCCAGGATGTCGTCGCTGTTAACGCCGACCGGCAACACGTAATAAGCAGCGGGATCAGCCACTTCCTCAAAACCCTGTTTGCGGCCGAACTCCAGCGCACCGAGCCCGGCCAGCATGACGTGCGGCGTCTTTTCCATAACACCGCGCGCCACGTTGACGGGACTGACGAAATCGCGCAAAGCCGCGACGGCGCCTGCCCGCCGTGTCTTGCCATCCATGATCGAGGCATCGAGCTCGACGTGGCCTGCCGTATTCGGCGCCGAGCCGCGGCCGGCAACATAGAGCCCCGACGTTTCCAGCTCGTAGACGGCATGCTCGACGACATCGAGTGCGGACTGGCCTCGAGCCAGCCGGCTGTCGCAGTCGCTGGCGAGCTCGCGCATGTGCTGCTCCGTGACCGCGTAATCCCGTCCGGCGACCGCACCGGCGCCACCGTGCAAGGCGAGGCAATAGATCGATTTGCTATTTGACATGGCCGTAACTTACCCCGCTTCAGCCAGCGCGTATACCGCTTGGGTACGGCCGGGGCGGGCTGGCCCGCAGGCGTTTGTGCGGCGTCGATAAAAGCCGCAGACCGGGGTCAGGCTTCGTATGCCGCGCGGCCGACCCCGGCTAGCGGCACGATCCCAGCTAAATCAGTGAGTTGCCGGTGCCGGAAACAGCGGCCTGCGCGGCGCAGCTGCCGGCTGCTGCGCCACCAGCCGGGCGCCGTTCAATCGTTTCTGTTGTATTTCTGATACAACAGCCGCCGAATTCGGGGGAAAACCGCGATTGCGCCGTAATCCCTTAAAATTCAGGCGTTACAGCCGGGAATATTTACTGGCTAAAACAAAGGTGGTATAAATGCGGCTTGGCGTTGTGTTTTATTTGCAACGTTTATCTTTAAGCATAAGGGGAACATCATAATGTCTTCGAATAGCAAACTGCAGAACGCAGTTCGTCTGGGCCTTGGAATGGGCGCCGGCGCACTCGCTGTAGGTTTTGCACCAGGTGCTCTGGCACAAGGCGCAGACCAGGAAGTAGCAATTGAGGAGATTATCACTACGGGTTCACGCATTAAGCGCGCGGACATCGATAGTGCTAGTCCAGTCACGGTCATCGATCGTGAAGTCCTTCTCGCACAGGGTATTACCGACGTCGGTAACCTCCTGCAGCGCATGCCGTCCATGTCCGGTTCGCCAATCGGCACCACGACCAACAACGGCGGTAACGGTTCGGTACAGATCGACCTGCGCGGCATGGGCGTTGATCGCACGCTGACGCTGGTTAACGGCATGCGTACGGTTGACGGCGGTGACTACCAGACCATCCCGGCCAACATGATCGAGCGCGTCGAGATCCTGAAAGACGGCGCCTCCGCTGTATACGGTGCTGACGCCGTTGCAGGCGTTGTGAACATCATCACGCGTCGTGACTTCAACGGCCTGGAGGTTAACCTTCAGAACGCTGACTTCTTCGACATGGGTGACGGTGCCCAGAATACGATCGGCCTGATCGCCGGTAAGACGTTCGACAGCGGCAACGTTGTTTTCGGTGCTGAGTTTGTTGACCAGTCACCGGCGTTCCAGAGTGATGCACCGTGGGAGTACTTCCAGAATTCCTACTACATCTATCCGGAAGGCTGCGAAAACACGCTGACACAGCCGTACCCGACGGGTTGCTACCCGATCGGATCGTCTCGTGTACCGCAGAGCCGCCTGCCGTTCCTGAACCAGGGTCTCTTCCACATTGGTAGCGCTGCATCACAGCCCTACGAAGTGGGCCTGATGGCCTCGGGTGCAGCACCGACGTACAACTACGCGCCGGTCAACTACATCCAGACGCCGTACGAGCGCACCAACCTGTTCTCGGAAGCGCATTTCGACGTTACCGATACCGTGCGGTTTAACGTTTCGGTTCGCGGTAACTTCCGCAAGTCGGAACAGGTTCTCGCGCCGCTGCCGTACACCGGCGGCGATCCGTACTACAACGGCTTCTACGACGATCCGGTTTCCGGCACGACGGTTGCTTACGAAGGTGTCTCGGAGAACAGCTACTACCTGCGCCGTGCGGTTGACGCTTACAACGCAGCTAATGGAACGTCTCTGGTTTACGAGCCTGTTGTACAGCCGCGTCGTCGCATGATTGAGACCACGCGTAACTTCACGCAGGACATCACGCAGATCCAGGTTGCAGCAGGCCTCGAAGGCACGTTTGCCAACGACATGGACTGGGAGATCCACTACAACAGTGGTTACCGCAGTCGTACCGACGTTGACGGCGGCCAGTTCTCGGGCGCGCGGCTCTTTAACGCTTTGGGGCCCTCAGCGGACCTCGATGGTGACGGCCAGCCTGAGTGCTATGCGCTTCCTGACGCAACCAATCCAGCCGGCGTAAACCCCGCTACACTGATCACCGGTTGCGTACCGATGAACCTGTTTGGCGGCGGCGAAGTTGATCCGGTAACGAGTCAGCCCGTCACGACGACGTTGACGCAGGATATGGTCGACTATGTCCAGGTTAACCTGATCGACACCTTCCAGACGACCATGCAGACAGCCGGCGCCAGCATTGCCGGTTCCGCGATGGAGCTGCAGGGCGGCGAGCTTGGTTGGGCGGTTGGTCTTGGTTACTGGGGACAGCAGTACACCTACAATCCTGATTCAGCCAAGGTAACGGGCGCTGCAACGGGTAACGTGGGCGCAGGCACCAAGGGCTCCCTGTACAACACCAGCATCTTCGGTGAGGTACTTGCTCCGGTTATGGACAACGGCACGCAGTCTCTGGACCTGAAAGCCGGCGTCCGCTACGACGACTGGAACGCGTTTGACGGTGACACCACCTGGCAGTTTGGTGTGGAGTTCCAGGCGCTTGATGCCCTGAAACTGCGCGCTACGGCAGGTACGATCTTCCGTGCGCCGACCATCAGCGACCTCTTCGGTGGCCAGGTTGACAGCTTCCCGACCTTCTCGGACCCGTGTAATGCGGCCAACTTCGCGAACTCACCAGGCTGTGCCCAGATTGCTCCGCAGCTGGACAACCAGGTGAACTCGAAGGTCGGTGGTAACCCGAATCTCATTCCTGAGACCGGTGACACCTTCACGGCTGGCGCGGTATGGAGTCCGGAATTCGGTGAGAACGACCTGACGTTTATCGTCGACTACTGGTCCGTCCAGATCGAAGACGGCATCAGCTCACTCGGTGTGGACTTCACGTTGAACGATTGCTACGTGAACCAGAATCCGGCGGCCTGCGCGCTCATCACCCGTAACCCGAACTACACGATCAATAACATCATTGACGGTAGCATCAACGTTGCGGACCAGGGTGCCAAGGGTGTGGATACCGAGATTCGCTGGGCGATGGATAACGACATGGGCAGCTGGCAGGCTTCGCTGCTCTGGACGCATCTGCTCGAGCGTACCAAGGTTGCGAACCCGGGTGCACCGGAAGAAGATCTGTCCGGTCGTTACACCGACCCGACGGCTGAAGACGGTGGTGGCTACGCTGACAACAAGTTCAACTACTCGCTGCAATGGGCGCGTAACAACCTGTCAGTAGGCTATCTCGGTGAGTACATCAGCGCGGTCGATGCAGATACGTTCTGTAACTGCGACAGCGACGGTGATCCGAGCAACAACCTTCCGGATGGCTCTTACATACAGAAGGTCGACTCGTTCCTGTACCACGACATCGTTGTTGACTACACGTTCGAAGACTACGGCACGAACATCGCCGCTGGTTTCACGAACATCACCGACGAAGAGCCGCCGTACATCGACACGGGCTTCAACGCCAACACGGACCAGGCAACCTATCGCCTGTTCGGTCGCGGTTATTACATTCGTCTAACGCAGACGTTTGAATAAGTCAGACCTGGTCTGATAGCAGTACAAGGAAGGGCCGCATTAGCGGCCCTTCTTTTTTGCCTGGAACAAATGGACGGTGATTCGGCGGGAAGCGGATTGCAGCTGCGGCGGCTGCCGAGCTAGCGTTTTGCCACCAGCACCCAGGCCAGCGGCAGCTCGCTCTCTTCGGCGATCAGCGGTGCCGCCGTCACAGGCGTCAGTCCGGCCGCTATGAGGTCCCCACGCAAGGTGTCGAAGGCGGTATGTGTGATTGCCGCATTGAGCATCGAGGTCATTCTGCCCTTGTAGGCTTCGAGCTCGGCATCCATCGTATTCAGCCAGCCCAGCACCTCGTCCGCATCGTAATTGGGCAGCTTGCTGTGAATCTGGCCGACGTCACTGTACAGGCGTGCGATGGTCTCGCCGGCAACCTCCTCGCCGTATTCCGACATGATGGACTCTGCGGCGTCGATGGCCGGTGCCAGCTTTGCCCCGGCCGCGTCGTAAGGTGCTCGATCGGCACCGCGAACTGCAGCAAAGCCGGCCTTGAAGAACTCGATTGACAGTGGCACGAATCCGGACGCTTGCAGCTGTTCGATTGCGGCAAGGCTGTCGGCGCATTCCTTGTGTATGCTGCCGTTCTCAATATGCAGCATAAGCGCCAGCTGTCCGCCAGGCGCAACCAGTCTTGCCGCTTCTGCGAAAGCGGCCGTCCCGGCATACTCGACGCCGAACTGACTCATCGCGATATCGAACGCCTGGTCGTCCAGGGGAATGGACGCCGCATCGGCAACGATCCCGTTGACGCCTGGAAAACGATGCTCGACGTTGTTGATCGCTGCAGCAGACACATCGACACAGGTGTATGCGCGTGGTTCGTTGCCGAGTACCTGCAATGCCAGGTCGACCAGCGCGCCGTTGCCGGCGGCAACGTCAATCAACGTCGGCGTCGCGTAGTCTGCTTTTACCGTGCGAAAGAACTCGCTCCAGAACAGTTTGATGGATGGATGTGCAACGCCGCCGCCCGCGAACGCTCCCGAATCGCCGGTGCCTTGCCAGAACGCGTCCCAGCTTCTGCCTACGGATGATGCGTCGGAATTTTGCATACCTTGTCCAATCGGTGATGAGTATCGCGACGCAGTATAGCGCCAATTGATTCATTGGCCGAACAGTGTCAGATTACCGCGATGAATACGGAAATACAGAACCTGAGCGTTGCGGGCCGCAAGGCATTGGCCATACAGGACTGGTCGACGGTCGACGTATGCGCGAAAGGAATTCTGGGCCGATCGAAGGACGAGCCCGAGGGCTATTTTTTGCTGGGGCTGGTTGAGAAAGCGAGCGAGCATCCGAAAAGGTCGATTGCCGCTTTCGAAACCGCGCTGCGGCTCGATGACAAACGTTACGACGCCGCTATTGAACTGGCCAGTCAGCTCTCAATGGCGCGACGCAATGCCGAAGTGGAGGCGCTGCTTTCCCGGTATGAAAGTGCGCTCGACAACAGCCCCAAGTACCTGGATATGGCCGGGACGGTTTTCACTGAGATCGGCATGCCGGAACGCGCCTGGCCGCTGTATGTAAAAGCCTGCGAGCTGCAGCCGGAGATCATACTGTTTCGCTCGAACAAGGCGGCTTGTGCTGCCTACGTGGGGGAGATCGAGGTAGCCAAGGAGATCTACCTGAAGCTGCTCGACGAGAACCCGCATCACCAGAGAAACCACTATTTGCTTGCTCGATTGCAGCGTGCGCAGGACACCCGCCACATAGAGCAGATGGAGGATGTGCTCCGCACGACGAATCTGCCGCCCGAACGAAACGTGTTCCTCTACTTTGCCCTGGGCAAGGAGCACGAGGATCTGCAGCTGTGGGACAAGGCGTTCGACTATTACAGGCAGGGGGGAGACGCCGTAAACAAGGTCTCCGATTACGATGTCGAAGCAGACATCGCGATTATCGACAAGATCATCGAAGTCTGTGATTCATCATGGCTTGGCTCCGCCGCGAAGCCGGGCTCGGCACCAAAGACGCCGTTATTTATCGTGGGTCTGCCAAGGACAGGCACGACGCTGACCGAGCGCATCATTGCCAGCCATTCGACGGTACAGAGCGTCGGCGAAACGGAATTCATGCAGATGGTCTTGCGCAGGGAGAGCGGCATCGAATCCGTTCAGAAGATGAACCCTGCAATACTGGAGTCGGCGGCAAGCAAGGACATATCGATTCTGCGTGACGGTTATCTCGATGCGGTAGCGTATCGCCTGAAAGACGAGCCGATATTCATCGACAAGCTGCCATTCAACGTTCTGTACCTGGGCTTCATCGCGAAGGCCTGGCCGGAGCAACCGATCGTGTTGATGAAGCGCAATCCGATGGATGCCTGCTTCTCGATGTTCAAGCAGGTATTTACCTGGGCGTACAAATACTCGTATGACCTGGAATCCCTGGCGCAGTATTACGTTGCCTACGATCGTCTGCTGCGGCACTGGAAAGATCTGCTCGGCGAGCGACTCGTCGAGGTGGAATACGAGACGCTGGTCTCGAACCAGGAGGCAGAGACCCGGCGCCTGCTCGCTGGGCTTGGCCTCGAGTTCGAAGAAGCCTGTCTGGATTTCGAGAAGAACGCAGCGCCTTCGACGACTGCAAGCTCGATACAGGTCCGGGAAAAAGTCCATACCGGGTCGGTCGGCCGCTGGCGACGCTACGAGCAGCAGCTCGAAGTGTTGCGACAGCATCTCGAGGCGGCAGGAATAGCGACGGAAGCCTAGTTGACGCCGGCAACTGAACAGCTCAGGAATGCCGCGCGACAGGCCGTCGCCGCCGGGGACTGGCCGCGCGTCGGCTCGTGCGCGATGGAAATAAACCGACTGTTGCCTGCGGATCCCGAGGGTCCGTTCCTGATGGGCCTGATGCACAAGGCGGCGCGCCGCGCCGATGCCGCCGCCGCGCAGTTTCGCGAAGCCCTGGCCCGAGACTCCGGCCGCTACGATGCCGCCATCGAGCTGGCGAGCCAGAGCCTGCTGCTGAATCGCTACGGCGAGGCCCGTGAGCTGTTAAACAGCTACCGGCAGAGCCTGGAGAACAGCCCGGTTTATCTGGATATGGCCGGGCAGGCGTATTTTGCGATGGGCCACTACGAGGAGGCCTGGCCCCTGTACGAGAGAGCGTGCGAGTTGCAGCCGGCGGTCGAAGTGTTCCAGGCGCACAAGGCGGCCTGCGCGGTTTACCTTGGCGACGTCGAATCAGCGAGGAAGATCTATGAAAGCCTGTTGAAAAGACACCCTAAGCACCAGCAAACGCATTACGAGCTGTCGCAGCTGGGCCGCGCTAGCGATGACCGGCATATAAAAAAGATGCTCAAGATCCTTGGAAAGAACGACGCGCCGCCGGCCAACAACATCTACCTCTACTATGCGCTTGGCAAGGAATACGAAGACCTCGGACGATGGGAAGAGGCGTTTCGCTATTACAAGCAGGGCGGCGATGCCGTCAAATCAATCGCGCCCTATGACGTTGCGGAAGATGTTGGGCTGATGGATGCAATTGTCGATACCTGTTCGGCTGAATGGTTGCTCGATAAGCCGTCCGCGCACTCGACCGCCAAGACCCCGATCTTCGTTGTCGGCCTGCCGCGCACCGGGACAACGCTGACGGATCGCATCCTATCGAGTCACTCCAGGGTGCAAAGCGCGGGCGAGTCTCAGCTCTTGCAAATGGTGCTGCGCGACGGTACCCGGGCCGGCAACCAGATCGGCATTACGCCCGGGCAGATAGAAGCCGCTGCGGGGCGTGACCCCGAATCAATCGCAAGCGCCTACGTCGAGGCCGTGTCGCACAGGCTGGGCGATGAGCCGTACTTTGTCGAGAAGCTGCCCGAGAATGTCCTGTATCTTGGCTTCATCGCCAAGGCCTGGCCCGACGCGAAGATCGTGCACCTGCGAAGGAACCCGATGGATGCCTGTTTCGCGGTGTATAAGCAGTCTTTCTTTCGCTTCGCCTATTCGCTCGATGACCTGGCGAGGTATTACCTGGCCTACGATCGGCTGAGTCGGCATTGGCGCGAGATACTGGGGTCACGACTGGTCGAAGTAAACTATGAAGACCTGGTTACCGAACCGGAGAAAGAAACTCGACGCTTGTTGCAGGAACTGGATCTGCCGTTCGAGGAGGCCTGCCTGCACTTTGACAAAAATGCCTCGCCGGTAGCAACGGCAAGCTCGGTACAGGTTCGCGAAAAAGTGCATACGCGATCGGTTGAGAAGTGGAAGAAGTTCGAACGTCAGCTGCAGCCGCTGCGCGAGCAGCTCGAACAGGGCGGTGTAAGAATATGAACGGGAGCTGGGAATGATTGTTTCATCGGGAAAAGCGCTGCTGGTGGGCCCGGTAGCGGCCGCAATGCTTGCGCTCGGCGTATCCGCAATTGCGCGCGCGGACGATTCGCTGCAAGGTGAATTGCAGCGCTGTGCGTCTGTCGCAGAAGCCACTGAGCGGCTGGCGTGCTATGACCAGCTTGCCGGTCGTGACGCCCCGGTATTGGCACCGATCACCGAGCCCGAACCGGTTGCAGCGCCGCCCGCAAAGGCAGCAGCCGTCATAACCGCAGCGCAAGAGCCGGCCCCTGTTAGAGCGCCCAAGCCAGCGCCGGTGGCCCCGAAAACGCTCGATGACATCGATGCCGAGACGGTGCCACGATCGACCACCGACGAGCAAGATGAACTGCTGGTGCGCGCCAGGGTGACACGCTGCGAAAAAGACGCGCGCAAGAAGTATTACTTTGTGTTCGACAACGGCCAGGTGTGGAAGCAGGTGAGTGACAAGCGCCTGCGCTACAGGGAATGCGAATTCGACGTCACGATCACCAAGGACTTTTTCGGCTACAAGATGCAGGTGGACGGCGAGAAAGGCCGGGTCCGTATCGACCGCATCAAGTAATCAGACGACGGCTTATTCGCCGCGACGTGGAATGGGCTCATCGAGCATCAGTGCGCGCACGAAGCGCACCGGCGGCGATCCGTAAGACAGCACCTGGTCGTGGTAGCGACGCAGTGTGAACTCTTCACCCCAGCTCTTCTGCATCGCCTCGCGCAGCGCCAGGTGTTCCTGGTAGCCGACGAAGTATGTCGACAGCTGTGCCGAGGATAGCTGCGCTCTAACCCATTTTCCGGCGGCTTCGCGCTCCTCCTGGAATCCGCCCTCGACCATCAGTCTCATGGCGGCGTCTCGTGTCATGCCGTCGACATGAATAGCCGAATCGATGATCGCATTGGTAATGGCGCGCAAATACCATTTCAGGTTGATCAGTTTCATGAGCGGGTCTCCTTCCATGTAACCCTGCTCGATCATCATCTGTTCGGCATATACGCCCCAGCCTTCGACAAACGTGCCCGACCAAAGGACGCTGCGTAGCACCGACGGGTATCGGTTGCTCAGAGCAAGCTGCAGGTAATGCCCGGGCACGCCTTCGTGGATGGTCAGGTCCTGGATCGACAACAGGTTGTATTCACGCAGGAAAGACTCAACCTGTTCGTCGCTCCATTCTTCGGGTAATGGTGCAACGGCATAGAAAGCAGATTGATCCTTGTCCAGCGGTCCGGGCGGGTCGAGGTAGGCGACAGTCACGCCGCGCTGAAACTCGGGCATGACGATAATCTCGACCGGCTCATCAGGCATGGTCACGATGTTGTGTTCGATGACAAAGTCGGTCGCCTGCTGCAGGTATTGCCTGGCAATATCGACGATGCCGTCCGGCGGCGGCAACTTCTTGTACGCTTCTTCCAGCGCCGCACGAATAATCGCCTGCTTGTAGGCTCCGTCCGGATTATCAGGAAATGCGGTAAACGGGTGCCTGGACCGATAAACCTCCTTGGAAACCTCGTACATTTCATTGCGAACGGCCTCGTATTCCTGTTCTGCACGAGCCGTTATTTCCCGGCGGCTCATCGGCGAATTCAACGCGAACGCAAGCTTGACGTCATAGAGGTCGGCACCAATGCGAAAATCGGCGTTCGCCTGCGGCAGCAGCGTTTCCTCCAGCCAGCTCTGTTGTTCCGCTATCGCGTCTTTCGCCGTTTCGATCGCCGCATTCAGTCGCTGCTGCTCAGCGGCTGGCAACACGTCCATGGCCGGGATTACCATCGACTCGATAATCGACAGGAGTCCCTGATTCTGTTGTACAGCCGTTTCGGCGTGAATCTTGGGTACCCGCGACATCTCGAGCGAGCCACGGGCTTCTGAAAGAAATCGCGGTAACTGTTCCAGCCGCGACGTAACGCTGAGGAGCCGTTTCTCGACCGGGGCGAAGTCACGGGCCATCAGTCCGTAAATCGCGCTGCCCGAGATGTTCACGTAGTAGAGGGGATTCCAGGCCCATTCCTGCAAGACATCCAGCGACCAGAGGCTGGACTCGAGATCGTGCAGCAGTAACTCCGCATCGACCTGGTTAGCCCGTGACAGCTGTGCGCGGTCGATGCTCTTGAGCGCTGCAAGGTAGTCATTGAGTATGGTGCGTGTCTCGCTTCGCGCCGCATCATTCACGTGATCGAGTCGGCCGTCCGCGGTGTGATCGCCAAGCAACGTTGCGTAGACAGGCGACAGGTTGCTGAGGTCGCCGATGTATTCATGAGCGAGGTTCTCGAACGCTTCATCAGCCGTCGCGGCCGCCGTCACTGTGGCCATCGACATGAGAAGCAGGGCGATCAGAAGGCGGGTCACGGCATTACCTCGCAAGGTTCAGGAGCAGAGCAAACTCTAGCATGGTGACGGCAACGCTGTAATATCAGCAGATGCAACGTGCCCGCATTTCCCTTGTTCTGCTGGCCTTTTCCTGCGCTGTAGCGGTCGCGGAAGAGCGTGTGCCAGAGTACCTCATCAGGCTACCCGAGTCCGTCAAGACCGTGTTTGTCGCCGAGACCACGTCGGCGCGTTTCTATCGTTTCGAGAACGCCGGTGAAGCCGGTATTCGACATGCGGGCGATTCCTACATGTCGATCGGGTCGAATGGCGACCACAAGCAGCGGAGCGGCGATCGCAAGACGCCGCTGGGCATTTACTTCGTCACCGAGCAGCTCAATACCGAGCGCATGGCTGAGCGATACGGCTACACGGCGTTCGTGCTCGACTATCCCAACGCCCTGGACAGGTTGAGGCAGCGCACGGGCAGCGGTATCTGGGTGCATGGCGTCGATCGTCGAGGCGGGCGCAGGCCACCCCAGGACACCGACGGCTGCATTGCCTTACCGAACGATGAACTCGCCGCACTTGAAAAACACTTCGAGCCGAACCTGACGCCGGTGCTGGTATCACGCACGGTGGAGTGGGGAACAGCGGCTCGCTTGACCGAGTTGCGCAATGAGCTCAGCGCTGCTGTTGAAGTGTGGGCAGAGAGCCAGCAAAGCGGTGATCTGTATACCTTCCTGTCGTTATACGATGCCAGCTTCCGCCACTGGGGCATGAACAACGAGGAGTGGACAGCGCTTCAGGTGCAGACCCTGCCGGCGCGCAAGATACAGTCGGTAACCGTGTCAGAGCTGCTGTTGCTGGGTGATCCGGTTGAGAACAACACGTACCTCAGCCGGTTCCGGCTGCAGAGCGTGGAAGGGGACAACACCGTAACGCTGACCAAGCGCCTGTACTGGCGTCGCGGCGACGACGGAAAGCTGAGACTGATCGCCGAAGATAGCGGCTAGTCACGCGAAGCGATGGCAGACGAGCGATGGCGCTCTGCGAAATGACGCTCGCTATGCCCTGGCAATCTTTTTGCAGGCAGAGTTCCGTGCCATCCGCTTTGTTGCCCCAAGAGAGATACCAGCGACGCTCAAGGCCGAGCGTCGTCTCTCGGCGACTAGCGCAATCCCTCGCGTGCCACCAGCTCGTCGATCAGTTCCATGAGCTTTGGATAGCCACCGGCTTCACCGGCGCCGGTGCGGTACTTGCCGTTGACAACGATCGCCGGCACCGAGGAGATGCTGTAGCGGCGCGACAGGTCGTCAGCAACGCGCAGCTTCTGATTGACCTCGAACGAGCCCCAGGTCGCGCTGAACTGCTCTGCCGTGACGCCGAAACGCGCGAATATCTTCTGGATGGCTTCTTCGGACGTCATGCGATTGCCGCGACGATGGTATTCCTGGAACACAGCCTCCCGAAAGCCGGCCGGGTCCTTGATCACGCCGTTGCGAACCAGGACTTCTTCGGTGTAGAACAGCTGGGCGTGCAGGCGAACCAGCGCGTTCCAGGTTGCTGGAACCTTGACGAAACGAACACCGGGATCCTTCCCTTCCGCCCATTCGTTGATGAACGGCTCCATGTCGTAACAGTGCGGGCAGCCATACCAGAAAAATTCGGCGACCTCGATTTTGTCGGCGCCGCCCACCGTCGGCTGAGTCGGCACCATGCGGACGTAGTGCTGTCCCTCCTTGAACTGCCATTCGCGCGTGGCGGCCGGCGATTCGGCAACCGCGAGCACAATGGCTTCATCAGCAGGCTCTGCTTCTGACGCAGATTCCTCGACGACTTGCAACGTGTCGTCGGCCGTCTCGGCTATTTCCTTTGACGCCTCCTCGACGACGGCTTCCGTTGCCTGCTCTGCGGCAGCGGCGGCCTCGTCCGCGGTTTCCGCAGGCGGCTGTTCCTTGCTGCATGCGTAAAGGGTCAGGGCCGCGGTGATAAGCAGCAGAGGGCTAATCCACTTGAGATTCTTCATAAGTACTTCCGGAAATAAACTGTGTTTAAGTTACTTGAGACCCTGCACGTACGAGGCGAGGGCCTCGATATCATCGGCGTCGAGACGGGATGCGATGTCATACATGACCTGAACTTTGTCCGCCGATTTGCGCGTGCCGTCGGCGTAAGCTCGAAGCTGCAGCGCGGTATAGGCCGCATGCTGTCCCTTGAGTACCGGATACTTTGCCGCCGGGTTGCCGGCTCCCGTCGGGCCGTGGCAGGCCATGCAGGCCGCGATGCCTTTTTCCTTGTCGCCGCCGCGGTACAGGGATTCGCCGCGAATCAAAAGCTTCTCGTCAGCGATGGCTTGCACCGCGCCGGGCAGGCTTTCATAGTAAACAGCGAGATCCGCCATGTCCTGATCGCTTAGCATCATCGCCTGGCTGGACATCAGCGCGTTTTGACGAACACCATCCTTGAAGGCCTTTAGCTGAGCCTTTGTATACGGTGCGTTCTGGCCCGCGAGGTTCGGCCAGACCGGGTTTGCGCTGTTACCCTCGGCACCGTGGCAGGCGGCGCAGGTAATCGACTTGGCCTTGCCGGCCTCGACGGATCCGTTAACAAGGCTCTCCGCGTATACCGGCAGCGCTGCGAGGGTGAGGCTTGACAGCATGAGGGCTGAAACGAGCATTTTCTTCATATTGTGTAACCGTTACTTCCTTGGCGAATGCCATGGCTATCGCCTGATTAAACGCCATATTTCACTATCGCTGGTCTGGGCGAACTCCGAAACGGGCAGCGCAGGATCGGGAGGCATTGGACGCCTTGCTGCGCGACCCTGAACCGGTCAGACTTGGGCTCCGGTTCATCACTCAGCGCCCGAATTATACACACAATTATGAGGGCGTACCCCCATGTCACAATACCCTGAAGCCCGATTTATCAAGAGCGCCGACGCGCCCGCGCAGTTCGTTCCGGATACCGGTGCGGAGGTCGCTTTTGCCGGGCGCTCCAATGCCGGAAAGTCCAGCGCGATCAACGTCATTGTCAATCGGCGCCAGTTTGCGAGGACCAGCAAGACGCCGGGCCGCACGCGTTTAGTTAACTTCTTCAGCCTCGATGCAGATCGACGCCTGGTCGATCTGCCGGGCTATGGCTTTGCCAAGGTCAATAACAAGATGCGCAATCACTGGGCGGAACTGATGGCCGATTACTTTGAGAGCCGGCAGAGTCTGCGCGGCATGTTTCTCATCGTTGACATCCGCCGGCTGCTTACTGATTTTGACCGGCAGATGCTGCAGTTTGCCGACGCCGTTGGGTTGCCAACCCATATCCTGCTGACAAAGACCGACAAGTTGAAACGCGGCCAGGCGGCGAAAGCGCTGCTGGAACTGCGGCGCGACCTCGCGGGTGCCGCCACGGTCCAGCATTTCTCGGCGCTGAGCAGGCTTGGAGAGACCGAGGCTCGCGCGAAGCTCGACGAGTTCCTCACGCTTTCGCCGGGCGGCTAACTGCCGCAGCAAGCCCGGCGGCCCCAATAAGAAAGCCCCGAAGCGGTCTCTGGAAGAGCCGCCCCGGGGCCAATAAACGCGGTCGGTTTGGGGTCACCGACTGCAAGCCTGCATAAGGGAGTTAGCAGGCAAGTGACTAATGCACTCAACTAGTTAGAGGGAGAACCTTTACCGCAGTTCCCGATCTCACATAAGCTACTGAAATAAATGGGAAAATAGTTTAGAACGAGTCTGGCCAGCGGTGTGCCAGGGGAATGTCCCGGGCAGCCCTCAGTGGGCCTCGTCCCAGTTGCAGCCGGTGCCGACGTCGACGTGCAGCGGCACCGATAGCTCGGCAGCCGTGCTCATCAACTCCACAACGTGTTCTCGCACGGCGTCGATGCGGTCATCCGCGACTTCGAACACCAGTTCGTCATGTACCTGCATGATCATGCGAGCACCCGTGTCCTCGTTGCTTAACCAGTCGTGGACCGAAATCATGGCCTTCTTGATGATGTCGGCCGCCGTACCTTGCATGGGCGCGTTAATCGCGCTGCGTTCTGCGTATTGCCGGCGCTGCGCATTACGCGCATTGATTTCGGGCAGGTACAGGCGTCGACCGAAAACGGTTTCGACATAGCCCTGTTCGCTGGCGGTTTGTCGGATGTTGTCCATGTAGGCTTTTACGCCCGGATAACGATCGAAATACAGGTCCACATAGGCCTGCGCTTCGCCGCGCGCTATGCCGAGCTGCTTCGCAAGTCCAAACGCCGACATGCCGTACATGAGACCAAAGTTGATGGCTTTGGCGGAGCGGCGCTGATCGACACTGACGTCGTCGAGCGGCACCTCGAACACCTCTGCCGCCGTTGCCCGATGCACGTCGAGCTCTTTGCCGAAGGCGTCAAGCAGGCCCTTGTCAGCCGACAGGTGCGCCATGATGCGCAGCTCGATCTGCGAATAGTCGGCCGCAAGCAGCACGTGCCCTTTCGGTGCAATGAAGGCTTGCCGGATTCGCCGTCCTTCTTCTGTGCGAATGGGAATGTTCTGCAGGTTTGGATCGGTCGATGACAAGCGGCCGGTCGCCGCAACGGCCTGGTGATAGGAAGTATGGATGCGCCCGGTCCGAGGATTGATCTGCAGCGGCAGCTTATCGGTATAGGTGCTCTTCAGTTTGCTGACGCTGCGATATTCAATGATCACGGCCGGCAGTTCATAGTCGCTCGCAAGTTCGACAAGCACGTCCTCGGCTGTTGACGGCTGGCCTTTGGGCGTCTTCCTGATAATCGGGAGCTCGAGTTTTTCGAACAGGATCTGTTGCAGCTGTTTCGGCGATCCCAGGTTGAACGGGCCACCGGCTAGCTCATGTGCCTGCTTCTCCAGTTTCGCCATGGTCCGGGCGAGCTCACCGCTTTGTTTGGTGAGCATTTTTCGGTCGACGAGTACACCGAGTTCTTCCATTTCCAGCAGCACGTCAACCAGCGGTTGCTCGATCTCTTCGTAGACTTTTCGCAGTGACGGTTGCTCGCCCAGTTGCTGCCAGAGGGCGGCGTGCAGCTGCAACGTGATGTCGGCATCTTCGGCCGCGTAGGGCGCAGCCGTCTCGAGGTCGATCTGGTTGAATGTCAGCTGCTTGGCGCCTTTGCCGGCCACGTCCTCGTAGTGAATCGTCTGCTTGCCGAGGTAATGCCTGGCGACCGAGTCCATGTCATGTCGGGTCGCAACGCTATTCAGAACGTAGGACTCCAGCATCGAGTCGAACTGCATGCCCGCCAGCGCAATGCCGTAGCGGCGCAGGATATGGGCATCGTATTTCAGGTGATGGCCGACTTTCTTCTTGCTGTCGTCCTGCAGGAAGCCCTTGAGCTTCTCGAGCACATCCGCGCGGGGCAGCTGCTCGGGGGCGCCCGGATAATCGTGAGCGACGGGCACATAGCATGCTTCACCGTCCTTGACCGCGAGCGAGAACCCGACGATCTCCGCCTCCATGTAATCGAGGCCGGTTGTCTCCGTGTCGAACGCCGTCAGCTTGGCGCGCCCGATCTTCTTCAGCCAGCTATCGAACGCTTTCCAGGTGAGTACGGTTTCATAGTCATTCTGCTGTTCTTCGACCGCCACCGCCGGTTCGTCAGCCTGTTCGTCAAGCGTTCGCAGCAGCGAGCGCAACTCGTAATGGCCGTAGAGTTTTCGCAGCGTCTCGGTATCGGCGTCTGATGCGACCAGGTCGTCGATCGCCAGCTCGAGATCGAGGTCCTTACGGATCTCGGCGAGGTCCCGGGATAGCTCCAGCTGCTCGATATTGTCACGCAGGCTCTGCCCGACCGCGCCCTTGATCTCTTCGCTATGCTCCACGATGCCATCGGCGCTGTCGTAAAGATTGAGCCACTTCGCCGCCGTCTTTGCGCCGACTTTCGGCACGCCCGGGATATTGTCGGAGCTGTCGCCGACCAGCCCCAGGTAATCCACGAACTGTTCCGGGTAGACGTCGAACTTGGTCTTGACGCCGTCGCGGTCCAGCCTGGAATCGTCCATGGTATTGACCAGCGTGACGTGGTCGCTGACCAGCTGCGCCAGGTCCTTGTCGCCGGTCGACACCAGCACGTCCAGTCCTTTCTTCGCGGCCTGCGCGCAAAGCGTGCCAATCACGTCGTCGGCTTCTACGCCGTCGACGCGCAACAGCGGCAAGCCCATTGCCTGGCAGGCATCCAGTATCGGCTGAACCTGCGACCGCAATTCGTCCGGCATGGGTGGCCGGTTCGCCTTGTACGCCGGATACAGCTCGTCGCGAAACGTCTTGCCGGGCGCATCGAATACGACAGCGATGTGCGCGGGTCGCTCTTCGCGAATCAGCTTCAGGATCATGCTCAGTACGCCGTGCAGCGCGCCGGTCGGTTCCCCCGCAGAATTACTCAGCGATGGCAGCGCATGGTACGCACGGTACAGATACGATGACCCGTCTATAAGGACGAGATCGGTCATTGGTCGGTGTTACTCGTTGTCCTGCTCGTCGTCGTCTTCTTCCTCGTCGCTTTCAGCCGGGGCGGGCGGTATCGTTTCCAGCTTGCTCGGGTTACCTGGCAGATACAGCGGACCGCTCTGCCCACAAGCGCTGAAAAGCAGAACAAGAGAGATCGCGGCGAGCGCGAGGATAAAACGTTGCATGTCAAAGTCCCGTGATGACGATTGAGCGATTATAGAGTCCTGCAGCGGGAATAGGTCATCATTTTGCGTAGCGTTTCGCAACCGCACGGTAGGCATCGCGAAACGGTACACCGTCCTCACGCACTATCCTGTAAGCCTCGGCCGTTGCAAATATTCCCTCGTCAAGCGCTATGTTGTCGGGCAGGAACCGCAGGCCGCGAAGCAGGTACGCCATGATGTCAACGCTGTCGATCGCAAGATCGATGGCACGAAACAGCGGCGACTTCAGGCGCTGCAGGTCGCGCTGGTAGCCGGACGGCAATTTCGCGGTGATCATCAGCGATTCGTCGAGGCAGGCGTGCGCTGTTGCCGACGATGCGCGCAGCAGTTCGAGCACGTCGGGGTTTCGTTTCTGCGGCATGATCGAAGAGCCGGTCGTAACCTCGGGCGCGAGCGAGACGTAGGCGAACTCCTGTGTATAAAACAGCAGAAGATCGCTGGCCATGCGCGCGAGGTCCTGCATCAGCAGCGTTATTTCGAACAGCAGCGCGCTCTCTGCCTTGCCGCGAGACAGCTGTACCGATGTCACGGGCGACTGGGTGACGGCGAAATCGAGCGCAGCCGTCGTCATCTCGCGGTCCAGCGGCAGGCCCGGGGTTCCGTAACCTGCCGCACTTCCGAGCGGGTTCTTGTTGATGCGTCTCGATGCCGCATGCATACCATCGACGGCATCCGCAAACGCCTCATCAAAGCCGCCGCACCAGAGTGCGACGGATGACGGCATGGCATGCTGCATGTGCGTGTAGCCCGGCAGCTCGACAGTACCCTGCCGTTCCGACAGCTCTCCGAGCGACGACCGGAGACCTTCAATACGTGCTGCCAGGTCGAGCGCGGCATCCCGCAGGTAAAGCCGCAACGCCGTCAGCACCTGGTCGTTGCGGGACCGGCCGAGATGCAGGCGCCCGCCGGCCTCGCCGATGTTTTGCGTCAATCGGGTCTCAAGCGCCGTGTGTACGTCCTCGTCTTCGAGGCTGATATGCCACTCGCCACGCTCGAAGCTCTTAAGCAGGGACGTCAGGCCTTTGCAGATATCGGCGCAGTCGGTATCACTGATGAGCCCGGTTTTTGCCAGCATCTCTGCGTGCGCAATCGAGCCGCGCACGTCGTAGGCAACGAGCCGCGCATCGAGCAGGTGATCTTCACCAGCGGTGTAGCGCAGCACCCGTTCATCCAGGGGCAGGCCTTTGTCCCACAGCCTGCTCACGGTTTGCCGCCCTGTTCGGCCGGCGTCAGGGCCGCGATGTCATCGATAACCAGCGTTCCGGTGCCTTCGTTGGTGAATACCTCGAGCAGCAGGCTGTCGGGTAGCTTGTAGGAGATTACGTGCACGCGCTGTACGCCGTTGGCAAGCGCGGCATCGATGGCGGCCGCCTTGGGTAACATGCCGTCTGCAAGGCTTCCCGATTTCTGCAGTCTCTTGAGCGCGGCGCGGTCCATGTAGCTGATCAGCGAGCCCGGATCCGTGATGTCCTCGAGAATGCCTGCGGCCCCCGTTGCCAGGATGAGCTTCTCGGCGTTCAGTTCGGCCGCGATGGCCGCGGCCACCGTATCGGCGTTGATATTGAGCAGCGTGCCGGATTCGTCGCAGGACAGTGGACTGATCACCGGCATCAGGCCGTTGTCGAGCTGCTTGCGAAGTACGTCCGCATCCACGCCATCGATATCGCCGACGAAGCCATAGTCGACGGCATCCTCGCCTTCGCGCTCGACCGGCGGGCGCTGATGCGCGCGAATCAGTCCGGCATCGACGCCGCTCATGCCCACGGCCTGAATCTGCAAGTCGCGACAGGCGGCAAGAATGCGGGTATTGATCTGGCCGTTAAGGACCATGGTGGCGACATCCAGCGATGCGCCGTCCGTTACGCGCCGACCCTCGATGAACTTGGTGTCAAGTCCCAGGGCCGCGGCGAGCTTGGTCGACTGCGGTCCGCCACCGTGTATCAGGACCACCCGGATACCGACCTGGTGCAGGATACCGACCTGTTCCATGAAGGCGCTGGTCTGGGCGGGGTCCACGAAAATCTCGCCGCCTGCCTTGATGACGAACACCTTGCCCTTGAAAAGCCGTATGTAGGGAGCGGCATGCTTGAGGGCCGATACAACGATCGCGCGGTCTTTCTTGGAGGTCATTGGCCACTCCCGAGCATCTGGTGAAGTACGGCCATCTGCGCCAGCATGCGATTGCGTGCTTCCGGTATGACGACGCTGCGCGGACCGTCGAGAATGGCGTCCGCCACAACGACGCCGCGGCGAACCGGCAGGCAGTGCATGAAGCGACAATCTTCCTTCGCATTGGCGAACCAGGGTTCGTCGACGCACCAGTCGAGGTGTTCCTCGCGAAGCTTCTGGTCGGCCATGCGGTCCCCATAGTGGCGCGTGGATGACCAGGATTTCGCATAGATGATATGCGCATCCTGCATGGCTTCTTCGCGATCGGTGCTCTCTGTTATCGAGCCACCGGCGGCATCGGCTGCGGCAGCGGCCTTTCGCATCAGTGCGCCCGGCAATTCGAAGCCTTCCGGCCGAAGCACGGTCACGTCCATGCCGCGCTTCGCGGCCATGTGCAGCGTTGCCGCCGGCACCGCCAGCGGCAGGGCCTTGGGATGATAGGCCCAGCTGAGTACGAATTTGCCACCGTTCGCCGGTACGCCAAGATCGTCCATCGTTTTCCAGTCGGCGAGGCTCTGGCACGGATGATTCATGGCCGATTCCATATTGATGTACGGTGTTTCGATCAGATCGGTCAATGCGTTGAATTCGACCTCCGCAATGTCGTCGTCGATGTTCTTTCGTTCCGCGAAGGCGCGTATGCCGATCGCATCGCCGTAGGATGCGATGACGGGAACCGCCTCGCGAATGTGTTCCGCGGCGGCGCCGTCCATGACGATGCCGGGGCGCGACTCGAGGCCATGAATCGACATGTCCGGCGAGATCACGAACGAGCCGCCACCGAGGCGGACCATCGCGGCCTGAAACGACGCGAGCGTGCGCAACGACGGACTTAGAAACAGCAGCGACAGCACCTTGCCTTTCAAGGCGTCAGGCTCCGGATGACGGTCAAGCCTGCCGGCGAGCGCCACGAGTGCTTTGATCTCTTCGTCGGAGAAATCGGCAAGGTCATTAAACGCTTTCATCAGGAGATTCCTTGTTTTAAACAGTCAGTTTGCCGCGGGCACGAGCGTCTGCAGTGCCTGCGCGAGGTGTTCTACGTGTTTTGCGTCGAGTACCAGTGGCGCAAGTATGCGAACGACATGCGGATCGCCACTCGTGCCGGTGAGAATGTCGTGTTCCAGCAGTGCGCTTTGCACTTCTTTTGCCGGGCGGTCGCAAACGAGTCCGAGCAGCAGGCCCATCCCCTGGATCTTTTGTACAGGGCCGACGACGCACTGTTCGCGAATCTGTGCTTCGCGATCGCGCACGTTCCTGAGCAGGTCCTCGGTCTGTATAGCGTCAATGGTTGCGGCGATAGCGGCAGCGGCGAGCGGTCCACCACCAAAGGTCGTGCCGAGCGCACCTGGCCCGAAGTTCGCGGCGATCTCCTGCGAACACAGCACCGCGCCACAGGGCACGCCGGCGCCCAGCGACTTGGCGCTGGTCAGGATATCGGGCTTGATGCCGAACACCTGCACGCCAAAGAACTGGCCGCAACGCCCCATGCCGGATTGCACTTCATCGGCGATCAGCAGGGCGCCGAGTGCTCGAGTCTGCTGACGCAGGGTCGTCAGGAAATTCTCGGATAAATCGTAGGCGCCCGCGACGCCCTGCACCGGCTCGACGATGACAGCCGCTACGTCACTGTCGATCATCTCGAGTGCGGCGTCGCAGTCGTCGCGCGGTATGAAATCAACATCAAATGGTTTTGACGGGAAGCCGTACCATTTGTCCGAATTCCAGGTCACGGCTGCGGCCGCCGCGGTGCGGCCGTGAAAGCCTTGCGTAATGGCCAGGATTTTCCCGCGACCTGTTGCGACGCAAGCCATTCTGAGCGCGTTCTCATTCGCTTCCGCACCCGAGTTGACGAAAAAGACCCGGTCGATGCCGTCGGGAGCCACGCGAACCAGCTGTTCGGCGGCCTGGGCGCGGACCTCCAGTGCAACCGAGTTGCTCTGAAACAGCAGCTTCTTGCTTTGCTCGCCCAGTGTCTTCACAAGGCCCGGGTGTCCGTAGCCCAGTGCGGCCACGGCGTGGCCACCGTACAAGTCGAGGATTCGTCGTCCATCCGCCGTAAAGATATGGCAGCCGCTGGCACGCTCGGGAACAAACGGCAGCTGTCCGTAAACGGGAATTGTGTACTGCGCTTCGCGAACGCGCGGGTCCGACATGAGCTTTGTTTCTTGCGCGACGGACATCAGGTCCATCCCGGTGCGGGCGCCATCAGACCCGTCGTTTCATGCAGGTCCCACAGCCGGTTCATCCACTGCACGGCACCGCCCGCGGCGCCCTTGACCAGATTGTCGATCGCACTCATCACAACAACCGAGTCACCGTCACTCGCGACGCTTAAGTGACACATATTACTGGCAACCACGTTCTTTAGCCTCGGCGTGCCGCTGACGATCTCGACGAATGGCGAAGCATCATAGGCGCTGGTGAATACCTCGCGCAATGCCGCCTCGCTGATCGCCTGTTTTGCTTTCGCCTGCAGCGTAACGTGGATGCCACGAGCGAACGGACCGGAGTGCGGCACGAAGTGCACGCGGGTGTCGCGGCCGCTGGCCGCCCGGGTAAGACCGGACATTTCCGGGGCGTGCCGGTGCGCCAGGGGTTTGTAGGCATACAGGTTGCTGTTGCGCTCCGGATGATGGGTGCCTGCCTGCGGACTCTTGCCAGACCCGGTGCTGCCGGTTACACCGCTGACAAAGACCTCTGCCTCGGTCAGGCCGGAGCGAACCAGCGGTACGGCAGCGAGCAGTGTCGCGGTTGCGAAACACCCCGGATGCCCAACGTGCGCGGCGCTGCTGTCCTGGATGTGTTCGGGCACGGCGCAAACGAACTGATCGAGAAGCTGCGGAGCGCCGTGCGGTGTGTTGTAAACCGCCTCGTACGTATCCCGCTCTGTGTAGCGAAAGTCCGCGGATGAGTCGACGACGTGCACATCGACGCCTTTGGCGTCCGCCGCGTCGAGTGCATTGGCGATAACGGCGGCCGATGCGCCATGCGGGGCTGCTGAAAAGAGCGCCAGCGAACTGCCGCGTTCTACGCTGTCGAGCCAGTCAGCGTGCGCAACGAAATGGATGCCGGCATAGGTCTGTGCGAGGTGCCCGAAGGTCTCGCCGATGTGTCGACCGGCGCTGCGATCGGATACGGCCGCAGCAAGCTCGAAGTTCGGATGCGCCGCGATCAGCCGCAGTAACTCGCCACCGACATAGCCGCTGGCACCCAGTACAACGGCGGAGATCTTGCGGCTCATGTTTTTTCCCTCTGCAGCAGTGCGGCCATCAGATCACCGAGTGCCACGCCGTGCGAGAGTGCGTTGATGGCAGGTAGCGACAGGCGCTCGTCGATTTGCTGAATACCGACGTCGTTGTCGGTCGCCGGCCCTGTGACAACCGCAGGCTCTATATCGAACTGTTCGCGCAGTATTTTCGCACCGCCCCAGGCTGATACCGGGTCGTTGGCGCAAAGCACTACCGCGGTCAGCGCCTTGCGGATAGCTTCGTCCGAGAGGATGGCCTCGACGCCGTATGCCCCGAGCAGGCCGTCACCGAGTTCGAGCACGATGACGTCCGGCGCGTTTTTCGCGAGGCCGGTCAACAGGGCCCGCGTCAGCGCCGGGCCGTTGCTCGCGGTTGTCGTTACGATGCCGAAGTCAGAGAAAATCATTGTTTCCGTAGCACCGGCATCTTCCATTGCCAGCACGTCACGGCGCAGCGACACGCCGGTCGCCTTGCAGGCAGATACTTTCATTCCGAGGTGGCGGAGTCTGCCGACGATCGCGCAGGCTGCGGCTGTCTTGCCGGAGTCCATGCACGTGCCGGCCATTGCGATCACCGGAACCTGGCCCGTATCGAGCGCCTCTTCGTCGGCGAGCGAATTTGCGCCCGCCCGGGCAGGTACGCCGATGCGTTCACCCAGGTAAGGAAAGCTCAGGACGGTGCCCAGCACTTCACAGTCGAACGGTGGACCGACATCGGGATTCGCGGAATCGCAGATACCGAGTACTCCGCCGATATTGAGTATCTGTATCGTGTCACCCGGCTTGAGTGCTGTCGGCAGGTGGCCGGAATAGCCGCGCAGCGCCTTACGATGCCCGAGAGCGCCGACGATGACGTCTCCCTGGTTAACTGTCGCCATGCGCCCCGAGGTGAGCTCGAGCTGGTTATAGCGGGACTTGTTGTTAAGCACCCGTGCGGCAACCAGCACCCCCTCCTCGCAGGGGATGTCGGCCGAGAGACGCAGTTCTGCGGTCAGCGCATTGTGCTGAGCTACAGAGGCGATCTTGTCGACAACGGCGCTCTTCATGATGCGTTTCCGTCGCCGGCTTGCCCGGCCCGGGTCTGCAGCGATCCGGTCAGTGACAGAATGCGTGCGAAGCCGACAGCATCGGCGGCGGTCCATTCGCCTGCCGATTCGCCGTAAACACCTTTCGTGGCGGCAAGCAGCGAGTACGGCGAGCTGACGCCATCGACGAACAGCTGTCCGGGACGCAGCGTGAATGTCACGGTGCCGGTTACGCGTTGCTGCGAAGATGCCAGCAATGCTTCGATGTCGTCGCAGGCGAGATCCAGCTGTTTGCCTTCATGCACCAGGTCGCCATACACCGCCGCAACGGTGTCCTTGATGCGCGCTTGCTGGGCACTGAGCACCAGTTTTTCCAGTTCACGATGTGCTGTTATCAGCGTAATCGCAGCGGGCGCCTCGAAGGCAACCCGACCTTTCGTGCCGAGGACCGTATCGCCCAGATGAATACCACGGCCGATACCGTAGCCGCCTGCCAGTTCTTCGAGCTTTTCGATCAGTGCGACCGGTGCCAGCGCTTCTCCGTCCAGGCCAACCGGCACACCGGCAGCGAAGTCCAGCGTATGCTGAGTCATTTCCCTGGGCTGGCTGAACGCATTCGCCGACAGAACCCACGCCGACTCTGGAATCGAGTTTTCAGAGGTCAGGGTTTCCTGGCCGCCAATCGTAATACCCCAGAGACCCCGGTTGATCGAATAGTCGGAACCTTGCGGCGGTAACGGCAGGCTCTTGTCATGCAGGTACTGAAGTTGCTCATCCCTGACCCAGTTGTTGTCACGCACCGGTGCCAGCGATACGAGATCCGGGTTGAGCGTTCTCAAAGCGACCTCGAAGCGCACCTGGTCGTTGCCGGCGGCGGTGCAGCCGTGCGCGACGGTGGTGGCGCCGCGTTCCGTCGCTATCCTGGCGAGTCTTTCTGCCTGCAAGCCTCTTTCTGCGCCGACACAAAGCGGGTAGGCCTGACCGCGCAGTACGTTGCCGGCGATCAGGTAGCGAATGACCGTATCGAAGAATTCCTGCTTGGCGTCGATGAGGACGTGCTCGACAGCGCCGAGTGCGAGGGCGCGCTTTTCGAGCGCCAGTGCCGCCTCGGCACTGATGCCTCCCGTATCGACGCATGCCGTGATGACCTCGCGACCGTAGTTTTCCTTCAACCACGGTACGCAGAACGACGTGTCCAGCCCGCCCGAAAAGGCGAGGATGATGGGAGATTGGTCCTTTGTCATGGGTATCCTGATCCGTTAATTCGTCATGTGTGGCGCGTCAGGCAATCAGATGCCGGCCGAACGCTCGATGCGTGCAATGAGTTTCTTTTGTGCCACGGCGGATGCCGTTGCCACGAAAACGGTATCGTCCCCGCCAATATTGCCGACCATCTCCGGCCAGTCACTGCGATCGAGCGCCAGTGCCACACGTTGCGCGCCACCGACGGCCGTCCGTAGTACCAGGAGGTGCGGTCCCGCCGGGCTGATCTTGCGCAGCAAGGTCGCGATGTCCGCGATGGGCTGGTGTCGCTGCTCGCCAGGCTCCCGAAGTTCGTAACCGCTGGACGTCTTGACGGCACCGAGCTCACGCAGGTCGCGGCTGACGCTGGATTGCGTGGCGACAAGACCCTGGTTCACCAGGGCGTTAACCACCGATTGCTGGGTGCGTGCCGGACCCTGCCGCAGCAGCGCCACGATCGCTTCGCGGCGCAGCGCCTGGTCCTCGCTCGAGTTGGGCATGCCTCTATCCGTCGTATCGCATAAATATGCGCATACTTATATTATAATGTGCATAATTCGTCAAGCCCGCGGTGCATCTTTTTGGCTTCTGTTTTTGCGCTAAACTGCGCCGCTTCCCGAATTTCGGAGTTTCGACATGCAGCAACTGGAGACCGTAGAGGTCGCTACCGGCAATGACCCCGTGGGCAGCGTGATCTGGCTGCATGGCCTGGGTGCAGATGGCCATGACTTCGAACCGATCGTGCCCGAGCTTCGCTTGCCTGCAACAGTGCCGCTGCGATTTGTGTTTCCGCATGCGCCGGTGAGACCGGTGACGATCAACGGCGGCATGTCGATGCGTGCCTGGTACGACATCCTGAGCCTCGATTCCGAGGGCAGGGCGGACGCGGACGGCGTGGCCGAGAGTACGGCGTCGCTCGAGTCGCTGGTCGAGCGCGAAATCGCACGTGGTATTTCGCCCGACAAGATCGTTGTCGCCGGCTTCTCGCAGGGCGGTGCCATCGCCATCAATGCGGCGCTGCATGCCAGCCGGCAGCTTGCCGGACTGATGGCGCTCTCGACCTACATTCCCTTGCCGGACGAAGTTACTGCGAGCGCAGGCCACCGGGATATGCCCGTTTTCATGGCCCACGGCAGGTTCGACCCGATGCTGCCCTTGCGATGGGGCCGCGCGGCAGCCGATACGCTCGTCGAAGCGGGATACAGCGTCGAGTGGCATGACTATCCAATGGCACACGCCGTATGCGCGGAGGAGATCAACGACATCCGGGCGTGGTTATTGACGGTTTTTGGCTGAAGTCGGCTGAGCGTGAAACGAACAGCGTGAGTCACCTGTGCCGATGCCGGCATGGTCGAATCGGCGTTCCGTCATTTGCCAGCAACCCGCATCGTTTACGAGCACGACCGATGAGCATCGGGTGCCATAGTCTGGAGTGACGATGAAGGGCGCCGACAGCGCATGCCGGGTAGCGAAATCCAGGTGGCCCGCCTCGATTTCCTCGGCAGGCCCGCGAGTCTTGTCATTGAGCAGGCGCAGAAGCGTCGTCTCGTTGATGGTTTCCCGGGCCAGCAAGCTGCGCAGGCCTGCCTTGCTGCGTTCGACTTTGCTCCAGGGTCCGTCCAGCAATGCGTTGCTCAGACCGTAGATGCCGGCAGACAACGCACGCGCCTCAGCACCGCGGTTAGACACGTAAGCGACCTGATTGCCGTCGCCGGCAATCAGATTGAATCCGGCGTAGCGTGCGCCATCGATTGACCTGACGTAGTCGAGCGGTGATTGCTCGCCATCGAGGAAATCAGCGACCAGGTGGCCGCGCGAACGAAACCCGGTTGCCGTGGGCTCGGCGTCGCGATAGTTGGTGACCGTTGCAAAGCGACCCGTTCGATGCAGCGCGAGCCAGCCGCCGCCTGCCTGCAGATCGCGACCGCCGAACGTATTCGGCCTGTCGGTCCACCAAGCGGCGTTGCGGGTCGGTCGCGCGTGGAATTCGTCGCGATTAGCCGCCAGTATCAACGGGAACCGGGGGTGTTGTTCGATCGCCAGGACGACGAGGCACACGCTCAGTCGTCTTCGCCGAGCAGAATCCAGTGATCCACCAGGCGTCGCGCGATGGAGATTCGAAAAGGCAGCTTCGGAAAATCGGAGGCCAGCTGTTCGCGAGTAAACCACTGCGCGTCCTCGAGCTCGCCGTCATTCAAAACAATGTTGCTGGTCGCCGCCTCCGCCAGGAAGCCAAGCATCAGTGCCGAGGGAAACGGCCATGGTTGAGAGCTGTGATAGTTTACGGCGCCAACGCGTACGTTCGTTTCCTCGTACACCTCGCGCCGTACGGCATCTTCGAGGCTTTCTCCAGGCTCCACGAAGCCCGCGACGGTCGAATAGCGATTCTCTGGCCAGCTCGCCTGGCGGCCCAGCAGACATCGGTCACCGTCGTGCACCAGTACGATCACGGCCGGGTCCGTGCGCGGAAATATCTCGGTTGCGCAATCCGGGTTGACGCAGCGACGAGTATTGCCTCCGGTCTCAGGCAACGCGGCAGCGCCGCAGGTGCCGCAGAAGGATTGCGACGCGTGCCAGACAACCAGTGCACGGGCATGGGCGACCAGGTTTGCTTCATCGAGTGGCAGGCGTGTGCCAAGAAAGCGCAGGCTCTCGAAGCTGCCGAGCTCCTGAAAGGGCTGCTCCGTGTCGTGAACGATGGCCAGCGCAAATACCGGCTGATTCCTGAACAGGCCCAAAAAAATGACGCTGTCGTTGTCGAAATACGGCTCGACCTGCGAGCGCTGCAGACGTATTGCGTGCAGCGGATCGCCGCCGACAAGGCAACGGTCGCCCCAGACGGGCACGAATCGCGCCTCGTCGCTGGCGACGGCTCGGGCCAGCCAATCCGGATCCTTGCGCCGATCGCCACTGCGATCGACGAAAGCCCCGGCAAATACGTTGTGGTTTTCCAATGGGTCGGTCGTTCAAATAGCGGAGCGGGAAGGAACGTCGCCGCAGCGTTGCTACGGCGACATCACGACTCGCTACCAGCCGGCCTATTTCTTTGCGAGCAGGTCGCGGATTTCGGTCAGCAGAACTTCTTCCTTAGAGGGTTTCGGCGGCTCTGCCGGCTTCTCTTCTTCCTTTTTCTTCATCGAGTTCAGGCCCTTGATCACCATGAAGATCGCGAATGCGACGATCAGGAAGTCGAGTACCGTGTTGATGAAGACACCGTAGTTAATCGACGCGGCTTCCGCGCCTTCACCCAGCGAAATCGCGAGGTTACTGAAATCGACGCCGCCCATAGCCATGCCGATTGGCGGCATGATGACATCGGATACCAGCGAAGACACGATCTTGCCAAACGCGGCGCCGATGATAATGCCGACAGCCATGTCGACAACGTTGCCACGCATCGCGAAATCTTTAAATTCTTTTAGCATTGAGAGTACTCCCTTGAGGTCTTTTTTTATGTTGTGTCACGGCCTGGCCGCGTGCCGGTATTGTACCGGAAAGCAGCCGCGGCCGGGGCCTCAGAAGCGACCAGGCCGTGCGCTGGCGCGGATGTCTCTGGATTCATTTTCAATCGCGCAGCTCGGGCAAGTCTTGCGATCGAGCGCATAGGCGTCCTGCACGTAGCGCGCGCGGCAACCACGACACGCGGCAAGGTAGAGTTCGTCGTTGCAGGCGATACAGTGCAGCAAATTCCAGACCCACTCGAAACTGAGTTTGGCATCGTCGTGCAGCAGCAGGTAGGTCTCGTAGGCGCGACATAGCCGGTGGCCGAATTCGACGTCGGGGCGTGGCCAGCAGGCATGCACCTTGTCCGCGTGGTCGATGCGCACCAGCAGACCGGCATAGAACAGCGACACCAGTGTTGTCGCCTGCAGCTGATGCTCGGGACTCTTGACGTAGAGAGCGACCTGGCGCGGCGATTTTCCGCGCCGCCGCTTGACGTTCGATGCCCCGGAATTGCGGAAGTAGGTCGAATACAGCTTCCTGATGCGATCGTCGGAAAGCCCCGTGCATTCACGAATGGTGCGTGTACGGGCTTCGTGGCGAATCATACGCAGCGCCAGTTCGGACTGGCTGCGTTCCCCTGCATAGCGATCATCGGTTAGGCGCATTGTTTGCTCTTTATGCTAGAAAAGGACCATATATAGCTTTTAAGTAGCCTATATTATCCATAAATGGTCAACTAGTGCGAAATATAGAAAATCTGACAACGGGCGAGAAAAGCGCCTCGAGGGGGAGACATGGAGTACCAGGGGCTGACGACGGACGATCTCGTCAACATTACCGAGCTGAATCGCTGTTTCCTCAGAGTCGTCACGGCCTCTGAGTCGCCGCTGTATGGCGTGCTTTCGGACTGCAGCTTGAGCCTCGACGAGCAGTTACGCCTGGCAAGCGCGCCCTTCCTGCTTTTTTCCCTGCGTGAGCACGACGATGATTTCTGGCAGAGACTGCTGGATGACAGCCCGCAACTGGGCTTCATCGATCAGGGCGAGACACCATGCGCGGAAATCTGCCAGCTGCAGGCGGCAGGCCTGTCCTTTCTCTGGCAGCTGGCACGTCGCAATCCCTATGCTGTGAGGCTGATCTGCGGTGCGTCGGTGAGCTGGTGCGAGCGACTTGCGCGACTCGCCCTCATTACGCTCCTCGCGCGATCGGCCCATCGACACGATCTCCTCGGCCTGCGCTTTGCAGACGACGATATGCTCTGGCGCCGGCTGCTGGGCCACGGCGTCGCCAAGAGCTATAAGCTGCGGCGTGCGTCCCACTACCGTGCACTGCAGCACATGCTGACGCATCGACGCGCATCACAAAGCGCAAGGCTGTCGGCAGCGGCGTGTGCAGTGCGTGCGCCCTCGCAACAGCTTGTGCCTCAAGACAGAGGAGGTATTCGCGAACCGAAGGTGTGATGACTGCGAGTGCGCGGGTACAATACGCCGCCTGATGACAGCGCTCTCAATCAAGAACCTCAGCAAGACCTACAGCAATGGCAAGCAGGCGCTGAAGGGCATCGACCTGACTGTACAGTCGGGCGACTTCTATGCATTGCTGGGTCCCAATGGTGCGGGCAAGACAACCGCAATCGGCATTGTCAGTTCGCTGGTGAACAAGAGCGGCGGCGAGGTCCGGGTTTTCGGTCATAACATCGATACCGAGCTGGAGGCCGCCAAGGCCTGCATCGGTGTTGTGCCGCAGGAAATCAACGTCAATCTCTGGGAGCTGGTCGGCAATATCGTCGCCAACCAGGCCGGCTATTACGGCCTGAGCGGCAAGCTCGCGAAGCAACGCGTTGAAAAGTACCTGCGAGAACTGCGGCTGTGGGATCGTCGCAACGACCCGGCGCGCAGCCTGTCCGGCGGCATGAAGCGACGCCTGATGATCGCCCGCGCACTGGTGCATGAGCCGCGGCTGCTGATCCTCGATGAGCCGACTGCCGGTGTCGACATCGAGATCCGTCGCTCCATGTGGGACTACCTGCAGCGCATCAACGAGGCAGGCACGACCATAATTCTGACGACCCACTATCTCGAAGAGGCCGAATCGCTGTGTCGGCATATCGCGATTATCGACGAGGGAACGATCATCGAAGACGCAAAGATGAGCGATGTCCTGAAGAAACTGCAGCGCGAGGTATTCGTCCTCAGTCTGGACAGCGCCGTCTCCGCAGCACCGCAGCTGGAAGGCTTTACGACGAAACTGCGTGGCGACGGCGAGCTTGAGGTGGAGAAAGGACCGGGACGTGATCTGAACGACCTGTTTGCGCAGCTCAGCGCGCGGGACATTCACGTTTCCAGCCTGCGCAACAAGGCGAATCGCCTGGAAGAGCTGTTCATGCGCCTCGTCGAAAGCAAGCAGCAGGTGACGTCCGAATGAACCTGCGATTAAACCTGGTTGCTGCAAAGACCATCATTCGCAAGGAGGTCGTGCGGGTATTGCGTATCTGGGTGCAGACGATTGTGCCGCCTGCGATCACCATGACCTTGTACTTCATTATCTTCGGCAACCTCATCGGTCGACGCATTGGCAGCATGGACGGTTTCGACTACATGCAGTACATCGCTCCCGGTCTCATCATGATGTCCGTGATAACCAATTCCTATGGCAATGTCGTTTCTTCCTTCTTCGGTGCGAAGTTCGGGCGTCATGTCGAGGAAATGCTGGTAGCGCCGATGTCGTACGCGACGATTATTATTGGTCACGTGGCCGGCGGCGTGCTGCGCGGGCTGCTGGTTGGACTGCTGGTCACGATCATCGCTTTGTTCTTTACCCGTCTGGACGTTGCGCATCCGCTGATCACGATCTCGATCGTGCTGCTGTCGTCGGTCGTGTTTTCACTGGCGGGATTCATCAACGCCGTGTTCGCGAAGAAGTTTGACGATATATCGATCGTGCCGACTTTCGTCCTTACGCCCCTGACCTACCTGGGTGGCGTGTTCTACTCGATTTCATTGCTGCCGGAGTTCTGGCAAAACATCTCGAAGGCGAATCCGATTCTTTACATGGTCAACGCCTTTCGCTACGGCATTCTTGGCACGTCTGATATCAGCATTGGCCACGCATACGTCATTCTTGTCGTTTTCGTGGTTGTCTTGTTCACAGCCTGCATGGTGCTGATGCAGCGCGGTGTGGGAATTCGTGAATAGCCGTGTGCGGACGTTTCGCGTTTTATTCTCCCGCCGAAGCCGCTGCCGCGTTGTTCGGCGTGTCGACAACGATCCAACTGAAGCCCCGCTATAACATCGCGCCAACCCAGGATATCGCCGCGATCCGGGAGGCAGGCAGCGAGCGCGAACTCGTCATGCTGCGGTGGGGCCTGGTTCCGTTCTGGGCCAAGGACCCGTCGATAGGCAATCGCATGATCAATGCGCGGGCCGAAACCGTGGCGGAGAAACCGTCCTATCGTGCGGCATTCCGGCATCGACGCTGCGTTGTACTTGCCGATGGTTTCTACGAGTGGCGCCGCGAGAATGATGCCAAGACGCCCTATTACATCTCGCTGGCGAGCGGCGAGCCGCTTGGCCTTGCCGGCCTCTGGGAGAACTGGACCGACAAAGAGACCGGAGAGTCACTGCAGACGACTACCCTGATTACCACCGAAGCCAACGAATTCATGCAGCCGTTGCATCACAGGATGCCGGTCATCTTAAGGTCCGATACGGCCAGCGACTGGCTGGCCGGTTCGGCCGACGTCCTGCAGCAGCTACCCGAGCGGACGCCAGAGTTAACGGCCTGGCCGGTGGATCGTCGCGTCAACAACGCGCGCAACGAGGGGGCTGAGCTAATCGACGTTGCGGGTGACGTCCTCAAGTGAAACGACAGGACTGACGGCCACAAGCAGCGTGCCGGGGCCACCATGCACGCCGAGTGCTGGCCCCAGCGCGCTGATATCGACAGCCTCGACGGTGCTGATACGTGATCGTATCTTTTCTGCGAGAAGCTCTGCGTCCTGTCTGCATAGGGCATGCCCGATGCCGACCTGCAGCGGCGTGTTTTTTTCGACGCGGCGCGCAACGAACCTGGCAAAGCGGTCGGCTCGATTGCGTCGCCCAAAAACGAAGCCGGCCAGTGAAATCTGCCCGTCCGGTTTCGTCGCGATGATGGGCTTCAGATGCAGCAGATCGGCGATCGTCTTGACCCACGCCGGGACGCGTCCGCCACGTACCGCGTAACGCAGGTCATCGAGTAATGCGAACGTCCGGGTTCGCGGTATCTGCCGCTGAATGAGCTCGACGGTCGACTCCACGTCCAGCCCGCTATCGGCGCATTCGGCAGCCAGGGTGACCAGCTGACCCTGACCCATCGAGGCATTCCGGGTATCAATGACGTGAATCCGGCCCGGCGCTTTGCTGCGTTCGATGGCAAGGCGGGCACCCTCAAACGTACCGCTGACGCGACTCGTCAGATTCAGGGAAAGAACGTCGGGGTAGTGGCTGGCGAGAAATTGAAACTGGCGACGAAAATCACCGGGGGCCGGCTGGGACGTGGTCGGGTGGACGCTGTTCGATGCGAGTTCCTCGTAAAACTCATCGCTCGTAATGCTGACTTTGTCGAGGAAGCCATGATCGCCAAACTGGATTCGACAGGGCACCATGTGAATGTCGAGGCGCTCCATCGCATCTTCGGGGATGTCAGCCGCTGAATCGGTAATGACAGCGAAACGCCGCGATGTCGCCTGCATGCTGTGCTGCTGGCGGTGCAGGTCGTCCGCCTTTTCGCCGCTGAGCCGACCGAACTTCCGGGCGACATCGAAAACGGCGTCCGGATCGTCGACGTGGATGTGGATCTTCGCCTTGCGCTTGGTGCCGGCGAGAACCAGCGAGTCGCCGAGCTTCGCAAGTGCCTCGCGCAGTTTTCGCCGTTCGATATCGTCTGCGCTCACCAGGCACTCGGTACAGAAACGATACTTCGATGCGTTGTCGGCCTCAGCGAACGGGACGGCGGGCTCGATGGCATTCAGCAAGGACGTGTCCGGCATTGGCACGGCGGTTCCCTCGCAGAGGTACTGACACATTCCTTCTACCAGTACCGCAAAGCCCTTGGCGCCGGCATCGACCACGCCAGCTTTCTTCAATACTTCAAGCTGATTCGGCGTGTTGGCAAGAGCCTCTTCCAGCTCGCCCCGGGCGGTACGCAGAAGAGCCCGGAAGTCTTCCTGCTTCGCGTCGGCCACCTGGTGGGCAATGCTGTTTGCGAAGGCTGCGACCACCGTGAGGACTGTACCTTCACGTGGCATCGACAGCGCGTCGTGCGCATATTCGCTGCCGAGACTGACGGCCTTGCCGAACGTGTAGGTCGTGAAGCGTGTCGATTCGCCCGCCGAGTCGCTCAGCCCCTGAAAAAACTGCGCGATGATCGCGCCGGAGTTTCCGCGGGCTCCATCCAGCAAGGCGTCGGCCATCGCGGCGAGCATGGTGCCGAGGTGCTTCTCCTCGCTGCTCCCCAGGATATCCAGCGCGGCGCCCAGGGAAAGGCAGAGGTTGGTACCCGTGTCGCTGTCCGCGACAGGGAAAACGTTGATGCGATTGAGCATTTCCTGTTCGCCCATCACCTGGTGAATACCGGATGTCAGTGCGGCAGCCAGGGAATCGCCATCCACGTATTTGATCGTCGATTCGTTCAAGGTATCTAGTCGCGCGGTAACAGGAAGGTTTCGCCACGATACGTCAGGATCACACCGTCGGGCGTAATCTCGTCGACGACCGGCCCCTCTTCAAGCTGCGACCTTTCACGTTGCTTGGACATATTGATGAACACGAAGCGGTCCTGCGGCACGTCGCTATAGACGTGAATGTCGAGGTGCAGCTCGGGCAGCACGATACTGCCGTCGGTAATGACTTCGTAGATCGTCGGCAACGTCGAGGTGTTCGCCGGCCGCGAGCTGTCGACCGGGACGGCGGGCGGTGCGGCTTGCTTGATACCGTCCTCCTGCACCGCCGCACGTGCCGGGGCTGTCGCAGGGGTGGCTTGCTTCGCTTCGGCGACACGGTCTGCAAAGCTCGGCGGGCCGTCATCGGCGGCAGCAGCAGCCGGCCCCGGCTGGCGGGTCTCCACGGCTCGCGCCACACTGGCTTCCGATACTGCTGGCGCGCTTAGCACTGGTGGCTCGGAGGAGGGCCTGAGCAACAGCCCAAGCAAGACGATCAGGTTGACGGCGAGCAGAACGCCCAGAATCAGCAGCCAGCCCGGGGCCCGAGTCGGTCCGCTGCCTGTGGGTACCTTCGCAAACTCTGCCGAGCTTTTTTGTTGGCGCTCTGTTTCCGATTTCTTCAGCGCGTCGAGTATGAAAGACATCAGTTATTCCCGTGCGAGCAGCGATGAGGTAAGTCGCGGCGTGCCATCGACCGCAAGCAAGGAGTTGACAATGATCTGTGTTTGCTGCCCCGCGAGGCCGTCCACATCGAGCCTGTGTGCGCGCTGAAAGTCCCGAACGATCTGCTCGAGTTCTGCGTCGTACAAGTCCGAACCCGGCCTGCTGCTGGCGAACTGTGCATCGATTGTTGCAAGGCTCTCGCGTAGCCACAGCACCTCGGGCCCGCGAGAATTCGGCGCCAGCGACACGGCTTCGCCGCCGGGCGGGCGCCACAACAACATGTACTCGCCGAACCAGGCGTCGGTAATTGACAGAACCGGGTGCGATACCAGCACGCCACCGATGGACAGGTCGGCAGAGCCGCCGTTGATCGCCATTAGCACCACCGCGTGGGAGCCGCCCGTATCGTCGACGAGCGTGAGAACGGCCGGCCTGTCCATCTGCCGCAATCCTGCCCACGAACCTCGCTGGTACAGGCAGGCGAGGCCGTTGTCGCGCGCCTGCGAGCAGCCGCTCCTGCTCGCGTCGAAGTTCAGGTTCCAGGTTTCAAACAGGGATCTCAGCGCAGTGGCGGTAGTGGTTAATTCCTGCGCCAGCTTCAGCTGATCGTTAAGCGACGGTTGATCGTCTGCGGCAGCCGCTTCGACGTTGGCCGCCTCAGCCTGCGAGTCGGCTCCGGAAGTCGCTTCTTCAGGAATTATCGCGCCAGCCGGTGCTTGCCCCGTCAGCGAATTCGCAGTGCCGGAGTCCGCGGGGACAGTGTTGACCGCGGCAGGTATTTCCTCGGCTACCTCGCCCGCGGCGGCTATTGAGGCCGGGCCCGACACGCGCGACTGTGTTCCGGACCAGATCGTGACCGCGATGATGGCAATACCCGCCACAGCCGCCGCCGTCGCCAACGGCCGCAACCAGGGCAGGCTTTCCTGCTGGCCACGCACCTCCGCGGCTGCGCGGCGGATCAACCGTCGATCGACACGACGGGACTCGCGACTATAGGCGCCGAGCAGCGCACGATCGCAGATTACGTTGATGAGCCTCGGGACGCCCTGCGACAGGCGGAAAGTCTCTTTCTTGGCGCCGCTGTCAAAGACTTCGCCGACAGCGCCGGCGACTTTCAGGCGATGCTCGATGTACTGCGCCGTCTCCTCGCGAGTGAGTGGCTCCAGGTGATAGCGTCCGGTGATGCGCTGTGCGAGCTGGCGGAGATCGTTGCGCGCCAGGAGCTCGCGAAGCTCCGGCTGCCCGATCAAGATAATCTGCAGCAGCTTTTGCTTGGCCGTTTCAAGGTTGGTCAAGAGCCGCACCTGCTCGAGGACAGCGGGCGAGAGATTCTGCGCCTCGTCGACCACCAGAATAGTTCGTCGATCCTGCGCATGGGCCTGCAACAGGTGTCGATTCAGCGCGTCCGTCTGCGCCTTGATGCTGCCTTTGTTGTGCGGCACATCGATGTGCAATTCCTCGCAAATGGTTGCAAGAAACTCGAGCACCGAAAGCTGCGGATTCAGCACAACCGCGACATCCGCATTTTCCGGCATCCGGTTCAGCAGCAGCGAACGCACGAGCGTGGTCTTGCCGGTGCCGACTTCGCCCGTCAGTTGAATGAAGCCGCCGCTCTCGGTAACGCCGTAAACCAGGTGCGCCAAGGCCTCGCCATGGCGCTCGCTCATGAAAAGGTAGCGAGGGTCTGGTGTTATCGAGAACGGTTTCTCGTTCAGTCCAAAAAAGCTGGTGTACATGGATCTCCACAGCAGGCCTGCCTGACCGGCCATTCTACCTCAATCTATGGCGCTCCAAGGTCCGCGCGCGTTCGAGCGCCTCGTCCCCGAAGCGATCGCGTATTTCGTCGACGGTACGGTCGACCGGGTCGGTAGACCCCTCCGGAGTCGGCGCAAACAGGTCCGTCTGCTGCGCGGCTGCGAGGTCGCTGCCACCGACGCCGAGAAGCCGGATCCTGGCACCCGGGAAGTTCGCCAGCCAGACGTCGAGAAGCTGGCGCGCGACGGCATAAATCTGGTCCGTGCCGTTCGACGCCGGCCTGACCTTGCGCTGCCTCGTATAAGTCGTGAAGTCTGACTGCCGAATCTTGATCTGCACGGTATTCGCCGCCAGGCCGGCTTTTCGCAGGCGTGCCGCCGTGCGCTCGGTGAGCCGCAGCAATTCGCGGTCCATCTGCGCCCGGGAGTCGAGATCCGTGCCGTAGGTTTCCTCGGCACTAATGGACTTTTCTTCTCGTGATGACACGACCGGGCGCCTGTCAATGCCCGATGCACGCTCCCGGGTTCTCTTTGTATAGCGTCCGAAGATGGGCTCCAGCGTCCGGTCGGCGGCCGTTCGCAGTTCGTAAACAGTTGCAATGCCTGCAGCAGAAAGTCGCTTCAGCGTTTCCGGTCCGATTCCGGGTATGACAGCCGCCGGCAGGGGATCGAGCCTGCTCCCGTAATCCGCAGGCATTACGACAGTAAGGCCGTCGGGCTTGTCGAGATCCGACGCAATTTTTGCCACCAGCTTGTTTTCAGCGACACCGACAGACGAGGTCAGCCCGGTTTCTTCGAGTACGCGCGCTTTCACCGCCGCTGCGATCTTCTCGGGCGAGCCAAACAGCGTGACGCTCGCGGTGACATCGAGAAATGCCTCGTCAAGTGAGAGGCCTTCAACCGACGGGGTGAACTCGCGAAACACCGCGAATATCTGCTTGGACACGGAGCGGTAATGCGACATGCGGGGTTTGACGCGCAACAGCTGCGGGCAGCGGCGCAACGCTTCGGCAATCGGCATAGCGGAACGAACGCCGAATTCGCGGGCCTGGTAACTCGCGGCGGCAACGACACCACGGTTCGAGGTACCACCGACCACCAGCGGCTTGTCACGCAAATCTGCATTGTCGCGTTGCTCGATTGACGCGTAGAACGCGTCCATGTCGACGTGCAGGATACTGCGCGTCAGCGCGGACATCGCGTTAGCGTCCCCGCTCGACAATGAAACGTGCCAGCCATACCAGCGGCGCTGCTTTGTCGCCAAAGCGCTCCAGGCGCGACAGCGCATCCGACAGCAGTTCGTCACAGCGCCGCCTCGATTCGTCGATCCCGAACAGCCCCGGATACGTTGCCTTGCCCAGTCGCTGGTCGGCGCCCGCCTGTTTACCGATTACCTCGGTTTCGCCTTCGACGTCCAGGATGTCGTCCTTGATCTGAAACGCGACGCCGATTGCCCGCGCGAAACCGTCGAGAGCCGCCTGGTCTTCATTGCTCAGGCTTTCGCACAACAGGCTGGCGGAGACCACAGAGGCATGAATCAGTGCACCCGTTTTCAGCGAGTACATGTGCTCGAGCGCGTCGGCACTCATGGTGCCGCCTTCCGCCGCGAGATCGATGGACTGGCCGCCGGTCATGCCGATCGAGCCGCTGGCTACCGCAACGAGCTTCACCAGCTGCGTCCTGGTCTCGGCCGTGACATCTTCAAGATTGGCAAGTACGCCGAATGCCAATGGCTGCAGAGCATCCGCCGCGAGTATCGCGGTTGCCTCGTCAAACTGGATATGGGCGGTGGGCTTGCCACGGCGCAGGTCATCGTCGTCCATTGCCGGCAAATCATCATGAACCAGCGAAAATGCGTGTATCAGCTCGATCGCAACGGCTGGCGCATCGAGGCTTCGGGGATCGACGTTGAGGCACTCGCCAGTGGCGTAGACCAGCAGGGGCCGAACTCGCTTGCCGCCGTTCAATACGGCGTAGCGCATCGCCTCGTGCAGGCGGGTCGGAACGGTCGACGCGGGTGGCAGCGCAGCATCAAGGCGGGCGTCGACGCGAGCCGTATAGTCCGCGATACGATCTGCAAACGTATCAGCCAATGCCAGGAATCCTCGTCAATGTGGCCGTGTAGGTTACACCGAATTATGCCGCTGTGCGCATGCCCGACTGGGCTATAATCCGCGGTCCCTGATCGGCCACACGAGAAGAGTCTTGGACATGCGGGCATCGGCTATCGCCCAGCCAAATATTGCGCTCATCAAGTATTGGGGCAAGCGAGACATCCAGCGAAACCTGCCCGCGGTCGGCTCTATTTCGATCACGCTCAGCGAGCTTTTTACTGAAATGCGGGTCGAGCTCGAGGCGAAACTGGCGGCTGATACGCTGCTTGTCAACGGAGTCCCCGATGCCGCCATGTTGCCACGACTGTCAGCCTGCCTGGACCGGGTCATCGGGCATGACCGGCCGCGCGCCAGCATCGTCAGTCGCTGCAATTTCCCCATTGCAGCGGGCCTGGCTTCGTCAGCGTCTTCGTTTGCCGCGATCACTATCGCCGCCGCGGCAGCCGCAGGACGGTCTCTCGACACCGCCGCGCTTGCAAGTCTTGCCGGGCAGGCCTCCGGCTCTGCTGCCCGCAGTCTTTACGGTGGCTTCGTCGAGCTTGAGAATAGCGAACAGGATATTGCCGTGCACACGCTGCGCGACGTCGGCAGCTGGCCACTGCAGGTGGTTGTTGCCATCACGGAAACGGGACCGAAGCCGGTAGGCTCGACGGAGGCAATGGAGATCAGTCGCCGGACTTCGCCCTTTTATTCCAGCTGGATCGAGAATCAGGACGAAGACCTCGCGATCGCACGCGAAGCAATTCTCGCAAAGGACTTTCCCAAGCTCGCCGCCGTCGCGGAACACAATTGTCTGAAGATGCACTCGATGATGTGGGCGTCGCGCCCGCCGATCGTGTATTGGAACTCGGCGACGATGCAGTGTCTGCAATCGATACGGAGATTGCAGCGCGATGGATTGGGGGTGTTTTTTACGATCGATGCCGGGCCGCAGGTCAAGGCCATCTGCCTGCCCGGGCATGCCGCAGAGGTCCGCAGCACATTGCTGGCGACCGACGGTGTCCAGGACGTCATGCTGACCGGGCTCGGCGGCGCAGGCCGACTCCTGGACAGCGAATGACGGGCGTGATCGCCAGTGCGCCGGGCAAGGCGGTGCTGTCCGGCGAGTACGCCGTGCTGCGAGGTGCGCCGGCCGTGAGCATGGCGGTCAGTCGGCGTGCCCGTGTCAGCGTCACGCCTGCCGACACCGCCTGGCATCGCGTCTCGGCGCCAGGCTATTCGGCGACAGAGGGACGCTTCGTCGTCGAGGGACAGGTACCCCGGTGGCTGCAGGGAGCCGACGACTATCGACTCGTCGATGCGGCTTGGCGGACACTGCGCAAGAACGACAGCGGTTTTCTGTCGATCGAGCTCGATAGCCGCGCTTTTTTTGACGCCCGCTCAGGCAGCAAGGTCGGCCTGGGTTCGAGCGCCGCGCTGACAGTTGCCCTGACCGCCGCACTCACCGAATCGCCTGAGCTCCTCGACAACGCCATCCGCGTGCACAAGCTATTCCAGTCCGACGCAGGAAGTGGCGTTGATATCGCGACGTCGGCGCATGGAGGCTTGCTTGAATATCGAATGCAGGGTGCGACAATTGCACCGTGCCAATGGCCGGACGGACTGGAATGTCGCCTGGTCTGGACCGGTGTGCCGGCCGCCACGACGGGCAAGCTGGCGCGTTTCGACAAGGGCGGCCGCCGCGCGTCACTGGACAAGCTGGTCAGTGCCTCGACCGCCATGGCGCAGGCGTGGCGTTCTGCCGAGGAGGTGCTCGCGCAGTTTCCTGCCTACGTGCAGGCGTTGGCAGAGTTCAGCGACGACTACGATCTCGGCATATTCGATGCGGGCCACGCTAAACTCACAAGCCAGGCAAAGGCGGAAGGCCTGGTTTACAAACCTTGTGGCGCGGGCGGAGGCGATGTGGGCATTTTGCTGGGCACGAAACGCGAACAGCTCGACGAGTTCCTGGTGGAGCACGCGGAGCCAGGCTGTCGGGTGCTGGAGTGCGGACTTGAAACCAGCGGCGTAGCGTTGGAACGACGTTGAAAGACTCTCGACTGGCAGGCCTTTACAAGCTGAATGTGCCGCAGCGCATCGATGCGCTGCTGGCCGCAGGTTGGTTATCGCCCGATCAGGCGAATGCGCTGCAGGCCGGCCGGCAGGTGCTGTCTGTCGGCGCGGCTGACAGAGTCATCGAGAACGTTATCGGTGTTTTCGGCTTGCCATTGGCAGTCGCACCCAACTTTCTTGTCAATGACCAGGACTACCTGGTCCCCATGGCCGTCGAGGAACCATCCATCGTGGCGGCCGTCAGTGGCGCCGCGCGCTTGTTCCGACAACATGGTGGTTTTACGGCACGGTGCGATGAGTCGCTGCTTGCCGGGCAGGTACATATCACCGGCGCGGCCAACCCCGAAGCCGCACTTGAGAAAGTGCAATCGAACAAACAGTCCCTGCTGGATGCAGCGAATGCGGTTCATCCACGTTTGGCCGCGCGCGGCGGCGGTGTTCGCGATCTTGAGTCTCGCCTGATCGAGTTGCCCGATGGGGGTCCACTGATACGAGTGCACCTGCTGGTCGACACCGTCGACGCAATGGGCGCCAACCTGGTCAATACGATCTGCGAAGCCGTTGCGCCGCAGATCGCCGCGCTCTGCCAGGGCAACGTGTCGCTGCGCATCCTGTCGAACCTTGTCGACCGCTCCGTCGTTACGGTGCGCGCGCGGGTACCGGTAGCAGCCCTTGCCGACAAAGAGAATGACGGCGAGCTTGTGCGCGATGCCATCGTCATGGCAAACGATATTGCGCGAGTCGATCCGCATCGGGCGGCGACACACAACAAGGGCATCATGAATGGCGTTGATGCGCTGGCGCTTGCTACCGGCAACGACTGGCGAGCGATTGAAGCCGGCGCGCATGCATTTGCGGCGGCCAGCGGTCGTTACCAGCCACTTACTCGATGGGTCTGCGGTGCGAACGGCGACCTCGAAGGCGAGATGCGTATTCCCCTGAAAGTGGCGACGGTTGGCGGCACACTGCAGGCGAACCCCGCTGCCGCACTCGGCGTTGCGGTAAGCGGCGCCGCGACGGCCGTAGAGCTTGCGCTGTTAATGGCGGCGGTTGGTCTCGCGCAGAACTTCGCCGCGTTGCGAGCGCTGGTGGGTCACGGCATCCAGAAAGGACATATGAAGCTGCACGCCCGCAGTATCGTCGCCGCGCTGGACGTGCCCGACGATCGCTTTGCTGAGGTTGTCGATCGCCTGGTTGCTGGCGGCGAGATAAAAAGCTGGAAGGCAGAGGAGATCCTCAAAGACCTGCAATCGGCAACCGCTTCGATCAAAGAGCCGGATGGGACTGCGGCAGGCAAGGTGATTCTGTTCGGCGAGCACGCTGCCGTGTACGGACGTCATGCGCTTGCGCTGCCGATTCCCGACGCGGTGCAAGCGTGGGTCGAGCGAGCGGATTCCGTGACGACACTGACGATTCCCGCCTGGGGCGTAGCGGCTCCCGTCAACCTGGATAACACGACGGGCGTCGACGCAGCCGTAGCCCTGATTCGCCGGGAGCTGGGACTCGAGGACGATCACTTCTCGATCGTGATTGAGTCAGGCTTGCCGCGCGGCATGGGCCTGGGCTCATCGGCGGCTGTTGCGGTAGCAGTAACGCGCGCGATGTCGCGCGTAATGCATCTCGACATTGACAGCGAGCGCATTAACGAGATCGCGTTCGCGTGCGAAAGGCTGGCGCACGGTACACCGTCGGGCGTAGACAATACGATCGCGACGTTCGCACAACCCATGCTGTTCAGGAACGAAGGTCAGCTGACGATGCAGGCACTCGAGTTGGCAGAAATGCCGCCTTTGCTGATCGCGTACGGCAGGGAGGTAGGGTTGACCGACAAGCAGGTTGCGGCTGTCAGGCAGCGGAGGAGACAGCCTGGCAGCCGATACGACGCGCTGTTCGATGAGATGGACCGACTGAGTACGGCAGGTGCGGAGCGCTTGCGGGCGGGCAACTATGCGGAACTTGGTCAGGCCATGAATGTCTGTCACGGATTGCTGAACGCCATCGAGGTATCGACGCCCGAGCTCGAGAGGATGGTGACGCTGGCGAGGCAGGCCGGCGCCAGCGGCGCGAAGCTGACCGGGGCCGGCGGTGGCGGCTCCATTGTGGCGCTGTGTCCCGACGGCCTGGACAAGGTCCGCGCGGCACTGCACGACGCCGGGTACCGGACACTGGAGTTGATTCGATGATCGACGGCAACCGAATAGTATCGTCAGAGAGTGAGGAGCTCATCCTCGTTGACGAAGACGACAAGGAAATCGGACACCTCTCGAAAGCGCTTTGCCACGATGGGGATGGTGTTCTGCATCGCGCCTTCTCGCTGTTTCTTTTCAACGATCGCGGCGATCTGCTGCTGCAAAAGCGCGCCGACGGCAAGCGGCTGTGGCCCGGCTATTGGTCCAATAGCTGCTGCAGCCACCCGCGTCGAGGTGAGTCCATGGACATTGCGACAGCCCGGCGCCTGAGTGACGAGTTGAATATCGAAGCATCGCTCGAATACGTGTATCGTTTTTGTTACACGGCCGACTATGGTGAGGCGGGTGCAGAAAACGAGCTATGCCACGTGTTTCTCGGCCGGGTCGACGGCGACGTACGGCCGAATGACAGCGAGATTTCGAGAATACGTTTCGTATCGGCGAACGACGTGCAACGCGAGCTCGATAAACGCCCTGAGCATTTCACGCCCTGGTTCAAGCAGGAGTGGGGCGAGCTGCAAGAAAACTACGGCGAGCTGCTGGCGCGCTATTGCGATTCGCGCTGATGCCGGGCGCTTAGGCGATGAACTTGTAGTACTCGATCCCCAGGTCGCTGAAGTGACGCTCGTCACTGCCGCCGACGCGATCTATGACGAACTCATTGCTTGCCACGTAGTCGAGGCCTCGGACGTGACGGCCGTCATGAAGAGACTCGTATTGTTCTCGATCCAGGTCGACTGCGAAATTCATGGCCTCGGCGAACTTGATCTTCGCTGTTGCCTCGCGCCAGCCGTCGGCCATAAAGAACGGGATTACTTCAGCCGCATCGCCGCTGCCGTAGCCCAGCGTCAGCACCTCTTCGCCGACCTGCAGCGAATCTTCGTCCAGTGCCTGCTCGAAACCAGCGGCCATCCATGCCGGCAACGCCGCCGTGTAGAGATTGCCAAGGTCCAGCATCGTGTCGCTGCCAAGCGCAAGCTTGTCGAGAATTTCTTTCCGATAGTGTCGCGAGGCCCGAAACGCGCGCAGCGCCGCCATCGTTAGCGGATAGGCCTCGTACTGCAGCTTCTCCGGACTCGCGAGGGCGGTCACCGCCGGCTTGCTCGTCATCTCGACCATCATGGCCTCGGCATCGATCCCCGCTTCGTAGCAATAGGATGCCAGTTCGGCGCGATCCTCGGCGCTGCCCTTGCTTAGTGCAAACAGGTAGGAAACGGCCCAGCCAGTTTCCGGCATACGCCTGTATGGTCGATGCAGGAACACCGTGCGCAAGGAGCGCAGGTATTCGCTCGGCTCCAGGCTACGCTTCGTATACATGTCGTTGAGAGCATGCAGTGTTTCGTCGACGTAGCAGGTTGTGGAGTACTTGCCGTTGAAGACCGGGAAGTCCTGTACCTGGTGCGACTCCGAACGATCCTGGCCACAAAACCGCAGCATCGGTTTACGGAAGTCCATGATGCGATAGTCCGAGGCCGAGCCGGAGCCGATCAGGTCGACGACAGCGAGCTTCGGATCTTCCTCCAGCAGCATGGCGACGGCACCGGCACCCTGCGTGGGCTCACCCGAACTGCCTCTCGCGTACTCGGCTATGTCGGCGCAGACGACGATGGCCTGGCTGCCCTGGCCGTCAAGCGCAAGGTGGCGAATCGCACCTTTCATGCCGTAAACACCGCCCAGGCAGGCGTGCTTGAATTCCGGAACTTCGCAGCTGCGCGAAATTGGTGGCTTGCCGCGCGAAATCAACGCCTCGTCCACCATACCCTTGACAACGATGGCGCCAGCCGAGTTGTCCGTGCTTGATTCGGTGCCCAGCCCAAGAAACTTGACCCGCGACGGATCGATATCGTATTGCTCGATCAATCGCAATACAGCATTGGCGGCCATGGTGTAGACGCTTTGATTCGGGCCGCGCACGCGGAAACTGCGCCCGACAACCTCGCGAATCTTGGGCCACTGGTTATCCGTCCAGTCACACCAGTCCTCGAGCCATACCCGATAGGGCGGGACGTAGGCGGCGAGGCCGCTGATACCAATCGCTTTGCTGGATCTGGACATGTCTCGAGACTGAGGAAGACGGAACCCTAGGATTTTAGTGGTCCCGGCGATATCACTCAACCAATTTATTCGACTGTGATCGAAATCGGGTCAGACACAATCGCCGGTTCGTGCGGAACATGCCGGTAGTCTCCAAGCAGCATGCGCAGGGAATGCGTCCCGGGTTCGAGGCTTATTTCTGTCGAAGTGCTGCCGTCGCCGAAATGGATGTGATTCGAGTCCGCCGGAATAGGCAATCCCAGATCGGGCAGGTCGGTGTCGATCAAGAGGTGATGATGACCGGAATCCGGCTGCTCGACCCCGGCCTTCGCGACACTCATGCCCTCGATGCCAAACTCGATTGCAACCGGGCTGGAGACCGTGTCACCGTCCTTCGGCGTTATGAAAAATACCCGGGCGCCTGGCGGCGCCGGGGTGCGTTCAAGGATGGCGGCCGGTGCCTCAGCGTGGTGGGCGCCCTCGGCGAGCGGCTGCTCGTCGGCGGCTTCATCGACGGTTTTTTCGCCGCAGGCGGTGAGGCCGAGCGACAGTATGAGAAAAGACGCGGAAAGTCGCGTGAATCGCATCATTATTTCCCCTATGCAGGTTGTATCAGACTGACACCAGCCCAGAGCACGGCGCCGAGCATCGTGAATGCGGTACCGATGTTATACGCAACCACCAGCGCCAGGTACTTCAAAAACGTCACAAATCGTCCCTGACCATAGACGTGGCGCATCGCCATGTACAGGTATACCGGAATATACAGCGATACGACCACGGCGAGGACCTGGCCGATTGCCGGAACCTGTATCGACGCTGCGACACGCGCAAGCAGAATTTGCAGGATGAGAATCAGGAAAAAGAAGGCGTGGTAGTGGATGACGAACAGCAGGTGCTCGACGAAATAACGGCGCGACAGCGGGTAGAGGAACTTCAATACCAGCGCCATGAGCGGCAGTAACACGATCAGTGCCACCGGGACATTGTCCAGCAACACGTCGACAAACGACTTGCCGCCATCCGCAGTGACCTTTTCGCAGACCTGCTTGATCCGGTCGGGCGTGAAGCGCCTCTTGAACCACTCCGGCAGTTCCTCCAGGTCGCCGGCTTCGACATTGCAGTCGCCGGTATCGTCATCGATCTGGATGTTGAAGCCGTTATTGATGGCGTCCGCAGGCTCTGCGATGTCATCGTCGTTGCGCTCTGCGTCGCCGGGAATGTCATTGCCGACGATGATGCCCTCGGCGGCGAGCTCATCGAGCAGCTCCTTCTTCGCCGCCGCAGCCTGCGCCTCCCGCTCCGCCTGCTCTTCCGGCGCAGGGTCCGGTGCCGGTTCAAACAACAGGCTGAGATCTTCGCGGGGATCGAAGAATGCGACCACGAAGAAGATGACGCTCAAAACGAGGTACGTACGGAACGGCGGCATGTAACGCGCGCGGCGACCCTCAAGGTAGTCGCGCGTCAGCTGACCCGGTCGCATGAGCAGTGGAATCAGCGTGCGCCACAGTCGCGAGTCGAGCTCGAACAGGTCACCGAATGCGTCGCTGATCAGCTCCCACAGACGGATCAGCCGGTTGCGCGCCCGCTGCCCGCAGACGCCGCAGTACTGGCCGCTCAGACGGGCACCACAGTTCAGGCAGTTGGGGCTACCGAGCGGCAATTCGGCGATCGATTCTTCGCGCAGCAGGCGACCCGTTGAGCTGACCGCATCGCCGAATCCTTGTTCGAGCTGTAGCTCCAGGTTGGCGATGAAGCTGCTCCGGCACTCATCGACCGCAGCTTCATCCTCAAACTGCAGCTGCAAGACCCACAGCTGGCTGGCATCGTCGTCGCGCGACTCGAAGGCCCGCACATCGGTAACGCCGGCTTCCTGCCCAGCTTGATCGCGGACCTCTTCCAGCCACTCCGAAACCCCTGCAGCTGCGTCAGGGCCGACCCGAATCCTTAATTCGAAAAGTGGCCCGGCAGCGGTCATGAGGCCTGTCAGGCTTTCCTGGTCTTCTTGCTCGACGCTTTCTTCTTGGTCACTCGCTTGGCTGCCGGTTTCTTCTTGGCAACCCGCTTAACGGCTGCTTTCTTCTTGCTTGCGCCCTTCTTGTCGTCGGCCTCACTCGCGACCGGCTTCGTTTCCGCAGCGGTTCGCACCGCGCCCGAGTGCACTCGGGCCAACTCCTCGGTGGTGAAGTCATCCACGGCTAACAACGCGTCTACCTTGTCGTGGTACTCCCGCAAGCCGCGTGCTTCGGCCTTGCTGATGACCTGCGCCTTTTCAGCTTCGTCGATCTGCGTGCCAAGGTAGTCGGCCTGAATGAGGCCCTCCTTGCGGGCCTGTCGCAGGCGTCGTTCCAGCGGCATGTGCTTCTTGGTCAGCTCCAGGGCTTCCTGCAGCAGGCCAAGCGGGTTGCCGGGCTCGAGCGTCGTATAAGCCAGCTCGCTGAGGCGCTCACGTGCCTCGCCAGGCGTTGTCGCGAGCTCTACGACCCGGGAGGCTATTTCGTCCGACGGCGACGAGTAGGTCCGTCCGCGAGGGAAAATAAAGAAACGCAGCAGCGCCGCAACCGGTCGATTCGGGAAATTCAAGAGAAACGCATGCAGCGATTCCTGAGCCTGGTACATGAGCGTGCGTACCGACCACTCGACAAGCGGCAGATCGGTTGCGCGCCGACCCTGGTTCTCGAAGTGCTTGAGTACCGTGGAGGCCAGGTACATCGAGCTCAGAACATCTCCGAGTCGTGCCGACAGCAGCTCACGTTTCTTGAGTTCGCCACCGAGCGTGAGCATCGCGAAATCCGAGGCCAGCGCGAACCCGGCGCTGTAGCGATTGATGTTCTGGTAATAGCGACGTGTCGGTGTGTTTAGCGGCACACGACTGAACTTCGCATGCGTGAGCGCAAGGAAGAAGGATCGCGCCATATTGCTGATCGCATAACCAATATGACCGAAGAGTGCGTCATCGAATTCGATGAGTCCGCGGTCCTGGTCTTCGTCGGCGGCCGCATGCAATTCCCTGAGCACGAACGGGTGGCAGCGAATCGCGCCCTGGCCGTAGATGATCAGGCTGCGGGTAAGAATATTCGCACCTTCGACGGTTATCGCGATGGGTGTTGCCATGTAGGCGCGCCCGAGGTAGTTGTTCGGGCCCATCATCACCGCCTTACCACCGTGTACGTCCATTGCATCGTTGGCGACCTTGCGGCCAAGCTCCGTGCAGTGGTACTTCAGGATGGCAGAGGGTACCGCGGGTTTCTCGCCCTGGTCGATCGCGCCGGCTGTCACGGCAACAGCCGCATTCATTGTATAAGTGTGCCCGGCTATGCGTGCGATCGCTTCGCCGACACCTTCGAAATTGGCGATCGACGTATTGAACTGCTTGCGAATCACCGCATAAGCGCCAGTCGCGTAGCTGGCGGCCTGGCCACCACCGGATGAGGTCGATGGCAGCGTAATCGCGCGTCCGACAGACAGCAGCTCCACAAGCATCTTCCAGCCCTTGCCCGCCATCTCGGGGCCGCCGATGATGTAGTCGAGCGGCACAAAGACGTCCTTGCCCGATGTCGGTCCGTTCTGAAATGCGACAGATAGCGGGTAATGCCGTCTTCCGACCTCGACGCCCGGCGTATCGGTCGGAATCAGGGCGGCGGTTATGCCGTATTCCTTTTGTTCGCCGATCAGGTTGTCCGGGTCATACAGCTTGAACGCCAGCCCCAATACGGTGGCAACCGGGGCCAGCGTGATATATCGCTTGTTCCAGTTCAGCCGGATACCCGTGATTGTCTTGCCATTCCAGGTCCCCTTGCAGACAACGCCGCTATCGATCAGCGATGCCGCATCCGATCCGGCCTGCGGTGATGTCAGCGCAAAACAGGGAATCTCGGTACCGGCGGCCAGTCCCGGCAGGTAGCGGTCTTTCTGCTCTTCCGTGCCGTAATGCAATAAAAGCTCAGCCGGTCCTAGCGAGTTGGGCACACCAACAGTCGAAGATGCGGTCGCGTTGCGGCTTGCAAGCTTGGTAATGACAGCTGCATTGGCATAAGCAGAGAACTCCAGTCCTCCGTAGCGCTTCGGAATGATCATCGCGAAGAATTTCTTCTCGATGATGTAATCCCATACTGCCTTTGGCATGTCTGCCCGTTCGTGACAGATTTCCCAGTCATCGAGCATCCTGCAGAGCTCTTCGCAAGGGCCGTCCAGGAACGCCTGTTCTTCATCCGAGAGCTTCGGCGCGGGGTAGGACATGAGTTTGTCCCATTCGGGCATGCCGGAGAACAGCTCGCCATCCCACCAGACATTGCCGGCTTCGAGCGCTTCACGCTCGGTATCGGACATCGATGGCAGCATCTTGCGATAGATAGAGAGCAGCGGTTTGGTGATTTTCTCGCGCCGCACCTCCACCAGGTTCGGTACTACCATGACGCCGAACAGCAGCGTCAGGAAGAGCTTCCAGATAACATAGCCGTCACCGAACACCCAGTACGCGGCCAATGCGATGCCCGCAGCGATGGTCGATGTGCGCAGATCCACGCGCTGATAGGCCAGATAGATGCCGCCGCCAACGAACAGCAGCAGCCAGAACAAACTTACTAGAAAACCGGACAAGTCGTACACCTCGCAAGGTCAATAAGAAACGGTATCGCAATCGGGCGATGCCGAAAAAAAACTCTACAGCAGATCTTCAATCGCGGCGCGTTCTTCGCGAAGCTCGGCCTCGGTAGCGTTCATACGTTCGCGACTAAAGTCGTCGATGGGAAGATCCTGCACAATTTCATACTGGCCGTCGCGACAGCGCACCGGGTAGGAATACACGATGCCGGCTTCGATGCCGTAGCTGCCGTCGGCCGGAATAGCCATGCTGACCCAATCGTCACCCGGTGTGCCGAGCGCCCAGTCATGCATGTGGTCGATTGCCGCCGATGCTGCGGAAGCGGCGGACGACGCGCCCCGTGCCTCAATGATCGCCGCACCACGCTGCTGCACAACCGGGATAAACTCGTCGGCAAGCCACGACTGCTCGACCAGTTTAGTTGCTGCCTGGCCTGCCACGGTGGCGTGATTGACATCCGGGTACTGCGTCGCCGAATGATTGCCCCATATCGTCATGCGACGAATATCGTTCACATGGCTGTTGGTCTTCGCTGCCAGCTGCGCTTTGGCACGGTTGTGGTCGAGCCGCGTCATCGCAGTGAAGTTTCGCGGGTCGATGTCGGGCGCATTGCTGCTGGCAATAAGCGCGTTGGTGTTGGCCGGGTTGCCGACAACGAGCACGCGTATATTGCTGCTTGCGTGATCATTCATCGCTTTGCCCTGTACCGAGAAAATAGCGGCATTGGCCTGCAACAGGTCCTTGCGCTCCATACCGGGACCGCGCGGTCGTGCGCCCACCAGCAACGCGTAGTCGCTGTCCTTGAAAGCGGTATTGGCGTCATCGGTTGCCACGATGCCGGCAAGCGTTGCAAAGGCACAGTCATTGAGTTCCATAACCACGCCGTTCAATGCGGGAAGCGCCGGGGGGATTTCCAGTAGCTGCAATATGACCGGCTGGTCATCGCCCAGCATCTGGCCGGAAGCGATTCTGAAGGCGAGCTGATAGCCAATCTGGCCGGCAGCGCCAGTAATAGTGACGCGAACGGGTGCTTTCATTATTGGTTCCCTGATTCTGGATGCGCGAAATGCCCAGCGATTTTAGCATCGGCGCAGCAATCAGACACGGGTGGCGTCTACTTATCAGTGATGGAGTCGTCGAATTCAGGAAATAGCCGTTGAAATTCCTCGTATTCCTCGTCTGCCTGGACCTCCAGTCCGCGCTCCCGGAGGTCGCGAATGCAGGCCAGCCAGTCATCCGGCGCTTTGCGCTGGGATGGCAGACAGGCGGGGTCGGAAAGCGCCATATCATCGACATCCGCCAGTAAAGCGACCGCGCCGCGAGCTTCCTGCGACATCTTTCTTGCCGCCTGCCTGTCGGCTTCCTCCTGTCGAGTCCCGGCAAACCCTGTCGACATCGGCTCGGCGATTCCGGACTCGGGGTCACCGTTGTCCGGCTGGGCGGAAACGAGGTCCGCACGATTGTCGGAGCCGGTCCGCGCCTGCGCCAGGTCTTCAGCTTCCTGCATGACGGCTGTCGCGCGCGCGGCGAGTTCCTCCCTGGCCGGCATTTGCGAAGATTCCGGGGTTTCTGCGGCTACACTCTTCTGCTCCGCTGCAATGGGTGCGCGAGCTTTCTCGACGGTTGCCGCTGGCAGCGGTTCGGGCGTCGATGGTCGAATCGGCCGTGCGGCGTGGTCCGCTGGCGCCTGTCGCTCAGCACTTCTGCCAATGGCCGATGTTGGCGGTGGCGGCGTTGTTTCAACGTCAAACGAAGGGAGTTGCGTCAGTTCCAGGACGATCCCGAAGCTGAGCGCAATCGTCGCCGCCCAAGCGGCCGGGCGTATCCAGGCTCGAGCCCGGCCGTAGGGCGTACGATGGCCCGCGGCCATCTTCAACACCCGCTCGTCCAGATGCGCCGGTGCGTGCTCGCTGGCCAATTCCCTGTAGGTCTCGGTAACGCGTGGATCGGCAATGCGATTTTCGGGTTCGTTGCTCATGACCGCTCCGGTTTCTCGTCGATGGCAACCCTGAGCTTTTTAACGGCGTAGCGCAGCCGGCTCTTGGCGGTTTCACGGTTTGTGCCGGTCACCAGGCCTATCTCGTCAACGCTCAGGCCAGCTTCCTCGTGCAGCAGGAAAGCATCGCGCTGCTCTTCGGGTAGATCGAGCAGCGCCTTGGCCAGGCGCTCCTTCGCCAGGCTACGCTCTGTGGCCGTTTCCAGCGTTTCGCCGGGATGGGCGAAATGCTCGGTTTGCATCTCGGTGCTGTTCGCATGGCGTTTATTGCGGCGCACATGGTCGATAAAGCAGTTGTGAGCGACACGGTACAGGAACGTTGTGAATTTGGCAGTAGGGCGGTAACTGCTGCGCGCTTTGACAATCTTGCCCCAGACGTCCTGGAAAATGTCCTCTGCCGTGTCGCGATGGCGGCAGAGTCGCAGCAGATACCGATACAGGGAATCGTTGTGGCGTCGATAGAGGGCTTCAAACGCGGCAACGTCGCCGTCCTTGTAGCGCAGCATCAGCGCGCTGTCGTCGGGTGTGTGGCCCATTGCTGGAGCATAGGTGAGCCTCACTTCGCTGAAAAGTGCCTTCGCTGACCTGGCCACGGATTCTGCGCTCACCGACATCGGATTTCCTTCCCCGGAACCTCTGTAAACGGCGGATTGAGGCGGCCGGGGTTAACAGATCCCTCAAAAAGGGCTTGCAAGCGGAACTCATAGTGTTATAGTTGACTATAACACCAGACCACTAGACTGGTCGCTGCAGAAACTTAAAGGGTCCGGGAGACCGACGATGTTCCAACGATTCTCAAATAACAACCAGTTAATCGGCCTGACCATCATGTTGCTCATGGTTCTGGCGCTGGTCGCAAGCCAGGCTGATGCCAGCATTGACGATCAGGTCAAAGCCGCCGTGTTCGCGGAGCAGAGCGTCAACCAGGCGTCCTCACGTGCGCCGCTCACAGCAACGATTAAAGGGCACATCAACGGCAAGGTGCTGACGATATCAATCGACACGCTGTCTCATTTCGGCCTTTTTCGCCTCGAGAGGGAAACCATTTGAAGCGCTTACAGGCGCCGCAATTGGGATTATCAAGGCCGCAATCCCTATCGATTCCGGCCCAGCAAGAAACGGGAAGCGACAAGTGATGGCTCCAAAATGGGATGAAGATCAGCCGATCTATCGTCAGCTGCGCGATCGCGTTGTTGCGATGATCCTCGAAGGCGTTCTCGGCGATGGTGACGCGCTGCCGTCAGTGCGCAATGTAGCGGCGGAGTATCGGCTCAATCCTCTGACCGTGCTCAAGGGCTACCAGGAGCTCGTTGACGAGGGCCTGGTCGAGAAAAAGCGTGGTAGGGGCATGTTCGTTAACGACGGTGCCCGAAAAAACCTGCTGAAAGCCGAACGCCAGCGCTTCCTCGACAAGGAATGGCCGAAGATCCTGTTGACAATTGAACGGCTTGGATTGAATGAGACGGACCTGTTGAACGCGAGAAAAACAAAAAGCGATGCGGAGGGTGAAGAATGACTAGTCTGGTCGATGCTCGAGGTGTGTCCAAACACTTCGGCTCCGTGCGCGCAGTTGACAACGTCAGCTTCGAGATTGAGCAGGGCAAGATACTCGGCCTTATCGGGCCCAATGGCGCCGGCAAGACGACGCTGCTCAAGGCCGTATTGGGGCTTACTGATTTCGACGGCGAGCTCTCGGTACTCGGCCTGGATCCCTTCAGGCAGCGTAAGGAGCTCCTGAAAAATATCTGTTTCATCGCAGACGTAGCAGTTTTGCCACGCTGGATCCGCGTGACGCAACTGCTGGATTTCGTCGAGGCGGTGCATCCGAATTTTTCGCGAAAACGCGCAGACAGTTTCCTGAGCCAGACCAAGGTTCGTTCCAGCGCAAAGGTTCGCGAGCTTTCGAAAGGCATGGTGACGCAGCTGCATCTGTCGATCATCATGGCGATCGACGCGAAGCTGCTGGTTCTCGATGAACCAACGCTGGGCCTGGATATTATTTTTCGCAAGGAGTTCTACAGTAACTTGCTGAACGACTATTTCGATGAGCAGCGCACCATTCTGATTACGACCCACCAGGTAGAGGAGATCGAAAATCTCCTGACCGACATCATGTTCATCAATGACGGCAAAATCTTGCTCGATTCACCCATGGACGCGCTGGCCGACTCCTACGTGGAGCTGCTGACGTCCGGTGAGAATGCACTGAAGGCAAAAGGGTTGGGCCCGATCGCGGAGCACGAGATGTTTGGCAAAGCGGTGTTTCTGTTCGAGGGCGTAAGCCGGGAGAACCTGCAGGGACTGGGAGAGCTTCGAACGCCGTCCGTCGCCGATCTGTTCGTCGCCAAGGTCAAGGGGGCACGCCAATGATCGCTAATCAACTGGCACTGATCCGACGCGAGATCTGGGAGCATCGGTCTATCTATGTGACGCCGACGGCGATTGCCAGCATCGTTTCCCTCAGCGTCCTGGCAATGCTTGTCTTTGCCTCCGGCTTTGCCAAGGAGCTGGATGTCGCCATTTTCGGCGCGTCGAACCTGGCCGGCGAAGGCGAGCGCAAAGCGGCCCTGACCGCGTTCTTTGTGGGCACTTCCTGGCTGTTCCTGGTCGGATTGGCGATTCTGACAGTGTTCTACAGTCTTGACTCGCTCTACGGCGAACGTAAGGACAAGAGCATACTATTTTGGCGTTCGTTGCCGGTCACCGATGCCGAGACCGTCATTTCGAAACTGTTGACGGCAGTCTTCGTCATACCGGTAGTTGCCGTGATGGGCATCATCGTGACGCACCTGGTCAACCTGATAATCACCAGCATCTGGGTGTCGATGAAGGGCGGCGATGCGGGCTTGCTGATCTGGGGTTCCGTGCCGCTGTTTGACAACTGGGTAGCGGCGTTCATCGTATTGGTCGGGTCCGGTATCTGGATGTCACCGTTTATCGCATGGTTCCTGTTTGTATCCGCCTGGACGAAGCGGGCACCCCTGCTGATGGCGTTCATGCCGCTGATCCTTGTTCCGCTGCTGGAGTGGATTTTCTTACGCACCCGCTTCTTTGCGAGCGCCGTTCTGGATCGAGGCGATGCTATTCCACTGTTCAGGACGCTGGACCTCGAGTCCTTTTTCGAAGAGGAGCACTGGCGAACCGGACTGGACAATATCAGTCTGCTCGGCCACCTGGACGTTGTGCAGTTCCTCACCAGCCCGTCGATGTGGGGTGGAGTCATCGTCTGCGGTCTGCTGGTGACCGCCGCAATTTACGTGCGGCGCTACCGCGATGAAAGCTAGAGGCTGGTCGGCCTGCGGATCAATCAGGGCTTGCTGCTGATACCGAACTTTTTCAGCTTGCCGCGAAACTGGTGGTAGCCAAGCCCGAGCAGGTCAGCCGCGAGTCGCTGGTTGAATCGGGCTTTCTCCAGCGCCGCCCGCAAAAACTCCGTTTCAGTGTCCGCGAGTCGCTGCTTGAGGTCGGTTGGCAGCAAGGGGCTGCGTCTCTTGCCGGCCGCGCTGCGCGGAGTCGCCAATGGCGGCTGCGCCATTCTAAAGGGTGAGTCAAACGGGTCCAGTGCGATGTTCGTGATTGGCGCTTCAGGATCTTCAGCCCGATAGACACTGCGTTCGATAGCGTTCTTGAGCTCACGAACGTTGCCCGGCCAGCGATTACGCAACAAGGCAGACGATGCTTTCGGACTGAAGCCGGGAAAGAAGCTCCACTTCAATTCGCTGGCCATGTGAATCGCGAATGCATTGGCCAGCGGCAGGATATCTTCAACGCGCTCGCGCAGCGGCGGAACGGTGATGACGTCGAACGCAAGGCGATCAAGCAGGTCCTTGCGAAAAAGCCCTTCGGCCGCAAGTGACTGCAGGTCCGCGTTGGTGGAGCCGACGATGCGCACGTCGACGCTGAGCGTCTCGTTGCCGCCGACCCGCTGAACCTCGCCGTACTCGATCGTGCGCAGTATCTTCTCCTGCATCCTGAGAGAGATCGTCGCCAGTTCGTCCAGGATCAGTGTGCCGCCATCCGCGCGCTCGAAGTGTCCGATGTGTGTTTTGGCAGCACCGGTGAATGCGCCCGCTTCGTGCCCAAACAGCTCGGACTCGAGGATACTCTCGGTCAACGCCGCGCAGTTGACCTTCACAACGCTTTGCTCCCACCGATCCGACAGAAAATGCAGTCTGGAGGCGATCAATTCCTTGCCGGTGCCGCGCTCGCCAACGACGAGTACGGGTTTGGACAGCGTGGCCGCCCTGGACACGTGCTCCAGCATTTCCAGGAAGGCGGGCGCCTCGCCGATGATCTGTTGTTTTTCAGGGCTCGCTGACATTCGCCAATTAAGCCAAAATATAGTGAAAATAGCGAGAATGTAGTGAAAAAAACCACATTCTGGTGCTCGAAGGCGCCCTCGATTCTTGTTCTTTTACTATCTAAAACAAACACTTGAGCGAAAATGTCGCGCTTGGCACGAAAGCTGCAATATTACAGACAGGATTCACACGATAAAGAGGAAAGAGTCATGGGCATATTCACGAGATTCAGCGACATCGTGAACTCGAATATCAACGCCATTCTCGACAAAGCCGAGGATCCGGAGAAGATCGTCCGACTAATGATCCAGGAGATGGAAGACACCTTGGTTGAGGTGCGCTCAGCCGCGGCGCGCTCTATTGCTGACAAGAAAGATCTGAATCGCAAGATCGAGAAGCTGGATCGGGAAAGGCGCGACTGGAATGACAGAGCCGAACTCGCGATGCGCAAGGAACGCGAAGACCTCGCGAAGGCTGCGCTGGTGGAGAAGTCACGCGTGTCGGCAGCAGTCGAGGTGCTGAAAGAGGACTATCATGCCGTCGACGAGGGTCTCGCCAAGCTGAATGAGGATATTGCTCGCCTGGAAAGCAAGCTCGAAGATGCGAAAACGCGACAGAAGGCGTTACTGGCACGTCACAAGACAGCCAATAGCCGACTGGCTGCGCGCAAGAAGATACACGACTACAAGATCGACGATGCGATGGTCCGATTCGAGGCGTACACGCGCCGAATCGATGATGTCGAGGGCCGGGTAGAGGCTTACGATCTTGGCCTGCCGAAAGATCTCAATCATGAATTCGCGGGGCTCGAGGCGGAAGAGTCGGTCAACCAGGAACTGGACGCACTAAAAGAGCGTGTAGCAGCCGAACGTGCGCGAAACGCCGAGGCAAGCTGAAAAAGACGTTGCAGAGGAGCAAAGAATGAGTCGAGGGACATGGGATGCGGATCTTGGACCGCTGCGGGGCTTTTACCGCGACCGTGAGAACAGCTGGGTCTCGGGCGTCTGCGCAGGGCTGGCAGACCGCTTCAATTTCCGACTTGGCGTCGTACGATTAGTGGCAGTTGTCAGCTTGCTGCTGTTTTTCTGGCTGACCGTCGCCGTCTACCTGGCGGCGACGCTGCTCATCAAGGAAAAGCCACTGGTCTATTCAGGGCGCAGAACAGAGTATGATTTTTGGCGAACATACCGCAGTGATCACTGGAGGCGATCATGAACTCGTATACCGAAACGTCCGGACACCGTCTGTACCGTGATGCTGATCGGGCTGTGCTTGGCGGTGTCTGTGCAGGCCTCGCCGGGTACTTCGGGCTGAATCTCAAGGTGACGAGATTGCTGGCGGTGATTGCGTTCCTGGCGGCGATGCCCTTTGCTGTGTTCGGCTATATCGCGGCCGTGTTCCTGATACCGGCCGAGTCGCGCGGCGAACACCATGGGGGTGTCGAGACGAGTCGCTGTTGGGGAATCCGTAAGAGCAGGCGTGAGGCGAGAACGCGTGACGATGCACGTCGCAAGGCGCGCGATGACTATCGAGCGCCGCCAGCTGGACCGACGATCGACGCTGTGCGTGAACGCTGCCGTTCGCTGGACAAGCGCCTCGCCGAACTCGAGAAACAGGTGACATCCCCACGTTTCCAGCTGGAGCAGGAATTTCGGAAACTATGATAACCAGGAATAGCAAAGGGGCCCCGGTATGAATTCACCTTTCGTTTTTGTGCTTTGCATTATTGCGATCGTGTTTACGGCGCAGACTATCCAGAAGTACATGAAGATGAAGAGCGAGGAGCGGGCACAACAGGATCCCGAGCTTGAGGAGACACTGGCGCAGATCGAGCGCCTCGAGGAGCGTATTCGGGTGCTGGAGCGAATAGTGACCGAGAACAAGTACGACCTGAGTCGGGAAATCAGCAAGCTCGAATAGGGCAGTGGGAAACGCGAGACCTGTAAATGAAAACGCCCGTCATTGACGGGCGTTCTTGATCATACGCATTGAACGGCGCCGCCTACTGATTGCGTTCCTTATACATGCGTACCTGCATGTTGAATTCCTCAGCCACCAGGTTCATCTCGTCAACAGCCGCGTTATATTTCTTGTTGTACATTTCTATACGTTGCTGCTTGGTCTCCTCATCCAGATCGTCGGCCCCGGCCACCGTTTCCTGTTCGGCTGTTTCAATGCAGGAAAGGTATTCTTCCATGGCGCTCATGTAGGCCTTGACGCCACGCTGGCCCTCGATCATTTCATCCTTGGTTGCGGTCGAACCGTCGGGAACGTCAACCCGATGCGGGTAATCGCAGCCAAACGCCGCAGGGGCTCCGAGAACGATGACTGCGCAAAATACCAATCTCAAAATCTTTTTCATAGGGTCTACTTTATCCGGCCGCCAAGGCTTGAACTTTACCGGTTCGGGCTTGTGAGGTGCAAGATAAAAAGGCACTTTGAAACGCTCCCGGATTTGCGGCAAAAGGTTTTAAAAACAGAAACTTGTCAGTCGAAATCCGCGCCAAGGTGGTCTCCACAGAGGCCTGGCGTGACAGGCGAAATCAGGCGAAAAGCGCGCGAAAACTATCCGTGCCGTCAGCTTGCGCCATCAGCAGTTCCAAGTAGTTGTCAGCGCTCATGGGATCGCCGAAGAGCAGGCCCTGCGCATACGTGCAACCATGCTCCTGCAGGAAGATCAGCTGTGCTTCTTCTTCGACGCCTTCGGCAACGACATCCATGTTCAGGTTTCGGCCCATCTGGATGATGGTATCGACGATGGTTGCGTCATCCGGATTCGTCGCAATATCGCGAACGAATGATCTGTCGATCTTTAATGTGCTGATCGGGAACTGTTGCATGGCACTCAAGGACGAGTAGCCGGTACCGAAGTCGTCAATCGCGAGGTGCAGGCCAAGACCATAGAGCTGATCCAGCAGCTTGATCGTCCGGGCCGGGTTCTCCATTAATGTTGTTTCCGTAATTTCGAGCTCCAGCGAGGTCGGTGAAACTTCGTGACCTCGCAATATCGAGCGAATACGATTGATGAAGTTAAGCTGCCGCAGCTGTTTGAGAGACAGGTTCACGGAGACGCGGCCGGGCGACGATACGGTTTTCTGCCAAACGCGGAAGTCCTCGCAGACCTTGTCCAGCACCCACTCGCCGATTTCGATAATCAGGCTCGTTTCTTCGGCAATCGGTATGAAGTCCGACGGCAGCACGAGGCCGCGCTCCGGTAATTCCCAGCGAACCAGCGCTTCCGCGCCAAACACCTCGCCGGTCTGCAGGTTGTATTTTGGCTGATAATGCACGAGTAGTTCGTCGCGCTCGAACGACCGCTTCAGCTTGCTCTTGGTCATCAGGCGGTCAACTGACGCCTCATTCATCCTGGTCTCGTAGAAAGAGAACTCGTTACCGCCATTCTTCTTCGCGTGGTAGAGCGCCGCGTCTGCATTTCGAATGAGGTCAATGACATTGACTGCGTCCTTCGGGTAGAACGCAACTCCCATGCTCGCCGTCATGAATACCTCGTGCCCCTGCACGAAGAACGGATCGGATAAGCGACTCAGCAACTTCTGGGCGAGCTTCCGCGTCGCTTTCATGCCATCGACATCGGGTCCGAGCTTGTCAACCATGACCGCAAACTCATCGCCTGCCAGGCGACCAATGATTGAATGTTCCGGCAATGCTGCCGCAAGTCGTTCCGCGACTGTTTCGAGCGTCGTATCGCCCGCGAGGTGCCCGAACGTATCGTTAATTTCCTTGAAATTGTCGACGTCAATATAGAACAGGCAGAGCGGATTCCCGGCCCGGCGCGCCCGCGCGATACTGCGCTGCAACAGATGCTGAAACTGCATGCGATTCGGAATCTTGGTGAGCGCATCGATGCGCGCCAGGTAGCGAATCCTCTTCTCCGCCCGGCGGCGCTCCGTGATGTTCTGCGCGGCGTAGATGCGGTTTACCGCTCGGCCGTCTTTATCTTCGATTACGGAACAGGTGAAAGACACGGGCACGGACTCACCGAACTTGGATTCGAAGCTTGTCTCCTTCGGAAGCCCGGAGGGCTTGAGATCGGCGATCGGTTTACTCTTGCTGGCGTCAACCAGCCTGTCTATCGATTCGCCAAGCAGCTCATCCTCCTGGAACCCGAGCAGGTGTGTCGTCGCCGCGTTGATATGCTCGATCCTGCCATCATCGCTGGTTACGAAGATCGCCTCATTCATGCCGGACAGGATGCTGTCGACGTAGTCCCTCGATATCGTTGTTTCGCGCAGGCGTTCACGCATATCGTTGAATACCGCGGCGAGGTTGCCGAGCTCATCGTCACGAATTTCGTTCAGGGGCTCGCCGAAATCGGCGTCGCGAAGTTTCTCCGCCTGGACCTGCAGCTGGGAAATACGGTGCGACTGATCACGTATGACAAGCCAGGCAATGGCGCCGCACAGGATAAGTACGATCGTCGTGCCGCCGGCAATCCAGGCATAACTCGCCTCGAGACTCTGCACCTCGGTCGTCGCCAGTTGTTCTCCGAAAATGGCATAGTCCAGCTTTAGTTCCGACAGCCCGAATGTCCCGCTCACGTAGCCGGCGAGCTCGTCATTTATTACAACCGGATAGGCGACGAGCAGATGATCCGGCAGCCAACTGGTTTCACGTGCGCTGCTCTCTGGCGGCGCTTGCCCGCTGATGACGGTTTCGCCGAGGTCGGAATTAAAGCGCAGTCCTGTCAGGGTGTCGTCGCCCTGCAGGGCGCTATCGAGAACGTCCTGGATCGCGCGCGTGTCATTGATGGTGTTGCCTGCTGACAAGGTCTCGGCGAGTTCACGTACCTGGCCACCTGCGCGGCGCGCGAAATTGGCCTTCATCAACTCGTAGTGGTGGTCCGTGCTCGCCGTGACAATCTCGTCGGCCATCCATCGGTACTGGCCGTAGAACATGGCCAACATGATGCCCGCAGCGACAACGCTAAGTGCCACCGCGAGGAGCCAGCCTCTGGGAAATCGCTTGCCGATCATGTTGTACTTATTATTCGGCCAATAAACGCCTCTGAGTGTAGCATTTGGGCGCGCCGGAGAGAATTTTCCAAAATGGCCTATTTAACGGGCTTAGGCGCAAATCGGGCTGACGGCGCCGGAATCGCGAGTTTGGGAAAGCCGCTATTCGTCAGCCTGGCGCTTTTCGACGAATTCCATCGGATCGGACTGGCTGGTCGTTTGCATGACGCCTTCGACGACGGCGCCTTCCGCGACGGCGATCGCGTCGCCGCTAACGGTGCCGACGATCTTCGCAGAGGCTGTAATCTCCACTCTGCCGAGCGCGTGAATATCGCCCTCGACGTGTCCGGAAACGATGACGGAATCGGCCTTGATCGTTCCCCGCCAGTGGCCATCGCTGGCCAGCGTTACCGTGCCGCTGACATCGCAATCACCGTCAACCTCCCCGTTTACAAGGAAATCACCGTTTCCGCCGATTAGCCCCGTGATCTTGCAGCCCTTATTGATCAGGGTCGCCGCCCCCGATGTCCGGTCGCGCAGACGTCGCCGTCTTGTCTCGTTCATGCCCAATGCTCCGAGTCGTGTGTTCGCTCGCTGATTCCGCATAGTACCGGGAGTAGCCGACATTTGTTAACGCTTATAACGGCAAACCGTCATACATTTGCTGGCTGTCCCGCTCGTTGCGAGCAGAGAGTCACGGGACACTTAAAGCTGGCTCATCTGACGCAGAATGACGATCGGCACGTGCCGGCTTTTCGCAAAGCCGAGCGGAACCTCATACGGGCCACCCGCCACCTGCGCAGTTATGGTAAAACAGTCGGCGGGTCCCGGCTGTGGGCAATTCCAAAGGAACAGATTTGAAGCAGCGATTTGAAAAACGCTTGGCGGCGATCGTTGCTGCAAACAGCGATGCACTGCACAGCGGACTCAAGGGCGTCGAAAAGGAGTCGCTGCGAATTGCCAGTGACGGTTTGCTGTCGTCCCGCCCACACCCTGCCGAGCTGGGTTCGGCGCTTACCAACCGCTATATCACGACCGACTTTTCCGAAGCCTTGCTCGAGTTCGTCACGCCTGCGTATGCCACGACGTGGGAAACGCTGCAGTGCATGACCGATATTCACCAGTTCAGCTACGCGCAACTCGGCGATGAGATGCTCTGGTCCGCGAGCATGCCTTGCCTGATTCCCAATGACGACGATATTCCGCTGGCGCAATATGGCCCGTCGAACGTCGGTCGCATGAAGACCATCTACCGACGCGGACTCGGTTATCGATACGGCCGACAGATGCAGCTGATCTCCGGTGTGCACTTCAACTATTCGCTGCCTGCCGAATTCTGGCCAAGCTATCGCGAGGTTCTCGGCGGTGAGCAGGATGTCGAGGCATTCAGGTCGGAACAGTACCTCGGTCTTATTCGCAACTTCCGGCGGTTCGGCTGGCTGGCCCTGTACCTGTTCGGTGCGTCACCGGCGCTTTGCCGATCGTTCTCTGGTGCGGCCGAAGCCGGCCTGAAGCCTCTCAACAGCGATACCTATTACCTGCCGCACGCGACGTCGCTGCGCATGAGCGACCTGGGTTACAGCAACAAGAACCAGGCCAAAATCAAGATCTCGCTGAATAGCCTGGACGAGTATGTTCGTGATCTGAGCAACGCCATCTGCACCCCGGAGCCGGACTATGAAAAGATCGGCGTTAATGTTGACGGTGTTTACCGACAGCTGAATGCCAACCTGCTGCAAATCGAGAACGAATACTATTCGCCGATTCGCCCCAAGCGGGTTGCGAGGTCCGGAGAGCAGCCGACGGCTGCACTGCGCAGGGATGGCATTGAGTACGTTGAGATTCGGTCTTTGGATATCAACCCTTTTGACCCTGCAGGCATCAATCAGAACACGATGCGTTTCATGGAGGCATTCCTCATCTACTGCGTGCTCGAGGACAGTCCAAAGCTGGATCGCGAAGCGCTCGCGGAGATCGGTCGAAACCACACGGACGCAGCCAAGTTCGGGCGCGATCCGGAATTTCGCCTGCTGCGAGACGGCAAATCGGTCAGCGTCGCATCGTGGGCAGAGGAAATACTGACGAACGTGCTGGCCGTCGCCGAGGTTATAGACGGCCATGAAGACAATGACAGCTACACGCAGTCGGTACGACGAATGCAGCAGCTGGTTGAGAACGTTGCGGAAACCCCGTCCGCGCGAGTGCTTGCGGATCTCGAACAAACCCAACGCAGTTTCTTTGAATACTCGTTGTCTCAGGCCCGGAGCCACTGCGAGTATTTTGCTGCCATTACCCCGTTGGACGATGCGCGTATGCAGCACTTCGAGTCGGAGGTGACCGAATCAATTGCGCGGCAGCGAGCCATCGAGGCGTCGGACGAAGTAACTCTGGACGAATACCTGCAGCGCTATTTCAGGAACTGCTAGTCAGGCCGGCAGCGGTTCGCCACGTTCGTAGGCGTATCGGCGGTGCAGCTGCTGCAGGCGGGTGGTCATCGGACCAACGGCACCCGCGCCAATGATCCGGCCATCGGCCTCCAGTACCGGTGTCAGCTCTCCCATGGTACCGCTCGTAAACACCTCATCCGCGTTGTAGAGCTCGGTGAGCGAGATATTGCGTTGTCCCGCCGGAATCTCCTGCTCGTCACAAATCTCCAGGATCATCTTTCGCGTGAGCCCTGGCAGGCAGCTGTCAGCGTGTGGGGTCAGAACCTTGCCGTCCTTGACGATAAACAGGTTGGTATCGTTGGTCTCGGACACGAAGCCATTGACGTCGAGCATGATGGCACTGTCAACGCCGGCAACATTGGCCTCGATTGACGCGAGGATGTTGTTCAAAAGGTTGTTGTGGTGAATCTTGGAGTCCAGGCATTGCGGCGTATTGCGACGAATCGAGGCGGTAACGACACGAATGCCTGAATCCGAATAAACCGGTGGCTTCCACTCTGCGAGTACTATCAGTGTGCAGCCCGATTGGTTGAAGCGAGGGTTCATGCCCGAGGTCACTTTCTCACCGCGTGTCAGCGTCAGACGGATGTGGGCATTGTCTCGCATGCCGTTTGCCTGCAGTGTTGTGAAAATCTCTGCTCGTATCGCGTCGCTGCTGGGTACTTTCTCGAATGCCAGCGCCTTCGCCGATTCCTGCAGTCGCGTAAGGTGCGCGCCCAGCTCCGCAATCCGTCCGTCATAAATGCGCAGACCCTCCCAGACGGCGTCGCCACCCTGAACGACGCTGTCGAAAACAGACACACTGGCCTCTGCACGAGGCTTTAGCTGCCCGTTCACGTTGACGACAATATCCGCATTGCGGGGATCAGGTGCATTCACTCGCTATTTTCCTTTCGCCGTGTTGCCAAGTGCGTGTTCGAAAAGACGGTCGTACCAGGGTTTGCATTCTTGCAGCAATCGTTGCAGCGCATCCGGAAAGCCCCGTTTCCTGCGATAGGGGGCGAACCCTGTGCTCTTGTGTACGGCATGGTACCAGTGCGGAGCCCAAATGCCGTCTTCCGGTCGCGGGCCAGCCTGCCAGCTCAGCATGCGGCTGTCGTATCCGAGGCCCAGGTGTTCGCACAGTTGTCGCAAAATCGTTTCCGGGTCGAGTAACAACAGGCGCGAGTCGAGGATGGCCGGGCGCTGACCCGCATCGCAGAGCTCCTCGAAGAGTTGCCATTGCTGCTTCAGGCCCGTGTCTCCGAGCGTAGCGTGCGGCAACTGCACGATCAGCGATGGCAACATTTCCCTCGGATCCCTGATGAGAAAGATATTGCTGGTGGCGCGCAGAAAATCCAGGTCCAGGTCAACCAGGTGATGCGCCATGTGCTTCAGGAACAATCGCAGCGCAGGATTCCTGGCCTGCTCTTCAATCAGCGCGCGCATGACCTGATCCCCGTCGCAGTCCATCGCGGCCATGACCTCGTCTCGGCCAGGGTGGGGTGCGTTGGTAACGCGCAGATAGTGGCCGTACAGCGGCTCGTCCACTACGCGCAGATCATCACGCTGTGCGAAGCTGTACATCAGCGCGGTCGAGACATTGCGGGGTCCTGACCACAGGCAGATAGGCGTTGTCATAGCTTTCTCGCTCCTGCCGCCTGGCGGCCGGGCGCCTCGATTCTAGCGGCACATTTCCGGGCGTGGGAAGCCCACGATTCCTGCACAGGCGGGCGATAGCTCCGATCCATGCCCCTCATGTTGTGCGTTCTGTCACAAAACCGGCTGATTCAGTGTGACGACCCGTCCAATTTAACTAAACTCAGCGACTATCTGTACATGTGCCGCTTTACGCGGTGGTCTGGAGTTGTTTTGCTGAAGACGTTCATTGCTGGAGTCGTCCTGGGAATTGCTGGTGCTATCGCCGCGCTGCACTTCTATCCAGTGGTCGACCTGCAGCGCGAGGCATCGATTGTTGCCGTTGCCGCCAATGGCGGCAACGTCGAATCGTTTCATGTCAACGTGCCGATGGATCGCATCATGGTGGGCGCATCCGGGCAACGCAAACCGCTTCCCGTCGGCATGCAGTGGCCTGCTGACGAGCTGCTCAAGGACGTTCGCGTCGAGATGTTCAAGATTCGCAATGAGCGAGACACCGTTGTAGGTGTCGCCGCGCGAACCGCGGCCACGGACGAGTCCGACAGACTGATTGAATGGGTGCTACATCTTCCGGCGCGCGGCTCGGTCTACGTGAATATGAATCCGCAAGCGCTGCCCGGCGGCTTTCGCCAGGGCGAACTGCGAGGCGGCTCGCGCGAGTTTTCCGGGCTTACCGGTGGAATGACCGAGCGCTGGATACCGAATGAATCCGGCGACGAAGACGCGCCGGCGGGACGGATCCGGCTCGAAACGTCGTTCGTGGGACGCCAGGAAGCGAGCTTGTGAAGTACCTCCTTACATTGCTGTTGGGTGTGCTGGCGGGCGCGGCGCTGTTGTTGCTCGCGATGATCTACAATCCCTTCAGTGCCGATCGCAAGATCTCGCCGCTCGCTGTCAGCAGCGACCGGATCGTGGCGCTGAGCTTCTCGGCGGTGCCGTCCGATTCGATCATCTTTACGAATAACGGTAACGCGCTGCAAAAACCGCACCCGAGTAAAGTGCAGCAGCTGTGGGAGGCGCCCGTTCGCCAGACCCAGGCAATGGCGACCGTCATGCGCGACGCACGCAGCCAGACCGCCGGTATCGGCATAAAGTTCTCGTCGCTTTCGGAACAAACGCGCTTGCTTCAGGGTGATGCGCTGGTCGACAGCGTCTGGTATGTCTATTTGCCGGAACGCGGCAGCATTTTCATTCAGCAGTCCGAGAATTACTGGCCCTTCCTGCGGGAAGTTGGCTGGCCCGCATTCCGCAGCGGAGCTAACAGCTGGAAGGGCAAGTGGATAGGCGATCTCACCGCCGGGCCGGGTGTGCTGGGTACCGCTCTGGTCACCGGCGGCAGCGGTCAGTTCCGCGGCCTGGAAATGGATGGCGTGGAGTCCCTGCTGGCCGAGGCGTATTCAGCCGAAACCGGGCCGATTGCCGCGGACGGTCGCCTGCTGATCGAAGTGCCGCAGAGAGCTGCCGAACCCGAGGTGCAGGCGGTCACCGACTGACTCGCACGGGCGCTGGGCCACGCTAGCCGAGTTCCTTCAGTGAAACATCCGTATCCGACAGCCGCTCTTTCGGAATAACGGCACCAGCTGCGATCAGTGGCTTGGACTGCATGAAGTCCTTGGGCGAATTCACGGCATCGACCGCTAGCAGGCGCCCCTCTCTGAGGTAGAGGCATGCAAATGAACGATCGGCCGGATTGCCGCGAATAACGATGTCATCGTAGCCCTTGGAAAGGCCGGCTATCTGGAGTTTGAGATCGAATTGATCCGACCAGAACCACGGCACCTCACAGTAGTGAGTTTCCTTACCGCAGATATTCCTTGCAGCTGTCTTCGCCTGTTCCAGCGCGTTGTGGACCGACTCGAGCCTGATCTGTCGGCCATAAATGCCGTTGGGGTGCACGGTACAGTCTCCCACTGCGTAGACGTCCGGATCGCTGGTCCGGCAACGGTCGTCGACGACGATGCCATCCGCAATTTCGAGGCCGCCGTGCCGCGCGAGTTCGACGTTTGGCAGGATCCCCGCGCCGATGACGACGAGATCCGCGCGCAGCTCTTCCCCGTCATCAATGACTACGGACTTCAAGCGCTTCTTGCCAGCAAACGCTTTAACCCGGGTTGAGAGCCTGAAGCGGACGCCCCTGCTCGTATGCTCGAGTTGAAAAAAGTCGGATATTTCCGGTGAGACAACGCGGCTCATGACGCGGTCGGCCATTTCCACGACGGTTACGTCGAGGCCCAGGCTGCGCGCGACGGCGGCGACTTCGAGGCCGATGTAGCCGCCGCCAACAATCACCAGTCGCCGGCCGCTTTCGAGCTCTGCACGTATCGATTCGACATCGGCGATGCTGCGAAGATAGTGCACTTGTTCAAGCTGTACGCCGTCGACGGCGAGCGTACGCGCACGGGATCCGAGTGCCAGAATAAGCTTGTCGTAGGCTACCGCGTCGTCGTTCTCACACGAGACTGTCTTCGTCTCGGTGTTGATTGCCGTGATCGTGGTGTCCAGCCGCAACTCGATCTGTGGGTCGTCGTAATAACCGGCCGGCTTCAGGAACAGTCGCTCGGCAGGCATTTCGCCGGCGAGAAACTTCTTTGAGAGCGGCGGCCGCTGATAGGGCAGATAGGGCTCGTCGCCGATCAGCACAATTTGTCCGCCGAACTTCTCCTGGCGCAATGTGGCTATCACCTGGCCAGCGGCATGTCCGGCTCCTGCAATGACGATTCTGTCTGTCACGCTGATCTCCTCGACGCATTTCGTGCGTGGTCGTTGCGCATCTCTAGGCCGCAGGTGCCAGCGGCCACAGGATTGGCAGCAGCACCATGACGGTAATGAACACGACAATGGTGAGCGGCACGCCGACCTTCAGGTAGTCGACAAAGCGGTAGCCACCCGGCCCCATGACCAGGATGTTCGCCGGGTGCGAAATCGGGCTCGTGAAGCTCGCGGAGGCTGCCATGGCGACCGCCATCATTGCTGTTTCAGGCGCCAGGCCCATGTCGGACATCGCGGACAGGACGATTGGCGACATAAGGACCACGAGTGCTGCCGTCGGAATGATCATTGTCGCCATTGCCGTCAGGATGTAGAGCCCCATGATCACGGGCCAGGGTCCCGCATCTCCCAGCAGTTCCATAACCTGGTCGGCGAGATACGTGGCGGCGCCAGTGTCCTGCATGGCCGTGCCAAGCGGCAGCATGCCGGCGATCAGAAAGATTGCTCGCCAGTCGATCGCGCGGTACGCCTGCTCCATGTTGAGGCAGCCTGTCAGTACCATAATGGTCCCACCGATTACCGCTGAAATAGAGATCGGCGCATAGCCGAGCATGACGGTGACGACGACGGCGAGCATGATGAAGGCGGCCAGCGGCGCTCGGCGCGTGTCTGGTGGCTCCTGTCCAAGCGGCGTCAGGATCAGGAAGTCGGTATCCGAGGAGAGCAGCTGCAGTCGATCGCGCGGACCCAGCAGCAGCAGCGCGTCGCCAATCTGCAGGCGCTCCTCGGCGAGATCCGTGCCGACGGTTTCTCCCTCGCGCCAGATGCCGGCAAGCTCTATGCCGTAGCGTTCACGGAAATTGAGTTCGCCGACCGATCGGCCGGCGAGACTGCTGCGTGGATCCAGCGTTGCGTCCATCAGCGTCAGGCGTTCTGACTCGAACGCCGAGACATTGGCAGGAACCTTGGTGTCAATCTCAAGTTCCTGTAGTCCACGCAGTACGTCAAGATCGCTGTGCTGGCCTTCGATGAGAAGCAAGTCGCCGCCCAGCAGCACCTCGTCGCCGCGTGGCATGACTTTGAGCTCGCCGTCGCGAAAGATTGCGATGACCCGGAAGTCGAAGACGTCGGCGAGGCGACTCTTGCCGAGCGTCTGCTCGACCAGGCCGCTATGCCTGGGCAGTCGAACGACAAACATGCGCTCATCCGCATGATAGGTCTCGGACAGCTGCTCCGGCGTGAATACTTCTACCGCGCTGAAATCCTGGAACTTCTCCAGCTGCTCGATTGCTTCGACTTCGCCCTGCACCAGGACCCGGTCGTTGGCCTTCAGCGGCACGTAAGCGAGGTTGGTCAGGCGATAGCCGTCGCGGCGCAGCAGTCCCACAACGGCGACATCGAATCGCTTGCGAAATCCGGCGTGTCGCACAAGTTCCGAGACGACGGGCGAACCCTCCGCAATGGTGACCGACGCGTACACGACTTTCGAGGCAACCATTGACTTCAGCACCGGTGCTTCTCGCTCGATAACCAGGTCGCTCCAGCGCCTCAGTTCGCGGAACTGATCGAGGCGCCCTTGCACCAGGATGCCATCGCCACCTCTGATAATGGTCTGCCGGCCGGGCAGCGTCTCGCTGCGGCCGTTTCGCAAAAGCGAAAGAATAATCAGCCCGGTTGAAGCACCAATGCGACTTTCTGCCAGCGATTTGCCGACAAGTATGGAATCGTTCGGTACGCGCAGCATGAAGGTGCGCTCCTGCAACTTGTAGCGTGATCGCAGGCTGCGCTGGCTGACATGCTTGTCGCGCTCACCTCGCGTCGTTGGCAGCAGGAAGCGCCCGGCCAATGCGACGAATACGACACCGATGAGCATGACCGCGCCGCCCAGCGGCGTGAAGTCGAACAACTCGAACGGCGCATAACCGTTCAGCACCATCGATTCGCTGATCAGCAGGTTCGGCGGTGTGCCGATCAGCGTCATGAGACCGCCGAGCAAAGTGGAGTAAGCCAGCGGCATGAGCAGCCGGGACGCGGGGATGCGCGTGCGGCGCGCGACGCCGACCACGACAGGCAGCATCAGCGCGGCAACCCCGATGTTGTTCATGAACGCCGAGAGAACGGCGCCGGTAATCATGATGACCAGGATCATCGGGACTTCGCGTTTGCCGCCGAGCCGCATCACCTGTCGGCCGATAATGTCGGCGATACCGGTTCGCGTCAGTCCCTCGCTCAGGATGAACATCGCCCAGACCGTGATGACGGCGCTGTTGCTAAAGCCTGCAAACGCCTGGTTGGAGTCGACCAGCCCCGTGATCGCGAGGGCGCCCAGAACCAGCAGCGCCACGAGGTCCATGCGAATGACCTCACTGATAAAGAGCACCAGCGAAATTGCCAGTATTCCGAGAACCAGTGCGATTTCGAAGGTCATTGTTTCAACGGTCAGGTAGGTCGCAATACGGGATGACTAGGTTCAGCACGTTTATACACGACATGACACCAAAAAGCGTAGTGTCGGCGGGTAGTCCGGGCTTTTTGATGAATTGTCACCTGACCTTCGTCGTGCAAGGATTGATCGATGACACAAGCAGACGCTTATCGGCCGAAGAGGGTACGAACGGAAAGACGCTGCCCGATTCGCGATGTGGACTATTGCCTTCATGAATGGGGCGACGCGGAGTCTCCCCTCATTGTCTACCTGCACGGATGGGGGGATACCGGCTCGACGTTTCAGTTCGTCGTCGATGCGTTGCAAGCCGGTTGGCGAGTCGTCGCGCCGGACTGGCGTGGTTTCGGTCGCTCGCAGTGCCGCTGCAGCAGCTACTGGTTTCCCGACTACCTCGCCGATCTGCACGCGTTGCTCGAGCTGCTTTCGCCCGGGGAGCCGGTTCGACTCGTCGGCCACAGCATGGGCGCAAACGTTGCTGCTCTGTACGCCGGGGCCTTCCCGGAGCGAGTGCGGGCATTCGTGAATGTCGAGGGCTTCGGGCTTCCCGACAGCGACCCGAGCGACGCCGCGACTCGCTATCGCTCGTGGATTGAAGCGGCCAGAGACGCGGTGCCTTTCTCCGAGTACGCCGACTTCGGCCAACTGGCCGAGCGTATTTGCAGGCGCCATCCTGGCATCGGGATGGCCGAAGCTTTGTTCGTCGCGCGGGAATGGGCGGCAGAAGACGGTGACGGCACGGTAAAACTGCGCGCAGATCCGCTGCACAAACTGCCGAACCCAGTGCTGTACCGGCGCGCTGAAGCGGAAGCGTGCTGGAACAACGCGACTGCCGACGCGCTGCTGGTTATCGGCGGTCAAAGTCGATTCGCGCGTGAATTGCCCCAGAGTACTGATGCTGCGCTGTTTGCAGCAGCCGAGACCGTCGTTATCGACGAAGCAGGTCACATGCCGCACTTCGAGACACCGGGCCGACTTGCCGCGGCGATAGAGGATTTCCTGCTGCCGACCTTGTAAATACATCCAGTACTGTATAAAAATACAGACTTTTGGGGGCAGCCATGCAAGAGGCACTGCAGCGGGTCGATCCGATGGCGATGCTGAACCCGGCACAGCGGGTTGCAGCAGAGTATGGCGAGCTACTGGAAGACGGCGGGCTGAGCGCCGGTCCGCTGCTCGTTATCGCAGGCGCGGGTACGGGCAAAACGATGACGCTGGCGCACCGTGTGGCGCGTCTGTTGTTGGCCGGCGTCAGCCCGGAGCGCCTGCTACTGCTGACCTTCACTCGCCGGGCGGCGCAGGAGATGACGCGTCGCGTCGAGTCGATCGTGAGAACGGCGACGGCCGGCATGCAGACATCGCCGATGCCGTCCGGCGGCCTTCCGTGGTCGGGCACGTTTCATTCCGTGGCGAACCGGCTGCTGCGGCGCTACGCCGCCAACCTGGCACTCGATCCAGGGTTCTCGGTGCTGGATCGGGGCGATTCGGCGGACATCATGGACGTCGTACGGCATGAGTTGAAGCTCACGAAGACCGCCCGCCGATTTCCCAAGAAGGACACCTGCCTCGCGATTTACTCACGCTGCGTCAACACGCTGCGGCCCTTGAGCGAAACGCTCGACAAGACCTACCCGTGGTGCAATGACTGGGCCGACGAGCTCGCGGAGCTGTTCAGGTGTTATGTGCTGCGCAAACAGCAAAGCCAGGCGCTCGACTACGACGATTTGCTGCTTTACTGGAAACACCTGGTTGCCGAGAAGGAATTTGCCGACGAAATCGGTTCCTGGTTTGACCATGTGCTCGTCGATGAGTACCAGGATACCAACCTGGTGCAGGCCGAGATCATCAAGGCACTCAAGCCTGACGGCAACGGCGTTACCGTGGTCGGTGACGATGCCCAGTCCATCTATTCGTTTCGTGCCGCGGAGGTCGAGAATATTCTGGGCTTCCCGGATCAGTTCATGCCGGCGGCGCAGGTTATTACGCTGGAGCAGAACTACCGGTCGTCGCAGGCCATTCTCGACAGTGCCAATTGTCTCATTGCCGAGAGCGAGCGGCAGTACCGCAAAAACCTGTTTTCGGAACGCCGTGACGGCGCCAGGCCGAGTTACGTAACGGTTGAAGACGGCGATGCGGAAGCCGAGTACGTCGTTACCGAGATACTCAGGAACCGCGAACTCGGCATGGCGTTGAAAGAACAAGCCGTGTTGTTTCGCGGCTCTCACCACAGCGATCGACTGGAACTGGAGCTGGTGCGCCGGAACATCCCGTATGTGAAGTACGGCGGGCTTAAATTTCTCGAGGCCGCGCACGTCAAGGACATGCTGTCGGTTCTGAAGTGGGCGGAGAATCCGAAGAACGAAGTCGCTGCGTTTCGTGTCTTGAAGTTACTTCCCGGCATGGGGCCGGCCAATGCGACCCGTTGCTTCGAACACATCGCCGTTGCCGATCACCGCTTCACCGCCTTGCGCGACGTTCGGCCGCCGGCCGCCGCTGCCGAGGACTGGCTGGCTTTTTGCGTATTGCTGGAGGATCTGTCGAGCGCCGAATTCGACGACCGGGGCTGGCAAACGCAATTGACCCAGGTGCGGCGCTGGTACCAACCGCATCTCGAACGACTGTACGACAGTCTGGACACCCGGGAGGCGGATCTCGAACAGCTGGAGCAGATCTCGGGCCGTTATCCCACCCGAGAACGTTTCCTCACGGAATTGACGCTGGATCCGCCTAGCGCTGCGGGGGATCTGGCCGGTGATCCGCTGCTTGATGAAGACTACCTGATTCTATCGACGGTTCATTCGGCCAAAGGCCAGGAGTGGGAGTCTGTCTTCATATTGAATGTTGCCGATGGCAACTTCCCCTCAGAATTTGCGACCGGGAAGCCGGAGATGATCGATGAAGAGCGACGGCTTCTGTATGTTGCCATGACGCGTGCGAAGCAGTCCTTGTCTCTGCTTGCGCCATTGCGCTATCACGTGACGCAGCAGCGGCGTGATGGCGACAAGCATGTGTTCGGCGCGCGCAGCCGCTTCATGTCCGAGTCATTGCTCGCAACCATGCAGAGCGAGTTTCGAGGCCGCCCGGAAAACCCGTCCGGACGCCTGGGCGGGTCGTCGGCAAAGAAGATCGACGTCGGCGCCCGCATGCGGGAAATGTTTTAAAAAAGGCGGTGGCAGGTGCCACCGCCAGTCACTACGAAACAAACAGCATAAGGGCTTTGAAGCGAACCCGGCGAGACTGCACGAGCCGCGCTCCTAGTTTGTTACGTCAACCTCTTTCCTGATGATTCGTACTTCGTGTTTGCCGCTCGCCTGATGCTCGCCGTCATGGAAGGCACCATCGACGTAGACGATCTCGCCGCTGTGACCGGCATCCTTGAGAACCTCTGCGATGCGTTCTCGGGTCGCGGCATCGATTTCACTGCCCGAGACAATCGTCACACCATCTGCGCTGCCTGACTTGATCATCCTGATTTCTTTCACGACGTCGACATCACTCCCGTCGGCCAGCACCTTGACCGCGTGTTCACCATGCACGGCGTGATCGCCAGCCAGACCCGGCAGCTCGATGGTCTTGCCGCCAATATCGAGTTGAAAGCCGTCTTCCGTACGACGTAAATCGGCCGTGTTACCCGAGCGGTCGGTGATACTTCGGCTCTCGCCAACCAACAGGCTTTGCAGGTCGAAGCCAGCGTCCTCACTGTCGAAAACAAACGACGTCTGCTCATTGGAGTCATCGTCAATCGCGATCTCTATGCGTGTTTTCTGTTGTTCCCCGGCATTGGCGTTTACGACCAGCAGTGCACAAAGGCCGGCAGCGATGCTTCTGAAAATCATGGCTATTCCCCTTTTGTAATCGCATGCGCGATGGTTGGCTCACGACCTCGATGATGCGTCAGAGACGAAATTGGTCGCAAATAGGGCTACCTTCTTCCGCGCTAGGATAGAAACATGGTGTAGGCGGGGTTATCGCTCTCCTCCCAATGCGGGTAGCCGAGATCCGCAAGGTGCGCCTCGAGTTCAGCAGTCTCGTCTTGTGGCACGTCGATGCCTGCGAGGATCCGACCATAGTCGGAGCCGTGATTGCGATAATGGAACAGGCTGATATTCCAGTCCGTGCCTATCGCATTGAGAAAGTCGAGTAAGGCCCCGGGCCGCTCCGGAAATTCAAATCGAAACATGCGCTCATTGCTGATGGCAGGCGACCGCCCGCCTACCATGTGTCGAACGTGCAATTTGGCCATCTCGTTATCGCTCAGGTCCTCAACAGGGAAGCCGGCATCGCGGAGCTCGGCGATCAGCGACAACCTCTCTCGCATTCCGCCGGAGAGCTGCACGCCGACAAAAATGTGGGCTTTGTTCTGGTCCGCATAGCGATAGTTGAACTCGGTAATGCCGCGGCGCCCGATGTGCTTGCAGAAGCGTCGAAAGCTACCGGGTTCTTCCGGAATCTCCGCGGCAAGCAACATCTCGGTTTCTTCACCGACGGCTGCGCGTTCAGCTATGTGGCGCAAGCGGTCAAAGTTGACATTTGCACCACAGTTGATCGTTACCAGGGTCTGTCCGGTCACCCCGCGCTCACTCACGTACTTCTTCGCTGCGGCGACTGTCAGCCCTCCCGCCGGCTCGACTATCGAGCGGGTGTCCTCGAAGATGTCGCGAATGGCCGCGCATATCTGATCGGTGCCGACGGTAATGATTTCGTCGACATACTGCTGGCAAAGGCGAAAGGTCTCGTCACCGACGCGGCGTACGGCGACTCCGTCTGCGAAAATACCGACCCTGTCCAGTGTGATCGGAGCGCCTTCGTCGAGCGATAACTTCATCGCCGCAGAATCTTCGGGCTCAACGCCGATAATGCGTATATCCGGGCGCATCTGCTTGACCCAGGTTGCAATCCCGGCAATCAGTCCGCCACCGCCTATTGGCACGAAAATGGCGTCGATGCTGTCGCCCGCCTGTTCGAGAATCTCGACGCCGATCGTTCCCTGGCCGGCGATGACGTAGGGATCGTCGAAAGGGTGAATGAAGGTGAGTCCCTGTTCTACGGCGAGCTCGCAAGCGCGTTCATAGGCATCGTCATAGGCGTCGCCGTGCAGGACAACCTCGCCGCCGAGCTCGCGCACCGCGTCCGTCTTGATTCGCGGTGTCGTAACCGGCATCACGATGACGGCCCGCACACCCAGCTTACTGGCAGCCAGCGCAACGCCCTGGGCATGATTGCCGGCCGAGCTGCAGATGACGCCGTTTTGCAGAGCAGCGCTATCGAGCGTTGCAATGCGGTTGTAGGCGCCCCGCAGCTTGAAGGAAAACACGGGCTGCAGATCCTCGCGTTTCAGCAGGATCTGGTTCTGCAGCCGCTTTGACAGGTTGACGGCGGGCTCGAGCGCGGAGCGCAGCGCCACGTCGTAGACCTTGGCGTTGCGTATCAAATCCAGGTAATCAGGGGTCTTCATGAAGGTAAGTGGCAGTGAGCACCCGACCGGTTATCGCATACCCTGCGTTTAACCGCAAAGGGCGGCCATAGCATTAGTAGTCCGGTCCTTTCATAATAGCCCTACACGACCGCGATCTTGTGATCGGTACATTGTCTGAGGGCTCCCTGTTGAAGAAACTGCTTATTGCCAACGCGCAACTTGTAAACGAGGGCCAGGTGCGTGAAGCCGACGTCCTGATCGAAGGCGATAGAATTGCGAGGGTCGATTCCGGGCTGTCGTTGCCAGCAGGAGCAGAGCTCATCGATGCGGCGGGCAAGTACCTGCTGCCCGGAATGATCGACGACCAGGTGCATTTTCGCGAACCCGGCATGACCCACAAGGGCGACCTGGCGACTGAGTCGGCTGCGGCCGTCGCCGGCGGCATCACCAGCTTCATGGACATGCCGAACGTAAACCCGCAGACGACGACGAGAGCAGCGCTGACGGATAAGTACGCCGTTGCTAAAGGGCGTTGCAGCGCTAACTACGGCTTCTACCTTGGCGCGACGAACGGCAACATCGAAGAGATCAAGGCGCTCGAGATCGGTGAGGCATGCGGTGTCAAAGCATTCATGGGGGCGTCCACAGGCGACATGCTGGTCGACGATCCGCTAGTGCTCGAAGAGATGTTCCGACATTCTCCGGTCATGGTCGTCACGCACTGCGAATATTCACCGACGATCTGGGACAACGAGGCAAAAGCGCGTGAAAAGTACGGTGAAGATGTGCCGCTTTCGGAGCATCCGAAAATTCGCTCCGCGGAAGCCTGCTACGCATCGTCCAGTACGGCCATCGATCTTGCGCGTCGTCATGACGCCTTGTTGCACGTCCTGCACCTGACGACTGCGATGGAGATGCCGCTATTCTCAGATGCGCACCGTTCGAAAAAGCGCATCACCGCCGAAGTATGCGTGCATCACCTGTGGTTTGACGAGTCTCGCTACGATGAGCTGGGTACGCGAATAAAGTGCAACCCCGCTATCAAGACCGCAGATGATCGCAAAGCGCTGCTCGCCGCGCTCAATGAAGGGCGTATCGACATCATCGCCACTGATCATGCGCCTCATACGCTCAGCGAGAAAAACGCCAGCTACTTCAAGTCACCGGCCGGCCTGCCTTTGGTGCAGCACGCATTGCTCACACTTTTCGACCTGGTCGCGAACGGACAGATCACCGTCGAACTTCTCGTCGACCGGACGAGTCACGCGCCGGCGGACCTGTTCGGTGTGACCGAGCGTGGCTACATTCGAGAGGGCTGGTTTGCCGATCTCGTTATCGTCGACCCTGCGACTCCTTATAAAGTGAGCCCGGAAAACCTGTTGAGCAAGTGCCAATGGTCACCGTTCGAAGGCCACGAGTTTTCGGCATCGATCGATACAACGCTCGTTAACGGCCAGCTTGCCTATCGAGATGGAAGACTGAGCGATAGCATCGCCGGTCGCCGACTCGAATTCACGCGCGCGCGGTAAGCGGCCTAAAATTGTTTACTTTCGGCTCGATCCCGCTATGCTAGCGCCACTTCAGGGGCTATAAAAACGAACCGGCCGCGGGACCATACCGGTACGTCATCGGAATGAAGCCAACAGATACCGCCAATCCCGACTATTTCCACAAGGTCGTAGACTGCCAGTGGGGCTGTCCCGCCCATACCGATGTTCCGGCGTACATTCGCATGATTGCCCAGGGGGCGTTCAGTGATGCGTACATGGAAAACCGCAAGTCGAACGTGTTTCCGGGCATTCTGGGCCGGGTCTGTGACCGTCCCTGCGAACCGGTCTGCCGGCGCGAACGCGTCGAAGACAAGCCGGTCGCGATCTGTCGGCTGAAGCGGGTCGCCGCGGACCATCGTGACGATATAACGGATCGCTTGCCCAAGCCGCCGGCGCGGAACAACGGCAAGCACGTAGCGTTGATTGGCGCCGGCTGTGCCTCGCTCACGGTGGCCAACGATCTCCGTCCGCTCGGTTACGAAGTCACAATCTTCGAAGCACTGGATGCGACCGGTGGCTTGATGCGGACCAACATCCCGAAATTTCGTCTGCCGCCGGACGTTCTCGATGAGGAGATCGGCTACATCCTCGACATGGGCGTGGATCTCAAACTGAATCATCCCATCGAGAGCCTGCAGGCGTTGCTGGCCGAGGATTTCGACGCGATCTTCGTTGGCACGGGTGCGCCCCGTGGCAAGAACCTGGAAATTCCGGGCCGCTATGACTCAGACCGAATTCACATCGGCATCGAATGGCTGGAGTCGGTCGCTTTCGAACACATCGAAACAATCGGCGAGCGCGTTCTTATCATCGGTGTCGGTAATACGGCGATGGATTGTTGTCGTACGTCACTTCGCCTGGGCGCGAAAGACGTCAAGGTCATGGCGCGTAAACCGCGCGGCTTCTTCAAAGCGTCAGACTGGGAGCTCGAGGATGCCGAAGAAGAGAACGTAGAGATCCTTGTGAACCACTCGCCAAAAGAATTCGTCATCGAAGATGGCAAGCTGGTCGGTATGCGATTTGAACTCATGGAATACACGGTCGATGAGGACGGGCGTATCGATCGCGGCACGGTCACCGGCGAGAAGATTATTCCCTGCGATGACGTCGTACTCGCAATTGGCCAGGACAATGCGTTTCCGTGGATCGAGCGTGACCTTGGCATTGAGTTCGACCGATGGGAGTGCCCGGTCGTCGACGAAACCACAATGATGTCTGGTCGTGACGGCGTCTTTTTTGGCGGCGATTCTGCGTTTGGGCCCAAGAACATCATCTGGGCTGTCGAACACGGCCACCAGGCTGCTATTTCCATGCACAAATATTGTCAGGGCGAGGACATTACGGATCGCCTGCCGATGGGATTGAACCTGGCAAGCCAGAAGATGGGTATGCACGAATGGAGCTATTCCAACGATTACGACCCGTCTTCACGGCGGCTGATGCCGCACGTCGAACTAAAGCAGCGCTTCAAGAAGCTCGATATCGAAGTCGAACTCGGCTTTACGGCTGAGCAGACTATTGCGGAGGTCGAGCGTTGTCTGAATTGCGATATCCAGACCGTGTTCACGGCGAAGCTGTGTATTGAATGCGATGCCTGTGTCGATATATGCCCGGTGAATTGCCTGACGATCACGAGCAACGGCGACGAGGACGACCTGCGTACGCGGTTGTCCGCGCCTGCCGAGAACCACGACCAGGCCCTGTACGTCTCGGCCGAGCTGCCGCACACCGGGCGAGTCATGGTCAAAGACGAAGACATCTGCGTCCATTGCAGCCTGTGCGCCGAGCGCTGTCCGACCGGTGCCTGGGACATGCAGAAGTCAACCATCCTTGTGCCGTACGCCAGCGACGAAATACCGGCCCCTCCCGCGAAGACAGCTGCGGGCAGTATTGCCAAGTAGAGGAGTCACGTGGCGACCGTAAACGATGTAGTTATCAAGATAGGTACGGTCAACGGTACCGGTTCTGCCAGCGCAAACGGATTACTCAGAAAGTCCATCTTTCGCATGGGTATTCCGGTTGTGGGTAAAAATTATTTTCCGTCCAACATTCAGGGATTACCGACCTGGTACGAGATTCGGGTCACGGGGGACGGCTACCACGCACGCTCGAACCGTGTGGACGTCATGGTGGCCATGAACGCGCAGACATACACCAAGGATTTGGCCGAGGTCTCGCCGGGCGGCTGGCTGATCTACGACTCCACCTGGCCCCGCAGTCGGCAACTCGACAGGGATGACATCACCGTCATCGGTATACCGTTTTCACGAATGTGCAATGAGAACTTCGAGGGCGCGCGGGCGCGTATCCTGATGAAGAATATCGCTTATGTGGGCGCACTGGCTGCGTTGCTCGATATCGATCTCGACGTCATTACGACGCTGCTCGAAGAAACCTACGCCGCCAAGAAAAAACTCATTACCTCCAACATGGAAGCGATCAGGCTCGGTTACGAGTACGCGACACAACATTTCCCGTGCCCGCTACCGTCTCGTGTAGAGAAAATGGACGCGACCAATCGTCACATTGTCATCGACGGCAATACCGCCGCAGGACTTGGCTGTATGTATGCGGGTGCGACCGTCGGCGCCTGGTACCCGATCACGCCGTCTACATCGCTGATGGATGCGTTTCGCGACTTTTGCCAGCATTACCGCACCGACCCGGAGAGCGGCAAGCGCACCTATTGCATTATCCAGGCCGAGGACGAACTCGCTGCCATCGGCATGGTCCTGGGCGCGAACTGGATGGGCGCACGCTCGTTCACGCCTACCAGCGGACCTGGCATTTCATTAATGAGCGAGTTCATCGGTTTTGCTTACTACGCCGAAATTCCGGCCGTTATTTTCAACGTGCAGCGCGTCGGACCATCCACCGGCATGCCGACACGTACGCAACAATGTGACCTGCTGAGCTGCGCGTATGCCTCGCACGGAGACACCATGCACGTGCTGTTGTTTCCGTCCGATCCAGCGGAGTGCTTCTACACGGCGGTGCAGGCGTTCGATCTCGCAGAACGGCTGCAGACGCCCGTCATGGTGCTATCGGATCTCGATATCGGCATGAACGACTGGATGGTGCCGGAGCTGGACTGGGACGAAAACTACGTCCCCGATCGCGGCAAGGTGCTGGGTGCGGCCGAGCTCGAGGAAATGGAAAAATTCTATCGTTACCTCGATGTTGACGGCGATGGTATTCCCTATCGCACGCTGCCTGGGGTGCATCCGAAGGGCGCCTATTTCACGCGTGGCTCGGGACATACCAAGCTCGGTGGCTACACCGAGGACTCGACAGAGTACCAGGACGTTGTGGATCGGCTGCTGGTGAAGTGGGAGACGGCCCGTACGCTGGTTCCGGAAGCAGAGATTCGCTACTCGACCTTCAACAAAGCGGCGATCCTGACCCTTGGCAGTGGCGATGGCGCCTGCAAGGAAGCGCTCGATCGCCTTGAGGCGCAGGGTGTCGGTTTGAACTACTGCCGTGTAAAGGCATTTCCGTTCACCGACGCGGTTCGCGACTTCATCGCCAAACACGATGTGGTTTATGTCGTTGAGCAGAATCGCGACGCGCAGCTGCGCACGCTGTTGATAAACGACATAGACGCCGATCAAAACAAGCTGAAGTCGCTGCTTCACTACAACGGCATGCCGATAAACGCCGGCTTCGTTGTTGACAAGGTGCTCGAGGATATCGCGAAAGGCCAAGCTGCGTGACCAGGGAGTCAACACTGTGACCTATATTGCCAAACCGAAGATCTCTCATCCCGGCCTGAAGAAAAACAAGCTCGGCCTGACCTCGCGGGATTACGAAGGCGTCGTGTCTACACTGTGCGCGGGCTGCGGGCACGATTCGGTGACGGCTGCAATCATCCAGGCGGTTTTCGAGCTGGATCTCGAGCCACACATGCTCGCCAAGATGAGCGGCATCGGCTGTTCGTCAAAAACGCCGGCCTATTTCGTCAATCAATCCCATGGCTTTAACTCGGTACACGGGCGCATGCCGTCGGTTACGACAGGTGCCAATGCCGCGAATCGCGACTTAATGTACATCGGCGTATCGGGAGACGGTGACTCCTTGTCGATTGGCGTTGGCCAGTTCGTGCACGCAATCCGACGCAACCTGAACATGTGTTACGTCATTGAGAACAACGGCGTATACGGTCTGACGAAAGGCCAGTTCTCTGCGTCCGCTGATATTGGCACCCTGCCAAAGAAGGGCTTGCCGAACCAGCAGGAGCCGATTGATCCGGTGAGCACGGCGCTAAGCCTGGGTGCCACCTATATTGCACGCAGTTTCTCGGGTGACAAGGAACAACTGGTACCGTTGTTGAAGGGCGCTCTGTTGCACTCCGGTTTCGCGCTAGTCGACGTCATTAGTCCTTGCGTCACCTTCAACGATCACGAAGGCTCAACGAAAAGCTACGCGCACACACGGCAATTCTATAATCACGTTGTGAACGTTGACTACATTCACCCCTCGGAAGAAATCAAGGCGTCATACGCTGAAGGTGACGCCATGCCGATTCATCTGCACGGTGGCGATACGATCGTTCTGAGAAAAGTAGACCGTGCTTACGATCCGACGAGTCGCGCATCATCCTTCGCCTATCTTCGCGAGCGTTTCAATGCCGGGGAGATTACGACCGGTCTGTTGTACGTCAATGAGGCGCGCGAAGAAATGCACGAGCTGATGGGCAATGTCGACACGCCGCTTTCCAAGCTGCCGCTCAATGAGCTTAATCCCGGCAGGAGCGAGCTCAGGAAGCTGCAGAATCGCTACCGTTAAAAAACGCCACAAAGGTCGAAGGGGATGAAAAGCAACCGACGCGAGTTCATCAAGGCGGGGGCCATCGCCGGCGCCGCACTGGCCACCGGCTTGCCTGCGGCAGCAGGCGCCAGAGCCCGCAGCAACGGGCAGCAGGCTCTGAGCGTATTGATACTCGGCGGCACTGGCTTTATCGGTCCGCATATGGTTCGCGACCTGCTGCGTCGCGGACATTCGGTGACGTTGTTCAATCGGGGTCGCACAAACAGCGGGCTGTTTCCTGATCTCGAGACGATCAAGGGCGATCGTGACGGCGGACTTCAGGGTCTCGACGGCCGCAGCTGGGATGCGGTTATCGACAACTCGGGTTACGTACCGCGCCACGTACAGGATTCGGCACGGCTGCTCGCAAACAACACGCGGCGCTACCTGTATATTTCATCGCTGTCTGTGTACGCCGATTTCACGGTCCTGAACAACGAGGAGTCACCGCTTGCAACGATCGACGATGAGACCGTCGAAGAGATTACCGGCGAGACCTATGGCGCGCTGAAGGCACTGTGCGAACAGCGCGCGGCTGCAGAGATCGACGGCGAGCGCCTGACGATACTCCGACCCAATTATATCGGTGGGCCGGGTGATCATACCGATCGCCTCTCGTACTGGCCGATTCGGACTCGCAAGGGTGGCGAGATGATCTGGCCGGGAACGCCCGCCGATGCCATTCAGTTTATCGATGTCAGAGATCTCGCGACCTTTGTTAGCGACTGCCTGGAGCAGCGGGTCCCGGGCATCTATAACATGACCAACCCGCCGGGTGCCTACACGATGGGTAAACTTCAGGACGACTGCCTGGCGCTTACCGGCGCCGACATGGAGCCAATCCGGATCACGACTGAATTCGCGCGCGAGCAGGGGCTCATCGGTGGCCGCGCTCTGCCCATCTGGCATCCATCGTCGGGGCCCGACGCAGCTGCCGGCGGTTTCAGTGCGGAGCGCGCGATCAAGGCCGGCCTGCGGAACAGGCCGGCACGTGAAACGCTGCGCGATATTCTCACCTGGTGGGATACGCTCGACGAGGAGCGTACCGGCACGCTAAGAGCGGGACTGGACCCGGCCCGCGAGGCCGAAGTCATCGCGGCCTGGAAAGCACGTTAACCCCAGAGTCGTTTCCACCACGGCTCCTTTACCTTTGCAGGCTGATCTTCACGGCTGATGCCGATCTTCGCCCGGATTTCGTTGATGTCCCAGCCGGTGAGGTTGGCAAGCTGCTGCGCTTCGCGCTCCTGGCGTTCGCGAACCTGGGTGAAGTACTTTGTCGCGTCGCAGGAAGTGGCCCCCTTCCACGGGTGGCGAATGACGTAGCGCCCCTGGTAGTTCTGCCGATCGCCCGTTTCCTGGAAGACCAGGTCCTCGGGAAAATGCTCGCGGTCGTAGCGTACGTGCAGGCGTGTTACGAACACGTTCTGAGCAGGGGAAGGTGCGATCTTGCTCGCCTTACCCGCCCGGTCTTCACCGAGCCAGAAGACCCCGAGCTGGCGAAGTTCCTTCGCGCTGAGCGGGTCAGCGGCGCAGGGATCGCACCATGCCATATCCCACGCGTATTCCAGGAACACGGCACGCCCGTTCTCTGCCTGCACCTGTCTGCCGAACATCGCGCGATAGAAATCTGCGAATTCATCCTGCACAAACTGCGGCACGTCCATATTTGTCGGCAGTTTAACGGTTCGATAGTTGGTGGTTTCGACCCGGCCCGTCCGCGTCAGCGCGTACACGTAAAGCTCCTGCTTGCCTTTGGCATTGAGCGTGCCGAGCCGGATCGGCAGCATGAACTTGTTGCTTTCGTAGGCGACCTGCAGAGGTCGAAGGTACTGGTAGCCGAGCTTCGATTGCTCCTCGACGTTCACCTTGGCGACGAAGAAGCGCATGTCCTGCTTCAGGTAGCTATCGACAACGCGCTTGGCGCCTTTCGGAATGCGGTAGCCATTATCATTCAGCCAGCGGATTAGTCCGTCGCTTTGCGATGCCGACAGGATCAGAATGTCGTATTCACCGACCGTATAGCTCGCTTCGATCGTAACGCCCTGGGAACGTGCCGCCATTTTGCGCTGCGCGCTGGCCTCGGGCATCGAGTCGCCCATGCGCATCATTTCCTGGCGCTCGTACATCATGCAGGGGTCGGGGTCGTGATACTCGACCAGGCGCGGCGACGTGTAGGCGTCCAGATGCTGAACGATCGCACGGTCACCGACATTGATTTGCTCCCGCTCGATCATTGTAGGGACCGGCACAACGACCGCGAAATCTTCGGCCTCGCCCTCGAAATCGTTGGCCATCGTAATTACCGTTCGATTCCCGTCTCTGACCAGCACAACCTGGGACGCGCGATTAAACAGGCTCGTGTCCGCGCGCGCCACGTAGAAGCCGCAGAAGGCCTGGGCGGACGTGGCGATCACGATCGTGAGCACGGTCGTCGCCATGGCTATCAATATTTTCATAAATAAACTCCTTTGCTGAATTCCTTGCCGCGAGGCACGGCTGCGTCCCAGCGGTACTGCCGACCGCGAAACAGCCAGTCGATGAGCGGCACAACGGGTGCCGAGGCAACCAGCGCCAGGATGGCGCCGTTTGGCTGGTAGTAGATGAACTGGATCGTAAACGCGATCGAGGCAACGAGCGCGGCGAAAATTATGCGGCCACCGGCCGAGTCCGGTGTCGTCTTCGGGTCGGAGATCATGAAGAAGGCGAAAATCAGCAGCGCGCCGTTTTGCAGCTGGTGCAACGGTATGGCGAGCGGATCACCGAGCCAGGCGGCCCGACCGAACAGCAGTGTGGCGTAGATCAGCAGGAATGCGATTGTCGTTTCCGCCCGCCGGGCCCGGGTCAGCACCAGGAAGCCAAGACAGGCCAGCGCAAATGCGCCGATCGCGGCGCTGCCCCACTGACCTGACGATACCCAGGCCTGGTCACTGCCGAACATGAGTGCCACCAGGGCGACATTCGCCGGGTTGAAGACGTGTTTGTCACGAAAACGAATCAGGAACTTGCTGCCGATGGCTATAACGGCCGCCGCTGCGGCGATTTGTGGCTCGTCCGTGCGCAGCAGCAGCGTCAGTGACAGCGACGTAATGAGCGGGCTTAGCGGATCGAACCGCGGCAGATGTGCGTAGCGGGTGCCCAGGTACTGCACGGCGAGCGCGGTGCTGACGATGCTTGCCGCATTCTGCCAGCGGATACCGAAGTCCAGTGCGACAACACCGAAGATGACGAGCGAGCTCAGTACGGCGATCTGGTAATAGCGCGGATCTCGAAGACGGTCTTCCAGTTTCATACCCGCTTTAAACGCGGGATCCAGCCTTCCGGGTTTAAGACGCGCTCGTTTACGTCACGATCAGGCCCGACAGGGCCGTGGCGGCGGCGCTGTCCGGGAACACGTTCTGCTCGATGTGCCGGCTGGGAACGTCGAGATGATCCTGCAGCACGGCCTTGAATAGACTACGGATATCCGTTGTCGGCTTGAGGTCGCGCTGCTCGTGAAGCTCGTTTTTCGACAGCCCCGGCCAGTCAGCCACAACACGGCCACCGTTGACCGCACCGCCGAGCAGGACCGCGGCAGTACCGGTCCCGTGGTCCGTGCCGCGGGTGCCATTGACGTGCACGGTTCGGCCGAATTCCGTGACGACTGCGACAACCGTCTTGTCCCAGTGGGATCCCAATCCGTCATGGAGTTGTTGTAGTCCGTTATCCAGAGCCGTGAAGCGATTGGCGAGCGCGCCGCTGCTGGTTCCCTGGTTCGCATGTGTGTCCCAGCCGCCGAGCTCGACGACGGCGATGCGCGGCCCGTCATCGGCCGACAGGAAGCGCGATGCCGCCTGCATGAGTTCTGAAAACTGTTGCGCTTCGTTACCGCGCGGCTTCGCGGCGGCCATTGCGGAGAAATCGTCGGCGATGTCCTGAGACCTGAGCGCCTGCTCGAGTCGCGACGCGAAAAACCCGTCGGCGGCATACAGGCGCTGCAAGCGGGCGATGGTGCTGTCATCGACATCTGGCAGCCGCGTGGGCGCCCAGCTGCTCACATCCTGGTTTCCCCGGAGCACCAGCGGCGTGTTCTGCGCGAGTGCAATCGCAACTTCCGAGCTGCTGTCGAGCGCGCCCAGGGCTCGGTTCAACCAGCCGTCACGCAGCGCGCCCACACGGGCAGCGCCGTTTTCGAGTATGTCCTGGCCATCGAAATGGGAGCGTTGTCGATAAGGGCTGGCAACCGCGTGCACGATCAGTGCCTGCCCGTCCGTGTAGCGACGATGCACCTCGAGCAGTGCAGGGTTCAGCCCGAACAGGCCATCGAGCTTCAGCAGCCCGCCGCTGTGGCCGGGCGCGGCGATAGCGAGCTCGCCGCGGGCGCGTTGGTAATTACCATCGCCATAAGGCGCTGCCAGCGCCAAGCCGTCGACCGCGCCGCGCAATACGACAAGCACAAAGCGAGCGTCGCTGTCGGCTGTAGCCAGTGCCATGCGCGGCAGGCAGGAGCTCGCGGCCGTCGCGCCGAGCGCTTTCATCAGGTCTCTGCGATTCAGCATGCTCATCTCCTTTGAAAATCCGGGGATGCCAGTAACAGGGTTACCCCCTGCGAGAAACTCTCCGCGCGCCCGATGGCTTTGCGGGTTTCCGGGTCGAACGCCGGGCCGAGCACGGCGTCGCCGAGCTCGACAGGATTGACGCGCGAGCCCACCACACGAGCAACCGTGTTCGACCATTCGATGCGCTTATACAGGCCATCGGCACCGCCCCACTGCAGCGACGTATCGGGCCACCCCTCGGGAGAGCCGGGCCTGAACGGCGTTTGCCCCATCAGGTCGAGCGCACCGATGATGAAGCGCGGGTTTTCCGGTGTGTGGTTGAAGGCGCGCAGCGCAGAAATCACGAAATCGTGCGGTGTCTTGTATTTGCCGTGCGTGTTGGCCCAGGGTTCAGCAGCCATTATTAGCGATTCGTAGACGGCCGGCAGATCGCCGCCGCTGTCCAGGTAGGTCGCTGCCAGACGATCAATCAGCGCTGCCGGCGGTTCATCGGCAACAAAGTGCCGGGCCAGCTTGGTCGCGAGAAAACGCGCGGTCGAGGGATGCAGCGCGAGGTCGTGAAGTACGGCTTCTCCCTGGTCCAGGCCGGAGGCGCGGTACTGCTTGCCGAGTATCGTGTGCGGCCCCGGCTCGTGAATATTCTCCCGGAACTCGAACCTGCCGGGATCGCCATCCGCGAATCGACCTTTGTCGTTGGCGCCGCCGATCGACCAGCCGGTAATCACCTTTGCGAAGCTGACTACGTCGTCCTGGTCGTAACCGCCGTTCACGCCGAGCGTGTGCAGCTCGAGAATCTCGCGCGCCAGGTTTTCATTCAGGCCGAACTCCTGCTCGCTGCGCCTGCGATTGGCGCGCTTGCCGAGCGTCGAGTTCGGGCCGATGGAACGCTGGTTGTCGAGGTACAGGATCATCGCCGGGTGTTGCTCGGCGGCAAGCAACAGGTCGACGAATTTCCCAGTCACATTGGGGCGGATCGCCTCGTTCTCGAACAGGCCCGCAATAGCCGGCATCGGCTGTTTCTCGGCCGACAGCGCGAAGTGATTCGACCAGAAGTGGACGAGGCGCTCATGGAACGGCGTGTCCGAATCTGCCGCGACCCGGTAACGTGTTGCCGCCTGTTCCACGTAGTGGCGCCGCACCAGCTTGCCGTAGACCTTGACGATGTCGACGTCGGGATCCTTGCTGCGGCGCATTTTGCGCTGCTCGCGTCGAACCTTTTGAACCTCGATCAGCACCGCGTCGGAGCGCGGCAGATCGCGAATCAGCGCTGGCAGTCGGGACGGGCCTGCTACCTGGTCCAGCAACCAGGCCCGCGGGTTCGCGGCGACACGGGCAATATCGCCCGGCCGCGCGCCGAGGCCGAAGCGGTTGCTGGCGATGGCTGCATCCCTTGTTGTCATGCTGAATCCTTATGCTTGCTACGACACTGGCCTGCAGCCAGTAACAACGTGTCCGTCAGAACTTGGTTGACGTAGCGGTTGCTTCGTATGACACCATGGTATCTGCAATTGACTGTCGTGTGGACCGCGAGAGCACCATAATATTAATAAAAACAATAGCTTAAAATATTGCATCCAAATGCTGTGCAGGAGGCATCTACCGGGTAAGAGCACCTCTTGCTAATTGAAAAGGAGTAGTACCGTGGTTGAAGAGATGATTCCGATTGTAATGTTCATCGGGCTGACGGTCGTATTCGTTGCACTGTTCTGGTTTCGCTATCGTGCGCGTCGCGACATGCAGGACACATTCAGGGCTGCGCTGGACAAGGGCCAGGAACTGACGCCGGAAGTGATCGACCGGCTGGGGCACCCCAAGCCGGCGAAGGACAAGGATTTCCGCTTAGGCGTCATCTGGCTGGCAATCGCATTTGGCCTGGTGCTGATGGGCTTCGCAGTACCGGACGATAGCGGTGAAGCGTTTCGCGGCATCCTGGCTGGCGCAGCGTTTCCGGTCGCAATCGGTTTGGCGTACATGATCCTGCACCGGTTTTCGAGTCGCGGCAACTAGCCGGATACAAAGACCGTGACCAATGGCGAAGATCATCAGCTCGTTGCGAGAGTGGTGTCCTCTCAGGACACCGCCGCTTTCGGCGAGCTGGTCCGTCGCCACCAGTCGCAGGTTCGAAATTTCCTGCGCAAGCTGGCCGGTGATATTTCGGCGGCGGATGATTTGTCGCAGGACTGTTTCATGCACGCCTGGGACAAGATCCATACCTACAGCGGCCGCGGTTCGTTTATTGGCTGGCTGCTGAAGATCGCCTATACGACATTCCTGCAGTCGAAACGAAAGTCGAAGCGTTATGCGGAGATCATGCAACAGGTAGGGCACAAGATGGAGGTGGATTCGCAGACCTATACGCTGCAATCTGAAGAGGTCACGGACCTGGACAAGTTGCTCGCGGTACTGGACGAAGAAGAGCGGGCCATCATGATCATGTCGTATGCGTGCGGACTCTCGCACCGGGAGATTGGCGAGGCTACATCAATGCCGGTTGGTACGGTGAAATCGATAATATTTCGTGGTAAAGAGAAGATCAGGACGAGTTTTGATATCAAAGATCATCAACATGGCTGAGAGAATCAAAGACGAGGATGACCGCTTGCTGGAGTCGCTGTTCGACTCGGCACCTATCGCGGATGCAGGGTTCAGCAAAGCCCTGGTCAGGCGCATCCGCCGCAGACTGTGGATACGGCGCCTCACGGTGCCGGTTGCGGCGCTGATTGGCGGTGTATTTGCGATAAAACCGCTTGCCGATCTTGTCGCTATTGCAGCCAACCTGTCGCCGGTGCTGTCAAAGATGGTTCCATCGCAAATGATCGACGCGATATCGTCGATGCTGCCGCAGCTGCCAACCATCATTCTCGGCGCGATGGTACTCGGGGTCTGCTTGCTGGGTATCCGCGCGTTGGAAGACTGACGTCGCTCTGTCTGCCTTTCTCGCGGCCTCGCACAAGCTCTGAGAACTGATCCAAGGTTCTGCCAGGATAGGATTGTCATCACTGCATGGCTCGGTTACATTCGGACGATGACTCTTCGCGACCAGGTCGAACATCTTTTGCCAAACTGGGAACGCTGGTATCCCAGCCTTTTCGATGCGGCATATGATCTCGGCATCATCAAGGCCGAAGTCTGCGATCCCAATTCGCTGTTGTTGACTCGCAGACACGCAAAGGTTCGGCAGCGAGCCGAAGATGCGCACCGCGAAAAGTGGGGCGGAAAACCGCAGGAATAATTCATCGCGCCGAGTCTTTCGACCGAATTCGTATCGGCGCGGCCGCGGAACATTCAACCAGGAATTTCCTATGCAATTCGATCTCGAATCCGTGAGGTCCAGATTTCCTGCGCTTTCCATCGTCGACGATGGCGTGCCGCGAATCTACTTCGACAATCCGGCCGGCACGCAGGTACCGCAAAGCGTGGCCGATGCCATGTCGGACTGCCTGCTGCAGACCAATGCCAATCTCGGTGGCTACTTCGCGTCATCAGAAGAGGCGGGCGCGGTTGTGGATCATGCCCGCGTTGCGATGGCCGATTTCCTGAATGCGCCTTCCCCCGAGGAACTCATTTTTGGCCACAACATGACCACGCTTACGTTTCACGTATCGCGTTCGCTCGGTCACTTGTTCAGCGCCGGCGATGAAATAATCCTCTCGCAAATGGATCACGATGCCAATGTGTGGCCCTGGGTCATGCTGGCGCGTGACCGCGATCTGACAATCAAGTGGATGCCCTTCGATACGGAGACCTTCGAGTTTGACCCGGATGTCCTGGACGGATTGCTGACTGAGAAGACCCGCCTGCTCTGTGTCGGCGGAGCCAGCAACCTGACCGGTACGATCAACGATATCGCCTCGATCTCTGCCAAGGCGCGCGATGCCGGCGTGATGACTTACATCGATGCCGTGCAGTCGGTGCCGCATGTCGCGACGGATGTACAGCGCATCGGTTGCGACTTCCTGGTGTGTTCGGCGTACAAGTTTTTTGGTCCGCACCACGGCATTCTGTGGGGCAGGAGAGAGATACTCGAGCGGCTGGAGCCGTACAAGGTGCGTCCGGCGCCAGCGGAGATACCGGGTTGTTTTGAGACCGGCACGCTAAGCCACGAGGACTTTGCCGGTATCGCGGCGGCGGTCGACCATTTCGCGTGGATCGGCGAGACCATGGCTCAGGACTATGCGCAGCGCTGGCCGACATTCAGCGGACGCCGGCAGGCGACGCACGCGGCAATGGACTTCCTGTTCGATTACGAGAAGGGCCTGGCACAGCACCTGGTCGGCGGACTCCGCGAACTTGACGGTGTGAAGGTGCAGGGAATCACGGACCCTGATGCGATGCACCGACGCGTGCCCACCGTTGCATTTACACACAGCCGGATCGGCTCGGCGACGATTGCCGAGTCGCTGGCACGCAAGAATATCTTTGTCTGGAGCGGCCACAACTACGCGGTTGAAGTCGCGAAGGCCCTGGATATCTATGAGACGGGTGGAGCGGTCCGCGTAGGTCCGGTGCACTACAACAGTCTCGAGGAGATCGATCGTCTGCTGGTCGAACTGCGGTCGTTGTTGGGCGCCTGAGCCGGCGCTGCAGCGGCGTAACGAGCTCAACTAAAACAAAGAAAGCCGCATTTCTGCGGCTTTCCGTGAGATTTCGTATCTGAAAAGGAGGGTCAGCGAGCGCTGCAGCGATGCTCCAATGTCCGCTCAAAACCTGTCGGGTTCCCAGATACCTTCGTTATCTCACTAGACATGGATCACCTCCTTTTCATTTGTTAGCCCGCGGGCAGTATGTCCTGTAAGTCAATAAATTCCAAGAAAAAAGTTAGAAGAAAAAACGCCTTCAAATCGCCGTATTTTCTAGGTTATTATTGGCGGCCAGGTTCGATAAGGTAATGAACCTGACGATTACTGGTGTGTATACTTCAGTGCTTGCCTGCGAAATCCAAACCGCAGCCACATAACAAAACGACAGCGAGAGAATAAATGGCGATCGCAGATCTCAAGAACGTATTGAAAATTTTCGGCGGCTCCGACATCAGTGCCGAGCAGGAAAACGACCTGTTCAAGGAAGTGTTGTGTATGACGCTGGCGCGCGCTGCCGACGCAGACATCAATATCCAGGCGGTTGAAGTCGATCGCATCCGAGAGATACTGAAGCAACATACTGGCGAGGAATTCAGTGTTGCCGATATTCGTGTCGCAGCCCGCGCGGATCTTTATGCCGAAGCGACCCTGGTCAAGTACCTGAATAGCGTATACAAGAAAATGTCCGATGCGCACCGCGCTGAAACCATACAGGCGCTGGCCGATGTGTTCCGCAGCGATAAGTCAGTGAGTGTTCTCGAGATCGATTTCTTCGACAATGTGGCGGAGGCCCTGCACGTCAAGCCGTCGATGGTCGCCGGGCTCGTCGCCGGAGACGTGGACTGAATTTCCGGGTACTGTTCGATTGCAGGAAAAAAGCGGGTATCAGCCCGCTTTTTTTTGCCCCGGGGCGACATCACTCGCCTCCTTGTTGCGATAGACGACAAACAGGCCGGACGCGACAATGATTGCCGCGCCGACAACGACCCAGGTGTCCGGCACTTCTCCCCAGAATACATAGCCTGCGATAGCACCGCCTACCAGCGCGGTGTACTCGAGGGGCGCGAGCAGTGCGGGCGAGGCTGCGCGATAGCCGTTTACCAACCCGATCCACGCAAGCACCGAGCTCACGCCGGCGCCGATGAGCAAGGTCCAGCCGGTCAGGTCCGGTCCCAGCCAGCTCTTGTCATCCAGCAGTATCGCTGCCAGCAACATCGGGCCGATAACGACATAAAAGGAAAGAGCGAGTGTCGACTCCGTTGCGGCAAGTCTTCGAGCCAGGATCGCCTGGGACGCGTAGCAAAACGCCGCGAACAGCACGGCAATAGCCGCGAAGGACATTTCGCCGCTACCTGGACGCAGCATGACCAGCACGCCGATGAAGCCAAGCAGCACGGCGCTCCAGCGTCGCCACCCGACCGGCTCGTCAAGAAACACGGCCGACAGTCCGGTCACCATCAGCGGCGCCGTGTAGCCGAGCGTAAACGCGTTGACCAGCGGCATCTTCGCCAGCCCGTAGAAGAAGCCAAACATCGCGCCGATCGAGAGCAATGTCCTCAGGAAGTGCCAGGCCTTGTGGCTGGTCGCCAGCGCACCGATGCCGCCAAAGCGCGGCGCGATAAGCAACAAGAGAAGAACAGCGATCAGGCTGCGCAGGAAAACGAACTGTTGCAGCGAGTAGGTGCGCAGCAGTTCCTTTGCGAACAGGTCCAGCATCAGGCCGCCGGCGATGCCGAGCATGAGCCAGCCGATAGCGCTACGTACGCTATCGTTTTGAGTTTTGTGAATCATGGCTTAACGGTGAAGCCGCTACTTGAACCTGGGCTGAACATAATCGCACGGCTTTGCGCAGACGCCTACAGGTTCAGCATAGATTCAGTGTCAACGCTGTGTAATGGCACCGTAGGCAATCAAAGGACAAGGCTATGAACAATCTTCAATGGAAAAGTTGGCACCGGGTAGGACTTTCCCTCGTGGCGCTCTCGCTGGCGGTTGGGGCCAATGCCGCTACGGACACAGATTCGGCAGTACGCCAATCCGTGACGTCGCAGGGACTCGTCAGTGCCGGCGGTGCAGCCGCAGACGCTGAACCGAGCACGAACGAACATGACGCATTGTCGATCGCGGGCAACCGCGACAAGCCAGGTCGCTCAAGTGGGCAACAAAAAGCCTCGGGGAGCGATCATGCGACGCCGAACACCGACTTCTGGATCTATTCGGCCGATGTTGACCTGTTTCTTGACCAGGACAACGATGGCTATTTCACCGGCATCGATCTCCTGTTCGACGCCGATACCTATTACGACGTCGCGGACGTCTATGCGGTCCTGTATCTGAGCTATGAGTACGGGCCCTGGAACGAGTATGCGGAAACCGACACGTTTACCATCTACGGTGCGGCCGCCGGCGACGAATACGTCGTGGAAACGGATCTTGTACAGGGCTATCCGACCGGCAACTACGATATCCTGATCGAACTCTATGATGCGTATGACGACACCCTCGTCGCGACGCTTGGTCCTGAGGATACGTCGGAGCTCGCGCTTCTGCCGCTTGAAGACATCGGTCGGGATGCGCCGGTAGGCACTACGCAGATCGTCGTCAACCAGGGCGGCGGCGGATCCGTTGGCTGGTTCCTTGTTGTCGCCCTTCTGGGTGCAAGCGCCCTCGGCCGCCGGCGCTAGGACGCCGACGAAGTCTGAATGCTGTCATGCGCACGGCGTGCCGTGCGCATGACTTTTCTGCCCCACGCGGCGAGGCTGTCGAAGTAGACGTACAGTGCAGGGACAACGAGCAGTGACACGACCGTGGAGAAGGCCAGGCCGCCAATGATGGCCCTTGCCATCGGGTAGTAAGGAGGGCCATCGCCGCCGACCTGCGTCGTGCCCATCGCGAGCGGTGCAAGTCCGACGATGGTTGTGGCCACAGTCATCAGGATGGGCCGCAGTCGGTCCCGTCCGGCAATCACGATTGCCTTGTCACGCGCCATGCCTTCCTGGCGAAGATTGTTAATGTGATCCACCAGCACGATACCGTTGTTCACGACGACGCCGATCAGAATCATGATGCCTATCATCGCCATGAACGAGAACGTTGTACCGGTAGCGGCGAAGAACAGGAACACGCCGAAAATCGAAAAGACGATCGATCCAAGGATGATGGAGAACGGTAATAGCATTGACTCGAAGAGTGCGGCCATGACGAGGAAGATACAGGCAACACCAAGCACGATATTGGTGGCCATCATGTCCGCCGTCTCGTCCTGGCGTTCGAAGCCACGACCCTCTTTCCAGCCGTAGCCGGGCGGCAGATCTATCTGCTCCATTAGGCTGTTGACGCGGGCCCTGACATCATCGGGACTGACCTCGTCTTCGAGGTCGGCCGAGAGTATGACGGCCGTCTGCCGGTCGGTGCGACGAATCGTGTCCGGCGAATTGCTGATGTGAAACGACGCAACGCTGCCGAGTGTTATTCGGCGCCCGTCGGGGGTGTACAGCGGTAGGTCGGCGAGCTGCTCGACGCTCTGTTTGGCGTCGTCACGAAACGCGATGCGCACCGCGATCTCGCCGGACTCGCCGCGGAATTCACGCAGGTTCTCGCCGCGCATTGCGATACTTACTGACTGGGCGATGTCGCTGGCGGTGAGGCCCACTGCCGCGGCGCGCGTACGGTCAATACTGATGCGTACTTCGCGGTCGCCGGCTTCTGCATCGCTCTGCACGTTCTTGAGGCCCTCGACCGTTGACAGGGCGCGAACGATATCGACACTCAGTTCGTTCAGGACTTCGGTCGAATCGCCGCTGACCTGCACGGTGAAGCCCTCGCCACCGCCTTGCCGGTCAAACTTGAAGCTCGGCTTGCCGATGGCTATCGCCGGCAAGTCCTTTTCGATGCGTTCAATAATTTCTTTCGTGGACAGCGTTGCATCATCTTCATCAGTCAGCAGCAGCGTGGACTCGGCGCGCCCCTGGTCGTAATAGCTGTAGACGGAGCGGATGTTGAATTCTTCCTGGCGCGAGTAAAGATATTCCTCGATCGTATTTACAGTCTCCTCGACCCGTTCCAGGGGGTGCTGACCTTCGACGTGATAAGGCATGAACAGCCGCCGACCTACGTCCTGTGGAAACATGTCGAACTTCACCAGGTCGAGTGCCATTGGTAGAACGCCGATGACACAGACCAGCGCGATGCCCAGCGCCGACCACCAGCGATGCCCGAGAATCCACTGCAGGCCGGCGACGTATCGATCGGTCAGGCGGCTCATCCAGGCGCCTTTCTTCGGCTGCGGCGGCACGGCTACGCGAGCTGCGAGCATGGGCACCAGTGTTTGTGCGATTACCAGGGACGCGATCAGGGCAACGATGATAGTGACGGCGACGTGCGTCAGGAAGATAGTGATGTCTGTCTGCGCGCCGAAGATGATCGGCGCGAAAACGATAATCGTCGTAGCCGTACCGGCGATGACGGCCAGCCCGACCTCCCTGACGCCGGCTATCGTCGCGGTAAACGGTTCGCCCGGCTTCTCGGAGCGATGTCGAAAAATGCTCTCGGTGATGACGACGGCATTGTCCACCAGCATACCGACGGCGAGCATCAGCCCCATCATGGACAGGATGTTCAGGGTCAGACCGGCAAAATACAGCGCGCCCAGCGTGATCATCAGCGAAAACGGTACCGATGCCGTAACAATCAGTGTCGTCGTAACCTGGCGCAGGAAGAGGTACAGCACGAGGACCGCCAGCAGGCCACCCAGTGCGCCGGCTTTCAGCAGGTCCGACAGCGACTCGCGCACACTGTCGCCCTGGTTGTCCAGGGAGAAGATGTTGATGCCCTGCATCTGCGGCAGTTCGCCGATCTTCTCCACTTCGGCAATAACGCGATCCGTAACGTCAACGAGGTTCGAGCCGGTCGTCTTGTTGATCGCAACGCCGATCGCGTAGTCGCGGTCCAGGTGTCGACCGTAATTTCGTTCCGGCGTGCGCAGCTCCACATCAGCGATATCACGTAATCGCAGGCCGCTTGGGTTGACGACCAGCTCCCGAATCTCCTCGACCGACGAGAACTCGCCGCTCGGCCGCACGCTGAAGCGCTGATCGCCCGCGGTGATCTTTCCCGCGCTGACGGCGAAATTGCTTCGTACCAGCAGGTCGCGCAGCGCCGCGATGTCGACGCCGTGAGCGGCCAGCATGTCAGGTTTCAAGAGGATGCGGACTTCGCGTGCGTCCACGCCGTGCAGGTCGACGCGTGATACGCCCTCGATTCGTTCGAGCCGCCGCTTCAAAAGCCGGTCGAGCAGGTCATAGCTGTCGGACAGGTCCCGCTCGCTGGAGATTCTGAGCTGCAGGACGGGCTGATCGCCGAGTGAACCGGTAAAGACGAATATTCGCCGTACATCGTCGGGCAGCAAATGTCGGATTCCGTCGACCTTTGCACGGGCTTCGATGCCCTTGGCGCCCATGCTCTGGTCCCAGCCGAACTGCAGGAAGATCTGCGACTGGCCCTCGCTCGAGCTGGAGAACATCTGCTCCACGCCGGATAGCGTCGCCAGGGCTTCCTCGACCGGGCGCGTTATGAGCCGTTCGATCTCCTCAGGCGTCGAGCCGGGATACGGTACCTGTATGAAGATGCCCGGGAACTCGATGTCGGGGAATTTCTCGAGGGGCAACAAGCGCGATGCGATCAGTCCTACCAGGGCCATCGCGACGAACACCACGACCGTCGTTACCGGGCGCCGCAGCGCTACCTCAGTATGTCTCACCGTGCCATTCCCGTTGCGTGCGCGGCTGCTGGCGCCGGCCACTGTTTCCTGTCCATCAGCGAATAGACGACCGGGATTACCAGCAGGGTCAGCATGGTGGAGACGACGAGTCCGCCGATGACGGTAATCGCCATGGGTGTGCGCACTTCTGAACCCTCGCCAAAGCCCATTGCCATTGGCAGCAAGCCAAGCGCCGTCGTCATCGACGTCATCAGGATCGGCCGCAGTCGTGCCTCGCCCGCCTGCATAATTGCCTCGTGTCGCTCAACGCCCTGGGCGCGCAGCTGGTTGATCAGGTCGACAAGAACGATGGCGTTATTAACGACGATACCGGCGAGCATGATGACACCGATCAGCGCAACGATATTGACGGTTGTGCCGGTTATGAACAGCGCCAGCACGGCGCCGACCAGTGCCAGCGGGATCGTGAATAAGATCACAAACGGGTGGATAAGCGATTCGAATTGCGATGCCATCACGAGGTATACGAGAAATACCGCGAGCAGCAGCGCAAACTGCATGGATTCGAACGAGGCCTGCATTTCCTCACTCTGTCCCGATACGGTCGCTGTTATCCCGTTTGGCAGAGGGACGCGGCGCACGATCTGGCCAGCTTCGGCGGCGGCGGCGCCCAGGTCGCCGTAGGCCAGGTTTGCTGTGACGATTGCCACGCGCTCCTGTGCGACACGGCGAATCTCGGCAGGACCCTGTGACACGGTGACGGTTGCGACCGCATCGAGAGTCACCGGCCTGTCGGACGTCGGGTTGACAATGAGCCGGCGAATTTCTTCGATACTGGATTTCTGCGCGTCGACACTGCGCACCAGGACGTCGATCTTCCTGTCGCGCCATGTGTACCGCGTCGCGAGTTCCCCGCGCACGTTCGCAACCACACGATCCGCGATATCACGCACGGCGAGCCCGAGCTTCGAGGCGCGCTCCTGGTCGAAGACGATCTGGATTTCCGGGTTGCCGCGCTCTACCGTCGTCTTGATGTCGGCGAACCGATCTGACTTCGACATTTCCGCGACCACCCGGGCGCTGACCGCCGCGAGTCCTTCGAGGTCGTAGCCCGAGATTTCCACCTGCAGCGGACTGGAGAAGGCCAGCAGGGCAGGTCGGCTGAAGTCGTACTGCACGCCGGGCAGGCGAGCGAGCTCCCTGCGCATGGCATCCATGGTCTGGTTTTCTGCCTGGCGGCCAGACCCGGGCGCGAGCGTAATGCTGAGGCTGCCCGTGTTGTCGCCGGCGTCTACCGGATTGGCGTCGAGCCGATTGCCGGTGCCGGCGACCGAGTAGTTGAGGGCAACAGCGTCGATGCCCGCGGCGACGCGCTGTGCCGCCTGGATGGCCCGATCCGTTTCCGACAGCGGCGCGCCGGGGGGCAGGCGCAAATCGACGTCGAACTCACCTTGTGAAAACTGCGGAATCAACTCGGTGCCAAGACGCGGAACCAGCGACATCGTTGCGGCGAACACCAGAACAGCCGCACCAACAACCAGCCAGCGGTTCGCCAGAGAGGCGCGCAACAAGGGTGGATAGATGGCTGCGGCGGCTCCATACAGCCGCTGCATCAGCCAGGTCGGTACCCACAACAACGCCCAGAATAACTTCCTGATGCCAAGGAATACGGCGCCGAACAGGCGTACAAGGACGGCGACCGCCCGGGTGAAGCGGCCGGGCGGCGTGCCGTCGCCGCCGTCGTCGTAACGACTCCGGGCTCCGAGAGAGGCCAGCATCGGGATCAGGGTAAGTGCGACGAGTAAAGAGAAAGCGAGTGCGAAGGTCACTGTCAGAGCCTGGTCTCGAAACAGCTGGCCCGCGATGCCACTGATAAATACCATCGGAAAGAAGACCGCGATGGTAGTCAGCGTTGCAGCAATAACGGCTCCCGCAACTTCAGAGGTGCCGTTCCGCGCCGCCGCGACGATGTCCTCGCCCTGTTCTTTCTTGCGAACAATATTTTCCAGTACGACGATAGAGTTATCGACCAGCATGCCGACAGCGAGAGCAATGCCGCCAAGCGACATGATGTTGAGCGAAATGTCGTTGGTGTACATGAGCAGGAAGGTACCGACCACCGAGACCGGTATGGCGATGCCAACGATGGTCGTTGCGCGCGAGTCACGCAGGAAACCGTACAGCACCAGGATCGCGATCAGGCCGCCGAGTACGGCCGCGAACCTGACATCGTTGACCGCTGACGATATAAACGTGGATTGATCGTGAATCTTGACCAGTTCGATGTCGTCGGGCAGCGATTCGCGGATGCGGTCCAGGCGTTGCTCGATGCGGCGAGCAACCTGCACGGTATTTGCATCCCCTTCCTTGTAGACCGCGAGTTCGACCGACTCACGGCCCTTGACCCGCGTGATCGCTTCCCGCTCCTTGTGACCACGCTGGACCGTAGCCACGTCGCCGAGGTAAACGGGTCGTCCCGCGACGTTTGCAATAATCGCGTTGCGAAATTCGTCAACACTCTGGAATTCGTTCAGCGTTCGCACCAGGAAGCGCTGGCTGCCTTCCTCGAGGCGGCCGCCGGACAGGTTGACGTTTTCGGCACGAATGCGACTCGCAACCTGGTCTATGTTCAAACCCAGTTGAGAGAGCTTTTGTTGATCGACACGGATCTGGATCTCGTCCTCGAGACCGCCGCTGACTTTGACGGCCGCCGTGCCTTCCTCGGCTTCGAGGTCGGTCTTGATGCTGTCCTCGGCCAGTCGTCGCAACATCTTCAGCCGCGCCTCCGGCGATTCGCCCGGCCGGATTTCGTCTGAGACAGACATCAGGCCGAGCCGTACTATCGGCTCCGATGACGGGTCGAAACGAAGCAACAAGGGTCGTTCGGCTTCGAGCGGCAGCGTCAGGATATCGAGTTTCTCGCGAACATCGACACCCGCGATATCCATGTCGGTACCCCACACGAACTCAATCGTGACGTCCGATTGGCCGGAACGCGACACGGACCTCACCAGCCGGACATTTCTCACCACGCCGATCGATTCTTCAATAGGCTTGGTAAGGAGATTCTCGATCTCTACGGGGGCCGCACCGGTCAGTTCCGTTCGCACCGTCAGTGTGGGGTAGGAGATGTCCGGCAGCAGGTTCAGCTTCAGTCGCGACAGCGACACCATGCCGAACAACACGATGGCAACCATGAGCATGACGATCGTGACACGCCGCTCGGTGGCCAATTCGATAAGGCGGCGCATCAATCTTCTCCTTCGGAATCGGCTGTCGATTCGTCGGGCCGCTCATCGGAGTCCTCTGCTGCGGCGTTAATGACGGTCACGTCGGCATCCGGTTTCAGGCCCAGCTGACCTACCGTGATGACGCGATCATCGTCGTCGATGCCAGACAGGATTTCGATCATCCCGTTGCTGCTGAAGCCGGTCTGCACAGGCTTGCGCACAGCGACATTGTCGACGACAACGAAAACGCTCGTGGTACCCAACTCTTCGATGACCGCGCTGCGCGGTATCTGCAAAGCGTTCTTGCGTTCGTCATAGACGATGCCTATGCGACCGAACATGCCCGGCTTGATGCGTCTCTCGGGATCATTGATTTCGATGGTGATCTTGAAGGTGCCCGTATCCGGATCGACGACCGGACTCACACGGGTGACCGCCGTAATGATCCTGGTATCGGCAAGCGCGTCGATCTCTATACCGACTGGCTGCCCTGGCGCAATCTGGCGATATTCGCGTTCGGGCACGAACATGTAGGCGACGAGCGGTTGCAGACTGGTTATGCCAAAGACAGGATCACCGACCTTAAGCGTGTTACCGAGTTTGATGAAGCGATCAGACACGACACCGCTAATCGGCGCGCGAATCTGCGTGTAGTCGAGCTCCAGGCTGGCAAGATTGTAGGAAGCCTGCAGCGCCTCCAGTTCGTACTGGATCTTCTCGAAGTCGCCTTCGCTGATCAGGCCTTTTTCTCGCAGGTCCTTGTTGCGCTGAAAGTCACGCTGCAGCTTGCGAAGCCTTGCTTTGGATTCATTCAGCTCCAGGCGCAGGCGATCGCCATCGAGGCGTGCCAGGATCTGGCCTTTTTCAACATCATCACCTTCCTCGGCGAGGATTTCCATGACCTCGCCCGGGACTTTGGCAATCACATCAGCCTCGGCATACGCCTCTATCGGCGCGGTACCCGAATAGACCGCGTAGACATCGCCACGGATCGGCAGGGTGACTTCGACAGGAACTGGCGGCGTCTTTTCTTTTTCTTCTTTGCCCTGCTCGTTCTGTTCGCCTTCTGCGCAGGCGCCCAGGAAAAGCACGCAGGCGAGCGCCGCAACGCTCTTTCGATATAGCCTCATTGATCACTCCCTTTCTTGCCGTCCACCCTCACGAGGCATGCGAGGGGCAGCACAGGCATCAGCCGGTCAAACTATCGGGAAGCGTCTTGCTGGCGAGAACCCGGCTGCCATCACGCAGGCCACCGTGACCGACAACCACGACGTGCTCGTCCTCGGTCAGTCCACCGAGTATTTCGATCCGGCCGTCCGTTTCGATACCCGTTTCAACACTCCGTCTTGTAACCTCGCCGTCGTTCACCACGTAGACGCTTGGCTGCTCGTCGTCGTTCAGAACGGCGATCGCCGGGATTGTCAGAGCATCCGGATGCTTTTCATAAGCGATCGTGAAGCGACCCAGCATACCCGGTGCGAGATTCCCCTTGTTGTTATCTATTCGGACCGTTGCGCGAAACGTGCCGTTGCGTGTATCGATCGTCGGGCTGATGCGCACGATCGATGCGACAAATTCGTCATCCGGCATGGCAGCAACCCGCACGGTCGCCGTGTCGCCCGCGTGGAACTTGAGTAGCTGCGTCTGCGGAATTTGCAGGTACGCGAGCAGTTCGGTCGTCTCGGTAATGCGAAACACGATATCGCCAACGTTGACAGTCTGGCCCGGCTTGATTTCCCTGGCGGATACCACGCCGGAGATCGTGGCGCGGATGCTCGAGTACTCGTAGTTAAGCCGTTTCAGCTTGTAGCTCGCCTCCAGTGCGTCAAGGTCGTACTTGAGCCCTTCGTACAAAGATGTGCTTATCAGGCCGCGTGCATGGAGGTCCGCATTGCGCTTGTATTCTTTGCTTGCGTGGGCCAGCTCCGCCCTGGCTGCCAGCATCTCCAGCCGGAGCCGCTCGCCATCGAGTCGTGCCAGCACCTGTCCTGCCTCGACGCGATCGCCTTCCTCAACAAGTAGCTCGACCAGCTCACCGGCGGCACGCGCAACCACCGGCGCGTCCGCGTCCGTGGTTAAGGTAGCCGTTGCCTCGTAGGTCGCATACAGGTCGGAACGATAGGGGGTTGTCGTCTCGACCGGAACCGGCGTGGCCGCTTCGATGGTGGCCTGCTTGCTGACGCTGGCTTCGCCCGTGCCGCAGCCGGACAGCAAAGCTAATGAAGTGATCGAAATGGCTGCACTGACAGTTCTGAGAATGCTCATCTTTTCGGCCATTGTCTTTAGTGTTGTAGTGAAGTATAACACTAGTTAAGTATAACGCAATAGCAGCAGGTGAAATCGTCCGTTTTGAATTATTTTATACAAAACAATAGCTTAAGAAATAACGAGCCGAAACACTGCCGCCTCATGTTACTTAGATGCATCAAAAGCGCTTTTAGATTGCTCGATACGAAGAAAATTCGCCCGAGCGCGGCACCCGAGAGGCGCTTTGGCTTCCCGGCGATGCAACAGCCGGCCGGAGCCCGTCAGGTCAGCTGAAGCACTGTGCGAGGAACGGGTTAAGCAGGCGCTTTTCCGGGTCCAGCTGATCCCGGATCCTGGTGAAGAACTCGATTCGAGCGCCGTATGCCTGCATGGCATGCTCGGCGCGGAATGCGCGAGACTGGCTGAATAGCGGCACGCCCCCCCAACGCTCGGCAAATTGCGCGAGATCAATGACGAAGTCGTCCCAGCCGGCGCGTTGCGTCGAAACTGTCTGCAGAGCGAACATCGACTCGTCGAAGGACGGGGAAAGCAAAGCGGACGAATCCTTGCTGACGCGAAAGCCGACCGCCGGCATGTCACAGCGATAGCCGTTTTCTCTAAGCGTGCGCTGACAGAACTCGACGTATGCTTTGATGACCAGTGAGAAGTCCGTTGCCGGAAAACACCATGTGGAATACAGCAGGTTGTTTGGCTTCTGCCGACGACGACGACCGGTAGCGGCGGCGTTGTTACCGTGATTAACGAATTTCGTATTGACGATTCCCTGGGTCGCTGCACTCAAGCCATCGATAAGCCGGTACCTCACCGCCGGGATAGGCATCACCCGGTTCAATGAGCGGAAGACCTGTGGGAGTACGGTACTTTGACCCCAGTCCTTGAACTTCCACGGCGCGCCGTATGCACTGCCGCCCTCGACATCGTAGCGTCGGATATCGACATAGACTCGATCCCGGTGCGGCAGCAGGTAGAATTTGAGGCCGACGTTGGCATTCGAAATACGGTCGACAACATCTGCGAACTTGTCGACAGCGAGGCTGCGATGACTCGCGGAAAAAACCGAGATCGGCTGAACACGCAGCGTCGCCTCATAAATGACACCAAGCATGCCGTAACTGTTGCGGAAAGCCGCCAGAAGATGCTGCTTCTGCTCGGAGATTGTCATGACCTTGCCGCGAGTCGTAACGACTTTCAGGTTCACGACCTGACTCGAGAGGTAGGCGGCCTGGCCACCGATGCCCGGCCCCATGCAGGGGGATGCCAGCGCGCCGCCAAGGGTGCGTTCCATCTGCTCATGATTGCCGATGAGCTCCAGGCCCTGCTCGGCGAGCGCATCCACCAGTGTTCCGAGTCGTATTCCCGCTTCGGCGGTAACCGTATGATTGTAGTTGTCGATGCGGACCAGCTTGTTCAGCTGCGTGGTCTGAATGACCGTGCCCTTCGGACTTTCGTTGCAGTCGGTCGCAGCCGTACCGGCGCCACGAACCCGGATGGGCAGCGCAATGTTGACCTTGGGATCCATGCAGTGCATCAGCTTCGCGAGATTGGGCGGAGCATAAACTCGCGGACGAGCAGGGCGGCGGACAAAACGTCCGGTGTCACGAAAGCCGATTGGATGCATCGGTGGTATCTCCAGCCAAATTAAACCCTGCCAAAGACACACCAGACACTCATCGCGACCGCAATGAGTTATCGTATTGGTAACCCCGCTGTCCTAGGTTAGACCCTTAGACCGGAGGCTTTGCGACGCTGCCTTTCGACAGGTGTGCCCTTGTCAAACGAATTGCCATCGTTACACAGTCGAATGGCCGCTGCAATCATCCAGAGAGACTGAAAAATATTCTGTTAAATTGACCAGCCCATGGGAATGCTAACGACACTCGTCGGCACGCGCTTGCCGACCAGGTACCACCGCTTTTTCAAGCTGCCGGAGCGCCGTGAGTCGTGGAAACACCCGGATACCGCCGGCACCGCCCTGGAGAAGGCTACGGCACGCTGGCTGCGCCGCAATGACGCGAACTGTGGCGTCTACCGACTCAATCTGGGCAGCGATGCGCTGGGCATGCGGCTGGGACTCATCGATCGCGCTGAGCGCTCAATCGACATTCAGAGTTACCTGATCCGCGACGATGTCAGCGGCAACCTGATCGCGCTGCACCTGGCGGCAGCCGCGGAGCGCGGTGTACGGGTGCGCCTGCTGATGGATGATGCCCTTACGCATGCCATTGACGCCGGCCTGTTATCACTGGATGTGCATGACAACATTGACGTACGTGTCTTCAATCCATTTCCTCGCCGACGCTCGCGTCTTATCAGCTTCATTGCAAATTTCAACATCCTGAACCGACGCATGCATAACAAGTCGTTTACCGTCGATAATCGCGTGACCATAGTCGGCGGCAGAAACCTGGCCGACGAGTACTTCCAGTCGGGTGGCAAGGCCGAGTTCATCGACGAAGACATGCTGGCGATCGGCTCCGTCGTCGATGAAGTGTCGGACGGGTTCGACGAGTACTGGAACTCCCAGGAAGCCATTCCGATCAATGCCTTCAACACCATGGTGCCTTACAGCACCCTTGAGCACTCGATGGCAGAAGGCAAGCAGTACATTGAAATGCACCGCGACAGCGATTTTCTGAGAAGCGTCGATGATCAACTCGCAGAGCAGCTCGCGGCCGCCAGGTTGACACTGATTCCCGCGGACGCGCATGTGGTGCTCGATTATCCGGACAAGATTCGCCGACTGCTGAAGCGCCAGACGAGCATCACCAGCGTTTTTCTGCAGCAAATGGTGTCACGGGCCAAACACGAGCTGGTCATCATTTCACCGTACTTCATTCCCGAGAAGCAAGGCGTCGAGTTTTTTGGCCAGCTGGTCAGCAAAGGCGTACGTGTCGTGATCATCAGCAACTCGCTGGCCTCAACCAATCACAGCAGCGTTCACGCGGTCTACGCACGCTACCGAAAACCGCTACTGGAGCAGGGCGTCGAACTGTTTGAGCTGCGCGCGCAGGTCGAGTCGTCCGACATTGCGACGAAACTGACGCTGCATTCGAAGGTGGCCTGTGTGGACCGGGAGAGGGTATTTGTCGGTTCGTTCAATCTCGATCCGAGATCGCTGTACCTGAATACGGAAATGGGCATCGTCGTGGAGTCGGAGGAGGTGGGTGATTCCATGGCGACCAGTATCCTCGAATCGCTTCCCGACCTTGCCTACCAGGTGCAGCTCTCGGACAAGCGCAAATTGCAGTGGCGACTGACGACTGCCAGCAACGACGAGATCATTACCACCGAGCCGCAGACGAACTGGTGGCGGCGCTTCAAGACCAGGCTGCTCAGCTTCTTGCCCATCGAAGGACAGATGTAGGTGGCAGGGAATATTTGTCATTGAGGGCGCAAATATCTGACAATGACCGGCCCTGATCGGATGGAGTAGGCAATGCGCTGGCGTGGAGGCAGGCGAAGCTCGAATATCGAAGACCGGCGCGGCGCGAGGGCGACCCCGCGGCTCCTGGGTGGAGGTATCGGCACCATCGTGCTGGTTCTCGTTGCTATGTATTTCGGTGTCGATCCGACGCCGTTGCTGCAGACCATGCAACAGGGGCCGTCAGCGTCCTCGAGCGGAACACGGCCTTCAGCCGAAGATCTCAAGGATGATCCGCTGGCCGACATGGTGTCCGTCGTTGTAGGTGATACCGAAGACGTCTGGCGGGGCATCTTCGAGCGACAGGGGCGTGCGTACAAGGAGCCGACGCTCGTGATGTTCAGCGGCCGGACCAGTTCCGCGTGTGGCCTGGGCCAGGCTGCGATGGGGCCGTTCTATTGCCCGGCCGACCAGAAGGTGTACATCGATCTGAGCTTCTACGATCAGATGCGCACACGCTTTCGCGCGCCTGGCGATTTCGCGCAGGCATACGTGATCGCGCACGAGATCGGCCATCACGTGCAGAACCTGCTCGGGATATCCGGGCAGGTGCACTCGATGAAGCAACGCCTCGGCCAGGCCGAAAGCAACGCGCTGTCCGTGCGCCTGGAGCTCCAGGCCGACTGTCTTGCCGGCGTCTGGGCGAATCATGCCGACAGAGCCCGCAACATCATCGAGGCAGGCGATATCGACGAGGCGCTGAATGCCGCGAGCGCCATCGGTGACGACACGCTGCAGCGCCAGAGTCGCGGTACCGTTGTGCCGGAAACGTTCACGCACGGTACGGCGAAACAGCGGCAACGATGGTTTGGCATCGGCTTGCAGACTGGCGACCCGGATGCCTGCGACACGTTTAATGCCGAGCAGGTCTGAGCGAATCAGTAGCCGACAGCACATCGCGCAACGCTCAGTGGATGCCGCTCGCCGCATACGTCGCTTCGTCCTGGAGACGCCCCTGAAATACTCGCCGGGTTTTAGCGAGGAACTGCAAGCGAGCATCTTTTTCAAACTCGAAAACCGCCAGACGACAGGATCATTCAAACTGCGTGGTGCGATGAACCGGCTGATGACGCTCAACGATGAGCAGCGAGCGGCAGGTTGCGTCGCGGCTTCCAGCGGCAATCATGGTGCCGCCGTTGCCTGCGCGATGCGTACCATTGGCGTCAACGGCATCATCTTCGTTCCCGAGCAAACGTCGCGCGTAAAGGTAGATGCTATCGAGCGCTACGGCGGAACGGTGGCCTTTTTCGGCACCGACGGTCTCGACACGGAGCAGCATGCGCGCGCCTATGCCGAGAGTCAGGGCATGACTTACCTGTCGCCGTACAACGATGAGGAAGTCATTGCGGGACAGGGCAGCTGCGGCGTTGAAATCCTCGAGCAGCTTGCAGACGTCGATGCTGTTTTTATTGCCGTCGGTGGAGGCGGTCTGATCGGCGGGGTCGGCAGCGTGCTCAAAGAACACAACGCGGCAGTTCGCATCATCGGCTGCCAGCCCTCAGCATCGGCCGTGATGGCGCACTCTGTCGAGGCGGGAGAGATACTTTCCCTGGAAAGTGAGCCCACCCTTTCGGATGGCACCGCAGGCGGCATCGAAGCGGGGGCGATTACCTTTGCGCTCAACCGCGAGGTCGTCGACAACTTCGTGCTGGTGAGCGAGGCGCAAATTGCGTCAGCCATGCGGCGTTTCATGGACAGTGAAGAGGATGTCATCGAAGGTGCTGCCGGCGTCGCTATTGCAGGTCTTTACGAACTTGCGCCGTCCATTCGGGGTCAGAATGTCGTGGTCGTTATTTGCGGTGGCAACATCAGTGACGAAAAGCTCGATCAGGTCAGGTGTGCTTAAGGTGGCAAGATGAAGTCGCTGAGTATCAGGCTGTTTGCCATTGTGGCTGCGCTAATGGCCGGCTCGCTGCACGCCGAGACAACCGCCTTCGTTAACGTCAACGTCATACCCATGACGACGGCGGAAGTGCGTACGGCGCAAACGGTCATTGTCGAAGCCGGCCTGATCGCCGAAATAGGCAGCGTTGACGAGATTCGAATACCGGAAGCGGCGACTGTCGTTGATGGCACGGACCGCTACCTCATGCCGGGACTTGCTGAAATGCACGCGCATGTGCCGGCAGCGGACTCGAAGAACCTCGACCGCGATTTCAGCCTGTTCGTTGCCAATGGCGTTACGACCGTTCGCGGCATGCTTGGCGACGCGTCACATCTTGCCCTGCGCCAGAAGCTGCTCGACGGAGAGGTTTTCGGCCCAAGACTGATTACCTCGGGGCCGTCGCTGAACGGCCGTAGCGTCCAGGGCGCGGCGGACGCGCGGCAGCAGGTGCGGTTACAGGCCGCACTCGGTTACGACTTCGTCAAGATCCACCCCGGGCTCAGCGCCGACGAGTTCAGGGCTATTGCAGACACCGCAAACGAGATCGGTATTCCGTTCGCCGGGCATGTGCCAGTCGCAGCCGGACTGTCAGAAGCGCTCGGTCACAACATGGCGACGATTGATCATCTGGATGGTTACTTTGTCGCGTTGTTGCCGCCCGACAGCCATCGCTTCGGCGGCTACGGCGGCTTCTTTGACATCATGCTGGCAAGCGAGTTACAGCAGGATCGCATCGACGAACTCGCGGCGGCAACAGCGTCATCGGGCACATGGAACGTTGCGACCCAGGTGCTCGTCGAAAATCGGGTAGCGGATCTGTCTGTCGACGACTTGCTGAACCGCCCGGAATACCGGTACATGCCGCAGGAAACGTTGCGGCGCTGGGCGGAGAGCCGGCGACAGACGATCGCAGAGCAGGGCTTCGATCCCGAGGTCGCGGCCCTGGCGATCGAGCTGAGGCGTCGACTGATACGCGCGCTGCACGAGGCCGGCGCAGGTTTGTTACTGGGCTCCGACGCCCCGCAGGTTTTCAATGTGCCGGGCTTTTCGCTGCATCGCGAGCTCGACATACTCGTCGCTTCCGGACTGACGCCGTTCGAAGCCCTGCAGACAGGGACGGCGGCGGTCGCCCGGTTTCTTTCAAGCAATACCGGGATAGTCGCCGCAGGCAGGGAGGCGGACCTGCTGCTGCTGGACGCAAATCCGCTCGACAACATCGAGAACACACGGCGAATCCACGGCGTCATGCTTCGCGGCCAGTGGTTGCCGGGACAGGCGCTCGAAAAACGACTGCAACAATACAGAAACGATGGCGGCTGACTTTTGTCGGCCCGACTGCAACCGTTTGGCCCTGACGTGCGTCTAATTGTCAGGTAAACGGGAAACAGGACAACGATATGCGCGGTCTGGTCATCATGGCAATGTTCCTGGCGAGCTTCGCTGACGCTGCGTGGAACGACTACAAAACGGTACGCGAACTCAGGCTGGACGCCAGCGGCATCGAAAGCTTCGAAATCGATGCGGGTGCCGGCGAGATGGGCGTCAAGGGCGTCGTCGGCCTAGAGGCGATTGAAGTCGTTGCGACGATCCTCGTCCCGGAGTCTGATGAAGACGACGCTATGGAACTCGTCGAGAAAAAGCTGCGCCTTTCTCTGCACAGGGCGGGCGATCGAGCCAGGCTGGTATCCCATTTCAAACCGGGCGTTTTTGGCAGCGAGTCGGCGGCGAGAATCGATCTTGAAATAATGGTGCCGAGCGGCCTGGCGATTGAGATTGACGATGGCTCGGGTTCCATCGACCTCGTTGACCTCGGCGGTGATGTGTCGATCGAAGACGGCTCGGGGTCCATTACCGTGGCAGGCGTCGCCGGCCTCTCGATCGATGACGGCTCTGGTTCGATCGATGTTTCCTCGGCGGCCGGCGATGTATCTATCGTCGACGGTTCCGGCAGCATCAAGGTGAGGTCGGTGGCCGGCAGCGTTACGATTGACGATGGTTCGGGCAGTATCAAGGTCAACGACGTTGCACAGGATCTGATCATCGTCGACGACGGTAGCGGCGGATTCAGCTACGCCGATGTTCGCGGTAGCGTCAAAGACGACTCCTGATCGCACCGTCATCTCCCTAAGCACCTGAATTTCCTGGATAACCGCGTTACAACGTGACGCAGGCCGTTGCGTCCGGCCCGGTGCTCGCCCGCTGCTGCTAGAATCGGGGTATGACTACTCTTTCTCGCCAGCTCGGGAACCGGGAGGCAACATGAAACTTGTAAAGCACCTGCTCGACTCCAAGGGAGCGGACGTCATTTCCATTGCGGGAGATGCCTCGGTACTCGAGGCTATTACGATAATGGCGGAGCATTCGATTGGCTCGCTGCTGGTCATGGAGGGTTCCACCCTCAAAGGTATCGTTACGGAGCGCGACTACGCGCGCAAGGTTATCGTCAAGGGCCGATCGTCGAAATCGACCCGCGTCGACGAGATCATGACGGTTGATGTCTTTACCGCCAGCGTCGATCAAACGGTCAACAAATGCATGACGGTCATGACGGAGCGGCGTATTCGACACCTGCCGGTCGTCGACAATGACAAGGTTGTCGGGATGATATCCATCGGCGATCTCGTGCAGGCGATCATTGCCGACCAGCAGGAAGAGATACAGCAGCTGGAGCAATACATCAGCGGCTAGAACGTTACGAGGAGTATCTGTGGCAAAGAAACCCGTGCTTGACCGCGACGTAATGCGACTGTTTGACGGCTACGTTCACGGCGAGATGACGCGACGCGAATTCCTCGACAGGGCAGCGGCGTTCACGACCTCCGGGGTGGCCGCAGCGACGTTGCTGGGCAGCCTGAGCCCGAACTACGCCTTGGCGCAGCAGGTCGATCCGGACGATGCCTCGATATCGGCGAGCTACAAGAAGTACGCGTCGCCCAAGGGGGCAGGCGTCATGAGTGGCTACTTCGTGCGTCCTCGTGTCGTGCAGCACAAATTGCCTGCCGTGCTGGTCATTCATGAAAACCGCGGCCTGAACCCTTACATCGAGGACGTCACAAGGCGACTGGCGGTCGCCGGTTTCATCGCTTTCGCACCGGATGCGCTGACGCCACTCGGCGGGTACCCGGGGGATGATGACACCGGGCGTGAGCTACAGCGGCAACGCGATCGGGACGAGATGATCGAGGACTTCGTCTCGGCCATAGAATTCCTGCAGAAACACCCGGATAGCACCGGCAGGGTTGGCGCGGTCGGTTTCTGCTTTGGCGGCGGCATGGTCATGCGCCTGGCGGTCAGGCTGCCGGGGCTTGCGGCCGGCGTTGCATTCTATGGCAGACACCCGGCCGCCGAAGAGGCAGCCTCGATAAAAGCGCCGTTGATGCTCCATCACGCCGGCCTGGACGAGCGCGTCAATGCGACGTGGCCGGATTTCGAGGCGGGCCTGAAGAGTGCCGGCAGCAAGTTCGTCAACCATGACTACGCGGACGTGAACCATGGCTTTCATAACGACACCACCCCGCGTTACGACGAGGAAGCGGCTGAACTGGCGTGGCGCAGGACGCTCGACTTTTTCGTGAAACACCTGGAACTGGAGACCTGATAAGCCGCGGAGCGATCTCGATTCAGTCGGTGTGAGCCATTATGAGGCAGCTAAAGCTCGGTATCTTTCTCCCGGCCATTGCGATGATGGCCTCTGCCGCTGCGGTATCGAGCGAAGATCCAAAGATCGTGGTAGGACCGCGAAACATCTACCTTGCTGACGGCGCAAATGCGCTCAACGCGCGCAACGCCAAGGAAGGCGTGCGGCTCACACTGCTCGGCCTGGAAACCGCACAGGGACCGCGCGAAAAGATGATTGGTCACGCTAACCTCTGCGCCGGATATCTTCTTGTCGATCAGCCGAAGCTTGCGCTGGAGCACTGCAACTGGGTATTGGACGTGGATCCAATGCACTGGCGTACTTACAACAATCGAGCACTCGTCTATCTTCGTCTTGAGCGCTTTGATGAGGCCGAGGCCGATATCCGCAAGGGGCAGACGATCAGGCCCGGCTCCGAGAAACTGAAAATTGTGAAAGGCATGTATCTCGACGAGACGCAGCCGGTAGTGCCCAGGATTGAAATCGACGAGCGCCGTAGTGTCGAAGAATCGCCCGATACGGCGGCAGAAGATGGTTCGGGTGACTAGACGGCCGAACGCGACTCTCATGGCCCTCGCCCTGCTGATGACCGGCGTGCAGTCCGTTGCAAATGATGACACCAGGCAAAAGATATCCACCAATGCCGATCTTGAGCGCATGCCGCTGCACACCGTGATTCCGGACTATCCGAAAGTGGCGCGTCGTGATCGTATCGAAGGCGAGGTTCAGGTTTGTTTCGAAATCACGCGTGAGGGTCGAACGAGGCGAATCGCTGTTCGCAAGAGCACAAACCGCGTTTTCGAGAGACCGGCTATTCGTGCAGTGCGTGCTTCAAGTTACGAGCCGTTGCCGCGTGATGCGGCTATGTCCGGCATCAAGTCCTGCAGGACATTTCGATTCAGGCTGGAGGCCGTTGTCCAGGAGACGTTCAATTAGCCGAGTCGCTGTTGTAAGGCGAGCATTTTCGTTGCCGCGTCTTCGATGGTTGGCCCAATGCTGATCAGCCCTTCGTCATGTCCCGCCATGACCGCAAGTCCCCGCTCGCGAAAGTCCGTTTGCCGGAACAGGCGTCCGAATTCCTGTGCCATCTGCGGTGTGCCGTAGGCAATCCTGGCATCGGTCGTTGGCAGCTGATTGAGAAGCTGTTGCCAAAGATCTTGGCTGTGCGCATGCACGATCGCGCCAATACCGGGGTCGAGTTCATAAATTGCTGCGTGCGTCATGGCTTCCGAAGATGCCTGTACGGGACCGACGCAGGATACCGAGTTGGCTTCGATGTCATAGGCAGAAACCAGCGAGTAATGGCTCTCGTCGGTATTCGCCAGGTGACCGGTTTGGGTGCCGCTGATCAGGAACTGCCCGGGTTCGCCGCAACGAATGCTGATGTTGCCAAAGCCGATACCGAGGTCTTCGTAATGGCCGATCAGGCCGGCTTGGTACAGTGGCTGCCGCCATACTTCGAGTTGCGCGGCGCTATCGGGAAAAGGTGCAGGCGCCTCGGTCCAGTCGCTCTGGTACTTGATATAGCCTTCATCGATGCTCATGGCGTATCAGGTGGCCGCCATCTCGGGGAACAGGCCCAGCAGGCCGGCTTCGGAGGCTTCGCATATACCGCGTTCAGTGATCAGGCCGGTAACGAGACGTGCCGGGGTCACGTCGAAGGCGAAGTTGCTGATCGGCGTGTCGCTGGCAGTGGTGCGCACGAACACCGGTTCGCCGTTGTGTATGCCGTAAATGTCACGCACTTCGGCAGGATCCCGCTGTTCGATCGGGATCTCGCGAATACCATCGCGGCTATGCCAGTCAATCGTTGTCGAGGGTAAGGCAACGTAAAACGGAACGTTGTTATCTGCGGCAGCCAGCGCCTTCAGGTAGGTGCCGATCTTGTTGGCGACATCGCCGCAGCGCGTCGTCCTGTCCGTTCCGGTGATGACGATATCGACCTCGCCATGCTGCATCAGGTGGCCGCCCGCGTTATCGACGATCAGTGTATGCGGCACGTCGTTCGCGGCCAGTTCCCAGGCGGTTAACTGCGAACCCTGGTTTCTTGGCCGGGTCTCGTCGACCCAGACATGCACATCGATACCCTGCCGGTGCGCGAAGTAAATGGGTGCCGTCGCGGTACCCCAGTTGATCGTCGCAAGCGACCCCGCATTGCAATGCGTCAGGACGTTGACGGTCGCGCCGTTCTTGCGCGTGGCGATGGCCTGCAGCAAGGCAAGTCCGTGATTGCCTATGCCGGTGCTGATCTTGACATCTTCGTCGCAGATCGCCTCCGCATCTTCGCGAACCTTGTCGACGAGCTTGACGTTTTCAGCATGGCCGTCGACGAGCACCAGGATACGCTCGATTGCCCAGCGCAGGTTCACGGCTGTTGGTCGGGACTCCAGCAGTGCCGCCGCTGCCTTGTGCACCTCGGCGCGGCCGCCGGCATTCGCGGCCAGGTACAGGCTCCAGGCAGCCGTCGCGCCGATCAGCGGTGCGCCACGCACGTACATCTCCGCGATCGCGACCAGCCCGTCCTGCCAGCAGCCAAGCTCGTGTACCCGGTATTCGTGCGGCAGCTTGCGCTGGTCGATGATCTGTACGACCGATGGATCATCGGGCTTCAGCCAGATGGTGCGAAAGTCCTCGCCGCGTTGCATCATTCGTCTGTCCTGGAATGCGATGGGCGCTATTCTACGTGGCTTGTCGTGCCGCGGCATTGTTTGCACGGATGCCGGGCGCAAAAAGGTCGGGCAATAATCAGGAGTACCGGATGGGACCGCTGCAGGGAAAACGCATCATCGAAATCGCTGGCCTGGGAGCAGGTCCGTTCTGCGGCATGCTGTTCGCGGATATGGGTGCTGACGTTATCGTCATCGACCGCAAACCCGGCGCCGCGCCGGAGTCCGGGGCGACTCTGGCGCCGGAATTCACGATCGCAAACCGGGGCAAGCGCTCGATAGCGCTGGACCTGAAGCAGCCCGGCGCCGTCGACGTCGTGCTGCGCCTGCTAAAGGAAGCGGACGGGCTGATCGAGGGTTTCAGGCCCGGCGTCATGGAGCGCCTGGGGCTTGGGCCAGAGCCCTGTCTCGACGTGAATCCACGGCTTGTCTACGGTCGAATGACCGGTTGGGGCCAGAACGGCCCGCTGGCTGAGGCGGCTGGTCACGACCTCAATTACATTGCGCTGTCCGGCGCGCTGTGTTTCTCGGGTCGCGCTGATTCGCCGCCCACATCGCCCGCGACGATCGTTGGCGATGTTTGTGGCGGCGCCATGATGCTCGCCGTCGGCATGCTGGCTGCAATTCTGAGCGCACAATCCAGCGGCAAGGGACAGGTTGTTGATGCGGCGATGACGGACGGCTCCGCGCTTGCAACATCGCTGGTCTACGCCGTCTTCAACAGCGGGCTCTGGAGTCGCACGCGCGAAAGCAACCTGCTGGATGGCGGCAGCCACTGGTACGACTGCTACGAGTGTGCTGACGGCAACTACATATCGCTCGGGGCCCTTGAGCCCGAGTTCTATGGGCTGCTGCTGGAGAAACTGGGACTGCAGGACGATCCGGATTTCGCCGTGCAATACGATGCAAGGCGCTGGCCGCAACTCAAGCAACGCTTTGCCGAGATCTTCAAGGCACGGACACGGCAGCAATGGTGTGAATTGCTCGAGGGCAGCGATGCGTGCTTCGCACCGGTTCTGGACTTCGAGGAGGCAGCCGAGCATCCGCACAACGTTCAGAGAGGCACGTTTACAACGGTTGAGGGTGTAACTCAGCCGGCCCCCGCTCCGCGATTCAGTAAGACGGCGTCCGGGATTTCGTCGCCGCCGCCAAGGCCTGGCGAGCATACGGATGATGTGCTGGGGCTCGCCGGTTACTCTGCGTCTGAATCAGCGGCTCTGGCAGAGCAGGGCATTGTTTGAAGATGTGATCGTCTGTACAGCCTGGCATAGATAAGCGTTACGCCTTCGAGGCTGCTAATCGTACGGACGCAGCCGTGCCAGCGCTATAAGCTGCTGTCAAAGCTTGCGATGTTCAAAAAAAAAAAAAAAAAAAAAAAAAAAAAAAAAAAAAAAAAAAAAAAAAACGGGGATTCGACTGCGTCTGCACGGATACGACCAAGGCGTGGCTGTTTAAGCTGACTGCTGGTTTCTGAGAGTTGCCGACTCGGTGCAGTTCACGGACACGACAAAAGCCTGGTTCATGCTCGGCGCCGGCTTCTGAGCGGGCTCAGCCCTCGAGACCCGCCGCCAGCCGCGCGGATCGAAGCGTATTGAACATCAGCATCGTGATGGTCATCGGTCCGACACCGCCAGGCACCGGAGTGACCGCGCGCGCGACGCTGCAGGCTTCGTCGTAGTCAACGTCGCCGGTCAGGCGATATTTCGTCTCGCCATCGACGGTCGTTTCGACGCGATTGATGCCGACATCGATAATGACGGCGCCTTCTTTTATCCAGTCTGCCTTGACCATGTTCGGCCGGCCAACCGCGGCGACGACGATGTCGGCATTGCGGACGACCGCAGGCAGGTCCCGGGTGCGGCTGTGCGCCACGGTAATCGTCGCGTTACGCTGCATGAGAAGGCTGGCCATCGGCTTGCCGACAATATTCGAGCGACCGATGATGACGGCGTTAAGGCCGGACAGGTCCGCTCCGAGTTCGTCCTCGATCATCAGCATGCAGCCCGCCGGCGTGCAGGGCACAAACGCGTCGCTGGTGTGACCTGCTGTCAGCTTGCCGATGTTGACGAAATGAAAGCCGTCTACATCTTTTGTCGGCACGATGGACTGAGTAATCGTCTGTTCATCGAGATGGCCGGGCAGCGGCAGCTGCACGAGGATGCCGTGAATGGCATCGTCATTGTTTAACGCATCGACAAGCTGCAACACCGCATCCTGCGTAACGTCTTCGGATAGCGTGTGCTGTACTGAATGAAAGCCGCAGGCCTCAGCGCGGCGCTTCTTGTTGCGCACGTAGACCTGGCTCGCGGGGTCCTCGCCAATGATGACCACAGCAAGTCCGGGCTTGATGCCATGCTTCTCTGACAGGGCGGCGGTCTGTTCGGTGATGGATTGCGCCAGCTGCTCGGCTTTGGCTTTGCCATCGATTCGTTTCGCTGTGGTCATGGCGGTCGTTTCCAGTGAATGCCTGATATGCGCGCCGCATGGTAACGCCCTGTCACAGGCCCGTAAAGAAGGCCCGACTTGCCGCCGACGTCCGCACGCCCGATTGCGCAGCGCGCCTGACGAATTCGGGCTAAAATACAGCTCCGCTCGCTACTAACGCCGCTTCGTGATCAAACTGTTACGCCAACTGCGCGGAATTCTCGTGTTTTCCGGATTCTCGATCAACACGATCTTCTGGTTCATCCCTATTTTCCTGCTAGCAATCATCAAGCTGCTGCTGCCAGTGGCCCCCCTGAGGCGTGCGATCACGCGCGTGCTCATGGCGTTAGGCGAAAACTGGATCACGGTCAACTCAGCCCTGCTGCTGACAGCGGGGTCCATCGACTGGCAGGCACGGGGGCTGGAGGGCCTGCGCCGCGACGGCTGGTACCTGGTGACGGTCAATCACCAGACCTGGGTCGACATACTGGTGATGCAGTACGTCTTCAATCGCCGTATTCCGTTTCTGAAATTCTTCATCAAGCAGCAGCTGATCTGGTTTCCGCTGCTGGGCGTCGCGTGGTGGGCAATGGACATGCCGTTCATGAAGCGTTACTCCGCTTCCTACCTTGCAAAGAACCCGCATATGAAAGGCAAGGATCTGGAAACGACACGCCGGGCCTGCGAGAAATTCAGCGCCACGCCAACCTCCGTCATCAACTTCGTGGAAGGCACGCGATTCAGCGAGAAAAAGCGCGTTGCCCGAAACTCACCCTATCAGCACCTGTTGCCACCGCGCGCGGGTGGATTCGCGGTCGCCATGAGTTCAATGGGCGACCTTTTTGACGCCATTCTGGATGTAACGATGTTCTATCCGGAAGGCCCGACAGGCTTCTGGGACATGTGTTGCGGCGATCACGTGCCTGTCGTGATCGACGTTCGCAAGCGCAATATCGACGACTGGTTGCGTTCAGGCGACTATGAAAACGACCGTGAATTCCGCCGTCGCGTGCACCGCTGGCTGGGCGAGATTTGGCAGGAGAAGGACGAACTGCTACAACAGATGCTGGATGAATCGAGAAACCCATGACCGCAACCCGACAGTACGACACCGTGGCATTTGATGTTCGCGACAACGCGACCATGCTGTTCTTTGCCAAAACCACCGACGACGGCGACATCAAGGACTACCTGCTGTTGATGCGCACTGTCGAAGAGGATTTCGACGAGTCCATCTATATCGAGATCAACGAGCATCAGTTTGGCGGCCATAACCTGATCCGCGAGGCCGCGTTGACCGGCAACGTCCTGACGCTGCGCCTGCACGAACCAGCGGAATCGTTGGGTGGCGCCGAGGAAATAGTGCTGACCTATGCGGAAACCACCGACAACCAGGAGAGCATGGAGAATGGCGCTTTCCGGGTTTTTGGCGACACACTGGTTGGCGGCAACGCCTGACCGCCGGTACTGATGAGCGGCGCGGTTTTCAGCCTGTACATCGTTCGCTGTACTGACGATACGCTGTATACCGGCATTGCTGCAGACGTCGGCCGGCGACTGTCCGAACATGAAAGCGGCGCTCGCGGCGCAAAATACCTGCGCGGCAGAGGGCCATTGAAGCTCGAATTTTCCGCGGCCGTGGGCGATCGTTCGACGGCATCGGCGCTGGAACATCGCGTCAAACGCCTGAATCGTGCGCAGAAACAGGCGATTATTGACGGCCAGCAGTTGCTCGAGGATCTATTGCCGTCGGCCGACCCCGATCAGGCTTCCGGTGCCGGCGGCGGATAAAGAACGATCGGCTTGCCGAACTCGGGCAGGAACAGCTGCGTTTCCGTATCCCATCGGTCACGGAAGTCCTGCAGCCATTCGGCGGTTGTCGAAAAATCGCTGAGGAAGCGGGGCCCCGGCTCGATAACGCCGAACGGCCGCGTGAAATCGTCGAAGTGCACCGTGAACACGCTGTGCGCGCCTGAAGATGTCACGATCGCCTGCCAATAGCCCTCCGCGTAGTTACGACCGAGGCTCTCGAGTCCACCAACGCCGAGCATGACAACATCGGCCGAAACAGCGTCGAGCAAATCCTCGGAGTAGCCGGCACTGCCCTGTACGACCGTGGTTCCCTGGGGGTGCTCAATTACCACGGTATAGCTGCCGCCCTCGCGCCAGGCGCTGATCGGCTGCGGCGTCGTGAGCGGCGTATCTATCGTGCCCGGGAACGGTACGGACCCGCGCCAGCCGACCGGCGCATGGCGCGTGCGCAGCAGCGTGACGGTGAAGCGGCCAAACTCGTAAGGCTGATCGACAGTCGCAAGCGTGATCTGGTCTTCGGGAACGCCCGCGCCACGTGCTATCTCGACGGTTGACGGAGAACCGATTATCGAAGCACTGGTGCGATTGGCGATCGCGCCGACATCCATCGCATGGTCAAAATGCGAATGCACAGGGATGATCGCGGCAAGCCGTCGCATGCGGAATTCATCGAGCGCGTAGTTGATCATCGCGGCATCGTTGTCGATCGGACGCCGCAGCAGCACGTCCGCAATGCCCGGCCTCGAGAAATAGCCATCGATCAGAATCTGCGTTTCGCCGTCGTCAAACAGGATTGTTGATACGCCGAGCCACGTGGCGATGACGGTATCGGGTGCCGGTCCTGCATGCAGAGTCGCGGCAGGCCAGTCAATTTCTTCCAGGCCGGGTCGATCCTGCCACAGCCAGACAGCCAGGCAGAGTCCCGCGGCGACGACCGCGATGGTGGCAAAAACCGCAAGCTTCATGCGTCGTTGCCACATGCTTATTGCCCCGCGGCGATTCTCGCCAATTGCCCGGTCAGCGGCGCGAGGTAATTGCCCAGCGCGTAACCCAGCAGCGCCATTAGTATGGCTGCGGGAACCAGGTTGGGCCGATGGTGCGCTGCGACGATAGGCGCCGAGGCCGCTGCGCCGATGTTGGCCGCAGATGCGATGGCAACGCTATGCACGTCAACGCGGAATATCCACGCGCCGGCCACGCAGAATAGACCGTGAATGCTTATCCAGATAAATGCGCCCAGCACAAAAGCCGGGGCTTCCGTGAGCCCGGCAACGGAGGCACGTGCCCCCATACCGGCGACAAAAATGTAGACCAGCGCCGTCCCCAGCGCCGTCGAATTGGGCAGCCTCGACGCGGCAGTTGTGGACAGCAGCAGCGCCAGCGTCGTGACCAGCAGGATACGCGTGGTTGTTTCCGAAAAGACGCCGGCGAGTTTCGGCGAGCTAGCCGCGATCCAGCCAGCGAGCTCGGGCGCCAGCGCATGCCCGACCGCCGTCACGCCAAACACGACAGCCGCGAGGTACAGGTACTGCGCCATGCTAGGCGCCTGGTCTTCTTCGTTATGCAATGCGGCCGCAGCGTCCATGGCTATCAGCCGGTCTTCGGGGACGCGAGCCCACTTGTTGAATCTGTCGGCATAGTCGCGCGACATCAACAGGATCGGCAGCCATACGACATACACCAGGTTATCGGCAATCACGGCGAGTCCAAGCTGAGCCTCGGAGGCACCCAGCATTTCCTTGGTTGCAAGCATGTTCGCCGTGCCGCCGATCCAGCTGCCGGCAAGCGTGCCAAAGCCCTTCCAGGCATCGTCGCTGAGCCACTGGTGCACAGCCAGGTAAGCGACTACGCCACCAACCATGACGCCTGCAGTCCCCATCAACATCACGAGGACGCCCTTGCCCATGACGCGTATCACTGCCGGCACGTCGACCTTGATCAGCATCAGCACGATGAACACCGGCAGGGCGAACTGGCTTAGTCCGGTGTAGACGATCGAGCTGCTGGGAATCACCCCGAAGTTATTCAGGAAAACCGGGGTTGCGTAGATGAAGAGCAGGGGCGGTACATAATTGAACAGCTTCGCGCCACTGACCTCTGCGACAAGAAAGAAGAAGGCCGCGACGATGCAGAGTACGGCGAGTACACCAATCGGTGATGAAATCAAAACGTCAGGGCTTTGCATGCGCCGTGCCTCAGGCCAGGTGGTCGAGGCCGAGTATAAATCATCGGCAGGGGTGCCGCGTGTCTTGCCGGGTCAGGTAAACAACACCTGTGACTGCAGGTCTTTGCGGGCGCCGGCGTCGGTGAGCATGGCCGCCTTTACGGTGAGCCAGGCAGTATCCCAGTCTTCGACCTTGCTCGGTCCAAACACGAACTTGGCGATGAAACTCTTGAGGTCTCGAATATGGATGACGTTCTTCGGTGGCGCCGACGTGAATTCCACCGACCCGGTAAAGACGACCAGGTTCGAGACGGGCACGTCGGGAACAACCTTCTGCAGCGCGCGACTGCGCCCCTCATTTTGAATAAGCGGGTTCAGGAAGCGCCGTCGCTGTGTGCCATCGACATTCGTCCACTGGGCTTCGTCCTGTGCGCCGAATACGATGCCGTTGTAGTGTTTGCTCTGAATGCACAGAATTCCGCCGGCTGTCAGAATGGCATGATCGATTTTCGCGAGGCCGCCGTATGCGCCGGGAAGAATGAAGTCGTGCAGCACGTCGGGGCTGAGTTTATGCAACGCCCTTTTTAAGCGCCATTGTCCGAGTCGTTGCGTCATGAGCCGGGAAATCTGGCCGATGCCTGAGCGAAACAAGAGGGTGAGCAACAAGGCGCCGGCAATCGTGAAGATGATCGCAGCCGGACCGAAGCTCGTAATGCCGGTCTGGGCCCCACCGTCCGCGGCGAGCGACGGCATTACCACGAGCGGTGTGCTGGTGAGGATGATTCTTGCGGTTTTGAACATAAGCAGAGATTAGTCGTCATAACGTCCCGATGCATCGTATCAGGTCACGTTTTTGTCGCCTCGTGCGGCCGAGGCCCCCGGATACGCCAGGTAGTAACCATCGATTTCGGCAACGCGGATGGATGCCTGGTAAACCCGGCTCAACAATTCGGCATTCAGCACGGTCTCTTTGGGGCCATCGGCCGCCACCTGTCCGTCCTGCAGAAGGACGACGCGATCGACCTCGGGCGGAATTTCGTTGAGGTGGTGCGTCACGATGACGATATTCCGGCCGTCCAGGGCCAGTTTTCGCAGCCGTGCCAGGTAGTCGAAGCTGGCCGCGAAATCCAGACCGGCGGTGGGTTCATCCAGAATCAGCGTATCGGGGCGATGCACCAGTGCCCGGGCGAGCAGGCAGCGTCGCTGCTGTCCCGTGGACATCCTGGCGAGCGGCGTGTTGCGTAGTGCCGCGAGGCCGAGTTCCTGCATGGTCGCCTCGGCCGCAGCCGTTTGCGCAGCCGTGACCTCGCCCGCAAGCGTGCCGTGCACGCCGATGCTGGAAAAGAATCCCGACACAACCACTTCGATCGCCAGCGTGGCAGGCGTGTAGCGCTGTTGCAGGTCCTGGGACACAACGCCGATGCGCTTCCGGAGCTGCCACACGTTCCAGTTCTCGAGACCGAGGATGCGAACCGACGAGCCCGGCTCATTCACGGCGTAAAGCTCGCGGTTGATGGTCTTCAGCAACGTCGTCTTGCCGGAGCCGTTCGGCCCGAGAATGGCAACACGCTCGTGCTGTGCGATGGAGAGATTGAGGTGTCTGAAGACACAGGTCTTGCCGCGCCAGATGGTCGCGTTGCGAATTTCGATGAGCTTTGCTTCAGGCGACATGATGCTTCCAGTTTTCGCGTCGAAACACGATGACGCTTAGTATAGTGAGCAGCGATTCCGATACGACGATCGCCGTGAACGCGCCGTTGGGTCCCAGCGCTGTCCTGGTCGCCAGCAGGTAAGCCAGCGGAATCTGTACCAGCCAGAAACAGATCAGGTTGAGTATTGCGGGCGTCAGCGTGTCGCCGGCACCGTTCAGTGACTGGATCATGACCATGCCGACGGCGTACATCGGAAAACCCATGCCCAGTATCTGCAGACAGCGAGTGCCCCAGTACAAGACGTCCGGCTCGCTCGTGAACAGTCCTGTAATTGCACTGGCAAACAGCAACATGAAAGCGCCGGCAACCGCCATAAACGCGGCATTATACTTGGCGGCCTGCCAGGCGGACTCCGCGGCTCGATCCGGTTGTCCGGCGCCGAGATTCTGGCCGACCAGGGTGGCTGCTGCGTTGCCGAGCCCCCACGCAGGCAGGAAGGTGAATTCCATCATGCGCAGCGCGATTGTGTAAGCCGCAATGGCGGGACTGCCGTACAGCGCTACGATACGCATGACGCCAATCCAGCTTGCCGTTGCAATCAGGAACTGACCGATACCGCCTATCGATATTCGCAGCAGCCGCATGCTCAACTCGGGAACCAGGGTCAGGTGTTGGGCCCGCAGCGTGATGCGGCCGCGGATCCCGAGCAGGTACCAGAGCTGGTAGAGCACGCCAACCCCGCGACCTATCGTGGTCGCGACAGCCGCACCGGTTACGCCCATTTCGGGAAACGGGCCAAGGCCGAAGATCAGGCACGGATCGAGGACGATGTTGATGCCGTTGGCGAGCCAGAGCGAGCGTAGTGCAACCGTCGCATCTCCGGCGCCGCGAAATGCGGCATTGAGCAGGAACAGGTAGATGATGCTGGCCGATCCGCCCAGCAATACGGCCGTGAATCCGCGGCCCTGCTCGACGACGCCGTCGGATGCGCCCATTAGCTGCAGCAGATCCTGCGCGTAGATCACGCCGGCGACGCCAATGACGATCGACAGCACAGCACCTATCCAGAGCGACTGCCCGGTGACCAGTGCAGCTGCGTCGGCGTCTTTCTCGCCAATGCGGCGCGCGACCATGGCGGTCAGCCCCATCCCCAGGCCTATAGCGACCGCGTAAAGCACGGTCACCAGCGCTTCGGTAATGCCGACGGCCGCCACCGCGTCGGTGCCCAGTCGGGATACAAAGGCTATGTCGACTACCGCGAAGATCGATTCCATCGCCATTTCCAGCATCATGGGAATGGCGAGCAGGGCCAGCGCGCGGCGCACCGGACCTTTCGTGAAATCCTCCTCGTTGTCGCGTAATGCTTCGTTAAACAGCGCGACAGAACGTCGCAACGACGAATCCTGTGTCTGCTTCTCGGACATTAGCGAAGCGCCGTGGTGCTAAACTGCTAATTCACAAAGGATGGATGGAAGCACAGTGCCCAAAGGCCTCATCTTCTTGCTGGTCATGATCGCATTTATCATCGTTTATGCCCTGGTCAGAGTCGTCCAGTATGTCCGGCTGAGCGAAGAGCAGTGGCAGCAGGTCGACAAGAGCAAGCTCAAGGAATGGGATGACGACGACGAGTGGTAGTCAGGCACGCGAATCGACGCGCAGCAGCGTTTCGAGTTCGTTGGCGGCGTCCTTGACCGACTGAATCAGCATTTCCTCCGAGTCATGAATGGCATGCTGCTCGACCAGCAGTTTGGTGTCGCGCTCGTAAAACGTATCGATAAGGCGTTTCGCGTCAGCGCCGGAGTGCCCGAGGTCGCGCAACACAACCTCGGTCATCGCGAGGCTCGAATGCAGTGTCTCACGGAAGATATGTTTTACCCCCAGGTCCATCAGCTTGTGCGCATGACGGCGATTGCGAGCACGCGCAATTATTTTCAGGTGCGGAAAGTGCTCGGTAACAGCTTTCGCGATGCGCATGGACTGCTCGAGATCCGATATCGCCAGCACGAAAAGTTTTGCGTGTTCGGCACCTGCCGCGCGTAGCAGGTCGAGGCGTGACGCGTCGCCATAATGCACCGTAGCTCCGTAGCGGCGCACGATATCCAGCTGCTCGGGGTCACTCTCGAGGGCCGTAAAGGGTTTCCCGATGATGCGCAGCAATCGTCCTACGATCTGTCCGACGCGTCCGAACCCCGCGATCAATACCTCGTGATGGTCGACTTCCGGCATCTCGTAGTCCGGCTCGGCGGCGGCTTTCTTCTTCCTGCCAACCCGTTCCGCCAGCATATACAGCAGCGGCGTCATCATCATGGAGACGGCAACCGCAAGCACGAGTTCGTCGATGATCGCGGGCAGCAAGACGGCCTCGGTGCGTGCGATACCGAACAGCACAAAGGCGAACTCGCCGCCTTGCGCAAGGATCGCAGCGAGCTTCAGCGCGGCGAGCCTGTCGCACATGCCGAAGCGGAGTGCCAGCGGATAGAGAACCAGACCTTTGGTCAGCATCAGCAGCGCCACCATCAACAGGATGCGGCCGGGCATCTCGACAAGGAGGCCGATGTTCACCATCATGCCGACCGCGATAAAGAACAGTCCAAGCAACAGGCCCTTGAACGGTTCGATATCAGCTTCCAGCTGGTGACGATACTCGGAGTCCGCCAGCAACATACCGGCAATGAATGCGCCCAGCACCATGGACATTCCGGCGAATTGCATCAGCAGCGCGCTGCCGATTACGACCAGCAGCGCCGTTGCGGTAAGGATCTCGGGTATCTCGGCGCCGGCGGCCAGGCGCAAGACGGGCCTCAGCAACAGTCTGCCGCCAATGATCAAAGCGGCGATCGTGCCGACCATCAGGCCGATCTGGGTGAAATTGATGCCCTCGTCAAAGGACGCGTTCGCGCCCAGCAGCGGCAGCAGCGCAATCAACGGGATGACAGCCAGGTCCTGGAACAGCAGGACCGAGAAGGCCGCCCGCCCGTGCACGGCGCCGAGCTGCTTCTTTTCGGCCAACAGCTGCAGCACGAAAGCGGTCGACGATAGCGCCAGGATCAGGCCGATGACGATTGCCCCGTTCATCTCGAATCCGAACAGCCATGCGACAAGTGCGATGGCGGCCGCGCTCAGGAACACCTGCGCCGCACCAAGCCCGAAGACCATGTTACGCATAACCCAGAGTCGTGCAGGCTTCAGCTCCAGCCCGACGATGAACAGCAGAAACACAACGCCCAGCTCGGCGAAATGCAGGATGTGTTCGGCGTCGTCAACGAGGCTCAGGCCGAACGGCCCGATGATTATGCCAGCGGCAAGGTAGCCCAGTACCGAACCGAAACCCAGCCGGCGGCTGATCGGAACGCTGATGACGGCGGCAAGCAGGTAGACGAGTGATTCGCCAAGCAGACTCATATTGGTTCCCGATCCCGGTTTTCGATTACACTACGGGCCGAACGGCACCAGACGGTGCTGTGTCAACTTGTGCAGAGAATACTGCAGGATACGCGAATGTTGATAGCTGGAATTCGGAAAGCGGGTGCGATGGCGACTGTTAGCCTCGCGTTGCTGACTCTTGGTGCCTGCCAGTCCAACGATGAAAGTACAATTGGCGCAGATAAAGAAGCCGCGCGCGAAAACGTGGAGGCTATGGCTCGCGAGCATGCCGGGGACAACACGGCGGCCAGTCCGGCGGCACGCGAGGAACCGGCGCGTTCGGTCATCTCGGAGAACCTGCCCTATGCGGAATTGGGCGATGAACTCGTTTATGGCTACTTCGTAGCACCCGCAGACATGTTCGAACCGCTGCCTGCGGTCATCATGATTCATGAATGGTGGGGATTGAATGACAATATTCGCGCGATGGCCGATCGTCTTGCTGCGGAGGGATACATTGTATTGGCAGTCGATCTGTACGGCGGCAAAGTCGCGACCAATACCGCAGAGGCGCGCCAGTTCATGCGCAATGTCGTCGAGGATCCCGAGTCCGCCAACGCCAACATCCGGAGCGCCTACGAATTTGTGAGCACGACAGCGGGTTCCCCGAAAGTGGGTTCGCTAGGCTGGTGTTTCGGTGGTGGCTGGTCGCTGAATACCGCCCAGCTGTTTCCAGACGAACTGGACGCCGCCGTCATCTTTTACGGCCAGGTGACCGACGACGAGGAAAAGCTTAGGCCCATCAGTAGCCCGATTCTTGGCCTGTTCGCCGCTGAAGACCAGGGCATCAAGGTGCAGTCCGTAAAGGCCTTCGGCGCTGCGCTCGAGCGACTGCGGAAGAACCACGAGATCCACATTTATCCGGGTGTCGGCCATGCCTTCGCCAACCCGACAGGTAATAACTACGACAAGGCGGCTGCCGAGGACGCCTGGCGGCGCACGCTCGAGTTCCTTGACCGCTACCTTTCGAGCGACGACGGATCCGGCTCGCCAGCCCCACGACAGTAGAGGCTGACCGGTATAGGCAGGCTGCCAAAATGCATGGACGTCGATTCATCATCATTTTGGCAGCGCAGTGAAACCTGCGCGGTTGCGACGCCGGGCAGTTCGAGAATCTGATCTGTCGCCACTTCTCCCTTGACGCAGAACTCGGCAACCGACACCGGTGCGAGCTGGCTTGCCGGCAATTCGAGGGTGGCTTCGAGGACCCTGCTATCGGCCAACAGCTCGGGGCCAAAGTGCCGGTACGTATCCGAGATGCTTACCGTCAAAGACACGGGCCTTGCGCCGGCGGCACACTCGATGGTGGCAACGACCGCAGCATCGAGCGCAGGTAACACGACAAGGTGCCGCTTTTCATCGCGAGGCTCGAGCTCTGCTGAACTTGCTTTTGCCGCGAGCATCAAAACGGTATCGGTGCCAGACGCTGCCGCCGAAAAACAGGCGAGCACGGCAAGCAGGCAGGGTAGTTGCAGGGGTTTTATCATCTGGGCTGGCGTCCCGATTGGTTGATTCGCAAGAATCTGGCAATAGTGACATTGGCAAGGACAGGGTGCATTCTGCAGCCAATGTCGAGAGCTTGGCAAGCGGCGCGGCGTTTCGAGGCGAGCGTCACCATCGATAAGCGCTCGGGCTGAGACGGCGCAGCAGCGAGTAACGGCAGGCGGAGCAGGTATTGATCAAGAAGGCGTTTCATTTCACCTATAAGGCGGCGCGTCGCATGGTCGTCGCCGTTGTGGGTGCGACGGTTCTGCTGCTCGGCGTCGTCATGATCGTGACGCCAGGCCCGGCGCTTGTCGTGATACCGGTTGGACTCGCGATTCTCAGTATAGAGTTTGCCTGGGCGCGGCATTGGCTGCGGCGGCTGCGTGAAGCGATCAGCAGTCGCAACTCAAGCAGCCTTGGCGATCGCGCGGAGGCGCACAGGGATCGGATCTCGGACGAAAAAAGAAGGGCGCCGGGGAACTGAATTCAAGAATCGAACCAGCGGGCCGAACCGACACGGATCGGTCCCCGGCGCCCTGCAGTCAACGGCAGGGGGGTGCCGCCGGACCTTCATGGTCCGTTATGCCGGATTCCTATCCAGCGGTTTCCGGAGGCGCGTTAGCCAGGCCAAAAGGGGGAGAGAAGCCTGGCAGTACGCCGCCGGAGGGGGTCTTCGAGCAAGCTACTTGTTTGCTGCAATGAGTGTAGAGCTGATGTCGGAAAGCTGGTTTTCAAGGTCGAAGTTGGTCTCGAGCTTGAGCGCCTTCGCCGCAACATCCGCGGATTCGCGCATGGCTTTGCGTGCGCCATTAATCGCCTCAACTGCCGCCGTGTTGGCGGCAATGTCGCGAGGCTCAGCCTTGACGGGCTCGGCAGCGAATGCCGAACTGGCCGAGGCGACGACGGCGGTCAGGACGATAAGCGCCCCAACGTATGCCAGTCCGTTCTCTATGTTCCTGTGTTTCATGGTCTTGTCCCTAAGCGAATGGGCGCGGCATCCGCCGCGCCAGGTTATTCGAAACCGGCTCAACTGGCCGTATCTATATGCTCCCTATTGCACAACGCGTGCCAATATTGAAAGCCCATTAAAATCAGTGGCTTGAAGAATAACGCCCGCTTACGAAATTCCGTAAATCACGAAAAAACGTAAGTGCATTTACGAAAAACCGTATATCATGCCCCGATGATGACCCCGGACGACTATCAATGGCTGTTTCGCAAGTCGCCGGGCATGGCGACCTCGATCGGAGAGGACGGCGTGTATCTCGACGTTAACGACGCGTTGCTGAAGCGGCTGGGCTACGAGCGCGATGAAATGGTCGGACGCCGCCCCGAAGATTTCACGACGCCGGAAACGGCAGAGCGCGTGCAGCACGAACTGCGTCCGGCGCTGCGGCGCACCGGCAAACTGGAAAACAAACCGGTCAGTTTCGTCACGAAATCGGGCGAGGTTGTCGACTGCCTTACGAATGCCATCGTCGAGTTCGACCAGGAAGGCGCGTTCGTGCGAACGGTAGCGATGTACGCCGAGATTTCGGACCAGGCGCGAGCGAACTTCAAGTATCGCAATCTGTATCGGTCGACGCCGGCGATGCTACACACCGTCGATAAGGATGGTCTCATCGTGACAGTCACTGATCACTGGCTACAGAAACTCGGCTTTGAGCGAGAAGAAGTCGTCGGTCGTCCGATTACCGACTTCTTCAGCAACGCCGATCGCAAGCTGTACGCCGATGGGCGCCTGACAGAGCTTATCGGCGAGGGCTCCTTCAACAACCTGAAGCGACAGATGCTGACCAAGAACGGCACCGTCATCGACCTCGTCATGTCGGCGATTTCCGTGCGTAACGAACACGGCGAAGTCGAACATATGCTGGTTGCGTCAAAAGACGTAACGGAGCGCAATCGCGCAGAACGCGAGCTCCGGCGCACACTGGCGGAAAACGCCCGCCTGCGTGAGGAGCTCGAGCGAGAGCGCGACTACCTGCGCGAAGAAGTGAACGTCGCCATGAATTTTGGCCGCATCGTGGGTACGAGTTCGGCGTTGCGCCGCATGTTGAAGCGAGTCGAGGCGGTTGCGGAAACACCAGCGAGCGTGCTGCTGCAGGGCGAATCCGGCGTTGGCAAGGAACTGGTCGCACACGCGATCCATGTGAGGTCTGCGCGCGCGGCCGGACCGTTGGTGAAAGTGAACTGTGCGTCCATCCCCAAGGAACTGTTTGAAAGCGAGTTTTTCGGACACGTGAAAGGCGCGTTTACCGGTGCCAACCGGGATCGCATCGGCCGCTTCCAGCTCGCTGACGGAGGTACGATATTTCTCGACGAAGTGGGAGAGATACCGTTCGAATCCCAGGGCAAGCTCCTGCGCGTGCTGCAGGAAAGTGAATTTGAACGGGTCGGCGACGACATTACTCGAAGTGTCGATGTGCGGGTAATCGCGGCGACCAATCGCAACCTGGAAGAACTGATCGTAGAAGGGCGCTTCCGTGAAGACCTGTTTTACCGGCTCAGCGTATTTCCGATCAATGTGCCGCCGCTGCGCGAGCGCGGCGATGACGTTGTGCAGCTGGCGCAACATTTTCTGGAACAGACGTGTAAAGACTTCGGCCGGGACATACTGACCCTGACGCGGGCGCAGGCCGCGATCCTGCGTACCTACGACTGGCCGGGAAACGTGCGCGAGATGAAGAATGTCATCGAACGGGCGGTTATCCTGTCGCAGGGAAAGGTCCTTCGGCTTGACCTGTCGATGCCAGCGCTTCGGACCGATAGTCCGGAGTCGCAGGTTGCTACGGCAGAGAAAACGGAAATACTGACCGAAAAAGAATTAAAGGACCTGCAGAAGGCGAACCTCATCAAAGCCCTGAAGCGAACCAATTGGCGGGTATCCGGCGCCGGCGGTGCCGCCGAATTGCTGGGCGTGCGGCCGACAACGCTGGCAGATCGTATCCGCAGTCTCAAGATCAAGCGGCCAGCTTCCTGAGCACACGGCGAGAAACTCAGTTGAACCGAACAATATTTAATCGCAGCAACGCAAACCGGGTCGTGATAACAGCGATCTTCCTGGCCCTGGCGTACAGTCTCTACAACCTGCCATTCGCGGCCTGGATCGGCGTCGTTGTGGACTGGTCGAAACTGCACCCGGTTGCCGGACCGCTTATCTATGTCTCCTGCGTGATACTCGCGACGGTGGCGTTCGTGCCGGGATCCGGCTCGATGATGATCGCGGGCTTCCTGTTCGGTTTGCTACCCGGATTCCTGTACGCCGCGCTGGCGATATCCGTGGGCGCACAATGTGCTTTTGTTGCAGGGCGAATGGGGGCCCGGCACTGGGTCGAGGCAAAGGTTGCCGCAAATCCGCGCATGCAGGCGATTGAGAGTGGCCTGCGGGAAGAGGCGTTCCTGATTGTCGCGTTAACCCGGCTTTCACTGGTCATTCCGTTCAATATTCTCAATTACGCCTATGGCGTGACCTCGGTGACGGCGCGGACACATTTTTTCGCGACCGCGCTGGGGATGCTTCCGGCTGTCGGCCTGTACGTGTACCTCGGGACCTTGGCGCGCGACATCGGGCAGATCCTCTCCGGCGAGGCGACCCCGTCGGATCTCGGCTACTGGATCGCGGCGGCCGGGGTGACGGCGATCGTTGTGTTGACCTGGGCGATACACCGTGTCGCCAGCCGCGCCCTGGCGCGGCACGTACCGGCGCTCGAGGTCGATGATGCCGAATGATGTCGCGCCGCTTGTTGTCCGTCGTATGAGGCCAGTGCTTTGCATAACGCTGCTTGCGCTGGGATTGACCGGCGTCGCGCGAACCGATGAGCCAGGCCTGCCTGCAAACATGCAGAGCGTCCTGAATCTCCGGCAGCTTCCCTACGATTCGCTCAGCGTCTATGTCGAGGATGTCGACAGTGGTGAGGTGCTGCTGAAGTGGCGGGAAAGCGAAGCGCGAAACCCGGCATCGACCGTCAAGCTGCTGACGACGCTGGTTGCCCTGGACATGCTTGGGCCTTCGTACCGCTGGAAGACCGACGTGCATGCTCTGGGGGAGATCAAGGACGGCCGGCTGGAGGGCGACCTGCTGTTAAAGGGATACGGCGACCCGTTCCTGGTGACGGAACGGGTCTGGCAGATGCTGCGCTCGATTCAGCGGATGGGCATACGTGAAATCAGTGGCGATCTTCTCATCGACGACAGCTATTTCAGTGTCGGCGACCATGACCCGGCGGCCTTCGACCGGCAGCCGCTGCGCGCCTACAACGTTGCGCCGAATGCGCTGTTGATGAACTTCAAGGTCGTGCGCTACTGGTTCGAACCGGATCGGCAGGCCGACGCCGTGAAGGTGCAGCTGGATCCGCCACTCGATAACTTGCGTATTCGCAACCGCCTCGGGCTTGCGTCGGGCAGCTGCCGCGGCTACCAGCGAGGCATTGCCGTTACCAGCAATGAAGCCGTTGACGAAGTAACGTTTTCGGGGCGATTCCCCGACGGCTGCAAACGTTACGCGCTGGATCGGACGGCGCTGTCTCACAATGAATACGCCTACGGACTTTTCCGAACCCTGTGGCAACAACTTGGCGGCGAGTTTGAAGGCGGCTGGCGCAACGTCGAGGCAGCCAAGCTTGTCGCTGAAGATTCTGCGCCGCTGATATCTTTTGATTCGCTGCCGCTCAGTGAAATGATTGCGCGCGTCAACAAGCACAGCAACAACGTGATGGCGCGACAACTCGTCTACACGCTTGCGGCGGAAGTGAATGGTCCGCCGGGCACGGAAGCAGGCGGCAGGGACGTTATCTCGCAGTGGTTGAGCGACAACAACCTTGAGTCCTGCCAATGTGCGATCGAAAATGGTGCCGGCCTGTCGCGAGACTCACGTATTGCTGCCGCCGATATGGGCCTGCTGTTGCGATTCGCATGGCAGCAGCCCTATATGCCGGAATATCTTGCGTCGATGTCGATATCCGGACTCGACGGCACGCTGCGACGCCGTTTCAAACGCTCACCGTTGATTGGCAAGGCGCACCTCAAGACCGGATCGATGGACCATGTGACGGCTATCGCAGGGTACCTGCAGTCGAGATCCGGGCGCCGCCTGGCCGTTGTCGCGATGCAGAACTACAAAGATGTGCATCGTGGCCCCGGCGAAGAGGTGCAGGAGGCATTGCTGCGCTGGCTATATGAGCAATAGGTCACCTCGTAAAACGAATTTCGTGTAGTACACTCGCGCCCAGTAACGGAGACAAGACAATGCGCCTGCTAATTGGGGTCCTGGCACTCATTCCGCTTGCAGCGGCTGCCGAGACGGCATACATCACGGATAATCTGAGGCTGGGCCTGCATCAGGCCGCGGATACCAGTGACCGCGCCTTTCGCATGCTGGAAAGCGGTCAGCAACTCGAGATAATTTCCAGGGACAGGAATTACGCGAACGTGCAGCTACCGGATGGCACCAGCGGCTATGTCAAGGCTGCCTACCTCGTCGATGAGAAGCCAGCCAAGCTGATCGTGGCCGAGACAGCTGCCGAACGTGATGCCCTGGCCGCTGAGCTTGAAGAAACGAAGCGCGCATTCGCCGGCCCGGCGGCGACGATTCAGAGTCTCAAGGACGAAGCGGCCAGCCTGACCGAGAAACTGGTTGCCGCCGAAGCAGAAATCGAAGCGCTTAGCGAGGAAAACGCCAGCATCCAGGGTATGAAGGAGCGCTATAAAGGCAGCTTGCCACTCAACTGGGTCGGGGCAGCCATCGGCGTCTGCCTGATTGGGGGATTTCTGGCCGGGCTTTGGTGGGTCGATCACAGCAGCAGAAAGCGCCACGGCGGCGTGCGCATTTACTGAACCCACGATGCCGCGGTACCGCTAGGCCGCCTCGGTGGCGCTGTCAGCGCAACCACCACGAAGCGGCAGCGTCTCGTGACGAAACAACTCATCGATCGTTTCCTGGGTAGCGGCCCGCCGAATTTCCTCGATGTGTTTCGCGGTCACGTGCGGTGCAAACAGCTGCACGAACTCTGTCATATAGCGACGCAGGACCGCGTCCTTGCGAAAGCCGATCCAGGTCGTGCTGCGCGGAAACAGGCCCGCCGCATCAATGGTCCGCAGGTCTTCCCTGTCGGAACAATCGGCGGCCATGCTGGCGACGATGCCGACGCCCATGCCCATGCGAACATAGGTCTTGATGACGTCAGCATCGCGAGCGGTAAAGACGACGTTGGGTTCGAGGCCTTCGTCTGCAAAAGCGCGCTTGAACGAGCTTTGCCCGCCGAAGCTGAACACATAAGTTACCAGCGGATATTTTGCCAGATCTCGCAGCGTAAGCCTGCGACCAAGCGTCGTGAGCTCGTGCCCGACCGGCACAATAATCGACCGGTCCCAATGGTAGCTCGGCACCAGCAGCAGCTCTGAGAAAAGCTCTCTCGAGCCGGTCGCAATCGCAAAATCGATATCGTTTGCCGCCAGCATATCGGCGATTTGCTCGGACGTTCCCTGGTGCAGGTTAAGGCTTACTTTCGGGAAACGCTCGCGAAACCTCGCTACGACCTCAGGGAGCACGTAGCGCGCCTGGGTGTGCGTTGTCGCAATCGACAGCGACCCTTCTTCCTGCTCGAAATATTCCGAGGCAAGGCTCCGTATGTTGTCGACTTCCTGCATGATCGACCGCGCGCGGGCGATAACCTGCTCGCCCGCCGGCGTGACGCTTTCGAGGCTCTTGCCCTTGCGCGCGAACAGCTGCAGTCCGAGTTCTTCCTCGAGCAGCTTGAGCTGCTTGCTAACGCCGGGTTGCGACGTGTACAGGCGTTCCGCAGCGGCCGTGATGTTCAGGCCGTTGTCTGCGATCGCAAGCAGGTACTTTAGTTGTTGCAGTTTCATGGGACGGCATGCCGGACGGAATACAGTATCGGACTATTTATCTGTCATTCGGTTTCAATGACGGGTGGACGCAGCTTGCTAAGATATAACAGATAAAGGACTAATTAGGCTATTCTGCTTGATCCGCAGCGTACTCACATCGACTTGCCGTACCGGTAGTCGCGGTGATGCGAGCAACGATCCGGGGACAAAAAGATGATCTACAACAATATTCTGGAGACAATCGGCAACACACCCATTGTGCGTCTGAATCGCATGGCGCCCGAGGGCGTCGACGTGTACGTCAAGGTGGAGTCCTTCAACCCCATGGCTTCCGTCAAGGACAGGCTCGCTTACGCGATCATTACCGATGCTGAAAAACGTGGCGTGCTGGCGCCCGGGCAGACCGTGATCGAAGCGACGTCGGGAAACACGGGTATCGCACTGGCAATGGTGTGCGCGGCAAAAGGCCATCCGTTTGTCGCTGTCATGGCCGACTCTTTTTCCATCGAACGTCGCAAGATCATGCGGGGGCTCGGCGCGAAGGTCATACTTACGCCCGCGGCAGAGCGCGGCTCCGGCATGGTGCGAAAAACCGAGGAGCTGGCGGAGAAACACGGCTGGTTCCTGGCGCGGCAGTTTGAAAACCCGGCGAACCCGGAATTCCATCGGCAAACGACAGCGGCAGAAATTCTCAGTGACTTCGCCGGAAAACGACTCGATTTCTGGGTATCCGGATATGGCACAGGTGGCACGATGACCGGTGTCGGCGAGGTTCTCAAAGTCGCGAGACCGGGTGTCAAAATCGTGGCCACCGAGCCGGTGGGAGCGCAGCTGCTGGCGGGTAAGGAATGGAGCCCGCACAAGATCCAGGGCTGGACCCCGGATTTCATCCCCCAGGTTCTCAATCGCGACGTGTTCGACGATCTCGTGCCCGTTACTGACGACGAGTCGATCGCCGCTTCGCGCGAGCTTGCGGCGAAAGAGGGAATATTCACCGGTATTTCCGGTGGTGCGACGCTGGCTGCCGCGCTGGCGGTCGGGAAACAGGCGCCGCAGGGGTCCGTCATCCTTGCGATGCTGCCCGATACCGGCGAGCGCTACCTGAGTACGCCACTGTTCGAGGGTGTCAACGAGGGTTCCGACGACGAGTGGCTGGCGCAACAGTAGGTCGGACGCTTGAAGGCTTCGGGATTCGCGTCCGCCATCTGGTCCAAATTGCGCGTAAATAACTGAATCAACTCGGATAATCAATTGTAGCTGAGACTTGAGTCACAGCGCTCGCGTGCCGTCGCTGGCATCCTTGGGCCCTGACATTTGCGCAACATGGAATGGAGCGCCCAGTGCCCGACCGAACGCCTGACCAGGACGCAAGCAAGGCTGCCGCCAAGGCTGTCGGGCTATTGGAATCCCTGGTGCCAAGGGCGAAGGGGTTCTGTTTCTATAACCGCGCTCGACTGTGTGTCTGGAACAGCGCCGACTCGGATGACTTCGAAGTTGACAATTTTGTCGCCGAGCTGCCGGAGCGAGTGATCACCGGCCTCAACGGAAGCGCCGATGTGTTCAAGAGGACACTGCCGTCGTCGCGCACCGTTCTCGTCCTGCCGGTTCCCGGCGACGGTGACGAAATCAGCGGCATCCTCGTGTGCGTGTTTTCGAAAAACGTCGGGCAGTCGTCATCGTTCAACCCCAACCTGCTGAAGACGATTCTGGACCCCGCCGTCGAGCTGATCGGCGAGAACCTGCGCATTGCCGGCAAGCTGGCGAAGGCGCAGGGGCGCAAGCTGGAAGTCGAGAGGGAGTTGCAGTACGTCTATGACGTCGATGAGCGCATTCACGGCGCATCCCTGAGCCACGCCGGCCTCGCGCAGCTCGTCGCCCAGAGTGGCCAGTTTCTGGGTTGCAACTACAATGTGCTGCTGATTCCGTCGAAGCGAATTCGAATCAGTGCCACGCATGCAACCTGGCAAAAGGTCAATCGCAAAGTGCTGGACCGTTATCTCGTCGACGTCCTGATGCCAAAGCTGGAAGGTAACCGGGAATCGCGTGTCTTCGAAATTCCGAACTTGCAGGGCTCAAGTAAGGAGTCTGACCAGGGTTACCAGGCGCTATTGACCCCTGTGACCGATAAGCATGGCAACCATGAGGGTGTTTTCGCGCAACTCGGACGAGTGGACAAAAGCGGTTTTTCAAACGGTGACCGACGCTTCATGTCCCATGTTGTGCGCAAGGCGGAATACGTCATTCAACAATCTTTCGACTCGATGACGGGGCTCATGAATCGCGCGGGCTTCGAGGCGCAGCTGCACGAGTCGTGGAAAAGCTTGTCGTCGCCATCGGACATGCACCAGATTGTTTATTTCGACCTCGATAACCTGCAGTTGGTCAACGACAATTTCACTCGCAAAGCCGGCGATGCGGTGATCATTCGGTTCGCGCGACTGCTGGAGGAAGATCTGCCGCACACGGCAGTGCTGTCGCGTCTGACAGGCGACGAGTTCTGCATACTGCTGACACACACGGATTCGGAGACGGCCCAGCAGTTCGCCAACAAGATTCGAGAGAAGAGAGCCGCCCTGCGTTACCTGCAGGGCGACAAGTCGCTGCAGGTAACGATGAGCGTCGGCATCGCCGAGTTTTCCTATGGCAGTGGCGCCGACGGCAGCGCCCTGACGACGGCAAGAATGGCGTGCGAGTCGGCCAAGGACCACGGTCGCGATCGCGTCGAGGTCTTCGACGAAGGCAACCAGAGTATTATTCGTCGCTACGATGACATGCAGCTGGTGTCGGAAATCCAGCAGGCGCTGGACGCGGGTGGCTTCGAACTGCGTGCGCAGCCTATCGTCAGCCTGAGCGCGCGGTCGAGTAATCCGCGCTTCGAGATTCTGCTGCGCATGGACGATTCCAAGGGCAATGCAGTGTCGACAGCGGCGCTGTTTTCGGCGGCCGAGCGGTATCACATGATGCCGAGAATCGATCGCTGGGTTGTTTCGTCCACGGTCGCGGCATTGATCGAGCACCGGGATGCTATAGAGGATAGTGGCGCCGTATTCTCGATCAACCTTTCCGGTCAGTCGCTGGGCGACGATGATATTTTCAGCTTTATCGAGGAAGAGCTGCGGCACTCCGGTGTCGCACCGCAGTCGTTATGTTTCGAGATAACAGAGTCTGCGGCCGTTTCCAACCTGGCGAAAGCCCAGACCTTCATCGACAAGCTCAAAAAGCATGGTTGCACGATCGCGCTGGACGATTTTGGTGCCGGCCTGAGTTCCTTCGCGTATCTCAAGAACTTCAACGTCGATACCTTGAAGATCGACGGCGGCTTCATTCGCGACATCACCGACAACCGAATCTCCGAATCGATGGTCGCTGCCATTACGCAGGTAGCCCAGGTCATGGGCCTGCAGACCGTTGCGGAGTATGTCGAATCAGACAAGACACGAAAGCTGATCACGAAGCTCGGTGTGGACTTTGCGCAGGGCCACCTGGTTGGCAGGCCGATACCCCTGGATGAGGTGCTCAAGGGCTTCGACGCCGAGATCCGCGCCGAAGCACTGTGATTGTCCCCGGCCGGCGCGTCTAAAAGACGCCTGCCTCGAGACCGGCGGCAACGGTAAGGCCGAGTTCCTCACACTCCGCCAGCCGCGCCTCGTCAAACGCACCTGCAATCAATACCGGTTCCTGAACTTCGCGCACGGCCAGCCCTGTCAGTATGCGGCGAACGCTGCTAATGGCGCCAGAGCCATCATTGCCGGCCCGCACGAACATGGCCCATGGCCGGCCGTTGATCTTGCCTTCGCAGGGATAGAACACGCGATCGAGAAAGTATTTCATCGCGCCGCTCATATAGCCGAAGTTCTCAGGCGTGCCGAGAATAAAACCGTCGGCCCACAAGAGATCATCGGCGGTGGCGTCCAGCGCCGTTTTGACCCGCACCTCGACGCCGTCAATGTCGGCGCTGCATGCACCGCGTATGACGGCCTGCGCCATGCGCTCCGTAGAGCCCGACTGGGAGTGGTAAACGATAAGCAGATGTTTGTCAGTCACACGCTCAATAGTGCCGGAGTCAGGTCCATTTTTCGATAGACTGCCGGATATGAAGGCCCCGGGTAAAAGCCGCTTGATCGCCGCGATCGAGAAGTTGCCGTCCGTCCTGCAGGCGCCTGTTCGACAGTGGTTCGAACGGCTGGACGAGCAGCACGACGACTCGTCCCTGACGGCGACTGAGCTCGAGTCGCTTGCGCGGCTGGTCGCCTGCAGCGAGTTTGGCAGTGCGGTCGTACTTCGCGACTTCCACTGGTTCGTTGCAGAGGTTGGCTCGTTCACAGCGGCAACCGATCTGCAGGCGGAATTTCAACGTACGGCATTCGCAGACGACGTTGACGGCCTGAAAGAGGAGCTGCGTCGATTTCGTCATCGAGGCCTGCTGCGCATCCTCTGGCGGGAGGTGTCGGGGCTGGCTGACCTCGATGAGACGCTGCAGCAGTTGTCGTGCTGGCGGATCTGACGCTGGAAGTGGCGACGCCGCTGTGCCGAACGCGCTTGAGCCGCGTTACGGCCTGCGTGCGCGACAGCGACGGCCAAATCGTGCCGCTGGTCATCCTGGGGATGGGCAAGCTCGGAGGCCGAGAGCTCAACTTCTCGTCGGACATCGACCTGATCTTTCTGTACACGCAGGACGGCGAAACGGATGGTGCCCGCGTACATCAGCGCACAGGAGTACTTTCGCGCGCCTTGACGCGACAGATCATCGCGCTGATCGATGAGGTGACGGCTGACGGCATCGTCTTCCGCATCGACACCCGGCTGCGGCCATTTGGCGACAGTGGACCGCCGGTGGTCAGTTTCGCTGCGCTCGAGTCCTATCTGCTGCAGCACGGACGGGACTGGGAGCGCTATGCCTATGTCAAAGCGCGCATTGTTGGTCCGCAGCCCGGAGCCAGATGTGATCGATGAGCTCTACAGATGCCATGATCAGGCCATTCGTCTACCGCCGATATCTCGACTACGGCGTGTTCGAGTCGCTGCGCGAGATGCACGCGATGATCGCCGCCGAGGTTGCCCGTCGCGAGCTCAGCGACAACGTAAAGCTCGGTCCCGGCGGCATTCGCGAGGCGGAGTTCATCGTGCAGTCGTTCCAGCTGGTGCGCGGCGGCAGCGATGTCGCGCTGCAGGGCCGCGAGTTGCAGAAGGTATTGCCGCAGACTGGTCAGGTCGTCGCGGCTTGTCGGCCCGAAGCGCCGAGACGCTTGCAGGCGTACCGGTTCCTGCGGCGGCTGGAGAATTTCATCCAGGCGATTCGCGATCAGCAGACCCACGATCTGCCGCGAAATGCCGCCTGATCGCGCCCGACTCTGCCTGGCCATGGGTTACCCGGACTGGGACGCACTGCAGAGGACCTTGACGACGATCGCGACCGCGATTTCGCAGGAATTCGATCGGGTGGCGTTCGCAGACGACGGCGGTGACAAGCCGTTGCGACAGCAGCTTGCGCGCGCATGGGAGTCCGGCGCGACTCGAAGAGCAGTGGCGCGACATACTGCGCGCAGGGCATGCGAGCACGCGCCGCCGCCTGGCGACATCATCGTGTCGTTCAGCAACGGCGGCCACGACGCAACAGATCGATGCCATTGCGGCCGAGCGGCTTGCCGCTTCGTGCCCGCGCTGTTACCTGGAGATTGCGCAGGAGTCTCGACCAGGCCGCGGCGCTTGACCGCACGCTGCACTGGTAGGTCGAGGCCGTCGTGAACGCGTGCGCCGCAGCGCCTACCTTGCGCTTGCTCAATGAAAACCCCGCGGCGATGAAGCGACTGGTCGATCTCTGCGCGCGCAGCCGTATATCGCCGAGCAGATTGCGCGACACCCGGTCCTGCTGGACGAACTGCTTGATCCGCAGGTCTATTCCAGCGCGGTGACCAAGGCAGATTTCGCCGCGGAACTCGCGGCCAGGACCTGGCCGGCGTACGAGCGACAGCGAAGCGCGAATGCAGGCGATTGTCGGTTACCAGGGAGCAATAAAGTTTCGTATTGCCGTTGCCGATTTCACCGGCAACCTGCCTATCATGAAGGTTAGCGATGGGCTGACCTGGCTGGCGGAAACGGTACTCGAGGAGGCGCTGCAAGTCGCCTGGCGGGACATGACCCTGCGCCACGGGGTACCCTGCTATGACCTCGGGGGCGTCAGGCATCAGGCCGGTTTCGGCATCATCGGCTACGGCAAACTGGGCGGGCTCGAGCTGTCCTACGGCTCCGACCTCGACATCGTATTCCTGCACGATTCTCACGGTGAGTCGCGCGTCACCGATGGCGACAAGCCGCTCGACAACACGATGTTCTTTGCTCGTCTCGTACGTCGCCTGGTGCTTTTCCTGACGACGCAGACAGGCTCTGGCGAGCTCTATGAAATAGATACGCGACTGCGACCCGAAGGGCGCTCCGGGTTGCTGGTAACGAGTACCGAGGCGTTCGAACGTTACCAGGAGGAAAACGCCTGGACGTGGGAGCATCAGGCGTTGCTGCGAGCAAGGCCCGTTGCCGGTAGCGCCGCCGTCGCAAGTGAGTTCAAGCGCATTCGCGACGAGACGTTGATCAGCCGCGTAAAGCGCGACTCGTTGCGACAGGACGTGATCTCCATGCGCCGAAGAATGCGCAAGGAACTCGACGCCAGCGACAAGCGCCATTTCGACCTGAAGCACGGCGTCGGCGGCATCGGTGACATCGAGTTCCTGGTGCAGTACCTGGTGCTGAGCCAGGCAAAAAGTGAACCGCGGCTTATCGAGTTCACGGACAATATTCGGCAGCTGGACGCCCTCGTCGAGTTCGGAATGCTGCCGCTTGAGGTTGGTCGACGGCTCCAGGATTGCTACCGCGGCTACCGCCTGCGGCAGCACCACCTGGCGATTGACGATCGGCCGCCCCTCGCTGAGCATGGTGAATTCGGTCCGGAACGCGACTTCGTTGAGAGCATCTGGCGTCAGTGGCTCGATTGAGCATGGCCGCGGGGCGACGCAGCGCATATAATTTGCGGCCATCGAAACGAATCGCGCAGAGGATAGCCGTGGCTGCCAGAGCAGGAACTGTCGACCAGAATCTCATTCCGGCCAACGCACAGCACAAGTATGGCGTGCGCCAGAAGGACTTGCCGCTGAGCTGTCCGATGCCCGGCATGTACCTGTGGAACTCGCATCCGAAGGTGTATCTTCCTGTCGAAGAGACCGGTGAGGCGAAGTGCCCGTATTGTGGCGCGCAATACCATCTGACCGCGGCAGACGATTAGCGGCCTGCTCGGCGCGTCTCACTCTCAGGGAAATACCACTATGCATATCGTCACCGGCGGCGCCGGCTTCATCGGCAGCAACCTGGTCAGGGCCCTGGCCGATCGCGGCTACAGCGATATCGTCGTGGTCGATGATCTCGAAGACGGCCACAAGTTCGCGAACATAGCCGACCTGCCGATCGCCGATTATCTCGACAAGGACGATTTTCTGCACAGGCTGGGCACGGACCGGGCATTCAGTGACGAAATCGACAGCCTGTTGCACCAGGGTGCCTGTTCCGAAACGACCGAGTGGAACGGTCGCTACATGATGGAAAACAACTACGAATATTCGAAGCGGCTGCTGCATCATTGCCTCGATCACGGCACACCGTTCGTTTACGCGTCTTCGGCGTCGGTCTACGGTGGCTCGACATCATTCCTTGAAGATCCTCTTTTCGAGAATCCGCTCAACGTCTACGGCTATTCCAAGCTGCAGTTCGATCGTTATGTGCGCCGCGTAGCCCCCGAGCCAGGCAGCCAGGTCGTTGGCCTGCGTTACTTCAATGTTTATGGACCACGCGAACAGCACAAGGGGGCGATGGCAAGCGTCGCATTTCACTTCAACAACCAGATTCTGGACGACGGCGAGGCGCGCCTGTTTTCGGGCACCGACGGCTATGGCGATGGCGAGCAGCTGCGCGACTTCGTCTATGTTGACGATGTCTGCGACGTTAACCTGTGGTTCCTCGAGCATCCGGATGTCTCGGGCATCTTCAATACCGGTACCGGCCGGGCGCAGAGTTTCAACGACGTCGCCAATGCGGTAATCGAGTGGCATGGAAAGGGCAAGATAAGCTACATACCGTTCCCCGATCACCTGAAAGGTGCTTACCAGAGCTACACGCAGGCAGACCTGACACAGTTACGCGCATCGGGCTGCGACGTTGAGTTTCGACCTGTCGAGGTCGGTGTAAAGGATTACCTGGACCAACTTTGCGACCGTCGACAACCCTGAGTTCCGCCGCGCTGATTGTCGGGCCCTCGTGGGTCGGCGATATGGTCATGGCGCAGTCGCTGTTCAAGCTGCTGAAAGCCGAGCAGCCCGCACGAACGCTGGATGTCCTGGCTCCCGCATGGTCGCTGCCGATTGTTGCTCGCATGCCGGAAATTCGTCGCGGCATCGCGGCGGAGACCGGGCATGGCGAATTGGGTCTCGGCAAGCGCCGGCGCATTGCCCGCGCGCTGAGAGAGGAACGCTACGAGCAGGCCATCGTGCTGCCACGCTCCTTCAAGTCGGCACTCATACCGTGGCTCGCGAGAATTCCCCGGCGTACCGGTTTTCGCGGTGAATCCCGGTTCGGACTTATCAACGATGTGAGGGCATTCGATCCCCGGGTACTGGACCAGACGGTGAAACGGTTCCTGGCGCTTGGCGAGGGCAGCCAGGACACAGCGAAGCTGGTCAAAAGCCACTACCCGGGACTGGTGGTTGATGGCGGGCGCCAACAGGCCCTGCTGCAATCCCTGGAGCTCGATGGCAGCAGGCCGGTGGTTGCGATGATGCCGGGTGCGGAGTATGGGCCTGCGAAATGCTGGCCGCTGGACTACTTCGCCGCGCTCGCAAGGCAGCTCGACGATAGCGGCTATGCGGTCTGGGTGTTTGGCTCGGACAAGGATCGCAGCAGCGGCGACGTGATTGCCGGAAACAGCGAGGCCATCAACCTGTGCGGCAAGACGACGCTCGCCGACGTCATCGACCTGCTGGGCTACGCCGAGCAAGCCGTCAGCAATGACTCCGGCCTGATGCATATTGCGGCAGCCGTCGGCATCCATGTGCACGGTATCTACGGCTCGTCATCGCCGCACTTCACGCCGCCACTGACCGAGCGCGCTGATGTGCACTACCTGGACCTGGAATGCAGTCCGTGTTTCGCGCGCGAATGCCCGCTCGGACATCTGCGATGTCTCACGGAACTCAAACCCGAGGCACTGTTCGCCCGCATCAGCCGGGCCGGGGAGGGTGCCGGCAGATTCGGCGACAAAAGCAACTAAAGCGTTTAACGGGAGAAAAATTCGTCGATCTTGCCGGTAACGTCGTCGATTGTGATAAGGCTCATGGCGTCCGGATTGCGCACGCGCTGCCCCCAGCGAAGCGCTTCGACCTCGCGATTCAGGTACTTCCTGACAGCGTCCGGGTAGCGATTGACCGCAAGGCTGCGAGAGAGATACGGGCCGGTTCGATCCGGGTTCGAGGTCGCGAACAGCGCAATGACCGGGGTATCCACGGTGGTGGCCATATGTGCCGGCCCGGAGTCCGGGCAAATGACGAGACGCGCCGCGCGGATCAACGCGAGCAGTTCCTTCAGCGAGGTCTTTCCCATCAGGTCGATGGCGCCGGTTGGCGCGAGGGCATCGCCATACTGGCGGTCCGTTTCGCTATTGCCGCCGGTCAGCACGACGGCACAGTTGTAGTTGTTCTGCAGGTAGTCGATGGTCGCAGCGTAATTCTCAACGGGCCAGTTGCGGTAATTTCGGCTGCGCTGACTGCTGCAGGGACTCACAACAACCAGGGTTCTGTCCGCTTCGAGAAATTGACGTGGAAATTCGCGTTCGCTGTCGGATAAAGGAATATCCCAGCGCAGGTCGCGCGTTTCGGCGCCTATTGCCGTTGCAAAAGACATCATGGCCTCGAGAGCGTGCTCGCCGAGCGCTGCCGGTACGCGGCGATTCGTGAACAGCCATTGGAAATCGCGTGCCCTCGACCTGTCGAAACCCAGTCGAATCGCCGCCGGAATGCGGCGGCATAACAGGTTCGCCCGCAAGGATGCATGCATGCACAAGGCCACGTCATAGTGTCGGCCGGCCAGCTGCAGAGCGACCGCTTTGTAGGCCTTGCGACCAAGGGACTTGTCGAACACGACGAAGTCTATGTCGGCAATGCCGGCCATCAGCCGCGCTTCCGTCTTGCCGATGATCCACGTGATCTTCGCGTCCGGCCAGTTGTCCTGCAGGCGTCGGATGACTGCCAGTGCATGGCAGGTATCGCCGATTGCCGAAAGTCGTAGCACGCAGATTGAAGCTGGCTTCGATTGGACGGCTAATTCAGGCATCATCAAATCAGACTAGTCGACAAGAGGGCGGGAAGCTTGACGGAAACCGTCGAAAAAACTGCGACCGGCGCCATCCTATACGATAAGGCGATTATCAACCAGATATCGGAGGCGCACTTCCAGCCGCACGGCTGGCCGCACGCCGAGGCGCTTACGGGTCCGCTGCGATCGGCAGGCCGTGGCAATACGATGTATGTTGGCAATGTGCCGCGGCAGTTCGTATTGCGCCATTACATGCGCGGCGGCCTGCCAGGCAAGTTCGTGAAAGACAGGTTCATCTTCTCCGGACCCGACAAGACACGGTCATTCCTCGAATGGCGAATGCTGGATAAACTTTCGTCCAACAATTTCAATGTGCCTCGCCCGGCAGCCGCCCGCTACTGCCAGCACGGCACTTTTTACACCGCTGACATTATAACGGTACGCATACCCGACGTGGTTGCGCTGTCGCAGTACATCGCGGAGAACAAACCCGCTGCCGATTTCTGGCAGTCTGTCGGTGCTGCGATTTACAAATTTCACGCCGCCGGCGCTTACCATGCCGACATGAACGCCTATAACCTGCAGATTGACACTTCCGGCACGCTCTGGATGCTCGATTTCGACAAAGGTTCGCTGCGGCCGCGCGGCACCTGGCAGCAGGAAACGCTGGGCCGCCTGCATCGCTCGCTCAGGAAGATCGTGAACCTGGACCCGTCATTGAATTTTCGCGCTGCCAACTGGGATCAGCTGCTGGAAGGTTATTTCAATGCCTCGAGATCAGAATAATAGTCGGGGTAGTCTTCGGGCAGGTCCTTGAACTTGCGGTGTACCCAGAAGTACTGCTCGGGGCAGGTTCGCACATGCTGCTCCAGTAAATCGACGTATCGTTTCGTATCGGCAATCGGATCGTCGCCGGGGAAATTTTCGAAAGGTGGATACAGCGTCATTTCGTAGGTCGAGTCAGCAAGGCGTCGCGGAAAGAAAGGCACCACCACGGCCTTGCCGAGGCGCGCGAGCGTCGAGGTTGCGGTCGTATGCATGGCGGGTATGCCGAAGAATGGAATAACCTCGGAACCCTTGCGGTTATAGCTTTGATCAGGCGCATACCAGACAGCGCGGTTGGCACGCAGGCTCTTGACCATCTGTTTGATATCGCGTTTCTCGATCGTGGATTCGGCCGAGCGTTCACGACCGGTGCGCTGCAATTCCGTCATGAATTCGCTGCGATTGCGTCGAAACACGGCATCGAACGGCGGCATATTGACCGCCAGGACTCGTCCCATGATCTCCAGCGTTGTGAAATGCGCGCTCAACAGGATCACGCCCTTGCCGGACTCGAGCGCGTTGTGCACATGTTCGATTCCGGTCAGCCTGGTGATTGACTGCAGGTGTCGGTCCGAGGCCCAGCGCCCGAGTCCCATCTCGATCACGGTCATGCCAAGCGCCTCGAAATGATCAAAGGCGAGCGCGTCGCGTTCGGCCGGGCTCAGGTCCGGAAAACACAGTTCGATGTTCCGGCGCACCACCGCGCGCCGCGAACCGCCGAGCGCATGCGCGAGTCGACCGAGCGCTCGGCCGATGGCAAGGGCAGCACGATGCGGCAACAGGCAGATCAGTCGTAGTACGCCCATGCCCAGCCAGACCGGCCAGTAGCGGGGACTCCAGAAACTGGAAAGAGGTTTGCGTACTGCGCTCATCGAGAACGCAGTTTACTCGGACATGCCGTCTACGTAACCACCGGTGGCCGGCTTCTGTAAGGGCTCCGGCGTGCTTTCCTCGACGACGATATCACCGGCGTCGATGCCAACATGAAATGCGGCAAAGCCGGGCATGACGACCTGGTTGCGTGCCATGCCAATGATTCGGCCAGCGTAGGGCGAGAATACTTCCGTGCGCTGGTTGCTCATTGGATCAGTAATCGTGCCCAACAAGTCACCCTTGCGCACGGTGCTGCCAAGACTGACATCGGCAAGCAGGATGCCGCCATTATTCGCGCGCACCCAGGACGAGCGATAGTAGACGGGCTCCGGATCGCCCCAGAAACGCTTCCGGGGAACCATGCCGAGCGTACTCAGCAGGGTTTCGATGCCCTTCACGCCATGTTTAACCTCGGTCAGTTCGAGCTGAGAGGGGCCGCCCGCTTCAACCGTGACGGCAGGAATGCCTGCCTGGGTTGCGGCATGGCGCAGGGTCCCAACCGTTGGCGAGCTGTGCAAAACGACCATGGAGCCGAACCCCTGCGTGAGCGTAACGACATCCGGATTTCTCAGGTCGGCGCGAATCTGCGGCAGGTTGGCGCGCTCGAAGGACCCGGTATGCAGGTCGACAAGTGCGTCGCAATGCGCAATGACATCGTTGAACAGCGCGTTCGCGATGCGCGCAGCGGCGCTGCCGTTCGGGTTGCCCGGGAAGTAGCGATTCAGGTCGCGCCTGTCCGGGAGGTAACGGGAGCCCCTGCGAAATCCCTGTACATTCACGATGGGTACGCCAATGACCGCACCGGATAATTTGTTCGGTGCGATCTGGTGCATGACGCGCCGAACAATCTCGATGCCATTCAGCTCGTCACCATGGACGGCGGCGGTAAGACAAAGCGCCGGCCCGGGCAGGGCGCCGTTGACGACCAGGACCGGTGTGGACACCGGGACGCCCTCGAACAGTTCGGTTGCGGACCACGCCAGGCGATGCACGGTGCCCGGCATGATCTCGGCGCCGAGCAGTTGCAGCGGTGCCGCCTGGCCTTCGGCAGTCGTTACGGCGTCCGCGAGCGGGACCAGATGTTCATGCGCGGGGACGGCCTCGACCAGTTCCTCAGCCGCGGCCGACGTTTCACTGGAACGCGAATCCGTGTCGACGGTCGTATCTTCAAGCACGTCCGTACCGTTATCCGAGGGCTCGATGGCCGCCTCGCCCGCCCAGGCTACGGTCACTGGCAACAGCAGCAGCAGGGACACCAGAAAATGGCGAAACCCTGCAAAAACATCAAATTGGCGGACGAAGGTGCGCATACGTATCCTGCAGACTACGGTAAAAAGCCGTATCTTTCCGTGAACTAATCAATAATTTACGATTGAAACGTGAAAAAATGCAAAAGACAAGCATCCGCGCCCTCCTAGTACTTGCGCTATTGGCCTGTAGCGGTGCCGTGGCGGCCGATGAGACGTTTCCGGAGCCGGCCGAGCTACAGCCGGACGTGGACTTCTGGGTCGCTATTTTCACGCGCTACTCCACCGAAGAGGGCGTACTGCATGACAATCGCGATCTTTCTGTCGTTTATGCACGCATCGACATGCCCTCGAGCTTGTCGCGACGGGAACGCCGGCAGCGTATCGAGGCGCGCCGCAAGAAGCTTCGGACGGTCTTGCGCTCGCTTGCGGGAGGCAAGCGCGACAACCTGAGTGCCGAGGAGGCACGGGTGTTGGCGCTGTGGCCGAATGGTGCCGACAACAGGACCCTTGCGGCGGCGGCCGACCAGATTCGCTTCCAGCAGGGGCTGCGCGATCGTTTTGAACAGGGCCTGCAGCGCTCGGGTCGCTGGCGTGAGTACGTTATCGCGGAGTTCACGGCGCTCGGTGTACCCATCGAAATTGCCGCATTGCCGCACGTTGAGTCGTCGTATAACCCGGACGCACGTTCGCACGTTGGTGCATCCGGTATCTGGCAGTTCACGCGCAGTACCGGGCGGCGCTTCATGCGGGTCGATCATGTGGTCGACGAACGTAACGACCCGTATGCGGCCACGCGTGCTGCAGGCCGGCTCATGGCGTACAACTACTCGATTACAGGCAACTGGCCGATGGCCATCACGGCCTACAATCACGGTCTGGCTGGCGTGCGCCGCGCGATGCGCGAATACGGCGATACGGCATACGTCGATATTCTCAGGAATTACAAAGGCCGGACCTTCGGCTTCGCCTCGCGAAATTTCTATGTGGCATTTCTTGCTGCAAAGAAGGTCGATCAGGATGCCGAGCGCTATTTTCCAGGACTTGTCTATGAAAAGCCGACGGATTACTCGACAGCGCCGCTCCCCGGATATGTCTCCGTCGCGGCCTTGACAAGGAAGCTCGGGACGACGCCGAGGCAACTGGCAAAACACAACCCGGCGCTGCAGGCAACGGTGTGGCAAGGCAGCAAGTACCTGCCGAAGGGCTACGAGGTACGGTTTCCAGGTGCGTCGCTCGGGCAGCCGCTAGGTGCTTTGCTGGCAAGCCTGCCGCCCGACAGTATTCATGACAAGCAGCTCCCCGACCTGTTTCACCGGGTGGCTCGCGGTGACACCCTGTCGCAGATCGCCGAAACTTACGATACGCGCGTCTCCACGCTGGTTGCGATCAACAACCTGAATAGCAGCCACAGGATTCGCATCGGCCAGAACCTGAGGTTGCCGGCTGCCGGTCCGGCGCCGGCAAGCGCCGCTGCGACAAGCCCGCCGACGGCCCCCGCCGCGCCCGTCGCAGCAACAAGCATTGCAGATACGCGCCAGGAAATTGCCGTCGCAGAAGTGACGCCGGCGGCGCTTGCCGATGAGCTTTCGACAGTATCTCCTGCCGCGTCGCAGGCCGACCTGCTGTCAGACCCGAGCGACTACAGCGTTGCCGCGGATGGCAGCATCGAAGTGCAATCGCTGGAGACCCTCGGCCACTACGGCGACTGGTTGCAAATCAAGACACAGCGACTTCGTGATCTCAATAACCTGGAATTCCGGGAGGCGGTGCATGTCGGTCGGCGTATCAAGCTGGATCTCGGCACCGTCGATAGCAGGACCTTCGAAGAGCGCCGTATCGCCTATCACCGACAGCAGCAGGACAGCTTCTTCAAGCGCCATGTTATAAGCGGCGTAACCGACTATACGATTCGAGACGGTGACTCTATCTGGGTGCTGGCACTGCGAAAGTACGGTGTCCCGCTGTGGTTGTTTCGCCAGTACAACCCCGAGTTGGACCTGCAAAAGGTCCGGCCGGGTACGCGCGTCCAGTTCCCGGTGATGACAGACGCGCAGGCAGGCTGATGGCTACCCGTGGCAGAACGTATTGGCTGAAGTTGTTGCCTTTGCTGCTACTGGTTGTGGCCGCGGCAACCTGGTTCGCCAGAGTCCAGGGCGATGAGCCGTACCTCTTTCGAAATCTCCTTCCGCTGCTGCTATTACTGGTCCTGGCCGCGCTGACCCTGCATCGGGGCGGCGGCCAATGGTCGGGTGCCGGCTGGCGAATGCCTCTTGGCACACTCGGTTTCGCGATTCCGGCGCTCGGACTGTCCGCCTATCTGCACTACGCCTACGCGGTCAATCTTGGCGACCTGTTCGCCGGTGCCGAGCATCCGGGGCGCGTCTTCCAATATCTACCGATCTATACCGTGGTAGCGGGCGGAATCGGATTCGCTATCGGCTGGATTGTCGGCCGAAACGTCTAGGCGCTTTGCCGGCGGCCCGAATGACAGGGGACCATAGTGTGATTTGGGGCGTAGGCGGCGCCTGCGAGGTTTGCTACGCTTGACGTTGAATAACTGACTTAGCCCGTTATGAATAGCAATCGGCTCACAAATCTTCCTCTCGGCCTGCTGCTGTGCGTGTTCGCGATGCTGCAGCCGGCCACTATCGAGGCGGGCGAGTTTCCTGTTGCCGACAAGGTCATCATCGAGAAGGCCGCGCGCAAGCTGCACCTGTTGCAGCAAGGCAAAGCGTTTCGTACTTTCAAGATCGCACTCGGAATTCGGCCGGTTGGCGACAAGAAGAAGGAGGGCGACTTCAAGACGCCAGAAGGGAATTACCTGCTGGACGTTCGCAATCAGAATAGCGACTTCTTCCTCTCGATCCGCATTTCCTATCCGGACCAGAAGGATCGGCTCGAAGCGCAACAGCTTGGCGTCGATCCCGGGGGCGCCATTATGATTCATGGTCAGCCTAACGAACCGACCCGATCCGAGACATACTATAAGACTCAGGACTGGACCAACGGTTGTGTCGCCGTGTCGAACTCGGACATGATCGATATCTGGCTCATGACTGACGAAAATACGCCAATCGAAATTCGTCCCTGATCACTCGTCCACCTGGTGCTAAAAAAAGTGACCCAATTTGTCGATGCCGAGGTCTGGCCCGAGGGTAGCCTCGAGATCCTGTCGCAGTTCGAAGTGGACCAATTGAAGAACGGCGGAGCAGGGGGCGTCTACCCGCTGCTACGCCGCTGCATGCTCGCTGTGCTGCACGCCGACAGCCAGAGTGACGATGCGCGGCAGCTGCTGGATACCTACAGGGATTTCGAAGTCGGCTTCATTCAGCAGGACCGCGGCCTGAAAGTCTCACTGAGCAACGCGCCTGCCGAGGCGTTTGTTGACGGCAAGATGATTCGCGGTACCCGGGAACTGCTGTTCGCCGTATTGCGCGACATCGTATTCACGCGCAACGAAATCATCGAGAGCGGTCGTTTCGACCTGGACTCGTCGGACGGCGTAACCAACGCGGTCTTTCACATCGTCCGTAACGCCAGGATGCTGGAGCTTCCGGCTGAAGTGAACCTGGTCGTCTGCTGGGGCGGGCATGCCATCAGCCGCTTCGAATACGATTACTCCAAGCAGGTCGGGTACGAGCTGGGCCTGCGGGCCCTGAACGTATGTACCGGCTGTGGTCCGGGTGCCATGAAAGGCCCGATGAAGGGGGCGACTATCGGCCATGCGAAGCAGCGAATTCGCAATGGACGATACATCGGCATCACCGAGCCGGGCATTATCGCCGCCGAATCGCCGAACCCGATCGTGAATTCGCTGGTCATCATGCCGGACATGGAGAAACGGCTGGAGGCTTTTATTCGGCTCGGACACGGCATCATCGTTTTCCCAGGCGGCGTTGGCACGGCCGAGGAGATTCTGTACCTGCTTGGCGTTCTGATGCATCCGGACAACGCGCATCAGCCGCTGCCGATGATCATGACAGGCCCGGCATCTTCCGAGGCCTACTTTCGGCAAATTGACGAATTCGTCGGGGCGACGCTAGGGGACGCTGCCAGGCAGCGCTACCAGATCGTCATCGATGATCCGCAGGAAGTTGCGCAGCAAATGAAACGCGGGCTTGAAGACGTGCTGGCTTTTCGCAACGAACATGGCGATGCCTACTATTTCAACTGGCGATTGCAGATCGATACATATTTCCAGCGCCCCTTTGTCGCAACCCACGAGTCGATGCGTCAGCTGAATATCAATGAGGACCTGCCAGGGCACGAACTCGCTGCCAATCTGCGGCGCGTTTTCTCCGCGATCGTATCGGGCAACGTGCGAGAGGATACGGCCGAGATCATTGAGCGTGACGGCCCGTTCGAGATAGACGGATCACAGCGGATAATGACCCTGCTCGATGATTTGCTGGCAGGATTCGTTGCCGACAAGCGCATGAAGATTTCGACCGGTGAATACCAGCCGTGCTATGTGATTAAGTAAAACCAACACTTAACTAATTGAAATTAATAGAAAAAAAGGATTTCGCATTGTGATGTAGTTCCTGTGAATCTGGCGCGTTCGGCCCTACTATTTAGTCAACGGATTGACCGAGCAAACTCAATGCCAGATAGCAAGAACATGAGATGGGTTGACGGCTTTGGCACGGATGCCGAAGTCCCTGCCAAGACCGATGACGCACCAGTCAATGTTGTCGAACCGGCCGCCAACGATGCGGACGGCTGGAAGCAGTATCGTCGCTGGATATCCAAAGCACCCGCAACCCGAAGCCGCCGCGCGGGCATCGATCCCGCTCTGTATTCGTGGAAGGGCTACCGTGACTGGTCCGACCAGGTAAAGCGTAACTGGATTAACGAGTCCGACGACGACTAGCTCCTCGCTACCTGGTTGTTGCAGCCAACATATGTAAAACGCCGGCAGCTGCCGGCGTTTTGTTTTTTGTTCACAACCGCATGTATAGCTTTGCCGCGTGAATACCATCGCATGCAAAACGGGAACTGCGTCCAGTTTACGCACAAAAAATCGGGCGTTTGGGTCGCAGTGCAAGAAGCTGTGATCTGCCTCACGGCCCGGAGTACAGTGCGCGCCTATAGTTCAACATACCGATCGACGAACGACTAGAAGTATGAGTATGTCCAGCAACAACAAAAAGACAGATTCGCCATTCGAGACTCTGAAAAACGAGTCCGCACGGCAGCGTTGGGAGCTGTTTCATCGCGCCATAGCTCACGCTAAAGAGTCGAACAACGCGTCGTTGCTCGACGCCGACACGCACAGCGGCGATACGGAGAGCGCCGGTCCCCTGTTGTCAATTATCCGCTAGGAACCCGAGCATGGAATGCTTACTGCAGTACCTGGATGACATCGATGATATGGTCGGCGCGCTTGGCCTGGTCTTCGAAAGCATCCGCCGAATCCTCCTTGGCCTGTGTGCCGCGCTGCTTTCCGCCAGCATGATCGCCTCCGGCGTCTGGCTGGCGCTGCTGCATCCGCCGCTGGCCCTCGCGACCTGCATGCTGCTGTTCGTCACGCTGCTGTATCGCACCGTGACCTCGCCCGCGCGAGGCCACCTGCAGACTTCCTGAGCCGCCCCGCCAGTCGCCCACGAATGTCCTGATCTGCCGGGCTTGAATTGCCCGCCGACGCCCCCATCGTCAAAACCTTTAGGTACGAGGTAGAACCGGTGGCCGACAGTTCTCAGCGCGAAACGCTCGGATTTCAGACCGAAGTACGTCAACTGCTGCAGTTGATGATTCATTCTTTGTACAGCAACAAGGAGATCTTCCTCCGGGAGCTGATTTCCAACGCGTCAGACGCAGCTGACAAGCTGCGCTTCGAGTCGCTGGCCGACCCCGGCCTCCTGGGCAACGATACCGAGCTGGCCGTCCGCATCGAGGTCGATGCCGAAAAGCAGCAACTTGCCATCGTCGACAACGGCATCGGCATGTCCCGAGACGAACTCATCGACAACCTCGGTACGATCGCCCGTTCCGGAACGGCTGAGTTCCTGCAAAAGATGACCGGCGACCAGCAGCACGACGCTCAGCTTATCGGCCAGTTCGGCGTAGGCTTCTACTCGAGCTTCATCGTTGCCGACAAGGTAACCGTCGAGACCCGACGCGCCGGACTGGACGCGACAGCGGCAGTGCGCTGGGAGTCCGATGGGCAGGGCGAGTACACGATCGAGGGGATCGAGCGTGCCGAGAGGGGTACGCGTGTAACCCTGCACCTGAAAGACGACGAAAAGGAATTCGCAGAGTCGTTTCGCATCGAGTCGCTGATCCGCAAGTATTCCGACCATATTGGCTTTCCGGTTTCACTGCTTGCCGCCGACTCCGAGGACAAGGAAGCGAAACTCGTCAACTCTGCGACCGCTCTCTGGACCCGAGCACGCAGCGACATCAGTGATGACGAGTATCGGGAGTTCTACAAGTACCTGACTCATGACTTCGCCGATCCGCTGGTATGGAGCCATAACCAGGTTGAAGGCAAGCGCGAATACACCAGCCTGCTTTACATTCCCGCGGCTGCACCGTTCGATCTGTGGAATCGCGAGGCGCCGAGAGGCCTGAAACTTTACGTGCAACGCGTCTTCATCATGGACGAGGCAGAGCAGTTCCTGCCGCTGTACCTGCGGTTCGTGAAAGGCGTCATCGATTCGTCGGACCTGCCGCTGAACGTGTCGCGTGAACTGCTGCAGCAAAATCCGGAGCTCGTCACAATGCGTAGCGCGCTGACACGGCGTGTGCTCGACATGTTGCAAAAAATGGCGTCGGGAGACGCCGACAAGTACCAGACTGTTTGGCGCGAGTTCGGTCAGGTCCTCAAGGAGGGAGTGATCGAGGATCATGCCAACAAGGAAAAGCTGGCCAGGTTGCTGCGTTTTGCGACCACCAATAGCGGCAAGGAGGAGCAGGACCAGGCGCTGGAGGACTATGTCAGCAGGTGCAAGCCGGGACAGGACAAGATCTACTATATCCTGGCTGAAAACTACGCGACGGCCGTGGCCAGTCCGCATCTGGAGCAGCTCAAGAAGCGCGATGTCGAAGTGTTATTGCTGACCGACAGGATTGATCCATGGCTTGTCGATGCGCTCGCCGAGTTCGATGGCAAGACGCTGGTCGATGTTGCAGGCTCCGAACTCGATCTGCCCGAAGGCGAGCAGAAGGAGCCGGAGGAAGATAAGGCTTCCAAGGAACACGAAGCGTTGTTAAAGAAGATGGGCCAGGCGCTCGAGGACCGCGTCGCCGATGTGAAGGTGAGTCGTCGCCTGGTTGATTCGCCGGCCTGCGTGGTTGCCGGTGCCGACGACCTGAATCCGCAGCTGCGGCGCATGCTGGAGGCCAGCGGCCAGGCGATACCGGAGTCGAAGCCGATTCTCGAGGTTAACGTTGCGCATCCGCTGGTCGGCCGATTGTCAAACGAAGCGGACAAGCGGCGTTTTGCCGATCTGTCAAACATCGTGATGGATCACGCACTGCTTGCAGAAGGATCTCAACTGGATAATCCGGCACAATACGTGCAGAGAATGAACAAACTATTGCTGGATATCGAATCGGGAGCGACCCATGAGTAACGAGACCGAGGACCTGCGTGGCAAGCTCACTGATGAGCAATACCAGGTTACTCAGAATGCAGCGACGGAGCGCCCGTTTACCGGTAAATATGTCGACCACAAGGACGACGGCAGCTATTGCTGTATTTGTTGTGATGCGCCGCTCTTCAGTTCGGACCACAAGTTTGATTCCGGCTCCGGCTGGCCGAGTTTCTGGTTGCCGCTGGCCGGCGAAGCGGTTCGAACCAAGACGGATGCGTCGCATGGCATGGCGCGAGTCGAGGTTGTCTGCGCCAACTGTGACGCGCACCTGGGCCACGTTTTCGAAGACGGCCCGCAGCCGACCGGTTTGCGGTACTGCATCAATTCGGCATCGCTCGACTTCAAGGAAGCCAGGGAATGAAACAAACACTGTTGTTGGGCTTGTTCGCGCTGCTGCTGGCGGGCTGTGGCGAATCACCAGAGAAAGCTGCGGACGACCAGGCAGCGAGCGGCGCGCAGCCGGCAGCCTGTCCGCAGGCGGATGAGAACGGCAACGTCAGTATCGTCGAGGGACTGACGGCGCAAATAACCCGCAAGGGCTACGGGCGTCGCGCTGTTTCCGGCGATCACGCGGACGTGCATACGACCCTCTGGTTATATGATGAAAACGCGGAAGGCGGCCGCGGCACGCAGATCTGGTCTTCCGGCGGCAGCGAGCCTTTTCAGTTCACTATCGACCGCGGCCAGGTCATAAAGGGCTGGGATCTCGGCGTTACGTGCATGCTCGAGGGCGAAATTCGCGAATTGAAGATTGCGCCGGAGTTGGGCTACGGGTCTCGTGGCAAGCCGCCGGTGCCGCCGAATGCAACCTTGTTGTTTGAGATAGAGCTGGCTGGACTAACAGCGCCCGACGAGCCTGCACGCTGAACGCCGGGCCCGGCCGTTGTCAGCCGCCGTAACTGAAACGGATTGCGATACGGCGATTGAGGCTACGGGCATAACGCGAGCTGTTGCTGGCCAGAGGCTCGCTTGAGCCCTTGCCGAATGTGAGCAGCCGCTGTCGCGCAACCCCGCCTTTCTCGAGGTAGTCTGCAACGACGTCCGCGCGCGCCAGGCTGAGTTCCTGGTTCCACGCTTCCGGTCCGGACGAATCCGTGTGGCCCGTAATGCTGACGATCGACTCCCGGCATGTATTGGCCAGCGATACGGCCTTGTCCAGGGCAAGACGGGCGGAGTCGCGGAGAGAGGTGGTGGATTCCTCGAACTGGACGCTGCCAGTGCGGTATTCGGAAAACGCACGTTCGCACAATGCGCGGGCGTCTAGCGTGTCATCCACGATCAACATGTCGATATCGAGCTCGACGGACGCCGGCAGGGACGCGCGCAGTCGCCGGGCGGCCTCGTGCCAGGCCGGCGTGGCGACGCCGCGAATGCTCACAGCGTTGTCGCTTAGCATCGCATTGCCTGACTGCCCTGCCGCCAGTGCTTCAAGCACGGCCAGAGAACGGGCCTGCCACGAGCCAGGCGCCGTGCCCAGAGGGATGAATTCGGTTTGCGGGCTCGCATCCGGAAAATATCGTGCGGCGACGCGCAACAACTCATGTTCGTGAAAAGCAGACGCCGAATGGCCCTGCAGCTGGAGGGTGGTGCCGTGCCAGGAAAACCCGAGGCGTGCAGGATCAACTGCGGAATAGCCTGCCGCTGGCGGTGCGTCGGACGGTAGTCCGTTGTTGACGGGAATCAGCCACAGTGCGCCGACGGCTATGGTAACGGCTGGCAGGATGATTCGGCTGATCTGCAGCAAGCTTGCTAGGCGCGTTGGTTGCGATCTGTCAGCTCGCGCGCCTGGCCAATCCAGTTCTCGCGATAGATGCGGCTGTGAAATCCTCGCAGCCGCTCAGCGACGCGATCGATATCGTACTCCGTCATATCGGCAATTTGCTGCAGGCGGAAGAACCCCATGTCGTTGAGTGTCTTTTCGATCGCCGGACCGACGCCCTTGATGAGCTGCAGATCGTCTCGCAAAGACGACTGGGAATCGTTGTCCGTTTCGGCGGCGTCTGCAAGATGCCTCTCGTCGCTGTCAGCGTCGTCGTTGGAAGCGTCGCGGCCATCGGTCAGGGCATCCGGATCGCGAACCGCCTCGATACGGGTTTGCTCGTCGTTAACCTGACGCTCGAGCTGTTCGATTCGTTGCCTGGCCGTCGCCAGGTCCGCCTCGAGCTTTTCGGCTTCCTGGTTGCGCAATCGATAACGCTCGAGCAGCGGCGGCAGCCGTTGCTGCCAGTCTTCCAGTTCGCGGCTTAGCTGAAAGATCTTCTCGTCCTTTTCGTCGCTGGGGCCCGAATCGCCGAATCCCACCATGTCGCTGCGCAGCTTGTCTCGCTCGCTCAGGACCATCTCCAGGCTGCTGCGTACGTCCTTGATTTCACGCTGTAGCTCGTCACGTCGCGCGTACGCTGTTTTCACAGCGTCGGCCAGTTCCTTCGCACGGTTCTTCGCGTCGCGATTGCTCGCCTGGAACTGGCTGACCTGGTCCATCAGGCTCTTGTTCTGCGACACCAGGCGCCGATGCTCTGTGCGCTGCGCCTCCATCTGCTCCTGCCAGCCCGCGTTGATCGCGGCCTTTTCGCGCGCTGTTCGTTTGCTGCGCAGCAGCCACGCAAGACCACCGCTGAGCAGGGCTGTAAGTAGCAGCAGGGCGATGTAAAGGGCTGAATTTTCCGACATTTAATCGTTCCGACTGAGGCCTCAGGATGCCAGCCGATGCTCGTTCATTTCGGTGAGCACCTCGCTGATCTGGGTCACAGCCCAGTCAATTTCCTCGCGACTGATAATGAGCGGCGGCGCTAGTCGAACAACCGTCATGTGTGTCTCTTTGCTAAGTAAACCGCGCTCCATGAGCGCTTTGCAAACATCGCGGGCGCTGGCATAGGCCGGGTCTATTTCCAGGCCGATGAAAAGCCCCTTGCCGCGTATTTCCTTAATGAGCGGACAGTCAATGCCGCGAAGCGACTGGATCAGGTAGTCACCCATCGCAGCGCTCTTTGCAACGAGGTCTTCTTCAACCAGGATATTCAGCGCCTCGAGACCTACCGCGGCGCCCAGCGGGTTGCCGCCGAACGTGCTGCCATGATCGCCGGGCGTGAAGACTTCCATAACGTCGCGTCGCGCAAGGAACATGGACACCGGCAAAATGCCACCCCCGAGCGCCTTGCCGAGAATCAGCGCATCCGGCTTGATTCCCTCGTGATCGCAGGCAAGCAATTTGCCGGTCCTGCCGAGACCGGTCTGTATTTCGTCGGCGACAAAGAGCACGTTGTGATCTGAACAGAGTTTTGCGGCGGCCGGCAAGTATCCGGGCGGGGGCATGATAATGCCGCCTTCGCCCTGAATCGGCTCGACGATAAACGCCGCCGTGTTTTCGTTGATGGCTGCCTTGAGTGCGTCGATGTCGCCGTACGCCACGTTGCGGAAGCCGGGAGGAAAGGGGCCGAAGCCGCTCTGGTACTGCGGCTCGTCGGACATCGCTACCGCGGCGAGCGTGCGGCCGTGGAAATTGCCGTCGCAGCCAATTATCTCCGCCTTGTCTTTCGCTACGCCCTTGACCGTGTAGGCCCATTTTCGCGATGCCTTGATCGCTGTTTCCACGGCCTCGGCACCCGTGTTCATCGGCAGCGCCATATCCTGGCCGGTCAGTTGGCAGGCACGTTGCAGAAATGGCCCCAGCGTATTCGTGTAGAAAGCGCGCGAGACTATTGTCAGGCGCGCCACCTGCTCCTGGACCAGCCGAACCAGCCGCGGGTGTGCATGGCCATGACTGACGGCGGAGTACGCGCTCATCATGTCCAGGTACCGCTTGCCGTCCTCATCCCAGACGAAGACACCCTCGCCACGCGTCAGAACGACGGGCAACGGATGGTAGTTATGGGCACAATACTGCGACTCGAGGTCCATACTGGAACTCATCATTCACCTGTTCTGCTAATCGACCGCCCGGGAAACAGCCGATGTTGTATAAGGTCATAATTTTACAGCAATAAGCGGCAGGCAAGCGAACTTTGTTCGGGCGGGAGCCAATACGATAAATGCCAAGACAACCAATAACGAGTCGCTTTTTCATCGACGGTCCCGTCGGCAAGCTCGAGGCGCTGCTCGAGACGCCGGCAGAGGCGAAGCCGATTGCGTCAGTGGTGGTCTGTCACCCGCATCCACAGCATGGCGGAACCATGCACAACAAGGTCGCACATACGCTGGCACGCAGCTTCGTGCGCCTTGGCTTCGCGGCATTGCGTTTCAATTTCCGGGGTACCGAAGAAAGCGACGGACACTTCGACGACGGCAAGGGTGAACTGGACGATGCGCTTGCCGCCGTGAACTGGATGCGTGACTCGATTCAGGAGCAGCCGATTTGGCTCGCAGGTTTCTCGTTTGGCGCCGCTATTGCGGTCCGCGCGGCGGTCGAAGAAGACTTCGATGGCCTGATCAGCATCGCGCCTGCCGTGTCGCGATTTGCGTCCGGCCTTAGCGGGCAGCCGCAGTGCCCATGGTTGATTGTGCAGGGCGACGAGGACGAGCTGGTTGATATTGACGAGACTGTCGACTGGTTCAACAGCCTTGATCCCGGTCCGGAACTGCTGATCATGCAGGGTGCCGAGCATTTCTTTCATGGCCGCCTGATCGATTTGCGGGAGGTGGTATCCCGTTTTGTCAAAGAGGCTATCGAGGCGGGTGACCAGGCATAAAAAAAGCCGGGGAAGCCCCGGCTTTCCTGATTCAGAGGGTCCCTGAATCTCAGACCATGTCTTTCAGGCCCTTCAACGCAGAAACCTTGACGACTTTCGAAGCCGGTTTTGCCTTGAACATCATCTCTTCGCCCGTAAATGGGTTGGTACCCTTGCGCGCGGGGCGAGCCGGCTTCTTGACGACTCGAAGCTTCAAGAGACCCGGCACAGTGAACATGCCCGGAGCGCCACGACCGCCAAGATTCTTCTTGATCTGACCGTTGAGTGACTCGAAAACTGCGGCGACGTCCTTGCGCGACAGACCGGTATCATCAACGATCTTTGCGTAGATTTCAGACTTGGTAGGTGGCTTGTTTGATTTTGTGGCCATGAAAAACTGACTCCTAAAAAAGAAAAACGAGCGAACGCTCGTGGTGAAAACGGGCGTAGCCCGCGTCAAAAGCAGCGCGACGATAACACATGTCTTACAGCGGTGTAAGACAAAAAACGCCTTTTTTTAAAGGTTTTTTCTTTCCCCATGCCAACGCAGGGGGCAGCGCCGCCGACACCTCGAGACTGGCAAAGGGAGCGACGAAACCTGGCGTAGATTCAGTCCGTATAGAACTGTCGTTTGAAGCGCACTTCGGAGGCTCTGCTGGCACCTTCCGGAATCACGCTGATATCGAAGACCAGCGTCTCTCGATTGGCAACCGCTGTTTCGCCAATATAGTAGATCGCCTCTTGTTCGTTGATTTGACGCATCGTGACGTTCTTTAACTGACCGGTCAGGTTCACGGTTTTAACGGTCACCTTTGCCGGTACCGCCGCTTTGTCGGACTTTCGAATAACTGAAACATTAAGCATCGCGCGGTTCTTGCTACGCAGGATGTTATAGGCGCGAGCCGTCTCGGGAGGCAGCTGGTCGGTCGACATGGCGCTGAAATGAACAACATGCTCACCGATATCGACATCCGAAGCGCCGGCCGGCTCGGCCTGCGGAACGCTTGCGGATTGATTGCCACCACCGCAGGCGGCGAACAGTACGAGCAAACCTAGAGAGATCAACGTTCTGATTATCGTCATGAAACCTGCCCCCTTTTGGATCACTATAAACTATTCGAGGCCGATCGCGCAGCTTCGGATCCTGGAATAGAGGCGTCCTGTCAGTGTGTCACCGCCCTCGGATACGGAACAGTTTGTCGCGATGGGTCCTGCCGCGCCTCAGTTCGATGCGCGACGGCGCAACGCCGAATGCCCCGGCCAGCAGTTTCGTTACGGCCTTGTTGGCCTTGCCGTCTGCGGGCGCAGCCGTTGTGCGTACCTGCAAATGGCCGTCCCGAACGCCGCCAAGCTCATTCCTGATCGCCCGGGCCTGTACGCGGACAGAGACGTACAGGTCGTCGCCGTCGCTGCGCGTGCAGCTGTCATCGATTTCCACTAGAGACCGAGCGGTTTGAATCCGTTGACGACGATGGTGGCGGCGAGCAACAAGATGACTGCAAATATCGGAGAGATGTCGAAGCCGCCCAGCGTCGGGATGATGCGCCGAAACGGCCGCAGCACGGGTTCGGTGAGTGTCGCGATAATCGCGACGGCTGGATTGTAAGCACCCGGGGATACCCAGCTCAGGATGATGCGAATGAAAATGGCATAGACAAACAGGTTAATCGACAACACCGCCAGCTTGATGATCGACGTGAGTGCGATAGCGGCAATTCCGGCGGTTCGACCGAGGATCAACAGCAACAACAACACCGTCGCGTATTGAATGACAAACGACACCAGTACGGTGGCCGTATCCAGTCGGCCAAACGAGGGAACAACACGACGCACGGGGACAACCAGTGGCGATGTAAATCGCAGGATTCCCTGGGCAAGGGGGTTGCGAAAGTCCGCACGCAGCCACGGCATCCAGAAGCGCAACAACAGCACAAGCAGGTAAAGGCTTGTGAATGCGTTAACGATGAAGACAATAGCGGATGAAATATTGGATGGCATTTCCTAGTCCTTGCCTGCTTCATGTGCCTGATCAGCGAGTTCCACCGCACGATCTCGTGCGGCAATCACTGCCGCGCTGAAAGTACTTCGAAAGTCTGTCGCGTCGAGATAGTCGAATGCAGCGGCCGTGGTACCGCCCGGCGAGCGCACGCGAGCGATCAATGAATCCATGGTTTCGCCGGACTGCTCTGCCATTTCACCGGCGCCTCGCGCAGTCTCGAGGACCAGTGCCAGCGCTGCATCGTAGTCCAGGCCAAGATCCACCGCCACATTGACCAGCATATCCACAAGCAGGTAGAAATAAGCCGGACCGGTGCCAGAGACCGCGGTGACAGTGTCGATGTCCGCTTCGCTGGCGACCGGAATGACGGGGCCGGTGGTCGCAATGATGTTGCGAGCGGCGCGCAGCTGCAGTTCGGTCGTCTTGTCGTTGGCAAACATGCCAGAAATGCCCAGCCGCAGCAGCGCCGCCTGATTCGGCATGACCCGCACGACCGCCAGGTTGCCGCCGAGCCAGCTATCGATGTCGCCGCTACGCACCCCCGCAGCGATGGAGATGACCAGCGGCCTTGTCGTCTGTACAACGGTGGCCAGCGGCTTGCAAACATCGGCCAGGATCTGTGGTTTCACGGCAAAGAGGACGCATTCGGCCTCGGCGACGGTCGCGGTATTGTCGTCGCGAATCACAGCACCGGGCAGATCTTCTGCGAGCTGTTTGCGATGCTCGGCGAGTGGCTCGGAAATGAGAATATGGCTTGCCTCATAACCGGCCGCCAGCATGCCGCCAGCGAGCGCTCTTGTCATATTGCCGCCGCCTACGAAAGCGACCTTACCGTAGTCCATCGATCTCCCCGTGCTCAGCTTCTTTCACCAAACAGCGCCGTGCCGATTCGCACTATCGTCGCGCCTTCGACTATCGCAGCGCGGTAATCGCCGCTCATGCCCATCGACAGCGTATCCAGCGGCAGGCCACCGTCCCGCCGCAATTCGTCATAGAGCTTACGCAGCCTCGCAAACGGTTCTCGCTGCGCCGCGAAACCCTCGCGGATCGCCGGCAGGCACATCAAGCCGCGAAGACGAATCCCTGGCAGCGCGGCACAGTCGGCCGCAAGCTCGGCGAGGCGGTCAACGCTGACGCCCGACTTGCTGGCCTCGTCGTCAATATTAACCTGTATGCAGACGTTCAGCGGTCCCAGTTCGCTTGGGCGTTGATCGCTCAGGCGTTTCGCGAGCTTCGGCTTGTCGATTGTGTGTACCCAGTCAAAGTTTTCTGCAACCACACGTGTTTTATTGCTCTGCAGATGGCCAATGAAATGCCAAGTGAGCCGGGCTTCGGCGGTGGCACGGATCTTGTCGAGACCCTCCTGGACGGTGTTCTCGCCAAAATCCCGCTGGCCGCCCGCGGCGGCGGCAAGGAGCCGCTCCAGGGGCTGCTTCTTGCTGACGGCGAGCAATTTGACGGTATTGGGGTCACGTCCCGCCTCGATGGCCGCAGTCGCCAGCAAATCTTTGATTAACGCTAGGTTTTCCGTGACTCTAATCACGTTTTAGTCCCGCTGCTTCGCTATACTAGGCCGGGTTCGTTCCGGGTTATGGTAAGTCCGGGACCCAATTTCTTGAGGGAAAAATATGGCTGTCGATGTTGCCCAGTTGTTGTCATTCGCGGTGAAAAACAACGCGTCTGACCTGCATTTGTCAGCTGGCGTTCCGCCCATGATCCGAGTTGATGGCGACATCAAGCGTGTCAACATGCCCGCGCTCACCCACAAAGACGTCAATAGCATGGTGTACGACATCATGAATGACAAGCAGCGCAAGGACTATGAAGAGTTCCTCGAGACCGATTTCTCCTTCGAAATCCCGAAACTGGCGCGCTTTCGCGTCAACGCATTCAACCAGAATCGCGGTTCGGCCGCGGTGTTCCGGACCATCCCCTCCGAGATCCTGAGCCTCGAAGATCTGGGCGCTCCGCCGATCTTCAAGGATGTCTCGATGCATCCCCGTGGCATCGTACTGGTAACCGGACCGACCGGTTCCGGTAAATCCACGACGTTGGCGGCGATGGTTGACTACATCAACGACAACAAGCCGGACCATATTCTGACGATCGAGGATCCGATCGAGTTCGTACACGAGTCAAAGAAGTCCCTGATCAACCAGCGAGAAGTGCATCGTGACACGCTCGGCTTCAACGAGGCGCTGCGTTCTGCGTTGCGTGAGGACCCTGATGTGGTCCTCGTTGGTGAGCTGCGCGACCTTGAGACAATTCGCCTGGCCCTGACTGCGGCAGAAACCGGACACCTTGTCTTTGGCACACTGCACACCAGCTCTGCGGCAAAAACGATTGACCGAGTTGTCGATGTATTTCCTGCCGCCGAGAAAGAAATGGTTCGCGCGATGCTCTCGGAATCCTTGCGCGCGGTTATCTCGCAAACGCTGTTGAAAAAAGTCGGTGGCGGTCGAATCGCGGCACACGAGATCATGATCGGCACGCCCGCTATCAGGAACCTCATTCGCGAGGGCAAGATCGCGCAGATGTACTCGGCTATCCAGACCGGCCAGGCTGCAGGCATGCATACGCTCGATCAGAACCTAAGCGAGCTGTTGAAAAAAGGGCTGATCAACAAGGAAGAGGCTCGGTTCCGCGCAATTAACAAGGAGAATTTCTGAGCTTGGCGTGTAGTTGCCGAGCTTGAGGGAGAATTAGCTAATGGAACGCGAACAAGCGGTACGACTGACACAGAACCTGCTGCGCAAGATGGTCGAGCGAGATGGCTCGGACCTGTTTCTGACGGCAGCCTTCCCGCCGGCGATCAAGGTGGACGGCACCGTTCACAAGGCAACCGATACGCCGCTGTCGCCTGAACAGGCCGCCATGATGGTTCGTTCGATCATGAACGACAAGCAAATCAAGGAGTTTGATGCGACCAAGGAATGCAACTTCGCGATCGCTCCGCAGGGCATAGGCCGTTTCCGAGTCAGTGCATTCATTCAGCAGGGCATGGTTGGTGCCGTCCTGCGAACGATTACAACCGATATTCCGACGCTCGAGGAACTCGATCTGCCGCCGATCCTGAAAGACGTCGTGATGAACAAGCGTGGGCTTGTGATTGTCGTAGGCGGTACCGGGTCGGGTAAGTCAACGACGCTCGCTGCCATGATTGGTCACCGCAATGCGAATTCCCGCGGACACATTATTTCGATCGAGGATCCGGTCGAGTACGTTCACCCGCACAATGGCTGCGTCATTACGCAGCGCGAAGTGGGGGTCGACACGGAAACCTGGCACGCGGCATTGAAGAACACGTTGCGCCAGGCGCCAGATGTCATCCTGATCGGCGAGATTCGTGATCGCGAGACGATGGAGTACGGCATCCAGTTTGCTGAAACCGGACACCTCTGCCTCGCGACGCTGCACGCCAACAGCGCCAACCAGGCCATGGACCGCATCATCAACTTTTTCCCCGAAGAGCGCCGCCAACAGCTGCTGATGGACCTCTCTCTGAACACCAAGGCATTTATCGCGCAGCGCCTGATTCCGCGTGAAGGCGGTATCGGACGTATTGCGGCGATGGAGATCATGCTCAACACGCCGCTGGTGCAGGACCTGATCTTCAAGGGCGAGGTCGGGCAGATCAAGGAGATCATGGCGAAGTCGACGCGACTCGGCATGCAGACCTTCGACCAGGCGCTTTTCTATCTCTACGAGGAGAGCATCATCACCTACGAGGAAGCGATGCGTAACGCGGACTCGAAGAACGAGCTCCGCCTGCGGGTCAAGCTGGAAAGCAAACGCGATGCGTCTGCGGCTGACGCGCAGGCCGAGAGCCTGCATATCATGGAAGACGATACTGCTCGGACTTTCTGAGCGGCCAAGGAACAACACAGAGATGAACGTCAAACCGCTGTTCAAGTTGATGGTTGAGAAGAACGCATCGGATTTGTTTTTTGCGCCGTTCACGCCGGCGAAAATCAAGATCGAAGGCAAGATCATGCCGGTCAACAAGCTCGAGATGACGCCGAAGATGGTCAAGCAGGCGGCGATGGAGCTCATGAACGAAGAGCAGATGGAGCAGTTCAATCGGGAGCTCGAGATCGACTTCGCGCTGTCGGAGCAGGGTCTCGGTCGTTTCCGTGTCAACGTCTTCCATCAGCGTGGCAGCGTCTCCATGGTCCTGCGCTACATCACCTCAGAGATGCCAACACTCGATGACCTTGGTATGCCCAAGCAGCTGAAAGACCTGGTAATGCTGCGCCGCGGACTGATTCTCATGGTTGGCGCAACCGGCGCCGGCAAGTCGACGACCCTGGCCGCGATGGTCAATCACCGCAACGAAAAGACATCGTCACACATCATCACGATTGAGGATCCGATCGAGTTCCTGCATCCGAACAAACAGTCGATTGTTAACCAGCGCGAGGTCGGTCTGGATACAAAGTCCTATGCGCGGGCGCTCAAGAGCGCCGTGCGGGCGGCACCGGACGTCATCCAGATTGGCGAGATTCGCGATATCGAGTCCATGCGCGCGGCGCTCGATATGGCGGGCACTGGCCACCTGGTTCTGGCGACCGTGCACTCGAATAATTCGGCTGAGACGCTGGATCGAATCATCAACCTGTTCCCGCAGGAACAACATGCGCAGGTCTTCATGGACCTGGCCCACTATCTGCGAGCGATACTCTCGCAGCGGCTGGTGCGTGCGCGCAACGGCAAGCGCGTTGCCGCCGTCGAGCTCCTGTTGAACACACCGCATATCAAGGACCTGATCCTCAAGGGCGACATCAGCGCGATCAAGGAAGCGCACAAGGACAGCGGCGAAGCAGGCATGAAGACCTTTGATGACGCGCTGCTCGAGCTTTACAAGGACGGCACTATTACGATGGAAGAGGCTATGTCGCACGCTGATTCGCGTGCCAACCTCGAAGCCAAGGTCAACTTCGGCGGCTAGATTACAAGCCTGCTTTTCCCCCTTCTGGTCGTCTGCGCCGGTTGACACTGCCAACGGCGTGCCGGGAGTGGTGGCTGCGGGGGAATGTCCGTAGAATTGCCCCGCCATGAGCACCACGCCAACAACAGCGAACGATGAAGCGGCTTTGCAGCTCGATCAAAAAGGTAATCTGCGTCACCTTTTGACCCTCAAGGGCATCGACAAAGACCTGCTGATCGAAATTCTCGATGATGCTGAGCAGTATCTGACGACACCGGGCACTCTTCCTGCCCGTAGCCAATCGCTGGCGGGTCGTACGGTCGCAAACCTGTTTTTCGAGCCCAGCACCCGCACACGGGCATCGTTCGACCTGGCCGGCAAGCGTCTCGGTGCCGACGTGCTCAATCTTGACGTGAACACCTCGTCGCGCAAGAAGGGCGAGAGCATTCTGGACACTATTTATACGCTCGAGGCCATGCAGGTCGACGTAATGGTGGTTCGCGACGCCAGCGCCGGCGTTCCGGCCTATATTGCGCAGCATGTGCGCGACCACGTCAGCATCCTGAATGCCGGCGAAGCTGAAGTGTCCCATCCGACACAGGGCCTGCTCGACCTCCTGACCATTCGACAGCGCAAAGGACGCTTCGAGGGCCTCACGGTCGCAATAGTCGGTGACATCCGGCACTCGCGAGTGGCCATGTCCGCCTCGCAAGGCCTCCGGACACTGGGTGTAGGCGAGCTCAGGCTGATATCGCCGCCCGCGCTGGCGCCGGACCAGGAGGCCGTGCCGGGCGCAAAGATCGTCGACAACCTGGTTGACGGGCTGGCCGGCGCGGATGTCGTGATGGCACTGCGTATCCAGCGAGAGCGCATTGGCAATCTTGATGGCATCCCGGCTATCGACGAATATTTCGCGAACTACGGGATTAGCCAGGAACGCCTCAAACTTGCAGCCCCCGACGTCATCGTGATGCACCCTGGCCCCATGAACCGCGGCATCGAAATAGAGAGCGCCGTGGCAGACGGGCCACGCTCTGTGATAACCCAGCAGGTAACGAACGGCGTGGCTGTGCGCATGGCCGTTCTGGATCGAGTCGGCCGAACGATGGCGGCACGATGACGACTGCCGCTCAGCGCGAGGCACAAAAGAACCGCGGCACGATATTCGTCGAAGACGGCGAAGTGTTATCGCTGCAGGCCTTTCCGGGACAGCAATTTGTCATGCGCATTCGTGCGCCGCGGTGTGCGGCCGCGGCAAAACCCGGCAGTTTCGTGCACCTCAGCTGCAACGAACTGCGGCCGATGCGACGTCCGATGTCCATCATGCGCGCCAATGACGACTGGATAGAAATTCTCTTCAAGATTGTCGGCGACGGCCTGCGGCTGCTTTCAGAGAAAGTGGCTGGCGACGGAGTCAGCGTACTGGGGCCGATTGGCATGCCGTTTACGCCGTTGCCCGAGCGGCCCAATATCCTCCTGATTGGTGGCGGTGTCGGTATTCCGCCGATGGTCTTTGTTGCCGACTACCTGCGACATCAACAGCATGACTTCAAGCCGCTGGCCATACTGGGTTCGGAAATCCCCTTCCCATTCGATCTGCTGCCGTCGAAACTGGCTGCGCCGTGGCTGCCCGATGAGATCAATCGCACGATGCCACTGCTCGAGAGCTGGGGCGTGCCTGCCCGACTCGCGACACTGGCTGGCTTCGAAGGCTGTTTCAACGGTTATGTAACCGATCTTGCCGATCATTGGCTTCAGACGCAGTCAGCCGAGCAGCTGTCCAGGACCGAGGTGTTTGCCTGCGGGCCAACCCTGATGCTGCAGGCCGTCGCGGAGCTGGCGGCGCGCTATGACTTGCCTTGCAAGGTATCGCTGGAGGAGTACATGGCCTGCGCGGTCGGCGGCTGCGCCGGTTGCGCCGTGAAGATCGATACCCCGGAAGGCCCTGCTATGAAACGCGTCTGCGTCGACGGCCCTGTATTTGATGCTGCGACCGTGGTCTGGGGCGCCTGAGCCAGCGCCGCTTCTGCAGGGTCAGGAACTCGCCAGGTACCGTTCCGCGATCAGGACGGCGGCAGCACTGTCGATCATTTCTTTCGACACGCGCCCCTTGCGGCCTGCGGCGCGCGCGCTTTTCAGGGAGTGCTCTGCTTCAATCGAGGTATAACGTTCATCAACGGTATCGACTGGCAGGCCGAACAGCGCCAGCCTGTCAATAAACGCGTTGATCGGTTCCTGCATCTCGCTGGGCGTGCCGTCAACATGTGTGGGCATACCGACGACCAGCTGCGTCGGCCGCCATTCATCGACAAGTTCCTTGAGGCGGGCATCGTCAAGTCCGCGCGGTCCATTCTCGATAACGCCGAGTGGGCTGGCTGAGCCGGTTACATCCTGGCCCACGGCGACGCCGATCCGGCGCAAGCCGAAATCGAACGACAGAATCGTCCTGGGAGAACTCAAGTCAGGCGTGACCGGCATCCGATGACATGCTGGCGATATCGATGCCGAGCGTGCGCGCTGCCGAGTCCCAACGCTCTGCGTAGGGTGTATCGAATACCAGCTCCGGTGTTGCGGTGACATTGAGCCAGGAGTTGGCGAGCATTTCTTCCTCGAGCTGTCCGGGCTGCCAGCCTGCGTAACCCAGCGCGACCAGTGACTTGTCGGGGCCCGCACCGCTCGCTATGTCGTCGATCACGTCTCGCGACAGCGTAAGCTGAATGTCGTCTGATACCGGAAGGGTGTTCTCGTAACTCCAACCGGGGCCATGCAGCACGAACCCGCGTTCGATTCCGACCGGTCCGCCGGCAAGCACGGGTGTATTGCCGCTGTTCGGAGCCGGATCGTCAACGTTGAGTTGTTCGAACAAGCCTGAAAGTTTCAGCGTCAGCGGCCTGTTGATCACGATTCCCAGCGCACCATCTTCATTATGTTCACAGATGAGCGTGACCGTGGTGCTGAAATTCGGGTCTGCCATACCGGGCATGGCAATAAGCAGTTGATTTGTAAGAGTGCTGTCGGCTCCCATACCCACAGTATCCAGCCAATACCCGTCGCGCACAAGCGCCCCCGGCGTCAGTCCGAAACCAGGGCTGTCGATACCACCTGGTCAGTGAACAGCCATTTGTATTCGAAGCGCACCGTATCGTATTCGGCGGCGATCTCTGCCGGGAACGGATTGAAAGGTGACGCGCGCTGCAGGATGTCGAGTGCAGCGAGGTCTAGAACGGTCGAGCCGCTGGTCTTGCGAATGACGGCTTCGTTCAGATCGCCGGATGCGCCGATGCTTACCATCAGCGTCGGGCTGCCGGTCAGCGCACCGAGGTCGCCGAGTTCCGGCAAATAGGTTTCGCCGACCGCTTCTACACGGCGTTTCCAGTTGTCGAGATACGCCGCGACGACCGACTCACGCGTGTCTGCGCTGACAATCAGCTGGCGCGGGTCATCATCATGAATCAACATCGACGCCCTGTCTTCCCGCGGCAATGGCAGCGTCACATCCCTGCCGGCTTCCATGGCGATCGCCTTGCTGTCGAGTGGTTGCGGGTCGGACCTTGGGCTGAGCGTTACGCGGTTTGCACTTTCATTGTCGGTCGCGAGCACCTCATCGGCCGATTGCTGGTGTGCGGTCGCGTCGATCAGGCCGGTTCCATCTTCGTGGCCGAGATTGTCGACCGGCATCGCGCTTTGCAGCGGTGCGGCGGGCCTGACCTGCTCGGCAGTGTTGCCGCCGCCAATCTGGCTCGCCTGCGCGAGATAGGCGGCGTCGTCCGGCTGGTCGATATGCTGGTCCGGGTCTGCAACGATCGTAACTTCCAGTGAGATCGCGTCGGCGAACGGATTGCCGAGGGCAGCGTTGAAGGTAACGCCGATAATGAGAATGCCGTGCACCAGGGCGGCAAGGAACAACATCGCCGGCAACCGGTCCGGTGCCGCGGGCGCAACGAGCAGCAGCTCGTCGAGAGGGTCATGGTTGAGGGCGGTATTGGCCATACGCAAAAGAATGTTCCGCTTTTTTGTTTACATAAACAAGCAGCTAGTCATTTGATACCAGTCTAAACGCTAAGGATTCGGCGTAGTGAGACCCAGGTCACCACCGCGCACATCGCCGCCTGTCGAGCGATCTGGCAGGCCCTTTGGCTCAGGCGAGCTTCTTCTCGATGGCATCGAACATGAGCCCGGCAATATTGATGTCGAACTGTCGGTCGAGCTCGCGGATACCGGTTGGACTGGTCACGTTGACCTCGGTCAGGTAGTCGCCGATGACATCGATGCCTGCAAACAGCACTCCCGCGTCACGCAGCACAGGCCCAACCTGCCCGCAGATGTCGAGGTCGCTGGCGGAGAGCGGCTGGCCCTTTGCGACCGCGCCGGCGACCATGTTGCCGCGATTGTCGTCGCCGGATGGGATGCGCGCGAGCGCATGCGGGACCGGCTCGCCGTCAATCAGCAAGATGCGTTTGTCACCCAGAGAGATTTCCGGAATGAACACTTGTGCCATCGCGAACTGTTGGTTGTAGTCAGTCAGGGTCTCGAAGATCACGTTGGCGTTGTTGTCGCCTTTCTGCACGACGAAGATAGAGCGACCGCCCATCCCGTCGAGCGGCTTGACGACGATGCGTTTGTGCTCCTCCAGGAACGCCTTCATATCGGCCATCGACCGTGTAATCAGCGTGACAGGCGTGCACTGGGGGAACCACGCCGTATAGACTTTCTCATTCATGTCCCGGAGCGCCTGTGGGTCATTGACGACCAGCGCGCCGTCGAGCTTCGCTCGATCGAGCATGTAAGTCGTGTAGACGTATTCCATGTCGAATGGTGGATCTTTGCGCATCAGGATGACGTCGAGCTGTGCGAGCTCGATGTCCTTTGCTGCGCCGAGTTCAAACCAGTCAGCCGGGGTGTCCTGGATCGTCAGCTGCCGCGAGCGACCGTACGCGGTGCCGGCCTTCATGTAGAGATCCTTCTGCTCGAAATAGTGCAGTTCTGCGCCGCGCCGCTGAGCCTCCAGCAGCATGGCAAACGAGCTGTCCTTTTTCGGGGTGATGGATCCGATCGGATCCATAATGATGCCGATCTTGAGGGGGTTTGCGGCCATCTTTTGCAGAACTTCCGAGCTTTTGACGAGACGCCGCCAACTATACAGCGAAAACCGCCGCAAGCGCCGGATTTCGGAGGAATTTGCGTAACGCGGCGAGCGTCGTAGCGGCACTTATGTCAATATGGTAAAAGTCGGTTTTGAACGTGGGGAAATTCGGTGTCAAGTAACGCAAACCGCTCCTTGAGCGGCCTAAAGATCCTTGTTGTAGACGATAGCAAGACCATTCGCCGTACCGCTGAGACGCTGCTGTCCAAAGAGGGCTGCCAGGTGTTTACGGCAATCGACGGGTTCGACGCGCTGTCCAAGATAGCGGACCACCAGCCTGACCTGATCTTCGTCGACATCATGATGCCGCGCCTCGACGGTTACGAAACCTGCTCACTGATCAAGCACAACAAGGTATTCAAGGAGACGCCAGTCATCATGCTGTCGAGCAAGGACGGTCTGTTCGATCGAGCTCGCGGTCGAATTGTCGGCTCCGAGCAATACCTCACCAAGCCGTTCACGAAGGACGAACTGCTTGGCGCGATCTCCAACCAGATCAACTAGGAAGTTAAGCACATGGCTGTTGTTTTAATCATTGATGATTCGCCGACCGAGCTGCACCTGTTCCAGAACATGCTCGAAAAAGCCGGCTTTGAAACGCTGGTGGCCGATAGCGGTGAGGAAGGCTTGAAAGCGGCACAGACGGCACGTCCGGATTGCATCCTGATGGATGTCGTCATGCCAGGCATGAACGGTTTCCAGGCGACTCGCAAGCTGACCCGGGACCCGAAAACGGCGGATATCCCGGTCATCATGATTACGACCAAAGACCAGGAAACCGACAAGATCTGGGGCATGCGGCAGGGCGCCGTCGAGTATGTCGTGAAGCCGGTGTCCGATAAGGACCTGATTGCCACCATCAACTCGGTAATGGCAGGCTGAATGAGTAATTCCGCGGATCTTGCGGCACTGGTCGAGCAACCTTTCCTGTTGCTGCAGGAAATGGAGCATCGCAGCCGCGCGGCGCACGCCGGCCAGGGTGCCAGCGGGCTGCGCTCGGAATGGGTAGGCGTCGGATTCCGCATCGGCGAGGAACAATTCGTGGCGAATCGCGAGCAGGTCCGCGAGGTCCTGATGCTGCCCGATGCTATAACCCGGGTTCCGGGCTCCAAGCGCTGGCTGCTGGGCATTGCCAACCTTCGCGGTCAGCTGCTACCGCTCATCGATATCAAGCTGCTGCTCGGAAGTGGCCGCACGACCCTGAGGCGCGCGACGCGTGTCATTTCCGTGAATCATCGCGAGGTCCCGGCTGGAATCGTTGTCGACGAGGTGCTCGGTTTCCGTCGCTTCATGGATCATGAGTTCACGGACCAGGCCGTAAAGACCATCGTCCGTTGCGAGAATTTCCTGGGCGGAACCTATACGAGGGGCGAGGACCGCTGGCCCGTATTCAATCTCTTCGATCTAGTCGAAAGCAAAACGTTTCTGCAGGCTGCTGCGGAATAAAGGTCCGGATAATTATGGCCACGAAAACTGATAATTCGTCTGCATTCAATTCCATTGTCGGATTGGCGGTAGTTTGCCTGCTGATTGCAGCCGCCCTGTTCTATTTCCAGGCTGGTGCAGGCAGTTCGTCCGCCACGCAACTGGCAGCACTGTCGCAGGCAATACCGACACAGGCGGCGGCTGCGATCGCGGGTGACGAGGGCGCGTTCGAGCAATTGGATCGCAGCGTCAAAACGCTGACGGCATCGACAAAGGGTAATGTGCCGGGCCGAGCCGCCGACTGGCGTGAGTTGCAGGCCGCGGCATCCGCAATCCTCGTCAACCGCGATGACATTGAAGTCGTTCAGGAATCTGCGGCGAGTATCGGCGTCTACGCAGGTGCCATCCTCGACAAGTCGAACGAGCTCCTCGAACGTTCCGGTTCGACCGCCATCATCCAGGAATTCCAGAGGCGCGCCGAGCGCCTCAGGCAGACCGCCGGGCGTCTACCCGCTGGTGGAAGCGCTGCTGCCGATGAGATGGCCGCTGACGTGGCGTTTCTGCGGAATGTTGCAAGTGCGCTGGCGGGCGAGCAATCGGACCTCGACGTTCGTCCGCTGAACAACGAGGGTCGCGAAATCGCGCTGGTGCCGATCGCCGGCAGCCTGGCGAGTATCGAGGAAAGTTCCGCGCGGCTGGCGCCCGCGCTTGGCCAGCTTGGCGATCTGGCGGCAACGCAGTCGCAGCTGGTCGCCAGCGCTGAAAAGCTGCTTGCTGCGGCCTCCTCATCGCCTGCCGCGGAGAGCCTGTTGCCCGACTTCCTGCAGACAGCCTGGATACCCATTGGTGCCATCTTGCTGGCGCTGTTGCTGCTTGCAGGCCTGCAGATGCTGCACGCCAAGTCGGCGGTTTTCGAACAGGCGGCAAAGGAACAAGCTGCACAGAACGACCGCAACCAGCAGGCAATTCTGCGGCTACTCGATGAAATGGGCAGTCTCGCGGACGGCGACCTGACGGTTGAAGCAACGGTAACCGAAGATATTACCGGCACGATCGCAGACTCTTTCAACTTCGCGATCGAGGAACTGCGCAAACTGGTTGCTACGGTCAATGACACTGCGCTGATGGTCGATAATGCAACCAAGCAGACCGAGAATACGGCAGCGCACCTGGCGCGCGCCGCCGAGAACCAGGCGAATGAAATCAATGCTGCGACCGAGTCAATCGTGTCGATGGCAGCCTCGATCGAGGAGGTGTCGGGTAACGCCGAGCGTTCTTCGGATGTGGCGCGTCACTCGGTCGAGGTCGCGCACAAAGGCGGCGAAGCCGTCCGCCGAACGATTGATGGCATGAACGCCATACGCGAGACCATCCAGGAAACGTCGAAACGCATCAAGCGACTGGGCGAAAGCTCGCAGGAAATCGGCAACATCATCGAGCTTATTAACGACATTGCCGAGCAGACCAATATTCTCGCGCTGAATGCATCTATCCAGGCTTCGATGGCTGGCGAGGCCGGTCGGGGCTTCGCCGTGGTGGCTGATGAGGTGCAGCGGCTGGCTGAGCGCTCCACGAATGCGACCAAGCAGATCGAAGTGCTGGTGCGGACGATCCAGTCTGATACCAACGAAGCGGTAATATCGATGGAGCGTAGCACCACCGACGTGGTGGGCGGTGCATTGCTGGCCGAAAACGCGGGCGCGGCGCTCGACGAGATCGAACAGGTCTCGAATCAGATCGCCAGCCTGGTGCAGAATATTTCCGGCTCTGCGCGGCAGCAGGCCAGCTCGGCGGCGGATGTCACGCGCCGCACAACGCGCTTGCGGGAAATCAGCCAGCAGACCGGCCAGGCGACCTCGGCGACAGCGGCTTCCATCTCGAAGCTTTCCGAACTGGCGACGCAGCTCAGGAAGACCGTCGAAGGGTTCGCGTTGCCACCGGAAATGATGCAGGCGAGCGTACTGGCACGTACAACCGCCAACGCCAGGCCACCGACAGTGGCGCCGCAGAAACCGCAGGCGAAAGCCGGATAAGACGAACGGACGGCGTATTTTGCGAGCGACACGGACGACTAAATGACGGGCAACACGGGCATTCATGAGCAGATAATCGGCGACGACGACGGTCAGGGCGCCGTTCGTGGGCTGGTGATTGTCAGTACCGAACTCATGGAAACCATCCGCAATGCGCATCTTGCGCTCGAGGATTGTGTTGATGGAAGGGGCGGCACTGCTGCCTTGAACAGGGCCGGCGAGCTGTTGCACCAGGCGCGTGGGGCGCTGCAGATTACCGAGACCTACGGCGCGGCATTGCTGGTCGAGGAGATGGAACTCGCCTGCAAGTACCTGGCGAACCTGCGACCCGGCAAGGGACGCGAGGATGGCCTCGATGCCCTCACGCGCTCGATGGTGCAGTTGCCCATCTATATCGAAAAACTCCTGGGTGGCGGTCGCGATATCGCACTTGTGCTGCTGCCAATGTTGAATGACCTGCGTGCCGCTCGCGGCGAACCGCTGTTGTCCGAGGGCACGCTGCTGTTGCTGAACCTGTCACCGAGCCGCTCCGGCAAGAAGGTTGCCGATCGTCAAGGCAGCGGCGAGGATCCTGTTGTGGTCGCGAAACAGCTGCGGCCGAAATTCCAGCTTGCGCTGCTCGGCTGGATCAAGGGCGGAGATACCTCTCGCCACTTGCAAACTCTGACGAACGTTGCCGCTGCGCTGGAAAACTCGGCCACGCGTGACGACATGTATCAGCTCTGGTGGATTGTCGGCGGCGTGCTGGAGTCGCTGCAGAACGGCGGGCTGGAAACCTCCATCTCGATAAAACGTCTGCTGGGCCAGGCCGACAGGCAGTTGAAATACGTTATCGACGAGGGGCTGCTTGCTTACGATCGCCACCCGATCGCGGACTTGCTGAACAACCTGCTGTACTACGTGGCGCGATCGAGCAACGCTGGCGAACGCATCAGCGAGATCCGCGCTGCATTCAATCTCTCCGAGTTGCTGCCAGGCGATCAGCAGGTCGAAGACGCGCGGGACGCGCTCTCAGCCCCCAGTGCGAAGTTGATGGCCACCGTCGGCTCTGCGATCAAGGAAGATCTCGCGCGCGTGAAAGACGTGCTCGACATCTTCGTCCGCACCGGTTTGAACAAGTCCTCCGAGTTAGTACCGCAGCTCGAACTGCTGAAGAAGATCAGTGACACGCTTGGCGTTCTGGGTCTCGGTGAGCTGCGCGGCGATATTGATGCAGAAATCGATCGATTGAAGCTCGTCGTCGAGCGTGGCGGCGTCGCGAACGACCAGATTATTCTCGATATTGCGTCAACCTTGCTGCGAGTGGAGGACCGCCTCGATCAGCAACTGCTGCGACTGACGATGCCGCAGCCGGATGCTGGCGGGTCCGAAGCAGAAACGGCCGGCGACGATGATGCGTTTCGACAGGTTGCCGAGTCGGTAATGCGCGAGTGCATCATCAATCTGGCTCGAATCAAGGAAACGATCAGCCAGAGCATTTCGGACCAGGCGCCTTCGCAGGGGCTCGACAGCGTCCCGACGCTGATTAAGGGCATCAAGGCGGGCCTCCTGATGCTGGATAAGCCGCGCGCCATGGAAGTTGTGGAGCGCATTGGCAGCCTGGTCGGCGCGATGCTGAGTAGCGGCGGACCGGGCCAGTTGACCCAGCGAGAGACCGATCGCCTGGCAGACGCCATTGTCAGTATCGAGTACTACATGGAGACGGTGAAGGCAGGCCGGAGCGAGCCCTGGTACATGCTGGATAACGCGGAGGCCTGTCTTGCCGTGTTGCGCGATGTCGAGCAACGAATGCTGCAGGCCGTCCCCAAAGAAGAGGCGGGCGTCGAGGCGACACAGCGACTCTCGGTTGAGGAGATTGCGCAGGCTGCGAATGAGACCGCGCAGGCACAGGTTACAGACGTCATTCCCCTGCCTGTCGTCGCGCCAAATGCCGAGCATATGGATCCGGAATTGCTGGAGCTGTTTATCGAGGAGGCCAAGGAGGAGGTTGCATCGATCAAGCGGCATCTGCCGGGTTGGGTCAGCTCCCCGGACGATATGGAGACGCTCATAACGGTGCGCCGATCGTTCCACACGCTGAAGGGCAGCGGCCGCATGGTGGGAGCTGAGCGCATCGGCGAGTATTGCTGGGCCGTCGAAAACCTGTTGAACAAGCTGATTAACCGCACGCTGCCGCGCACGCCACCGATGGTGGATTTCATCATGCAGGCAGCGGCGGCCGTACCTCAACTGATCGAGCAGCTCGAAATCGGGACCGATCCGGAAGCCGACATCAGCCTGCTGATTGCTCGTGCCAACGCCTTCTCGGAAGGCGACCCGAATGCCGCGGTACTCACGCTGCAGCGGCCCGAGAGGGCGCCGCCGCCGAGCCCCGTTGCTGCGCTCGAAATGGACCCGGTTCTCTACGATATCTTCTCAAAGGAGACAGCCGGACACCTCAAGGTTATTACGGATTACCTGTCGGCGTGTGAGGGCTACGAACCACCGTTCGACGTTACGGACAAACTCTATCGTGCCTGCCACACGCTTCACGGCAGCGCCAACATGGCCAACGTGCAGCGCGGTGTCGCGGTGGCCGCAGCACTCAACCGCTTCGTGCGGCGGGTATACGACCACAAGATAGGTTTCCAGAAGTCCGGCCTGGCCGCCCTGAAGGCGGCCGCAGCTGCAATCGCGACAATCGTCAAGGACATCAACAGCCCTGATCGCGACCGCGCCGACTACACAGCCCTGATCGAGCACATTTCCATGCTCGCCGATTCCGTACGTCCCGTGGAGGTTCCCGACGAAGAGCCTGCCGAGGTGCTTGCGCCCGAGCCCGAGCGTACGCCCGAGCCGGAGAGCCGGCCGACCATGGAACCGCTGAGCGATGAGCCCGAATACGACGCAGAAATCGCGTCGATTTTTACCGAGGAATCGGCCGAGCTGCTGGAGTCGGCGGAAAAAGCCCTGCTCGACTGGGTGCGTGAACGATCGCCGCAGCCCATGGAAGAACTCAAGCGCCACCTGCATACGCTCAAAGGTGGTGCGCGCATGGCCGGCATCGCGGCGATGGGCAACCTGAGCCATGAACTTGAAACGCTGCTGATCTCGGTTGATGAAGGACGCGTCAAAGCGACACCTGCCATCGAGGATCTGCTGCAACGCAGCGTCGACGAGCTGCATCGCATGCGCGACCTCGTCATCGCCGGAAAACCGGTCAGAACCGCCGCGGAACTGGAGCAACGAATTCAGCAGGCCGAGGCGGGCTTTGTGGTCGCGGACGATATCGGCGTCGAGGTGGACCCGGGCGATACCAACGTGCAGGAAGCGCCATCCGCCGAATTCACCTTTGAGCCCGACGATACGGTAAGTATGGTCATCGTCGACTCACGCCTGGTCGACGATCTCGCGGCGGGCAAACCCGAGCAGGTCGAGCCGCCGCTTATTGACAGCCCCGCCGAACCGGAAGAGCCACCTGCCGTGGCGCCCGGCGAGCCAGCGTTGCCTGCCGGGTCCGACGCGGAAGAGAGCCTCGTTGCCGAGACAGAATCGGAACCTGGGCCCATAGAGCCGGGGCTCGAACCGGAGCTGGCAGCAGAGCACGAGCCCACACCGGAGCCGGCAGAGCCCGAACCTGAGCCCGAGATGGAGCCCGAAACCGAAGCAGAGCCAGCCGCGGTAGCGGAGCGTCCGGCCGGCGCGGAAGTGCGGGCGCTTCGTCCACCCGAACAGCGCCAGGAATTTGCCCGCGTTGATGCGGATCTGCTGGAAGACCTGCTGAATGCGGCCGGAGAAATCAGCATTTACCACTCGCGGCTCAATCAGCAGGTCAGCTCGTTCGAGTTTCATGTCGATGAACTCGAACAGACTATCGCGCGACTGCGCGAACAGCTGAGAAAGCTGGAGATCGAGACCGAAGCCCAGATCATGCACGGTCACCAGGACACACTGGTAGCACGCGACTTTGACCCGCTGGAGCTTGACCGCTATTCCAATATTCAGCAGCTGTCCCGCGCGCTCGCCGAATCCGCAAGTGACCTTGGCAGTCTCAAGGACCTTCTCAAATCGGTTACTAACGAAGCGGAAGGACTGCTGGTGCAGCAGTCTCGCGTTACTGCCGAACTCCAGGACGGACTCATGCGAACCCGCATGGTGCCGTTCGAGCGACACGTGCCGCGCCTGACCCGCCTCGTTCGGCAGGTCGCACAGGAAGCCGGCAAACGGGCCGAACTGGCCGTGGAGGGCGCATCCGGCGAACTGGATCGGCAGGTACTCGAGAAAATGCTGCCGCCGTTCGAACACATGCTGCGCAATGCTGTTATCCATGGCATCGAGGATCCGGCGGTGCGCCAGGCGGAAGGCAAGCCCGGCATGGGACGCATCACGATACGTCTGCACCGCGAAGGCGCGGAGATGGTCATCGATGTAGCGGACGATGGCCGCGGCCTGGACGTCGACGCGATACGTCGCAAGGCCTACGAGCTCGACATGCTGCGCCCGGACAGCAAGGTTACCGACGAAGAGATCATGGAGCTGATCCTGACGCCCGGCTTCACGACTGCCGGTGCTGTAACCCAGTCTGCCGGACGCGGCGTTGGTATGGACGTCGTCGCCAACGAGGTAAAGAAACTCGGCGGCAACCTGCGGATCTCGTCGATCATCGGTCAGGGCACCAATTTCACGGTGCGCCTGCCGTTCACACTGGCGATTACGCAGGCACTGATCGTACGTACCGGCGAGGAGGTTTATGCGCTGCCGTTGCCGACGGTTGAAGGCGTCGCACGGATACCGCGCGGCGAACTCGAAAACCTGCTTAGTCAGAGCGAGCCAAGTTACCTGTATGGCGAACAGTCGTACAAGTTCCGTCACCTCGGCATGTATCTGGGCGGCCAGGCAGCGAAGCTTCCCGAGGACGATACCGCCGTACCGGTCATTCTCGTTCGCGCAGGCGAATACTCGGCTGCACTGCTGGTCGACGAGATGCTCGCGAGCCGCGAGGTTGTGGTTAAAGCGGTGGGACCGCAGCTGGCCGGTATCCGCGGCGTATCCGGCGCCACTATTCTTGGCGACGGGCGAATTATCCTGATTCTCGATATCAACGCACTGGTTCGTACCGGCGCCCCGGTTGTCGAACTGAAGAAAGCGGCGCCGACGCCGACGGACACGCGCCCGCTTGCGCTCGTGGTCGACGACTCGATCACGGTGCGCCGCGTCACCGAGCGGTTCCTGCATCGCAACGGCATGCGCGTTGCTACCGCCAGGGATGGTCTGGACGCGATCAGCGTCATGCAGGAGCATAAGCCGGACGTCATCCTGCTGGATATTGAAATGCCGCGCATGGATGGCTACGAGTTTGCCTCGCATGTGCGTAACGATCCGCGCGTTGCAGACGTTCCGATCATCATGATCACCTCCCGCGTTGGCGACAAACACCGAGCGCGCGCGATTGAACTCGGTGTGAACGACTATCTCGGCAAGCCTTACCAGGATTCGCAGCTGCTCGAGGCGATTCGCCGGCAGCTCGAGGACAAGGGAATTGAGCTCCCATGAATGCAGCGGCCGAAGAACTCTATAGTCTGCTCGTACCGTTGGCCGGTGACCGCCTGATCGTGCCGCGTGCCTGCGTTGCGGAGGTGGTCCGCTACGTCGAGCCGAAGCAGCGGGACGGCGCGAGGCCGTGGATGCTGGGCGATGTCGACTGGAACGGTCGACCATTACCTGTGGTCGCTTTTGAGGGCGCACTGGGTAACGAGATGCCCGTGGCTACCGGACGCACGCGAATCGTCGTCTTCTATGCGAGTACAGGAAAACTGAGGAACGGTTTTTTTGGCCTGCTGACGCAGGGGTTTCCGCAGCTCGTGCGCGTCAACAAAGACGTGCTCAAGCTCGAAGCCAAAGAAGGCTGGCCCGAGGACGCTCCGGTACATTGTCGCGTGCGCATGATCAACGAGTTCCCGCTCATTCCCGATCTTGAGAAACTCGAGCTGATGCTGGCCGCTGAGACCGAGCAAGCCTGATCGGCGCGCGACGGGCGATCTAGCCCAAGTCCCCAGCGAGTGATTGCAGCACGGCCAGCGCCGCTACCGCGGCTGTCTCGGTACGCAACACGCGCGGACCGAGTGAGACAGGCGTGAAACCTGCGACAGCCGCGTCCTCGAACTCACCATCGCTGAATCCGCCCTCCGGACCGATGAGTACACAGACTTTCGTTCGCGGTGGCTCGATACGCGCAAGCGGTTTCGACGCCCCGGGTTTCAGAATGAGTTCGGTATCGACCCGTGCAGTCTTGCTGCCGAACCAGTTCTTCAGCGGTATCGGCGTGTCTATCAGCGGCAGGCGTACCCGGCCGCATTGTTCGCAGGCACTCGCTGCGACCTTCTGCCAATGAGCGCGACGTTTTTCGGCACGCGTCGCATCGAGCTTGACGACGCCGAACTCGGTCAGCACCGGTGTGATTCTCTTGACGCCCAGTTCCGTGGCCTTTTGCACGACGAAGTCCATGCGCTCGCCGCGTGATATGCCCTGTACCAGGTGTACGCGGAGATTCGACTCCGTCGCTGTCGAGGTCTCCTCGTCGACCGACAATGTGGCGCTCGACTTCCCGATCGCGGTAATGCTCGCCAGGTACTCGGAGCCCTCGCCGTCGAACACTGACAGCCTGTCGCCGACGCGCAGCCGGAGCACACGGCCAAGGTAGCGGGCCCTGTCTGAGTCGAGGTTAATCGTTGCGTTCAGGCCGATAGCGTCTGCGATGTAGAGTCTTGTTCGAGGCATGGTTTACTATGTTCGCTCCTGGTCAGTGACGCAACCGTTACAAACAGAGCGACCGTATGCAATCGAAAACGCGGCAAACGCAATTCAGGGTTTCGGCGCGCAGCGGCCTGGTCGAGCCTGCGGTGCAGCGCCTCAGCCCAAACCGGGATGCGCGCCCCGATGGTGTCGAGCCACGGCTGGTCGTGTTGCACGGTATCAGTCTGCCACCCGGGCAGTTCGGCGGCCCGGAAATCGAGGCGTTGTTTACGAATACGCTGGACCACGACGCGCACCCTTACTTTGACGAGATTCGCGGGCTGCAGGTTTCCGCGCACCTGTTGATTCGACGGGATGGCTCAGTGACACAGTTCGTGCCGCTAACGGAGCGCGCCTGGCACGCCGGCGCGTCGTGTTTTCGCGGCGAATCCTGTTGCAACGACTATTCTATTGGCATCGAGCTCGAGGGAGAGGATGAAACGCCCTACGAGGATTCTCAATATGAAACGCTGCAGGCCATGCTGCGCGCGGTTTTTGCAGCCTATCCGCGAATTACGGCACGTGAGCTTGCTGGCCACTGTGACATCGCTCCCGGCCGCAAGAGCGATCCGGGCCCTGCTTTCGACTGGCTGCGATTGTATGATGGGCTTGCGGGCGCCTGAGATAGTGCGCCGACCCGTTACCCGTATTGGCCACAGAGCTGATTGCTTATGAACCTGATTGCTTTGCTTATTGGACTGGTCGTAGAACGACTTGCAACACAACTGTTTCACTGGCGCCGTATGCGCTGGCTGGATCGGATCATCGACTACGGCTTCCGCCAGGCGCAGCGCATTGCCAATTGGCCGGCGCTGATCCCGGTGGTGTTGCTGGCTGTGCTGTTGGTGCTGCCCGTTTTTCTCATCATATTCGGCCTTGGCGGCACCCTCGCCGGATTCACCTACCTGCTGCTTGCGATTGTCGTGCTGTTCTTTTCGCTGGGTCCGAGGGACATCGGCGAGGAGGTCGACGAATATTGTCGGGCGCTGGAATCCGAGGACGAAGAAGCGATTCAGAACTCCGCCAAGGCCATTGTGGAGGGAGAGGTACCGACGGACGCGCGCGAGCGCATCCGGCGTGTTGAAGAGTCCGTTTGTGTGCAGGCAAACAACCGCTTGTTTGCCGTCGTGTTCTGGTTCGTTCTGCTTGGACCACTTGCGGCCTGGGCGTATCGCGTCACCGACCTGATCAGGCGTCGCGCGGTGTTCAGTGCTACGCGCGAGACAGAGAACGAGGATGTCGGCAACGTCACTGCGGTGCGCGATGCTGCGGTAATGCTGCATGGCTGGCTTGCCTGGATCCCGGCCCGTCTGTCTGCCATCGGCTACGCGGCAGCCGGACATTTCGACGAGGCAATCGCAGCGATGCGCGCGCCGACGGAGCAGCGCGATGCGACGACCTCGGAGCACAGTGAATACCTTCTGGCCAGGGTCGGTACGGCGGCGCTGGCGCTGGAGGATAAGCCCGACGAGACCATTACCGAGCGCGGCGTTCGTGGCGCCAAGTCGGCAAACCAGCTGGTATTTCGTCAACTGATTATCTGGGCTGTAATCATCTCGGCCATGACGTTGTATGGCCTGACCCGGTGACCCGAGCGCTCGCGCTCGCGTTTCTGGCCGTTGCCATTGGCGCCTGCCAGGATGCCGGCCGCGAGTCGCCTCAGGCAGACGTCCATCAGCGTGTCGTCACTCTTGCGCCGCACCTGACAGAACTCGTCTATGCCGTGGGTGCGGGCAATGCGCTGGTCGGGGTCAGTGCCTGGTCCGATTTCCCGCCTGAGGCACGCGAACTCCCGGTCGTCGGCGATGCATTCAGCGTGGATCACGAGCAGCTTGCGCTGCTCGAACCCGATCTCCTGCTGGTCTGGGAAAGCGGCACGCCGCAGCACACGGTCGATGAACTCAGAAAGCACGGCTATACCGTAGAGGCTGTCCGTACGAGGGGCCTCAAGGATGTTGCCGTTGCGTTACGTCGAATTGGCGATCTGACGGGTCGCAGCCGCGAAGCCGAGTCTGTCGCTGCGAAGTACCTGCAGGCGCTCGAAGACCTGCGCGAAGCGCAGCAAGGCTTGCACCCGATTCGCGTGTTCTACCAGGTGTCTGCCAGGCCGTTATATACCGTGAACCACGAGCACTATGTCAGCGAATTGATCGAAATTTGCGGCGGCAGGAACGTGTTCGCCGATCTCGACGAACTTGCGCCGGGCATCACCGTAGAGTCGGTCGTTGATCGCGACCCGGAGGTCATGCTCGCGACCACTGATGCGGGCGACGATGCCTTCGAAGAATGGCAGCGCTGGCCGACAGTATCCGCGAATCTCTACGGCAACCTGTTCCTGCTACCCGCTGACGAAATCGCGCGTGCCACGCCGCGCTTGCTTCTGGCCGGAGGCGCGATGTGCCTCGCGCTCAAGAAAGCGCGTTTCAACCGCGACGCGTTCAGCGATCGCTGAGTACGCAGTGTGCTGGCACGCGCAGCCGTTACTTTCGATGCCTGTTCCAGAGGACCTCGGTACCTGACTCGGCACGCGCGATCACGCGGGCGACGACGAACAGCAGGTCGGAAAGTCGGTTCAGATACCTGACGACCTCCGGCCGCACGTCTTCGATGTTTGCCAGCGTGTAGGTGCGACGTTCGGCACGACGCACGATGGTTCGAGCGAGGTGGCAGGATGCGGCAGCCCTGCCGCCACCCGGAAGGATAAATTCCTTCAGGCGTGGCAAGTCGTCGTTGAAGCTATCAAGTTGTTTCTCGAGACGGTCGATAAAGTCATTGCTAATAGCGACATGGCCCGGGATACAGAGCTCCCCTCCCAGCTCGAACAGGTCGTGCTGCACCTCGATAAGGCAGTGCCTGACGGCGTCGGGCACCGCATCACTGGCAAGGACCATTCCGATAGCGCTGTTCGCCTCATCGACGGTGCCATAGGCTTCGACACGAACACTGTCCTTGGCCGTGCGACTGCCGTCACCGAGGCCGGTTGTGCCGTCATCCCCGGTTCGGGTGTAGATATTGCTAAGCCGGTTTCCCATGAGTGTTTTCGTCCTTATTGCCAGCGGTAGCGCAGCTCAACAAAGGCACTGCGCTCCTGCATTCGGTAATTTGCCGCGGTCTGGTACTGCCTGTTCGCCAGGTTTTCGACGCGAGCGTTGAGTTGCCACTGGTCGCTGAGTTGCAGCAGGCCGGTGAGGTTCGTAACGGCGTAGCCGGGCAGTCTAACGCCACCGAAATCTTCACGGTCGCCGGCGGCAAGAACGGATACGCCGATCTTGTGGGCGCCTAAGCTGCGGGTGATGCTCAAGGTCGCAGTCTCCTCGGCGCGCCGCAGCAGCCGTGCGCCCGTCGCAGAATTTTCGGCGCGCTGTTTCACGAAATCAGCCCGCACCAGGAAATTTTCACCATGGAATTCGTAGCCGAGCTGCGCACCGCGAATATCGGCTTCCTCGAGATTCAGTAGCATGAACGTGGCGAAATCGAACTCGATCAGGTCCTCGATCGTATTCGCGTATAGCTCGAAGTTAATGCGGTGTTTCTCTGCGGCAAGATAACGGATACCGAGCTGCAGCTCGTCCGCGACCTCGGGTCTGAGCCCGGCAGTGCCGCCGAAGCCAAACCGATCGGTAGCATCCGGTGCGCGAAACGCGTGACCGAGGCCGACATTCAAAGTCACACCTTCGTTGATCGCAATCGCGTATTCCGCGTTCCACGTTACCTGCCCGCCGAAGTTCTCATGATCGGTAAATCGAACGGCGGCGAACCCCCTGTGTCTGCCAGCCGACAGCTGGTCCTGGATGAACACTGCCCGCGTCAGCGTTCTCTCATCGAAGCCGGAGCCGAACGACAAAGAACTGGCATCCTCGTCGACAAAGTACAGACCGCCCGTCACGGTATGGTCTTCAAACGCCTTGCTAAACTGCCAGTCCAGACTCAGCCGTTCCGAATTGACGTAGTCGGGCGATTGCTGCTGCTGAATATTGTCCCTGGCATGCGACACCACCAGCTTGCTGTTGCTCGACGGCGAAATACGCGAGTCGAGTACGACGGAACTAATGGCGTTTTCGAAATCCTGATCAACCGGGGCGAGAAAGAAGTCCAGGTACTCAACGTTGCCGCCGCCGCGCCAGTGACGGAGGCTCAAGTCGCTGTTGCCGAAAGTTCTTGACGCGTACAGGTTGGCAGAAAGGTTGTCGTAGCCACGCTTGATATCGGAATCGAGTCGCGGTGCGTAGCCCTCCGTGTCCTGCCAGTCGAGATTGATACCGAATTCGGTGTTTGCGGTACGGTTGCCTCCGGAAACATGACCTGAGCGGGTCGCAAAACTGCCGCTGCCCATGCCCCCCTCCAGGTATCCCTGCCGGGTGCGCCGCGTGATGATATTGATAACGCCGCCAATCGCATCGGTGCCAAACAATGCCGAGCGGGCGCCTTTCACTATCTCGATACGCTCGATCATCTCTGGCGAGATGTTCTGTACCGCGGCACCGCCGATGGTACCGGGGTTCATGCGCACACCATCGATCAGCACCAGCGTGTGGTTGCTTTCCGTGCCACGCAGGAACAGTGAGGTTGATTGCCCCGGTCCACCGCTGCGGCCAATATCGATGCCAGCCTGGAAGCGCAGCAGCTCGGAAAGGTCCGCCGCCAGGGACAGCGCGATCTCTTCACGTGTGATGACGGTAACCGGAACGGTCGCGTCTGCCTGCTGGATGGGCGTCCGGGTGGCCGTGACGATAAGCGTATCGCCCTGGGATATGTCGGCCGCGAAGGCGTTCATGCCGGCTGACAGAACTGTCGCGCTCGTTATGGCACAGATTGTACGTATCAAGAGCCTTCCTCAGCGTGCCGCCCGCACGCACAAACCTAGAAACATGGAGTGGAGGGGGCTGTCTGATGGACGCTTTCTAGGCACGCCCGAACGTGCGCCCGCCGCGCCATTCGTGTTTCATCCGGCCGGTCTCCGGGCTGACGAGCGGATTGCTCCAGCCGTAACGCCTTCCCGCGAAATCATGCCTGTTCGCAGTGGCTCTGCATCAATTGACCGTCGTAAAAGCGATCTCGACACAGGGGTTACGGTATTAACTCGATCACCGTTGCGGGGGCAGCGCCGGAATACCGCGACCGTTGCTCGGTCGCGTAACACCGGCTTCCCGTTCACCCGAAACAAGCCATTTCGGGTTCACCTGATGAAGCTGAGACGATAGGCAGGTGCCAGTGGGCTGTCAAGCGTCAATGGCTCGGTTGATTGCCGTCGGCTTGTTAATTGAGCGTCGGATGGCCATAGTGATGCCGTCTGAATCTGAGCGCAGGACAACGAGCGTGGAACACTATCCCGAAAGCAGCGCATCGAAGTATTTACAGGTTGCGCTGGCGGCGGCGAAACAGGCGGCGGCCATCAGTCGCCACTATTACGACGGCAATTTCACAGTAACGACGAAGGCCGACCAAACGCCCGTAACCCAGGCGGACGTTGAGTGTGAGCAGGCAATACGGCAAATACTGCTGGAGCATTTCCCGGAGCATGGATTCTACGGAGAGGAAACGGGGAAGACGCAGGACGATGCCGACTACCTGTGGCTGGTCGATCCGATTGACGGTACCAAGGGCTTTGTGCGCCAGTACCCGTTCTTTTCCACGCAAATCGCGCTGATGCACCGGGGTGAGATCGTTCTCGGAGTCTCCAGCGGTACGATGATGGACGAACTTGCCTGGGCCGAGAAAGACGCTGGTGCATGGCTGAACGGACGGCGGCTTCGCGTCAGCGAAATCGATGACCCCGATCGGGCGGCCGTTTCCGTCGGCAACCTGAGATCGCTGGCTGGAAGCGCCGGCTGGCAATCCCTTGGCACCATCGTTGAGCGCGCTGACCGCATCCGCGGCTACGGGGATTTCTATCACTATCACCTGCTCGCCGCCGGCAAGATCGAAGCCGTCATCGAGTCCGACGTCAACATCCTCGATATTGCCGCGCTGAGCGTGATCGTCGCCGAGGCGGGCGGCACGTTTACCGATCTGAACGGGGCTGCGCCGGCGCTGCATACGCGCTCGGTGCTTGCCGCAAATCCGTCACTTCACGCGGTCTACCTCGAGACGTTGCGCGGGTTCGTTACCTGACGCGACAAACAGCTGTCGGGCATGCCAGCTGACAGCTTCCATCGGTGTGGAATAGAGTCGGCTCAGGCGCTCGCAATCCAGTATCTCGGCTGTTGCACCGAGGTCCCAGCGGCCGTCGCCGTACAACAGCAGGCAACGATCGGCGTAACGCACCGCGAGATTCACGTCGTGCAGGCTTGCCAGCACGATGGCGCCCGCGTCGGCCTTTTCCCGGAATAGCTGCAGAGCATCGAGCTGGTGCTGTGGGTCCAGGTGGTTGGTCGGCTCGTCGAGCAGGTAGACCTGAGGTTCCTGAGTCAGCACCTGGGCAATCGCAAGGCGCCGCCGTTCGCCTCCGGACAATGTCAGGACGTCGCGTCCTGTGAGTTCATCGAGACCGACGGCCGTTAGCGCCTTCCTGGCAATGTCGACATCCTGTTCGGTCTCCCAGTTCAAACGACCAATGTGCGGATGGCGACCGATCATTGCTGTGTCGAGCACCGTTGCCGGAAAAATATCATCGACATGCTGCGGCAGTAGCGCGAGGCGTTTGGCGATTTCGCGCCTCGAGATCGAGGCGAGACTGGTGTTACCGAGCATAATCGAACCGGCCGCGGGATCTCGCAGCCCGGCGAGGGTGTGCATGGTCAGCGACTTTCCTGAGCCATTTTGCCCGAGCACCGCGATCATTTCGCCATCAGCGATGTTCAGTGCCAGGTTGTCAACGAGCAGGCGGCCGGCCACGCTGACACGCAAATGTTCGCAAGAAAAGAGGCTGGGACCCTGGCTGGACATGCAACGAGCGTAGCTCACGACGTCGCGCAGAAAAAGTCGCGTTAGTCGATAAGGTTGATTTCCCGGGCCGTCTTGCTGCCGATTACAGCGTATTTCAGGCTCTTGGGGATGACGGCGTCATCCGCTGCGAGGGCTATTCGTCCCCCCATTATCTCGGCATGCCGTTGTGGGTAGAGGGGAACCCGATCCGGCTCAGCGAGGCCGTCCGGCCCCAGCGGTTGACCGTCGGCGCGACTGTATTTGTCCGTGGCGCCCAGCGTGTGCAGGAACTCGTGCGCGATGATGACGTTGTTGGTGCCGCGATAGCGGCGGTGCGCATAGCCGTTGACGATGCCCACCATACCTTTTTGCAGGCCAACGGAATTCTCCAGCTTAACGTCCGAGTGTGGCGTGTGGTAGCGCACGAAGATCCTGACATCGGGTTCGATGCGATCCTGGGCATCGGTGATACTGCCTGCCCACCAGCGCATTTTCAGGGACCAGAGCATGACGGAAAGGGCATTCGGATCACCCTGCAATTCCGGTGGCTGTTCGCCAACAGGCTGCCCCAGCTCGATGCGCACCGGTCGTTCAAGGCTGCTTGCGTACTTCTGCGTCTCTCGCTCCAGAAAGGTTTCAATGTCCTCGAAATCCCGTTGTTGCAAGCCTTCGATATATTTTGCGGCATCCACACTATTGTCACCGTTGACCGGGTACACCTTGACCCACAGGCTGTTGTTCCAGTCAGTGCTGCGCGCCTGCGTCAGCCAGGTGCTGACCGACACGAAGAACAGTACGAACAGCAAGATGGATATACGAACGGCTTTGAACATCGGGACTACCGGTAACTAGAAATCGGGCGCTTCTCTCGCCTTCGTAGCCTGCTCGAAAGCGTGCGCAATCTCTATGAGCTGCTTCTCATTCCAGGGTTTTCCGATGAACGAGACGCCAATAGGGAGCCCGGCAACCTGTCCCGCCGGCACCGTGATACTCGGGTAGCCGGATATCGCGGCGAGCGATGACGTGCCGATTGAGAAATTGTCGCCATTGACGTGATCGATCACCCAGGCCGGCCCGTTCGTGGGGGCCAGCAGCGCATCGAGTTTCAGCTCGTCCATGGCTGTATCGATTGCCGCCTTTGCTTCACGTTTGCTGGTCTCGAGCGCTTCAAGATAAGCCGACTCGGTCAATGGGCCTTTTTGCTCGGCGCGCAGGAAGATCTCCTGACCGAAGATTGGCATGACGCTGGCCGCATGCGCGTCGTTGAACGCGATCAATTCGGCAAGGCTCTTGACCGGTGCGTTCGACTGCTCGAGGTAGTCGTTCAGGCCGGCGCGGAATTCGTACAGGAGAACCTCGTATTCCGCCGCGGCCATATTCGGTGCTTCATACTCAACATTATCGATGATTTCTGCGCCAGCCTGTTCGAGCGCAAGAATACTGGCTTCCAGAATCCCATCGACGTCAGGATTCGTGCCGGCACCGCCGTAAGATCGGATGATGCCTATTCGTCTGTCGCGAACCCCATCCGCCGTCAGGTTCGACGAGTAATCGTGATGCGTCGCCGCGTCGATGGTTGCCGGGTCGTCCGCGTCAACGCCGGTCATCGCGCTCAGCAATAGCGCTGCGTCGCGCACCGACCTCGCCATTGGGCCGGCGGTATCCTGACTGTGCGCGATCGGAATAATGCCGCTGCGACTGACCAGGCCGAGTGTGGGCTTTATCCCGACGATGCCGTTGATGCCCGACGGGCACATCACCGAGCCGTCAGTCTCTGTGCCGATCGCCAGTAGCGTGAGGTTGGCGGCGACAGCGACTGCCGAGCCGCTCGACGACCCGCATGGCGTTCGGGTCGTGTCGTAAGGATTGAGTGTCTGACCGGCGACGCTGCTCCAGCCGCTGGAAGAACGGGTCGAGCGAAAGTTCGCCCATTCGCTCAGGTTGGCTTTGCCGAGGACCACGACCCCGGCATCGCGCAGACGCTTTACGATGTAGGCATCGCTTGCCGGTGCGTGTTCGGCGAGCGCCAGAGAGCCTGCACTTGTGTACATCTGGTCGGCGGTGTCGATGTTTGCCTTGAGCACGACCGGCAGTCCGTGCAGCGGTCCTCGCGGTCCTGACGCTTGCCATTCCCGGTCCAGTGCGCGCGCGATACGGAGCGCATCCGGATTGATTTCGATGATCGAATTCAATTTGGGCCCGGCACGGTCAATCGCTTCTATACGATCGATGTACCAGCGAACAAGATCCTCGGAGGACAGCTCGCCGCGCTGCAGCTGGTCGTGCAGACCGGCAACGCTGGCCTCACGAAAATCGGGCTTGCCCTGGCAGGCGGCAAGGGTGAGCAGTAGCACAAGGGCCGGGATTCTCAATGTATCCATCCCCATTTGTGAGAAGAGTCCTGCATTCGATGATCCCCGGGCGTCAGTCGTCCCAAGGCGCGCTAACGCGCGCGTCGCCAAGACGTTCATTCTGCCAAAGAAAAAGCCCCGCGGCGTTAGCGGCGGGGCCAGGTTCTCTTTTTTATCAAAAGAGGTAACTACGAATACGGTAACCGGTGACAGAGAGTAATTATTATTATTATTGGATCTCGATCTTCTTGTTTTTATTATATTTTTCTTCTGGCGTCTAAATCCTGTATCTGACCGTTGCCGTTACCGACTGTAGTTACACTTCGCTTGGGCAGAGTATTAAAAGCAATTCCTGTGCCAACGCATGGAAGCCCGCGTGCGTGCTTGCGCGAGTTGCCCGGGCGGCGCGCGAGCGGACCGTTTCGGCTGCATTTTGTAAAGAAGTTCGACGATGTCACAGGATCGAACATCAAGGGTTGCAAGAGGAGCTCAGGACAAACCGATGATACCTATGCAAAAGTGTGTCACCGAAGTCGGGTGGCCACAGCATATGGTCCGGGGGTTACTCTGGCGTTGCCGCGTAACTCTGGATGCGGCCCGGGGACTCACGGGCTGGCGGGATGTTTTGTCAAAATATTCGACACTTTATTCCGCCTGCACCCGATCGATGAGTCCGCTGACGCTGAAGAAACGCCCGTTTCGCACGACAGCGACTATTTTCAGGGCGTCTCCGATCCGTGCGAGAGGGTCACCGTCGACGAAGACCAGGTCTGCCGTCGCGCCTACGGCGATCCGCCCGAGCAGGGGGTCCAGCTTCAAAGCGGCGGCGGCATTGACGCCAGCGGCTTTCAATGCCTGTTCAGGCGTCAGTTTCGCCGCGACCAGGGCCAGGAACTCGGCGTGCAGTCCGATACCTGCGGGCAGGCCATTGTCGAAGCTGCTGAGTACGGTGGTGCTGGCGCGGCCTGTCATGTCGAGCGGTTCCGAGTAGCGTCGCGCCGGCGGCGTCGAGAAGCGGCTTAGCAACGCCTGGCGCGATTGCAGGACTTCGGCCAGGCCCGGCGTCATCGCGTCTGCCAGGGAGTGCAGTCCCGACAGCGGCCAGTCGCGCTGCGGTAGCAGGCTCGGCCCGGGCATCTGTTTGCCCGACCACAGCAGGTTCAGGCGTTTGTCATCAATCTCTGCACTTACGACGGTGGTTACTCCACTACTCAGCAATACCGGACCCGCCGTATCGCCGAAACGTCTGATCAGCGGAGTCAGGTCGCCGAGCGCATCCACGTACCCGGGCAGCACGGTAAGGTCGCCCATGTCGATAACCACCTCGCCGGGCCGCGCACGGTGCGCCTCGAGCGCCGATATTCGGCCGCCGTCGATGACGATATCGCGGTCGAATTGGTAGCCGCCGCCGATGCCGTCAAAAAGCCGAGCCGCCCGGACGATCAGCCTGCCTGATGGCTCGTCGAGGCGAGCCAGCGGGCGGCGCTTGATCCCGCTGGCCGCGTCTCGCGACTTGTCCTGCAGCAACCTTGCCTCAAACGGCAGGGGCGTTGATGTCCAGGAATTGAAGAGCCGCTGACGAATGGCGTCATCGGCGATGTAGACCATTCGATGGCGGTCAAGCCAGCTGACCGGCCCCTGGCCGAATGCCTCGTTGTTTGCATAGGTTCTGAGCAAGCGCGGTTCGGAGAGAATCACCATCTCCACGCGCGTTCCCGCATCGTCCTTGCGAGTAAATGTGATGAGACTCCCGTCGGGACGCCAGGAAGGCCCGGCGATGTCGTCCGTCGTCGTCAACAACGTTTCCTCGGCTCTGCCGTGCCGCCGCAGAACGAGCGCCGACTGTTCGCCCCGCCGGTGCACGTAAACGAGATCGCGTCCGTCGGATGACCACGCGGCGTCGGTCTCGTCGCCGTCGCGAGCGCTTAGTCGCCAGTGCAGGCCGCTCTGCAAATCGACCTCCCACAAGTCGAATCCGGTGCCCGTCGCATCCGATGAGTAGACGATTCGTTCTCCGCTCGGATGCCACGCAGGGCGCATGTCGAATGCTGTCCCGCGGCTTATGGTGCTCGAAACGCGGGTCGCCAGGTCATAGACAAACAGTCCGGTCGTGCCTCCGGCACGGGCCTGGTAAGCGATCTGCGAGCCGTTGGGTGACCAGCGTGGTCGCCGCGCGGAGCCGAGATTGGCGGTGACTGCCCTGGCCGTGCCGCCGCCCGGCGGGACGATCCAGATGTCACCGCCAAGGTCGATTGCGACCCGGCCGTCGACGGCGATGTCTGCAGACAGATTACTGCCGCGCGTGACCGTCTGCTGCGCCGCCAGCGGCGAGGCGACCCACAACGCCATGACGGCGACCAGACTTGCGACACCGCGGATACTCATCACGCCCCGGAGACGAACACAGCACCTTCACGACGTGGATCGGCGGCTGCCTCGAGATCACCTTCGCGATAGCACACCGCCGCGCCTACCCCGCCAAAGTACATGACGATACCGGGGAACAGTGTCAACGGCAGATCTACCTCGGGAATGTCCAGACCCGGTTCCGCCATCAGTCGCAATTCGTCACCGCTGGTATCGACATGCAGGCGCGGGTGGGCGATGGCATCCGCCAGCGGCATGCCGCGAAGCAGGTAATTGATCAGGAACTGCTGCAGCGCTGTGGTGATCCTGTCGGCACCCGGAGAGCCTGCCGCCAGCACCGCGCCATCGCGTCGCGCGCGACGCTTGGCGCCATATTTGAAGGCAGTCGCGATCCCGTTGGTCCGGCGTCGAGACCGCGTCGGTTCAACTCGATTTCACCCAGACAGTTGTTGAGCCACAGTCCGGTGCCAGCTGGCATCTCTCCGGATCCGTAGCCGGACGAGGCCGTAATCGCGCAGCCGGTCCCGTCGCTATCCACGACCGAGGTGTGCACGGTTGAAGCCGATGCCCACTTTGTTTGCAGGCGGCCACTGCGCGCCGATTCCACGAGGCGAGCGGCTTCCGCGGAGACATCGTCTGCAAGGTCGAGATTGCGGCGACGAAAGTCCAGGCAGGCGCGTTGCGCGTTGATCAGCTGTCCAACCTGATCGCGAGTCCAGCGTGTTCCCGAAACGTCACCACAGGCAAGCAGCATTGCCGCCAGTATGCTTCCGCCAACGGCCGGCGGCGGATTGCTTGCCAGCGACCAGCTACCGATTTCGGTTTGGACAGGCGCACGTTCTCTTGATCGATAATCCTTGAGATCCTGCAGGGTCAGCATGCCCTCGCCATCCCGGCAGTGTTTTGCGATGGCGGCGCCGATATCGCCTTCGTAAAAGACGCGAGCACCGTCCTCGGCGATGCTGGCCAGACTGTCAGCAAGATGTGGCACGAGTACCGTCTCGCCGGGATCAAGCAAGGTCTTGTCGGCATGATGCAGCGCCTGGTAGCCATCTGTGCTGCGGTCGAAAATGACGTTGGAGGAATAGCCGAGGTAGTAACGGCATGCGGCGGAGAGCGGAAAACCGCTGCGACAGGCGCGAATCGTCGGCGCGAAAATATCCGCCCAAGGGGCACTGCCAAAGCGCTTCCAGGCATGTTCCATCGCTGCGAGCGTGCCGGGCACGGCAACGGAGCCGGGGCCGACCAGTGTTCGGATACCGCCACCGTAGTCCAGCGAGATAGGGACGGCGCCGCGCCCACGTTGCTTCTCTTCGAGGCCCGCGCCCGGTACCGCCACGTTGCCGTCGATCGTCACGGGATCGTCACCCGCGCGCCAGACTGTAATGAAGGCACTGCCTGCGAGCGCGCAGACGCCCGGTTCGGTATTGATGGACAAGAGGGCGGCGGCGAGAGCACAGTCGACCGCGTTACCACCCAGGGCGGCAACTTCCTCGGCGGCATCAGCCGCCAGTTGCGACGTCGTCGCGACAGCAATTCGGATCAATGCGCTTCCCGCGTTTGTTCGACCGGCGACCTGGTATTCAGAAGTGGATCACTGAGCGTATGCTCTTGCCTTCATGCATCAGGTCGAATGCCCTGTTGATGTCCTCTAGCGGCATCGTGTAGGTGATGAAGTCGTCGATGTTGATGTCACCGTGCATGTATTGATCCACCATGCCGGGCAGCTGCGAGCGGCCTTTGCATCCACCGAACGCTGTTCCGCGCCAGACGCGACCGGTCACGAGCTGGAACGGACGTGTCGAAATTTCCTGCCCGGCGCCGGCGACGCCCACGATGACGGACTCGCCCCAGCCTTTGTGACAGCACTCCAGGGCCGAGCGCATCAGCTTGGTGTTGCCGACGCATTCAAAGGAATAGTCCACCCCGCCACCGGTCAGCTCGACAATTACGTCCTGGATGGGCGCATCGAAATCGTTGGGGTTGACAGTGTCGGTAGCGCCGAGCTGCTTTGCCAGTTCGAACTTGTCGGTATTGATATCGACGGCGACGATTCTACCCGCCTTCGCGATAGTCGCTCCCTGGATTACGCTCAAACCGACGCCGCCGAGGCCGAACACCGCAACGCTCGCGCCTGGCTCTACTTTGGCCGTGTTCAGTACGGCGCCGATGCCGGTCGTGATACCGCAGCCGAGCAGGCAGACCTTCTCCAGCGGTGCCTCTTTGCTGATTTTCGCGACGGCAATGTCCGGTAACACCGTGTACTCGCTGAACGTAGAAGTGCCCATGTAGTGGTAAATGGTCTTGCCGTTGTGGGAGAACCGCGAGGTACCGTCAGGCATAAGGCCCTGACCCTGCGTTACCCGAATGGCCTGGCACAGATTCGTCTTGCCGGACGTACAAAAACTGCACTCGCCGCACTCCGGCGTATACAACGGAATCACGTGATCACCGACGGCAACCGATGTGACACCAGCGCCGACTTCTTCTACGACAGCGCCGCCCTCATGTCCGAGCACAGCGGGGAAAATGCCCTCCGGGTCCTCGCCCGACAGTGTAAACGCGTCGGTGTGGCAGACGCCGGTGGCGACGTTTCGCAGCAATACCTCGCCGGCTTTCGGTCCTTCCAGGTCCAGCGTCTCAATTTCGAGAGGTTTGCCTGCTTCCCAGGCGACGGCAGCGCGTGTCTTCATTTTTCAAATACCCCGATCTCGAGTGTTAACCATTGACGCCGCATATTCTCACGATTGCAGGAATGGCGACAGTCGGCAGCGTGTCAACTCGCCCGCGTCGTTCACTTGGCGTTCATAAATCTTTTAAAAACAGCGGCTTGTCTTCATTTTCGATTCATGTTCGGTGGCTTATCTTGGAATCGTACCAAAGACGAGGAACGGGAGACTGACATGAACAAGTTAATGACCATAGCAATCCTGGGCAGTGGCCTGCTGTTACTGGACGCACCAGAGGTAGCCGCTCACGAGGAGGTCCGAGTGTATTACCCGGCGAGCCATTACGCCGGCGTACGCCACGTTCGGCACATGCCTCGCTGGCTCAAACGCGACAAAGCGTTCCGTCACTGGTACAAGCACACGCGATTGCGCCGGCACCACCACCTGACATGGCACCGGCTGTTCGAGATTTACCGATGGGAGACCATCGAGCGAAGAAAGCACCGTCGAGCAGACCGGTACTACCGGGGTCACGATGACTACCGTCGCCATGATCGAGACCGAAAGCGGCGACACAGACACTAACGACAGCCAGGATATTGCCGTGTTGGTACGCCGACCCGAAAATGCTCGGGTCGGCTTTCACTGTGAACGAGTCTGCTGTAAAACGGGGTAACTCGTGCAACAGAAAACTTGCGTCTACATATGTCTCTCGAAGAACTGCGCCAAAACCTCTCCGCCGTCGACAGGCAGCTTGTGGAACTCATTGCAGAGCGCCAGAAGCTGGTCGCCCGGATAGGCAAGAGTAAACAGAGCAGCGGGGCAGGCACGCGAGACTACGCACGTGAGAAGGACGTGCTCAATATGGGTCGCGAGCAGGCTATTGAGCTCGGCGTGGACCCGGACCTCGTCGAGAGCATGCTGCAGCAGCTGATCCTGACATCACTCGAGAGCCAGGAACGCGACCGCGTTATTGCCGAGGGCAAAGGCAACGGTCGGCGCGCGCTGGTCATCGGCGGAGTTGGCAAGATGGGCCGCTGGTTCGTCGACTTCTTCGCGTCGCAGGGCTTCGAGACCGTCATTGCCGATACGGCTGCGCAAGATGGTCCAGGTTGTTTCAGGAACTGGACCGACGCCGGGGTCGACTACGACTACATCGTCGTAGCAGCGCCGCTCGCCGTATCCGGACGAATCCTCGCCCAGCTTGCGGTCCTGAAGCCGGATGGGCTGGTCTTCGATATCGGCAGCCTCAAGTCACCTCTGATGGACGGGCTCAAGGAACTGCGGCGCTCCGGTTGTCGTGTAACGTCACTGCACCCGATGTACGGCCCGGATACGCGGTTGCTGTCCGGCCGACACCTTATTTTCTGCGACGTAGGCGATAGCGAGGCGACGGCGGCTGCCAAGGAGCTGTTCGCGTCGACCATGGTCGAGCAGCTTGATATGAGCCTGGAGGATCACGACCGACTTATCGCCTACGTACTTGGCTTGTCACACGCTTTGAACATCGCTTTTTTTACAGCACTTGCGGAGAGCGGTGAAGCGGCACCGAAGCTGGCGCGCATGTCGTCGACGACGTTCGATTCTCAGTTATTGGTGTCCGCGGCGGTTGCCGGCGACAATCCGCACCTCTATTTCGAGATCCAGAACTTGAACAAGTACGGGCTGGGCCCGCTCGACGCGCTATGCGATGCTGCGAACCGAATTCGCGAAACCGTCGCCGGTGGTGACGAGGAGGCATTCGTGCAGCTCATGAAGAAAGGCCGCGATTACCTGGCGCTGCGAGGCTGACCCTATGCCGTCTGTCGAAGAACTCACCGCAGAGCTTGAAGCGACCCGGCGCCAGCTCGAGGCATTGAGCGAGGCGGTTGCGAGCAACGACGAGAAAATGCAGCGCACGCATCGACGCGAATTGCGCCTGCTGCAGGCCGAAACGCTGGATGCATTGATATACGCGATGACGGAAGGCTTGCGAGTCAGCTACGGACTCGAATATGTCAGCCTGGTGTTGTGCGACCCGGATCACGATATTCGCCACCTGCTGCTGGCGAACGGTACACCGGCTGAAGATTTCGAAAACCTCCTGATCGTTGAGTCCATGACCGGCCTTGCGCCGCAGTTCATCTCGTTGCGACGACCCTGGCTAGGTCCATTTGCACATTGCGATCATCAACTTGTCTGCCCCGGAGCCGTCGATGCGCAAAGCGTGGCGATGATTCCGTTGACGTATCGGCAGAAGCTGCTTGGCAGCATCAATCTGTGCAGTGCGGATTCGCAGCGTTTTACGCCGTCCCACGCAACTGACTTTCTCGGGCATCTTGGCGTGATAGCGTCATTCTGCATCGAGAACGCTGTCAACCGCGCTCGTTTGATGCGCAGCGGATTCACGGATGTGCTGACCGGCTGGAATAATCGCCGCTACCTGCTCGTGCGCCTGAACGAAGAACTCGCGCGGGCGCGCCGCGATGGCCAGCGACTCGTTTGCCTGATGCTCGACATCGATCACTTCAAGCGAGTCAACGACAGCTGGGGTCATGCGGCCGGCGACGCCGTGCTTCGTGAAATTGCGCAACGGGTTGAGGCGCAGGTGCGTGCCAGCGATGTCGCCGCCCGGTATGGGGGTGAGGAGTTCGTGGTGCTGCTGCCGGGCACAGACGTTGCCGCCGCAAAACGACTCGCAGAGCGTATTCGTAACGCTGTCTCGGAGACGCCGATTGCGCTGCCCAACGGAGAAGAAGTGACGATTACGGCGTCCATCGGCATCTCGGAAATACAGCCGGCGCCCGAGATCGATGACCTGAAGACAGTCGGCGATGCCCTTATAGCGCGCGCCGATGTCGCGCTCTATGCCGCGAAATCCGCGGGCCGCAATTGCATCATGGTGGAGGCCGCATGAAGAGGCCGCTTGCCGCCGCGCTGACAGCTGTGTTGCTGTTCGCCGCCTGCGATTCGAGCGACGACGGTCCGCCACCGGCAGCGGTCGTCGTGTACGCAGCAGAAGACCAGGAAACACGGCTCGCCGAGGCTTTCGCGGCCTTCACTGCGGACACACGGATACCGGTAATGCTGAAAGTCGGAGATGGCGGCTCCAATCTCAGAGCTGTTGTTGAGAATATCGGCGTGCCTGCGGCGGATGTGCTGGTTACCACCGGCGTGATGGATGTCTGGCGTGCAGCCGACGAGGGCGCGCTGCGGCCGCTGACGGCAACTCATTTCGACGACGTGCCTGCGATCCTCAGGGATCCAGACCGGACCTGGGTCGCTATCGGTATTCGCCATGCGGTCATCGCAGCCAGTGCTGATGCCGACGTCGAAGCGGTTGACGACTACGCCGATCTTGCGACAGCCGAATTGCGCGGCAAGGTCTGCCTGTCGTCCTCTGCGCTGACGATCAATCGTGCACTTATCGCAATGTTGATCGAGGACATCGGCCTGAAGCCGGCAGAACGAATGGTGCGTGCCTGGGTAAAGAACCTGGCAGCATCGCCGTATGCGACAGAGCAACAGCTTATACAGGCATTGAGGTCCGGGCCCTGTCAGTTTGCGATCCTGTCGAGTTCCCTGGACCTCGATGGGCTGCATGCGATCAGGCCAACGCCGCTATATATGGATATCGACGCGATCGCGGTCGCGCGACATGCGACGCAGCCAGAATCTGCGCAGTCCCTGGTGCAGTGGCTGCTTGCGAGCAGCGCATTGGCCGACGACGGTTCGTCGAATGCCAAAAACGTGGGACTGGCCGGCTGGCGCGATGAGGATGTCAGGCTGCTCGCGGAGCGTGCCGGCTACCGATAGCGCTCCTGGCGCACACGGCTCATCAGGATCAGGAACAGTGGCACGCCGATTGCGGCAGTCAACGCGCCCACCGGTAGCTGCCGCGGGGCCATCACGGTGCGCGCCAGCGCATCCGCCACGACCAGCAGCGCACCGCCGGCTAGCGCCGATGCGGGCAAAACGACACGATGGTCACTGCCGGCAACGATGCGAACCAGGTGTGGAACAACCAGCCCGATAAAGCCGATTACGCCAACTGTGGTGACCGACAACGCCGTTGCCAGCGCGGCTGCGGCGAATATCAGGTAGCGGGCCGCGCGCACAGGCAGGCCGACGATCGATGCCTGTAGTTCGCCACGCGACAGGACGTTGAGGTGCCGGGCCCCGAGCGTACCCAGAATGACGAGGACACCGAGGAGCGACAGGCACTGGGCGGGTTCATACGCGAAACTCAGGTCGCCCATCAGCCAGAACAGCATGCCGCGGAGGTCTCGATCCGGAGTCAGTGCGAGTATCACGGTTGTCGCCGCACTGAAGCCCGCAGCCAGCACCACGCCCGTCAGCAAGAGCCGCGCAGGCGTCCAGCTGCCGCTGCCATGCGCGATCGAGAAAACCAGCAAGGTTGCCGCCATGGCGCCGCCGAACGCGGACAGGTCGACAGCGACGCTGCCGAGTCCCGCCAGCATGGCCAGAAGAGCGGCAACGGCGGCCCCACCGGAGCTACCGAGAATGTAAGGCTCGGCCAACGGGTTCCTCAGCAGTACCTGCATCAGGACACCCGCGACAGCCAGCAATCCGCCGACGGCGAAAGCCGTCATGGCTCTCGGCAAGCGCAGGTCGAGCACCAGCGACTGCACCTTGGCGCTGGAGGTCCCGCGCAGGGCATCCAGCATCTCGAGGAAGCTGATCTCCGCGCTGCCGGAAGCCAGCGCAACGAGAAATGAAGCGGCTACCAGCAACAGCAAGGTCAGGAACAGGGCTTCTTTGCGACCCGCAAACAACTGAAAATCTCCTGGGGCGATTGGCGGAGGATAGTGTAAAGTAAACGGCAGTTAGAGTTTCAGTACGGTTGCAATGAGCAACGATTGGATTGACGCCGATGGATTCCGCGCGAATGTAGGCATCATCCTTGCGAACGACGACAACAAGCTATTGCTGGGTGGTCGGGTCGGCGCCAAGGGCTGGCAGTTTCCGCAAGGTGGCATGCTACAGGGCGAAGAACCTGTCGATGCAATGTTTCGTGAACTCCACGAAGAAGATCGGTCTCGAGGCCGACGACGTCGACGTGCTCGGCGTCACCAGCGACTGGCTGCGCTACCGCCTCCCGGACAAGTTCATACGCCGCGCCAGTAAGCCCCTTTGCCATCGGGCAAAAACAACGCTGGTTCATGCTGCGCCTGTTATCAGATGACAGCCGACTTCGTTTCGATTGCTGCGAGAAGCCGGAATTCGATCGCATTCGCTGGGTCAAGTTCTGGCGGCCGGTCAACGAGGTGATTTATTTCAAGCGCCGTGTATACGCGCGGGCGTTGCACGAACTGGGGCCGGCCGTGTTTCCGGATGGCCTGCCTCGCCGACCGAAATGGTGGCCCAGACGCTGGCGTGCGGCGTTTGAAAAAGACATTTCACAATCGGCCAAAGCTCCCGACGAGTCCGGGAATCCGTGACCTGGCGCACTTCTGTTTAATCTGCCCACCGCGTAACATAACGTCCTTTCGCTTCCGAAGCCGCCTGACGGAGCATCGTGGTCAGCAATTCTCGTCTAAACCAAGGAACACGCAACAAACTGGCTGCTTGTCGGCGTCGTTTTGGTCCTGATCGTGGTCAGCAGTTATCTGATCTTCGAATTCGGTCGCATTTCCGCTGGCTACGACACCGTCGATGCGTGGCAAAGGAGCGGCAGGCTTTCGAAGAGCGCATTGTGGCGCTTGATGACCAGATCGTGGAGCTGAAGCAAGAAGTTGCGATGCTGGAAACGCACCGGGAAATCGATCGCGAGGCGTACAAGGAGGTTGAAGGAAGCCTCAGGCACTGCAGGCCAAGATCCAAGAGCAGCGCGATGCGATTGCGTTCTATCGAGGCATCGTTTCGCCGGCCGATGGCAAGTCGGGCCTCAGGGTGCAGGATCTGAGACTAACGCGTGGCAACGCGGAAGAGAATTAACCTGCGTCTGGTGCTCGTGCAGGCCATGAAACACGATCGCAAAGTGTCCGGGAACGTGGCGCTCAGCGTTCAAGGCAGCCAGGACGGCGTAGAGACCGTATATACCCTAAAACAGCTGCTTCCGGTCGAGAGCTGACGCGGCCTGGCCATTCTCATTCAGGTACTTCCAGGACTTTGATCGACAACTTGTGCTGCCGGATGGCTTCACACCGGAGCTTATTCGTGTTGAAGTGCGCTCGAAAACTCGCTCCATCCAGAGTATTGAGGAAAGTTACACTTGGTCGACGAGCCTGGACTCAAAGCGCGCTACGGCTGATAACGGTATCTTGGAGATGCAAATAGATGTTCGGCAAGAAACAACATAAGAATACCAAGACGGAGACGCTGGTGGGCTCGAACACGAAAGTCAACGGTGATCTGCATTTTCGCGGCCGCTGTCCTGTGGAAGGATTGGTCAAAGGCGGTGTAACGGCCGATCCCGATACAGATTCCGAGCTGTTCATCATCGATACCGGAACCATCGAAGGCGGCGTCACCGTACCTTATGTCTATTTGAACGGAATTGTTCGCGGCGACGTGTTCGCGAGTGAGCGGGTGGAACTCGGGCCAACGGCTCGGGTCATTGGTAATGTGTATTACAATCTCATCGAAATGGCCATTGGTGCCGAAATCAATGGAAAACTTGTCCATCAACCGGAGGGGCAGGTCCCGCTGCTTGAGCAGACCAGTCGTATTGACGAGTCG
>CALODT010000003.1:22500-519289 GCA_942492205.1 uncultured Gammaproteobacteria bacterium | reverse complement strand
GTCGCCGACGGCGCAGCGCGTGCTGCCGAGCCCAGCGAGCCAGCCGATGTGCTGGAGAAGCTGCGCGCCGGCTTCGAACTAAGCTATGAAGACAATCCGCGCACAGCCGCGGAGCTCAAGTGGTTCGCGCGGCACCCGGATTACCTGAACCGCGTATTCACGCGGGCACAGCGATATATGCCGTACATAACAGCGGAGCTGGAGCGCCGCGGCATGCCACTCGAACTTGCGCTGTTGCCTATTGTCGAGAGCGCCTATGACCCGTTCGCATACTCACACGGCCGCGCGGCCGGCCTGTGGCAGATGATCCCGGGTACTGCCAAACGCTTCGGCATCAAGCAGAACTGGTGGTATGACGGCCGCCGCGATGTTGTGGATTCGACGCGCGCCGCGCTCGACTACCTGCAGCACCTCGAAGGCCTCAACGATGGCAACTGGCTGAATGCCATCGCCTCTTACAACTCGGGCGAAGGCAACGTATTGCGCGCGGCCCGCAAGAATCGCAAAGCCGGCAAGCCGACCGACTTCTGGTATTTGAAACTGCCCAAAGAAACCAGCATGTACGTGCCGAAGCTGCTCGCGCTCGTGGAGATCGTCGCCAACCCGGAGAAATACAACCTGACGCTGCCCGTGGTTCCGGATGAGCAACAGTTCATGGTCGCCGATATCGGCAGCCAGCTCGACCTTGCGCTCGCCGCCGAACTCGCCGGCGTGGATGTCGACACCGTTTACCAGTACAACCCGGGCTACAACCGATGGTCTACCGACCCGTCCGGCCCTCACAAGCTGGTAATGCCGGTCGATGTCTCCGAGCAATTCGTGGCTGCGCTCGCCGAGGTGCCTGCCGCCGATCGCGTGCGCTGGAAGCGGCACAAGGTCAGGAATGGCGAAGCCATTTCGCAGATCGCAGAGCAATACAACACCACGGTCTCGACAATTCGCGCGGCGAACAACCTGCGCGGCAACACCATTCGCGCCGGCCACCACCTCATGATCCCGGTCGCGACCAAGCCTCTGAGCGCCTACAGCAAGAGTGCCGATGCGCGGCTCGCCAAGACCCAGAACCGGCCGCGTGCCGGTAACAAGGTCGAGCACATTGTCAGAAGCGGTGAGAGTTTCTGGACGATTTCGCGACACTACAAGGTCACGCATCGCCAGTTGGCCGCATGGAATGGCATGGCGCCCGGCGACACGTTGTCGGTTGGCAAGAAGCTGGTCGTCTGGACCGATGCCGTCGTCGATTCGCCGCGCATGTCGCCAACGGCTGCACTCGGCAACACCACCCGCAAGCTCAACTACACCGTGCGCAACGGCGATTCGCTGTACCTGATCGCCAGTCGCTTCCGCGTCACGATTGCGCAGCTGGCTCGCTGGAACAGGATCGACACGAACAAGATCCTGCGTCCCGGGCAGAAGCTCACCATGTACGTGGATGTGACCGCGCAGTCGAGTTGATTTTTTGCAGCTTGGGGGGTGCATCGGGGATGTGCTTTTCGGCCGCCGCATTTGCTGAGCGCTTTTTGCAGCCTGGCGGCTGCTGCTGCGCTTCGCGCCCTGGGGGGCGCTCCTACGGTGTGCTTTTTGGCTACCGCATTTGTTGAACGTTTTTTGCAGCCTGGCGGCTGCCGCTGCGCTTCGCGGCCATTGGCCGCTCCTACGGTGTGCTTTTCAGCTGCCGCATTTGTTGAACGTTTTTTGCAGCCTGGCGGCTGCTGCTGCGCTTCGCGGCCATTGGCCGCTCCTACGGTGTGCTTTTCAGCTGCCGCATTTGCTGAACGCTTTTTGCAGCCTGGCGGCTGCTGCTGCGCTTCGCGGCCATTGGCCGCTCCTACGGTGTGCTTTTTGGCTGCCGCATTTGTTGAACGATTTGTGCAGCCTGGCGGCTGCTGCTGCGCTTCGCGCCCTGGGGGGCGCTCCTCCGGTGTGCATTTCAGCTACTGCATGGGCTGAACGCTTTTTTGCAGCCTGGCGGCTGCTGCTGCGCTTCGCGGCCATTGGCCGCTCCTACGGTGTGCTTTTTGGCCACCGCATTTGTTGAACGTTTTTTTGCAGCCTGGCGGCTGCTGCTGCGCTTCGCGGCCATTGGCCGCTCCTACGGTGGGTGTTCGATTCTCGGTCGACATGCCCGCCTGTCCTGTAGGAGCGGCCAGTGGCCGCGACGGTCACCCTGCCACGGCGGCGGTGCGGACGACCGGCAAATATTTTAGGTAAGATACGCCGCAGCATCCCAATAACGACAAGGAAATAACATGGGCTTCATGGCTGGCAAGAAGGCACTGATCGTGGGTGTCGCAAGTGATCGTTCCATCGCATCGGGTATTGCGGAGGCATTCGCTCGCGAAGGTTGCGAAATCGCTTTTACTTACCAGAACGAAAAACTGAAGAGTCGCGTCGAGAAGCTCGCCACGCGACTCGGCCAGAACACCGAGCTGCTGTTTCCATGCGACGTGTCTTCCGATGAAGAAATCGATGCGGTGTTTGCAAACCTGGGCAAGCACTGGGACGGCCTCGACATCCTCGTGCATTCTGTTGGTTTTGCGCCGCGCGAACAGCTCGCCGGCGGCTTCGTCGAGTCGATCACACGCGAGGGCTACGCTATCTCCCACGATATTTCTGCCTACAGCCTGGCGGCGCTGGCGAAAGCCGGCCTGCCGATGATGGAAGGTCGCGATGGCGCCATCCTGACGCTGACCTACAACGCGGCGACCCAGGTAGTGCCCAACTACAACGTCATGGGCCTCGCGAAAGCCAGTCTGGAGTCCTGTATGCGATTCCTGGCCGCTGACCTGGGTCCCAAGGGCATTCGGGTCAATGCGATCTCTGCAGGCGCTGTGAAGACGCTGGCGGCGGCGGGCATCGGCGGTTTCCGCAAGATGCTCGGCTACGCGGAAAGCGCGGCACCGCTCAAGCGCACCGTGACCATCGAAGAGATCGGCAACACGGCCGCGTTCCTGTGCTCAGACCTGGCCTCCGGCATTACCGGCGAAACCACCTTTGTGGATGCCGGCGTCAACATTATGGGCATGGTGTTCGACGAGGATTAGTCGAACAGGGGACATTCTGCTTTTCTCCGTTGGAGAAAAGCAGAATGTCCCCAAGGTCTTGCCTAGGCCGCCTCCGGTTCTTCCTCCACCTCGCCATCGATCGCCACCTTAGTGGTCTCGCCCTCGAGGCGCGCGACAATCGTCGCACAGCAGGCATCACCCCAAACGTTGATACTGGTGCGACACATGTCGAGGATGCGATCAAATACCATGAGTACGCCAATCGCCTCGACCGGCAATCCAACGGCGGCGAGGATAATCGCGATGGCAACCAGTGACGCCGATGGCACCCCTGCAACGCCGATCGACGTTAGCAGCGCGATGACAACAATCGAGAACTGCACGCCGAGACTAAGCTCAAGTCCGTAGGCCTGCGCGAGGAACACGGCGGCAGCGCATTCATACAGCGCGGTACCGTTCATATTTACGGTTGCGCCCAGCGGCAATACGAAGCTGGAAATCTTGTTCGAGACGCCGATATTGTCCTCGAGGCAATCCATGGTGACTGGCAGCGTGGCGGATGAGGACGCGGTCGAAAACGCCGTCAGCATCGCCGGCGATGTGCCCGCCAGGGTTTTGAATGCTTTCACTTTGCCTACGTACCGCAATAGCAGCGGCAGCGTGATAAACGCATGGAATGCGAGCGCGGCGATGACCGAGACGGCGAAAATTGCGAGCGGTTTGGCCGCCTGGAATCCGGCCGTCGCCATTACTTCGGCAACCAGGCCGAAGACGCCGATCGGCGCGAACTTCATGATGAACTCGGTCATGCTCATCATGACGTGGAAGACGCCGTTCCAGAAGTTAAACAACGGCTCGGCGTACTGGTGCACCAGATGTGTCATGAAATAGCCGAACAGGATCGCGAAAAAGATCATGCCGAGCATCTGCCCTTCAGCCGCCGCCTTGACGATATTCGGCGGCACCATGCGTTTGAACACTTCGGCCACATCGCTGACGCCCTTGCCCTCGACCTTGCTCGAGATGTCGGTCGTATCGGCATCCAGCGCCAGTATGTCTTTGGCAGGCTCACCATCGACGATGCCCGGTTGCACGATGTTGATAATAAACAGCCCGATCAGTATCGCGGCGAGTGTCGTCGACGCGTAGAACAGCAGCGTCTTGCCACCGAGCGCGCCGAGGTTGCCACCGGAGCCGATACCCGCAACGCCGACGATGATCGACGATGTAATCAACGGCACGATGATCATCTTCAGGCCGTTCAGGAAGATCTCGCCGATGTAGTCAAAGATCGCAACGAATGGTACGCCGAAAATATTCGGTGCGAAATCCGCCGTGGTGCCGGATCTGACCGCCGTACCCGCGATAACCGCCAGCGCGATAGCGATCAGGATCTGCCAATGCAGCGCGAGTTTACCCATAGCTCCCCCATTGCGGCCTGGCCGCACTGGTTAATTATTATGCTGGGAGCTTACTGGAAGAGGTCTTGTGCGGCCAGCACGTCCTGGTTGATCGCTACGTCGGCGTTCGCTCGCAGCGCCTGTACAAAGGCGACGAAATCGCCAATACCAGACTGATCAGCCAGCTGCAGCCGGCCCTCGTCACGATCCGCAAGCGGAATCGACTCCGGCCTGCCGGGGATAACGGCGTCCAGTGTAAACACCGTGAAACCGCCGGCCTCGTTGCGCGTACTGCCGGTCGTGGGATTACCCTGCGTCGGCTTGAGTGCCGTGAACACGGCAACAGCCAGGGACTGATCGGCATCTGGCGCATTGCGCATCAAGACTCTCGGCTCGGGCGCGCTGGCGCCAACGCTGGTCGCCGCGTCGGCGAAACTCTGACCGGCCTCGATCGCCGCGAGCATCGCGTCTGCTTTTTCGCTCATCAGCATTTCCGCCTGCTCTGTCCGCAGCGTGGAGGCGATGGTATCGCGCACATTCTCAAGCGGCTGCCGTGTCGATTCGACATGCCGGGTAACGCTGAATACCGCGGAGCGGCTGGCGTCAATCTCAACGACCACCGATAGCAGTCCGCCGTTCAGCACGGACTCATCAAAAATGGCATCGATCGCAGCCTGGCTGGTGCCGATTGGCTCTGCACCCTGGCGCGTGAAACCGGTAACGGTTTTGACCTCGACGCCAACGGCGTCGGCGAGCGCACGAATGTCGGTCGCATCGAACAACGCATCGGACAGCTTACGCTCGGCTTCGCGGAACAAGCTCTCGGCCTGCTGCTCCTGCAACTCCGTGGTGAGCTCGCCACGCACCTGTTCGAGCGGCAGCGGACCGCGCTCGAGAATGCGATCGAGACGCACAACGTGGTAACCAAATTCGGTTTCGATCGGCCCGACGATCTCGCCTTCATCCATCGAGAAGATCGCGCCGCCAAGTTCGCCGGGCAACTGCGTGCGCGTCAACACGCCCAGGTCTCCGCCGTTCGGCGCCGTACCGCCGTCCTGCGAGTTGTCTCGTGCGAGATCTTCGAACGACTCCCCCGACTGCGCTTTCGCGAGCAACTCGCTCGCTTTCGCCTTTGCCGCGTCTTCGTCATCGCCAGTCAGGATGAGAATATGGCGCGCCTGGCGCTGCTCGTCCTGCAGGTAGCGATCCGAATTTATCTCATAGTATTCCTGCAAATCCTGTTCGCTGACGCTTACGTTTGCGGCGACATCGCTGCGCGACACCTCGACGTACTCGACATCAGCAGACTCCGGCACCTGGTACAGGAGCGGGTTGTTGTCGTAATAGGCCGTGATCATCTCGTCGGTAACCGAGATCTCGCTCTCGACGGCCGCGGGGTCGATCGTCGCTGTCGTCACGACGCGCTGCTCGGCAGCGAGATTCAGATAGCGACGGTAGCTTGATGGCGTTACGAGCGCCGTGCCTCGTATAGCGCGTTGCAGCTGGTCACGCCGCAACGACTGACGCTGAGCGGCTTCAAATCGGGCCGGCTCATAGCCGACCTGGGAAAGCAGCGTGCGATAGGTTTCGATATCGAACCTGCCGTCAACCTGGAACTCGGGCGCACGCTGAATCATCGCGGTAACCTGCTCGTCGCTGATCTGGTAGCCGGCTTCGTCGAGGAAGTTGTCGATGACGCGCTGCTGAATCAGCTGCTCGAGAATGTTCGTGCGAAGTTGCTGCCGGAACTGCTCCGGTAGCTGCGCAAGCTGAGGGTTACTCTGCAGCTGGTCGCGGTAGGCATTCTCAAACTGCGCGACGCCGATATCGACGCCGTCGACTTTGGCGGCATAGCTGCTGCCGATAAAGCTGTAGTTCAGACCGACGAACACGAACGACAGGCCGATGACGGCGAGAATCGTGATCGCGATCCAGCCGGTGAATTTCTCACGAATGTTTTGCAGCATGATTTGGGTGTCTTGAGTGACCTGCGGGGATTGGCCCCGAAACGAGGCGAGGCATTCTATCGGACGCGGCCCGGAAGGCCAATAGATAAGGCCTATGAATATATCGGCGATTTGCCAGGCGGCGATGCGCCGCGGACCCAAATCGCACGACGGTAGGAGCGGCCAGTGGCCGCGAAGCGAAGCGGCAGCCGACAGGCTGCCACAGGCTTCGAACCATGCGGTAGCAGACAAGAACCGCAGGGTCGCGGCCATTGGCCGCTCCTACAGGCAAGGACCGTGAGGCCGTAGGAGCGCGCCCTTGCGCGCGAAGCGTAGCGGCAGCCGTCAGGCTGCCACGCGGTCAAGGCCCAGACCCCGCCACAACCGAACCCCCGTAGGAGCGCGCCCTTGCGCGCGAAGCGTAGCGGCAGCGAAGCCGCAGCCGCCAGGCTGCCAATAGGCCCCAGACCATGTGGCGGTAAAAAAAGAACGTTTATGGGGGTTCGGTTATGGCCGCCCCTCGGTGGAGATTCTGTAGCAGCCTGGCGGCTGCCGCGGTGCTTCGCCCGCTGGGGCGGGCTCCTACGGGGGTTCGATTATGGCCGACCCTCAGTGGAAACTCTGTAGCAGCCTGGCGGCTGCCGCGGTGCTACGTGCCCTCGGGGTGCTTCGCGCGCTGGGGCGCGCTCCTACAACGGTCGCGGCCACTGGCCGCTCCTACCGGGTACAAACAACGCGCCAAAAAAAATCCCCGGACCCAAACGGGTCCGGGGATTTCTTATCAGTGGCGGAGCGGACGGGACTCGAACCCGCGACCCCCGGCGTGACAGGCCGGTATTCTAACCAACTGAACTACCGCTCCGAATCTGGTGGGTGCTGACGGGATCGAACCGCCGACCCTCGCCTTGTAAGGGCGATGCTCTACCAGCTGAGCTAAGCACCCAGAAAGCCCGTGGTTGCGGGCCTTTCAACCCCCAAACACGGGCTCTTTCGAGGGCTGCTGCCCCGAAGGGCGCGCTAGTTTACGGCATCCTTCAGGCCTTTGCCAGCCTTAAATCCGGGCACATTGCTGGCCTTGATCTGGATGGTTTCGCCGGTCCGTGGATTACGTCCGGCGCGTGCCGCGCGTGCCTTGACAGAGAATGTTCCAAAGCCAACGAGAGATACCGAACCGCCATTGGAAAGCGTCCCAGTGATGCTATCGAGCACTGCGTCAACCGCTTTGGTTGCGTCCGCGCGTGACAGTCCTGCAGCGCTAGCAACCGCTTCTATAAGTTCACCTTTGTTCATGCTTTCACCCTTGCAGATTGATTAAAAGAGTTGTCATCAATCCAGCGAGCTCCCCCATGGCGCAATCCGCTGAATGGCTGCCTGCGGCTCCGTGCATCCGCCTACAGCTGCGATGCTTATACCAACTGGCATATATAGCGTCAAATATCGCGCAACCACGCGGGTTTCAGCATGTCAGTGCGGACGGACGACGTCCTCGTTCTTTTGCTCGTCAGCGGGAGTTTTTGCCTCCGGTTCTTTTTCACCGGAGGTGCCCTCGGGCACGGGCTGGTGAACCAGCGCATGCTCCATGACCTCATCGATCCATTTCACTGGAACAATCGTCAGCTTGTCCTTGATGTTCTTCGGAATTTCCGCGAGATCCTTCTCGTTCTCCTCGGGGATCAGGACCTTGCCGATGCCACCGCGATGGGCCGCCAGCAGCTTCTCCTTGAGGCCGCCAATCGGCAGTACTTCGCCCCTCAGCGTGATCTCGCCGGTCATGGCGACATCGCTCTTTACCGGGATATTCGTCAGTGCCGATACCAGGGCGGTACACATGCCAACTCCCGCACTGGGACCGTCCTTCGGCGTGGCCCCTTCGGGGACGTGAATGTGCACGTCTACCTTCTGGTGGAACTCTTCGTCGATGCCCAGAACCTTGCAGCGACTGCGGACCACGGTCATCGCGGCCTGGATGGATTCGGTCATGACTTCGCCGAGCTGGCCGGTATGCGTAAGCTTGCCTTTACCGGGAACGACCGCTGCCTCGATGGTCAGCAATTCGCCGCCCACTTCAGTCCAGGCAAGGCCGGTAACCTGCCCGATCTGGTCGTTGTCTTCGGCCTTGCCGTAACGGAAACGACGCACGCCGAGATACTTCTCCATGCTCTTCGGCGTGACCAGCACACGACTGGCGCGCGGCTTCAGCAGCAGCGACTTCACGACCTTGCGGCAAATCTTCGAGATCTCGCGCTCGAGGTTACGAACACCGGATTCACGTGTGTAGTGCTGGATGATGTCCCGCACGGCATTCTCGGTAATCTTCAGCTCGCTCTTTTTCAGGCCGTTCTCTTTCAACTGCTTCGGTATCAGGTAGCGCAGTGCAATGTTGGTCTTCTCGTCCTCGGTGTAACCCGGGATACGAATGACTTCCATGCGATCGAGCAACGGGGCCGGGATATTCAGGCTGTTCGCCGTGCAGACGAACATGGTGTCGGACAGGTCGAAGTCGACCTCGAGGTAGTGATCGGCAAAGGTCGAGTTCTGCTCGGGATCGAGTACTTCGAGCAACGCGGACGACGGGTCGCCACGGAAATCCATCGCCATCTTGTCGATCTCATCGAGCAGGAACAGCGGATTGCGGACACCTGTCTTCGAGAGGTTCTGGATGATCTTGCCCGGCATCGAGCCGATGTAGGTACGGCGGTGACCGCGAATCTCGGCCTCGTCGCGCACGCCGCCCAGCGACATGCGCACGAACTTGCGGTTCGTGGAGCGCGCGATGCTTTGACCCAGCGAGGTCTTGCCGACGCCCGGCGGTCCCACGAGGCACAGGATCGGTCCCTTGAGCTTTTTCACACGCTGCTGTACCGCGAGGTACTCGAGGATGCGTTCCTTGACCTTCTCGAGGCCGTAATGATCTTCCTCGAGGACCTGTTCCGCTTTCTTCAGATCCTTGAAAACCTTGCTGCGTTTCTTCCACGGCGCCTTGACCAGCCAGTCGACGTAGTTGCGCACGACCGTGGCCTCGGCGGACATCGGTGACATCAGCTTGAGCTTGTTGAGTTCGGATACGGCTTTTTCCTTGGCTTCCTTGGGCATGCCGGCTTTTTCGATCTTCGTTTCGAGATCGGCAAGCTCGTTCGGCGCATCCTCCATTTCGCCGAGTTCTTTCTGAATCGCCTTCATCTGCTCATTCAGGTAGTACTCGCGCTGGCTCTTTTCCATCTGCTGCTTGACGCGTCCGCGGATGCGTTTTTCTATCTGCAGGACGTCGATCTCGCCCTCGATGATGCCCAGCACCTGCTCCAGGCGGCTCTTGATATCCTGGATCTCGAGAATGCGCTGCTTTTCGGAAAGCTTGAGTGCCATGTGCGCCGCGACGGTATCGGCCAGTCGACCCGGCTCGTCGATGCCTGACAGTGAGGTCAGCACCTCGGGCGGCACTTTCTTGTTCAGTTTCACGTACTGCTCGAACTGCGAAATGATCGAGCGCACGAGTACGTCGATCTCGCGCTCGTCGTGGCGGTCCTCTTCGCCCAGCAACGTAATCTCGGCGGAAAAATGATCGCCAACGTTGTAGCGATCGATCAACGCGCGCTCACCGCCCTCAACCAGTACCTTCACGGTCCCGTCAGGCAGCTTCAGGAGCTGCAGGATGGTCGCCAGCGTACCCACCTCGTACAGGTCGGACGGTTGCGGATCATCGAGGTCCGCGGTCTCCTGGGCCACCAGCAGGATGCGCTTACCGGCGTCCATAGCCTTGTTGAGCGCGACGATCGACTTTTCGCGACCGACAAACAGCGGGATGACCATGTGCGGATAGACGACGACGTCGCGTAGCGGCAATACCGGTACGCCGGACAGATCATCGCCCGCGTCTTCCTCAATGGATGAAATCAGATCTTTATCGGACACCAGGTTCGACCTCGTTAAAACAGACTGTAAGGAGAAATGCGCCCGTATGGTCGCATTTCAAGCGGGATTGCCACACAAAATCTATCGGCCGATGGGCCGCAAGACTTAAGCGCCGTCGGAACCGGTGGGACGAGGCGGCTGCTCGATATTCACGGTCGGCGGTTCGTCAGACTCGTAGATGACGTATGGTTGTGTCTCGCCTGTCACCACCGCCTCGTCAACGACAACCTTCTTCGCGGTCGTCGACGACGGCAGGTCGTACATCGTATCGAGCAACACGTTCTCGAGAATTGTGCGCAGTCCGCGGGCACCGGTCTTGCGCTCCATCGCCTTCTTGGCAACGGCACGTAACGCATCCTCGCGGAACTCGAGTTCGACGCCCTCCATCTCGAAGAGACGGCTGTATTGCTTGGTAAGCGCGTTCTTCGGCTCCAGAAGGATCTGGATCAGTGCGTCTTCGTCGAGCTCTTCCAGGGTAGCGACCACCGGCAGGCGGCCCACGAACTCCGGAATCAGGCCGAAGCGAATCAGGTCTTCCGGCTCAACGTCGACCAGCAGTTCTCCGATACTCTGCTCATCCTCTTCCGTCTTGACGTCGGCGACGAAACCGATGCCACTCTTGGTCGAGCGATTCAGGATGATCTTCTCGAGGCCGGCAAATGCGCCGCCACAGATAAACAGGATATTGCCCGTGTCCACCTGCAGGAACTCCTGCTGCGGATGCTTGCGGCCACCCTGCGGCGGTACGGAGGCAACCGTGCCTTCGATGAGCTTCAGCAGCGCCTGCTGCACGCCCTCGCCCGATACGTCCCGTGTGATGGACGGGTTGTCCGACTTGCGCGAGATCTTGTCGATTTCGTCGATGTAAACGATGCCGGTCTGCGCCTTGTCGACATCGTAGTCGCACTTCTGCAGCAGCTTCTGGATGATGTTCTCAACGTCCTCGCCAACGTAACCGGCTTCGGTCAGCGTCGTCGCGTCAGCGATGGTGAACGGCACGTTCAGCAGCCGTGCCAGCGTTTCGGCGAGCAGCGTCTTGCCGCAGCCGGTGGGGCCAATCAGCAGAATATTGCTCTTGGCGAGTTCGATATCGTCCTTGCCGCGTTCTTTCTGGCGTTCGTTGAGGCGCTTGTAGTGGTTGTAGACCGCGACCGAGAGGACCTTCTTGGCGCGCATCTGGCCTATGACGTACTCGTCGAGTACATCCTTGATTTCCTTGGGTTTGGGAAGCTTGTCCTGGGCGGTATCGCCCGTGTCCTCGAGCTCCTCGCGAATGATGTCGTTGCAGAGCTCGACACACTCGTCACAGATGAAGACGGAAGGTCCGGCGATCAGCTTGCGAACCTCGTGCTGGGATTTGCCGCAAAAAGAACAATAAAGGAGTTTGCCGTCCTCGTTCTTACCGCGGGAATCGTCGCTCATACTGTGCCGGCCTCTGTGTCCAAAAAAATCAGTCTGTTACGTGCACTTAACAAGACTGGGTCTGTATATAACATGCGCTCTTTCGAGGTGCAAAGCGCCACGTCTCGGAAGTGAGAAGTATTCTGTCAAGTTATTGATTTATATAAGATCAGTCGTCGTCTTTGTTGGCGATCTGCTGACGCTTCTCGAGTACATTGTCAACCAGCCCGTATTCGCGGGCGGCTTCAGCACTCATGAAATTATCGCGCTCCAGATCCTGCTCGATCTGCTCGACACTCTGGCCGGTGTGCTTGGCCATGATGGCATTGAGGCGCCGCTTCAGCTCCAGCACCTCCTGGGCATGGATATGAATATCCGTCACCTGTCCCTGATAGCCGGCGCTCGGCTGGTGCACCATGACGCGCGAATGCGGCAGCGCGTAGCGCTTGCCCTTGGCGCCACCGGCCAGCAGCAGCGCACCCATGCTGGCGGCCTGCCCCACGCAGATGGTCGAAACATCGCAGTTGATGAACTGCATCGTGTCGTAAATGGAAAGCCCGGAAGATACGACGCCACCCGGCGAATTGATGTACAGGTGGATGTCTTTGTTGGCGTTCTCTGACTCGAGATAGAGCAGCTGGGCAACGACCAGGTTGGCCATCTGGTCTTCGACCGGACCGACAATGAAAATAAGGCGATCTTTCAGAAGCCTCGAATAGATGTCGTAGGCACGCTCGCCGCGCGCCGTCTGCTCGACGACCATGGGGACGAGATTCAATGCTGTTGCGCTCATAATGTCAGTTCCGTGTTGGCCGATGCGGCTTTGGTTGTTGCCGGGGATTGTCTCACGAAGACGGTGCGTTCATGTAGTCCTTGAACGAGATCTTCTTGTTCTTGACCTTGCCGTTCTCGAGAAGCCAGTCGACGGCCATTTGTTCGACCACCATCGGCTCGATCTGTTGCATGACCTGCGGGTTGCTGAGGTACATTTCAACCATCTCACCGGAATTCTCGTAACTCGCGCACATCTCCTCGACGTGAGCGCGCAGACTGGCCTCATCGGCTTTCAGCCCCTTGTCGGTAATCACCTGGCGCAGCAACAGGCCCAGCCGCACGCGCTTTTCGCCCGTCTCCAGGAAATTCTCGATCGGTGGCGCCTGGTCGTGATCTTCGATGCCCATCCGGCGCATGGCGTCGTGCTGCAGGGAATGCGCTTCCTGTTGCTTGAGCGTATTCGGAATTTCCAGGGGGTTGGCCGCCAGTAACGATTCCATCACCTGCTCACGAATATCGTTCTTCACCTTCTGCTCGGCTTCTCGCTGCATGTTCTCGCGCACGTCCTTTTCGAATTGCTCGAGACCGCCCTCCGTCACGTTGAACATCTCTGCAAGTTCGTCGTTGAGTTCCGGCAGCACGCGCTCTTCGACACGATGCGTCTTGATCGTGAAGTCTGCTTTTTGACCGGCAAGATCTTCAGCGTGATAGTCCTTCGGGAACTTCACCTTGAAGGTCTTTTCGTCACCAGCCTTGATGCCTTTCAGGCCCTTTTCGAAATCAGGCAGCATCTGCCCTTCGCCAAGTACCACCGGTATCTCCGTGCCCTGCCCGCCCGGGAATGGTTCGCCGTTCAGCTCGCCCGCGAAGTCGACGACGACACGGTCGCCATCCTTGCTCTTGCGATCGACTGTCTCCCAGCTGGCTTTCTGGGTACGCAGGTTCAGGAGCATATCGTCGACATCGCTTGCATCGATCTGCACGTCCGGCTTCTCGATCTTGATCTTTTCGAGGTCTTTCAGCACAACCTCGGGCATGATCTCGAAGGTAGCGACGTAGGCGAACGTCTTGCCATCCTCGTCGAGGGTCTCGATCTGCGGCCCGCCAGCCGGCTTCAGGTTCTGCTGCATTACGGCATCGGAGTAGCTCTTCTGCAGGACCTCGCCGAGCACCTCCTCGCGAACCTGTTTGCCATAGCGCTGTTTCACGACTTTCGCGGGCACTTTGCCCGGCCGGAAACCCTTGATCTTCGCCGTGCGGCCGACGTTCTTCAGTCGTGAGCTCACCTGCTGCTCAATGGGCTCGATTGGCAGTTCGACGCGCATGCGACGCTCCAGAGCACCGGTCGACTCGACAGTGACATTCATTCTATAAATTCTCTTTAATTTAGTGACTTACGATTAAGTTGCGGACAGATTCGGACTTGGTGCGAAAGGAGAGACTCGAACTCTCACGGGTTACCCCACTGGCACCTAAAGCCAGCGCGTCTACCAATTCCGCCACTTTCGCACAACGCGTGCGATGTCGAACCCCGCACTGCCTGTCCAGCCGGCCATTATATATTGGTAGCAATCGGCAATGCACGCTTCGCGTTCGGGCACTGGCAGCGGAGCTGCCGGGTCGAATCGGGCTATCGGGACGTCGTCAGGCCAGGAATCGAAAGCGATGTGCCAGCCGCTCGTCGAGGCTGTGCGCCCTGCCAGCGTGCACTGTCGCCAGCACGACAAAGATCATGAACCAGACCGCGTCGTGATTCTGTGCGTCCAGGAAGCCCTGCCCCTTGGTCGCCCAGAAGGCGGCAACCATCAATGCCCCTGCGATTGACGCCCAGCGGGTCGCCAGCCCGAGAATCAGGGCAAGTCCAAGCGCAAGCTCGCCCCAGGCGACGAGAATGGCGAACAGCCCGTTGTTGGGCAGCACCACGGACTCCAGGAACGGCCGTATGAAGCCGGCGCTTTCCTCCAGCCGCCCTGTCACGAAACCGGCGAGGCCGTCGGCGAACTGCGGGTTCCTGACCTTGCCGAAGCCGTAGTAGAGAAAAAAGACGCCTGTGTACACGCGCAGCAGCGTGATCGGCCAAAGATGGATGGACTTCTTGCGGCGAAATTCTTCGAGTCGTGACATGGCGCTCTCCGTCCGCACCGCTGTGGTTGGTCGATAATAACGCGATTTGTTGCTAATGGGGCCCAGACCCTTAATATTTGGCACATGTCAGATGACCAGAAACCGATTTCGAAGGCGCACGGGATAAATGTTGCCGGCCTGCGACGATCCGCCACCGGCTTCGCGCTGGATCGGGAGGATCTCGATGACGATCCATACGTACAGTTTGCGGACTGGTTTGGCTATGCCTGCGAGACTGTTCCGATGGACCCGAACGCGGTTTCCATCGCGACGGTTGACAGTGAAGGTCGGCCGTCGAGCCGAACCGTGCTACTGAAATATTTCGACGACAAGGGCTTCGTGTTTTTCTCAAACTTCGAGAGCAAGAAGGCCCGCGATATCGAAGGCAACCCGAACGTGGCGCTGCTGTTCTTCTGGTCCGATTCGGCGCGGCAGGTACGTATTTCAGGCAAGGCGGAAAAAATCCCGACGAGTGAGACCCTGAAGTACTTCATGACCCGGCCGCGCGGCAGCCAGATCGGCGCCTGGGTCTCGGCTCAAAGCAGCGTCATTTCCTCGCGCTCGATACTCGAAACCGAATTCCAGAAACTCAAGGACAAGTTCCGCAACAAGGAAGTACCGTTGCCGACCTTCTGGGGCGGCTACCGCGTCGTGCCGCGCGAAATCGAATTCTGGCAGGGGCGGCGCAATCGCCTGCACGATCGCTTCCAGTACACCTTGCAGGATAATGGCCGCTGGAAGATCGGCCGGCTGGCGCCGTGACAGCATTCCAGCGCCGTTTCGTCGCCGCAATCGCAAACTGATATTCGTCAGTTTCGCCTACGTAAATACCGAGAATTGGCCGGCAAAAGTCACTATCGATGCATTGCCGGCTTTCATGGATCATGAGGTCTCACAGCCACCCATAAGAAGCAATGCGTAGCGATGAGCTGCAACAACAGTGAGTGCCCGTTTTTTGAACTCCATACCGAAGTGGGCTCGGTATCGGCGGCCAACCTGAATTGCCTGGTTACCGACGCGGTCAAGCAGATCAGCTTCCAGACCGGCCAGGTGCTTTTCTCGCGCGGTCAGACAAGTACAAGCCTGTATTCACTGAGCAGCGGCCTGGTCAAGATAACAAGCAACGGCTCGGAGGGGCACGAGCAAATCGTCGGCCTCGGCGTCCCGGGTAAGCTGGTGTTTGGCCTGCAGTCCCTGGAGCAGGATCGCCACGAGTACACCGCTGTCGCGGCCACCGATGGCCAGGCCTGCAAGATCCGGCATCGCGCCCTGATTCGCGCTTTCAAAGACGAGCCGAAAATCGGGCTGAGACTCATCGCAGCATTGAACGCGCAACTGGCACAGAGCCGAGCGATGATGGAGGTTATGGGGCACAAGACCGCGGCAGGAAAGATCGCCGCTTTCATTCTGCTGCTGGCGCCGAAAGCCCCCGTCACGGACGATCGATTCGCGCTGCCATTCTCGCGCAACGATATTGCGGAATTCCTTGGCTTAAGCGAAGAAACGGTATGCCGGCAGATGGCAAGCATGAAACGTGACGGCGTCATTTATGCGCCACGCGGCAAGATGCGCGTGCAGAATTGGGAGCAGCTGCGGGCGATTGCCGACGGTCGCTCGGCGTAAGCCTGTCACGGATGGTGGGCCCCCGGGGACTCGAACCCCGGACCAAGAGATTAAGAGTCTCCTGCTCTACCAACTGAGCTAGAGGCCCGTCCGTAACAGCACGCACGGCGCGCTTTTCTCTGCGACCAACATGGATCATCGATAAGCGATCCCGGTTAGCCCGACAAGCCGTGACGAATCACGCCTTGCCATCAAAAATGGGGTGGACGATGGGACTCGAACCCCACTCAGGAGATCCTTCAGACCCAGACCGACTACCCGACCTGCTACTTGTGACCGACCGGGATCATAAACAATCGATCCCGGTTGGCCTGATAGGCCGTGACAGATCCCGGCCTACCAAAAAAGTGGGGTGGACGATGGGACTCGAACCCCACCCAGAAGTTCGCCGAACCCTATTTTCCCTCCCAACCTGCTACTTGTGCCCGACCGGGATCATAAACAAGCGATCCCGGTTCGCTCGACAAGCCGTGACGAATCACGCCTTGCCATCAAAAATGGGGTGGACGATGGGACTCGAACCCCACTACGGAAGTTCGCCTAACCGTTCGCCTACCCGGCCTTCTACTTGTGCCCGACCGGGATCATAAACAATCGATCCCGGTTGGCCCGAGCACGGATCCACCAAAAGTGGGGTGGACGATGGGACTCGAACCCCACTGCCCGGAGACGTTCGCCATTCCCTATTTTCCCACCTACCCTGCTTACTCACCCGACCGGGATCATAAACAATCGATCCCGGTCGACCCGGCAACCCGTAACGTATCCCGGGCTACCACCAAAAATGGGGTGGACGATGGGACTCGAACCCACGACGACCGGGATCACAACCCGGGGCTCTACCAACTGAGCTACGCCCACCACTGATCTTTCAATTTTACTCGCAAGTCGCCATCCAGATGCAAGCGCATCGAAATGGCGCGCCCGGCAGGACTCGAACCTGCAACATTCAGCTTAGAAGGCTGATGCTCTATCCAGTTGAGCTACGGGCGCCTCTAATATGTCCGTCCTGCCGAAACCGGAACCTGGTCGGGGCAGAGGGATTCGAACCCCCGACCCTCTGCTCCCAAAGCAGATGCGCTACCAGACTGCGCCATGCCCCGATGCCAGAACTTCCGCCCCGCAGCACCAAGACAACAGCCTGATTTTGCGGGGGCACGATCATACGGGCGCCGCGCAAGCCAAGCAAGGTCTTCTGGTGCCGGATTCCGTGGCGTGGCCGCCCATCACTGGCTCTGGTATCTTGCCGCTTGCAGAATCTGGCACGACCCCGGAGGGATAATGAAAAATACGCTGTTAACTGTGTTGCTGTTATTGAGTTCAGCCGCCGCGCTGGCGGCAGACAAGGTACCGGCTCACCCGCATATCGAGATGGTGACCTCCGAGGGCACTATCAAGCTGGAGCTGGATGGCAGGCAGGCACCAATGACCGTGGCGCACATCCTCAAGCTGGTCGACAGCGGCTTTTACGACGGTACGATCTTTCACCGCGTTATACCGGGCTTTATGGCGCAGGGTGGTGGTTACACGCCCGGTCTGAAGCTCAAGCAGTCCGATGAAAAAATACCGAACGAGTCCGGCAACGGCATGACGAACGTTCGCGGCACAATCGCGATGGCGCGCACGAATGACCCGCATTCCGCGAATTCGCAGTTCTTTATCAACGTCGCCGACAACGTCCGCCTCGACCCCACCAAGCGTGCTTCCAATGGCCGCTGGGGCTACACGGTGTTTGGCGCCGTCATCGAGGGCATGGACGTCGTCGACAAGATCGTCAATTCAAAGACTGGTCCCGGCGGCGAATTCTCGAAAGATGTGCCGCAGGTTCCGATTATTATCAAGAAAGTATCGCGCATCACCTACGAGTAAGCTGACAGGCATGACAACGCTCTTCATATCGGACCTGCATCTCGACGCGAACAAGCCGGAGATTGGCCAGCAGTTCCTGGCATTTCTCGACGGCGAAGCACGCACGGCCGATGCGCTCTACATCCTTGGCGATCTGTTCGAGTCCTGGGTGGGCGACGATGATCCGAACCCACACTACGCGATCATCAAGAGCGCCTTGCGTGATCTGACGGACAGCGGCGTCCCGGTGTTCTTCATGCACGGTAATCGCGATTTCATGATCGGCGAGCAGTTTGCCGAAGAAACCGGCGTGACGATTCTCGATGACCCCGAACTGATCGAACTGCACGGCGACAAGGTCCTGCTAAGCCACGGCGATGCGCTTTGTATCGACGACAAGCAGTATCAGCAGGTCCGCCTGATGACCCGCAATCCGGAATGGCAGGCAATGATGCGCGCAAAGCCGTTGCAGGAGCGCCTGGCGTTCGCGGAGAACGCGAGGAAGCAAAGCCAGGCATACAACGACTCGGTCGGCGAGGAGGACATCATGGATGTGAATCAGGATGCCGTGGTCGGCACCTTTCGCAATCGAGACATTGACGTCCTGTTGCACGGCCACACGCATCGACCCGCAGTTCACACGATCGACCTCGAGGACAGGACCAGCCGCCGCATCGTGTTGGGGGACTGGTTCGAGCATGGCAGCGTTGTACGCTGGGATGCCATGGGCCCGCGGCTGGAAGTCATGCGGCGTAGCTAGGGGACATTCTGCTTTGTTGCACAGCAACAAAGCAGAATGTCCCCGTCAATACTAGAATGTCCCCGTCACTAGACCGGTCGGCCAGAGTGAAAGCGAAATTCCGGATCCGGGTCGGTCACCAGCGCTGCTTCGACAGCTTTTAGTTCGGCAAGGCGCGCGTCGATCTCAGCATCGTCCACACCGCATTCCGAACGGGCGAACGCTATGTAGTGCTCGAAGTGACGCGCTTCGGACGCCAGTAGACCTGCATAAAAACGTGCCAGCTTTTCCGGCAGCCGCGGCGCAAGTCGCGCAAAGCGCTCACAGGAACGCGCTTCGATCAACGCTCCTGTCAATAACAGGTCCAGCAGCTTGTGCGGCTCCGACTGGCGCGCCTCGTTACGCAACCGGCCCGCATAGCGCGAAGCGCTCAGGCGTTGAAACGGAATCTGCATGTCATCCATCAGCGCGCGCACCTGTTCAAAGTGCCGGAGTTCCTCGCGCGCGAGTTTCGACATGCGCTGCGCGAGCGCCGCACGATCCGGATAGCGGTACAGAAAGCCGAGCGCTGTCGAGGCAGCCTTCAACTCACAGTTAGCGTGATCGAGCAGCATTTCGGGAAGCCGACAACTTGCTTCGGCCAGCCACTCTTCGGGCGTCGGCTCGTGCAGGAACTGATCGATATTTGCCGGTACCTCGCACGTCACAGCCATTCTTCGATCTCCGCGGCGTGTTGCAGCCGGTCCTCGGGCGCCTTCGCCAGCATCAGGTTGATGAGCATCTGGTACTGCGCGAAACGGATTGGCAGCAACGGGATTGGTGCCATCGCGTGTTTGTAGATAATGCCCATTGCCGTGTCGGCCAGGTACGGTTTCTTGCCGGTCAGCATTTCGTAGAACAGCACGCCCAGGCTGTAGATATCGCTGCGTTCGTCCACCCTATTACCGTGACCCTGTTCGGGACTCATGTAGTACGGTGTACCGAAAATCTCGCCCTTGTCAGTAATCTCGCTTTCGAGTTTCGCGGTCTTCGCGAGACCGAAATCAATGAGTGCAATCGAACCGTCTTTGCGCAACATGATATTGCCGGGCTTCAGATCACGATGCAGCACGCCCTGCGCGTGCACGGCCGACAGCGCGCTTGCGATCTGGCGCAGGTAGCTGACCGCCTCTTCGCGGCTCAGACCGGCATCGATCTTGTGGCGAAGATCGCCACCGTCAAGATATTCCATGGCGATGTGCGCGTGGTTGTCGGCCACACCCAGATCGTAGATCTTCACGATATTGGGATGATGCAAGCCGGCGATTGTCTCGTACTCCTGCAGGAAACGGTCAAACGCGCCGATACTCGCGTTGGGTCCTGCCGCCTGCCTCAACACCTTGAGTACGACCAGGAGGTGCTCCGCCTCGCGTTCTGCGAGGTAGACGCCGGAGTGCTCGGTGGAGCCCAGCCTGCGGATAAAGCGATAGCCTTTTATCAGCGGATAGATGCCGGTCCTGACATCGCCGACAAACAGCGAGTCGGTCGAGGTGCCACTGCTTCTCGACAGCAGCAAGTCGCTGAGCCGGACCATTAGCGACGCATGACTGAATCGCTCGCGCATGAAATACGCTTCTGGCTTCAGCTGGCGGATTTCCCCGAGCTCTTCCTCGGCTCCGAAATAAACGACTGGCGGTGATCCCTGCTTGCCGACGAAGCGGCGCAGCGCGTCTGTACCCTCACGATCCTCGCCATGCCGGTTACCGACGAGCAGCAGGTCATTGCCCGCGCCGGAGAATTCATCGGGCAGGTGGCCGGCGACCGCCGGGTCGTATTCGGTGATTATCGCGTCTGGCCAGTGCGAGGTAATGTGGTGCGCGAGCAGCTGGCGGAAGTCCGCCTGCTCGTCGATGATCATGACCCGGATACTCATGCGTAAATCGTCGCGCGGATCAACTGCACACCGTTCCGCTTGTTACAACGACACCACGTTGGACGTCGGATTGTCCTTGGACTTGCGCGTGTTTTTGGCCGCGTCGTTACGACGCGCTTCCAGTTCATCAAGGTATTCGCGGGTTACATCGCCCGTTACATACTCCCCGGAAAAACACGACGTATCGAATTCACGAATCGCAGAGTTGCCATGGCGCACCGATCGAATCAGGCCGTGCAGGTCCTGGTAGATCAGCCGGTCAGCGCCAATGATCTCCTGAATTTCTTCGACCGTTCTGCCATTGGCAATCAGCTCTGACGCTGCGGGCATGTCGATGCCGTAGACATTGGGATATCGAACCGGCGGCGCTGCGGAGGCGAAGTACACTTTCCGGGCGCCGGCGTCCCGCGCCAGCTTGATGATCTGCTGCGAGGTGGTGCCGCGAACGATCGAGTCATCAACGAGCAGCACGTTTTTCTTGCGAAACTCTAGATCGATGGCGTTCAGCTTGCGGCGCACCGACTGTGCCCTTTCCGCCTGACCCGGCATGATGAAGGTTCGACCGATGTAGCGGTTCTTGATAAAGCCCTCGCGATACTTGACGCCGAGGTGGTAGGCAACCTGCAGGGCCGCGGTGCGACTCGTATCCGGTATGGGAATAACGACGTCGATGTCGTGATCGGGAAAATCGCGGACTATCTTCCCGGCCAGCTGCTCGCCCATGCGCAGGCGCGCCTTGTACACCGAAAGGTCGTCAAGAATCGAATCGGGCCGCGCGAAATAGACGTACTCGAAGATGCAGGGTCGGTGACACGTCTCGCCATCGTAGTCGCGGGCATGCAGCGTGCCGTTATTCTCGATGAACAGGCACTCGCCCGGACCGACGTCGCGTACCCGTTTGAACTGCAACGAATCCAGGGCGACGCTTTCCGACGCAACCATGTAATCCTTGTGTCCATTGACCTTTCGTTTGCCAAGTACGAGCGGCCGGATGCCGTGCGGATCACGAAACGCGACGATACCGTAGCCGATAATCATCGCGACCACGGCGTAGCCTCCGGTGCAACGCCTGTGCACGGCCGCTACGGCTTCGAAGATATTCTCAGGGGTCGGGCTGCCGTTTACGACGCGCTGCAGTTCGTGGGCGAAAACATTGAGCAGGACTTCGGAATCCGAGTTCGTGCTCAGGTGACGACGGTCCTCGTCGATAAGCAGCGACGCAAGCTCGTCAAAATTGGTGAGATTGCCGTTATGCGCAAGGCAGATACCGTAAGGCGAGTTGACGTAGAACGGCTGCGCTTCCGAGGACTTGGAGCCGCCGGCCGTCGGGTAGCGAACATGGCCGATGCCGACGTTGCCCTTCAGACGCATCATGTGTCGGTGACGGAATACATCCCTGACCAGGCCGTTGGTCTTGCGCTGCGCAAGACCGTCCTGCTCACTCCAGGTCACAATACCAGCCGCATCCTGGCCACGGTGTTGCATCACGGTCAACGCGTTATACAGGTCCTGATTTACCGCCTGGTTACTGACAATTCCGACAACGCCACACATGGCTTAGTCTCTCCGCGACCGTCAGGTCGCACCGGGGTTCACGAGATCTTCCGGAATATCGACAGGCAGTGTCTCCACCTGCTCATCCGGCATCAACAATTCCAGTCCTTTCGGCGCCATCACCTTGATCCAGTCGGCCACAACCGCGGCGTGCGGAATAGAGCGTGATTGCAGCCACCATTCGTCTTCGTCGAAACCGGCGAACTGACCGGCGATAACAAACACGCCCAGCAACAGAACGCCCCGTGCCGCGCCGAACAGCGAGCCGAGAAAACGATCCATACCGCTCAGCGCCGACATACGAATCAACCTGGATATGCCCCAGCTGAGCAAGCCGCCAAGCGACAGAATGATGGCAAAGACCAGTATACGGCCAAACCACATTTGCAGCCCTTCCGAGGTCAGCCAGCTGGACGATACGTTGCCGACCGCCGGGCCAAAATACAGCGACGCCCATATAGCGATAAGCAGTGCGGCTGTCGATATCGCCTCTTTGACGAAGCCGCGGACAATGCCCACGACAACGGAACCAAGCAGTGCAACGCCAATGATAATGTCGATGATAGGCATCGGCAGGTCAGGTCAGTCCGGACGGGGGCGGAAAGTCTATCACGGGTGCGGCACCACCTGACCCTCCTGACCGACCTTGCGCAGCCGGCTGGCCATCGCCTCGGCGCTCTCGCGATCTTTCTGCGGGCCAATACGTACGCGATGCAGCTGGCCGGCGTCGGTCGAGAGCTGGCTCAGGAATGCCGCATAGCCCTGCTTGCGCAAGCTCGCTGCCAGATTCTCGGCGTTCTCCTTGCTCGAGAAGCTACCCAGCTGTACGGCCCACATTCCGGTCGTCGAAGCCGCCGCAGGCTTGGGCGGCGCTTGCCGCGTCTCCGTGCTGGCACTCTTCGGTTCTGACTTGACGGCTGCCTCGGCCGGCTTCACCACCGGCTGCGGCGCTTCCTCGGCTGCCGTTTCCTCTGCGGCCGTTTGCTGCGCTGCTTTCGGCGTCGCGACCGCCGGCTTCTTGACCGGCTCCGGCGCCGGCTGCGCACTTGCTATGGGCACCGGCTCGGTTCGGTTTCGCTCAAGCACGACGGTCTGTGTCTTTTGCGACTCCTGACCCGGCAGCAGCACGCGCTCGGAAACGACCTCGCTTTCCACTGGCGGTCCGTCCAGAAACACGGGCACGACCAGCACGGCGAACAGCACCAGGACGGCTGCGCCGATAATCCGTTCTTTCAAGGCTCGTTCCATCATGATTCGGGTCGCGAGTATAGCTCAAGCTTCTGCAGCGCGGGACCGATCAGGAAGAACGACCCCGTCAGCAGTATTCTGTCATCTTCCGCGGCATTTCGCTGCGCGTATTCCATCGCCTCCTGCAAGGAGTCAGCGATTCTGCACGGCCGGTTTCTGCTGTTTGAGATGCGGCGCGCGAGTTCATCCGCCGCGATCGCCCGGGGGCTGTCTGCCGTAACGGCAATCCAGCAGTCGACAACGGCATCCAGCGAGCTTGCGATACCCTCGACATCCTTGTCGTCGAGTATGCCCACGATGGCCCAGGTCTCACCAGCCATGGACTCGGCCGCCAGCGCATCGGCAAGGGCGGCGGCACCTGCAGGGTTGTGTGCGACGTCCAGCAGCCAGTCTCGACCCGCCGCGCGGACCGTCTGCAGCCGTCCTGCCAGCGTTACCTCGGGCAACACCCGCTGCACAAGTTCGGCACGCAATGCGTCTTCCAGGCCGGCCGCCTCCAGCAACGCCAGCACAGCAGCGGCGTTGCCCGTCTGGAACGCGCCGTGCAGGCGCGGCGGCGGGAGCTCGTTCAGGCGCGCACTCCGGCCCTGCCAGTTCCAACGGCCGTCCGGCAAAGCGTCATAGTCAAAACCGTCGCCTGGCAGTGACAGATGCGCGCCGCTGGCTTCTGCTGCGCGCCTGATCGTGTGCGGCACATCGCGTGAACCGAATACCGTGGGCACGCCGTGGCGCATGACACCGGCTTTCTCTAACGCGATAGTTTCGACATCATGGCCAAGCCAGTCGCAGTGATCCAGGGCGACGTTCGTGATCAGCGATGCTGTAGGCTCCAGCACGTTGCAGGCATCGAGGCGCCCGCCCAGCCCGATCTCCAATATCCAGACGTCGAGTTCGCTTTGCGCGAAAATCACCATCGCCGCGAGCGTGCCGTACTCGAAGTAGGTCAGGGGCAGACCGTCGCGCACCGCTTCGACGCGTTCGAAAGCGGCAACGATCTCCTCATCGGAAACCGCCGCGCCGTTGACGGCGATTCTCTCGTTGTAACGAATGAGGTGCGGGGAGGTGTAGGCACCCACCTTGTGATCAGCGGCATGCAGCAGCGCATCGAGCATCGTCACGCTCGAGCCCTTGCCGTTGGTGCCGGCGACCAGCAGACGATGGCGCGGCATTTCCAGGGACAGGCGATCGAGCACCGCCTTGACGCGCGCCAGGCCGAGGTCGATCTCTTTGGGCGACAGCGTCTCCAGCCAGGCCAACCACTCAGGCAGGGACGAAGCAGCGGTTGGCATGCTGACTGTTACGTGGCTGGGACGGGGCTGGGACGACCTTCGAACTTCGCCAGCAAATCGGCGATTGCGTCACGCATCTTGCGGCGATCAACGATCATGTCGACAGCACCGTGGTCGAGCAGGAACTCGCTGCGCTGGAATCCCTCCGGCAGACTCTGGCCAACGGTCTGCTCGATCACCCGCGGCCCCGCAAAGCCGATCAGTGCCTGCGGTTCTGCAATATTCACATCGCCGAGCATAGCGAGACTGGCCGAGACACCACCGGTCGTCGGATCCGTCAGCACGGACACGTAGGGGATGCCCTTTGCGCCCAGGTTGGCGAGCGCCGCCGACGTCTTTGCCATCTGCAATAGCGAAAACAGCGCCTCCTGCATGCGGGCGCCGCCGCTCGCGGCGAAACAGATCAGCGGCATGTTGTTGTCGGCCGCATGCCGGGCGGCGCGAGCGAAACGTTCCCCGACAACGGAGCCCATTGAGCCGCCCATGAAACCGAATTCGAAAGCGCAGGCGACCACAGGGCGACCATGCAGGGTCCCGGTAACGCTAATCAGCGCGTCCTTCTCGCCCGTCTTTTTCTGCGCAGCCGACAAGCGATCGCGATAGCGTTTGCTGTCGCGGAACTTCAACGGGTCTTCCGGCTCGAGTCCGGCAGACAGTTCCTGCTGGGAATCGGGATCCAGGAAGGCATTCAGACGTTTCCTGGCACCAATACGAATGTGGTAGTTGCACTTTGGGCAAACATGCACATTGCGCTCGAGTTCGTTGCGATACAGCTGTGCGTCACACGTCGGACACTTGATCCAGACGCCTTCCGGCACCGACTTCGTGCGCTTCTCCGTGCTGATGCGCGACGGCATCAATTTCTCAAACCAGCTCATGCTGCCATGATATCCGTATCGCCAATCAACAGCCAGCTAACGCTGAACCGTAGTGCACCGGCTCCGGGATACCGAACTCCGGTGGGTAATCGACGCGGACCAGGGTCAGCCCGTGCGGCGGCGCGGCAATCCCACCGGCCTTGCGATCGCCCTGCTCGAGAACCACGCGAATCCAGTCGACATCCTGCTCCCCGAGTCCTACCGCTGCCAGGGAGCCGGTAATGTTGCGCACCATGTGCTGCAGGAACGCGTTGGCGGTCACGGTCAGGGTGATCCAGTCGTCGTCTCGACGCACCGCTATCGCCGTTATTTCCCTGATTGGCGTGGACGCCTGGCAGCCGGCCGCCCGGAACGCGGAGAAGTCGTGGCGACCGAGCAGATGCTGTGCTGCGTCGTGCATCGCTGCCGAATCGAGGGCCTGGTAGACCCACCAAGCACGATTGCGAAACAGCGCGGATCGCTCCAGTCGATTGAGAATGAGATAGCTGTAACTGCGGGTGCTCGCAGAGAATCGCGCGTGAAAGGCATCGTCGACGCGTTGGGCCCAGGTGACGTTTATGTCGTCGGGGAGGTTGCTGTTCGCGCCGAGCAGCCAGCCGCGGTTGCTCCGTTCGCTGCCGGTGTCGAAATGCACGACCTGCCCGCAGGCATGCACGCCTGTGTCGGTACGTCCTGCGCAAGTGATTTCCACGGCCTCATTGGCAACCGCCGCCAGCGCCTCCTCGAGACGTTGCTGCACGCCTAGGCCGGTCTTCTGACGCTGCCAGCCGTTGTAACCCGTACCGTCGTATTCGATGCCGAGCGCGATGCGAATGTTGCGAAACCGTCAGCTGGGGAGTGAGTCAAGCAGCTGCTGCGCCTGCTGACGCTGGCCGTCATCACCTTCGTCGAGAACCTCCTCGAGAATGCTGCGAGCGCCCGCCGGGTCACCCATGTCGACGTAGGCTCGCGCGAGATCCAGCTTGGTACCGACCTCGGTCATGGTGCGAGCTTCGTGCAGATCGTCGCTCATGTCCTCGGGGCCCAGCGACATGGTCGGAACCTCGGCCGTCTGTCCGGATATTGACGGGCGCGGCTGCTCGACGGTTGCATCGTCGCGCAGCTGTTCAACCGTGTCGCCGCCCTCGCTGAGCTTGAGCGCCGCCGTCAGGTCGTCGAGATCGAGATCTTCTGCACCCGTCATGGCCGGCATTTCGCCGGTCGCATCTGCGTCCTGCGCCGGGAATGCGTCCGCCGGCAAGGCTTCAGTCTTTGCGAAATCGAAGTCGTCGTCTTCCTCGTCCATCGACGCGAGCATCGTCGCGTCATCATCACCGAGAACCCCGGCGACGTCCGTGCCGGTCTCGACCGCCATATCGTCACTCAGTACCTGTGTCAGGCCTGTCGCGTCGAGCAAGCTTTCGTCGATGCTGACTTCGGTTTCCGCTGTTGCATCATCCTCCGAAACGTCCAGCAGCGGACTACGCCCGGTCTCGTCAGACGCGAGGTTCATCATCTCGCCCGTTGCGTCCAGATCAAACAGCTCGCCAAGATCCAGTCCTTCCCGAACTCCGGTCGCGTTGGGGTCGATTTCAGGGTTTTTGCCGGTTACCGAGCCGGTGTCGTCAAACACATCCGTCAACGCCTCGTTGGTACCTGTGGCATCGAGGTCGTCCAGCGAAGCCAACTCGGTTTCTGCCAGGTCATCAATGCCAAGATCCAGATCGTCGAGGTTAATTTCTGCCGTGGCGCTGGCATCCTGACCGGTGTCGGACAGCGCTTGTCCAAGCGTGTCATCCAGCGACGGCAACTCGGAGGTGGCATCGGTTTCGGCGATCGACGGTACGTCGACAGGTTGCTCGATGGTCGGTGTCTCGGCCGTGGATTCCAGGTCGATTGCGGGACTTTCCGGCATTTCGAGCGTTTTCTCGGTGCCCGTTATTTCCATCGTCGGACTCTGCGCCGTAACCTCGAGATCAAGCGCATCCTCCGCTTCATCACCGCCCGCATCCTCTTCGAAGAAGAAGTCAACGCCATCATCGCTGTCAGAACCGGCGTCGGCCGTAGCCTCTCCGCCAAAGTCCATGTCGAGCTCGCCGGCGCCGTCGCCGTCGGCCTCGAATGCAAGGTCGACTGCCTTGGTTGCCCCGGCCACACCCGCGCCAGCGAACAGTGCATCGTCGGCCGCTATCTGCTGGCCCATGATGACGATCTTGTCCCAGTCCGCACCTTCGCCACCCGCGGACTTCAACTTGCCGGCCGCATCGACGAACGCGTCGCGATTGCCCCAGACGAAGTAGATTTCGCAGAGTTTGGACATTAGCGCGGTGTCGTTTGGCGAGGTCTCGAGCGCGCCGTTGATCAGGTCCGCCGCCTGGTCGTACAGGCCATAGGCCATGTGGAAGTCGGCTTCCGCAATCGGGTCCGTCTGGTCCAGGTTGACGGCTGTCTCGCTGCTGAAGGTATCTTCCAGCGAGCCGAATTCTCCTGAGCCATCGGTAAGGCCGTCGTCGACCGCAATCTCTGCCGTCTCGTCCATTGCACGAATGCCGGAATCCTGTTCGACAACGACAAACGCCTCATCGGCCGTCGGCGCAGCCATCGACTCCGTCGAGGCCAGCGTGTCGGCACCCATTTCATCGGAATCCAGCGATTCCCAAGGTGCCGAATCCGCATCGTCATCGCCACCCCGGCTCATGAACCAGACCAGCAAGCCGACAACAACGAGCAGAGCGGCGCCGATAGCGGCCCAGACACTCGTCAGAGCACCCAGTATCCGGTCAAGCAGGCTCGGTTCTGGCGCCGGACGCGTGGCTACGGGTTCGGCCTGTGCGTCGTCAGCCGCAGTCGCTGCTTCGTCGTCGGCAATCTCGGCATCGTCAGCAAGCTCGTCATCCGCCATGAGATCATCGATGCCGATTTCATCGTCCATTTCGGCATCGGCTTCCATCTCGTCGTCGACGAACGGATCCTCGTCAACGTCGGCGGGCGGCTCGTAGACTTCGCCACGCAGCTCAGCCAGCTCCTGGCGAAGTTCGGCCAGCTCGGTATCGCGAATTGCGATCAATGAAGGCTGGTCGGGAACATCCGTGGTCTCGAGCTCGTAAATACGCTGCTCGAGATCTTCCTCCCGCGCCTGCGTATCCGACGTCACCAGATCGTCGTCGTAGACCAGCCCCTCAGGTTCCTCGTCAGGCGGCACCAGGACCAGGCTCGGGCGCGTCTCCTCTGCCGGAGGCGCCGTGTAGCCGCTGCCACCGGACCACGCCTCGTTCTGGCGCTTCACCTCTTCAAATGCAACGCCGCTGCTGATCCGTACGATCTCGTCAGCGCTGGGAATTCGCAACGCCGCGCCGGCTCGAAGCACATTGATATTGCCGCCGAAGGCGTCGCGATTCGCCTCGAAGATTGCCAGCATCGTCTGGTTCATCGTCAGGCGGGCGTCCGGGCGCACGCGGCTTGCGATACCCCAGAGCGTCTCGCTGCGCTGTACGACGTAGTCGCCGCCGGCGCTTGAATCGTACGGGCTGTCATCGACCGGGGCGCTCGTCGACGGCTGCGAACGCGGCGCGCTTGCACGCTGCGGTGGCGCTGACGTTGACGGTTGCGATCGCGGCGCTGGTGCCGCGCGCTCGATACGGCCGCTGTCGGCCGGGACGCTGCGAGTCGGTGCCGTTACAGCGGGCGCCTGCTGCGCCGCTGGCGGCGCAAACGTCGGCGGATCCAGCAGCACCGTGTATTCACGCAACAGCCTGCCGCTTGGCCAGCTGGCCTCGACGAGGAACGTGAGGAATGGCTCCGTCATCGGCTGGCGCGAGCGCAGCTGTACGATGCTGCCATTCGGGCCGTTGACGAGATTGAATTGAATGTCCTGGAGATAGAACGGGCGGTCAATGCCGTAGCGTTCAAATGTGTCCGCGGACGCCAGCGCAACTTTCAGGTTCGATACTTCGTCCGGTGTGGCAGAAAGCAGCGTAATTTCGGCCCGCAGCGGCTCGTTCAAAGCCGATTGCAGCCGAATGTCACCCAGTCCGACGGCCCAAACCTCGCTCGATAGCAGGAGGACGAGCACAAGCGAGATGTGAGTAAGACGTCGCGACATAATGTAAATCTCCAAACCCCAAAAGCCCGTAGGCTGGTTCCCGACGGGCTGAATTCATGACAGGCAGATAGCCGTGCCAGTTGCTTGCGAACTATAGCCTATAGATAGTTTTTTGCCAATATTTCAGCAATTTGGACGCTATTTAGAGCCGCGCCCTTACGTATGTTATCCGACACCACCCAAAGGTCTATTCCGCGCGGATGGGAGATGTCTTCCCGAATCCGGCCGACAAAAACCGCATCGGTCCCGGACGCTTCGGTCACTGCCGTCGGATATTGCCCGGTTTCGACGCCGTCGAGAACCTCTATTCCGGGCGAATTTGCCAGCAATTCGCTGACGGCCGCGGCAGAGATCTTGTCGCGCGTTTCTAAATGCACAGCCTCGGAATGCCCGTAAAACACAGGGATGCGCACTGCGGTCGGGTTTACCTGGATCTCGTCGTCGTCGAGGATCTTGCGGGTTTCCCAGACCATTTTCATCTCTTCGCGGGTGTAACGGTTGTCCATGAACTGATCGATATGCGGCACGGCGTTGAAGCCGATCTGCTTCGCGTCGCCGCTGAGCTCGATTGGCCGACCGTTCATCAAGGCTGCCGTCTGTCTTGCAAGCTCCTCGATCGCGCCGCGCCCCGCTCCCGACACGGCCTGGTAGGTGCAGACATTGATGCGCTCGATACCGACGGCATCGTATATCGGTTTCAGCGCAACCAGCATTTGAATCGTGGAACAATTCGGATTGGCAATGATGCCGCGGGTCGTGTAACCGGCGATGGCGTCCGGATTCACTTCCGGCACCACCAGCGGGATATCGTCATCGCGGCGAAAATGCGACGTGTTATCAATGACAACGCAGCCGGCCGCCGCCGCTTTCGGTGCAAATTCCGCCGACACGGAACCGCCTGCGGAAAACAAGCCGATCGCGACTTTTGAAAAATCGAAGTCAGCCAGATTCTCAACCTGCAGCTGCCGGTTGCCAAATGCGACGGAATTGCCGATAGACCGTTCACTGGCGAGTGCGTAGACCTTGCCAACCGGAAACTTTCGCTGGCTCAGTATTGCCAGCATCGCCTCGCCGACGGCGCCGGTCGCGCCGACGACAGCTACATCGAGTTTTTCTGACATGCGTTGTGCTTTCCTCGCGGCGAGATGCCGCAGCTACAGTTTGGGGGTCTCTGTCTCGACATCTGCGTTCTGCGCCCGGTGCCGCAAGTAATGGTCCATGAGCACCAGCGCTACCATCGCCTCGGCGATCGGCGTAGCGCGCAGGCCAACGCAGGGATCGTGTCGTCCCTTCGTAACGATCTCGGTTTCCTTGCCCGACTTGTCGATAGTTTTGCCTGGCACAGAAATACTCGACGTCGGTTTTAACGCGATACTGGCGAGAATATCCTGCCCGGACGAAATACCGCCGAGCGTGCCGCCCGCATCGTTCTTGCTGAAGCCGTCCGCGCCGAGTTCGTCGCGATGCTCACTGCCGCGCTGCGTAACCGCCGCAAACCCGGCGCCAAGTTCGACGCCTTTGACCGCGTTGATACTCATCAGGCCGTGCGCCAGGTCTGCTTCCAGCTTGTCGAAGACCGGCTCACCGAGACCGGGCGGTACGTTGCTCGCCAATACACTGACCTTGGCACCAATCGAATCGCCCTCTTCCCGCAACGCATCCATGAAGGACTCCAACTCGTCGAGGCGCTCAGGATCCGCACAGAAAAACGGATTGTCGTTGACGATGGACAGATCACGCGCCGCAAGCACCAGCGGCCCGAGCTGCGCGACGTAACCGTGAATCTCGATGTTGAGTCTTTGTTGCAGGTACCTGCGTGCGATAGCGCCCGCCGCAACCCGCATCGTGGTTTCCCGTGCCGACGAGCGGCCACCGCCACGGTAGTCACGAATGCCGTATTTCTGATGGTAGGTGTAGTCGGCATGACCGGGACGGAACTTGTCCTTGATGTCACCGTAGTCGCGTGAGCGCTGGTCGGTATTTTCGACGATCAGCCCGATCGGCGTACCGGTCGTCCTGCCCTCGAACACGCCGGACAGAATTCTGACCTGGTCAGGTTCATTGCGCTGCGTCGTGTGCCGATTGCGCCCCGGGCGGCGACGATCCAGGTCTACCTGGATATCCGCCTCTGACAGTTCCAGTCCCGGCGGGCAACCATCGACAATGCAGCCGAGGGCGAGTCCGTGACTTTCGCCGAACGTCGTTACTGTAAACAACCTGCCAAAACTGTTGCCGGACACCTGATCAATCCTGTCGTCTGCTCAATCCTGCAGCGCGACGAGGTCCTGCCTCGTCAGCAGGAATACACCCGCCCCGCCCTGCTCGAATTCAAGCCAAATGAAACCTGCGCTGGGAAACGCGCGTTCAAGCGCGGCCTGGCTGTTACCAACCTCACAGACGAGTATTCCATTGTCGGTAAGAAATCGCGAGGCATCTTTGAGAATTCGCCGTACGGCATCCAGTCCGTCGCTGCCTGCCGCCAGTCCCAACTCCGGCTCGTGGCGAAACTCCGGTGGCATTTCCCTGAGGTCGTCGGCATCGACATAGGGTGGATTGCTGACGATCAGGTCGTAACGCTCGCTGCCGAGATCATCCAGCAGATCTGAACGCAGCAGCCGCACCCGGTCCGCGACGTCGTGGCGCTCGATGTTGATTGCCGCAACGGCCAGCGCGTCTTTTGAAATATCCACGGCGTCCACAGAGGCGTCGGGAAACTGTTTTGCCATCGCGATCGCGATGCAGCCGCTGCCCGTGCCGATATCGACAACCCGTCGTACCTCGGTCGCGTCGATCCACGGGGCAAACTCGTTGGCAATGAGCTCTGCCAGCGGCGAGCGCGGCACGAGCACGCGCTCGTCGACGTAGAACGTGAGGCCCGCAAACCAGGCCTCACGAAGTAGATAGGCGAGAGGAACTCGCTGCTGCACGCGCTGCTCGGCAAGATCGCTAATCTTGTCGTATTGCTCAGGGCTCAACGCACGCCCATAGACAGACGCAGCGTCGTCATGCGGCAAATCGAGCACCGAGAAAACCAGCCAGGCCGCTTCGTCCAGCGCGTTGTCGGTGCCGTGACCGTAGCTCAGGTCTGCGGCGTCGAAACGCGCGGCGGTAGCGCGAATCGCCTGCTCGACGGTCAGCTCGCGGATTTTTTGCTCGGTCATCGGTGTCAGGCGTCAAAATGTGCGAATGCGACGGCGAATCTATCACGCTGCACAGCCAACTGCCTGTAGAATTGCGAACTCTTTGCAGCCACAGCCAGTCTAGAGTGTCATGGGTCCGAGAAATCTCTTTATTGCTATCGTCATGGCTGTCGCGCTGGCCGCAGGCATTTTCCTTGCAGTGCGTATGCAGGAGCCGGCAGCACCGACGACCGCTTTCGTACTTCCAGCACCAACACCGCTCCCGGAGTTCTCGCTTGTGGACCAGTATGGCCAGGTCGCGACGCGTGACAGCTTCAGGGATCAATGGAGCCTGGTGTTTTTCGGTTTTACGCATTGCCCGGACATCTGCCCGGCTACACTACAGATCCTGTCTGCCGCCCGCCGCACGCTGTCGGAGAACGGGCAGGATCCGCTACCGAGAATCGTGCTCGTCAGCGTGGACCCCGAGCGCGACACGCCCGAGCTGATGGCGCAGTATCTGGACTATTTCGGTACCGGCAATCTTGGCATAACGGGCAACCTCGATGAAGTCACGAAGCTGACAAAAGGGCTCGGCATTTTTTTCGAGAAGCGGCCCGGTGTCGACAACAACTACGCTGTCGATCACTCCGCAGCGGTGCTGCTGGTCAATCCGGCAGCGGAATTTCATGCGCTGTTCAGCGGCACACACGTCAGTGAGAACTTCGTCCGCGATTTGCCCCTGATCATGGCTGCCTACTGATGCGCAGACTGCTTCTCTGTGCGTTGCTGCTGTTTGCCGCCTGTGGCGGCGATCCGCAGCCGCCACTGGTTGCGAGCGACGTGCTCATCACGCGACCGATGCCCGGCATGACGATGAGCGCCGGCTATCTGTCACTGACCAACAACACGGATACGACCCTTCGTATAACCCGCGTTGTCAGCGCGCAATTCGAATCCGTGCAGCTGCACGAAACGACGATCGAAGACGGCGTAGCGCGGATGCGTTCCCTGTCGGCGCTCGAGATTCCTGCGGGCGAGACCGTGACGCTGCGGCGCGGTGGCAAACACCTGATGCTAATGCGCCCGACGGTCGCTTCCGATACTGTGTCGCTCAGCTTCCTGGATGGTGACAGCCCGCTCCTGAGCGTAGATGCAACATTCGAATCCCAGGTCGACCGAGAGTAGCGACCGATAATTGCGACTGAGAAAGCCATGCTTGCGAACGTTTTTGTCCTGATTCAATACCTGCTGCCAAAACACTGGCTCACCGCACTGATTCATCGCGTCGCACGCATTCGTAATACGGCCGTCAAAGACTTCCTGATTTCGCGCTTCGTCAAACTCTACGATGTCGACGTGGACGAGATACTGCTCGAATCGCCCCGGGACTTCGCCACGTTCAACGACTTCTTCATCCGCGAGCTCCGGCAGGATGCGCGGGTCGTGGACGGCGACCCCCTCGCCATCGTCTCACCCGTCGACGGCACGGTCAGTCTCGCCGGCACCCTCGAGAGAAACTGCCTGCTGCAGGCCAAGGGCATCGACTACTCGCTGGAAGACTTGCTGGCAACAGATCTCGAAGAGTGCGACGCCTATAGTAATGGCCGCTTTGCGACAATCTACCTGGCTCCGTACAACTATCATCGCGTGCACGCGCCCTTCGACGCCGAACTGGTCGCAGCACGTTACGTCCCCGGCGATCTCTTCAGCGTTAACGATGCCACGGCAGCCAGGGTCAACGGCCTTTTTCGCCGCAATGAGCGCCTCGTCATGCATTTCCGGTGTGCACACGGACCTGCCGTGCTGATTTTTGTCGGGGCGCTCAATGTAGGCAGTATCTCGACGCCCTGGAGCGGCGAGATTCGACCGCGTAAAGCCGGCACCGTTGACACCATCGACATCTCCGGGCACGACACGAGGATCAGCAAGGGCGACCTGCTGGGCTGGTTCAATATGGGCTCGACGGTCATCATGCTGCTTCCCGATCGCGCCGGCGACTGGCGCGGCGGACTCGAACCAGGCACGACTTTGCGAATGGGCGAAGCGATCGGCAGGTTTACTGCCAGCGGAGCATGACGCGCTGGAAGCCGACGTCGGGTGCCAGCGCAGCTCGAACGAGGAGCGTGTTACTGCGGCGCATTCGACGCTTCTTCGAGACCGCGAACGTCCTTGAGGTCGATACGCCCGCGCTGAGTCGCCATGCGGTCAGCGATACGCAAATAGAGAGTCTCGAGATCCCGCAGAGCGAAGTCAGCGCTGAGGCACTGTTCCTCAGCACATCACCCGAGTTCTGCATGAAGCGCTTGCTGGCCGCAGGCTATCCGGACATCTACTCGATCTGCCGCGTCTTTCGCGACGGGGAAAGCGGCCTGCGACACCAGCCCGAGTTCACGATGCTCGAGTGGTACCGACTGGGCTTCGGACTGCGCGAGATCATCGCCGATGCGATTGCTGTCATACAGGCGGCTTTGGGGAAAGACTTTTTTGACGCGGATGCGGTCCAGACCGACTATCGCGACAGTTTCCTGCAGGCTGTAGACATCGACCCGTTGACCGCAAGCATCGATGAACTGGCAGCTGTTGTAGATGCGGATACGAGCCTTCGAGCGTCGCTCGGCGAGTATCGTGATGACTGGCTGGATCTTGTTCTTGCGACGCACGTCGCGCCCACGTTTGCGCAAGATCGCCTGACGGTACTGCAACACTACCCGGCCAGCCAGGCAGCGCTCGCCCGGCTCTGCCCGGACGATCCTCGCGTCGCCGACCGGTTCGAGGTCTTTTTCGGTGCTATCGAACTGGCAAACGGCTATGTCGAGCTGACGGACGCGACGGAACAGGCAACGCGTATGCAGGGCGACGACGCAGAACGACTGACGCGAGGTCGTAAGCGACGCCCACACGACACGGCGTTACTGGCAGCCCTGGAATCGGGCCTGCCTGCCTCTGCCGGTGTTGCGATGGGCCTGGAACGGCTGCACATGGTCTGCGCTGGCAGCGACGACATTCGCGACGTGATCACCTTTGCTTTCGAGGCACCAGAATGAACGACATTGATTACCGACTGCTCGATTCCCAGTTACGCGCGCTGATCGGCGAGGAAAAAGATGCGCTGGCGGCGACCTGCAATTTCGTCGCGTTGCTCTACAACTCAATTGCAGATATCAACTGGCTGGGCGTCTACGTGCTCAGAGGCGATGAACTGGTGCTCGGGCCATTCCAGGGACAGGCGGCCTGCGTACGAATTGCCCTGGGTGACGGCGTTTGCGGCACCGCGGCTGCGACACTTGCGGTGCAGCGTGTCGATGATGTGCATGCCTTTCCCGGGCATATCGTTTGCGATGCGAACTCGCGCTCGGAAATTGTCGTGCCGCTCATCGTGAACGACAGCTTGATCGGGGTGCTCGACGTTGACAGCCCGTCATTGGCGCGCTTTGGCGAAGCCGACGAGCGCGGCCTGCAGCTTGTATGTGAGACCTTCTGTCGTCTGCAGGCAGAACGAAGCGCTTTTATTTGACGCGCGAAACGTACTCGCGTGATCGCGTGTCGACCTTGATCGTCTCGCCCTGATCGACGAACAACGGAACGCGCACAACGGCGCCGGTGGACAGGGTCGCCGGCTTGCCGCCACCGCCCGCCGTATCGCCTTTGACACCCGGGTCGGTTTCCGTAATCTCGAGCTCGACAAAATTAGGCGCGCTGACCAGTAGTGGCGCGTCATTCCAGAGCGTGATGACACAGACGTCGCCATCGGTTATCCAGTCTTTGGCTTCGCCAACCGCCTTCTCATCGGCAGCATATTGCTCGAACGTATCGGCGACCATGAAGTGCCAGAACTCACCGTCCGCATAGAGATACTGCATCTCGGTCTCGCGCACGTCCGCGGCCTCGACGGATTCGCCGGACTTGAAGGTCTTGTCGACCGTCTTGCCGGTCTTCAAATTGCGAATTCGGACACGGTTGAAGGCCTGGCCTTTGCCCGGCTTGACGAATTCGTTCTCGACAATGACGCAGGGGTCGCCGTCTATCATTATCCGCAGTCCGGATTTGAACTCGCTCGTGCTGAAACTCGCCATTTTTTCGCCCTTTTCGCCGATTGCCCGGCCCCAACGAGGCGCCATCATACCCGAGTCTCGGCCTGTTGCCAGCGGCATTTTCGGACCCCCAGCGGCCGAAATGCCGCCGAAACTTGATCAAGGTCACGGTTTTGAGAACCCGGTCGCGACGGCGGCTACGGTTGCGACTAGACTCTCTTTACAGAATACGGATATCACGGAATTCCCCGACCTTGCCAAGGATCTGGATTTGAACGGGCGCCAAAGCATTTCAGTAGCCGTTCTGACGACTGCTCAGGACGACGTTCAGTTGATTAACAGCACGCTGCGTGACGCCGGCCATGCGGCCCACTGTCATTGGATATCCAGCCCCAATACCCTCGCCGACACGCTATCGGCCGAAAGCGTCGAACTCCTGATACTCAACTGCGACCATTATCCCGATGGAATTCGCCAGGTTATCAAGCAAAAAGACCGCTATAACCCGGAGCTGCCGGTGATCGCCATGCAGCAGCAAGCCGAGGAGTCCGACATCGAGAACGCCATGCGAGCCGGCGCGTGCGACCTCGTCTCCATCAGTCTGAAATCCCGACTCCAGTCGGTGGTGTCCCGCGAGCTGAGAGCGCTGCGCGTCGAGCGCGCCCTGAATTCGACGCTGCAGTCCGCGACGGAGTACAAGCGGCAGCTGCGCGACAACATGGCTGCTTCCACCAGCTCCATCGCGCTGGTGCAGGAAGGGATATTTACGGATATTAACGATGCCTGGCTCAGGACTTTTAAAGCTGGTGACAAGCGCGACCTGATCGGCTTTCCAGTAATGGACATGTTCGAACCGGAAAGTCAGGCAGCGCTGAAAGGCGCACTGGTCGCTACGGTCGAAGGCAAGTGGCAAAAGGGTGAGAAGCTTGTCGTCAAGGCGCATATCGACTCTGGCGATGTCGAAGATCTGCATCTTCAGTTCAGCAGAATCGACCTCGACGACGGACCCTGTGTACAGATACGCATCGCTCCGCAGTTCAAAGTCGCGGAGGAACCGACCAAGCTCGTGCACGACGCGCTGAAGCGAGATCCAACAACGCTGTTTTATCATCGCGCCCAGTTCCTGGAACGCATCACCAAGCGCCTGAAGCGAAAGCCGGTATCGGGCAAGCATTGCCTCGTCTACATACGGCCCGATAACTTCAGCGAGTTGCAGCAAAAGATCGGTGTGATTGATTCGGAAGAGATACTCGCACAGTTCGCAGAGGAGGTGCGCAAGCGCCTGCACCCGCGCGATGTCGCCGGTCGTTTCGAAGGCACCGCAATTATGGCGCTGCTGGAACGCGGCAGCGATCGCGATGCCCAGGTGTGGGGCAAGCAGCTGATCGACCATATCAATGGCATGACGTTCGAGGTTGCGGATAAGTCGACGCACCTAACCTGCACTGTTGGCGCCTGTGGCATCAGCGAAGTATTCAGCAACCTCGAGGAGTTCGTCGCCGCGACCGTTGCAGCCTTCCGGCTCGGCAAAGAGGCCGGGGGCAACGTATCCAGCCTCAGTGAATCGGCAGACGAAGATACCAAGCAGCGCGAGTTCGACGCTATCTGGGTCAAACATCTGAAATCCGCACTGATGGACGATCGCTTCCGCCTGGCTCAGTTACCGATTGCGGGTCTGCGCAGCGATTCGGTACAGATGTATGACCTGCTGGTCCGGATGATCGATGAGCAGGGCAACTCGGTACTGCCATCCGAATTCCTGCCCGCTGCGGAACGCAATAACATGATGAAGAACATCGACCGCTGGATGCTGACGGCGGCGATGCGCTTCTGTGGGCAAAGCGAAGCCGACCGCGTCTTCGTGCGCCTGTCGAAACAATCCATCACCGACTCGTCGACAGCCCCATGGCTGCAGCAGAAACTTGACGAAGAGCGCTTCGACTGCTCGAGGCTGGTCCTGCAGGTTCCGGAAAGTGACGCCGCCCGGCACATCAAGCAGACACGCTCGCTGGTCGGCAAATTGCGCAAACTGGGTATCGGCTTCGCCCTGGAACATTACGGCATCGACCAGGAGCGATTTCAGATACTGGACCTGCTAAAGCCGGACTACATCAAGATCGACGGCGAACTCATGCACACGCTTATCACCGACAAGAAGATGCAGGATGCGGTCACCCGCATTGTAGCCGCCGCCAAGCAGCGCGAAATCAAGACCGTCGCCGAGCGCGTCGAGAACGCCAACGCGATGGCCGTGTTATTCCAGCTCGGACTCGACTACATGCAGGGACATTATGTTCACGAGCCGGAAGTGGTCCTGGAGGACGTACGAACCGTACCGCCGACCTCACTCGAAGGCCTCGCTAAAGCCAAGAGCGCGACGGCGTAAGCGCGTCATGAAACCGGACAAAGTGTGACCTGCATCACACTGTCGCTGCAGAACCACGCGCTAACGAATCACTTATGCAAAAAGATAGAATGAACTCCTGTTTTTCGAGCAGCATTCCACCTAATCTGCTCATCATACTGTTCGCGGAGTAACTGATAGTGAATCACGCACGTTCCAGGCAGAACCGAAAGAGCAGCGTCGCGATGCGCACTCAGAAAACGCTGTTGCCGCTGTTTGCGGTCAGCGGCGGCCTCGCCGCGGTGCCCAGCCACGCGCTGGAGCTGGGTGACATTACGGTGGAATCAAGGCTGGGACAGCCGCTGCGAGCGAGCATCGCCTATGCGCTGGCACCGCACGAAGAACTGTCTAGCTCCTGCGTAACACTGGGCCTTGGTGCATCCGCCAGCGGACTACCTGGCGTGGGACGCGCGACGGTCAGCATTGCCGACGGCACTATCCTCCTGACCGGCAAATCGCCCGTTCGCGAGCCGATGATTGCCACGACGGTTAACGTCGACTGTCCGTATACCCCGAACCTGAGCCGCGAATACCTGCTGTTCGTCGACCCGGCGGGAACGGCCTACGACAGCCCGCCGGTTGCCAGTGAAAGCGCCGCAGCACCTGCGACCGTCACTAACGCCGTTGCCGCCACACCCGCTCGATCGAGCAGTGCTCCCCGACGGAAGGCCGCCGGCAGCAAGGTCGCCCAGACGCCCATCGATCAGTCGAGCAAGTACCGCGTGCAACCCGGCGATACACTCTCGCAGATCGTACAACGCATAGAAAACCGTTCTGCCTCATTGTGGCCGGCGGTCAACGCTATTTTCGATGCCAACCCGGACGCCTTCATTGACGACGATCCGAACAAGCTCAAAGCGGGCAGCTGGCTGACGATTCCGGGTTTCCTCGTCGAGCAGTCGGCACCGACATCGCTTGCGTCAACGGCGGATTCCGGCGTTGACAGTGCAGCGACCAGCGCGGCTGCTATCGACACATCGGTGCAGGGTCCTGCTGACGCCGTGGATACTGCAGCGGCTACTGACGCCGCTCAAGCCGAACTCGTTTCTTACGAGATGGCAACACCGGCCGACTCGACCAGCGACCTGAGGCCGGCTGCTGCTGCCAGCGACAACCCGTTCGTTGACGGCGCCGAGACGAGTGTTACGACGGTCATCGAGGACACTGAACTTGAGGGTCCCGTCACAATATCGACGTCGCCGAACGTGACGACGGCAGTGATCAACACGGAATCGAATTCGACGGTGGAGTCATCGTCGTGGCTAATGTGGCTGTCGGGCGCCGGCCTTGCACTGATCGCCGCGCTGCTGTTGTTTGGCCGACTGTTCCGCGGAAGACCGGTCGAAGCTGAGCTGCCGGCGGACTTGCCGCAACGACGCGCCACCGATCTGGATCCCACCGTTTCCGAAGCAGCCCCGCTGTTTCGCGAAGACAGCGGCATAGAAGTCGTCGCGCACACCGATTACACGCTCGAGGATGATTCCCCGACCGCTGAAAACCTGACGCTCGATGCAGACCTGGTCATGGGCACAGGGCTCGACGAAGGGACAGAGATGGAAGTTGCAGAAGACTTCGGTTTTGCAACACCCACGGAGATCGATCTCGAACTGCCGTTCGAGCCGGAGCCGACCGTGCCGGAATCCGATACCGGTATTTTTGCAGCCGATGACGACATTACTTCGGTCATGGAAGGCGCCGACAGTGATATCGACGAATACGATCTGTCCGTTGTCCTGGATGCCACCAAGATGCCTCGGCCCGAGGACGTCACGCAGCGCGATCTGCAGGCCGTTGAAGTTGAGCCGATCGAGGATACCGAGAAGACCGACGCCTACTCGATCAATACGCAGGTCGACCTTGAAATCCTCGAGCAGGACTACGAGGACGAGCTGACCGCGACGCAGGCCCTCAACGCAGAGATCTTGCGCGCCGCGGAAGAGTTGGCGGCAGACAACACAGTGAGTTCAGACGACTACGACGTCACCAGCGAACTGGCAGCCGCGACCCCGCTTGCAACCGTCACCGAGCTCGACGTAACCGCGCAGCTGCCGTCGAGCCACGAGGCGGAGAGCAGCGCCGATGAAACAGGAATCCACGAAGCGGCGACCGTGGAAATGCCGCTGGCCGAGAACGACGAAACCGCCGAGATGGACATTGACAAAGGCAAGTCGGGCTCGAAAGCAGTCTGACACGGTACTCAAGCAGTAAGGTTCCGGCCCGACCCCGGGTGCCGCGGCTAGGCCAGTCCGATCAATCGCTCGACTTTGCGCCATCCCTTCGGCAGCAGGCTGCCGCGCAGCGCGCGTTCGCCGTAGTAATCGTCAACGTCGGCCCACTTGATCGTCATCACGCGTGTAGCCGTGTGCACCTGCAGGCTGCCTTCCTCGGGAACAACCGCCGCCGCGATCATCTTTTCTTCACCGCCCTGGTACTTCTTGCCCGGGATGTTGATCAGCTTGTTGCCCTTGCCCTTGGCGAGTTCGGGCAGTTCGTCCATCTCGAACAGCAACAATCTTCCGATTGAACTGACTGCAGCGATAAGACACTCGCTGTCCTTCGGGACCATCGCCGGCACGACGGCGCGGCCGCCTGCCGGAACTCGCAGGATCGCCTTGCCCGCCCGGTTGCGCGATACAAGGTCGCCGAGTGTCGCCACAAAACCGTAGCCAGCGTCGCTCGCAAGCAGGTACTTCTGATCGGCATCGCCAATCATGGCGCCACAAAATGCGGCACCGTCCGGCGGCTTAAAGCGGCTCGATAGCGGCTCGCCCTGGCCGCGTGCGGATGGCAACGTGCCGGCGATCACACTGTAGACGCGACCGGTACTGTCGATAAACATCGCGAGCTGGTTGCTGCGCCCTTGCGCCGACGCCAGGAAACCGTCGCCGGAGCGGTAGCTCAGGGCGGTTGGATCGATCTCGTGCCCTTTTGCTGCCCGCGCATAGCCCGCCTGGGACAGCACCACCGTTACCGGCTCGCTGGCAACCAGCTCGGTTTCATCGAGGGCTTGTGCGGCTTCACGTTCGACAATTTCGGTACGTCGATCGTCACCGTAGGCCTCAGCGTCCTCGATGATTTCTTTCTTGATCAGGGTCTTCAGGCGTGCCGCGCTCTTGAGTGTCTTCTCCAGCAGGTCACGTTCGCTGGAGAGCTCGTCCTGCTCCCCGCGGATCTTCATCTCCTCCAGCTTGGCGAGATTGCGCAGGCGCAGGTTCAGGATCGCCTCTGCCTGCAAGTCGCTGAGCTTGAAGCGCTTCATCAGGACCGGCTTCGGTTTATCCTCTTCGCGGATAATGGCGATCACTTCGTCGATGTTGAGGTACGCAACCAGCAGGCCGTCGAGAATATGCAGTCGATCATTGACGATCTGCAGGCGATGCTCGAGGCGGTTCCTGACCGTTTGCTTCCTGAACTTCAGCCACTCGGCTAACAGCTCGACCAGATTGAACATTCGAGGCTTGCCGTTCAAACCGATGATGTTCATGTTGACGCGCACAGTTCGCTCCAGCGACGTCGTCGAGAACAGGTGTGACATGAGTTGTTCAACATCGACGCCGCGCTTCTTGCTGATGACGAGGCGCGTCGCTTCTTCATGATCGGACTCGTCGCGAAGATCATCTACCTGCGGCAGCTTCTTGGCACGCATCTGCGCTGCGATCTGTTCGAGAATCTTGCTGCCGGAGATCTGATGCGGCAGCGAATTGACGACGATGTCACCGTTTTCGACCTTGTAGGACGCACGCAAGCGGAGCGTGCCGCTACCGGTTGTATACATGTCGACAATCTCGTCGCGCGACGAAACCAGTTCACCACCGGTCGGGTAGTCAGGAGCCTTGATGTGTTTCATCAGCTGCTTGACGGTCGCTTTCGGATTGTCGAGCAGGTGCACCAGGGCGCTCGCCACCTCCTTGAGGTTGTGCGGCGGCACGTCGGTGGACATACCGACGGCGATGCCCGTTGTGCCGTTCAGCAACAGGTTGGGTAAACGCGCCGGCAGCACGACCGGCTCGTTCATCGTACCGTCAAAGTTCGGCACCCAGTCAACCGTACCGTCGCCCAGTTCCTGCAGCAGGCTCCTGGCGTACGGCGTGAGCCGTGACTCTGTGTAGCGCATGGCGGCAAACGACTTCGGATCGTCTGTCGACCCCCAGTTGCCCTGCCCATCGACGATCGGGTAGCGGTAGGAAAAGTCCTGCGCCATCAGCACCATCGCTTCGTAGCAGGCCGAATCGCCATGCGGATGAAACTTACCGATCACGTCGCCCACCGTGCGCGCCGACTTTTTCGGTTTCGAGCTGGCCGACAGGCCCAACTCGCTCATTGCGTAAATGATACGCCGCTGCACAGGCTTCAGACCGTCGCCGATCTGCGGCAAGGCGCGATCGAGAATCACATACATCGAATAATCGAGGTAGGCCTTCTCCGTATAGTCCTTGAGCGACTGTTGCTCGACGCCCTCCAGATTCAAGCTGCTTTGCATGTCAGGCCCTCAAACCTCTGCCAGGTCGCCCTTGGTCTCAAGCCATTGCCGACGGTCTTTCGCGCGCTTCTTGGCGAGCAGCATGTCCATCATCTGCTCGGCCTTGTCTTTGGCATTCACGGTCAACTGCACCAGTCGACGCGTATCACGATTCATGGTCGTCTCTCTGAGCTGCGACGGGTTCATTTCGCCGAGGCCTTTGAAGCGCGTAACAGATACCTTGGCGCGCTTCTTCTCGGCTTCGATACGATCGAGAATGCCCTTGCGTTCACCCTCATCCAGCGCGTAGTAGACTTCCTTGCCGACATCCACGCGATACAACGGCGGCATCGCGACGTACACGTGGCCCGCCATGACCAGCTCACGGAAGTGGCGCAGGAACAGCGCGCACAACAGCGTCGCGATGTGCAGACCGTCGGAGTCTGCGTCCGCCAAGATGCAGACTTTGTGGTAGCGCAAACCGTCGATGTTGCTGGTGCCCGGATCGACGCCTAGCGCCACCGAGATATCGTGCACCTCCTGGGAAGCGAGGATCTCGCCGGAATCGACCTCCCAGGTGTTCAGGATCTTGCCGCGCAGCGGCATGATTGCCTGCGTCGTGCGATCGCGCGCCTGCTTCGCGGAGCCGCCGGCCGAATCGCCTTCAACGAGGAAGATCTCGCAAAGTTCGGGCTCCTGCGAGGTGCAGTCGGCGAGTTTGCCAGGCAATGCAGGACCGGAAACAATCTTCTTGCGCACCACCTGTTTCGCTGATTTCAGGCGTTGCTGCGCCTTGCCGATCGCAAGCTGTGCGATCTGGTCCCCGGTTTCCGGGTGCTGGTTTAGCCACAGCGCGAAATTGTCCTTGATGATGCCGGCGACAAACGCGGCCGACTCGCGTGACGAAAGGCGCTCCTTGGTTTGCCCGGAGAACTGTGGGTCTTCGAGCTTGGTGCTCAACACGAAGTTCAGGCCATCCCAGACATCTTCCGGCGCGATGCTGACACCGCGCGGCAACAGGTTACGAAAATCGCAGAACTCACGCAGCGCATTCGTGAGACCGGTGCGCAGGCCGTTGACGTGCGTGCCCCCCTGTGGCGTCGGAATCAGGTTCACATAGCTCTCGGTAACACTGGCGCTACGGTCCGTTGACCAGACCAGCGCCCAGTCGAGCGCTTCGTTGTTGCCCGACAGGCTGCCGGCAAAGGGTTCGGCAGGAAGCATTTCAGCGGCGCCGATTTCTTCGAGCAGGTATTCCTCGAGACCGCCGGCATAGCACCACTCGAACTTCTCCTTGGACTTCTCGATCTTGAGGCGAACGGTGATGCCGGGACACAGAACGGCCTTGGCGCGCAGCGCGTGCTTCAGGCTCGGCACGGAGAATTTCGGTGAATCGAAGTACTTTTCGTCCGGCCAGAAGCGTATCGTCGTGCCGGTATTCGCTTTGCCGACAGTACCAACGACCTCGAGCTTGCCGCGCTTCTTGCCGCCGGCAAAACTCATGTTGTATTCCTTCGCACCGCGACGTATCCAGACTTCGAGATTCTTCGACAGCGCGTTGACAACCGAGACGCCGACGCCGTGCAGTCCGCCTGAGAACTGGTAGTTCTCATTGGAGAACTTGCCGCCCGCGTGCAAACGCGTGAGGATCAGCTCAACGCCGGGAATTTTCTCCTTGGGATGCTTGTCGACAGGCATGCCGCGGCCGTCATCGGAAACCTCGAGCGAGCCGTCTTTGTAGATAGTGACGTCGAGTTTCTTGCAGTAGCCCGCCAGCGCCTCGTCGATGCTGTTGTCGATGACTTCATGCGCGAGATGGTTCGGCCGCGTTGTATCGGTGTACATGCCCGGCCGGCGTCGAACAGGTTCGAGACCGCTTAGGACCTCAATGTCCGCAGCGTCGTATCGTTTAGTCATCAATCAGATAGCCAGTTATCAGATTGCCAGAAAGGTGCCCGGCGCGATTCTAGCCTGAATGGATAGCGGGCGCACCCGCAAAAACGAATGAGCCTGCTAATTACTAATCAAAATCGGCTACCAGGGACTTCCTGACATTCTCGGCAACCGGACTGACCTCGACGCGGTAATTCTCGTGATCGATGCCGGCCACGAGGGACGCGCCATCTTTAAGTGCAGCTACCTGCTCCGGTGGGAACTCGAAACGCATGAAGTGAACGGCCGATGTCTTGTCATCGTCGGATCGCTCCAGGTCCTCGTCGGCGATCGCGAATACCCGATCGAAATCGGCAACCTGTACGTAAACGCGATTCTCGATTCCCCTGAGCTGCGTCAACATGGCACGGCGCTCTTCGACTTCCGGAAACTCGACCATGAAGGTGGCCTTCCAGTTGGAACCGTCCGGAATCAGCGGATTGTAGGCTTCAAGCTCTTCGTTGATGCCATCGGCCTCGAAGATACGCTCGATGCGAAGCATTTCCTGGACCTGGTATTGCATGGTCAGGAAATCTTCGAAATAAAGCGCAGCATTGGTGCCCAGCGCAAGGCGTCGATCGCGCTTGTGCTGCAGTACTTTTTCCCGGAACGCAGGTCGCGCTTCGGCATATTGCTCAAGACTGAAAAGTTTGTCGCGTGTCAGTTTTTCCATGGTGCTCATATTCCGTAGGCCATTCTCAGCAAACTCATCGGGTTGTTCGCCTTGTGATCGTCCAGGTCCTGGACGATCTGCTCCGCCGCCATCGGGCAGTCGCTGACGAAGTGGTCGGCTTCTGCTTTCTTTAATTTATTGATCACGGGGCGCGCGATCTTCTTCGATACCTCGTGGAACTCTTTCTTGACGGCGTAAGTGCCGTCGTGTCCCGAGCAGCGTTCGATCGCTTCGACCGTTGTGTCCGGCACAAGTTGCAGCGCGTCACGCGTCTTCAGACCGATATTCTGCACTCTCAGATGGCAGGGAACCTGGTAGGAGACCTTGCCAAGTGACTGCTGGAAGTCGGTCTTGAGCTGGCCATCCTTGTGCCGCAGCATCAGGTATTCAAACGGGTCGAACATCGCGTCCCTGACTTTCGCCACCTCCGGATCATCCGGGAACATCAGCGGCAGCTCCTGCTTGAACATGAGGGTGCAGGACGGTATCGGGGTGACGATATCCCACCCGGCGTCAACCATTTTCGCAAGCACAGGGATGTTGATTTCCTTAGCTTTGGCCACCGACTCCAGGTCACCCAGCTCCAGCTTCGGCATACCGCAACAGACTTCTTTCTCGGCGAGCGCCATCGGGATGTCGTTGTGCTCGAATACCGCGACAAGGTCCTCGTCGATCTCCGGGTGGTTACGGTTGCCATAGCAGGTCGTGTAGAGCACGACCTTGCCGCGTGTGCCGGCCGTCGGCGTTGCGGCAACTTCGCCGGCATGCTGCAGCCGTTGCAGTCGTTTCCTCGCTGTTTTCGAGTGGTATGGCGGTACGGGCGCATCGCGATGCACGCCCAGTGCCTTCTCGACCAGCTTGCGCCCTGCTTTGCTGCGGTTGGTCGCGTTTACCGCAGTAACGACCACTGGAATGCCGGCAAGCTTGCCAACCCTGTCCGTAGAGCTCAGGACCGTGTCTCGAAACGACGCGCCCTGTTTCTTGAAGCGCGCTGCTTTGGCGCGCAGCATCAAATGCGGAAAATCGATGTTCCACTCGTGTGGCGGCACGTACGGACACTTGCTCATGTAGCACATGTCGCACAGGTAGCAATGATCGACGACATCCCAATAGACCTTCTTGGGCACGCCATCGACTTCCATCGTATCGGACTCGTCAACAGCGTCGAATAACGTGGGAAACGAATTGCAGAGGTTGAAACAGCGACGGCAGCCGTGGCAGATATCGAAGACTCGCTCGAGCTCCTCGAACAGCGGCTGTTCGTCATAGAATGCGTCCGACTGCCAGTCGAGCGCGTGGCGAGTCGGCGCTTCGAGGCTACCTTCCCGCCTGCCTTCCGGGTTGCTCATTTTATTTCCGGCGACAGGGAATGCCGGGCCGGGCGACCCGGCATTCGCGTCATTGCTTAATCGTCGAGTGAATCAAGCGCTTTCTGGAAGCGATTGGCGTGAGAACGCTCGGCTTTCGCCAGCGTTTCAAACCAGTCCGCAATCTCGTCGAAGTCCTCATCACGGGCTGTCTTCGCCATGCCGGGGTACATGTCGGTGTACTCGTGCGTTTCACCAGCGATAGCGGCTGCCAGGTTTTGGGCTGTTCCGCCGATCGGCAAACCGGTTGCCGGGTCGCCAACTTCCTCCAGGTATTCAAGGTGACCGTGCGCGTGACCGGTTTCGCCCTCCGCCGTCGAACGGAACACGGCAGCGACATCGTTGTAGCCTTCGACGTCCGCTTTTGCCGCAAAATAGAGGTAACGACGGTTCGCCTGCGATTCACCGGCAAATGCGTCTTTGAGGTTGTTTTCTGTCTTGCTGCCTTTTAGTGACACGGTAAGTCCCCTCTCAGATGATAATGAAATTTAATTAGACCCAGTCTAATGCTAAATGACTCTATGCCTCCGCCCCTGCCCTGTCAACCGTGGAAACTGCGGAGCAAACGGCTTTACGATGCGCACACGCATTGACGCTGTGTGCGCCTGTCTGTAGCGTATCGGCGCTACCCAGTGCGGAAGAAAGCCATGAGTTCTGCGAAAAAGTTCAACCTGGAAAAGTCGCTGTCCGATCTCGAAGAGCTGGTCGAAGAACTCGAGTCAGGCGACCTGCCGCTCGAGAAAGCCATGAAGAAATTCGAGGAAGGCATCAAGCTGACGCGCGGCTGCCAGAACGCACTCAAAGACGCAGAGCAAAAAGTCGAGATCCTGCTGCAGAGCGCGGGCGGCGAGGACCTGGACGAATTCCTGGGCGATGACGAGGACTGACGGCTACGGGTTCGCACCGTAAAGGCACCCGGCGCGCTCCTACCCTCGGGGTGGGAATAGACTCGTTGCAGCCTGGCGGCTGCCGCTTCGCTTCGCACCCCGAGGGCACCTGGCGCGCTGGGGCGCGCTCCTACTGCTGAAGCAGCGTCACCAATGCGACAACCGTCGACTCGACGCCTGTCCGCACGGACGGCTCAGGGGATATTTTGAACAGCGGCGAGTGATGACTCGGCACGGGCGGACCGCCCGCCATCTCCGTGTCGAAGTCGGACAGCGGCGTACCACCAACCGCCCAGTACACGCTCGGTATGTCCGGATCGACGGTGAAGTACGGAAAATCCTCCGCTCCCATACCCTTGGTCGGAATATCGACGACAGCGGCGTCCCCAAGGGCATCGGCCCACGCGACCTTCAGCCGACGCGCCAGCTCCGGGTCATTCGTGGTTGGCGGAACGCTTTCCTCGGAGATGATGACCTCGGGCAACATGTCTTCAGGAAGACCGGCGACGCGCCCCATGTTTTCGGCAATGCGTTTGATGCCGTTTAGCAAAATCGCGCGCGTCTCTTCACTGGTGTTTCTCACCGTCAGCTGCAGATGCGCTTCATCCGAGATGATGTTGTGCTTGGTGCCGGAATGAAACGAGCCGACCGTAACGACGCCCGGATCGCGCGGCGACAGTTCGCGCGACACCAGCGTCTGCAGTGCCAGTACGATCTGGCTGCCCAGGACGATCGGGTCTTTGCCTCGATGCGGGCTCGCGCCGTGCGCGCCGACACCTTTGATAATGATATCGACCGTGTCGGCACCGGCATAAGGACTACCCTCCGACACGTTTATGATGCCGGCAACGTCGCTTGAAGAGACGTGAAACGCCAGCGCATAGTCCGGCTTGCCAAAGCGTTCCCAGAGACCGTCGTCGCGCATCGCGCGCGCGCCGAGCACACGCTCCTCAGCCGGCTGCACTACGAGCATCAGGGTGCCGCTCCACTGCTCCTTGCGGGCCGCCATCTGGCGGGCGGTGCCAACCAGGCTGGTAATGTGCACATCGTGCCCGCACGCGTGCATTGTGAAAACCTCGTTGCCGGTGATCGGGTCCGTCTGCGTCGCGCGCGATGCATTTGCCAGGCCTGACTTCTCCTCGACCGGCAAGCCGTCCATGTCAGCACGCATCATGACCAGGGGCCCGGCGCCATTCTCGAGCATTGCGACAACGCCGGTGCCACCGACATTTTCCGTCACGTCGAAACCGGCTGCCCGAAGCTCATCGGCCATGCGCGTCGCGGTCGCGAATTCGACGGTCGAGAGTTCCGGATTGCGATGGAAGTGATCGAACAAGGCCGCCAGGTGTGCGTCGTAGTCTTTCTGCACCGCGCCATTCAGATCCGCGGCGAAGGTCGGCAACGCAAACAGCGCCATTGTCAGGCAAATAAAGCGATTCATCGTCGGTATCCCCGTATTCTTGTAATGAGTGCGAGTTGTGCTGATTGGCGCTATGCGCTGGCAGCCGGAGCGGTTGCCGCTGTCACGCCGAGGCCGCATCGATCCCAGAACTTATCGAAGATCCCGATCGTGTCGGCCGGCAACTCGATACTAACAGCCTTGCCGTTCTTCGGTTGGACTATCAACGTCTTGCCGAGCCTCGCCGCCTCGAAGATCGCGAGTGAGGTCGACCTCGACTTCACCATGAACATCAAGCCGTTGTGGAGGCTGATCCACTCTTCCACGGTTTCCTCTGCGCCATCAAGCGAATACCCGACATCCCACCAAACTGGCCGACGCGCGCCGCGAATCATGGTGTCCCTGACGCTGACCTTCTTCACCGCGACAAACGCGTAGAGCTTGGCTTTTTCGCAACGGAAACCCACGCCATAGGCATTCTTGCGCGTCGTATAAAGTCCAATGCCAACCGGCGTCTTGCTTCTTCCAAACTTGGTCTTGACGATATTTGACCAGCCCCAGTCGGGGCTGGCTGTTTCTTTGCCCTCGTCGGCGGACGCCCATGGAGCCACAATGCAAAGCGCCGCGAGCGCAACGAGATTTTTTGAATTCCGCCATGCCATAAGCTAGGTTGTACCAGACGCATCGGAGAATTCAATGTTCGATTTGACCTACTCGCGACGCAATATCGTACGAACCGTAGCCGTCGGCTTTGTTCTGGGCAGCCTGGTGTTGTCGGTCGGTGCGATCGTCATCTTTGCCGGACTGGCCGCTTTCGGCGTGCAGCCCTTCACGCTGACGACGGTGCTCGCGGAAATCGCGTGGGGGCTTGCGAGCCTGATAATCCTGGGGATAGCGCTTGGCTGGATCGTGCGGCTCGGATTGGGGTTACACGCCTACTGGCGCTATCGCCGCCACCCGCCGACACTGACGATGTCAGTAACCGGTGAGTCGGCGCAACAATAACTCAGGTATTCGCCCCGCCGCTGCCTTGCAGTCGGTTGATCAGCGCCCGCAGAAACACCTTGTTGAAACGCAACTGGCAGGCCGAGGACACCTGCTCCATCAGCGATGAACTGACTCGCAGAATCGTAACCTGGCCCTGTGCCCTGATAGACGCCTGGCGCCGCGCGCCGCTGACATAGCTGGTCTCGCCGAAACAGTCACCGTTGGACAGTGTTCCGAGGTTGTTGCCGTTTGCCTGCACGGCGACGTTGCCGGCGACGATGATGTAGAAGCGATCATCCACCTCGCCTTCACGCACAATATCCTCGCCGTCTTTGTACTCGTGCCAGTCCGACGCCCTGAGAACTTCCCAGATTTCGGCGTGCGAGAACTCGTGAAAAAACGTCAGCGTGCGCAGCAGGTCGAAATGTTCCTGGTTGTCGAGGCTGTCGTATTTCTGGCGCAGGTCCTTGTACACCCGCGTCAGCTCCGCGGCCATCGCATTGCCCGTCGTCAGTCGCTTGCCCGGCTCCTTCTGCATCGTGGTCATTACCACGTGCTCGAGCTCCTCGGGAAGGTCGTCACGATAGGTGTGAATCGGCGGCGGCGTCGCGTAGACAATCTGGTGCAACAGCTTCGACAGGTTATCAGCCCTGAACGGTCGGAAGCCTGTCAACAGTTCGTACATGACGGCGCCCAGTGAGTACAGGTCGGAGCGTGGCGTCAGTTCTTCGGACTGCACCTGCTCGGGCGACATGTAGCTCGGGCTACCGGCGATACCCTCTATGCGCGATACGTCCGAGTCGCTGACGATCGCTATGCCGAAATCGATGATGCGCACATCGTTATCGATCGTGAGCATGACGTTGCTGGGCTTGATGTCGCGATGAATGACGCCGCGACCGTGTGCGTAGTGCAGCGCCTTGGCACACTTGTAGATAATTTCCACGACATCGTCGACGCGCAACAGGTTGTCGGGTCGGCAGTAAGCGGCGAGCGTCCTCGCACCCTGGATATGTTCGGTGACGACGTAGTAGCTGCCGTCTTCCTCGCCCGCGTCGTAGATCGGCATGATGTTCGGGTGTTGCAACATCCCGACCATGTGCGCTTCATTGAAAAACATCTTGCGAGAGACCTTGGCGCGCTCGGCGTCCGGGTCTTCTTCGATGTTGTAGACTTTGATCGCGACGTCGCGACGGTAGTACGGATCGTGAGACAGGTAGACGATGCCCGTGCTACCGCGACCAATTTTGTTGATGATGACGTACTTGCCGATCTTCTCGGGAACGCCGGCCGGGCGTTCGATGTTGCTTACATTGGTCGCCATGTTGTCTCAACTGGTTAGATCATCAGCCACCTGTAAAAACCCAGTACTACTGCGGCATACAGCGCGGCTACGAGGTCGTCCAGCATAATTCCCACGCCCCCGCCCAGTCTGTGATCCAGGTCCCGAATCGGCCAGGGTTTAACAATATCGGCGGCCCTGAAAAGAATGAACGCGAGCAGCCAGCCGATGGGTGACAGTGGCGCTGCGAGCAGCGTCAGGTACATGCCGGCGATCTCGTCCCAGACGATGCCCCCGTGATCATGTACCCCTATCCGCCGTGCGCTCTCGCCGCAGATCCAGATACCGGCCAGGACCAACCCCAGGCCGACACCCAATTGAACATAAAGTCCGGAATCCAGCGTCAGCCAGAACAGCAGAACTCCGGGCAGCGATCCGAAGGTGCCTGGCGCAAACGGGGCAAGCCCGGTGCCGAAACCAAACGCCAGGAAATTGACCGGATCGGTCAAAACCGTGCGTGCGGCGATCTTCGGGGATTTCTTCGCTGGCGCGTTCACAGCGAGTGACGGTACCCGCTGTCGGCGTAATCCACAATGTCGCCATGCCAGCGACAGATGAGACCGCCGCCGCCGACCACCTCGCCGATCTTCGTCACACCGTCAATGTCCTGGATATGCTCGCTGCGCGCCGTGAAACAGAGTTCGTAGTCGTCTCCGCCGGTCATGGCCAGACGCAGCCGCTCCGATTCATCGAACCTCGCTCTGATGGCCGCCGACAGCGGTACGCGGTCGACGTCGACCTCGGCACCTACGCCGCTTGCCGACAGGAGCTTGCCGAGATCACCGACCAGACCGTCGGAGACATCGATCGCGGCACTTGCGCGGCCCGACAAACGGCGGCCGATCCGAACGCGTGCGCGTGGCCGCAGGAAGCGCCCGACCAGAAACTCATCGTGTTGATGGCGCGCAAGCAGTGCCAGGCCGGCGGCGGCGTCGCCGAAAGTGCCGGTAACGAAAACGCTATCGCCCTGCCTCGCGCCGCTGCGCAATAGCGCCTTGCCCGGCGGCACTTCAGCGGTGATCTGCACAGTTGCGACCACGTGCGGCCCGCTCGTGGTATCGCCACCGATCAGCGCAACGTCGAACTCGTTCGCCGCCTGGAACAGGCCGCTCGCAAAGTCGGCAAGCCATTGCTCGTCTTTGGGCGGCAACGTTAGCGCGAGCGTCATGAAGCGAGGCTCCGCACCCATCGCGGCAACATCGGACAGGTTGACCGCAACCGCGCGATAGCCGATATCCGAGGCCGGGGTATCTGCGGGAAAATGCACCGCCTCGACCAGCGTGTCGATAACCTGTACCTGGTCCAGGCCCGGCGCGGGCCGAATGACGGCACCGTCGTCACCGATGCCGGTGAGCACATCCTGTGTCGTCACCGGTCGCTCGAAGAACCGGCGAATCAGTTCGAACTCATCCACCGGCGTTCGCTTGAACCTCAACCTCCCGCAACGATTTCGCGGCGACATCCAGGCAAGCATTGATGTACTTGTGCCCGTCAAGCGCACCGAAGCGGCGCGCCAGATTGACACTTTCATTGATCACGACCTTGTACGGAATATCGATACGGAACTTCAGCTCAAACACACCGATGAGGAGAATACCAAGCTCAACCGGGTCAAGCTGTTCGAACGGTCGATCGATCAGCGACGCGATGGTCTTCTCGAGTTCGTCCTGCGCCCTGCAAATCTCGCTCAACTGCTCGTCGAAATATTCCTGGTCAACGCGCTCGTAGGCAACCTGCTCATGAAACTGCTGCAACAATTCCGAGAGCGAATGCCCGGCCAGCTGTTTTTGATACAGCGCCTGCAATAGCAATTCGCGAGCGCGCGTGCGCGCGCCGGATCCTTTTGAACTACCCTGGTTCATCAATGATGCTGTCAGTCGATGTAACGCGCGCGTCGGTGTGGCCCGCTGGCGTCCATGACTCAGTCGATCCTTCGGAGTAGGTTGACCATTTCAATAACGGCAAGCGTGGCTTCTTCACCTTTGTTACCGGCCTTCGTCCCGGCACGTTCAATCGCCTGCTCGATGGTATCAACGGTGAGCACGCCGTTGCCAATGGGGATGCCATGCTTGTGTACTGCCGCAGCAATGCCCTTCACGCACTCACCGGCAACGTAATCGAAATGCGGTGTGGCGCCGCGAATAACGGCGCCGAGTGCGATAATGCCATCGACCCGACGTGTCGCCGCAACCTTGTCAATGGCAATCGGCATTTCGTAGGCACCGGGAACGCGGATGATCTCAATATCGGCATCCGCCGCGCCATGCTGCCGCAGGCAACGCAGTGAGCCTTTGATCAGCGAGTCCACGATGAAGTCATTGAATCGGGCAGCAACAATCGCAAACCGGCCGTCGCGGACGATCAGGTCGCCCTCAATAGTCTTGATTTTATCCATGGTTCGGCGCTGTTCTCAGACGTACTCGGTGATCTCTAGGTCGAAACCTGAAATCGCATACATTTGTTTAGGCGCTGATAATACACGGATTTTGCTGAGTCCGAGGTCACGGAGGATCTGCGCGCCGACTCCGTAGGTGCGCAGCACCATATCGCCGCTACGGCGAGTGTCGAGTTCGCTCCTTTGTTCACCGAGCGTCTCGACCGAATCCATGAATTCGCGTGATGTCTCCTGGTCACGGAGCAGAACGACGACGCCAGCTTCCTCGCGGGAAATTCTCTCGATGGCGCTGTGCAGGGGCCAGCCCAGCGAATCGCTCTTGACGCCGATAACGTCGCCGAGGGTGTCCTGCAGGTGCACGCGCACCAGCGGCGTGTCTATGGCGCTCAAGTCACCCTTCACCAGCGCGACATGCACCGAGCGATTGATGTGGTCGTCGTAGCAATACATCGTGAACTCGCCGTGCTCCGTGTTCACAATCTGCTCGGCAATTCGCTCGACATTGCGCTCTTTCTCCAGTCGATAGCGGATCAGGTCTGCGATAGTGCCGATGCGAATACCGTGCTTCTTTGCAAACCTCTCGAGATCCGGCCGCCGCGCCATCGAACCGTCCTCATTCAGGATTTCCACAATCGCAGCCGCCGGCTCGAGACCGGCGAGCCGAGCGAGGTCGCAACCCGCCTCGGTATGACCTGCGCGTGTCAGCACCCCGCCCGGTTGCGCCATAACAGGGAAGATGTGGCCGGGCTGCCTGAGATGCTCCGGCTTGGCATCAGGCGCCACGGCAGCCTGAATGGTCTTGGCCCGGTCATGCGCCGATATACCCGTGGTAATGCCGTCCGCCGCTTCGATCGAAATAGTGAAGTTCGTCGCGTGATGCTCATCCGTATCGCTAACCATCAGCGGCAAGCGAAGCTGTTTGCAACGCTCGCGCCCCAGCGTCAGGCATATCAGCCCGCGGCCGTGCGTCGCCATGTAGTTGACGTCTTCCGCTCGCACCTTTTCAGCGGCCATGATGAGGTCGCCCTCGTTCTCGCGGTTCTCATCGTCGACCATGATGACCATCTTGCCAGCGGCGATATCGGCGATGATCTCTTCAATGTCGCTGAACTTAGATGCATGCACGCTCGGGTGCGTCGTCGTGTTATCGGGCATAACCATGCGCCTTTAGTAACTCCAGTGAAATGCCGCTGCCGTCCGGATCAAGCAGCCGCTCGGTATAGCGTGCCAGCAGATCGACTTCAATATTGACGACGGTACCGACCTTGTAATTCTCGATGATCGTAACCTCGGCCGTATGCGGAATGATATTCACCTCGAAGCTGTTTACCGATACTTCGTTGATGGTAAGACTTACGCCGTCCACGCAGACAGAGCCCTTTTTTGCCACATAGCGCGCGTATTCCTTCGGCATTTCGATCACGAGCCGAATAGACCGGGCATCGGCCGATCGTGAGCTCACGATACCCGTGCAGTCCACGTGACCGCTGACGAGGTGCCCGCCGAGCCGTTCGCCGAGACTTATCGACGGCTCGAGATTGACGGGCGAACCGACTTCGAGTTTGCCGAGTGCCGTCACATTGAGCGTCTCGACCGAGACATCTGTATCGAAGCCATCGTCATGCAGCGCCACCGCCGTCAGGCAAACACCGTTGACAGCGATGCTCTCACCCGGATCGTAGTCCGACCAGGGCAGCCCGGCCGAGCGAACGCTCAGGCGGACGTCGCCGCCGCGTGGCTGTATGGCTGTGACCTTGCCCCGGGCTTTTATTATTCCAGTAAACATTAACTCAAGACTCTGGCGGTTATGCGCGTGTCGGCACCAATACGTCGTACGTCGCTAACGTCAAGCTCCCTGCGGTCTGCAAGGGTCAGCCAGGAGGGTGTCTGGAACATCGTCCTGGTCTGGCTTCCCATTATGTGGGGTGCCTGATAAATCACAAGTTCGTCGACCAGGCCCTGCTCCAGCAGATGCCCGGTCAACTCAGGCCCTGCCTCAACCAGCACCGCGTTGACGCCGCGACCGGCCAGTTCCGAGAGAACCGCGGACACGTCGACTTTCTCGCCAGGAGCGCCAAACGACCGGACTTCGGCGCCGGCGCTCTCGAGCGAGTCAGACGGCGGGCTGCCGGCGCAACACACCAGCGTCTGGCCGGGTACAGTAAGCATCCGCGCGCCTCTCGACATGCGCAGGCCGCTGTCCAGCACGACGCGGAGCGGTTGCCTGGCGCCCGGCTGCAGCGACTCGAGGCGCACGTTCAGCGACGGGTCGTCGGCCAGCACCGTGCCGATTCCCGTCATGATTGCACCGCAACGCGCGCGCTGCCGCTGCACGTCATGCCGCGCTTCGGGTCCGGTGATCCACTGGCTCTCGCCGCTCTGCATGGCGATGGCGCCGTCGATGCTCGCCGCAACCTTGACCCGCACGAGCGGCCGGCTGCGCGTCACTCGCAGGAGGTAGGCGGCGTTCAGCGCTTCGGCGGCAGACTGCATCAAGCCCTGTTCGACAACGATGCCCGCCGCACGCAGCATGTCGAGTCCGCGGCCGGCCACCTCGGGGTACGGGTCCTGCATCGCCGCAACGACCCTGGCAACGCCGGCGTCGATGAGTGCGGCCGCACAAGGCGGTGTCCTGCCGTGATGCGCACAGGGCTCGAGCGTGACGAAAGCGGTAGCTCCGGCCGCGCGCTCCCCCGCGACCAGCAGCGCGTTGATTTCCGCATGCGGCTCGCCGGTGCGTTCGTGCCATCCTTCGCCAACGACCGCGTCGCCCTGGACAATGACGCAGCCGACCATCGGATTGGGATGTGCCGAGTATTGCGCTCGCGCGGCAAGCGCGAGTGCGCGGGCCATATGCGCACAGTCGGCATCCGAAAACGTCATCATCCCTAGCCCTTCTTCTTGCCCAGCAGCTCTGGCAGCAGCGACATTTGTTCCCGGCTTGCCGCCGTTTCGGAAATCTTCTGCAGGCGCTTGATCTCGTCTTCGAATTCGGTGATGTCCTGGAAGCGGCGGTACACAGAAGCAAAACGCACGTAGGCCACTTCGTCCAGCGCCCGCAATTCCTCCATCACGAGGTCACCGACCAGCCTGGACGGTACTTCGCGTTCACCCATGGTTCGCAGCCGGTGAATCAGGTGGCCGATAGCCTGCTCGAGTTTATCGCTCGGTACCGGGCGCTTCTCCAGCGCCCTGACCATACTGTTTCGCAGCTTGTTCTCATCGAACGGCTGTCGCGAATTGTCGTTCTTGATGAGCCGGGGCATGACCAGCTCGGCCGTTTCGAAGGTGGTGAACCGTTCGTTGCAGGCGAGGCACTGCCGGCGCCGGCGAATCTGCCGGCCATCACCCGCGAGTCGCGAATCTATGACCTTGGTTTCTTCGTTGGCGCAAAACGGACAATGCATGCGGGGTCAGGTCCTGTCTAAAACTCCCATCGCAAAGCAGCAATCAGAGGTACACGGGGAAGCGTTTGCAGAGCTCCAGTACCTGGCTCTTGACGCGCTCGATAGTCGCTTCGTCTTCGATATCGTCGAGTATATCCGCTATCCAGCCGCTTAGCTGCCGGGTTTCCTCGGTGCCGAAGCCACGTGTCGTGATAGCCGGGGTACCGAGCCGCAGGCCGCTGGTCACAAACGGCGACTGCGGGTCGTTGGGGACCGAGTTCTTGTTGACGGTAATGTTCGCACTGCCGAGCGCGGCGTCCGCCGCCTTACCCGTAATGCCGCGGTCGATGAGGCTCACCAGCATGAGGTGGTTCTCTGTGCCGCCCGACACGATCGGGTAACCACGCTCGCCGAGCACACCCGCCATAACCTTGGCATTTTCACAGACCTTGGCCTGGTATTCCTTGAAACTCGGCTCCATCGCCTCTTTGAAGGCAATCGCTTTGGCGGCAATAACGTGCATCAGCGGGCCACCCTGCGTGCCCGGGAAGACCAGCGAGTTGAAGCGCTTGGTCAGCTCGTCGTTGCGGCGCGCGATGATGAGGCCGCCTCTCGGACCGCGCAGCGTCTTGTGAGTCGTCGTCGTGCAGACGTCGGCATAGGGGACGGGACTCGGGTAGTGACCGGTGGCAACGAGGCCGGCGACGTGAGCCATGTCAACCAGCAGGTAAGCACCGACGCTGTCTGCGATCTGTCGGAAGCGTGCCCAATCGACAACCTGCGAGTAGGCGGAGAATCCGGCGACAATCATCCGCGGCTTGTGCTCGTAGGCGAGCTCCTGAACACGGTCGTAGTCGATCAGGCCGGTATCGGGCGCCAGCCCGTACTGGACAGCATGGAACAGTTTGCCGGAGAAGTTGACTTTCGAGCCGTGCGTCAGGTGTCCGCCGTCATTCAGGCTCATGCCGAGAATCGTATCGCCCGCGTCCAGCAGGGCCAGGTAGGCGGCAGCATTTGCCTGTGAGCCGGAATGCGGCTGGACGTTGGCATAATCCGCGCCAAACAGCTGCATTGCACGCTCGATGGCGAGACGTTCTGCATCGTCTACGTATTCGCAGCCGCCGTAGTAGCGTTTGCCCGGATAACCCTCAGCGTACTTGTTGGTCAGCACGCTGCCTTGCGCAAACATGACACGCGGGCTTGCGTAGTTCTCGGAGGCGATCAGCTCGACGTGCTCTTCCTGGCGTCTGTTCTCATTCTCGATCGCTGCAGCAATTTCAGGATCGAAGGACTCTAACGTCGTCGATATGTCGAACATCCGGGCATTCTCCGTACGGGGTGGGGGGCGCAAAAGTACGCGATGTTACCTGTTTGAGCGGCGATATGGCACTGCAATCGGCAGCTGTTACGTTTCGATGAAAGACTGTACGACGCGCGTCCAGGCACGCGCCAGGTTGCGGCGATTGTAGCCGCCGCCGCCGGTAGCGATGATCCTGCCGGCGCAATGCCTGTCCGCAAGGCGGCACAGCGCTGCCGCCGCCTCCGCGTGGGCCTCCTCGGTCCAGCAAAGATGGGTGATCGGGTCCCCCTCCAGGCTGTCGGCGCCGCATTGCAAGATGATGAACTCGGGCTGCATCTCGTCCAGGTACGCCTCCACTCGCGCCCATGCCGCCCGGAAATCGTCATCGCCGGCGCCGGGTGCCAGCGGGATGTTGAGCTTGGTCCCCACCGCCGATCCGCTACCGGTTTCTTCGCGGGCGCCGGTGCCGGGATACAGGAAGCGGCCGTCCTCGTGAATATCGGCAAACAGGAGGTCGGGATCCGACTCGAACCCGTAGAAGACGCCGTCGCCGTGGTGCGCATCGATATCGACATAGGCGATACGCTTGAGGCCGAATTCGTGCCGCAGATATTCGATCGCAATGCCGCAATCGTTGAAGACGCAGAAACCCGCGGCATTGTTGCGCGCCGCGTGGTGCAGCCCGGCAATGGGAACGAAGGCGCGTCTGTGGTTGCCGTGCATGATTTCGTCAGCCGCGCAGAGCACTGCGCCGACGACCGCGGACGCCGCGTCATAAATACCGGGCACAACGGGCGTATCGCCGTCATCGAGCCAGCCTTTGCCTGCCGCTGACAAGCGAGAGACCTTATCGATATAGTCCGGCGTGTGAAAAAGGGCCAACTCGTCAACCAGCGCCGGACGAGGATGGCCGAAAACAATGTTGTCGTGGAAACCGGCCTTGTCGAGTTCGGCGTGAAATACGTCGTGGCGATCGGTTCCGAACGGATGCGGATCGCCGAAACCGTAGGCCGCGATCGACGCTCCCCGATAAACCAGCACGGTTTCGCTCATAGGTGTAACGGACCTATAGTGTTTTCTTGTGGGGCAGCATACCTGATAATGCGCGCTCGTTAACTGACGGTCTGACAATGGCACAGTACATCTACACCATGAACCGCGTTGCCAAAGTGGTCGCTCCGAAGCGCCACATTCTTCGCGATATCTCTCTGAGCTTTTTCCCCGGCGCCAAGATCGGCGTGCTTGGACTCAACGGGTCCGGGAAGTCCACCCTGCTGCGCATCATGGCTGGACTGGACACCGAGATTGACGGTGAGGCCCGACCGCAGACCGGCATCAAGATCGGCTACCTGCCACAGGAACCGGAGCTCGATGCCGACAAGGACGTGCGTGGCAATGTTGAAGAGGGTGTCGCGGAGACGAAGGCCCTGCTGGATCGATTCAATGAGATCAGCATGAAATTCGCCGAGCCCATGGACGATGACGAGATGACCGCACTCCTCGAGGAGCAGGGCAAGCTGCAGGATGCGATCGAATCCGAGGGCGCCTGGGAGCTGGATCGCAAACTCGAGATCGCGGCCGACGCACTGCGCCTGCCCGACTGGGACGCGGATGTAAGCAAGCTGTCTGGCGGTGAGCGCCGACGAGTCGCGCTGTGCCGCCTGCTGCTGTCGCAGCCTGACATGCTGCTGCTCGACGAGCCGACCAACCACCTGGATGCCGAATCCGTCGCCTGGCTGGAGCGCTTCCTCGACGAATATCCGAGTACCGTCATCGCGGTTACGCACGACCGGTACTTCCTCGACAACGTTGCGGGCTGGATTCTGGAGCTCGATCGGGGCCATGGCATCCCGTGGGAGGGTAACTACTCGTCCTGGCTCGAACAGAAAGAGGCGCGACTGCAGAACGAAGAGGCCTCGGAAAAGGCCCGCCGCAAGGCGATGCAGCACGAGCTCGAATGGGTGCGCAGTAACCCCAAGGGCCGCCAGGCAAAGTCCAAGGCACGCCTCCGGCAGTTTGAGGAGATCTCCTCGTCGAGCTACCAGAAGCGCAATGAAACGAACGAGATCTACATTCCGCCGGGGCCACGCCTCGGCGATGTGGTACTCGAGGTGAATGACCTGAAGAAAGGGTTTGGTGACAAGCTCCTGATCGACGGACTGAGCTTCCAGCTGCCACCGGGCGGCATCGTCGGCGTCATCGGCCCGAACGGCGCTGGCAAGACCACCATGTTTCGCATGATTACCGGTGCCGAGAAACCCGATGGCGGTACGATTCGCCTTGGCGACACGGTGCAGATAGCAAGCGTTGACCAGTCACGTGACAGCCTCGACGACAGCAAGACCGTATGGGAGGAAATTTCCGACGGGCTCGACCTGATCAACGTCGGCAATTACGAGACCTCGTCGCGCGCCTACGTCGGCCGCTTCAACTTCCGCGGCCAGGACCAGCAGAAGAAAATCGGCCTGTTGTCCGGCGGCGAACGCAATCGCGTGCATCTGGCAAAAATGCTTCGCTCTGGCGGTAACTTCCTGCTGCTCGACGAGCCCACCAATGATCTCGATGTCGAAACATTGCGCGCACTGGAAGAGGCGCTGCTGGAATTTCCCGGATCGGCCGTGGTTATTTCCCATGATCGGTGGTTCCTGGATCGCATTGCGACCCACATCCTCGCATTCGAAGGCAACAGCGAAGTGGTCTGGTTCGCCGGCAACTATGCAGACTATGAGGAAGATCGAAAGCGCCGGCTGGGTGCCGACGCGGCAAACCCGCACAGAATCAAGTATAAGAAGCTAAACGCCTGATACGACAGATCGAGGACAGCTAATGAATATCCTGCTCGGCGCCAGCGCAATATTCACACTCCTTACGCTGTTCTTCGTTGTTTCGATGCTGCGGCATCTGCGCCGTCGGCGTCCACTGCGTGCGACCGGCTCGATGGCCGGTGGCGTCACGTCCGGCGCGCTTGGCGGTGCGAGCGTGCTGCTCGCGTTCAGCTACTTCGGCTACGGACGCCTCATCGACGAACAGGTCGTCAGCCAGCTTGAGTTCTCACAGTCTGCGCCGGGAGAATACGTCGCCCGCCTGATGATTGACGGTGAGGTCGATCGTTTCTTTCCACTGCGCGGCGACGAATGGCAGATGGACGCGCGCGTCGTCAACTGGAAGCCGCCGGCGACATTACTCGGGCTTGATCCCATCTATCAACTGGAGCGGCTCAGCGGCCGTTATTCGAACGTCGACGACGAACGCTCGCAGCAGCGTACCGTGCACGCGCTGTCCGACGACATGACGCTCGATGTCTGGAAGGTCGCACGGCGCTTTCCGCGGCTGCTGCCCGGCATTGACGCCTACTACGGCACCGCAACGTATGTGCCAATGGCAGATGGCGCTCGCTTCGAGGTAACGATGACACGAACAGCACTGCTTGCGCGCCCGCTGAACGATGCCGCGCGACAGGCTGTGGGTGACTGGGGACAGTAGGGATTTCATGATTATGTTAATCATCGATAGCGGAACATAATCTATGGTGCATACTGAACTGGCGGATTGTTCAGACAATTCAGCCGTCCAACGATAATAAATAGACAGGGCGAAATGGCGATAGTTATTGAAGAAGATCAGGGGCTAAAGAGCGAGCTCGAGGAGCGAATCGGACTCGAGTGTCCTTACTGCGGCATGTATGCGCACATGGCACCGCAGTCGGTTCCGGACGCCGCTGCGCTGCTGCGCGACAGGCCCAAACACGTGGGTCTGGTGTACAAGTGCGACGCCTGCGATGCGCCGGTATTCCTGCGCTTCGCTGTCAAGGAATACAAAGACAATCGCGTCGAGCTATATCGCAACTTTATCGAGCTGGAACGGCCCAAAGAGCGCTTCGCGTTTTCCTACCTGCCGAAACATACGGAGGTGCTTTTTCGGGAAGCACTGGCCTGCTACTCGGGCAACAACTTCAACGCTTTCGCATCCATGTGTCGACGCGCCTCTACGAGCGCTTTTGAGGCGCTCGGTGAGGGTGGCAAGCTGCGCGCATTTGAAGAAGTCATGGTGGCACAGGACATCGCCGGCATCGACGACGAATCGTTTGCGCCGATCAAGTCGGTGCTATTCGGCTCCGGAACTCACGAAGACCTGCCGCTGCTGAACCGTGCGCAGGCCGGCATCCTGCTGGAAGTCCTGAAGGACATGTTCTACCAGTGCTTTGTTCGCCACGGCAAGCTGACGCGAGCGATCAAGGTACGCCGCTTCTTCGTCTCGGAAAACAAAGACAACCTCGTCTCAGCCTAGCTACTCCCGACTATGGGGACCTTCCTGATCTGGCGTACTAATTCGCCAGATCAGGAAGGTCCCTGATTACGTCAGGGGCTCGCCTGGAAAGATATCGATTGAATACTCTCGATCGGGTGGATGACCACGCGATCGGCTCCACGCTGGTAGAGGAATACAAATTGCCCCGTGGTACCGAGCAGTATTGCGACATCGACCGTATCGCTGTCGGCCTGCTGCACGGCCACGAGCTTGCCTGCTCCGTTGCGGGTCTGACCCGCCTGGTGATCGCCATACGCGTAGATAAATAAGAACAGCAGCACGAGCGCCACAAGATTGTTGATAAGACGGTATCGGGACGAGCCGTACCAGCGGATCCATTTGCCCGGCTTTTTGCGCTCGACATGACGACTGTATGCGTTGTCGAGTGTCACGAGTACGACAGACAAAGCCACCAGTGCCCAGGTAAACGGTTCCTTTAGCGATGCCAGCAGAAAGTCGCTGATCTGCGCGTAGTTGAACACATTGATTCCGAAGTGACGAAGGTAGGCCCAGGAATAAAACATGCCGATAACCGACGCAGCGACGTAGAACGCCGAGACCAGCAAGCCCGGGTGTTCGCGGAAGATAGCCGTCAGTCGACCTTTAATTTCGCTTTGCATAGAAACAAGCCTAACCGAGCGCAACGCGCGCGTTGCGGAACATCCGCATCCACGGCCCGTCCTCGCCCCACTCGTCCGGGTGCCACGAGTTCTGGCGACTCAGCGCGACACGCTCCGGATGCGGCATCATGATCGTCACGCGGCCGTCCTCATTGCTCAATCCGCAGATGCCGTCGACGGAGCCATTCGGATTCGCAGGATATTTGTCAGCAACTTCGCCGTAATTGTCCACGTACCGCATCGCAACCGTGTATGACGCCGCGTACCGAGAGGCATCGTCGGCAAATGCCGCTCGACCCTCGCCATGCGAGGTCGCAATTGGTATGCGCGAGCCACCCATGTCCTGCAGAAACAGCGACGGGCTTTCGACAACCTCAACCAGGCTCAGGCGTGCCTCGAATTGCTCCGACTTGTTGCGCAGAAAGCGAGGCCAGTTTGCGGCGCCCGGAATCAGCTCGCGAAGATGCGACATCATCTGACAGCCATTGCAGACGCCCAGTGCGAATGTGTCGCTCCGCTCGAAGAACGCGGCGAAGTCGTCGCGCGTTCGCGAATGGTAAAGAATCGATTTGGCCCAGCCGCCCCCGGCACCCAGTACGTCGCCAAAGGAAAACCCACCGCAGGCAACGATGCCGTTATAGTCGGCCAATGTGACCCGGCCGCTCAGCAGATCGCTCATGTGCACATCGACGGCTGCAAACCCTGCGCGCATGAAGGCGGCGGCCATCTCGTTCTGGCTGTTGACACCCTGCTCACGCAGGATCGCAACGCGCGGTTTCGGGCCACCGCGGAAACTGCGGGCAATATCGTCTTTCGGATCGAACGTCAGCTTCGCATTCAGTCCCGGATCCTTGTCATCGAGCAGGCGCTCGAACTCCTCTGCCGCCGTTGCCGGGTTGTCGCGCAGTGCCTGCAGGCGATAGCTCATGCCGGACCACTCGCGCTGCATGGCGGAACGCGGCAACTCCAGCACCACGGCGTCATCGCTGCGCACCGTCAGCGTTGGGTCTTCCTCGACGCGCCCGATTGCCGTGGCATTGATGCCGTAGCGATCGATGACCATTTGCACCTGCGTCAGCTTGCTCTTCGTAACCTGCACGACCGCGCCGGGTTCCTCGCAGAACAGTGCCTTCAGCAATTCAATCCTCGAACCGCTGAGTGCGAGCGATACGCCGAGCCGGCTGGCAAACATCATCTCGGCAACGCTGGCGAACAGACCGCCATCACTTCGGTCGTGGTAGGCGAGCAGCATGCCGCGCGAATTCAGCTCCTGGATTGCCGCGAAGAAGCCTTTCAACAGCGCGGGATCGTCGAGATCCGGCTCCTCGCCTCCTGTACGACAATACGCCTGTGCCAGGCTGGAGCCGCCAAGGCGATTCTGCCCCGATCCCAGGTCGAACAACAACAGGTAGCTGGGTTCTTCAGAGCGACGCAGTTCAGGCGTCAGGTGCCGGGTCACATCGCTGACCGGGGCGAACGCTGAAACAATGAGCGACACCGGTGCCACGACCTGGTGTTCGCCGGCGTCGTCACGCCAGCGGGTGCGCATCGACATCGAGTCCTTGCCGACCGGAATCGCAATGCCGAGTTCGCGACACAATTCGTCGCCAACCGCCTTGACGGTGTCGAACAGGTTGGCATCCTCACCGGGGTGTCCGGCGGCGGCCATCCAGTTTGCGGACAGACGCACTTTGCCAAGATCCTCGATCGGCGCGGCCGCAATATTGGTGATCGCCTCAGCGACCGCCATGCGGCCCGACGCCGGTGCGTTGGTCGCGGCCAGCGGCGTGCGTTCGCCCATCGCCATCGCTTCGCCTGAGGTGCTGCGAAATCCTGATGCCGTAATCGCCACGTCACTCACCGGAACCTGCCACGGACCGACCAGCTGGTCACGCGCAGTCAGGCCACCGACGGTCCGGTCGCCGATATGGATCAGGAATGACTTGTCAGCAACCGCGGGAAAACGAAGCACCCGCATGGCGGCTTCAGCCAATTCGACACCGTCGAGGTCGAGGCGTTCGGACGGCAAAGCGACGCGCTCGACGCTGCGCTCCATCTTTGGCGGATTACCCAAGAGCATCTGCATCGGCATGTCGACAACACGATTGTCGAAGTGCCGGTCCCGGACCAGCAGGTTTCCGTCACCGGTCAACGTGCCAATGCAAGACGCCGGACAGCGCTCGCGCTCACACATTGCCATGAATTCGTCCAGTCGCCCCTCACCGATGATCAACACATAGCGCTCCTGCGCTTCGTTGCACCAGATCCCCATGGGCGACATACCGGGCTCGGCATTGTCGATCTGGCGCAGCTCGACCTCGGCGCCGTGCTTGCTGTGGTCGACCGCCTCCGGCACGGCGTTCGATAGCCCACCGGCACCGACGTCGTGAATGAGGAGGATCGGATTGTCATCGCCCATCTCCCAGCAGCGATCGATGACCTCCTGGGCGCGGCGCTCCATCTCGGGGTTACCTCGCTGCACCGAGGCGAAGTCCAGGTCCTCGCTGGAGCTTCCGCTCGCCAGCGACGATGCCGCACCGCCGCCGAGACCAATGAGCATGGCGGGTCCGCCCAGCACGACCAGCTTTGCACCCACCGGCACGTCGATCTTGCTGGCGTGTTGCGCGCGAACATTGCCGACACCGCCGGCCACCATGATCGGCTTGTGATAGCCGCGAATCTCGTTGGCAGGCAATCCGGGCAGGTGACTCTCGTAGGTACGGAAATAGCCGGCAAGGTTCGGGCGGCCGAATTCGTTGTTGAACGCCGCCGCACCGATCGGGCCTTCCAGCATGATCTCGAGAGGCGTCGCCATGCGATCCGGATGGGGGAAATCGTCTTCCCACGGCTGGCTGTAACCCGGGATGCGCAGGTGCGAGACGCTGAATCCGGTTAGGCCCGCTTTCGGCTTCGCCCCGAGTCCGGTTGCTCCTCGTCGCGAATCTCACCGCCCGCGCCCGTGGCTGCGCCCGGAAAAGGCGAAATCGCAGTCGGATGGTTGTGCGTCTCGACCTTCATCAGTATGTGGATCGGCTCTTCGACAAACGCATACTCATGACTGTCCGGTGCCGGCATCAGGCGTGCGCCGGGCCAGCCTTCGATCACGGCGGCATTATCACTGTAGGCCGACAACACACCGCCAGGCGTTTTTTCTGTCGTTGACTTGATCATCGGAAACAGGCGCTGCTCTTGCGGTTCCCCGTCAATGACCCAGCTGGCGTTGAATATCTTGTGGCGGCAGTGCTCCGAGTTGGCTTGCGCAAACATCATCAGTTCGGCATCCGTCGGGTCGCGGGCCAGATCGCCATAGCAGCGCAGCAGGTAGTCGATTTCGTCGTCGGAGAGCGCCAGCCCCAGATCGGTATTGGCGGAAACCAGTGCCTGCCTGCCTTCGGCCACCAGCGGCACGTTCACGACAGGGGACGGCTCATGCGCCTCGAACAATGCGGCGGCCTGGGCCACCTCGGTGAATACCGAGTCTGTCATGCGATCAGACAACAAGGGACTCAGCGCAAGAAGCGCGGCTTCGTCAACTTTCTCGGAGAACTTGAGGCCATAGCAGATGCCACGCTCAACGCGCGTAACGATGTCGATATCGCAGGCTTTGACGATATCGGTCGCTTTACTCGACCAGGGTGAAATCGTACCGGGACGCGGTACGACGTACAGCTTGTTACTGAGCTTGCCGGATTTGCCGGGCTTGTCGCCGGACAGCAGTAAAGCCTTGAGTCGCGAGCGGTCCTGCTTGCCGAGGTCCTCAGCGGCGTCGATGAGGTAGACGAAGCTCGCGTCAACCGACTTCACGCGCTCGTCTGCGCGCTGCAATGCACGGGTCAGTTTCGCGAGGCGAAAAGTGGACAGCGCCGACTGTCCGGGCAATTCCAGCATCTTCTTCTTGGGACCTTATAGGCGGATCGGGTGGCTTCGGAACCCGATCATACTAGAACTTGTACGGCGGTGTGTCGGCGAGCTGGTTGCCGGCTCTATTTGTTGCGATCACCCGGCGTGTAAACCGGCAGAGGGAACTGCGCCACGTTGCCGCCTTCCAGCTTGCTGATCTTGCTCACACCCTGTTTCTCCACTTCGTCGATTCGAATGATGGAGTGCATGGGCAGATAGGTACGGCGGACATTCTCGAACTCGGACTTGATGCGCTCCTCGGAAGGATCGACCACCAGTGTCGTGCGTTCGCCGAATACCAGTTCCTCGACCTCGATGAAGCCAAATAGCTCCCCGTGATCCACGTGTCGGGCATAGATCTCGTAGACCTGTCCCTGGCTCATGAAAACGACTTTGAAAAGTTGCTTGTCACTCATATTGACGCTGCTTTGTACCGAAAGACGGCAGATGGGAGCAGTTTACAGTAAATCAAGGCCTTAGGCCTTTCTGGCGGATCGATTATGTGAACTGGGTACCAGCCTATCTCATTGATTCGCTGCACAATTGAGTGCTGATTAAGAGGGAAGATATGGCACTTCAACTTAAGATCGTCAGCGAGCATCGCGAACTGGTTGGCGATGACGCGGAACGCGAGTTCTATGAAGAGGGCGGCACGATTGGCCGCTCTCTGCAAAACGACTGGATCCTCCCGGACCCGGACCGGTATATCTCGAGCCGCCACGCGACTATCGATCACAAGGGCGGCATCTATTACCTGCTCGACACGAGCAGCAATGGCGTCTATTTCAACGATGAAGTCGAGCCGGTCGGCAGAGGCAACCCGCGTCGCCTCTTTGACGGCGATCGAATTCGCATGGGCGACTTTCAGTTCGCGGTTTCGCTGGATTCCGGCGAGAGCCTGGTCATGCCGCTCGATGCGGAGCCTTCCGTAGCACCCGATCATTCCGAGCAATTCGTGGACGAGGTATCGCTGCGTACCGGTATGAAGTTGCTCGACGAAGAGGAATTGACCGGTGACGACGAATTTCAGTCGTTGCTGTTTGGTGACGAACGGCCGGAAAAAAGCGTTGCGCCGCAGCCGGCCAAGCCGCCGGCGATGCCGGCCGCGAACGACTCAAAGCCTGCAGCCAGTCAGAAGAAACCTGTCAATGTATCAGCAGACGATCTGTTCGATTCCTTCCTCGACGGTCTCGGTATCAGTCGAGCCGAATTGCATCCGGCGGTCAACCGCCCTGAAATGATGCTGACGGCGGGCCACGTATTGCGCGAGTTTGTCGAGGGCACCATCGCCCTGCTGGCGGCGCGCGCCAGCCTGAAGAACGCGTTTCGGCTGGACCAGACCACGGTGCTGCCGCGATACAACAACCCGCTGAAGTTCTCCGAGAGTCCGGGCGACCTGATCAAGCAACTCCTTGTTGGCGACGAGGGGGATTACCTCGGCGCGAAAGACGCCGTGCGCGAAGCCTGTCATGACCTGCTGAACCACCAGAACGCATTCCTGGACGCCATGAACAGTGCGTTCATCGAGTTTGCGGAGCGATTTGAACCGGACGAATTGCAGCAGGGATTCGATCGCGCGATGGGCGGCGGCAAGCTGCTTGCCTTCATGAACAAGTCGAAGTACTGGGACCTGTACCGGGACCTGTATCCGATCATGACCGAGAAGGGCGGTGGCCGCTTCCCGCAGATGTTTAGTGAGGAATTCGTCAGGGCGTACGAGCGACAGGTCGCCGAGTACCAGCGCCTCGACCGCGAACAGGTGCCGCCTGCCTCGGGCATGGCCGCCGACGACCCGGGGCTGATGGTGACCCAGAAGCTCGAACCGCAGAAACTCCTGGCAGAGCAGCAGGCCCGCGAGGCCGCCGACGCCAGGGCAGAGTCCAAAGCCGATCCAGACGCCGACAAAGTCGATCAGAGCTTTATCGAAGAACTCGAAAACAGCATGTCCAGGGAAATCTCCCCGGACCAGCTGAAAGCCTGACGGCGTCGCCTAAACGCGATTCTGTCGATGCTCGATGAGGTTATCGACAACCGCCGGCTCGGCAAGGGTTGATGTGTCCCCCAGGTTGCCGAAGTCGTCGGCTGCCACCTTCCTGAGGATACGGCGCATGATCTTGCCGGAACGCGTTTTCGGCAAACCTGGCGCCCACTGAATCAGGTCGGGCTTGGCGATCGGTCCGATTTCCTTGCGAACCCAGGTCTGCAATTCCTTGCGCAGCTCGTCGCTGGGCTCGATGCCTTCCATCAGCGTGACATAGGCATAGATGCCTTGCCCCTTGATGTCATGCGGGTAGCCAACAACCGCCGCCTCGGCAACGTGCTGATGAGACACCAGCGCACTTTCGATTTCCGCAGTGCCCATACGGTGACCCGAGACATTCAGTACGTCATCAACGCGGCCCGTAATCCAGTAGTAGCCGTCTTCGTCGCGGCGTACACCGTCGCCAGTGAAGTAGCTGCCCTCGAAGGTAGCGAAGTAAGTGTCGACGAAACGCTGGTGATCGCCGTACACCGAGCGCATTTGTCCCGGCCAGCTGTCCGTGATGATCAGGTTGCCCTCGACGGCCCCCTCGAGCGGGTTGCCCTCGCCATCCACGATCACCGGCATGATGCCGAACAGCGGTTTGGTCGCGGAACCGGGCTTCAGCGCGGTCGCGCCGGGCAGCGGCGAAATCAGTATGCCGCCTGTTTCGGTCTGCCACCAGGTATCAACGATCGGGCAACGTGAGTCACCGACGACGTGGTAATACCACTCCCACGCTTCCGGATTGATGGGTTCACCTACTGAGCCGAGAAGTCGCAAGCTCTTGCGCGACGTACTTTTGACCGGCTCGTCGCCCTCACGCATCAGCGCGCGGATAGCCGTCGGCGCCGTGTAGCAGATATTCACCTGGTGCTTGTCGCAGACTTCCCAAAAACGTGCGGAGGTCGGGTAGTTGGGCACACCTTCGAACATCAGCGTAATTGCGCCGTTTGCCAGCGGGCCGTAGACGATATAGCTGTGGCCGGTGACCCAGCCCACATCGGCGGTGCACCAGTAGACGTCGCCGGGGTGATAGTCGAAAACGTACTCGTGCGTCATTGCAGCATAGACGAGGTAGCCGCCGGTCGTGTGCAGCACACCTTTGGGCTGGCCGGTTGATCCTGAGGTGTAGAGGATGAACAGCGGATCTTCAGCGCCCATTTCCTCGCACGGGCAATCGGCGTCGACGTCTTTCTCGATCTCGTGCAGCCAGACGTCGCGATCATCAACCCAGCCGACGTCGGCGCCGGTGTTCTTTACGACGAGGACTTTCTCGAGTGTTGTGACATCGGCTTTCGCGGCTGCGGCATCAACATTGGCTTTCAGCGGGACACGCTTGCCGCCACGGCGACCCTCATCGGCGGTTACCACGATGTTGGACTCGCAATCCTGGATTCGGCCGGCCAGCGCGTCAGGCGAGAATCCGCCGAACACGACCGAGTGAACGGCCCCGATGCGAGCGCAGGCGAGCATCGCGACGGCGGCTTCCGGGATCATCGGCATGTAAATCGTGACCCGATCACCCTTCTTGGCGCCCATTGCCTTGAGAGCGTTTGCGAAACGGCAAACGCGTTCATACAACTCGTTGTAGGTGATCGTGAGGTCCGTGCCGGGATCGTCGCCTTCCCAGATAATCGCGACGTCGTCGCCTTTGGTTTCCAGGTGACGATCGACACAGTTGTAGCAGACATTCAGCGAGCCGTCGTAGAACCAACGGATATGCAAGTCGTCTTTGGCAAACGAGACGTCCTTTACTTTCGTAAACTTCTTAATCCAGTCGAGCCGTTGCGCCTGCTCAGCCCAGAATCCTTCGTTGTCTTCAACGGATCGCGCGTACATAGCCTCGTACTGCGCCTCGTCGATCAACGCGCGCTCTTTTACTGCCGCCGGAACCGGATAGATTTCATTCGCCATTTTTTTCTGCCTTCGTCTCTGCTTGTTAGCTTCGTTGTTGCTGCGCTGTCGCGAGGAGCCGCTGCGCCTGCAGGAGGTGCGGACGGTCTATCATCCTGCCGTCCAGACCAATCGTGCCGGCCCCGGGATTTTCTTCAAAAAGCGCGACTATTCTCTCCGCCCGGCTGATCTCCTCAGCCGTCGGCCGGAATGCCGTGTTTATTGGCTCGATCTGTGCCGGATGTATGGCCAGCATGCCGCTGAACCCGTCGCGACGCGCATTTGCCGCATAGCGTAGCAGGCCATCGCGATCGCGAAAGTCCGTAAAGACCGTATCCAGAGCCGTAACTTCCGCGGCGGCAGCCGCAAGCAGGCAGAAAGACCGTGCCATCTCATAGAGCGGCAGCCAGTTGCCCGCCGAGTCCCGGTTGGCCCTCGCGCCTATGGCCGTGCTGAGATCCTCGGCACCCCAGGACAGGCCATACAGGCGAGCCGTGGCCCCCGCGTAACCCTGCAGACTGAACAGTGCTTCCGGTCGTTCCGTGCACAACGCGATGATGCGCGTGCGGCCGGCCTCGATTCCGAGCCCCTGCTCCAGCACATCGATACGGCGTGACAGCTCGATAACATCCGCCGCGCTGCGCGGCTTCGGCAGCACGATTCCCTGCGGCGATGACGGCATGACGGCCTCGAGATCGACAGTCGCGTCCTCGCTGTCGATGGGGTTTATGCGCACCCAGACGTTCTGCCTGTCCTTCAGGTAGTCCGCAGCCTTGAGGCGGGCTTCCGGTCTGGCCGCAGCAGCGACCGAATCCTCGAGGTCGAGTATCAGGGCGTCCGCGCCGCTGCTGCCTGCTTTCTCAAGTTTGCGGTCGCTGTCAGCCGGTACGAACAGGAAGCTGCGATTCACGCGGGTTTTCTCATCATCAGTGCCGTGCGCTTGCATTCCGCAACCAGCTCGTCGCGCTGGTTGAACGCTCGATGCGAGAACACCACGATGCCGTTGTCAGGGCGTGATTTGCTGCCGCGAAGCTCCAGAACCTCGGTTTGTATTCGCAGGGTATCGCCACAAAACAGCGGCTTCGGAAAGCGCACCTCATCCCAGCCCAGGTTCGCAACGGTCGTTCCGTAGGTCGTGTCGTTGACCGAAATGCCAACCATGAAGCTCAGCGTCAGGCAGCTATTGACCAGCGGCTTGCCAAACTCCGTGCTCTTCATATATTCCGCATCGAGGTGCAATGCAGACGGGTTGTGCGTCATGGTCGTCAGCAGCACGTTGTCGGTTTCCGTAATCGTCCGACGTATCGGATGATCAAAGGTCTGGCCGACTTCAAATTCGTCGAAGTACAGTCCTGGCATTGGCAGCTCACAGCCGGTTTCGGGTAATCTTCAATTGTGCCAGCGTCGCCCTCGGCAATACAGCAGAATGACCTGCAACAGGAGCGAACATGAAGATTTCCAGACGTGATTTCACCAAAGCCGGTCTCGGCGCGGCAACGCTTGTTGCGGCGGGCAGCGGCTGGGCTGAATCCAGCAGCGTGTTGCGCAAAGCGATCCCGTCTTCAGGCGAGGCGCTGCCCATCGTAGGACTCGGTACCAATCGTTACGGGGTCGATGCGTCCGAGGCCGCGCGTGCACCGCTGCGGGCAGCCCTGGAGCGCTTTCATCATCTTGGCGGCACGGTGATCGATACGGCACCCATGTATCGCACGTCGGAGGCCGTACTCGGCGACCTGATTGCGGAACTCGGTATACGGGAAGATCTCTTCCTCGCAACGAAAACCGATCGCCCGGACGGTGCTGGCGCCACGATCGAACAGATGCACGAGTCGATGTCACGGCTGCGGACCGACCGGCTTGATCTGATGCAGGTCCACAACCTCGTTGGCTGGCGAAACGCCCTGCCGGTCATGCGTGAGTGGCAGCAGGAGGGCCGCATTCGGTACATCGGAATAACAACCTCACGGTCGTCGCAGTACCAGGAGTTTGAGCAGGTCATGCGCCAGGAAGAGCTGGATTTTGTGCAGATCAACTATTCGCTGGAACAGCGTGAAGCGGCCGAGCGTCTGCTGCCGCTCGCGGCCGACCGTGGCATGGCCGTGATCATCAATCGGGCATTCGGTGGCGGACGGATATTCCAGAAGGTCGGCGATCGCCCGGTTCCCTACTGGGCAGAGGCCTTCGGCTGCAGGAGCTGGGCGCAGTTCCTGCTGAAATACGCGATCGGGCATCCGGCAGCGACGCTCAGTATCCCGGGCATGACCAAGCTGCATCATGTCGACGATAACTTAGGCGCCGCCAATGGACGATTGCCGGATGCCGAGGAGCGCAAGCGCCAGGAGGAGTTTTTCGACGCGTTGTAGCGCAGGTTGGCGCTCGACCACGTTGGGCTCGGGCTGTCTCGCTGTGTACTGGCCGAGCCTAAAATTTGGGAAACAAAGAGCCAGAAGTGACGGTTGGAACTCAGGCTGGATGACAGCTTATCCCTAAAGCTGCCGTTTGGTTATCCGCTGCAGGGAATTAGTGACGGGCCGCTCTCGGCCAGAAGCGAAGAAGCGATTGGGAGCTGACGCGCGAATAACCCATTATGGCCCGGCATCAACGTATGCCGACCACAGAGGCCGGATATACGTACGCAGTCGCGCCATGCTTGCCTGAAGCAATTTGCTTGCAGTGAGGAGGAGTCTATATACGGTCATTATTATCATCAGGAAAGGCCGGCCCCGCAAAGCAGGACCGGCCGTCCAACGGCGCAATTCCAGATCCGATTGGAACCTCGGACCTCTGTCTTATTCGTCAGTATCAGCCTCGACGAAATCCGCGATGCCATCCGCGTCCGTATCGTCGATTTCAACGGTGCCGCCGACCGAGATGGTCCCTCCAGAAAAAAGGGTGTTTGCATCGACACCGAAAGTGACACCAATTGCAGAAATCGAAACGAGATCTTCAAATGCTTCGACTGGCCCCTCGACTTCATAGCCGGGGTCGTCTTCAATACGGACGATCACAGCGATGAGCGAACTATCGTCCGCGCGCCGCGCTTCGACTTCTACTTTGTCCCCGGGCATGATCGTGTCGAGATCGAAGCTGAAGACTGCATTGTCGTCGAGGAACATGGTCGAGGTGTCGATTGTCACGGGCACAGTACCCTCTGCGAGCCCGAATGAGAGCGTCAGGCTGCCCTCGTTTCCGCTGCCAGTCTTGGAATCAACATCGCCGGTCATCTCGATGTCGCCATCTTCAACTTCAATTTCGTCGACCCGAAGTACACCGCTGACATTCTCGCCTTCGACCTCCACGTACAAGCCAGCTGCTGACAGGTCTTCGGTGCGGCCACGAAGGCTTGCGGGCTCGAACTCAGTATCGCTGTCGAAAGCAAGTTCGATTCCGAGCACAGACCAGGTTCCGGCGCTGGCGTCATACTCAAGCGTACCTTTCACCTCGAGTTCCGAATCTTCGTCGTCAATACGGTCTTCATCCTCAAGCTCGACCTCGAATGCCAATAATTCGTCCGGCTCGATGATCGGGTCGGGAACTGTTCCCTCTACTTCGACGTACTGGCCGTCCGCAATGCCAACATCAGGAATCTCGGCGCCGGGTGCCAAGGTAACGTTGAAGAATTGACCATTTTTCAGGTTGAGCACAAAAGCATCGCTGCCGTTGTAGTCGGAGATAACGCCTTTAACCTCGTAATCACCATCGTCATCAATCTGGAGCTCAATATACGTGGCGACCAATACGTCGGTCGAGAAATAGCCGCTGACTTCGACCTGATCTCCTTCGTCGAGCGCATCGAAGTCGAAAGGTATACCGTCTTCCGCGTCGAAATTAGTCGAGCCTCTTTCGGCACGCACGTCTATACCCATCACCCGGAAGGTCTTGACATCCATGTCTGCGCCATCAATCGTGAGATTCTCGACAACACCTTCCACCTCGTCGTCGTAGTAAACGGCACTGGCGACACCGTTAGTGCCATCAGCGTTAACCGTACCTTTGACCTTGACGATCATCCCGACATCGAGCGCGTCGTCGCCTGATGCCGTTGCGTCATCAACGTCAAAGCTGGTGTTGCTGGTGTCAAAGCGAATGCCATTGACGTAAATGCTTCCAAAACCGGTAATCTGACCAATTGCCGTAACGTCGCTGGTCGCTTGCACGGAATCGTTCGGGGATCCCCCTGAGCCGCCACAAGCCGTCAGCGCAGTTATAGCTGCCATGACGCCAAGACGGGCGTAAGTTGGTTGTTTAGTCATGTCTTGATGCTCCAAGTGAAGTTGTTTAACCACATCATCAACACGACCTGCGATGCCGAATGGTTCCCTCGCGTAACGAGTTTTCTGCACGATTTTTCGATTATTTAGTTCGAAAATTTCGAACAAAACTGCAAGCGTCTCCAGATCGAGACAGTCGGGACCTGGTTCACAAGCGACCTAATCAATAACGAGGAGTAGCTAACGAACTCACCAGGTTTCGAAGGTAATGCAACTTCAGGACACATGGATGGCGGCTTCCGGCCAAAGCCAGCCGCTCACAGAACTCAATCAGAATCGGAAAAAAAGTAGCAGGCGGTTGAGGCACCGATCAGGATTCGTTCAATGAGCACGGGAAACACGCGCTTCAGGAAGTATGAGAGCGCAGCGGCCCTCACACCTCGTCGTAGTAAAATTACCGCACGCAGGCTCCAGCCGACGTCAACATGCGCTTCTCAAGGGCAATTCCGGTTTGACTACAACGACTACGAGCCCAGTGCAATCAGAGTAAACCCTGGCACCAGTTCCAAATCAGAAAACACCGGTCGCAAGAGGCTTAATTGCAGCTGTCCATACATCTTCGTAGAGGAGAGTTCTTGTTCATTGCAAGCGGCCGCTGTGGGTCAGTGCCGTTATTCTAGATCAAACCTGGCGACCGTCGCCTTACGGCGTGAAGCGGTCAGTCAAAGCACTCGTTTGGGTTGGGGTTTCCCTCAAAATCCACAACCTGTGATAACAGTCGTTTACCGCCATTTGACGCCAGAACATTCGCCGCTGCCGGACCGCCGAATTTGCAAGCAAGGTCGAGCGGGGTCAGCTCTTCCCCACCGACAACTACTGTTTGATCCAGGTCTGCTCCTGCTTCGACAAATAAGCGAAGAGAAGACTCGATTCCCCAATGGGCTGCTGCATGTATCGCAGCGTAGTTTCTACGCTCAGGTATCCGTTCATTCGGACTCGCCCCGCGTTCAAGCAGCCATCGAACGTTATCGCTTCTGTCCTCCGAGTAGCTTCTTGACCCGGCTTCAAGTGTCAGACTTCCTACCGGATCCAGATAGAATCTGATCTCCTCTCTATACGCTTGCAGAACGACAACAGTTGTTACGACAACTCCGAGCGAAAGCGCGAATGGAAGGACCTTGGTCCCTGAATTCTTTGCTTCAGTCACGGGCTCTCCTAAAGATGCGGCATTGGGTCCTGAGAGGCAGCAGGGACGCCAGAAAGCGCCGGTAGACTCTGGATCGTTCGCGTCATGCTTTTGCGCGCTCGATCGCTTCGACGATCAATTGTTTCGCCATGGCCGCGCCATGCCAGTCGCCGATCTTCACCCACTTGCCGGGCTCCAGGTCCTTGTAGTGCTCGAAGAAATGCTCGATCTGCTGCATCGTAATTTCAGGCAGATCGGAGTAGTCGTTGACGTGATCGTAGCGTCGGCTTAGTGCATGCGACGGCACTGCGATGATCTTTTCATCCTGCCCGGCGTTGTCTTCCATAATGAGCACACCCACAGGGCGAACATTGATCACGCAGGCAGGCACCAGTTCTCGGGTATTGACGACGAGGACGTCGATCGGATCGCCATCTTCGGACAACGTGTGTGGAACGAAACCGTAGTTGCCCGGGTAAGCCATCGGTGTGTACAGAAAGCGATCCACGACCAGCGTGCCGGCATCTTTATCCAACTCGTATTTAATAGGCTGCCCGCCCAGCGGTACCTCGATAATGACGTTGACGTCTTCGGGCGGTTTGTGGCCGATATCGATCGCATCGATGCGCATGTTGCAGTTTCCTGGTCAGAATAAGTTCGACGTAGTCGCGCAGTTTAACGCGTTCCCTAAGGAATCGCTTGGAAATGCAGTATATTGGCGGTCCACTCAAAGACTGACGAAGAACCGCCAATGATCAAGTCCAGATTCGCCGCCGCATTGATAGCATCTTTGTTTTTTACAGCGTGTGCCAGCGTCTACTCCCCCGGCACCGGGACGGGTACATCGGCCGGCGCTATCCCTGTGCCATTGGCTCCCTGGGATCGGGGTGCAATGGTCACGGCAGCCAACCCGCACGCCGTCGACGCGGCTATCGCCATGCTGCAAAAAGACGGTCATGCCGTCGACGCCGCGATCGCCGCGCATGCAGTGCTCGGTCTTGTCGAACCGCAGAGCTCCGGGATCGGCGGCGGCGCGTTCATGCTGATCTACCGGCGGCAGGATGGCGACCTGAGTTTTCTGGACGGCCGCGAATCCGCCCCCGCCGGTGCGACCGTCGACATGTTCGTGCGCGACGACGGCGAAGTGATGAGTTTCCTGCAAGCCTGGCAGAGCGGCTTGGCCGTTGGCGTGCCCGGGACCGTCGCACTCTATAAACGCGCGCACGAGGAGTACGGCAAGTTATCCTGGGCAGAACTGTTCGAGCCCGCCATACGCCTTGCCGAACAGGGCTTCGAAGTATCGCCACGAATGGCCAGCTCGCTCGAGTTTGTCGCACCGCACAGCCGCCTTGATGAAAACCCCCCGACGGCGGCGTATTTCTACCCGGGAGGTGCGCCGCTGCCGGCTGGACACCTGCTGAAGAACCCGGACTACGCGGCAACCCTGCGCCGCATTTCAAGCGAAGGCATCGACGCGTTCTACACGGGCGAAATTGCTGCAGCGATTGCGAAGGCGGCACAGGAAGGTCCTGACGGCGGTACCTTAACGGAAGAAGACATTGCCGCTTACGAAGTCATCGAACGACCCGTGATCTGCGGCAAGTTTCGCGTCCTGAAGATCTGTACGACCTCGCCGCCCTCCTCCGGCGTCGCACAAATCATGATTGCCGGCATTTACGACCACCTCTCAGCTGCTGCAGGCACGCAGGCAGACAAGGTCGCCGCGTTCGTCGACGCGCAGCGGCTCGCGTATGCCGACAGGGATCACTATATCGGCGATCCCAAGTCGGTCACCATCCCGCTCGAGGACCTGGTGAACCCGGCATATCTCGAGCACCGTGCCGGCGAACGCTTTGCGCCGAACGAAACGCCGCGGCACGGCGACCCGGGCAAGGTCCTTGGCGGTACGCCCGTCGCGGATTTGCTGGGCGCAGATACAACGTTTGAAACACCGGGAACATCGCACCTCTCGATCATCGACAAGGACGGAAACGCGATAGCGATGACGGCAACTGTTGAAGGTTATTTCGGATCCTCGCGCTGGGCGCACGGATTCCTGCTCAACAACGAGATGACCGACTTCGCCCGCCAACCCCCCGCCGACGGCAAACCGATCGCCAACGCCATCGTTCCCGGCAAGCGCCCGAGGTCATCGATGTCACCAACGATGGTGTTCGACGAGACGGACAATATGCTGATGATTACCGGCTCGCCGGGCGGAAATTCGATTCCGGCCTATGTCGCGAAGAGCATCGTCGGCGTACTTGACTGGGGTCTGACAGCACAGGCCGCCGTCGACTTTCCCAATATCGTGGCGCGCGGCGAGAAAGTCCGCGTCGAAATCGCGACCGACGCCGGCAAAAGCATCGCCTCTGACCTGCAGCAACGTGGTTATACCGTTCAGGAACGCGAAGGCGAGAACTCCGGTCTGCACGTTATCGTCGTGCGCCCGGACAAGCTTGACGGTGCCGCCGACAAGCGACGCGAAGGAATCGTCAGCACGATACAGTAGGTCGAAGCGCCGCACTCGAAGCGCGCGGCGGTATTCTCAATGCGCCTTCTTTTGCCGCAAGCGGCTGCCGCGCACGATGGGCGCAAGCACGAGCGGCACGAAGCTCGACACAACGATCAACGCCCAACCGGCCGTTCCCGGCGCGCTCAGTTCGAGCACCTCGGCCAGCAGCGGAACGTACACGGCAGCCAATACCAGCAGCAGGCACAGCAGCAACGCACCCCAGACCCATCGATTGCGGGTGATCTCATTGTTCACAAGCGCGCGCATTTCTTCGCGCATGTTCAGCACGTGCCACATCTGGGCCAGCGCCAGGGTACAGAACGCGACGGTAACGGCTTTACGGATGTCGAAGTCCAGCACGAAAATCGAGGTCGCCATCGCGGCCAGCACGGTCATCGACATGACCAGGCCGAACAATGCGATGTGCAGCCAGTGGGTGCGCGTCAGAATACGCTCCTTCGCTGGCCGCGGTGGTCGTTCCATCGAGACCCTCGAGCCCTCGCCAACGCCAAGTGCCAGCGCCGGGAAGACGTCCGTGACCAGGTTGAGAAACAGGATCTGCAACGGCAATAACGGCAGCGGTGCCCCGCTGACTGTCGCGAGGCTCACCACCAGCACCTCGCTTGCGTTGCACGACAGCAGGTAGATAACGAACTTTCGAATATTCGAGAAGATTGCGCGGCCCTGCGCAACCGCCGAGACGATCGTACTGAACTCATCGTCCTGCAGGACCATGACAGCAGCTTCTTTCGCGACGGCGGTGCCGCGCACGCCCATCGCGACGCCGATATCGGCCTTTTTTAGCGCCGGCGCATCGTTCACACCATCGCCTGTCATCGCGACGATGTCGCCGTTCTTCTGGTAGAGATCGATCAACTTCAGCTTTTGTTCGGGTGTGACGCGGGAGAACACGCGGGCGTCCAGCAGCCGGTCGTGGTCGCCATCGGCGAACAGGCGGTCGACTTCAGTGCCGCCCAGAAAACGACGCGGCTCAGCCGAGGCTTCGGTGATGCCAGTCTGTACCGCAATGTTTCGGGCTGTTGCCGCGTGATCCCCCGTGACCATTACGACGCGAATACCAGCCTTGTGGCAGAGCCGTATAGCGCGATCGACGCCGGGTCGCGCAGGATCCTCCAGGCCTACTATGCCAAGCAGCACGAGCTCTTCGTAAGGATCCTCTGACTCGGCGGGCGTGACTCTTTCTGCAATAGCAATCGTGCGCAACGCTTCGTCGCCAAGCTGGTCGGCCTTGCGCAGCCATTGCTCGCGTTCGGCAGGTCCCATAGCAACGGTCTCACCGCAAGCGCGAACAGCCGTGCATCGCGGAATGATGGCCTCCGGCGCACCCTTTGCTGCGATCCGGAAACCCTGCGCCGATCGGTGCACGGTTGCCATGCGCTTCGAGTCGGGATCAAAAGGATCCTCGCTGATTTCCGGCGCCTGCTGGCAAAGATCGGCTTGCCAGATATTGCGCGCGGCGGCGGCGACCAGCAGAGCCAGTTCGGTCGGGTCGCCAACGCCGGTGTGTTCACGACCGGCTTCCTGCTGCAGAGAAGCGTTGTTGCAGAGGACTCCACTTTCGAGGAGCCGATCGAGTAAAGCCCCCTCGTCGACCGCGAGTTCTCGACCGTCGACGCGAAACCCGGCTTCCTGACCCTCTGGCATGGCAGCAATCTCGACGGTGTACCCCTCGAACAGGACTTTCGCGGCGGTCATACGGTTCTCAGTCAGCGTGCCCGTCTTGTCGGTCAGAATGACGCTGGTCGCTCCCAGCGTTTCGACCGCGGACAATCGCGTAATCAACGCGTGCTTGCTGGCCAGGCGCCACATGCCGCGTGCAAGGGCGATCGTCGCCACGATCACAAGCCCCTCTGGTATCGCTGCAACCGACAGCGCGATAGCGACCTGGATCGCCAGAAACAGATCGCGGCCGGCAGCAATACCCGCGGCGCCCACGACTACGGCGATGCCAATGACGGCCCACGCGAGGCCGGCGCCCAGCGCGTTGAGTCGCTCCTCGAGCGGCGTCTGATGCGGTTTGGCCGCGACAACCTGTTCGAAAATCTGGCCGAACTCGGTTCTGGAGCCGGTTGCAACAACAACGCCCTTGCCCGATCCGCGCGTGATACACGTGCCTTTGAACACCATGTTTTCGCGATCCAGCACGGCCGTTGGCTCATCCAGAACCACGTCCTGTTTCTTCACCGGCAGGGATTCACCGGTCAGGGTCGACTCATCAACAGCGAGTTTCGAGGCTTCGAACAGACGCAGGTCGGCCGGCACGAGATCACCGGCGTCGAAGAAGACGATGTCACCCGGCACCAGCACGCGCGTGGGCACACTCTCCACCCTGCCCTCTCGCAGCAACACGCACTCGGTTCTGGCAAATTGCCTGAGCGCCTCCATGGAGCGAATTGCCCGCCACTCCGTGAGAAACCCGATCGTCGCATTGATCAGCACGACCGCCAATATCGCGAGCCCTTCCAGGATCTCCGAAAATACAAAAGCCAGCAGGCCCGCGATCAAGAGCAGCGCAACGACGATGCTCCTGAACTGGGCCAGCAGGATGAAGATTGCTTTGCGTGGTCGCGCCGGTGCGAGCTGGTTAAGACCCCAGGCCCTGGCGCGCCTGCCGGCCTCTTCGCGACTGAGTCCGTATCGAGGGTCAACACCCAGCGATGTCAATACGGCCTGCGAGCTGCGACTCCACGGCGCGTGATCACGGCCCTTCGTATCGTTTGCTGCGCTTGTTACCCGGTCTCGCATAACAGCGGCTTCCCCGCCGCCTCATACCAGTCGACAATGCTGTTCCAGGCCTGCTGCGCGGTTTCCTCGTACCAGTACAGCCCCAGGTCCTCCTTGTCGATCAGGCCTTGCCTGGCAAGAAAATCGATGTCGACGACGCGCTCCCAGAATTCGCGGCCGACGAGGATCACCGGCAACCGCTCGATTCTTGCGGTTTGCACGAGGTTGAGCGTTTCGAAGAGTTCATCGAGCGTGCCGAAACCGCCAGGGAAAACGACCAGCGCTTTGGCGCGTATCAAAAAGTGCAGCTTGCGAATCGCGAAGTACTGAAAATTGAAGCTGAGTTCATCGCTGATGTAGCGATTTGGAACCTGCTCATGAGGCAGGCGAATGTTCAGGCCTATGCTCTTTGCGCCGACCTCGCTGGCGCCGCGATTCGCGGCTTCCATGATACCCGGCCCCCCGCCTGTCATAAGCGTCACGCGACAGTCGTCGGGACCCTGTCCGGAACGACCTACGATGGCACCAAACTCCCGGGCAATCCGGTAGTAGTCAGAAAGCCCGCGTTCTTCTGCCTGATCGCTTTCGCGAATGCGCGTGCCGCCGAAGACGACGATCGTGTGCCGAATGCCGTACTTCTGCATGACGAGCTCGGCCTGCAGGTACCCCTCGGCCAGACGTTCAGCGCGATGCAGCGCGTCGGCTGGTGTGTTGTGTCCTGCGGGTTCGGTGATGTTGATCGTGATAGTCGTAGTCGTTGCCTCTAAATGTGAATCATCTGCCCCTTCTCGGCGATGAAGACCGGCGCGTTCAGGTCTGTACGCATCTTCTTTGCAAGTACCTGCTGTGCATCAGCTTCACCATGCACGAGATAGACCGGAGGACGATTCGGAAAAGCGCCGTACCACGCGATGAGATCGGCCTGGTCGCCGTGCGCCGACAGCCCGCCGATCGTATGCAGCTGGCAGCGCACACGAATCTCTTCGCCAAACAGCTTGATGGTGTCAACGCCTTCGACAAGGCGTCGGCCAAGTGTGCCGTAGGCCTGGAAACCGACAATCACCAGGTGACACTCGGGCCGCCAGGCATTGTTTTTCAGGTGATGCAGGATACGTCCGCCGCTGCACATGCCGCTGCCCGCGATAACGATAGCGCCGGACTCGATATCATTGATGCGCATCGACTCCTCAGGCGTCAGGGTCTGGTGATAGTTCGGCAGATCCGGCAGGTTCGAATTCGGCCCGAACAGGTTCACACCGTAGAGATGGCGGTACTGCGCGTAAACAGCGGTCGCCTCAATCGCCATCGGGCTGTCGAGGTAGATCTGCCAGTTATCCAGTTGCCAGCGCTCGTAGTTCTCGGCCATCAGGTACAGGAGATCCTGCGTGCGGCCAACCGTGAACGCGGGAATCAGGATATTGCCGCGTCCGGCCCGAGCTGCCTCGAAGACAGCCGTCAGTTCGTCCATCGTGTCGTCGAAGCGGCGATGCAGTCGATCGCCGTAAGTGCTTTCCAGCAGCACGGTATCCGCCTGCGGAAGCACGGCAGGCGGATCCATCACCGGCGCGTCCCGGTAACCGAGGTCGCCACTAAAGACAAGTGTGCGGCTGGCATCCCGGTTGGCATAGGTCAATTCGACGATCGCCGAACCGAGAATATGGCCGGCGTCGAAATAGCGCAGCGTCAGTCCCGGGACGACGGTCAATTCATCGCCGTAGGCAACGCCGCGCAGCAGCTTGAGCGCTTCTTCAGCGTCTTCCAGCGTGTACAGCGGTTTGAGTAACGGCTGCCCTTTTCGCTTGCGTTTCCTGTTTTTCCACTCCACTTCCTTCTCGTTCAGGTACCCGGAATCGGGCCACATGATTTCGCAGAGCGCTTTGGTTGCATTCTGTGTATACACAGGACCGCTATAGCCGCGTTTGACGAGCAGCGGGACCCGGCCCGAGTGATCGATGTGCGCGTGACTCAGGATGACGGCGTCGATCTCGTTCACGGAGACGGGGAAAGGATCCGCGTTTCGCTGTTCGTTTTCTTCACCGCCCTGAATGAGCCCGCATTCCAGCAGGACCGTGTGGTCGCCCGCCTGGATAAGGTACATTGAGCCGGTTACTTCGCCGGTTGCCCCGTAGAAAGTAAGGTCAAAACTCATCGAGCGCTTCCTCCAAGACGATCATGACGGGTGGCAAGCCACGAAATGAGCGTTATGCCACTCCTGTCTTTAAATTGTTTCGACGAGACAGACGGCTGTCTATCAGGAATAGCTGCCAGCCTTTGTGGTCACTCCGTATTCGCCCGTACCCAGCGAACGATATCGGCAGCGCCCATGGCGCCGGGCTGACGGGCAACTTCCTGCCCGTTCCTGAAAACGGCCAGCGTCGGGATGCTCTGGATGTGGAATCTCGCGGCGACATCCTGCGCGGCGTCAGTATTCAGCTTCGCAAGCCTGACCCCGGGTTCCAGCTCTGCGGCCGCCTGCTCGAATGCAGGCGCCATCATCTTGCAAGGGCCGCACCACGGCGCCCAGAAGTCGACGACGACTGGAATATCGTTGCGGCCGACGTGTTTGTCGAAATTGCTGCTATCGAGTTCGACCGGGTGAGCAGTGAACAGGGCCGCGTTGCAGCGACCGCATTTCGGGGCGTCGCCGATACGCGCCGCGGGAATGCGATTGACTGCGCCGCAGCCGGGGCAAACGATATGTTGCGAGTCAGACACGAGGATAGCTCCGGGAAAGGTCAGTCATTGGAAAAAGCACGGCCCGCGCGAGCGAAGTTTCAGGGCTCATCGATCGGCTCCAGTCGCTGCAATCGCTCGCGCATCGATTCGATTTCCTCGATGAGATCGAGAGCAAGCGCGACACCGGCGAGGTTGATCTTGAGATCTTTATGCAGGCGCCTGGCCGTGCGCGCCCGTTTCAAGCTGACACCGGCAAAGCGCCAGTGCGTTGGCGTATCTCCGGCAGGCTCCAATACGCCCTCTTCGACCAGTTCGATCAACCACTCCCTGGACGTGGCGCAAGCGCGGCTGAGTTCGCCAAGCGACAACTCTGCACTTTCTTCGACGATGACGCCGCTCAGTATTTTTCTGCTCATCGGCCCTGCACTCCGAGTTTGCTGCGGGGGTCGTAGGACAGGTCGCGCTGCATCTTTTCATACAGCTGTCTTGCCGACTCGCTGTCTGCAGGCGGTATCGTAATGACCAGCTCAACAAAAAGGTCGCCTGGCGGCTTGCCTGGAATGCCCCTGCCTCTCAGACGCAGCTTTCGCGGGCGGCTCGTTCCTGCCGGTATTTTCAGATCCACCGGGCCGGCGGGCGTCGGTGCTTTCACTGTCGCGCCAAGCGCGGCCTCCCAGGGGGCCACGGGCAATTCGAGGTAGACATCGCGGCCCTCTACGCGGAACAGCTTGTGGGGCTTGAATTCGATCTCGAGGTACAGGTCACCGGCCTGGCCCTGACCCATTCCGGGCGAGCCCTGGCCGGCGAGGCGAATGCGCTGACCCTGCTTTACGCCTTTCGGAATCTTGACGCTGAGGGTGCGTTGGCGGGTCGTCACGTGGCCGGATTGATCGATTTCCGGCGCGCCCAGCGAGATGCTGCGCGACGCACCACGGTAGGCGTCCTCGAGATCGATCAGGACCTTGGCATGGTGGTCTTCACCGTGAGCATGCATGCCCGCCTGGCGCCCGCCCATCGTCGTCTGGAAGTCGCGACCGAACAGCGAATCGAAGAAATCGCTGTAGGCCGAGCCACCGCCATCCTGGAATCCGCCGCGGAACTCGAAACCGGAACCCCAGTCTGGCGGCGGCCTGAACTCCTGCCCGGCCTTCCAGTCCGCGCCCAGTTGATCATACGCCGCACGCTTTTCAGGGTCTTTGAGGACCGCGTAGGCCTCGCCCAGGTCCTTGAAGCGTGATTCGGCATCCGCTTCCTTGCTGACATCGGGGTGGTACTTGCGGGCCAGCCTGCGATACGCACGCTTTATTTCATCCTGGGTGGCGTCCCGCTTGACGCCCATGATGTCGTAGTAATCCTTGAAGTCCATGCCCGCTCCAGCGTCGGCGGCAATGCAGACGCGTGTCGATAATGCTCACGTGTATCTGGGGGCGCGTGCGCTCTATTCAATATCGGCAGGCCGTTCCGGGCTTACGACACCTGCCGCAGGTGCAAGAAGGGCCCCGAATGGGGCCCTCCCGACTGCATCAAGATTGCGCTTGTCTACTCATCGTCACCTTTTGGCATACGCCGTGTCGTCGACAGGTACGCACGCGCCGAATCGCAGTCCAGTTTGCCTGCGAACAATTCGTTGGCTTTTTCCCAACCCGTCTGACTGTAGTTATCCCAGTCTTCGCCCATTTCCTCGAGGTTCTGATGGGAGTTCACCCATTTGAAATCAAATTTCTCACCGCCGCCGCCGTAAGCCGGGAAGAACACGAACATCCCGGACTTCGACCCTTGCTCGGTGATGTACTTGCTCCACTCCGCCAGCGCCGGATACATGTCGTCGAAAGTCACCCCGTCGGCCATTTTGCAGTCCGAAAAGGACACAACAGCCCTCGATGGATCCGCGCGTTCTGGTGACTCTTTCATCTGCAGCACGGCCGCATTGCTGTGAGCGTCGCAAGTCAGAACCTCGTTAAAGCTGTCCTGGACCTTGCCGCCGCTGGCCAGCCACTGGTCCTGGACCTTCCCCAATGTCTTCGCGTCCGGTGAGGCACCCATCCACAGCAGATCGAATTCCTGTGCGGGACTGAAGTAATACGGCACCATCGTCCAGGCCCAGTAGTTGTCGATTCCCTGCTTGTCACCCCAGGCATTGAACTTCTTTACAACCGCATCAAGGTCCGCGGGACCCTTGCCTTCGTTGTAACGGCAGGAAAACGTCTCGACAGGCCTCGCATAATTGGCTTCGTCGGTCTTGGCCTCGTGCGAGTCGGCGAGGCCGGCACTCACCGACAGCAACATGCCGCCGGCCACAATCGTGGTCAGAACTCTTTTCATTGTTTTTTTCCCCTTGATTGATTCTTCTTTTTGACGTCAGCACAGCGCTGCATCAGTGGCCAATAGTATATGCGTCAATTGCGATATCCGTAACTCAAGCTACCGCTGTCATGCCGGTCATGTGTCATTCATAACCCTGGTGCCGACCTGACTTCGCAGATCGAAGCTGTTTAGACTCGTTCTTGCGTATTATCGCTGTGTCGATTGTATTTCCACGGAATTCCAGCACATGGCGACAGTACTTGGCGTAGACGTAGGCGGCACGGGTATCAAGGCAGCGCTGGTTGATACGGACACGGGCATTCTCGCCAGTGACAGGCGGCGCATTGAAACGCCCAACGAGTCCACGCCCGATAATTTGGCCAAAGCCGTCAGGCAGCTGCTGGCAGAGTTTGACTACGAGGGCACAGTTGGCTGCTGCTTTCCATCAGTCATCATCGATGGCGAAGCGCGCACGGCCGGCAACATTGACTCGTCGTGGCGGCATACGCGGGTAGATCATGCATTTTCACGTGCCACCGGACACCCATTCGTCGTGCTCAACGATGCGGACGCGGCAGGTATAGCGGAGATGAAGCTGGGCGCCGGAACGGGGCTGGATGGACTGGTCATCATGATCACCGTTGGCACCGGGCTGGGTTCCGGGGTCTTCTACAATGGTCAACTCATTCCGAACATCGAACTGGGGCATATGCCGGGCAAGGACGGCAATCCCGTTGAGCGATATGCCGGCAACCGTGCGAGGAAACTTGGCGAGCTTTCCTGGGATGAATGGGGATCGAGGTTCAACTATTTTCTTGAGCGCGTCGCACGCGTCATGACGCCCGACCATTTCATACTTGGTGGCGGCGTAAGCAAGAAATTCGACCGCTTCAAACATGCTATCCAGGTACCGACGCCGATTCACGTGGCAAAGCACCGCAACGACGCCGGCATTATCGGGGCCGCCGTTGCGGCGCTGTCGTCGAACAGTTGACCAGGACTGACGGCATGCGCGCGCTGCGTCGACGCTAATCACGCCGCGACTGTCGGTCAGCAGCCGGCATTCTCCTTGATGGTCACGAATCGCGCGATGGTCATCGATTTCAGCGCGCCGTCGTCCGACCACAGGAAGCGGCCTTCCAGCTCTACGAAGGCAGGCCTGCCCGGCCCGGCAACACCTCGGTATTGATGCCAGAATCGTGCGAAGTCGCCGCCCCTGTTCACGGGGACGATGACGCCCGTCCGGCATTCTTCAAAGGACGTATTTCCGTCGTGCATACGCATAATGCCCATCATGCGGATCGTCGACGAAAAGTCCGATGCCCCCGGGTCGCGCGTCAGCCTGTGTTCGAGGTCCGAATCGGTCTGCATGGCAAGCATGTCGAGATCGAGTCGTGTGAATCTTCGCGCCGGGCCCTGCCCTGCAAGCTCGATCGTGTGAGGCTCAGTGGTGATTCGCCAACGACCGAGATTGTGTGCCGTCACCGCCTCACGATTGTCGGCGGCGGCATATCGTTGTTCGAAGAAGTATGTGCCGTCTGCAAGCAGCCACAAGGTTGTCGCAATTCCGGGGCAGCCGTCGCATGGAAACACGCCGGAGTAGACGCCAGGAAGGGACGCGACCGGAAATGCTGGCGCAGCGGCGCTTTCAGGCTCATCGCTGCAGCCTGCGGCCAGCAGAAAGGCCAGAACAACAATGAGGAGCCGCAGCGACACGACGGTTAACTCCGGGATGAATGGGTTAATGGCTGCATGGCCGGCGCTGCTGACTGGCGTGCAAGCAGCACCCCGTCTTTGAGCGCAATCACTTCTCCCTCGGGGATAGGCTCCCAGGGCTCGTCGGTCAGCGGCACGCTCGCAACCAGAGTCAGCTCCTGTGCGATCGGTGCCATCATGATGCCCGACTGGCTGAGATCGACAGCCTGCTCGTTGCCGGACCGCACCAGCAGGTGCAATCCCGGCGGCCGGGTCTCTCCGTCATCGTGCTTGCGGCGATGCGAATGTACAAACAGCGTGTCGCCATCGGTGTAGATAAAATTGAACGCGCCGAGCGGCGCCAGCCACGCCGCGAAGTCACTGACTATCCGCATCCGAAGCTCGACGGATGGCAGCTTGCCGTTGCCAGGCGTCCACGCTTCCTCGAGTTGCTCGAGCAGGCCACAAAACGCGAATTCGGAATCGGTCTCACCGATCGGTGTAAATCGGGAAGTCTTCAGGCATCGCTGCTCCCTGACGTCTGGCAGGTTACCGTTGTGGGCAAATACGTGCGCCCTGCCGCGGAGTTCGCGCTGGAATGGCTGCGTGTTGCGAAGCGCTGCCTCCCCTTGCGTGGCCAGGCGGATGTGCGACAGAACGAGTTTGCTTGGCGGCCCGTTGCGTTCCATGTAGTCGACAAGCCCGCTCTCCGCCGCGGGGCTGGACTCCCGCAGCAGGAATACGTCCGGACCCTCGAAATAGGCGACGCCCCAACCGTCCTTGTGCGGACCGTCTCGCCCGCCGCGCCGCGCCAGCGTCTCCAGCGAGAAGCCGACCGAAGTCCGATACCGACTCGACATTGCAAAAAGCTCACACAACGTGAAGCCCTGCCCTTCATGCAGAAACGTTGCTCGATAGTAGCAACGCCGTGTCAGACTGACCCGTGACGGGTTCACGGAATTCAGACAGCGTGTCGAGGGCTGTGGAGGCAGCAGGCGGAATCCTTTGCGACGTCGGGAGGCAAAAAAGGAGCGAAGAGGTATGGGAACGTGGCCGTTGCGCACGGAACGTCGTTGCCGGGTTACGCCAGAGGTAGCCCGTTACAATGAGCAATGTCGGGACCGGGCACCCAAGCACGCTCCGAGGCGGCCCGACCGGAATGGAAAGGACAGCGCAACAAGAGAGAACTACCGCAGCGCCCCCGAATCGCGAGCGGCCTCGAGGTCAACCTTGAGGCCTCTTTTTTTCCTGAACGAGCCGCCAGCCGGCTTGGCGCTGCCTGTTTCGGCACCGAAGCCGGCTATCTGTCTTGAGCCTGGATCCGTGAATCCGTCTATCCGACCTGGGGAATCTTGCGAGCCAGCTCTTTCAGACATTCGCCGCGCATTGCTATATCTTCTTCAAGCAACTCGATCTCCCTTAAGATTTCGGCGGCAATGTTCTCCTTGCTGGATCTGACGGCCAGGAGCTTGTCCAATTCCGCGACCGCTGCGCGCAGCCTCGGATGCGACTTCATCACGGGCGCCTCTTTTCCATCTGGCCCTTGCGCCGCATTATCCTGCACGCGAGGAAATTTGTAGGTCCTGGTAGACGCCAGAAATGACTCACTGGGACGGTCGTAGATGATTCTTAATACATCCACCAGGTTGATTCCGGTCACGTAGTACCGGTCAATTTGCTTCAGGCTCTCGACACCCATTGAAGACAGTGTTGGATAAGAGCTTTTCTTGGTATCGGTCATTTTGTGAATGTCCTTGCGGTAACCCGGGTGGTAGCTGCTTCGATGAGCGACAGTGCCAATTCTGTGCAGCTCGATGTGTTTTGCGCTGCTTGCGTCTGCACAACAAGTTGGCCTGCCGCGACACGGCTATTCTGACAGGAACTGACAGCGCTGTCAGCAGTTCGCGACTGGCCGCTTCAAAGCGATTCAATTTCTGATTCTTGATATGCTGCGGTATTGCTTCGATGCAAAGATGGACTGTCGGAAAGCCGGACGCCGCTCTGACAGCGGCGCCATGCGGTCTGCTTCAGCCTGTCAAACCCAGACCAGGAGTTGATTCAATGTCCACGCGTCTTGACCTGTCCAAGCTAAGCCTGATGGACGCCCTCGACCTCGCCAAGCTTATCGAGATGGAGGCATGTCACCGTTACCAGATGTTCGCCAAACAGCTAGGCCGCACCGGCGGCTACGATGCGGGCGCGTTCTTTGCGTCGATGGCCGAGAACGAAGCCAAGCATGGCCAGGAGCTGGAGGTCCGGCGCAAGAAGCTCTTCGGTGATGCCCCTGCACGATTGACGTTGGACGACCTGTTCGACGTCGAAGCCCCGGACATGGGGGCGCCGCACACCGGCATGTCCACGCTGCAGGCATTCGAAGTCGGACTGGCCGCTGAGAAGAAGGCTTACGATTTTTACGACGCGGCGTTACCCGGTATTACCGACACCGATGTACGGGAACTCTTCACCGAGCTTCGCGATGAGGAGACCGAACACGTCGAAATGCTGCGCGAAGCGATGGCCAAGCTGCCGAAAAGTGCCAGACAAGAGGTCGAGTTTGACGTCGATGAGACGCCCTACCTGTAGACCGTGATTCGCGATCGACAGTAGCGCACAGGGTCCCGGGCTGCCGGGTCCCTGTGCCCGGTTTCAGACACTCACAAACCGCGTTCTTCGGTATCACACTCGCCGCGGCGGCCACAGCCACCGCATTTCAGCGACCGCCTGTTCACATCGGGATCCGCCTGCGACAGCCACACTTGAAACAGCGCCCAGAAAGCGCACAGCAGGACGATTGCAATCAGCGGCAGCAAATAGTTCGTCATCGTTACAGCCTACACCCCTCAGGTCGTGCTAAACAGCCCGGCAAACCCCATGAACGCCATGGACAGGATGCCGGCGATTATCAGGTTCATAGCCGTACCCTGAATCAGCTTCGGGATATTCGAAAGTTCGGACTCCTCGCGCAAACCGGCAAGCAACACGAGTGCAAGCGTAAAGCCGATACCGGCACCCAGCGCATAAACGACGCCCTCCCAGAAACCATAGCCACGGTTGGTCGCGAAAATTGCGAGGCCCAGTATTGCGCAGTTGGTTGTTATCAGCGGCAGGAAGATCCCCATCGCACGGAACAAGGCCGGGCTCAGCTTCTTGATCAGCATCTCGATGAACTGCACCGTGCTGGCGATCACAACGATAAAACAGATCAGCCTTAAGTAAGGCGCGTGCACAAGCACATAGGTATTCAGCAGCCATGCGCACACGGCTGTTACCAGCATGACGAAGGTCGTCGCCAGCCCGAGCCTAGCGGATGTCTGCAGTGAATTTGAGACGCCGAGAAACGGGCACAGACCGAGAAAATAGGTCAGCACGAAGTTGTTAACCAGCAGTGCGCTGATAAAGATCCATGGCAGGTTATCCATTAGCTGCTGCTCCTTTCGGCGGCGGCGACGTCAGCGAGAAACTCATCCTTCTTGTACTTGAACCAGTTGAAGCACAGCAGGATGACGCCCAGCGTCAGGAAGCCGCCCGGCGGCAGAATCATGATGACCCAAGGCTCGAAGTTCTCGCCGAACAACGAAACGCCGAACAGCGCGCCGTCGCCAAGCAATTCGCGAATGGCACCGAGCGAGAACAGTGCCAGCAAGAAGCCGCCCGACATTCCTACTGCATCGAGCACGGCGAGTCGCACCGGATACCTGGACGCGAACGCCTCCTGGCGGCCCAGTATCATGCAGTTCGCGACGATCAGCGGTATGAACGCGCCCAGCTCCTTGTGCACCTTGGGCACCAGTGCCAGCAACGTGTAGTCTGCGACCGTCACAAATGTCGCGATAATGATGATGAAGCAGGATATCCGCACCTGTTTCGGGATCAGGTTACGGAAAATCGACACGAGGAAGCTTGATCCGACCAACACGAACAATGTGGCGAGCCCCATCGCAAGGGCGTTAATCGCCGAATTGGTCACCGCCAGCATCGGGCACATGCCGAGTACCTGGACAAACACCGGGTTGTCGCGCCAGATGCCCTTGATCAGTTCGTTGTACGCGTCGTCGCGTTTCATTGCTGCTCCCCGCTGTCGGCAGAATCCCCGGGCTCGAGCGGCGGCTCGGCACCCGGCGCCGGCAATTTGTCCGACCACGCAGCGTTCGTTTCATTGATGATGCGGACGACCGCCTTCGACGAAATCGTCGCGCCGGTAATGGCGTCGACTTCATTCGGTCGGGACCTGCTGCCTTGCTTTACCGTCACGATTGTCGGCTCGACCGATAGCGCCTTGAAGTTGCCCACAAAATCGAGGTCTTTGTAGATCTTGTCGCCCAGTCCGGGCGTTTCCCGGCTTTCGAGTATCTCCATTCCAAGCACCTGGCGGCGCAGCGCATCGAATCCGTACAGCAGGCCGATCGTGTCCTGAAAACCCGGCCCGGCACCGGGAATCGCGTAGCCGACAAAGTTGCCGCCGTCGTCGTAGCCACCATAGACGGCGCTTTCGTCCGCCGCCGGCTGCGCCGTTGCAACCAGCGTGCCCCCCCGAAATACCAGCGGCTGCATCTGGCTCACGCCCGGCAATACCTTGAAGACGGCCTCTCTTAGTTCCCGCGCTTTGTTTGCCGTGATCGTCGGTAACGTCGCCTCGTAGATACCGATGATCGCGATGCCGGAAATCAGCCCGGCGACGGCCAGCGTCAGCACCAGCCGCAACGGGTTGGGGCTCGGGCTCTCGATGCGCGTAGTCGCCGTCATCCGGAGCCTGCCTCACGTCCGAAAACCCGTGGTTGCGTGTAGCGATCGATGAGCGGCGTCGCCGCATTCATCAACAGAATCGCGTACATGACGCCTTCCGGCAAACCGCCGAAAACGCGTATCAGCATCACCAGCACGCCGACGCCGATACCAAAAATCCAGGCGCCCTTGGGCGTAAGCGGTGAAGTGACCGGGTCCGTCGCCATGTAGATCGCGCCGAGCATCAGCCCGCCGGAGAAAACGGAGAACAGCGGAGACGGGAAACGTGCCGCATCGATCACGCTGAGCACGGCGGAAAACAGCATGACACTGAGCAGGATGCTGACCGGTATGCGCCAGTCGAAGTCCCTGCGCAGCCACAGGTAAACGCCACCGAGCAACAACAGGACGCCGCTGGTTTCGCCGAGCGAGCCGCCGGTTCTGCCGAACATCAGGTTGCTGAGCGGCGTTACCTGTTGCTCGAACTTCATCATGCCGAGCGGCGTTGCCGACGTGAAAGCATCAATTTTCGCCTGCATGAAAGGTAGCGCCAGGTTGCTGTCGTAGACGCTCATGAAGTCTCCCTGGCCACCCGCGCTGACCCAGGTCGTCATCGCGATAGGAAAGGCAGCGAGCAGGAAGGCCCGACCGACCAGTGCCGGATTGAAGAGGTTGTGGCCAAGGCCGCCCCAGATGATCTTGCCGAAGCTGATCGCGACGAAGCCGCCGAGAAAGGCCATCCACATGGGCAGCCCTGCGGGCAACGACAGCCCCAGCAGCAATCCGGTCAAGAGCCCCGTCGCATCGCGAAGCGTTGCACCGCGCGTTTCACTTTTCGCAAATAACACTTCGGCCAGCACGGCACCCACGATCGAAGCGCCCAGCACCAGCACGGCGCTCAATCCGAAGAACCACAGCGACGCGGCTGTTGCCGGCAACAGTGCGTAAATGACATCCCGCATCGCTTTGGGCGTCGTCATGCCCTGGCGCAACAGCGGCGCATGCACGAGCAAAAGTTCGGGGTCCTTTTGCTTCACTCGGCGGGTTCCTTGCGATGCATGAGATCGTCTTTTGCCGTGCGAATAAGTTGCACGATCGGAATATTGGATGGACAGGCGAACGTGCAGCTACCGCACTCGACGCAGTCGAAAACGTGCAGCGCTTTCATCTCGTCGTACAGTCGAGCGCGCGCCAGGCGAGCAAATCGCGACGGATTGAGAAAATACGGACACGCCTCGAGACACCGTCCGCAGCGAATGCACGGAAACTCCGGTCGTTTTGACGTGTGCATTTCGGTGAACACCAATATGCCCGAGCAACCCTTGAGGACGGGCACGTCGAGACTGGCGACCGGACGGCCCATCATGGGCCCGCCCATGATGATTTCTCGCGTGTCGCCTTTGAGGCCACCGCAGAAGCGCACGACTTCGCGCAGCGGCGTACCCAGCGGCACAATCAGATTGGCCGGATAGCTGACACCCGGACCGGCGACAGTAAGCACGCGTTCGATCAGCGGCATGCCGCGCAGAAAATAATCGGCGATCGCGATAATGGTGCCCACGTTGTTGACGTTGACGCCAACATCGCGCGGTAGCTGTCCGGCGGGAACCTCGATGCCGAAGACGCTCTTGATCATCATCTTCTCAGCACCCTGTGGATACTTGACGGCGAGGGGCACCACGCGCACCGGTTGATCAGGGCGAATGTGCCGGCGGATGATCTCGATAGCGTCCGGCTTGTTCATTTCGACGCCGATGACCGTTTCATCGGCACCGAGTTTCTGGCGCACGATTTCCGCACCTTCGAGCAATGCCTCGGGGCGCTCGACCATCAGGCGATGATCGTTGGTCAGGTAGGGCTCGCATTCGGCGCCGTTGATCAGCAGCTGCCGGATACTCACGCCTTCGGGCACCGACAGCTTGACGTGCGATGGAAACGCGGCGCCACCCATGCCAACGATGCCCGCCATCTGCACGGCCTCGATGAACGCCTGCAGCGACATCTCCCGCCAGTCGGGGACGCCGTCGGCATCGACCTGCTGCCTGGAAAACGCATCGGCTTCGATGCCGATCGCCGGCGCAAAGCGCCCATCGACACCACGGAAATCCCCGACCTTGGTAACGGTTCCCGTGACCGGGCTGTGCAACGCGGTGGACACGAAGCCGCCGGGTTTCGCGATCAGTTGACCACGGCGAACACCCTCGCCCGCCGTCACCACAGCCTCGCTCGGCACGCCGATATGCTGGCCGAGAGGTATGACGTAGTCTTTCACGAAGGGTACGCGTTGTATCGGCAGATCGGCCGTCTGCTCTTTCAAATGCGCCGGATGCACGCCATGCTGGAAACCGCGGCGCAGCTGGCCCAGCAACTTCATTCGCCGTCACCTCGTTTCCGCGATGCCAGGTCGAGCAGGCGACTCCGTATCTTGCTGGCAATTTCTGCCTCGGTCTTTTCCCGTATCGCCTTGATCTCGGCGTCGGCAGCGCCTTTTTGCTCATCCAGTTCGGCGCGATGCTCGGCTGCAACGTCGGCTCGTATCTTCTGCTCCAGCTGTTCAGTGAATGGCGTAACAATGCCGCTAAGCTCCTGCAGCGTTCGCCAGGTATCGAGACAATTGGCGACGCTGTCGACCAGTGCCGGCGCGATCGAGTATCGCTGCTCGTCATCACCAGTGGCCACGTACGGCGTTTTTCGAGCGCGTTCCTTCGCCGTCACCTGCAGCCAGTCGTGCAGTGGCACGGGTGCGATCGCGTCAGTGGCCAGAGGCGCGAACGCATGTCTGAAACGCTCTTGTCCCAGCGCCCAGTCTGCAGGCGTCAGCGGTCGATCGACGTCGCTACCGACCGCCAGGAGTTCGGCGGACTGCGGATTGCCGGCGAGGCTGATTCGTGAGCCAAAAACGCCCTCTCCCGTCGGATCGTAGCGGTACAGCGGCGTTACCCGGCAGCTGACGGCAAGCTCCGCTTGTTGTATCGACTGCTCGCTCGGGAACCCGTGCTGAGAGGGACTGGGGGCATACGCCTGGATCAATGCGGGGCCGCCATAGCGCAGTGCTTCGAGCATGCTCGCGCCGAGGTGCACCGGATCGGCGACGGATGTCTGCGCAACGAACGCATTGCGCTGCGCCAGTGCCAGCAGTGCAAGACTCGCCCGCGGATTATTGATGGGCGATTGTGCGGATTCCGTCTGGCGACCTCCGGCCACGCCGAAATCCAGCGACTGCAGCACGAGGACCTTGACCGGCAGGCGAGAGTTCAACAGCCAGATCAACTGGCCCAGTCCGGACCCGGCCAGCATTTCTTCGCTGCCGATCAGCAGCAACGGCGGACACAGCGCGTATTCCTCGTCGCTCAGGTCCTGCCAGCGCAGGCCCTGAATGGCCTCGCGCTTCCAGTCAGCGCCATCCGGCCGCTCGATCTCAAGACGCGCAAGGCGAAGCATGGCGGCAAGCTCGGTGGTTTCCTGCAGGTGACCTTCGACCAGGCCGGCGGCGAGCTGTGCGGCGTCACCGCTCATGTCGACCAGCACAGGCGCCTGGAAAGGATTGTGCGGAAATGCGCCAGCCCACTGCGTGGTTCTGCCCGCCGCAATCGCAAGGCCGTAGCGTGCACGGCCAAGACCGTGTTTGCCGTGCAAGAGCCGCTCATGTGCGGCGGCGATGTTTTTCGACAATTCGATCAGGCGCAGCACATGTCGAGTATCCACTGAATGATCGTCGCCCGAGGTTCCGGCAGCGGCAGAAAGCGTTTTTGCATCGACCCGCGGACTGCTGGTGGCCTTCAGTCGGGCCGAGATCGCATCCAGATCATCCATCGCCAGGGTACCTGACAATGTCTCGTGCAGCAGCGACTTGATGGCGTCGGCGGTTGCCGCAAGCGTCGCCGCGAAATCCTCTACCAGCGGCTGTTGCCGGAACTCGGCGGCAGCGAGCAGCAGACGCGCTGCCATCTTCTCGCCGGATCCCGGCTCCGCACCGTCTCCACCGGCCATCGTAAACTGGCAATAGCGCGACAACAGCAGCGCGGCCATTTCGCCAACGTCCGGGTCCGCCGCGACGCGTTCGATCGTCCCACCGGCGGTGTCGGGCGTCGCCGACCAGCTCGACCAGAGTCGCCTCGCGTCAGCAAGGCTGGCTGCATCCTGCCGGTCGAGGCTCAGCGCTTCCGGCTCGCAGTTGCTGACGCAGATACCGCAGGCTTTGCAGGCGTCCGGGTTGATGACGAGGGACAGCAGTTCCGCGCTGTCCTTCTTTTGCGCCTCAGGCTGCAGGAAGAACGGCTTCGTGATGGCGACCGGCAATTCGCCGAATTGCGCGCCAATAGCGGCCAGGCCCTCGGTGATCGACTGCTTGCGATCATCGGCCAGCGGCATCTTTTCCTCGAGCCAGGCAAACGCATCATCGAGCATCGGGCCAAACGTAGTGGTCGTAGCGTCGCCGGATTTATTGCTTGAAACGATTCGGGAGGCGAGCTTCGACGCGACCTGGCGCACGGCATCGGCGCCACTGTGGTTGATCCCCGCATCGATCAGCGCGGCGGGCGTCGTCGCGACAACACCGATCGCGCTGTCCGGGCAGTGAACCCAGCAACGGCCACAACCGGTGCAACGCTGCGGGTCGAAAACCGGCAGCGCTCGCCGCGCGTCGCTGAAGTCGCGAAACGTGGAACTCAGCGGAGGCATGGTTCCGGACGCGAGATACGGATCCGCCGTCAGCTGCCCCTGTTGACCGTCGCGCCAGAGCACGCCGAGCTGATCCCAGAAACGCGGCAGGCTGGCCACATGGTCATCGTCCCGCCGCAAATGACGCACGGCCGCCGGCGTTTCCCGAGCCACTTGTTGAGGCGTGCTGTCTGCTGCTGCGACATCTTCGCCAACGACTTCGACAATTTCGTCCATGCCGGCTTGAAACGCCGCTATCCGCGCCTCGCACCGTTGTGCATCGGAGCTTTCAAGCTGAGCGCGCCGTATCGACACGACGCGACGCGCTTTCTGATCGACAAGGCCGGCTTTCAGCAGTACGCCGAACAGGCCACCCAGCAACGACTCGAGCCGGGTATCGCCTTGCTCCTCGCTACCTGCTGTTGGCACCTTGAAGCGGCGCGATTCGCCGGCCAGCGTCACGTGGCCCAAGGTTTCGTCGAGCGTGACGTCCGCCACGAGGCCATCGCCCGGGTCGTGCAACGTGTCGTCACCGTGCGAGACCCAGTCAACGCGTCGCCGCGACCAGTCGCCGCCGCCGGCCGCCGGGCGACTGCGAACGTGGCCTTCTTCGAGTGCAAACAACAGGGCGCCAGCCGCGTCAGCGATTTCGCGACCGGCTTCGCCGGTGCGTTGCACGGCAATCGTCAGTCCTGCGCTGCGATCAGCGGGTTGGGTGGCGCGAACACTGCTGTTAGCCAGGTCCGGGTACGCGCGACGCAACGTATCCAGCAGTACCGCCCGTTTCGGCTGCTCGCCGGACCGGTCATCGAAGTTGATACCCAGGTACCGGGTGGCGGGCACTGGTCCAAGCTGGCACAGCGCGACCAGGTCGGCGACGCGCAGCGGCAGGCCGCCGACGCCGTACACCACCGGACTACAGGCCGCCGATGACGTCGCGGCACGGATTTCGCGGGTCAGCGGCGGCTCGCCGGACAGCGGCGCGTCAGCGCGTTCGAGTACCAGAACCTGTTCGCGGCCTTGCAGCGCGTCAGCAAGCAGTGCGCCGGGAAACGGCCGCAGCGCGCGAATACCGAGCACGCCCACGCGGAGCCTGTGCCGCTTGCGCAACTGATCTGCTGCCGAGCGTGCCGTCTCGATGGCGGCACCCAGCGCGACCAGCACGGTCCTGGCGTCGTCCATGCGGTAACGGGATACCGGTTCGTACGCTCTGCCGGTCTTTGCCGCGAACAGGTCGAAGGTAGCCGACAGCGACTCGGCGACAAACGCATCGAAAAACGGCCGACGCCCGAACGCCCCGAGGGCAAAACTGTCTGCATCAAACAGCGCGCCGCTCAGCATGGATTCGTCCAGATCGTGCCACGCCGGCACGCGTCGACGGCGCTCTCCAAATAACAGCTTCTGCGCCGCGGTGGGCGTCTCAATCATCTGCGATGCCGGTCCGAGCAGCGCGCCCGCCTGTGCCGCCGACAGCAGTCGCGCGTCCTGCGCCGCGAGTGCCGTCTGTTCACCATCCATGACAACGAGGCCGGGTACCAGCGTGTCCTCGGCGACCCGCCGGCTGATAAAGGTAAGGTCGATAGCTTCTTGCACATTTGCGGCAAACAGCACGAAGAAACCCGCGTCCGCCGAGAGGTGGACGCAGTCGTGTCCGCTGCCCAGCGCACCACCGTGCGCCGCGGCCGCTCGCGCGCCAAGATGCAGCACCAGCGGCGCATGCTTGCCCGCCGCCGATATCAGGAGATCCTGGGCGGCGGCGATATCGGGCCCGGACAGAAACGCGGTCGCGCGCCGGCCGGCCAGTGCAAGGCCGGTCGCGGCGGCAACCATGCCCCGAGGTCCTTCCGCGGATTGCGCAGCCAGCGGCTCGCCGAAAAGGTTGGTGTTGCCATGGTCGATCTCGCCGCGCCAGACCCATTCCGCATCCGATGACGGCGACGTGCCGCCAAGAACCGCATGAGCTGCGATGCTCGCTTCCGACAATGCCACGGCGCTGTTGCCATCGAGCACCGTTGAGAGGCCTTCCTCGCGAATATCGGAGCCGGGTGGCGCACCGAATGTCTTTCGGTACCAGTGGATCGCCATTGTGCGCAATGTCGCCATCAGCCTGTCCCGACTCGCCTGGATTCCTGATCCTGGAACTGTTCTTTTTCCAGCCATACGATCGAATGCGTCGCGCAGCGATAGGTTGCATCAGGTTTCGCCGGGCCGCCCGCCGCGTAGTCAATCACCGGCAGGTTATTCTCCATGCGGATCAGCCCGGGCGCCGCATCAGCGACACATTTACCGCAAGCATCGCAGGCCACCGAGCACAGCTGTGTGGCCGCAGCGCCGGCGAGCGGAATACTGCACTGCACGAGCAGCTTCTGGCTTATCGGCATTAGCACGAACAAATCGCGCGGGCACGCCGCGACGCAGTCCGGACAGGCACGACACTTGTCGGTATCCACCTGCGGCAGCCCGTTCGCATTCATATGAATCGCATCGAACGTGCAGGCAAGCTCACAATCGCCAAGACCGAGACAGCCCCAGGAACATCCCTTACCCCCGCCGGACACCACGGCCGCAGCGCGACAGCCTTCGAAACCGCGATACTCTGCGATCTGGTGTGCCTGCGATGCGCCACCAGCACAGCGCAGCCGCGACACCAGTTTCTCCTGCCGGCCGGCATCCACCTGCAGAAACTCGGCAATCTCCTCGATGTTCTCGTCGGTGCTGACCGTGCACTGGCCCGGGTCAACCTCGCCGGCGACCAGTTTCTCAGCGAAAGGCAGGCAGCCTGGCTGGCCGCAGGCGCCACAGTTGGTGCCCGGCAGCATTTCGTTGGTGGCCTCGATACGCGGATCTTCGTCGACTTTCAGGAAGCGCTGCGCGATGGCGAGGATTGCCCCGAAGAGCAAGCCAATCCCGGTCATGATCGCCGGCGCGAGCAGCAACCTGTCCATCAGTTGAACGGTTCGGCACGGGCGATCAGTTCGTCAAGGCCCGGCTCGTCGGGATCCAGCGGCTTGCCCGGGTGAATGCACTTGGCCGGGCAGATCTCGGCGGCCGCGACGAGGTCAGCAAATGTGCCGGCCTTGGGATCGCGTATGAACGCCTGCTTGTTATCGTTGTACGCAAACATCATCTTGTTGATGCCCATGCAGTCATCGCAGGTTGTGCACATCGCCGTGTCCAGCCACGGCTCGTCAAAACTCAGTTCTTCCTCTGGCTCCGGCTCCGGTACATGTGCTGCGCTTTGCTCTGCGTCGTCGGCAGGCTTTGCTTGCGCGCCATCGCTTGCACCTGCCGTCGACGGCATCTTCGCAATCGGAGCAGCGCCGCCAATCATGTCGGACAGATCGGCGCCCATGAGCACGTCAACCAGTTGCCCCATGACTTTGTCGGCGGCTTCCGAACGCACGCTTTCCAGCTGCTCTTCGTGTGCCTGCAGGAGCCGCTGGCGTTCCGCCTCGTCGGCGGCGCGCTGTTCTTCGATGACCCTTTCGACAGCCTCTTCGACATAGAAATTGTGTATGCCGGCCATCTCCTGCAGCGTGCGCCAGTAATTGCGCCGATCGCGGCAGGCAAATGCCAGCGCTCTCGACACGACCAGCCGTGTCAGGGTGCCCTTCTCGTCGATACCCCAGACGTAAGGCACGAGGCGACCGACAGCGGCCTCGTCCACGCCGAGAAAACGGTCGACAGGAACCAGGTCCTCGGCATCAAATCCTCGCGGCACGACACGAAAATGTTCGTGCAGCGCGGGCACGAGCAGCGCGTAATCGGCGAAGGTGAATGCAACCTGCATTTCGGCGACTTCGCCGTCGTCTGTTCGATATTCCAGCGTCTCGATGGGCCAGTCGTTGTGCGACTGCGGGTTGCCGTCGAAGCTGACGCGCTCGGCCGCGTGATCACCGGCATCCGGATTGACCAGTATGACCGGATGCGCGCGACTCTCGAGCGCCGCGCTCGCCACGAACCATGGCTCAAGCAGCGGCTGTTCTACGCCGCTCTGGGTGCCACGGTTTATCAGATGCAGGCTTCCCCGGCAGCTGTCGAGCGCCGTCAGGAAGCCCGCGAGCAGGTCCTCTTGGCGCGCCGCCGAGGTCTGTGCCACAACGACCTGACGATGCCCGATCCCGAAGTACGCGAGTTCGAAGCGGTACGAATCGAACGGACCGTCGCCCGGTTTCGCGCCGGGGTTGTCGTAAGCGCGCACCCACGTGAGTACATGCACGGGCATCCGCGAGCCAAGAAGCCGCGAGAAAGCCGGCAGGCCATTGCCCGCGAGATAATCGGCAGAAACCAGCGCCACGACTCGAGTAAGCAGCTGCATTTCGTCATCGGCAAACGCCTGCCAGTCGAAGCCGCTGAACCAGGAGTCGTGCACCGCCGGATCATAGTTGCCGGCGATCTCCAGTGCGGCGATGCGCGCGGCCGAAAACAACGCCGCACAAGCAGCCGCTTCACGCTCAAAGAGCCCGGCTGCCGCAACACACGGGTCATCACTGTCAATGATGTCTACATCACCCTGCTGCTCTAGTTCCGTTTCCGCTACGCGGCCCACGAAACGGACCAGCACGGGATCGTCCTGCCAGCCCTGCAAGATGCCGAGCGCCTTCTCGATTCGATGTCGCCGTTCGTGCGACATTTCAACGGAACCATGCACGCGCTGTCCCAGCATGCCGGACAGCGCGCCGGTGTCGAAATAGCGCGAGCCGGCACCGACGCTGCCGGGCTCGGCCGAGTCGCCCGTCTTCGCCTTCTCGACATCCAGCAGTGCCCGAAGATCGCGAATATGATTGGCAACCTGTTTTCGAAACTGATCGCGGCGTTGCTGTTGGCGATGCCGTATTGCATGCAGCATCAGCTGCAACGGAACACCCGGACCGTAGCCCATGAAACAGCTGTTCGGCGCGATGCAGTCACCGAGCCTCGCAAGATCGGCCTGCAGCGCTTCCTGATTCGAACCTTTCAGGTCGAGGTGTTCCTGCAGCGCCGCTGATGCGGCATTCATCAGCTCTGGCGCGTCGACCGGATTGGAACTGACAAGCCTCTGGCGCAGATAGCGTTCCAGCCACGGCAGGTTGTCTTTCAGTATTTTCGATTCCTCGTCGCCGGGCGCCAGCGCCTGCAGCGAGTCGGACAGGTGCTCCCCCAGCGGCCGGGCAAGCACGGCATCGACGGCGTCACCGGGTGGCAACAGGTAGAGCGGATATTGGTAACGAATCGATGCTGCGTCGCGATAAGGATTCAACAGCGCCGGAAGAATCGTATCGCCTGGCAGCTCTGTGGACTCTGTTGCGATCGGCTCACCATAGTGAAAGCGACGCAGCAAACCAATGATGTCTTCGCGGTTCGAATCAACGACGGCCTCGCCTGTCTCAACTGCCGGTTTCTCGTTGTCCCTTGCGGAATTCATCTCGTCAATCCGGTGTGTTTAATAAGCGCCTAGATGGCGAACTGATCCAGGGCCTGGTTGAGCCCGGCGATCTTGTCGTCAACGGTCATTTGCATGCCGACCGACGACATCAGGTCGTAGCGCGGTGCATCCGGGTTGTGATAAAGAATGCCAAGCGGCAATACCGAGCTATCCTCCGCAAGCGCGCGTGCGGCGGCAAGGTCCGATGGATCGTGTTCGGCATGATTCGGGAACAGTCGCTTGACCGAGTCATCGACCTGCACGCCTTTTTCGTGCGTGAGCAGCTGCATGCGTGCCGGTTCGTCCTGAAGACTTTTGCCGATAGCCTCGACATAGACCGGGCAGCGCTGAATGATGCGCACGAAACTGGTGCCCTTGTGCTCGTGCGCTTTCTTGATCACCTCATGGCGCAGCGGCGCGTTCCAGTCGACAATCTGCGCAACGAAAGAAATATTGGTGATACCGAGCGTTACTGTCAGCGGGTTGAGCGGCGGCAACAAGGCACCGAAGGGGTGCGTGTTGGTCGGTATGTCGAGCGGCGTCGTCGGTGAGGTCTGCTTCTTGGTCAATCCGTAGATGCCGTTATCGAATACCAGCATCGTGATATCCATGTTGTAGCGCATCGCGTGAATCCAATGCGCTGCGCCGATAGAGAAACAGTCGCCATCGCCAGTGGCCACCCAGACATCGAGATCGGGGCGCCGCGATTTGACGCCGCAGGCGACCGGTAGCGCGCGCCCATGCAATCCATGGAACCCGTAGGTCTTCATGTAATGCGGCAGACGACTGGAGCAGCCGATACCGGATACCGCTACCGTTTTTTCCGGTTTGACCTGCGAATCCCGACAGACCCTGTGCACGGCAGCGAGAATGCCGTGGTCACCACATCCGGTGCACCAACGTGGCTCGGCGCCACTGTAATCTTCAAGGGTAAAATAGCGTTCCTTGACCTCGAGGGACCAGTCACCTTTTAAGCCGAACATGGTTCTGCTCCTTCGATGTTCGTGAGATTCGAGTCAATGACTTTGCCGATCATCCCGGGCTGCAGCGGATGACCCGGCACAATGGACCAGCAATCGATGTCCATCAGCGTGTGCGCGCGCAGCACCAGTGCGAGCTGTGCGTAACGACGGTTTTCAGGCGTAATCAGCGGTGCATCGGGCGGGTCGCTGTAGTTGATCTCGATCGTCATCACTTTCTTGAAGCGCGAGAAGATCTTCTTCAACCCCGGCTCCATCGGCGACAGGAATCTCAGGTGAACTGACGACACGCTCTTGCCCTTTGCGCGCGCGCGGTCGACCGCTTCCTCGATAGCGCCAAGCGTCGAACCCCAGCCCACGATGAGCAGGTCGCCGCTGTCGTCGCCGTGCACCTCGGGCGGTTTCAAGGTCGCGGCCAGTGCCGCCAGCTTGCGGCTGCGCATGTTCATGCCTTCCTGGTTGGACGCGGTGTCGTAGGCAATCTTGCTGTTACGGTTATGCGCAAGGCCTGTCAGGATGTACTCGCCGCCGCGCATGCCTGGGACAGGACGCTCGGACAAGCCGGTCTTGTCATCCCAGCTATACGGCAGGACGTTCTTATCCCAATCCGACTGATCCACTGGGGGAGCGAACCATTCTTCGTGCGCCTCCGGCCGTTCGATCGGCTGTACGCCGGTTGCAAGGTTGGCGTCGGTTAGCACGATGACCGGACCACGAAAGGACTCTGCCAGTTTCCGCGCCATGATGACGAAGTGAAAGCACTCGGCTATCGTGGCTGCAGAGACGACGATCTTGGGTGAATCGCCCGGCGCTCCGTACAGGCAGGACAGCAGATCGCCTTGTTCCACCTTGGTCGGCAAACCGGTTGACGGTCCGCCGCGCTGCACGTCGACGATAACCAGCGGGACTTCTGCCATGACGGCGAGACCGATCATCTCGGTCTTCAACGCCATGCCGGGGCCGGATGTGATCGTACAGGCTGTTTTGCCTGCGTAGGACGCACCGATCGCGAAACCAATCGCGGCAATTTCATCTTCCGCCTGGTGGACAAAGCCACCGGTCAGGTGAAAGTCGTCCGCAAGGTAGTGCGAGGCCGACGTAGCAGGGGTGATTGGATACATCGAAACCAGCTCTATGCCGGACGCCATGACGCCAAGGCCCACGGCCGTGTTGCCGTTGACGACGACAGCCGACGACAGGCGCGCATCGTCAGCGGGATCTATCTGGAATTCGTAGTCAAGATTGTCACGGGCGAACGCGTAGCCGGCATCGAAAAGGTCGTGATTGATCTTGATGACCTTGTCGCTCTTGCGCCGAAAAATCTTGGTGATCTCGTCTTTCGCCTTGTCGACATCGCGGTGATAAATCCGGCAGAGCATACCCAGGACGAACATGTTCTTGCCCTTGCGTGGATTACTTACCAGCTTCAGGCACTCCTGCTGTATCGGGAGTTCATGCACGATCAGTCCGCGCTCTTGGAAATCGGCCAGCGCGTCGCGATACTGGTTGCGGATCTTCTCGTCCGGGTCCTCAGCCCACATATTCTCGAGCAATACCACGGTGCCCGGGCGGTAGGCTCGATTGGAAATGCGTGAGTACAACACCTGCTCGTTGAAAGCGACGACCATATCGGCTTCGTCGCCCATGTTGGTGATGTACGTCGAGCCCATGCGCACACGGATGCCGCTTGCGCCCTGCCGTTCACGCGCGGGCGGCTGAATTTCTGCCGGGATTATCTCGACCGTCCAGACCCCGTTGCCCATCTTGCCGCTGACGAGACCAAGAATCTGCCCGCATTTTTGCGCGCCCTCGCCGGAGTCGCTGACGATTTCAATGATGTGCTGGTCAACCTTACGCAGTCCTTTCTGCATTTGTTCTCCGGCGTCGGTCTCGTCAACGGGCGTCGCGGACGCAGCGCTTCCCGCGCCCTGCGCGCCAGGCTGTGCCTGGACCTTGTCAATTTCGCTGCGAAATTTTTCAATCGCCGCCCAGCGTGCATCGCGGGCGGCCTCAATGTCGCTGGTATGCAATGAGCGTCGTAGATCGTAGCCAAGAACCCCGCGAAACTGGCGCGGCACGGCGAGCTTCACCCACCAGGTATTGTTCCGCTTGAACAGGTACCTGTTGTCACCCGTGGCCTGAGAATGTGTCATGTTGCTTACCTCGCCGTACCTGCAAGTAAAGGAGATGTACCTTCAGCACTGTCGAGGCCCTTATTGCATGCGGTCCAGGGAGCGTCAATCAGTATAAGTATCAGGTCGGCAACGAACGGCAAAGAAGGGCCGGCGTGCTGCAGAGACTGTCGAACCCATGGGTGCGAACGCCAGGACGCTTGCGGTAACACGGAATCCCGTGAACCGAGCCTTCTCATCTTCGGGTGGAGGGGGTGGGATGCACGCTTCGCGTCGTCACTGGTGGCTAAGCCGCTGCTTGACTCGAACAGGCTTCGAACACCGATACCCCCACGGCAAAAACACAAAAGGCCCCGTAAGTGCCTTCCATATTTCGGCCGTGCAGCAAGTCCTACGCGGACGATGCTCTCCAGCGAGTGCGCGCCGGGGACCGCCGCCGGCGCTACGTGAAGGAGAGGGGCGTAATCCGAGCATGGCGAACTTGATCTTCTGTTCCTGCCGGTCGCACGCTTGAGTCCAGCACTTTGTAACAAAATGCAACAGCGCTTGCGCCTTCGGCAGACTTGCGGACCGCTTTATTTTAGAGTCCAATCCAGAGGTTAAGTAATCAGAAACCCGAATGGAGCTCAAAATGAGAACAGTTGGCATAGCAGTCCTGGCCATGATGACGATCAGTGCATGTACTAAAGCGAGCAATACGGAGGCACCGGATGACGGCGCCGCAGCGCCGGAAACCCAGGCAGCGGCTTCGGAGCTTTGCCTCGACGCGGGCCCTCAGACACCGCGAGATATCTCGAACACTGTCGGACTCAACGAAGTGCTGTTCCCAATCGCTCCGCCGCCCGCCGAGATGAACCTGTGTAATATCCACACGCACACCAATGCGGAGCATAAGGGCCCCGGCTTCAGCGTATTTGTCGACGCGACAGATAGCGGCGGTTACGCATGCAACGGCGCGACGGAACTTACCGAGGCAGAGCTCTCTCCCGCCCCGGGTGCCTATTCGGGAGTCGAGCCAGGTCAGACGATTGAGGTCCATTGGGTGCACACTTCCTGCGCGGCAACCCCAGGCGAAGGCCTTGGAGCCTGTGTACCGGAGAACTGCCAGGACCCCTTGCTGCGGGTCGAGGCGCAGGTGTTTCTGGTGGTCAATGACGATTCGGCACTGGACTTCATGGATATGGCCTATGGTGGCAATGTCGTCAATGGCCTTCATCAAGCAAAGGCGATTCCCGCCGATACGGGTCAGCCCGTGCTCTTCCGCGGATCTACCACCGGACCGAGCTACACACAGTCCGCATGTTCTCCCGCTCAGGTAACCTGGAGTGTTCGTCCGCAATGCGCAAAGCTGAATATTCACTCACTGCATGCCTGGGCCGAGAGCAACGTCTTCAACGAGACCAAGTCGCACGGTGTGCGTCAGCTCGTCACGGCACCCGAACTCCTGTCTCCGATCGAGCCGCAGTAGCGCCATAGCATTCCAGGGGTCGGAAAACGAACAGGCGCCCCTTGTGCGGGCGCCTTTTTGTTTCGTCAGGGTGGGATTCAGCTTGCTCGCTACGCGAGCTCCCTGCCAACATGCCGCTGCGCGGCTGCGTTGGTCGAACAGGGTCCGAAGTCCTCAACCCACTCGGCAAAAATACAAAAGGCCCCGAAAGGGGCCTTTTATATTTTGGCGGAGAGGGTGGGATTGTCGCTTCGCGACCGGGCATGCCGCTGTGCGGCTGCGCCCGTCGAACAGGGTCCGAAGTCCTCAACCTACTCGGCAAAAATACAAAAGGCCCCGAAAGGGGCCTTTTATATTTTGGCGGAGAGGGTGGGATTCGAACCCACGGTACGGGAGAACCGTACACCTGATTTCGAATCAGGCCCATTCGACCACTCTGGCACCTCTCCTTGAACTTCGATTGTAACTCGACAGACGTCCTGCGGACGTCAGTACACCTGATTTGATTCGTCGCTTCGCTCCTCACCCCTTCGGGGGCGCACTGCGTGCGTCCTAAACGGCTTTGCCGTTTGGTCGAATCAGGCCCATTAACGGCGGACATAGTGTCCGCCGCCCTGCGGGCCGCTTTCGCGGTTCAAAATCGCTCCCGGCGATTTTGTCGACCACCCTGGCACCTCGCCACAGGTTCCGCGTTTATCTGCAGTCCCTTGCGGGGCTGCGGATTTTACGCAATGGGCCTTCCTTTAGCCAGCAAATCGAAGCCCTGGATTGCGCCGGGATCGCTGAAATCTGGGGTCGGCTGAGGTAGCCTTACAGGTGTGCGTATCCTGATCATCATCGCGCTGGGGGGGTTACTCGGCACCTGTTCATCGCCGCCATCCATACTCGAGCAGGTGCTCGAAATTGGTGAGCTGCGGGTTGTCTCGCGTGACAGCCCCACCTCCTACACGATTGGCCCAAACGGTCCCAGCGGACCCGAATACGATCTCGCGAAAGCATTCGCGGACGAGCTGGGCGTTGAGCTGCTTATCGAACCCGTCGATAGCGTTTCCGAGATACTGCCAAAACTACTGTCCGGCGAAGCCCACATGGCCGCCGCTGGTTTATCGATTACGGAATCGCGCCGCGAGCATCTGCATTTCGGTCACCCGTACAAGTCGGTCAACGTCCATCTCGTCTACAAGCTCGGCGACGGCAAGCCGCGCGCCATCGAGGATGTCTTCGATCGCTCGATTGAGGTAGTCGCCAGCAGCAGTCACGTGGATCTGCTGGCTTCATTGAAGACCGCGTATCCCGAGCTGAGCTGGACCGAGAATGCCGACGTCGAGTTTGCCGATCTGCTGGCCAAGGTTGCGATGGACGAGGTCGACCTCACGGTCGCGGATAGCCCGGACTTCGCCATCCAGCGCCACTTCTACCCGGACCTGCGCGTCGCCCTGGACCTCGAGATCGGCGACCCCATTGCCTGGGCGTTTCCCAAGGGCGCGGGGGATTCCCTGCTCGCCCGGGCGGATGAGTTTCTCATCGATTCGCAGCGCAACGGCCTGGTTGCGACCGTGCAGGACCGCTACTTCGGCCACACACGCAAATTCGATTACGTTGGCACGCGCAATTTCATTCGCCACTACGAGAGCCGGCTGCCGCGATATCGTGCGATGTTCGAGGAGGCGGGGCGTCAATGGGGCGTCGATTGGCGACTGCTGGCCGCCATCGGCTACCAGGAATCCCACTGGCGTGCCCAGGCCGTATCCCCGACAGGCGTGCGCGGCATCATGATGCTCACCGAAGCAACGGCTGATTACCTCGATATCGAGGACCGGGTCGACCCTGAAAGCAGTATCTTCGGCGGCGCCCGCTACTTCGTCCGCCAGACCGAACGCGTCGCCGATTCGGTTCCGGAGCCAGACCGGACATTCATGGCGCTCGCCGCCTATAACGTCGGCTTCAATCATCTGAAGAGCGCCCGCATGATCGTCGAGTGGCAGGGCGGCAATCCTGACTCCTGGATCGACCTTCGCAAAGCGCTGCCGCTGCTCGCGCAGCGCAAGTGGTATTCGCGCCTGCCTACCGGCTATGCGAGAGGCTGGGAACCGGTCCTCTACGTCAACAATATTCGCGCTTACTACAACATCCTGAAGTGGCTAACAGCCAACGAAGAATCCACAGAGGATCTTGACGAGAGCGTGCCGGACACGCTCGAAGAGCAGCTGGATCTGTTCGAGTCCAGCGAGCCGGAAGCGCCCGAAGAATCCGCCTGAGACGTCGTCGCTGCCGTCTATTGTTTTCGGCGGGCGGCGAAAAACGCCCGCAGAAGCGCACCGCACTCCTCTGCCAGCAAGCCGCCATTGATCTCGAAGCGATGATTCAGCGCTATAGAACCCGACAGGTCCGTCGCCGTACCCAGCGCGCCGGCTTTCTGGTCATACGCACCGAACACGACCCGGCCTACCCTCGCTTGAGCGATCGCGCCGACACACATGACACAGGGCTCGAGCGTGACATAAAGCGTTGCCGCCGGAATGCGGTAGTTACCCAGCGCCGAGGACGCCGCGCGCAACGCAACGATCTCCGCGTGAGCGCTAGGGTCAGAGTCCAGTATCGACCGGTTGTGTGCAGCAGCGACGATATCACCGTCAATGGTAACGACGGCACCCACCGGAATTTCACCAGCATCTGCGGCGATGCCCGCCTGCGCAAGTGCAGCTCGCATGGCTGCGAAGTCATGTTCGGCGTAACTCATATTCGCATCGGACTCCTGTGGAAGATTCGCTAACAGCGCGACAGATACTTGTCGGTTTCGCATGGCGGTCGGCATTTTCCCTGCGATCGCGGTCGCACCAAAGCTACCTGATCGTGGTTCTTCATGCGCCGTAAACGCACGCGTAAAGTTTATTGGCGCTTCAACGAGGAAACGTTGGCCCTCTAATCAAATGGCTTGCCAGCGCCTATTCGCTTCGCGACAGCTCCAAACTTCCTTCGGATTCTGTTCTCTCTACGGATAGCCTTGTCAAACCGGTTCCTCAGGATATTGAGGACTGTCTCAATCCTGATTCGAAGCCTGGTCGCGGTGGTCAGCGGGCGCGGTTCGCTGGTTTCTCTCTCATAGCCAAAATATACTAATGGGTCCCTTGCGACTGTCTCAAATATCGCGATTTCTGACGCGCTGAGGCGCCCTTTGTAGTTGCCATAGTTGTCGGCCCTTACTGGCTGGCCCAGGTTTTCCCAAAGCTTCGAGTCCTTGGTTTGCTTTTCAATCCTGGCGTTCCTGTGCGACGCGAAGACTTTCTCGTCTCTTGCGCACCCGATGAAATCAAAGATCTTGAATACTTCGGTCTCATGGTCGGAAATAAAATCCTCATATTTGACAAGGTAAATTCTCTCACGCAACGACGGGTCTTCCAGCAGCGCGATGCCTGCCGCTTGATCACGTTGCCATCGCATTGCCGCACCGTAAACATGCTGCTCGTGAACGCCACCCCGCAACATCGAGGCGGCAACATCTCGGCCATCTCTTACCAGGTAAATGAACTTCGCGTCCGGCAAATACGCTATCAGGTCGGCGAAAAAGTGTATGGCTTCCGGCTCTTTGCTGAACCAGGTTGTGGCGAGTTCATGCCGAGCGTAGTGCTCGTTGACCGCCCTGAAAAGGTCCCAGTGCGAATCGCCGATGCGACGGGACAAGATATCGTCGACCGAAATGGGTACGTCCCAGTCAGCCGGGTGGGCGTCAATTAGCGCTAGCGCGGCTTTGGCCCAGTGCGCAACGCCGTCGTCGCCAATCCGTTTGTCCAGATACAGATGGCTACAGCTAGCCAATGGCGAAATAAGCCCGGCCGGTGGGGGACACGCAATCTCGCTGTGGGCAGCAAGGTACCTGCGCAACAGGTTGGTTCCCGATCTCTCGGTTCCAAGCAGTATGACGGGCAACATCACGGAGCCACTACCGGAAAACCTCCGGTTTACAAAGGAAGCCACTATCGTCACGAAAGCTCACGGACTTTTCCTGATTCTTCGAACACCATGCGCTGGCTCGGACTCAATTGTCTATCCGGATCTTGAAAGTATTCAGCAGGCTCAACACGTCAGGAACGCTGAAGCTGGCACCTTTGACCGAATTCTCCAGCGGATCGATAGCGTAATTGATCGCATCCCTGAAGTTACTGCGGTCAAGCCGGGTTTGCTGGAACCTGGCATTCGCAAAGTCTGTTTCGAAAAAGTCCGAGTCGCTAAGATCCGACTCGGCGAAGTCGACGTCATGCGCCTTGCATCGTGTCATTTGCAGTTCCGGCAACTGCAGGCCGCTGAAGACACAGTAACTGAGGTCGCAGGCATCAAAGAAGAACGGCGCAGACAGCGCAACGCTGTTCCAGTCCAGGGATGTCCAGTTGACGCCGCTTACCTTGCAGTCTTTGAATTCCGTATCAACAAAGCGCGTGCCGTCCAGCCTGACAAGGCTCAGGTTGGAATCCAGGAACACGCACTCGGAAAACCTGCAGTTGGTGAATGTCGCTTCCGAGAAGTTACAAGCGCTAAATCGACAGAGATCGAAGCGAGCCAACCGGATCTGCTTCCCACCAAAATCAAGGTCATTGAAGACCTGCTCTTCGCAAGAAGCGTTGTCCTTGAGCGTCACTCCCACTCGATCGTCGCCGGCGGCTTGCCGGAAATGTCGTACGTGACCCGTGAGATACCGTCGACCTCGTTGATAATCCTCAGGCTGACGTGCTCGAGAAACTCATATGGCAGTCGCGCCCAGCGCGCGGTCATAAAGTCGATAGTCTCAACGGCACGCAGCGCGATGACGTAATCGTAACGCCGGCCGTCGCCCATGACGCCAACCGAGCGCACCGGCAGAAATACGGCAAACGCCTGGCTGGTCTTGTCGTAGAGATCGTGCTTGTAAAGCTCTTCGATAAAGATGTCGTCAGCGTACTGCAGTTTCTCGACAAAATGGCGTTTAACCTCACCGAGCACCCTTACGCCAAGCCCGGGACCGGGAAACGGATGACGAAAGACCATTTCACGCGGCAGGCCGAGCTCCAGGCCGATTTTCCGGACCTCATCTTTGAACAGCTCACGCAGAGGCTCCACCAGCGACATTCGCATGTACTCGGGCAGACCGCCGACGTTGTGATGCGACTTTATGACATGTGCCTTGCCGGTCTTGGCACCGGCCGACTCGATCACGTCGGGATAGATCGTCCCCTGCGCCAGGAAGTGAACATCTTCGAGCTTGGCGGCCTCCTCCTCGAATACCTCGATGAATTGCCCGCCGATAATCTTGCGCTTCTCCTCCGGGTCAGCCACACCATCGAGCGCACGAAAGAACCGCTCCGCTGCGTGCGCGCGAATAACATTCACGCCGAGATGGTCTGCGAACAGCTGCATGACCTTGTCACCCTCGTTGTGACGCAGCAAGCCGTGATCGACAAACACGCAGGTTAGCTGGTCACCAATGGCTTCATGCAGCAGTGCCGCCACCACCGAGGAGTCAACGCCGCCAGACAGGCCGAGCAGGACTTTGCCGTCGCCGACCTGCTGGCGAACATGATCAATGGCATCCCTGACAATGTTGCCTGGTGTCCAGTCGCCTGCACATTCACAAATGTCACTGACGAAGCGGCGAATAATCTCCTCACCCTGCAGCGTATGCGTCACTTCCGGATGGAATTGCACGCCGTAGAAATGCCGGCTTGCGTCTTCCATGGCAGCGAGCGGCGAGTTCTGGCTACTGGCTGTGGCCTTGAAGCCGGGAGGCAGAGTCTCAACGCGATCGCCGTGGCTCATCCAGACCTTGAGGACGCTTTCAGCATCGCTGTCACTCAATCCGCCGAACAGTGCGGAATCTCCCGGCGAAATTTCTGCGTAGCCGAACTCCCGGTGAATGGATGCCGCCACCTTGCCGCCGAGTTCCGCGGCCATCGTCTGCATGCCATAGCAGATGCCGAGCACGGGGACGCCCAGCTCGAAAATGGAATGCGAGACCCTCGGCGGATCATCAAGGTTGACGGACTCGGGCCCTCCTGACAGCACCACGCCGCGCGGCCCGAACGCCCTGATGTCCTCGTCCGACATGTCCCACGGGTGTATTTCGGAGTACACGCCGCACTCGCGAACACGTCGCGCGATCAGCTGCGTGTACTGGCTGCCAAAGTCCAGTATCAGCAGCTTGTCGGCATGAATATCGGTCTGCATGTTGCGGTGTCCCGTTACGACGCTGCCTGTGGCCCAGCGGCGACGCTAGTTCTTGACGCGGTAGTTTGGCGCTTCCTTCGTAATCGTCACGTCGTGTACGTGACTCTCTGTCATGCCGGCGCCGGTGATGCGTACGAATTTCGGATTGTTGCGCATTTCCTCGATACTGGCGCAACCGGTGTAGCCCATTGCAGCCCGAACCCCTCCCATCAACTGATGCACAATCGCGATCATGCCGCCTTTGTAAGCCACACGGCCCTCGATGCCTTCCGGAACGAGCTTTTCGAGCTCTTCGGTTGCGTCCTGGAAATAGCGGTCCGACGAGCCGTGCGACTGCCCCATCGCGCCGACCGAGCCCATCCCGCGGTAAGACTTGTAGGAGCGGCCCTGGAAAAGCTCGACCTCACCCGGCGACTCCTCGGTGCCAGCGAACAAACCGCCAATCATCACCGAATAGGCGCCGGCGACCAGCGCCTTTGCGATGTCACCCGAATAGCGAATACCGCCGTCCGCGATGAGCGGCGTACCCGTCTTGCGCAGGGCCTCGGCAACCTCGGCTACCGCCGAGATCTGTGGAACACCGACCCCGGCCACGACTCGAGTCGTGCAGATGGAACCAGGACCAATGCCCACCTTGACGCCGTCGGCGCCCGCCTCGACCAGGGCTTCGGCTGCATCCGCGGTGACGATGTTGCCGCCGATTACCTGCACGTCAGGGTGAGCGTTCTTGACGCGCCGCACCCGCTCGAGCACGCCCTTGGAAAAGCCATGAGACGTATCCACGACCACCACGTCGACACCCGCCTCCACCAGCGCGGCAACGCGATCGTCGGTGTCGTACCCGGTGCCGACTGCGGCACCCACTCGCAGGGCGCCGCTGCCGTCCTTGCATGCGAGCGGAAAGTCCTTCGCCTTCTGAAAGTCTTTGGCCGTGATCATGCCCTTGAGCTCGAAGTCGTCACCCACTACCAGCACCTTCTCGATACGGTACTGGTGAAGCAGAGACAGAACCTCTTCCTCGTCGGCCCCTTCACGCACGGTGACCAGCCGATCCTGCGGCGTCATAACCGAAGACACCGGGGCATCCAGCTGCGTTTCGAACCGCAGATCGCGGTGTGTAACGATGCCAACCGTGCGGGCGCCTTCCACTACGGGCACACCTGATATGCCCATCGCACGCGTCAGTTCGATGACTTCGCGAATGGACATGTCACTGGTCACGGTTATCGGGTTGCGCACCATGCCGGATTCGAACTTCTTCACCATGAGAACCTGGCGCGCCTGCTCTTCGACCGACATGTTCTTGTGTATCACGCCGAGACCGCCTTCCTGTGCCAGCGCGATCGCCAACCGCGACTCCGTCACGGTGTCCATGGCTGCCGACAGCAGCGGAATACTCAAGCGGATCTCGCGCGTGAGATCTGTGCTCAGGTCTACCTCGCGCGGCAATATCTCCGAGTAGCCGGGCTGTAGCAGGACGTCGTCAAAAGTGAGGGCTTCCTTGGCGATGCGCATGGATTGTTCTTCGCTGGTGAGGATTAAACGATCAATTGTACGCGCGCGCGATTTGCGCGTAAACGATATACTCGAATGATGCCCTCCGAAGCCGCCATTACTGTCAGCCAGCTAAACAGACGCGTCAGGGCGCTGCTGGAAAGCGGTATCGCAGAGCTCTGGGTCGAAGGCGAGATCTCCAACCTGTCCAAACCGGCCTCCGGACACATCTATTTCAGCCTCAAGGACGACAGCGCCCAGGTCAGCGCCGCCTGGTTTCGGCAACGGCAGCGCGGCCCGGCCGCAGGCTACAAGAACGGCGATCGGGTGCTGGCATTCGGGCGCGTCAGTCTGTACGAAGCCCGTGGCAACTACCAGCTGATCGTCGATCGTATGGAGCCCGCCGGAGAAGGGGTGCTGAAGCGCCGCTTCGAGGCGCTGAAAAAGAAGCTTCTCGAAGAAGGCCTGTTCGACGAGGACCGCAAGCAGGACCTGCCAACCCTGCCCTCGCGTATCGGCGTCATCACCTCGCCGAGCGGCGCTGCGATTCGCGATATTCTCAGCGTACTGCGGCGGCGCTTCCCGGCGGTGCCCGTCGTCATCTACCCGGCAGCCGTGCAGGGCGACGCAGCACCAGAGGAACTGGTCGAGGCGATCGCCACGGCGGTAAGGCGCGACGAGTGTGACGTGCTGATCATCGGCCGCGGTGGCGGATCGCTGGAGGATCTCTGGGCGTTCAACGACGAACGCGTGGCTCGCGCGATAGCGGCCTGCCCGTTACCCGTGATCAGCGCTGTTGGCCACGAAGTGGATTTCACGATTGCCGACTTCGTCGCCGATGTACGCGCACCGACGCCGTCCGGAGCCGCCGAGATCGTTGTGCCAAACCAGCACGACTGGCAACGCCGCATAGCGACGCTTGCCCTGCGCATCGGCCGGATCGGCCAGCGCGCGGTCGAAGACCGTGGCCAGCGCACGGACTGGCTGGCACGGCGACTCCTTGCCGCAAGTCCCGCCTCGAACCTGCGTCGCCAGCAGCAGTCTCTTCGCGAAAGCCGCGGGCGCCTGGCATCGGCGATGCGCCAGCGCCTTCTTTCGGACGCCAATCAGCTGCAGGCAATTCGCAGCAGCCTGCTGCAGCTGTCGCCGGCAATCTCGGTGCAGCGCAGTCTGCGTCAACTCGCTGAACTGCGGCAACGGCTCGAAACGGTAACGCGCACGCTGCTGGCCGATGCGGATCATCGTACCGCCCTGCTCGGACGGGCCCTGCATTCGGTCAGCCCGCTCGCAACGCTTGACCGCGGCTATGCGATCGTCATGGCGGCCGCGACCGGGAAAGTCCTGCTGCGCGCCGACAGTGTGCAACCAGGCGACGACATTCGTGCGCGTTTGTCGACCGGTGAGCTGCTGGCTACGGTCACGGAGATCTCACACGATGATTAGCCGGTCTGCAGCAGTGCTGTGCCTTGCACTTTTGCTACCGCTCGCCGAGAGCAGAACCCTGTATGCCGCGCCCGCACACTCGCCGTGGCCGGGCGGGATCGCTATCGTCGATATCGGCAGCAGCGGCGAGCCACGACCTGATGTCGCCTTTGCAGACAAGGCAGTCATGGTCATGGCGCGCGAGGGCCGCTGGTTTGCCGTCGTTGGCATCCCGTTGGACACGGATGCCGAGAGCCTGACAATTGACGTTGCGGGGGACGACGTTTCAATAGAGCTGATTCCGCGCGAGTATCGCGAACAACGACTCACGGTAAAGAACCAGAGCTACGTAACGCCCGGCCAGCAGCAGCTTGAACGTATTGGCGCCGAGCGCAAGATCATCGATGCGGCGCTGACCCGTTTTCGCGCCGCGGACAGCGACGGCATCGCACTCGCCGCACCCGTCAGCGGGCCGCGCAGCTCGAGTTTCGGCCTGCGGCGCTTTTTTAACGAGCAGCCACGAGCTCCGCACAAGGGCATGGATATTGCCGCTCCTGAAGGTGAGCCGATCGTTGCGCCGCGCCAGGGCGTAGTCAGCGCATCCGGTGACTTCTTCTTCAACGGCAAGACTGTCATTGTCGATCATGGCCAGGGCTTCGTGACGATGTATTGTCACCTCAGCGAGATAGCGGTCGAGAACGGCCAGGTACTGCTGGCCGGCGAGTTACTCGGCAAGGTTGGCGCTACCGGTCGCGTTACCGGTCCGCACCTTCATTTCGGAACCTACCTGAACGGCACTGCCGTGGACCCGGCGATCCTGCTGACGTCGCCCTAGTCCAAGGATCCAGGCTTGAGGGCCTGGGCTACGGACAAGCGTCGAAGAATTCGCACATCACGGGTCGGAACGCATCCATTTCGACCAGGAACGAGTCGTGCCCGCGAATACAGTCAAGCTCGGCGAAGACGGCATCATCGCAGACTGCCGCAAAACCCGCGGCAAGCTCTCGCTGCTGCGCGATCGGGAAAAGAATATCGGTACGCACACCAATGACCAGCGTGCGTTCGAGATGCAAGCGTTTGAATCCCGACTGCAACGAGCCACCGTACTCCGCCAGGTCGAACAGATCCGATGCATGCGACAGATACAGGTAGCAATTCGGATCGAAGGCGCCCGTGAACTTCTGTGCGTGATTTTCGAGATAGGATTCAACCGCGAACTCCGCAACAAACTGATCCTCGATGCGGGCGTGGGTCGTGGATCGTTCGCGCCCAAAGCGTTGCGCCCACTCTTCGGCCGAGCGGTAGGTAATCATGCCCAGCTTGCGCGCCAGACGCTGGCCGGTAATTGGCGGCTTGCCGGACGAGTAATTGCCTTTCTTCCAGCGTGGATCGCTGCGAATCATTTCTCGCTGCAAAGAACGCACGGCGATTGAGAAAGGCATTGCACGCGTGGCCGAGGAGATCGAAACAAACCGACGTGTCGATTCCGGGTGGCGGACACACAGCGCCAGTCCTGTCATGCCGCCCATCGAACAGCCCACGACCGTGTGCAGCTGCTCGATTCCGAGGTGCTTTACCACCAGCCAGGTGGACTCGGCGATGTCTTCGAGCGTCAGCACCGGAAACGTCAGCCGATACGGCTCGCCGGTCTGTGGATTGATGGAGGCCGGACCGGTAGAGCCGAAGCAGCTGCCCAGCGAGTTGACACAAATGACGAAGTAGCGATCCGTATCAATCGGCAGGCCCGAGCCAATCATGTCCTCCCACCAGCCCGGCGTCGGATCCTCGGCCGAGGACGTCGCATGTGCCGACGGCGACAGGCCGGTAAATATCAGCACCGCGTTGTCTTTTTCGGCGTTCAGTTCGCCCCAGGTTTCGTAGACGAGCGTTGGCGAGTCGATGCAGCCGCCCGCCCGGTGCATCCGGAACGGTCCCTCGAAGGTTACGCTTTTGATCGCCGTACTCATCGCTGACTCCTCAACAGCATGCCAGTATACGCGCCGCTATTTCTTGACGCGTTTCATCAGGCGTTTCCGGCTTCGTTCCTGGCGCGGCGTCAGCTTGTTGCGCCGGCCCTTGAACGGGTTATCGCTGGTCTTGAAGGACAGCCTCACCGGCGTACCTTTGAGTTTGAACGCTTTGCGGAAACGGTTGATCAGGTAGCGTCGGTACGCTTCAGGCAGCTTGTCTGTCTGGTTGCCGTGTATCACGATGACCGGCGGATTGCGGCCGCCCTGGTGTGCGTAACGCAAGCGAATACGTCGGCCGCGCACCATGGGCGGTGCGTGCTCCATCACTGCGGCTTCCAGTTCGCGCGTCAGTTCCGTCGTCGAAAGATCCCGCGTTGCAGCGCGATACGCCCGCTCGACGGCCGGCAACAGGTCGCCAACGGCAGTGCCGTGCAGGGCAGATATCGTTATTCGTTCGGCAAAGTCGAGGAACGGCAGGCGCCGATCCAGTTCCTCACGAATACGCTTGCGTTCGTAGGCGGACAGACCGTCCCACTTGTTTGTCACCACGACAAGCGCCCGGCCCCGTTCCAGCACCAGGCCCAGCAGGCTGACGTCCTGCTCCGTTACGCCCTCATGCGCGTCCAGCACGGCAATCACGACCTGGGCTTCCTCGATGGCCTTGAGCGCTTTGATAATGCTGAATTTCTCGATGGCCTCGTGCACCCTGGCCTTGCGACGAATGCCCGCGGTGTCGATGAGCTGGTATTTGCGGTCATTCCGCTCAAAGGGCACGGCAACGCTGTCGCGCGTGGTGCCGGGCTGATCGAATACAACCAGCCGCTCCTCGCCCAGCAGGCGGTTCACGAGCGTAGACTTGCCAACGTTCGGACGCCCGATCACCGCGATACGCAGCTCGTCGTCCTCTTCGTCAGCCTCGTCGGCGGGCGGCAACTCGAACTCCGCCAGCACCGCATCCATCAGCGCCGCAATGCGATCGCCGTGCGCGGCAGATACCGCGACAGGATCGCCGAGCCCGAGGCCGTGAAACTCACCGCTGGCGATCGCGGCATCCAGGCCCTCCGCCTTGTTGACGGCCAGCCAGGTCTTCTTGGCGTGCTTGCGTGCCAGGGCCGCGACATGTTCATCAGCCGCTGTCAGGCCGCTGCGCCCGTCGACCATGATGATCGCTGCATCCGCCTCTTTGAGCGCCCGCACGGTCTGTTCGACCATGGCCTCTTCGATGCCGACTTCGCCGCCGGCGACGCCGCCTGTGTCGATCACGAGATAAGGAATGGGGCCGAGCTTGCCGAAACCGTATTTTCTGTCCCGCGTCAGTCCGGGGAAGTCAGCGACAAGCGCATCCCTGGAGCGAGTCAGGCGATTGAAAAGCGTGGATTTGCCGACATTCGGCCGGCCGATAAGCGCAATGACAGGAAGCATGATCTCGCACCGCTACCGAGCCCGGTCAGGACTCGTCAGTCGCGATGTCCGGCGCCGGCCGTTTCGGACGGTCGTCAATAGCCTCAAACGCCGCCAGGACACCGGCATCGTTTTGCACATAAAGGCGATTGCCGACGACCGTGGGCGCATTTGAAATGCTACCGCCGCCAAGCTTGATCCTGGCGACCGGCGTGCCGTTGAGATTGCTGTAGAAATGCAGGTATCCCTCAAGATCACCGACGGCGACCGTCGTGTAAAAGGGGATCGGCAAGGTCGGTTCTCGACGCAGCAGATCGTCGTTTCGCCACGACTCGACGCCATCGCGTTTCGCGAACGCCAGTATTTCGCCGCGATCATTGACCGTATAGACGCTGCTCCAGTCCGCTGACACGCCTTCATACGACGATACCTCGCGGCTCCACAGGACCTGGCCGGATTCCGCCGCGAGAGACGCCAGTCGGCCCTGGTAGCCAACGGCGAAAATGTCCTGACCGACCACGGCAATCGAGCCATCGATGTCCGAGAGCCTGTCAAGATCGGAACGCCCTGTCGGTGGTGACAGCATCGATTCCCAGACTACGTCACCGCCGCCCAGCTCGGCCGCGACCAGTCGGCCGTTGTCGAAGCCGCCGATAACCGTGGTACTGACGAGAACCGGATCGGCCGAACCGCGCATCGTCAGCGCCGGCGTCGATTGCTTCAGCGACCACAGCGTACGACCGTCAAAGATAGAGAGCGCCTCCATGCGGTTGTCGATGGTCTGAACGACCACCGTTTCGCCGCTGATTATCGGGCGCGCCAACGATTCTCCCTCAACATCCTTGCGCCAGACCTCCGCGCCGGTCGTTGCATCAAGAACAATAGCGATGCCGTTTCTCGCGACGACGGCAACGCGATCTTCGCCCACGCCCGGACCGGCGGACAGCTCCGTGTCCAGCTTGGTGCGCCAGGCCTGCCGACCGGTCTTAAGGTCAAAGGCTGCAACCACACCACCGTAGCCCGCCGCGTACAGGCGCGTGCCGTCACCGACCGGTCTTAGCGCGACGCGCAGAAAGGAAGCATCGCCGCCAAGTTTCGCGCTCCACAAACGCTTTATCTTCAGTGTTTGCTTGAAGTCGACCAGCTCTTTCGGCTCGAGATCCTCGTCCTTGTCACCGAAAATCCCACAGGATGCCAGCAGCGGTAACGCTGTCAGCAATACCAGCAAGCGCCACGGCTGACTCATTCAGTAACCTCTTCCACGGTTTCCGGCTGCGGCTCTGCCACCGGCTCTGCGGCGGGCTCGACAGCCGCTTCGTCGGCCGCCGTATTGGTGTCGGCATCTGAAACCTGCGGCAGATCAAGCGACTTCCACTGCACAAGCTGCTGGTCGATGGTGCCCTGTGACAGCGGGTCAAGCAGCACGGCCTGGTAGGCGGCTTCGGCATCCGCAATCTGGCCGAGCGCGTGATAGGCATCGCCCAGCGCTTCACCGTATCCGGGCGCGAAGCCGTCGCTGGCCTGCCCTTCGAGCAGGTCGACAACCTCCTGCGGCTTGTCCTGGTAGAGCAGAATTCGTGCAAGCCTGAGCCGTGCCAACTGCTTGAGTTCTTGCGGCGCCGGACCCTCAAGCAGTGCGCTTAGCACATCGGCAGCGTCCTGGTCGCGGTTCTTATCCATGTAAAGACGCGCCATCGCCAGCTTGGCCTGCGAGGAATAGCTCGTGTCGGCAAACGTCGTTCCGAGCTCGTCTGCAGCGACTTCCGCCTGCTCCAGGTTGCCGTCAACGACGTAATTGGTCAGCGATTCGTACAACGCCGACGCCTGCACCTGTGCGTCCAGCTTGCTGCTCTGGTAATAGTTCACGCCGAACAACAGCAGCGCGCCGGCAGCGATGCCGAAAATGACGTAACCGCCATACTCCGACCACCAGCCGCGTAACTGTTCGATCTGTTCTTTTTCTGAAAGTAAGTCGTCCACTTAACTACCTTTTTTCGTGTGCGTCTGGTCCAGCAACGCCTGTTTCAACTTGTCCGCGAGCGTTGCAACGATATCGTCCAGCGCGACGCTCTCCTGTTCCTGCTTGCTACGCAACGGCTTGAGACCGATGCGGCTGTCTTTCAGTTCCTGCTCACCCAGTATCAATGCATACTCGGCCTCGCTCTTGTCGGCGCGCTTCATCTGCGATTTGAAGCTGCCGCCGCCCAGGTTTACGTCAACCCTTATGCCGTCGATCACGTCCCGCAACTCCTCGGCCAGCGCGAACGCGCGCGCCAGGGTTCCCTCACCTACGGCGGCAATATACACATCTGCGGACGTCGCTGGTGCCTCACCACCACAGGCCTCGAACAAAGCCACGAAGCGCTCGATACCCATCGCCCACCCGATCGCCGGCGTCGCTCGACCGCCGAGCTTCTCCACCAGGCCGTCGTAGCGGCCGCCAGAACAGACAGCGCCCTGCGCGCCCAGCGCATCGGTCACCCACTCAAACACGGTCCTGGAGTAATAATCGAGACCACGCACCAATCGCGGGTTGATCGTATAGATGACCCCCGCCGCATCGAGCAATGCCCGGAGACCGTCGAAATGACCGGCCGATTCCTCATCCAGGTAGTCCAGCATGACCGGAGCCGCCTCGACTATGGCCTGCATATCCGGATTCTTGCTGTCGAGGATTCGCAGCGGATTCTGCTCAAGGCGGCGAATACTATCCTCATCCAGCTGACTTTTCACGCCGTTAAAGTAGTCGACCAGCGCCTCGCGATAGCGCAGCCGGGATTCGGGCACGCCCAGCGAGTTGATCTGCAACTCGATACGCGAGATGCCAAGTCGCTGCCAGAGCCGCGCACTCATGATGATGAGTTCGGCATCCACGTCCGGACCCTCGTAGCCGAGCGCCTCGACGTCGAACTGATGAAACTGGCGGTAGCGCCCCTTTTGCGGTTTTTCGTAACGGAACATCGGACCGGCGGTCCAGAGCTTCTGCCGCTGGTTATGCAGCAGCCCGTTCGTCATGCCGGCACGTACCACGCTGGCTGTCGCCTCGGGACGCAGAGTCAGGCTCTCGCCATTGCGATCGAGAAACGTGTACATCTCTTTCTCGACGATATCGGTGACCTCGCCGATGGAGCGCCTGAACAGCTCCGTATACTCGAGCAGCGGCAGTCGAATTTCCGCATAGCCGTAGGACTCCACGATCTCCCGAACGACTGACTCGAGGTAACGCCACGTTGCCGAAACATCCGGCAGGATGTCGTTCATTCCACGAATCGCTCTTGGTTTCACGTGTCGTCTGCCCGGGGTTGTCTGGATAACGGGCTCAGGAGCCCGCGATGCTAAGCCTTGCGGTTCGCCCGCGTCGTTCCGCCGCCGCAATGACACGCTCGGAGCCGTTGACGAGAATGCGTACGTTGTCAGCGTTACCAAACAAGGCATTGAACGGTGCTTCGCCGCTAAGCTCAACGGTGCGACCATCCTTGCCAAGATCGAAGAACAGCCGGCGGCCGCCCGCGTCCGTAATCTCGGTCCAGCAATCACCGCTGTAGGTTAGCAACACCCGCATCTGGCCGTCACCGAGCGTCGGTCCCTCGGCCGTTTCTGCCGTTTCGGCCGTTTCGGCCGTTTCGGCCGCTGACGCCCTGGTCGCATCGTCAACGGACTGCAATATCGCCGAATCGTCCTCACCGACTTCCGCAGGCACTTGCTCGACGTCGGCCGGCACCTCCGGCATTTCAGTTTGCACAGGCAGATCGCCCGCTGGCTCGCTGACCACCGGGCGCGGTGTCGTGATCCACCAGTAGGCGGTAGCCACGACGACCAGCACAACCACGACTGCGATCCACGGCCCGGGCGACATCTCACGGCGCGGGCGCCGCCGGTGAGAAACCAGCGGTGGTATACCTGCCGTCCGATTCAACTGGTAATAGTCGGCCATGACATCAGCCTCGTCGACGCCAACCAGTTGCGCATACTTTCGAAGGTGCCCTTTCGCGAAAACCGGGGCCCCTATCACGTCGAACTCATTGCGTTCCAGCGCACGGACCTTGGGTTCGTCGAGATGCAGCTCTTTGGCGATCTCGAGCACGGACACCTGCTGCTCGCGCCGAGCTGCAGCCAGCCGCTCACCGCCGATCGGCCCTTTCGGCTCCTCGTCAGTCGCGCCTTCTTCCGTGGGCTTGTCGCGTGCGTCGCTCATGCTATCCGGTTTCCAGCACCTTGCGCGCTTCTGCGGACGTCGGGAAGTCCCGCAACAGCTGATTGACGTAGTCCGAGCGCGCTCGCCGATCGCCGAGCTTCTCTTCTATTTGCGCGCCAAGAAAGAGCACGCCGGCCGTCGTCCTGTTCGACGTCATGAAACGTTGCAGGAACGCTCGCGATGCCAGGTAGTCCTCCTGCTTGTACTTCAACAGGCACAGTTGCAGTAGTGCATCCGCGAAGTTCGTCTTGCGGTCCAGTGCTTTGCGGAAGAATGCCTCTGCGGCCGCGTAGTCCGGCTTTTGCAACATGCAGACACCCGCATTGGTCAGCGTTACCTCGGAATTGTCGTTTTCCGGATGGCTGGCAGCCTTTGCAAAGTGTTTCTCGGCCTTGGTGTAGTCGCGCTGGTTGCAGGCGAACACGGCATAGGCGTTTTGCACTTCGAAATTCCGCGGTGCGACGCGGATTGATTCGTCGTAAGCCTCCGTCGCCAGGCGCGTATTGTCGAGCGCTTCGTAGGTTCGCCCCAGCATCGAGTATGCGACACCGTTTTTGGGGCCCAGTTCGAGTGACAGGATCAGGCGGTCACGCGCCAATTCATACTTGCCGTTTTGAAAGTAACGCGCGCCAAGTTGGTAGTTGAGATCGGCGGCGTCGACGTCGTCTGGCTCGATCGGCGCAGTGCCGGTGGTCGACGAGATGCAGCCACTCAAGACCAGCATCGCCATCGCTGTCGACAGTACCAGTTCGCTCTTCTTCATGCGGATGCCCTTATTTTCGCCCTGGACGTTTTCCTGTCCGAAAGTGTCTTTTGACCGAGCGGTTTTGTCACGCGATCGCTGACTCTGCCCGCCAGCTGACCGCAGGCCGCATCAATATCCTCGCCGCGGGTCTTGCGCGTCGTCGCCACGAGCCCCCGCTGCCGCAGGCGCTCCTGAAAATGCCGGATGGTCTCCGCCGAGGAACGCTGGAATCGCGTACCCGGAAACGGATTGAACGGAATCAGGTTGACCTTCGCCGGTTTGCCTTTTAGCAGGTCGACCAGCTGGTCGGCGTGTGCAAGCGAGTCATTGACCCCCCGCAACATCACGTATTCGAAGGTAATGAAACGATTGGCATGCCCGGCGGCATACGACCAGCAAGCCTCGAGCAGGACCGCGATCGGATGCAGCTTGTTGACCGGCACGATTTCGTCGCGCAGTTCGTCATTGGGCGCGTGCAAGGACACGGCCAGCGCGACGTTACAGTCGTTCCCGAGTCGTTCCATCAGCGGCACGAGCCCGGAGGTACTCACCGTTACGCGACGCCTCGACAGTCCGAACGCAAGGTCGGATACCAGCAGGTCGAGCACCGGCGCGACGTTACGATAGTTCGCCAGCGGCTCGCCCATGCCCATGAAGACGACGTTGGTCACGGCCGGCTCACCATTCTCGCGGCGCGGCAGCTCGCGGATGGCATGCCAGACCTGGCCTATGATTTCCGCGCTGCTCAGGTTGCGGTTGAATCCCTGTGCGCCGGTGGCACAAAACGCGCAATCGAGCGCGCAACCCACCTGCGAGGAAATACAAAGCGTGCCGCGTCCCGTTTCCGGTATGAACACCGTCTCAACGGCCTGCCCGGCACCGCTCGCAAACAACCACTTGACGGTGCCGTCTGCCGAATCCTGTCGTGACGTAACGCTCGGCTCAGATATTTCTGCCACATCCGCCAGCCAGGCTCGCGTCGATTTCGACAGGTCGGTCATGTCCGCAAAATCCGTGACGCCACGCTGGTAAATCCACTGCAACAGCTGGCGGGCGCGAAACGGTTTTTCGTCGTGCGCAACGAAAAACTGCTCGAGATCGGACTGCGGCATCCCGAGCAGGTTTATCTTGGCATCGACGGCAGGCATCTCCGGCGCCGCTCAGCGGGTCCTCGGGCAAACGCCGTCGTCACCGAAGAAGTATGCGATTTCGACCGCAGCCGTTTCCGGCGCGTCGGAACCATGCACGACGTTCTCTTCGATGCTGGCTGCGAAGTCGGCGCGGATGCTGCCAGGTGCGGCGTCGGCCGGATTGGTCGCGCCCATGATTTCGCGATTCTTTCCGATTGCACCTTCGCCACTCAATGCCTGCACCATGACCGGTCCGGACGTCATGTAGCTCACCAGGTCGTTAAAGAACGGGCGCTCCTTGTGGACCGCGTAGAAACCCTCTGCCTGCTCCTTCGTCAGGTGCAACATTCGGGCAGCGACGATTTCCAGTCCGGCTTTTTCAAAGCGGCTGTAGATCTCGCCGATCAGGTTCTTTTGCACACCATCAGGCTTGATGATGGACAGCGTTTGTTCAACGGCCATGTGTTACTTCCTTTGGTACTGTTCTTGAGGATGGCACCCTGCGATCCTGCAGGGCGTGCAGATGCGAACCGCTAATTGTACTACGGCGATTTCAGACGTTGAAGCTTTCGCCGCAACCACACTCGCCGCTGACGTTGGGATTTCGGAAGCTGAACGCCTCGTTGAGGCCGTTCTTGACGAAATCGACCTCGGTACCGTCGATCAGCTGCAGCGCCTCCGGGTCGACGACAACCTTGATGCCCTTGTCCTCGAAAACGACGTCGGAGTCGTCAATATCGTCGGCATAGTTGATGACGTAGGAATACCCCGAGCACCCGGTCTGCGTCACACCGAGCCGCAAGCCAAGGCCTGTGCCGCGGCTCTCAAGATGGCTGCGGACGCGCTCAGCCGCCGATTCGGTTAACGAAATGGCCATGAATTGTCTCTCATTCGAATTTGACTAACGGGGCACGGAATCGCCGGAAAGTCGCTGCCCAAGCATCCGCGCCGCATCTTCTAGGACAAGTATACGTCCGGTTTTCTCCACAGGTACAGGCAGAATTTGCATTATGTCCGCTGCACGCAGCGACTCGAGGCTCTTAACCGGCTCGCCCTCGTAGCTGCGACAAATATGCTCGCAGGCGGCGATCACATGCGGGCACCCCCAGACCTGAAAGCGCAAACGCTGAATCTCCCCGTCCTGCTCGATTCCGAAGAGCTTCAGCCGGACGTCCTGCTGCTCCATGGCGACAGTGACGCCGCTGTCAAGCTCACCGGCATGCGCGGGCGCCGAGAAGTACTCGCGAACCAGGCGGCTGTAGGGATCCTGGATCAAGCGGCCGCAACCGGCGCCAGATCGCGCAAGCGCGAGACGGCATCCCGATAGCGTCGGGCGGCGACTTCGACCTCCTCGAGCTCGGTCGGACGGCCCAGGCTGAAGCGTATTGCGCTCTCCGCCAGGCGATCACTGCGGCCGAGCGCGCGCAACACGTAGGACGGTTCCTGCGCCTTCGAATTGCAGGCCGACCCGGTGGCCACGCAGATCGGGTCCAGCTCAAGCAGCAGGCTCTCGCCCTCCACGTCCTCGACCGAGACATTCAGGATGCCGGGAAATCCCGCGTCGAGATCGCCGTTCAGGAGCAGGCCGTCGATACCGCGTATACCTTTCCATAACGTGGCGCGCAGTTTCTCGAGATGAGCGAGGTCGGTGTCGATGCGTGATGCTGCGATCTCGGCAGCAAGTCCCAGCCCGGCGATGAGGTCGGTCGGCAAGGTGCCTGGCCGAATTCGACGCTGCTGGCCACCGCCGAACAGTATCGGCTCCACGCGGCAAGTCGGGCGATCCGCAATGTACAGAGCACCAATTCCTTTCGGGCCATAAAACTTGTGACCGGTGAGCGAAAGAAGATCGATCGGCGACGCCCCGAGGTCTATGTGAATCTTGCCGACGGCCTGTGCCGCATCGACGTGCAACAGCACATCCGTCTCACGGCAGATAGCACCGATCGCATCAACGTCCTGCATGATGCCGGTCTCGTTATTGACGTACATGATGGAAGCGAGCTGCGTGTCGGGTCGCAGCGCCTGCCTGAAACTGTCCAGGTCCAGCAGCCCGTTTTCGTCCGGCAGAAGCCAGGTCACTTCGAAGCCCTGCTTCTCGAGCCAGGAGAAGACGTCGGTCACCGCCTTGTGTTCTGTCCGCATCGTCACGAGATGCCTGCCACGATGGGCGCGCAGTTTCGCAGCCCCTGCGATGCCCAGGTTATCGGATTCGGTAGCGCCGGAGGTCCAGATCAACGTCCCGGGATCTACGTTCAACAGCGCTGCGAGTTGTTCGGCTGCCTTTTCGACAAGCGCAGCGCTTTGTCGGCCCGCGACATGATTGGACGACGGATTCGCAAAGCCGCTGGTGCGACATTCGCGCATCAGGTCGGCAACCTGCGGATCAACGGGCGTAGAGGCCGCGTAGTCGAGATAGATGAGAGGCTTGCCGTAAACGGAAGCGTCCCTGGAATCGGAAGACCTGTTCATTTCTTATGCCTGCCCTTTGCGATCGATGGCGGTCAGGATGCCGCGCAATATATTGACCTCATTCTGGTCCGGGCGTGCACGAATAAACAGCCGCCGCAGGCGTCGCATCAGATGCCGCGGATTCTCGGGATCGAGAAACCGGATATCGCGCAACACCTCTTCGAGGTGCGTGTAGAAGTGCTCCATTTCGTCGAACGTCGCCGGCGGCGCCTCTGTTTCAGACTGTGGCCCGGTATCGAGCATGCTCGCAACTCGCAGCTCGTAGGTCATTACCTGGACCGCCATAGCAACATTCAGGGAGCTGAAACCCGGATCAGTAGGAATCGTAAGCAAGGTATTGCAGAGATCGAGGTCATCGTTGTGCAGACCGCTTTTCTCCGGACCGAATACCACGGCTACCGTGCCCTGTTCGGATTCGCTGATCATGCGCTCGGCACAGTCGCGAGGCCCCATGCTCGGCCAGCTGATGGTCCTCGATCGGGCACTGGCCCCGGCCACGTAGACACAGTCGGTCAAAGCCTCCGCAAGCGTATCGGTCACCGTCGCGTTGTCGAGAACGTCGCTTGCACCCGATGCGCGGGCCGTCGCCTCTTCGTGCGGGAAGTGGCGTGGCCTCACCAACGCCAGGTCTGCGAGCCCCATGTTCTTCATGGCGCGCGCAGTGGCCCCGATATTCCCGGGGTGTGTAGTTCCGACCAGTACTATGCGTATCGACATCGCGCCTGCAGCTCCCGTAACGACAGCTCGCTAAAAGTCCGGTATTCTAGCGTCCCGGCGGCCCGCCCCGACAGTCCCAGGTGGACGACGGCGCGGAATCGGCCCAGTTCTTTACCATTGACGGAATCGTTTCATGCACGCACTACTCAATGTAGCGGTAATGGCGGCGCGCCGCGCCGGCGCCGTTTTGATCAGAAACCTGCCGAAGCTCGAGAAGCTCAAGGTTGAACAGAAAGGGCACAACGATTACGTCAGCGAGGCAGATCGCGCCGCGGAACGGGCGATCATCGATGTCATCCAGAGGCACTACCCGGAGCATGCGATCATCGCCGAGGAGTCCGGGGCGCAGGGCGACCCTGACTCGGACACCGCGTGGATCATCGACCCGCTGGACGGCACTACCAACTATCTGCATGGTTTTCCCGTGTTCGCCGTGTCGATCGGGGTCAAGGTCGATGGCCGCCTGTCTCACGGCGTCGTCTACGATCCGCTGCGCCAGGACCTGTTTACCGCCTCGCGTGGCGCCGGCGCGCAGCTCAACGAGCACAAGATTCGCGTCAGCGGCCAAAAGGAACTGGCGCGTTCGCTGATCGGTACGGGCTTTCCTTTTCGCCAGGCCGATAGCGAAATAGGGCCCTACCTCGGCATGCTCGGCAAGGTCCTCAAGAACACCTCGGGCGTGCGCCGGGCCGGCGCCGCTGCGCTGGACCTCTGCTACGTGGCCGCCGGACGACTGGATGCATTCTGGGAGACGGGACTGGCGCCTTGGGACCTGGCGGCAGGGTCACTGATCATCCGCGAAGCCGGTGGCATCGTCAGCGGTCTGGACGGCAGTGAGAATTTTCTCGATTCCGGGCACGTTCTTTGCGGCACGCCGAAGATCTACAGCGGGCTCGCGAAGCTCTGTGCAGGCGACATCAAGGCGATCTTGCAACAGTCTCCCTGAAACGACGGGCCGCCGGCAGCGGCAGCTACGGAAGATCGTCGATCAGTGATGGATCCTTGATGGGCTCGATCAGGTCCTGAGCATTGACGTTCAGTTCCAGCGCCGTTGCGCTGGCGGTGTAGATCGACGAGTAGGTACCAACAATAATGCCGACGATCAGCGCGATTGAAAACGGCGCGATCGACTCTCCGCCCAAGGTCAGCAAAGCCACCAGCACCAGCAGTGTCGTCAGGCCCGTAATCAAGGTGCGCGCCAGCATTTCGTTGATTGACGTATTCATCGTCTCTTCAGCCGTCACACCACGTAACCCGAAGAAGTTCTCGCGGATTCGGTCGAACGCGACCACCGTGTCGTTCAGCGAGTAACCGATTACGGCGAGTAGGGCTGCGACCACGGTGAGGTCGAACGGGAAATGAAAGAAAGAGAAGAACCCGAGAGTGACGATGGCGTCGTGTACCAGCGCGGCTACCGCGCCAGCCGAGAACTTCCACTGGAAGCGGATCATGACGTACATGAAGATCAACAGCAGCGCGATGACCAGTGCCAGCGCGCCGCGCTCGGCCAGCTCGCTACCCACCTGGGCACTGACGAATTCTACGCGCCGCAGATCGATCGCATCACCGTCGGCCTGCAGGACCTGCTGCAGCCGCGTGCGTACCTCGTCTGCCTCCGTGCCAGGCTGTGGCGGCAAACGCAGCAGCACATCGGTATCCCTGCCAAAGCGCTGCACCTGCGCATCGGCGAAGCCCGACGCCGTGAGATTGCCGCGAATCTCCTCCAGGTCCGCTGCCTGCGGATAACCCACTTCGAGAAGAATGCCGCCGGTAAAATCGATGCCGAAATCCAGGCCACGCGTGGCCAGCGATACCAGCGAGGCAATGACAAGCACTGCCGAGATGGCCAGCGCGATACGTCGCCGCGACTTGCTGAGGAAATCGATCTTTGTTGTCTTGCTGATGATCTTCATGGTTCGAATTCCTAGACCGGTATCGACGTCAGCTTGCGCCCGCCGAACGCCAGGTTGACGATTGCGCGAGTGCCGACAATGGCGGTGAACATCGACGTGATGATGCCGAGCATCAGGGTGATCGCAAATCCCTTGACCGGACCGGTACCGACGCCGAACAGGACGACCGCCGCGATCAGCGTCGTGATGTTGGCATCGACAATCGACGACAGGGCCTTCTCATAGCCCGAATTGATCGCGTGCTGGGGTGATGCGCCCGCGGCTATCTCTTCGCGTATGCGCTCGAATATGAGTACATTGGCGTCCACCGCCATGCCCACGGTCAGAACGATTCCGGCAATGCCAGGCAAGGTCAGCGAGGCCCCGAGTACCGATAGCAATGCGACAATGAATATGAGGTTGGAAAACAACGCGACGTTGGCGATCAGTCCAAACGCCTTGTAGTAGATTGCCATGAAGACGATAACGGCAAGAAAACCGATCTTGATCGCGTTGAAACCACGATCGATATTGTCCTGGCCGAGGCTGGGGCCGATCGTGCGTTCGTCGATCTTGTAGACCGGCGCTGCCAGCGCGCCGGCACGCAGCAACAGTGCCAGGTCGCGCGCTTCAATCGGCGTCAGGCCGGTGATCTGGAAACTGTTCTTGAATACGCCGCGAATCGTCGCCGTATTGATTATCTCTTCCACCTTGACCGTGCGCTGCTCCTCGACACCATTGCGCATCACCGTTTCGCGCCGGGTCTCGATGAACACCGACGACATCGGCTTGTTGAGATTCTCCATCGTCGTCTTCAGCATGCTCTCGCCGCCTGCGGAGTCGAGCGTGATGAACACGGCCGGCTGACCCTCACTGAAGCCGGATTTCGCATCGATGATCTGGTCACCGGAAGCGATCACCTTGCGTTTCAGCACCTGGGCTTCTTCGCCGCCACGGCCCTGGTAACGCCGCGAGCCCGGCTCATCGCCGGACAGGTCAACCAGCCGAAATTCCAGCGTGGCGGTGGCGGTCAGGATCTTGTTCAGCTGGTTGGGGTCCTGCACGCCAGGCAGCTGCACAACGATGCGGTCCTCTCCCTGGCGCTGCACGAGCGGCTCGGCCACGCCCAGCTGATTGACGCGATTACGCAATGTGGTCAGGTTCTGGTCGATGGCGAAATCCTGCCGTGCCTTGATCTGCGCATCGGTCATGCGCACGAGCAGCGACTGGCCGTCGGCGCCGTCTTCGATGTAAACGTCAGAATCCGCGTTCTCGATAATCTCGCGGGCAGCCCCGAGGTCTTCAGCACTGGTCAGGCGAATCGTAATGACCTGCTCGTTGAGGTCCACGCGATTGCGGATCCTCGCGTCGCGCAGTCGATCCGAAAAGTCCTGCTGGTAGAGCGTCAGTCGACTCTGGACGGCAGTCGCCATATCGACTTCCAGCAAGACATAGACGCCGCCGCGCAGGTCGAGGCCGAGACTCATCGGGCTTAATCCCAGGCTTCGCACCCACTCCGGCAGTTTCGGCGCCAGCGTCGTTGCGATGTTCGCCTCGCGGCCATACTGCGACCGCAGTCGCTCGCCGGCCAGTTCCTGGTCTTCGGTCGACTCAAAGCGGATGACAACTCGACCATCCTGAAGGTAGGACGCCTCAGGCGTAATGCCCGCTGCTTCGACGACCCGCACAAACTCGTTGAGCTTCGTTTCTTCAAACGGTGCGCCGCTGTTGTCAGCAAGCTGCACCGCTTCGGCGCTGCCATAAATATTGGGCAGCGCCAGCAGACAGCCTGCCATCAGGACGCTGAGTACGAGCAGGTTTACCCACCAGGAAAATTTGTTCATCGTGTTCCGCCGTTGCCGCGTCAGGCTTCGTCGTAGGTTCCTTTCGGTACAACGACAGAGACACTGCTTTTTTGAATTTTTATCTCGGTGCCTTCGCTGATGCTGACGACCGCGTAGTGCTCGCTGACACCGGTTATTTTGCCGAGGATGCCGCCAGCCGTCAGAACTTCGTCGCCGGCCTTCAGCCCGGAAACAAGCTCAGCATGCGCTTTCTGTTTCTTTTGCTGCGGACGGATCAGCAGGAAATAGAATGCGCCGAACATCAGCACCATCATGATAATAAAGCTGGTCGAATCGCCCTGTTGCGCGCCCTGCGCATAGGCATTTTGAATAAAGAAGTCCATTAGGCATCCAAGATTTTAGGTTTGACGATTTTTTTGTGGAAGATTCGCTGGTCAGCGACTTGCCGACCAGGGAAACGTCCCGCGTAGGGAAGGTGTCCCGAAAAACAGCGCGGTATTATGGCACAAGCGAGGGAGTTGGGGGTGACTTCAACAATAGCAAGGCCGGCCTGGCCGGATGCGCTATTTCTCGTAAGCGGCGCGCAGGCTTGCGGTGAATTCCGCCAGCGTCCCGGCGCCGATCGCTGCCCGTATTTTGACCATAAGTGACTGATAATAATGGAGGTTATGGATGGTCGCGAGTCGCGGCCCGAGAATCTCGCCGCACTTAACGAGGTGCCTCAGATAGGCCAGGCTGTAGTTCCGGCAGGTGTAGCAGTCACAGCCAGGATCCGGCGGCGCGGTGTCCTCGCGGTATCTTGCATGCCGAAACTTGACCGTACCGCGCGAGGTGAACAGCTGCCCGTTCCTCGCATGGCGCGTCGGGATGACGCAGTCGAACATATCGACACCGCGCAGCACAGCCTCGGCGATATCCACCGGCGTACCGACGCCCATCAGGTATCGCGGTGCGTCCGCGGGCATGTGGGGCATCAATGCGTCGAGTACCGCATGCCGTTCATCCTCGGGCTCACCGACCGCCAGGCCGCCAATTGCATAGCCATCGAAGCCTATCTCCCGCAGACCGGCAAGTGACAGTTGTCGTAGCTCGTCGTATATGCCGCCCTGGACGATACCGAATAACGCCTCGCCCCGGTCCGGCTCCTGTTGCTTGAGCTCATCGAAGCGTCGCCGGCTGCGCTCTGCCCAGCGCAGCGACAGCTGCATCGACTTTTCAGCGTCGGCTTTCTGCGCCGGGTATGGCGTGCATTCGTCGAACACCATCGTAACGTCGGCGTTGAGATCATGCTGTACCTCGATCGACTTTTCGGGCGTCAGGAAGACCTCGTCACCATTGACCGGTGACTGAAAGCGCACGCCCTCCTCCGAGAGCTTGCGCATCGCCGCCAGTGAGAACACCTGAAAACCACCCGAGTCCGTGAGTATCGGTTTGTGCCAATTCATGAACTCGTGCAGGCCGCCATGTTTGCGCACGATTGCCGCGCCCGGCCGCAGCATGAGGTGAAAGGTATTGCCGAGAATAATTTCCGCCCCGTCCGCCGCAACCTCTTCCGGCGTGACGCTTTTGACGGTGCCGTAGGTCCCCACCGGCATGAACGCGGGCGTGCTGACATCGCCGCGGCGAAACTGCAGGGTTCCGCAGCGCGCCGCATCGTCAGATGTTGAGATCACGAACTTCATGGGCTTGCTGCACGCGTCAGGAACATCGCATCACCGTAACTGAAAAACCGATATCGCTCATTAACGGCATGGCGGTAGGCGGACAGGATGCGCTCTTTCCCGGCGAATGCGGACACCAGCATCAACAAGGATGACTGCGGCAGATGAAAATTCGTAATCATGGCGTCTACGACACGAAACTCGTAACCCGGCAGGATGAACAGATCGGTCTCGCCGCTGCATGGCTGAAGGTCTCCACCTGCGGCAGCCGCTTCGAGCGCGCGCACGGACGTTGTACCGATGGCGATAACCCTCCCGCCCGCGGCGCGCGTCGCCCGCACCGCGTCACAAACGTCCTGACTTACCTCGATACGTTCGCTGTGCAGGCGATTTGCCTCGATCTGCTCGTCGCGCAAAGACTGGAATGTCCCGGCACCGACGTGCAGCGTGACCCAGCTGTGCCGGGCACCCGCGGCGCGGGTTTCCTCGAGCATCGCCTCGTCGAAATGCAGGCCCGCCGTCGGCGCCGCAACGGCACCCGGATCACGCGCATAAACTGTCTGGTAGCGCTCGGTATCGGTCTTATCCGCCGAGCGACGCAGGTAGGGCGGCAGCGGTACGGCACCATGCTCGTCGAGGAACGGCATCAGCTCGGCTGAAAAACTCAGCGAGAATAACTCGCCGTCGCGGCCGAGCACCCTTGCCTGCATGCCGCCTGGGAGCAACAGCAGCCCGCCTGGCTTCGGCGACTTGCTCGCACGCACATGCGCCAGCGCGCCTCGCTCGCCAGTGATGCGCTCAATCAGTATCTCCGCCCGACCGCCCGTGTCCTTCGTTGCCTGCAGGCGCGCCTTGATCACTCGAGTATCGTTGAAAACCAGCAGGTCACCGGGACAGAGGAGCTTTGGCAAATCGGCGAACTGGCGATCCTGCGGTTCGTCCAGCACGGCAAGCAGGCGGCTGTCGCGACGCGACGCAGCCGGGTATTGCGCGATCAGCTCCTCGGGGAGTTCGTAGTCGAATTCGGAAATCAACATGGGCGCGCATGGTAGCAAAGCCGTGCGCGCCCTGGTGATTACATCGGACTCTCTTGCTGCTGCCGGGAAGCCATGCGCCCCTGCGGCATCAGGTACGGGTTGTGAGCACCGGGTATTGGGGTGGCTTCGGCGGCAACGGTGCGCTGGCCGGGCGCGGCTCGCCCTCGGGGACGTCGAACAGCGCGCCGTGGGTGTCGGCCGGCACCTCGATCTCGAGCGTCTTCTTGCGCTTGTCGCGCATGATGCCGAGCTTGAGCTTCTCACCGCTCTGGTAGGAATTCAGGATCCGCATCGCGTGTCGCGCATCTTTGGGCTCGCGACCGTCGATACTCTGAATCACATCGCCATCCTGAATTTCAAATCCACCTGACTCCGGCGCCTTTACGACCAGCAGCCCCCTGTCGGTGCCAAAGTAGCGTCCCAGACCTTGATTCAGCTCGACCAGTTCCAGTTCGCCGAGACCCGTGCCGGCCCAGGGGAAGAATTCCATCTGGAAGTTCTTCATCACTTTCGGGGCGCCCGGGGCTTTGGGTGCGTGCGGCACGGTGAACTGCGGGCCACCGTCGCCTCGCCAGATGAACATGTTGCGTTCGACCGCGCGCGGCTCAACCTCGACCGAGCCTACTTTTCCGGCACGCAGATACTCGATCTTGAGCACGTCGCCCTTCTCGACACCTTCCATGAAATCGAGCAGTCGACGGTTGGCTTCGTCGGATGTGTTGGCGCTCAGCGACTCGTCGTTGATCGCCGTAATAACGTCACCGGCGCGCAGACCGGCATCGCTTGCCGCGCTCCCCGGTGTGACTCCCATAATGCTTACGCCCTCGACCGGCCCGCTCAGCTGCTCACCATCGATGGTAACGCCGAGTCGCGGCTTGTCCGAAAACTCGAACCGTCTCTCGATCTGCAGCATACCGGGCAACCGACCGCTGGTAATTTCGGCGATCTGCCGCGCCGCTTCGGCCATGCGTTCTTCCGCTTCTGCCAGCCTGCGGTCAAGTTCGGCTTCGCTTGTCTCGCCGGCCCGCAGCGCTTCCCGGTCGCTGGTCTGCGCAAGGGCCGCCGCCGACAGCAGCAGCGCTGCCGCGAGCGGTACAACAATTTTTGAGGTCTTCATCGTCTTTACTCCTGGATCAGAAAGCTGCCCGTTGCGCTTGCGCATAGCGCAACTGCAGCAGCGAATTCATCAACCTGACGCGCTCTCGCCAGAAAAGCTCTCTGTCGCCGGGCGTCATTTTCACGTCAGGGTCGTTCAGCTGGTAATCGATAGCTGCAATACGATCTTCCAGATCGGAGATCGTGGCCACTGTGCTGGCCCGCATGACCCGCGGCTCTGTGGGCAGCGAGCGAAGATCACGCTCGAGTTCTCTCGACTGCACCATCAGCGTCTGCAGTGTCGTCAGCGCAGCGGTGTTGGTCGGCAGATTCTGCGGCACGACCACGCTTTCAGGCTGCGTCTGCATCAGCGTAAGATTCAGCACAGCCAGCAACACCGTCGCCGCCAGGCCGCTGCCGACGAACCACATTCGGCGGCGACTCGCGGTGGCCCGCTTGAAGATGCCCTCTGCTTCAGCCTGCTCACGAATACGATTCCATACTTCTCGCGGCGGCATCGTCTCCGGCAGCTCACGTAGCTGCTGGCGGAGTGCGCTTTGCTCGTTCGCTGTCAGCGCGCAGATCATTTCGTCGTCCTTCTCTTTATTGCCCGTTATCCTGTCGCCCACCTCAATAACTCCTCACAACAGCCCCTTGCGGCTGTGTTTCTTGCTGCGCCTCTTCGAGCATCGGCCGCAGGCGCATGTAGGCCCGCGACAATTGCGACTTCGAAAAACTCTCGGTCTTGCCCATCAGTCCGGCTATCTCCTTGTGCGTGAATCCTTCGACGTCGTGCAGCCAGACAACCGCGCGGGCAACGTCCGGCAGGTTTGCCAGTGCCGCATCGAGATCCATCGCGTCATCGGGGCGCCCGGAGACGCCGTGCGCCTGCACCGCGCCTTCGGTAACGTCGTGCCAGTTGTCTGCCAGCGACTGACCGCGCTTGGTCCACGCCGAGCGCAGGAACATCAGCGCCTTGCTGACCGCGATACGGCGAATCCAGCTGCCGAGGGCGGCTTCACCCCGAAACCTGGCGATGGAACGCATGACCTCGATGAAAGTCTCCTGCACCAGGTCTTCGGCGTGTGCCGGTACCTTGGTAAACCGCAGGCAAATCGAATACACCGGGGTTGCGAAAGCACGATAGATAATCTCGTGCGCCCGCGAATCTCCCCGGGCTGCCCGCTTCACGATGGCCGGATCGATCTGAATGTCCGCAAACTTGCTCATAGTTCACTTCTAGGATGCGCGTGCGTCTCAAAGGGTCGCACACAGGACCTTGCGCGCATATACTGTGCGCCTTTCAGGCGCGGGACGCACATCGATTCCCGCTCCATAACAGCATGCCGGGATGGCGGAACTGGTAGACGCGCCGGATTCAAAATCCGGTTTCCGAGAGGAAGTGGGGGTTCGATTCCCCCTCCCGGCACCACTCTGGACGACAATGAAATACTGCTCTGGTTGCGGCGCTCGGGTGAGCCGCCGGACACCGAAGAATGACACCCGTGAAAGATGGGTCTGTGACGATTGCGGCATGGTGCATTACCAGAACCCGCTGCTGGTCGTCGGCTGCGTCGCGGAACGGAACGGCAAGGTTCTGCTGTGCAAGCGCGCCATCGAACCCCGCTACGGTTACTGGACAGTGCCGGCCGGCTTCATGGAACTCGGCGAGACCATTGCCGGTGGTGCCGCGCGAGAAACACTGGAAGAGGCTTGCGCCACCGTCGAACTCGGCCACCTGTTCGCCTCGGTCGACGTGATCGATGCCGGCCAGGTTCACCTGTTCTTTACAGGAAGACTCGTCGGCGACTATGGCATCGGTGATGAAAGCCTCGAAGTAGCCCTGTTCAGCGAAGACGAAGTACCCTGGGATGAGTTGGCTTTCCAGAGCGGCAAGTTCGCGTTACAGAAATACTTCGAAGATCGCGGCGACAACAACGGTGTGCATTTTCACGAACTCCGCAGGTCGCGCTCCTGACAGGTTTCAATCAGCGGCGAACGATCGCAATCGCATGCTGAGTTGCGCCGGCGGCAGGTATCCCCCGATTAACGTACCGTCCTCCAGGACGATGGCAGGAGTGCCGCTGAGGCCGATATCCTGCCCGAGGCTGTAGTGCTCGCTGACGACGTCGGCCTTGCACTGTGATGTCTTGAAAGCACGATCGAGTTTTGCCGCGGTAAGGGCCTCGTTTCGATCGGCTGCACACCAGACCTGTTCAGACTTCGTCCAGGCTTTGGACGCAGGGCCGTTGCGCGGATAAAGCACGTAACGAACCTGGATACCGGCGTCCAGGTATTCATCGATCTGGCTATGCAGCTTGCGGCAGTAACTGCAGTCGATGTCAGTAAAAACGGTCACCGAGTGCTTGATCTCCGCCGGCGAAAACACAATCGCATGATCGTCGGCAAGACCGCCGACCAGGTCGTGGCGTGCCTGGTTACGGCTCTGCTCCGTTACGTTTACCTGTTGTTCAAGGTCGATAAGATCGCCCTGCAGCAGGTAGCGGCCGTCCGCTGAAACATAGGCGACGACAGAACCCTGTTGAATGGTGTACCAGCCTTTGATGGGGCTGGAGGTAACGTTCTCCGGCTCAATCGCCTCGAACATGTCGGACATCTTGGCACGCAACGCCGCCAGCTCGGCATCATCATCTGCCGCCGTCGGCGCCGAGAAGAAAACCGCCGGCGCGATTGCCAGCATGATCAAACCAACAGAGAGCTTACGACTCATTATAAATGTTCCTGACAAGGCTGATGCCCAATGGGGGAATGGACCGGGTTTCATCACCGCGGTTCCGTCAAGCGGGGAAATTCTAGCAAACCTGGCCCGATACAGCGCGCGTATTGTCGCGCCGGAGCCTGCTAACCGCGGGGGTGATGCTCGCCGTGCAGCTCTTTCAGGCGCTCGCGAGCGACATGCGTGTAGATCTGCGTGGTCGACAGGTCGCTATGTCCCAGCAGCATCTGTACGACTCGAAGATCGGCACCACGATTCAACAGATGCGTCGCAAAAGCGTGGCGCAGGCTGTGCGGCGACATCTTCTGCCGTATGCCGGCTTTCTCGGCATAACGCTTGATGATGTGCCAGAAAGCCTGGCGCGTCATGCGATCACCGCGACGCGTCGGGAAGATATAGTCGGTCTGACGTTCGAGCAGGATTTCCATGCGCGGGCCGTCAATGAATTCCTGCAACCATCGCTGCGACTCTTCGCCGAGCGGAATCAGGCGCTCACGGTCGCCTTTGCCGACGATGCGCAACACGCCCTGGTTGAAGTTGACCTGCGACTGGCGCAGATTGATAAGCTCGGAGACGCGCAGACCGGTTGCGTACAGCAGTTCCAGCATGGCCCGATCGCGGTGCCCCAGCGGCTCGTCCGTATTCGGTGCATTCAGCAGCGCATCGACTTCATCTTCGGAGAGCGACTTCGGCAGCGAGCGACCGATGCGCGGCATTTCGATATCGGCGGTTGGGTCCGTGCGGCGCATTCCCTCGCGCATGACGTAGCGGAAGAAGCGTCTGAAGCTCGACAGCTGGCGTGCCGTAGAGCGGGGCTTTGCGCCACTTTCCACGCGTCTCGCGATGAAATCGAGAAGATCGGATTTGTCGGCCTGCTCGATCGACTTGTCGATCTCTGACAGCCCACGACCCAGCGTCATCAGGTCGGCGCGGTACGCGCCCAAGGTGTTCTTGGACAGACCGCGCTCCATCCATATGGCGTCGAGGAAACGGTCGACAAGCTCTTCCGAGCGTTGCACCATTTCCGAATCCGGCGTACCTGTCTTGTTGCTGCTGCCCATAACGTCCAACTTGTTTGCCGCGCAATCCTTTGCTGCGAACCTCGTGCCTGTGCCACCTTAGCCGACAGACTGTTAGCATACGTGTTTCCGGTTTTCGGATCTTCGTACACGTGCTGCCGGCTGGCCAAACCGGGGAATCGCCAAGCGACGGATTTTCCAAGGATTCTGAGTATGCTAACGATGCACGCAAACCGGCGTGATCGCTGTCACAGATTAATCAAGGCGTTAACATAAAGTGAACTGGGTCACACGCTGTCTGTATGCCCTGTGGGGACTGCTGGCCTGGCTGTGCTTCGGCGTTGCCGTCGTATTCGCCCTGCTGGTCGCAATCTTCGTGCCTGGCGAACGGCGCCGAGAACGACTCGCAAAATTCGCATCTAGAATGGTGTTCCTCCTCCCCGGGATCCGCGTCGCAGCCAGCGGCCTCGAGAACATTCCGGATGACAACTGCGTCGTGGTTGCAAATCACGCCAGCTATATCGACGGGGTGCTGCTCAAAGCCTACCTGCCCGCACGATTCAGTTTTGTGATCAAGGGCGAGTTGCGGAACATTCCTGTTGCTCATTTCCTGCTGCGCCGCTCGGGCGCCAAGTTCGTTGAGCGCAATAAGCACGCCGCCAGCGCGCGGGACGCGCGCCAGATTGTAAGAGCCGCACAGGACGGCCAGTCGCTGGCACTTTTTCCTGAGGGGACATTTCGCGAGGAACCCGGGATCGGCCAATTCAGGCCCGGCGCATTCGTGGCTGCTGTGCGCGGCAACATGCCGGTCGTACCGGTTGCTATTCGCGGCACGCGTTACATGCTGCCGGCGGGGCGCATGCTGCCTCGTCCCAACACGCTCGACATCGAGGTTCTGCCGCCGATTTACCCCGATGATGTGGCATTTACCGACAGCCGCAAGCTGGCCGAAACAGCTCGCCTGCATATTCTCGCCGTGCTGGACGAGCCCGACCTCGCGGAATCGGACCCGGACCCGCAGGCCGCCCTGTCTAACTGATCCGTAGTATTGCGTGGCAGCCGGATATGCAGGAAAGTACGCCTCCGGCGCACACTCGCGCGCCGCGTAAACTGGAGGCAGCTATGAAGTCCGATCCCATCGTCATCGTTGCGGCCAAGCGCACGCCGATCGGCGCATTTCAGGGCGCGCTCGGTGCGGCAACCGCGCCCGAGCTGGGCGCAACCGCCATCGCGGGTGCGATTGAGCAGGCAGCAGTTGATGCAGGCGATATCGATCGGGTACTCATGGGCTGCGTCCTGTCTGCCGGGCTTGGGCAGGCACCCGCGCGCCAGGCATCGTTGGGCGCCTCGATCCCGGACCGCGTGCCCTGCACCACCGTCAACAAGATGTGTGGCTCGGGCATGGAGGCCATCATCCTCGGGCACGACATGATCCTGGCCGGAAGCGCCGCTGTCGTCGTTGCCGGTGGCCTTGAATCCATGAGCAATGCACCGTACCTGTTGAAGAAGGCTCGCAACGGCTACCGCATGGGACACCAGGAGGCGCTGGATCATATGTTCTACGATGGCCTTCAGGACCCCTACCAGGGAGAGATGATGGGGCATTTCGCGCAGGTAACTGCCGACAGCTACGAATTCACTCGCGACGATATGGACGCGTTTGCAATCGAGTCCGTCAGCCGCGCACAGCGGGCCGTGGCCGCAGGCACCTTCGCGGCCGAAATTACTCCCGTGACCATTAGCAGTCGTCGCGGCGACGTCACCATTGCCGAGGACGAGACGCCGGGTAAGGTGAGTATCGAAAAGATCCCGACGCTCAAGCCCGCGTTTCGCAAGGACGGCACCGTTACGGCGGCAACCTCGTCGTCCATATCCGATGGTGCAGCGGCAACCATCCTCATGCGCGAATCCGAAGCGAACAAGCGGGGCATGAAGCCACTCGCCAGGATCGCAGGCCACTCCGCTTTTGCGCAGCAGCCGGCCTGGTTCACGACGGCACCGATCTTCGCGCTGCAGAATCTTCAGCAGAAGCTCGGCTGGTCGCCGCAGGACGTCGACCTGTTCGAGATCAACGAGGCATTTGCCGTGGTAACCATGGCCGCGATGCGAGATGTCGGCATTGAACACGACAAGGTCAACGTCAATGGCGGCGCCTGCGCCCTCGGACATCCGATCGGCGCGACCGGTTGTCGTATCACGGTGACCTTGCTGCATGCTCTGCGAGCGCAGGGCCTGAAGCGCGGCATTGCGACGCAGTGTATCGGCGGCGGTGAAGCCACCGCGATTGCCCTTGAATTAGTGTAAGGAGATTTGCATGCAGTTATCGAGCGCCAAAGCCGTCATTACTGGCGGTGCATCCGGGCTTGGCCGGGCAACCGCTGAACGCGTCATTGCCGCGGGAGGACAGGTCGTCCTACTCGACATCAATGACGAGCAGGGTGACAAGGCGGCAGCGGGTTTTGGAGCGAACGCAAGCTACGTCAGGGCGGACGTTGCCGACGAGAACTCTGTCAAAGCGGCGATAAAGGCCGCCAATGAATTCATGGGCGGTATCACGCTCGCCGTCAATTGTGCCGGTATCGCGACCGCAGGCCGCACGCTCGGTCGCGAAGGACCTTGGCCGACCGAGAATTTCAATCGCGTCATCCAGGTCAACCTGGTCGGCTCCTACAACGTCACCAAGGAAGCGGCGGCTGTCATGCAGCTGAACGAGCCTAACGAAGACGGCGAGCGCGGCGTCGTGATAAGCACCGCATCGATTGCAGCCTACGAGGGCCAGATCGGACAGGCCGCTTACTCGGCGTCGAAAAGCGGTGTTATCGGCATGATGCTGCCGCTCGCTCGCGAGTTCGCGCAGTTCGGCATTCGCGTAAACACGATCGCACCGGGAATTTTCATGACACCGATGATGGCGGGCATGCCCGAGGACGTACAGGAGTCGCTGGGTCGACAGGTGCCGTTTCCGCCTCGACTCGGCAGACCCGAGGAGTATGCGGACGCGGCGGCGTTTATTTACGGCAACTGCATGGTGAACGGCGAGACAATCCGCGTCGACGGCGCCATCCGGATGCAGCCGAAGTAGGCTGCGCTCATGTTCTTCCCGAGTTCGTGATATCGGGTCGGGGGATGTCATTCTCCCGACCTGGGGCGGGATGACGTTGGCGGCAGCCGTTACATGTTCGCGTAATTCGGCCCGCCGCCACCTTCCGGCACGTCCCAGACGATATTCTGCAGCGGATCCTTGATATCGCAGGTCTTGCAGTGCACACAGTTCTGGGCGTTGATCTGCAATCGCGGCTCACCGGCCTCCTCGACAATCTCGTAAACGCCCGCCGGGCAATAGCGCTGCGCAGGTTCATCGAAGTTGGGCAGGTTGTATGAGACCGGCAACGACGGGTCTTTAAGCTTGAGATGCGAGGGTTGGTCCTCTTCATGATTGGTGCTCGACAGGAACACTGACGACAGTTTGTCGAACGTAATGACGCCATCCGGTTTCGGATAGTCGATCGGTTTCGCTTCACCCGCCTTGCGCAGGGATTCGTGATCCGGTTCTTTGTTCCGCCATGTGAACGGCAACTTGCCGAAAAAGATATTCTGATCGACAAACGCGAACGCCGCACCCCAGAACACGCCGAGCTTGTGCAGGCCCGGCCCGAAATTGCGGCCCTTGTGCAGCTCCTTGTGTACCCAGGACGCTTTGACGTTGTCCTCGAAGTCGCTCAGTTCCGACTGGCCGGTGTCACCTGCCGACAACGCCTTGTGGACACTCTCGGCCGCCAGCATGCCGGTCTTGATCGCCGTATGGGCACCCTTGATTTTCACGCCGTTCAGAAACCCGGCGCCGCAGCCAACGAGCATACCGCCGGGGAAGGACAGTTTCGGCAACGACTGCAGCCCCCCTTTGTTGACAGCCCGCGCTCCGTAGGCCACTCGTTTGCCACCCTCGAGATACGTCCGCACCTTCGGATGCAGCTTCCAGCGCTGGAACTCGTCAAACGTCGACAGATGCGGGTTCCTGTAATTCAACGCAATAATCAGGCCCAGGAACACCTTGTTGTTCGCCGCGTGATACAGGAACCCGCCGCCTTCAGTATGATTGTCCAGCGGCCAGCCCGTCGTATGCACGACCAGGCCTTCGCGGTGCTTCTCGGGGTCTATCTCCCACACTTCCTTGATGCCGATTCCGTAGTGCTGAGGATCGGAATTCGCGCGCAGGTCGAAGCGCTGCATGACCTGCTCGCTCAGGTTGCCACGTACACCCTCCGCGAAGATGGTGTACTTGCCAGTCAACTCGTAGCCCGCCTGGTAGGCGCTTTTCTTCTCGCCGTCCTTGCCTATGCCCATGTCGCTGGTTGCAACGCCGGTTACGCGCCCGGCATCGTCATACAGAACCTCGGATGCGGCGAATCCGGGAAACACGTTAACCCCCATCGACTCGGCTTGCTCGCCCATCCACTGGCAAAGCTGGCCCAGGCTGATTATGTAGTTGCCCTTGTTGTGCATGGGTCGCGGCAGAAACGGGCCGGGCACGCGTACGGCACCCTTGGCACTGGTCAGGTAATGAACAAGGTCGCCGGACACCGCCGTCTTGACCGGCGCACCTTTCTCTTTCCAGTCCGGGAACAGTTCATCGAGGCCCGTCGGTTCAAACACATTTCCGGACAGGATGTGCGCGCCGATTTCGGAGCCCTTTTCCACGACGACGACCGACAGGCTGTCGTCCAGCTGCATCAGCCGGCAGGCGGCCGACAGGCCGGCCGGGCCGGCGCCGACTATCACGACATCGAATTCCATGGATTCACGTTCGTTCGATTCCGACATATGCGGTCGTTCTCCTTGTTCGTTCGCCGCGTATCTTAGCAGCCTCTATGATGCGCTCTACATGATGACGATGTAATCTTGCCGAGGCGCCGGATCGACGCAAATACAGGATTAAAGGTAGTTTGAACATACGCGAAGCTTATGAAGAGAGCCTGCGCCGCGAAGGCCATGTCGAAGATCCTGCACAGCTCGCGATTATCGGCCGGCTGGAGCGCCTGCAGGCGCGTCTGACCGTCCCTGCGCCTCGCTTTGTTCGCCTGCGACGACTTTTCGGCTGGTTGCCGCAGGCTCCTCAAGCTGGCGGCCAGGGCATGTACCTGTGGGGCGGTGTCGGCCGCGGCAAAACCATGCTCATGGACCTGTTTTTCGAAACGTTGCCCGTTCGCGCCAAGAGGAGAATTCACTTTCATCGCATGATGCGCGAAGTTCATGATCGCCTGAAAGCCCTCGGTAGCGTTCGTGATCCGCTGGACAAGGTTGCCGCAGATATTGCCCGCACCACTCGCGTGCTGTGTTTCGATGAGTTCTTTGTCAGCGACATTGGCGACGCGATGATCCTGGGGCGCCTTCTCGATGGCCTCTTCCGCCGCGGCGTCACGCTCGTCGCAACCTCAAACTCGCGGCCGGACGATCTTTACCCAGGGGGCCTGCAGCGACAACGCTTCCTGCCGGCAATCGATTTGCTGAACTTCCACACCGAGGTTCTGCAACTCGACGGCGGTGTCGACTACCGCCTGCGGTTGCTCGAAAAAGCGGGAACATACCTGTACCCCGATGACGAAGCCGCACTGCAGCGACTTTCTTATTTTTTCAATGAATCGGCGTCCAGCGAAATTCGCAGCCAGACCACGCTGGACGTGAACTCGCGTGAGATTCCGGTATGGCGGTGCGCGAAGGGAATTGCCTGGTTTCGCTTCGACGACGTCTGCGACGGGCCACGCAGCCAGTCCGACTATATCGAGATAGCTCGCTGGTACCCGGCGGTTATCGTCTCCGCCGTTCCGCAATTCGACAACACCCGCGAGAACCAGGCCCGGCGTTTCATCGCCCTGGTCGACGAATTTTACGATCGTCGTGTCAAACTTATCCTCTCGGCCGACTCGCCGCTGGAGTCGCTTTACAAAGGAGAACGGCTCGCATTTGAGTTCGAACGGACCACGAGCCGCCTTATCGAGATGCAATCGAGGGAGTATCTCGCCCTGCCCCACCTTGCGTGATAGATTTAGTGGCATGAGCGCCGACCTGATTCTCGAGGACTTCCTGCCTTACCGGCTGGCGATTCTGTCGCACACGGTCAGCACCACGATTGCGCAGGTCTACGAGAAGCGCTTTAGCCTTTCCATTCCTGAGTGGCGCGTCATTGCGATACTGGGTCGCTATCCGGGGCTATCCGCCGTGGAGGTTGCCGAACGCACGTTCATGGACAAGGTCGCCGTGAGCCGCGCTGTCACCAAACTCCTCAAGAATGGCCGTATCGACCGGCAGTTTGCGGACGCGGACCGCCGCCGTTCTATTCTGAATCTCTCGGACGAAGGGCGACGGGTACATGACGAAGTCGCGCCGCTCGCCCTGCAGTTCGAGCGCGACCTGCTCGAAGGACTCAGCGAAGATGACAGGGACAGGCTCGACGCCATCGTCGAGCGCCTGATGAACCAGGCACGCTCGCTGGACAGCGGCTGATCAGGCGGGTTGCTGGCTGCCAATCTCGGTGCGCACGCGCAACAATTCCGGAAAAAACTCGATGTCCAGGGCCTTCTTGAGAAAGGGGACCCCTGACGAGCCACCCGTGCCACGTTGATAGCCGATGATTCGTTCGACGGTCTTCATGTGATGAAAGCGCCAGAACTGAAAATTATTGCCGATGTCGACCAGCGCCTCGCAGGCCTCATAGCGCTCCCAGTGACTGGACCGATCGCTGTAGATCTCGGCGAGAACCTCGACGACCGCCGAGTCCTCGTCGCGCATGGTTGAGAAATCCCGATCGATGACATGCGCAGGTACCGGCATGCCCTGGCGGGACAGGTGCATGAGGAACTCCTCGTACAGGCTCGGGGCCTCCAGCGCTGTTTCGAGCTGCGCATGCCAGTGCGGCTGATGCTTGTGCACGCTCAACGTGGGACGGCTCTTGTTGCCCAGCATAAATTCGAGAATCCGGTACTGCGCAGACTGAAATCCGGAGGCTTTACCAAATACGTGCCGGAATTCTGCGTATTCGCTTGGCGTCAGCGTGTCGAGGACCTTCCACTGGTTGTACATCTGGTTCTGAATGTGACGGATACGCGCCAGGTTCTTGACGGCGGGCGCCAGCCTGTCGGCTCGAATCAACCGCACGGCGCCGCCTAATTCGTGGATGGTGAGCTTTATCCAGAGCTCGGCGACCTGGTGCTGGATGATAAACAGCATTTCATCGTGATGCGGCGGCTCACTGAGGGGTTTTTGCGCCGACAGCAGCTTGTCGAGTTGCAGATAGCCCGTGTAATCATCGTCTTGTGATAAGTCCGTATGGATTGTCTGCTCAAGTTCGCGTTTAGTCATTCTGAGTAATTCCCTGAGCCTGTCGTCAGGCCAGCATTGTAGGCCATTTGAGCGCAGATCCGATGCTTTGGAAGAATTTGTTGCAGATGCAATTACTGTATAATGACGGGCAATTCCTGACGGCCAGCGGCACTACCTGCACGAGTCGATTTCTGCACCACTCTATCAATCTGTCGGGCCAGCAGTTCCGATCGGAGCGAATTCAGTGACAAAAAACGAAAACCGTCGCGGCGGAGACATCCGGGAAGTGATCGTCGACGCCATTGTCGCCTCGCGCGTGACATCGAAATACCTGAAAAAACCGGCGCAAATCAAGAAATTTCTCGCGCAGTACTTTGCGGACGTCCCCGTTGAGGACTTGCAGGGACGTTCCGAGCAGATCATGGCGCGTGTCGCGATCGACCACCTCGAATTCGCAGCCGTTCGCAAAAAGGGCCAGTCGCTGCTGCGTCTCTTTAACCCCACCGAGAAGACGCACGGCTATACGTCTGCCTACACGTTTGTCGAAATGGCCAACGACGATATGCCGTTCCTGGTCGACTCGGTTGCGGCGGCAATCAATCGGCACCAGCTTGTGGTGCACATCACCGTGCACCCGATTATCTCCGTTATCCGCGACAATACGGGCGGCATCATTGCGGTCTCCGACCCCTCTGACGACAACGCGAGCTCGGAGTCACTGATACGGTTTGCGATCGATCGCCTTATCAATCCCGCAGAACTGCAGTCGCTCGAGCGGGAAATCAGGAAGGTCCTGCATGACGTTCGACTGGCGGTTCGCGACTGGGGCAAGATGCGGCAACGCATGCGCGATACCAGCGAGCTGCTCGTCAACGGACCGAAAGGCGCAGACCCGCTGTTGCGCTCCGAGAGCCAGGCGTTGCTCAACTGGTTTGCCGACGAGCACTTCACGTTTCTTGGCTACCGCGAGTACACGCTGTCCAGGCGCGGCAAGCGTGTCTTCCTGAAGCCAGTCGACGGCTCCGGACTGGGGGTCCTGAGTGAGAATGAACGTGGTGCCAGCGGCATCGAGCTGACCAGCGAAATGCGGCGGCTGGCTCGCACCCGAGACTGGCTGATTCTCACCAAGGCGAACTCGCGCTCTACCGTTCACCGCCCGGCCTTTCTCGACTACGTCGGTGTCAAGATGTACGACGAAGACGGCAACGCGATCGGCGAACGGCGCTTCATCGGCCTGCTGACGTCCATCGCCTACAGCGAAAGTCCGAGAAATATCCCGTTGCTGCGACACAAGGTGCAGCGGATCTTCGAACGTGCCGGGGTCGACGCATCCGGACATCGCGGCAAGGCCCTGCTGCACATTATCGAAACCTATCCGCGCGAAGAGTTGCTGCAAAGTTCGATTCAGGACCTTGCACGGACCACGCTTGGCATCCTGAACCTGCAGGACCGTCAGCGCATCAAGTTTTTCCTGCGGCGCGACCCTTTCCGGCGTTTCTTCTCCTGCCTGGTCTATGTACCTCGCGAGAAATACACCACCGGCATTCGCCGCCAGGTCGAAGCGTTGCTTATGGAAGCATTTGGCGGTGTCTCTGTGGACTCGTCGGTGCAGATCTCGGACTCTGCGCTTGCCAGGGTTCACTCCATCGTGCGAACCGCGGAAGGCGACCGGCCGCGCATCAGCATCAGTCACATCGAGGAGCAGATCGCCGACCTGGTCATCACCTGGGCGGACCGGCTGCGAGAAGAGCTCCTGCAAAAGTATGGCCTTGATGAAGGCTCGCGCCTGTACCGTGCCTATCGGGACGTGTTCCCGGCCGGATTTCAGGAAGACACGACGCCCGCCGAGGCGTGTTCCGATATCCAGAAAATCGACGCCATGCTGGCTGACGGGGCAGAACGGTCCGTCGATCTTTACGTACCCGAAGGCTCAGAGCCCGGCCATATGCACTTCATGGTCTACAGCCGCAATGAGCCGATCGCCTTGTCCGAAGCCCTGCCGGTTCTTGAGCATATGGGCGTCGACGTTTACACGGAGCGGCCTTACGAGGTAAACCTGACGACCGGTGAGTGCTTCTGGATCCAGGATTTTCACCTGCGCCACGAGAGCGGTGCAGCGGTGGACAGCAACGCAGTTGCCGAGCGATTCGAAAGCTGTTTCATGGCCGTGCTGCACGGCGACGCCGAAGGTGACGGGCTCAACCGGCTCGTCGTCAGCGCCGGCCTCGACTGGCGCCAGACCGCCCTGCTGCGCTGCTACGCAAAGCACATCCTGCAGCTTGGAGTGCCCTTTAGCCAGACCTACATGGAAGACGTGCTGGTCGCGCATGCCGGGCTCGCGACGCTGCTCGTGCGCCAGTTCGAGATGCAATTCGATCCGGATCTCGCGAAATCGAAGCGCAGCCGCGAGCTGAAGAGCGTACAGGCGGCGGTGACACGGGGCGTCAGCAAAGCGCGCAACGTGGATGAGGACCGCATCCTGTCGGCGTTCGCGGGCGGCATCGCAGCAACTCTGCGCAGCAATTACTTCCAGGTTGCCGAAGACGGTGTATCGCCGAAACCCTATATTTCCATCAAGCTCGATCCGGCGCTGCTTCCGGAAATTCCGCTGCCGCGTCCGCATTTCGAGGTTTTCGTGTACTCACCGGAAATCGAGGGCGTGCACCTGCGTGGTGGAGAGATCGCTCGTGGCGGGCTTCGCTGGTCAGACCGTCGTGAAGACTTCCGGACAGAAGTTCTCGGACTGATGAAGGCGCAGGTCGTAAAGAACACGGTCATCGTTCCGACCGGCGCCAAGGGTGGGTTTTTCCCCAAGCGCGCGCCGCGCGGCGGCGACCGTGCCGCGATCATGGAAAATGGCATTCACTGCTACAAGACGTTTATTCGCGGCCTGCTCGACCTGACCGACAACGTCGTTGACGACCAGATAGTGACGCCTGAGCGCGTCGTGCGCCGTGATGGTGACGATCCGTATCTCGTGGTCGCCGCCGACAAGGGCACGGCGACGTTCTCCGACATCGCTAACGGCATTTCTGCGGAATACGGTTTCTGGCTGGATGACGCTTTCGCCTCCGGCGGCTCGGCGGGGTACGACCATAAAGGCATGGCGATTACAGCACGGGGTGCCTGGGAAGCCGTCAAGCGCCATTTCCATGAGCTCGGCGTGAACATTCAGAAAGAACCGTTCACGGTTGCCGGTATCGGCGACATGAGCGGCGACGTTTTCGGCAACGGCATGCTGCTGTCGCGCAAGATCAAGCTGGTGGCCGCATTCAATCATCGCAATATCTTCCTGGATCCAGACCCTGACCCGGCTGCGAGTTTCAAAGAGCGGCAGCGGCTGTTTCGCAAGCCCGCATCGACCTGGCAGGATTACGACCGCGAATTGCTCTCTAAAGGTGGTGGCATCTACTCGCGCCAGGACAAGACGATTCGCCTGAGCCCCGAAGTCAAGAAACTACTGGATATTGAAGCGGCGTCTCTGCAGCCGGATGAGCTGATTCGGGCAATTCTCAGGATGCGTGTCGATTTGCTCTGGAACGGCGGCATCGGAACCTACGCCAAGGCCAGCACGGAAGGCCATTCCGATGTCGGCGACCGCAGCAATGACAGCGTCCGGGTCGACGCAGATCAATTGCGCTGCAAGGTAATCGGTGAAGGCGGCAACCTCGGCTTCACACAGCGCGCGCGCGTGGAGTTCAGTCTTCGTGGCGGTCGCATCAATACCGATTTCATCGACAACTCGGGCGGCGTCGACTGTTCCGACCGCGAGGTCAATATCAAGATCCTGCTCCGCGACGTCGCCAAGAAGAAGCGAATGACTCGCGCGAAGCGCGATGAACTGCTCGCGTCGATGACGGATGATGTCGCCGATCTCGTGCTCAGAAATAACTACCTGCAGACACAATCCATCAGTATCAGCGAAATGCTTTCCGCGAGGCGCATCGACGAGACAGCGAGGCTGATAACAGCGCTTGTGAATACCGGCCTGCTGGACCGTGACCTCGAGTATCTGCCGAGTGATTCGGAGATTGAGGATCGCCGCAACCGCCAGCAGGGCTTCACGCGCCCGGAGCTCGCGATTGTGCTGAGCTACGCGAAGATCGATCTATACAACGGGCTGATCGACTCGCAGGACACGCTGGAAGACTTTCTGAAAATCGACCCGCAGCGTTACTTCCCGCCGATACTGCGCCGCCGCTATACGAGCTTTATTCCAACACACCGACTGAGTCGTCAGATTCTGGCGACCTTGATCGCGAATGCGCTTGTAAATCGCATGGGCCCTGCATTCGCCAAGCGCCTGCAGAACGATACAGGCGCCAGCCTGGTCACTATCGCCCGGGCTTATGAAGCGGCGCGAATAATATGCCGCGCCATGCCGTTATTACGCGAAATCGAGTCGCTGGATCACAAGATTTCCTCCAAAGCCCAGCTTGCAATGATGTTCGAAGTCAGCAGAACACTGCGTCACGCCTGTTACTGGCTGATAGAGCAGCAAGGCGAGCAACTCGACATTGTGAAGACCGTCGAGCGCCTCAAGGACCGCATGGCGCAGATCTACACGCGTTCCAGCACCTACCTGTCCAAGGCCAGTCGCGCCCGCAACGCCGCCGCAGAACGCAAATGGATCGAGATGGGGGTACCGGAAAAGCTCGCGCAGCGTATGTCCTTGCTACTCGTCACTCGTGCGGCCGTAGATATTGCGGACGTAGCCGCGGAAAGAAGACGCGACGTCATCCACACGGCGCGGGTTTACTCGAGGTTCAATGACGCCCTCGGCTTGCAATGGCTGCACAACTGCGCCGAAGATCTGAAGGTCAGCGGGCGCTGGCAGGCAATGGCGAGAAGTAACCTGCGCGACGAGTTTTACAAGATTCGTCGGGAGATTGCGCTGGCTCTGCTCACGCGTCGCGGCAAGCAGGATGGCCGGGTCGTGGCCGACAAATGGCTCGATAAGCACGCCGCTGAGGTGCGGCGATTCCGCAACATGATCGAAGAGATGAAGCTGCGCGGCCATGTCGACTTTGCTACGCTGTCGGTTGCTGCAGAGGAACTGCGCGATCTGACACTGAACCAATAACAACGCGATTTTTCATCGCCCCAACATGCGGAGAGACAATGGCTGGCAAGCTCGTACTATGCCGTCACGGGCAGAGTGACTGGAACCTGAAAAACCTGTTCACCGGGTGGACGGACGTCGATCTGACAGAGAAAGGCATCCAGGAAGGTATCGACGCAGGACGCCTGCTGAAGGAGCTCGGTTTCGAGTTCGACATTGCCTACACCTCGGTATTGAAACGCGCGATTCGAACACTCTGGTACATTCTCGATGAAATGGACCTGATGTGGATCCCGGTCACACGGGACTGGCGCCTGAATGAACGTCATTACGGTGCACTGCAGGGGCTCAACAAAGCCGAAACGGCCGCCAAGTATGGCGACGACCAGGTACACATCTGGCGACGAAGCTACGATATTCCGCCGCCGCCCCTGGATGACGATGACGACCGACATCCGTCCCACGACCCTCGTTACCGCGGCATCGACAACCTGCCGGGCGCGGAATCCCTGAAGCTCACCCTGGAACGCGTGCTGCCGTGCTGGAACGATTCGATCGCTCCCGACCTCAAGGCCGGCAAGAACGTGCTGATCGCCGCACACGGCAATAGCCTGCGTGCGCTGGTCAAGATGCTTGACGAAGTCTCCGACGAAGAAATCACCGGATTCAACATACCGACAGGCGTGCCGCTTTCCTATGAACTCGATGAGGACCTGAAACCCACGTCGCGCGAATTCCTCGGGGATCCCGAGGCAGTAGCAAAGGCAGCCGCGGCCGTTGCCGCGCAGGGCAAAGCCAAGTGATGCAGGCGCTCGGCGACCGGGCGCCGGAACTGCAGGGTAACGGCCATTTCATCGCGGAAAACGCGATGATCATCGGCAGCGTACGCCTGAAGAACGCGGCAAGCGTGTGGTTCAATTCCGTATTGCGTGGCGACAACGACTGGCTCGAAGTCGGTGAACGCAGCAACATCCAGGACGGCTGTATCCTGCACACGGACCCGGGCATTCCGCTAATCGTTGGCGATGGCGTCACGGTGGGCCACCGCGTGATGCTGCACGGCTGTCGTATTGCCGACAATTCGCTGATCGGTATTGGCAGTACGCTGTTGAACGGATCGGTGATCGGCAGAAATTGTATTGTTGGTGCGCATTCACTCGTCACCGAGAACAAGGAGTTCCCGGACGGCTCGTTAATCCTGGGCTCCCCGGCGCGCGTGGCCCGCGAACTCAGCGAAGAAGAGATCGCCCACATTGCCTGGTCGGCTGATATCTACGTGCAGAACGCGCGGCGCTTCAATGAGCAGTTCGGCGCCTAAGCTTGCTTCTTCGGGTCTGACCGCTGCCGCCTGCGAGTCGCATCGACAACGCGCACCAGCCCTTCCTGCGACGTCGATGCCACCAAGCTGCCGTCCCTTGTGAACAGCTGACCGCGAGCGAAGCCACGCGCACCGGAGGCGTTCGGACTGTCCATCGAGTACAGCAGCCACTCGTCTATCCTGAAGTCGCGGTGAAACCAGAGCGCGTGGTCGAGGCTCGCCATGATGACGCCGCCGCGCGTCATGGATAAGCCATGCGGCAATGTCGACGTTGCCAGCAGCTCGAAATCGGATACATAAGCGAGCAGGTTCTGGTGCAACGCGCGGTCGTCTGGAAGGCGATCGACGGCGCGAATCCAGACGTGTTTTCTCGGCGGCAACTTCTCTCGCGCATCCAGGCTGACGGGATCTACCGGGCGAAATTCGAATGGGCGCTTGTCCGTCATGAAACGGCGCAGTTTCATCGGCACGTTTTCCAACACGTCTGCGGCAACCTCGGTAAGGTCTTTCAGGCCCTCCGGCGGCGGCGCTTCCGGCATATCCCCCTGGTGCTCGAGGCCTTGCTCCGGCGTCTGAAACGATGCGGCCAGGTTCAGTATCGGCCTACCGTGCTGAATCGCGACCACGCGGCGATTGGAAAAGCTGCCGCCATCGCGCGCCCGGTCCACATCGTAAATAATAGGCGCATTGACGTCACCGCGGCGCAGGAAGTAGGCATGCAGCGAGTGCGCGACCCTCCCTTCTACCGTATGTTGAGCCGCCGACAAGGCCTGGCCGACAACCTGCCCGCCGAACACCTGCGGGCTGCCGATATCGCGGCTGTCTCCGCGAAAAATATTGTCCTCGATGCGCTCGAGCTTGAGCAGCGCGATGAGATCCTTCAATACCGGGTGCATGCTAGTCTCCGGACAGACCACCGTCGACAGAGATGCCCGTACCGCTTACGAATACCGCATCGTCGCTGGCGAGGAACAATGCGACTTTCGCGATATCCACCGGCTCGCCGAGGCGCTTCGCGGCGGACCGTTTGATGCAGTAATCCCGTAACGCCTTGTTCTTGCGAAAGACCTCGCGACTGTCCGGCGTCATCACCGCTCCAGGCTGAATGTAGTTGGCTGTGATTGCGTATTCGCCGGAATCGGCCGCGATCGCACGCGTCAGGTCTGCGAGGTCCTGCTCTGCACGCGCAAAGGCGCCCTCGCCGGCTTCAGCAAAGCAGCTGCGCAGGAAGCCAATGTTGATAATGCGTCCCTGCGGGCTCTTCTTTAAGTACGGCAAGGCCGCCCGGCAGCTTTCGAGCATCAGGGAAGCACGGGACTTCAGCAGGCGCTCCAGGTCCTCATCCGCGTCCTGCAGCGGCGCGTCCGGATAGAGCGGCAGGTCGTTGACGAGGATATCCAGGCTACCCAGCTCGTTTGCTGCTTTCTCCAGCATGCCTTGATACTGCCCGGCATCGGTGAGTGATGCCGCCTGGCCGCTGATACCTTTAACACGCGTGTATTGCTGGGTAATGCCGCTGCTCGGCATATCCACCGCGACAACGGTAGCGCCATGCTTGACCAGCGTTCGGGCGATGGCCTCTCCGATGCCGCCCGACGCATTTAGTACGAGCGCATTTAGTCCATAGAGTCGCGACGGATCGCCCATCTGAATTCCTTGATTGTTGGCAAGAAGCCGGGATCACTCGGGAAAGGAATAGTCAGCGAATTGCTCTCTCAATTCAATTTTCTTTACCTTGCCCGTCGCCGTATGCGGCAGTTGCTCGACAAATACGGCGTCATTCGGTATCCACCAGTCCGCCACTTTGCCTTTGAGGAATGCCAGCACGTCATCTTTTTCGAGATCCTGCCCCTCCGCAGGAACGATCACAAGCAACGGGCGCTCCGTCCACTTCGGATGCGCAACGCCGATGACGGCGGCCTCGGCAACCCCCGGATGACCCATCGCAGCATTCTCGAGAGCAATCGAGCTGATCCATTCGCCACCAGACTTGATCACGTCCTTGGTGCGATCGGTTATCGTCATGTAGCCGTGGGCGTCTATGGTTGCAACGTCGCCGGTATCGAACCAGCCGTCCTCTGTGTGTGAACCCGCGGCACCCTCGAGCTTGAAATAGTCGCTGCAGATCCAGGGCCCGCGGACCTGCAATGCCCCGTAGGCCACGCCGTCCCACGGCAGCTCCTGGCCTGCATCATCGACGATGCGCAGCTCGCAGCCGAAGATGCCGCGACCGGCTTTCGTTGCCAGATCCAGTCGCGCATCGGCCGATAGCGATTCGAGCCCGGCCTTCAGCGTATTACAGGTCCCCAGCGGACTCATCTCGGTCATGCCCCAGCCCTGACGCAGTTCGACGCCATGTTGATCACGAAATTCCTCGATCATCGATCGTGGCACCGCGGCTCCGCCGACCAGTGTGGATCTCAGCTTGTCGAGCCGCTTGCCCTCAGTCGCGCAGTACTGCAGTAGCGCCAGCCAGACTGTCGGCACGCCCAGCGCCATGGTCACATCCTCGGAGTCCAGCAACTCAAACAGAGCAGCGCCATCACCCATTTTGGGCCCTGGAAAGACCAGCTTTGCCCCGACCATGAGGCAGGAGTATGGAATGCCCCACGCATTCACATGAAATAGCGGTACCACGGGCAGCACAACGTCGGTGCTGGAGAGATTCATTACGTCAGGCGCAGGCGCCGCATAGGCATGCAGAACCTGCGAACGGTGATCATAAAGCACGCCCTTCGGATCCCCGGTGGTGCCTGACGTGTAACACAGCGCCGACGCCGCACGCTCGTCGAGTTCCGGCCATTCGTAGTCGGAAGATTCGTCGGCTATGAGAGTCTCGTAACAGACTGCGTTGGGTAGTGACGTCTCCGGCATGTGCGCCGCATCGGTCATGACGACGAATCCCTCGACGTTTGGAATCTGCGGCAATAACTTTTCCAGCAGCGGCACGAACATGACGTCGGTAAATATCCAGCGATCCTCGGCATGATTGATAATGAAGATCAGCTGCTCGGGAAACAGCCGCGGGTTGATCGTATGGCAGACATAGCCAGCCCCACTGATGCCGTAGTACATCTCGAGATGCCGATAGTCGTTCCAGGCGATGGTCGCCACCCGGTCACCCTGCGAGAGTCCGAGCCGATCGAGCGCGTTGGCCAGCTTCCTGGAGCGGCCAATGGCGTCACGAATCGTGCATCGATGCCGCGGATTGTCTGCCGTTACCGAGACGATCTCGCGGTCGCCATGAAATTTTTCTGCATGCTCTGCGATCGAGGAGATTAGCAGAGGCCTGTTCATCATGAGTCCGTGCATATCTGGTTCCTGTCCTGACGTTTCTAGTGAGTCCTGTCGGCCGCACGACCGACGTTACTGCCTGCAATAGCTGATCGGGTGACAGCCACTTGTCGGGTGCAGGCTATTTCTTGGGGGTGCCGGGGCCGAAGAAAAACCACACGACCAGTCCGAGCAGCGGAAAGGCTGCAACGACTGCGATCCAGATGATCTTTCGCAACGTGTCTGCTGAGCTGTCGAGAATTCGCACGGCCGCATACACGACGAGCGCGAGATGAATAATCCCCCAGAAACCGAGTTCACGCATAGTCACTCCTTACCTCCCCAAAAGCCTGGCACGACCCATGTTCCGGGCCGAGGAGCTGCCAATCTATTGTTCGTCGAAAAAATACATGCCCAGCGTCTCAGCGACACAGGCGGGTTTGCGCGCACCGTCCATCTCGAGCCGGACCTCGGATGTCAGCAACAGGGCGCCTGCCCGTTTTCGGGCCTGCAGTACTTTAGCCCTGGCCCGCAGCCGAGCACCGACCGGGACCGGCGCATAAAAACGAACTTTGTTCAGGCCGAAATTTATTGCCCGCGCGAGGTTTTCAACTTCAATGAAGTTGCCCGTCAGCGCTGGAATCAAAGCGAGCGTCAGGTAGCCATGCGAGATGGTCTTGCCGTCCGGCATTTCCCTGGCCGCGCGCTCGGTGTCGACGTGGATCCATTGATAGTCCCCGGTCGCCTCGGCGAACTGATCGATACGGTGCTGATCGATGACGACCCAGTCGGACAGACCGACTTCCTCGCCTTCGAGCCTCTTTGCATCGTCAATGGACTTAATCAGCCGCACACGCTCCCCCAATCACCGACCAGCAAGTAGTGATACCTGATAGCCACACAATCTGCAATGGCCGCTTCTGGTCGGCCTGGCGCTCAGTGAGCGCCGTGCTCTGCACAGCGTTCGCAGTTGACCCATCCGGAATCGCCATCAACGTAATGTTCCTTCTTCCAGATGGGCAGCCGTACTTTCAGCTCATCGATGATGTAGCGACAGGCTTTGAACGCCTCGTCGCGATGCGCCGAAGCTACGCCAACCCAGACGGCCAGGTCGCCGATTTCCAGGAGGCCCGTTCGATGCACGCAGCGCGCCTCAAGAAACGGGAATCGTTCACGCGCCTCATCGAGGACACGCTGCCCTTCTGAGATAACGAGCGGCGCATACGCCTCATACTCAAGACGCTCGACGGCACGACCCTCGTTCAGATTCCTGACCCAGCCCTCGAAACTGCAGAAACCGCCAGCAGCAGCGTTCGCAAGTGAGTCCTTCAGGGTCTCGGCATTTATCGCTTCTGACGTTACGGCGACGCTGTCACCCATGTCAGCCACCGGCGACCGGAGGAAACAGCAGGACCGTATCGCCATCGCTGACCGGGGAAGACCAGTCCGCCATTTCATCGTTGATCGCGACCTTGCAATGACCGTTCGGCTCGCTGGAGCCGTGGCGCAGCCGGGTCTTCTCGAAGACATCCTTTGCGGTCTTGACGTCGAGACTCAAGGTCTCTTCGCTGAGGCCCGCGTGCTCACGGAACATCGCGAAATAGCGCACGGTTATGGTTTTAGCGGCAACGCTCACGACGCTTCTCCGAGCAGGCTATGCCTGAGATCGTCAGGCGTGTTGATGTTGTCCAGTGCGCGAGGATTCGGCTGCTCAAGCAGAAAGGTGTCGGAACGAATCAGGATCTTTCTGGGGCAGTTTACGCCGTCGGCCACGAAACGCCTCAGGATATCGGCACTGACTGCTGCGTAGACAGCGCACAGCGGTTCAGGAAGGCCGTCGTGACTGCTGATATAGGCCGTGAACGGCTTGTCCAGCGCGCGATCAGCCACCAGCTTCGACAAGGTCCCGGCGTCGATATTGGGCAGATCGCAGGCCATCACCAGCCAATCGACGTCAGGATACTCATCCATCGCCGAGAGTATGCCGGCAATTGGTCCGAGCCCCTCATATCGATCGACAATTTGCTGGAAGCGGCCGCGCTCCGCATCATCCTGGTCCGCGCGCGCGGAGACGAAAGCGCGCTCGGTAATGTCACCCAGCAGCCGCATGGCGTAAGACAGCTGTGTCTGGCCCCCGCGGCGAAGGGTCGCCTTGTCCCGACCCATGCGGCGGCTCTCGCCGCCGGCAAGCAGCAGTCCGAACAACGGCCGTTGCATCACCTCACTCATCGCGGATGAAGTCCCGCTTGCCGCCGGACTTGGCCATCAGCCGCGTATCGCCAATGACAATATCGTGCGACATGGCTTTGAGCATGTCGTACACGGTAAGCGCGGCAACGCTGGCTCCGGTCAATGCCTCCATTTCCACACCGGTCTTGTGGCGCACCTTGCAGATGCAGTCAATAACGGCACTGTTGTCGTGCATCCGGATTGAGATCGAGCAGTCGTCCAGGCCGATCGGATGACAGAACGGAATGAGTTCATGCGTCTTTTTTGCGGCCATTACGCCCGCGATAATCGCGGTGGCGAAAACCGGTCCTTTTTTCGATGCGATCTCGTCGCCTGCAATGTGCCGCACGATGGCCTCGGGCAGTCGCACAACGGTCTGCGCATGCGCCTCGCGCAGCGATTCCTGCTTGCCGCTGATGTCGACCATCGTCGGGCGATTCTCGGTGTCGATATGACTGAGTTTACTCACGCTATCCTCCGATCCGGTACATTTCGACCTTCCGCTGTCTGTGAGCTTCAGCCAGCTCCGGACTCCGAAGTTCGCTGTAGCGATCGGCCCGTTGCAACCAGATACGAGACAGTATGTCCGTTAGCTCTTCCTCGTCGGCCTCATTGCGCAATGCCTCTCGCAAATCGGTGCCCTGCGTCGCAAACAGGCAGGTATAGAGTACCCCATCGGCCGATAACCTGGCGCGACTGCAGTCGCCGCAAAATGGCTCGGTCACGGAGGAGATGAAACCGATCTCGCCTTTGCCGTCGACGTAAGAATAGCGCCGCGCTACCTCGCCCGGATAATTCTTGTCGATTCGTCGCAAAGGCCAGTGACCGACAATCTGGTCCAGCAGTACTTTTGATGGCACCACCTGCTCCATACGCCAGCCGTTTCGATTACCGACATCCATGAACTCGATCAGGCGAACGATATGTGGGGTGCCGCGAAAGTGCTCCAGCAGATCGATCAGCGTATGGTCGTTTACGCCACGCTGCACGACAACATTGATCTTTATCGGCGAAAGTCCGGCGCGCTCGGCCGCTTCGATGCCGGCAAGTACCGTGCCAAGGTCGCCGCGTCCGCCGCTCATGTGTTTGAAAACGGCCTCATCGAGGCTATCGAGGCTGATCGTTACTCGATGCAGTCCCGCATCTTTCAGTTTCTTGGCAACCGGCGCCAGCAACATGCCATTAGTGGTCAGCGCGAGGTCATCGATACCGGGAAGCCCCGCCAGGCCGCTTATGAGCGTGGCGATATTCTTATCGAGCAGCGGCTCGCCACCGGTGAGGCGAAGCTTGCTGACGCCGAGTCCTGCTGCGACACGCGCGACTCTCAGTATCTCTTCGTAGGTGAGGCGCTGGCGCTTGTTGAGAAACTCGTAGTCGGCGTGAAACGTGTCCTCCGGCATGCAATACGGGCAACGAAAATTGCACTGGTCGAGCAGCGAAATTCTTAGGTCGTGCAGCGGCCTGCGCAGCGCGTCGCGGATCATTTCACGGCTCTTGATCGGCTGCGCCGCTATATCGGGTTTGGAACTCATCGGCGCATTCTGCCCTAACCATGCCGCTTGGCACTAGCGGATGATACAAACCGCAACAGACGGCGCATCTGAGGTTTGCTAAGCTGCGCGCGATGCTAAGAGGGGTAGGAGCCACATGAACGTAGATTTCAGCCCGGAAGAACTGGCTTTTCAGGAAGAGGTCAGGGCTTTTTTCCGCGACGAATATCCCGAGGATATTCGCCAGGTACAGGACAGCGGCGCCGAGCTGCAGCGCGAGGACCAGGTCCGCTGGCAACAACTGCTGCACAAGAAGGGCTGGGCCGGGGTCAACTGGCCGGTCGAGTATGGCGGCACGGGCTGGACGCCTGTGCAGAAATATATTTTTGCGACCGAGGAAGCAAACGCCAATGCGCCGATCATCGTCCCATTCGGGCTCAGCATGGTCGGACCCGTCATCTACACGTTCGGCAACGAAGAGCAGAAACAGCGCTTCCTTCCCGACATACTCGCCAGCAAAGTGTGGTGGTGCCAGGGTTACTCCGAACCCGGTGCCGGCTCTGACCTCGCCTCGCTGAAGATGCGCGCCGACCGGGCTGGCGACCATTACGTCCTCAATGGCACCAAGACCTGGACAACGCTCGGACAACACGCAGACTGGATTTTCTGCCTGGCAAGGACTACCAGCGACGTCGCACGCCGGCAGGAAGGCATCAGTTTCATACTCGTCGACATGAAGACGCCCGGCGTGTCGGTCAAGCCGATCATCCTCCTTGACGGCGTGCATGAGGTGAATGAAATCCACTTCGAGGATGTCGAAGTGCCCGCCGAGAACCTGGTCGGCGAGGAAGGCAAAGGCTGGACCTACGGCAAAGTGCTGCTGCAACACGAGCGCGCGAACATCGCCGGCGTGGCACGTTCGCGGTATCGGGTTCGACGCCTGCGGTCCCAGGTCGAACGGTCCGTGCGCGGCGCCACTCCGCTTGCGGACGACAACAATTTCATGCGCCGCCTCGCAGCAGTCGAAGTCGAACTGAAGGCACTGGAATACACGGAACTGCGTACGCTCGCCGCGGTTGCCTCCGGCAAGGCACCGGGACCCGAGTCTTCGATTCTGAAGATCAAGGGCACGGAGCTGCAGCAGGCCATCGACACGCTTTACCTGCAGGCGGCCGGTTACTACGCATTGCCCTACGTCCCGCAGCAGTACGAGCCTGACTTCTCTGGCGAATCAATTGGAGAGAACGGTGAAACGAAATCGTCGCTGCGCTACTTCAACTTTCGGAAGGCATCGATCTACGGCGGCTCGAACGAGATTCAGAAAAACATCATCGCCAAGCATGTGCTTGGTCTTTGAGGAAGGTTAATGGACTTTTCACTTAACGAAGTGCAGGAGATGCTGGCGGACAGCATCGACAAGTTTATCGAAAACGAATACCCCTTCGACACGCGGCAGAAATACGCCGCCAGCGAGGCTGGCTACAGCGAGGATGTGTGGAAAATGATCGCCGAGCTGGGCTGGACCGCGGTGCCATTTGCGGAGGCCGACGGCGGCTTCGACGGCGATCAGATCGACATCATGGTCGTTATGCAGCGCCTCGGTCGCGGCCTGGTGGTAGAACCCTACCTCGCCAATATCATTCTTGCGGGCGGCATCTTGAAGCGCGTCGCCGACGCACAGCAGAAAGAGCGCTGGCTGCACCCGATCATGGGCGGCGAGCTGCAGGGAACTCTTGCGTTTACGGAGCCGCAGGGGCGCTACGACCTGGCCAACATTGTGACGACAGGAGTGAGGGACGGCGACTGGATACTGAACGGCAGCAAAGGTTTCGTCTTTAACGCGGGCACCGCTGACCTCATCATTGTGCCGGCGCGAACCGCGGGCAAACCCGGCGAACAGCAAGGCATCACGTTGTTCGCCGTACAGGCAGGCACAGACGGCATCACGGTGATCCCCTATCACACCGTCGATGGCCTGCGAGCCGCCGAAATAAGGCTCGACAACGTGCGGATCGCGGCGGATTGCGTACTGGGTGAGGTAGGTGAAGGGTTCGCCGCCCTTGATGCCACTGTCGACGATGCAACGCTTGCCGTGTGTGCAGAGGCTGTCGGCATCATGCATGTGCTCAAGGACAAGACCATCGAGTATTCGAAGAGCCGCTCGCAGTTCGGCGTACCGATCGGAAGTTTCCAGGCGCTGCAACACCGCATGGTGGACATGCTGACAGCGTGCGAGCAGGCACAGTCGCTGCTGTTGTGGGCTGCGATGACCTGTGCCGGCGGCAACGATCAATCCAAGCGAGCAATCAGTTCTCTCAAGTATCTCGTCAGCAGCAGCGGTCAGACGCTCGGCGAAGAGGCGGTGCAGCTGCACGGTGGCATGGGCGTAACCTGGGATCTGGATGTCGCGCACTACTTCAAGCGCCTCACGGCGATCGGTCAGCTATTCGGCAACGCGGACTGGCATCTCGACAAACTGGCCGCCTGAGCTGGCGGGTAATCGAACGCCGTGTTTCCACAAACCGTCGTCGATTTCTACGCGAGCAACCAGGAGCTACTCTGGCTGACAACGCTGTTTGTCGACCTGGGTTTCACGGTTTTACTGTATCGGCTGTTTGGCAAAGCAGGCCTGCAGGTTGCGATCGCAACGGCAATCATCCTCGCCAACCTGCAGGGTCCGAAACTGACGGTGATTTTCGGGCTGCAGACCAGCCTCGGCGTGATCTTCTACTCGAGCATCTTCTTCGCGACCGATGTACTGAGCGAAAACTACGGCAAAGCGGCGGCCAACAAGGCAGTGCGCATGGGGTTTGCCGTGAGCGTCATCGTGCTGGTCATGCTGAGCCTCGCGCTTTTGTACCTGCCCAGCGACAAGCCTGAGACCGCCGCGTTTTCAGCCTCCGTGCATGATGCATTTGCCACGATCGTCAATTTCACGCCGCGCTTTATCTTCGGCTCGCTACTCGCGTACTACCTCAGCCAGCATTTCGATGTCTGGGCATTTCACAAGATAAAGTCGGTTACCGGCGACCGCTGGCTGTGGCTGCGAAATAACCTGTCGACCATGAGTTCTCAGGTCATCGATACCGTTATCTATTCATTGGTCACGTGGTGGGGTATCGTCGATCTGAAGACCGCGCTGGCACTCGGCGCGGCGAAGTACCTGTTCAAGGTCGTCATTGCTATGATCGATACCGTCTTTCTGTATTGGGCTCGGCACACTTTCAGGTCGCGTCGGGCCGTTGCACAGACTACCGGGTAGCGCCATGAAGGCATCAGGCGTCATTACAATTACGACAGACTTCGGTCACAAAGGCCCGTTTGCCGGCGTGATGAAAGGAGTCATCCTCAGCCGCTTTCTGGATGCAAAGGTGGTCGACCTGGCGCATGACATCCCGGCGCAGTGGCCGCCGGAGGCCGGTTTCTGGGTAAGTCGATCCTACGAGTGGTTTCCCGCAGGCACGGTGCACCTGGCTATCGTCGATCCTGGCGTTGGCACCGAGCGGGACATCATCATGGCGGAAGTCGACGACCACGTGTTCATCGCCCCCGACAATGGTTTGCTCGGACCGCTGCTCGATAGCGCGAACTCGCCGCGTGTTTTCAGGCTGGTCCCTGACAAGGCGAAAGCGCTGCGCCTGGGCGACGCCAGCGCGACGTTTCACGGGCGGGACATCTTCGCGCCGATCGCTGCCGAGATTGCGGCCGGCCGCGTTTCGGTCGAGGCACTGGGCGAACCGGTCAGCACCTGGACGCCCGGCTGGATCGACGCGCCTGAAGCAGATAACGGCCAGATCACCGGAGTTATCGTCACGATCGACACATTTGGCAACTTGATCAGCAATATCGACGCCAACTTGCTGCACGGCCTGCGAGAACCGGTCGCCTGTATCGGCGGCCATCAGATCCCGATGCTGCAGACCTATGGCCGTGCCAAACCGGGCGACCTGCTTGCCCTGGTGAACTCGTTCGGCGTTGTCGAGGTTGCCAGGGCGGAAGGCAGCGCGGCGGAAGGGCTCGGCGCTGAACGAGGCGCGCCGCTTGTCATTCGCGACGGTTACAGCGCCTGAAAGACGTCTCGGCGCCGCTTCAGCCCTGCTGTTGCATGGCTTGTTTCTCGATCTTCGCCCACGAATCGCGCAGCGTCACGATGCGATTGAAGACACGCGCTTCGCCGCTGTCATCGTTGTCGTCCGGGCAGAAATAACCCAGCCTTTCGAACTGTACAGCCTGTCCGGACGTTAACGTCTGCAGTGTCGGCTCAAGTTTGCCGACGACCGTTTCCAGCGACTCGGGGTTGAGCACGGCGTGCACATCGTCGGCGGTATTCGGATTGGCAACCGTGAACAAACGATCATAGAGCCGCACGCTCGCATCGACAGCATGCTGGCAGGACACCCAGTGAATCGTGCCCTTGACCTTGCGGTCGCTGTTGGCGGAACCGCTGCGCGTATCCGGGTCATAGCTGCAGCGCAGTTCGACAACCTCGCCCGCAGCGTTCTTGATGACCTCGTCGCAACGAATGATGTAACCAAACCGCAGGCGCACTTCGCCACCCGGCTTCAGGCGGAAGAACTTGCGCGGCGCATCCTCCATGAAGTCGTCCTGCTCGATCCACAATTCTCGCGAGAATGGCAACTCGCGCGTGCCGAACTCGGGCCGTCCCGGATGATTCATTGCCTCCATGAGTTCGACCTGCCCTGCCGGGTAATTGCTGAGCACGACCTTGAGTGGCCGGAGCACAGCCATGCGCCGCGGTGCAGTGTCGCCAAGCACGTCCCGCACGCAGGTTTCGAGCGCGCCCATCTCGATGAGTTTGTCCTTCTTGGTAACGCCGGCGCGCTTTACGAATTCGCGCAACGCCGCGGACGGATAGCCGCGGCGGCGCATCCCGGAAATAGTCGGCATGCGCGGGTCATCCCAGCCGGTCACGACCCCTTCCTCGACGAGCGCGCTGAGCTTGCGCTTGCTGGTTATCGTGTAGGCGAGATTCAGACGAGAAAACTCGATCTGCCGCGGACGGTGTTCGGGCTGCAGCTGGTCGAGGAACCAGTCATACAGTGGGCGATGATCTTCGAACTCCAGCGTGCAGAGCGAATGCGTTATACCCTCATAGGCATCGGACAGGCCGTGGGCAAAATCGTACATCGGGTAGATGCACCATTTGTCACCGGTATTCTGGTGCGGAATATGCCGAATACGGTAGATAGCCGGATCGCGCATATTCATGTTCGGCGACGCCATGTCGATCTTCGCCCGCAGCAAGTGTTCGCCATCGGCAAATTCGCCGGCATGCATGCGCCGGAACAGGTCGAGGTTCTCCGCAACGCTGCGATCGCGATACGGACTGTTCTTGCCGGCTTCCGTCAGCGTGCCGCGATACTCGCGGATTTCTTCGGCGCCGAGGCTGTCAACGTAGGCAACGCCTTTCTCGATCAGGGCGATCGCCGACTCGTGGAGACGTTCGAAATAGTCGGAGGCGTGCGTCAGGCGGTCCCCCCAATCGAAGCCCAGCCAGCGAACGTTCTCTTTTATCGCTTCGACATACTCGGGACTCTCTTTGCCAGGATTGGTGTCGTCCAGACGCAGGAAGGTGCGACCGCCAGTCTCGGCAGCGACGCCAAAATTCAGGCAGATCGACATGACGTGACCGATATGCAGGTAGCCGTTGGGTTCCGGCGGAAAGCGCGTAACGATCTCCGCGTGCTTCCCCGACTCGAGGTCATCGTGAATAATTTGGCGGATAAAGTCCCGCGATTGAACGTCGCTCATGAATTAATTTCTTGCTGGATTCTTCAGAGGCGGTATTGTACGCGAACTGCCGAAGTTCGCGTACAATAGCGTGGCTTGCCGGCTGGCAACCCCGAAACCTTCCCAACGACAGTCCAGACAATGCCAACAATGACCCTACCTGACGCCTCGGAGCGCCATTACGATGCCGCTACCTCAGGGGCCGAAATTGCCGCCAGCATCGGCAAGAGCCTGGCTCGCGACGCTGTCGCGATTCGAGTCAATGGCGCCCTCTGGGACCTGACCCGGCCGATCAGCGCAGACGCCAGTATCGAGATTGTTACGCGGAATTCGGATGACGGCCTCGAGCTACTTCGCCATGACGCGGCACATGTACTGGCCGAAGCCGTCAAGGAACTCTGGCCGGAGACACAGGTGACCATCGGGCCTGCGATCGACAACGGCTTCTACTACGACTTCGCTCGTGAAGAGCCGTTTACCGAGGGCGACCTCGAGACCATCGAAGCACGTATGCGGGACATCGTCGACCGCGACGAAACGATTGAGCGCGAGGTCTGGGAGCGCGACAAGGCGGCGGCGTTTTTCAGAGGCATCGGCGAAGAGTACAAGGCCGAGATCATCGAGAGTATCCCGTCTGAAGAGGACCTGACGCTGTATCGCCAGGGCGAGTTTATCGACCTGTGCCGCGGACCGCACCTGCCGTCCACGGGCAAGCTCGGCAAAGCATTCAAACTGACGCGCGTGTCCGGCGCGTACTGGCGAGGTGACTCCGGTAACGAGATGTTACAGCGCATCTACGGTACAGCCTGGGCCAATGACAAGCAGTTGCGGCAGTACCTGCACATGCTTGAGGAAGCCGAGAAGCGTGACCATCGTCGTCTTGGCCGGGTGATGGACCTGTTTCACTTCCAGGAGGAGGCGCCGGGCGCCGTGTTCTGGCATCCAAAGGGCTGGAACCTGTTCCAGACGCTGATTGGTTTCATGCGCGAACAGCAGAATGCCGCCGGCTACCAGGAGATCAATACGCCGGAAGTGATGTCCCGTTCCTTGTGGGAAGCCTCAGGCCACTGGGAGTCGTTTGGCGACAACATGTTCACGACTGAGACGGTGGACGGCAGGCACTTCGCGATCAAGCCGATGAATTGCCCTGGGCACGTGCAGGTCTTCAAGCAGGGTATTACCAGTTACCGTGACCTGCCCGTGCGGCTTGCGGAATTCGGCAAGTGTCATCGTTACGAGCCGTCGGGCGCGCTGCACGGCATGATGCGCGTACGTGCATTTACGCAGGACGACGCGCATGTCTTTTGCACCCCCGAGCAGATCACTGAAGAATCGATCGCCGTGTGCGACCTGATCCTGGGTATTTATCGCGATTTCGGTTTCGACGATATTCGTATCAAGTTTGCCGACCGCCCGGAAATCCGCGTGGGCGAAGACGCGGTCTGGGATCAGGCCGAAGCGGCACTTTTGAAAGCACTGCAGGCCGCCGGCCTCGACTACACGCACAATCCGGGCGAAGGCGCCTTCTACGGCCCCAAGCTTGAGTTCGTGCTGCGTGATGCAATTGGACGGGACTGGCAGTGCGGCACGCTGCAGGTCGATTTGAATATGCCGGGACGACTGGGCGCAACCTATATCGGCGAAGACGGCGAGAAGCACCTTCCGGTGATGCTGCACCGCGCGATATTCGGCTCACTCGAACGCTTCATGGGTATTCTCATCGAGCATCATGCCGGCAACCTGCCGTTGTGGCTGGCACCGGTACAGGTGAAGGTCCTGACAATCACATCTGACGCCGACGCGTATGCCGAGGAGGTAGCCGGCGAGCTTCGCGCGGCAGGCATACGCGCGGAGACGGACCTGCGGAATGAAAAAATCGCCTACAAGGTCCGCGAACACAGCGTCGCGAAAATACCGGTGCAGTTCGCGGTGGGCCAGCGAGAACTCGAAAATCGCAGCGTTGCAATACGTCGCCTCGGCTCCAAGAAGCAGCAGGTGCTGTCCCTCGACGAGGCTATGGCGGCCCTCGGTCGCGAAATTGCCAGCCGCGGGCTGAACCAATAGTCGCAAATTCGTCGGCACGCCGACGCTCGCGGCCGGCCGCTTTCGCGGCACCCGTGCGACACCAGGCAAGGACTTTGAGGGTCACCCGCTCGCTCCGCTGAAAGGCAAACGTGACGCGCTGTCCACTTTGCCTGTGCGGCGTGTCACAGATTCGAAAATCTGTCCCCAAGTTGCGACAATAATCAAAGTACGCGGGGATATACTGCTTCGACGCAAGGAAAGCGTGGAATTCAACATAACACCTTAGGAGCAGGCGAAGTGCCACTGGACCGATTCAAAACTCAAGTTTTGTTACTCCACAGCGAGCAAAGCACGCTGGACACCCTCAGTTCGGGCTTCGGCGACAGCTACACGGTGCACTGTGCCACCAGCGGCAGCGAGGCACTGAATACCCTGGGCGACACACCGATCAACGTGATCGTCTCCGCCCACAAGTTACCGGGAATGAGCGGCCTCGATGCCCTGCGGGAAGCCAAGAAGCGCTCGCCGGATACAATCGGAATTCTGCTCGCCGAAAACGAGGACAAGGGTCTGGAGGCACTGGTTAGCGAAAAGGAAGTCTTCCAGGTCGTGCGCGGAAACATAACCAGTCAGTTGATTTCGAAACTGGTCGATGAAGCGACCCAGCAGATGCGGCTTATGGCGCTGGCGACATCAGCCAACGATTCCGCCGCAAATGTGGACTCGGAACCGGCCGAGCACATCATCATGGAGACCTCCGAGCACGGCGCCACCATCATCAGCGACGGCACCGGGCGCATGCCTGTTCTTGATCCGACCAAGGTTTCGGCCGCCTCAGCACTTGGATCGCACTCGGTGGATCTGCTAGTGCTTACCAAGGACAACGAGTTCCTGGACACGATCAAGCAGTCATCGCGCGGTACGCACGAGGTCCACTATGCGACGACGCTGGCCCAGGCCGACAACATCATTCGCGAACACAAGGTGGGTGTTGCCGTTGTTGACGCGGCCATGGTCGGCGAAAAAATCGAGCAATTAACGGCGCACCTGCGCAAAGGCTCACCGCGACTCGTTTCCATCGTCGCCGGCCGGCGCGATGACGGCGAAATGATGATGGACCTGATCAACCGCAGCAAGGTTTATCGATTCCTCCTGAAACCGGTATCGCCGGGCCGCGCGCGCCTGGCGGTAGAAGCATCGGTCAAGCATCACCTGGAAGCGCCGGATGCCGCCTTCAAGATTAAAGGATCAGAGACGCCGGCGGCAGCGACACCCGCCGGACGAACGCCATCCAGGCCGAAGCCGACCCCGTCCGCTCCGCCCAAAGACAGGGCCGAGCCGAGAGCAGACAAGCCGAAGACAGATGCGTCGCAGATACAGAAAGCGAACTTTGGCGACGATCCGCCACTCAGCGCGAGGGACCCGGCGGGCGGCAAGTCACCAAACGATGACGCGCTGTCCGAGGCGTTCGGCAGCGATGACTCCAGCTTCACCGAGACTGTTACTGGCCTGTTCGCGACCGTCAGCAAGAAGCTGACCGGCACCGACGACGACGACGGATCGCGCCAGGAGATACAAAAGGACGATACGTCGGCGCCTGCGCCCGGCGCGCCGCACATGGACCTTGACGATACCGGCGGTTCAGCGTTCTCGGACCCCAGGATTCTCGGTCTCGGCGCGGTTGCGATAGTCGTCATTGCCGGCGGTTTGTTCTGGCTCATGAGCGGCTCCGACGAGACCGTCGACTCGCCAGTTTCAACCGAGAGTACCCCGGCCGTTGCGGAAACAAGAGAAGCCCCCGAGCCGCCTCCCGTTGCGGATGAGGCAACGCTGGTCGAGGAACCGCTTGATTCCCAGGCACAAATTGTCGGTGCAATCGCCGATGCCGAAAGCGCCCTGCTTGAATCACGCATCGACGAGGCCAGCGCAGCTCTGGAACTGCTGGGCAGGGTCGACCCCGGCAACGAGCGCCTGCCTTTCCTGACCGCCCAGTTGGCACAGATTCAGCTACGCTCCTACCTTGACGAAGCGCGTGCCGCGATCCGCGACAGCCGTTTCGAAGACGCCGGCAGCGCGTTGGCCGCCGCTCGTTCATTGAATCTTGCGGACAGCGCCGACGTCGATGCCGCCGAGCAGGAACTCGCTGCAGCACAGGACGCACAGCAGTCTGGAGAGCTACTGGCACTGGCCAACGCCCGCCTGGAAGAAGGCGCACTGTTAAAGCCAGCGAACGACAACGCACGCTACTTCTACGAGATGGCATTGTCGAACGACCCCGACAACCTGTCCGCTCGCCAGGGGCTCAGCGCGATCGCAAGCAAGCTGGCCATGCAAGCGCGCACAGCCACAGACGACGGCAATCTCGACGCCGCCGAAGCGCTGCTGGTCGAATCCACAGCTCTGGACCCGGATAACAGCGAATTGAAGGCGGCCATAGGCGCCCTGGCAGACAAGCGGGCGGCTATTGCAGCCGAGCGTCGCCAGGCCGAGGCTCGTCGACGTGCGGCGGCAGAAAAGCGGGCGGCTGATGAGCGAGCAGCTCAGGAACGCAAAGCCGAAGAGGAGCGCAAAGCGGCCGCAGCTGCTGCAGCCGCTGCGGCAGCGCCGGCTGTAGAGGCCGCAACCATGTCGGAAGACAATGCTGTGGCAGAGACCCGTAATGACGATGCGGCCGGAAGCGCAGCACTCGATGCTGGCCAGCCAGACGCGCAAACACCGGTTGAGCAGGCGGCATCACTGGCCACGCCGGTCGCACCACAAGGCCCGACCCCCGGGGCGATAAGCGACATGAAGCGTATCAAGTACGTCGCGCCGAAGTATCCTCGCGCAGCGGAACGCCGCAACCTCTCGGGCTGGGTGGACGTAATCTTTACCGTGGACAAGGCGGGCGAGGTGAAAGACGTCATCGTGCGCGAATCCGAACCCGGTGAGACCTTTGTCGACTCGGCGGTCAGGGCCGTCGAGAAGTGGCGGTTCGAGCCGGTCATAGAGAATGGACAGGCGGTCGAGAAACGCGTCGGCGTGCGGATGATGTTTGCGCTTGAGTAACAGGCAGGCGTCGGCCCGCTGAGCCGCAACAAGCTCGAATTTCTTTTCCAAACTGGATCACGATTACGAATCCCGCTACTCTAAGCGGGATTTTTCTTGGCGGAAATCGTGTCAGCTGAAACCGATAACAACAACTTGCGCGGCGGTCGCAAGCAGCAAAAACGCAGCATCGTTACGCAACAGAAATTGCTGGATGCTGCCGTCGAGGCATTCTCGGAAAACGGCTTCAACGGCACGTCGACACGCGACATTGCCGATCGCGCTGGCGTACATCACCCGCTCATCACCTATCACTTCAAGAACAAAGACGCGCTGTGGCGCGCCGCGGCCAACCGGGAATTCCTGAGTTTCAGAAACTCGCTGAGTCCGGCTTTTCAGGAAAGTGCCAACGACTGTCCCAAGGCACGCATGTCTTCCCTGATTCGAAGTTATGTCCGCTACGCAAAGCAGCAACCCGCCATGCACAAGGTCCTGGTACAAGAGGCACATTTTCCAAACGAACGGCTGGACTGGTTGATCGAGACTCACTTGAAGCCGCTGTTCGAACCGGTTTTCGAATTGATCGAGGAGTTGCAGCGACTTGGTGTCGCGCCCAAAGGCAACGCGAAACTGCTGTTCAACATGATTCGCCTCTCATCAGGAGGTCTGCTGGCGCTCGGCAATGAACTCAAAGCATCCAGCGATATCGACGTAGAGTCTCAGGACACGCTGGATGAAATAGCCGACATGATCGTCGCCGTTTTTCTTCCGGGCGACATGCCCTCGACTGCCTGATCCAACCTCGGGTCTGTGCACGGCTCAACACTGGGATGCATCGGCCGATTGCAGCGTGCCTGTTTACCGACTGCTATTGGCGCCCCGGACGGCACGCATACAGATACAGCATTTCCATGGCCAGGTGGCAGGCTGCGAGTGCGGTAATTTCCCCGACGTCGTAGGCTGGCGCAACTTCGACAATATCCATACCAACAATGTTGATACCTCGCATCCCGCGCAGGATCGACATCGCCTGATGGCTGGTCAGGCCTCCGCACACCGGGGTGCCCGTGCCGGGCGCATAGCTGGGGTCCAGGCAATCGATGTCAAAGGTCACGTAGACAGGTCGGTCCCCGAGGACGTCGCGGGCGGCCTTGATCGTCGCGTCGATGCCTCGTTCGTGAATCCACGGAGCGTCCAGCACGTTAAACCCAAGCGTGTCAGGGTTGCTTGTACGCAGTCCGATCTGAACTGACGTCGCCGGATCGACAATGCCGTACCTGGCAGCCCAATAGAACATTGTGCCGTGATCGATACGGTCGTTCTCGTCTGCCCAGGTGTCGCTATGCGCGTCGAAGTGCAAAAGAGACAGCGGCGCGCCGTGTTTTTGCGCATGCGCTTTTAGCAGCGGGTACGCAACGAAATGGTCGCCGCCAAGACTCAGCAGCGCCGCACCCTGATCGATTATTTTGAAGGCGTGAGCCTCTATTTCCGCAGGCACGTTTTCAGGCCGTCCAAAATCGAACATGCAGTCACCGACATCGGCGACCGCGAGCTTGTCGAACGGATCGAACGCCATGCCATACGGCTTTTCCCAGGCCATTATCGTCGATGCGTTGCGGATGCTGCGCGGGCCGAAGCGAGCGCCCGGCCGATTGGTCGTTGCCGTGTCCAGCGGAATGCCTGTAACGGCTACATCAACGCCGGAAAGGTCGCGCGTGTACTTGCGTCGCATGAATGAAGTGACACCGGCGTAAGTAGGTTCCGGCGTCGTGCCATACAGGCTGTCGCGAGTGATGGCGTAGTCGTTATCATGCTTGTCCAAGACCTGGCTCCTCCTCTGCGGCGTTAGCCGAGCAATGCCTGTTGCGATCGGTCCAGAGCTACCCAGGTCTTTTCAATCAACTCGTCCGCCTCGGCATGACTCAGTATAAAAGGTGGCGCACAGATAATCGTGTCGCCTACCGCGCGCAGGCAGACGCCATCCTGCATCAGCAGGTCGCGAAAAACCACGCCGGCACCCTGTGCCTCCTTGAAACGCTCGAGCGGATCCTTGTTTCTGACCAGCTCCAGCGCGCCCATCAGGCCCACCATTCGCGTATCACCTACCAGCGGGTGTTCACCGAGCGCACGCCATTTCTCTTGCAGGTAGGGCCCGATATCGTCCCTGATACGCTCGACGAGGTGCTCCTGCTGGATCAGCCGAATATTTGCAATGGCAACCGCGCATGCCACAGGGTGGCCCGAGTACGTGTATCCGTGAAAGAACTCCCCGCCTTTTTCAATCAGTACGTCGGCAACGCGGTCGCTGACGAACACGCCACCCAGCGGCAGGTATCCGGAGGTCACGCCTTTGGCGAACGTCATGAAGTCAGGCCGCGTGCCAAAGTAGTCCGCGCCGAACCACTCTCCCAGCCTGCCCATACCGGTGATGACTTCGTCAGAAATCAGGAGGATGCCGTACTCGTCACAAATTCGCTGCACCTCAGGCCAGTAGCTGTCCGGTGGCACGATGACACCGCCGGCGCCCTGAATGGGCTCGCCGATAAACGCGGCGACCTTGTCCGGCCCGATTTCTTTTATCTTGTCCTCGACAGCGCGAGCCGCCGCGATACCGAATTCCGGCGGCGACAAGCTGTGGTCGCTGCCGAACCAGTAGGGCTGTTGGACATGGACGATGCCCGGGATAGGGAGGCCACTCTGCGCGTGCATCGGCTTCATACCGCCAAGGCTGGCGGCCGCCACGGTCGACCCGTGATACGCGTTCTCGCGGCTGATGATCGTATGCCGTTCGGGCTGTCCCATGAGGTCCCAGTAGGTTCGCACCATGCGCACGATGGTGTCATTCGACTCGGAGCCGGAGCCTGCGAAAAACACGCGATTGAACTGCGGCGGACTTATCTTCTGCAGCACCGAGGCGAGCTCTATCGAGGGCGGGTGCGCACACTGGAAGAAATTGTTGTAGTAAGGCAGCTCTTTCATCTGCTCGGTGGCCGCCTGTACCAGTTCGTCGCGCCCGTAGCCCGCATTGACACACCACAATCCCGACATGCCGTCGAGTATCTTGTTGCCATCGGCATCGAAAATATAGACGCCTTCGGCACGCGTAATAATGCGCGCACGCTTCTTATGCAGGCTCTTGTGGTCTGTAAACGGATGCAGATGATGCTCTTTATCGAGCTCCTGCCAGTCCCCGCGGGAACGCTTCTCAATGGCTGCCATAACTGACCTCACTCAGGCAAACGCCTGCTGCAATTTAACTGTCCCTGAAATACTAGCCGCGCCGTAAACCCGTGTCCGCTGGCGGACCATATACTGAAACACCCGTCGTCTTGTGAATAAAGCGACTACACGTTGAACATCAGGATCTCGCGTTCCCAGGGCGTGATAATTTCCTGGAACTCCCGGTACTCCTGGTCCTTGAGCGCTGTGTACAAAGTTACGAATTCATCTCCCAGCATGCTGCGCATCGCATTGCTGCCGCGCAGCGCCTCGATCGCCGAGTAAATATGGCGATGCAGCTCAACATCTTTTCCATAGGCGCTGCCGACCGTCGCCTCGGTCGGTTTCAGTCCCTCGATCATGCCGAGATAGCCGCATGCCAGCGACGCCGCAATCGCGAGGTAGGGATTGACGTCGCTGCCCGCAAGGCGATTTTCGATGCGCCGTGCGTCTGCGGCCGAATCCGGGACGCGCAAGCCGACGGTTCGATTGTCTACTGCCCAGGCCAGATTGACCGGCGAGGCCTCCGGATTCATAAAGCGTCGATACGAATTCACGTAGGGCGCGAATACCAGCATGGTATCGGGCATGTAGCGCTGCAGGCCGCCCAGGAAGCCGTAGAACAGCTCGCTTGCCTGACCGTCCGCCGTTGAAAAGATGTTGTTGCCCTGCTTGTCGACAATGCTCTGGTGAATATGCAGCGCGCTGCCCGCCTCTTCGGACATCGGTTTGGCAAGAAAGGTTGCGTGCATTTCATGTTCGATGGCCGCTTCGCGAATCGTACGCTTGAAAAGGAACACCTGGTCCGCATTGTCGAGCGCGTTGCCGTGCAGGAAATTTATTTCGAACTGCGCCGGCCCCATTTCCTGCGACAGGGTATCGATCCGGATACCCTGCGCCTCGCAATAGGCATAAACGTCGTTGATGAAAGGGTCGAAGTCGTTCATCGTGTCGATGCTGTAAGGCTGGCGCGCGCCCTCGGTCCAGCCCAGCCTGCCCTCCGGCGGCTCTGCCTCGAGAGTCGGGTCGGAATGCGGGCTGAGCAGGTAAAACTCCACTTCAGGAGCAACCACCGGTATCCAGCCTCGCGACTCGTACTTCGCCAGTATCGTTCGCAAGACATTTCGCGGTGACTGCGCGACGGCCGAACCGTCGCGATGGTAGCAATCGAGAAACACCGAGGCTGCCGGGTCCGAGGCCCACGGCACCGGTCGTATGGTGCTGGGATCGGGAGTCAGCAACATATCGCGATCCTCGACATTGCACTCATCTGCGATGTAGTCACCGGAAATCGTCTGCGAGAAGATTGCCTCGGGCATCTTCATCTCGCCGGAACCGAACTTGTCAGCCGGTATCACCTTGCCGCGCGCCGAGCCCGCCATATCAGGAACGAAGGCCTCGACATCTTCTATGTCGCGCTCGCGGAACCACGATTGAAAAACTTCATTAGTACTCACATTACACCCGTCGCTGGCCCGCATGCTTTCTGCACGCGTCGCCAAACGCCTTGAAAATTGCTTTCGATAATTCGTTGTCCATGACACGCCATTCCGGATGCCATTGCACCGCCAGCGCGAATCCCGGGACATCGTCGACTTGAAAAGCCTCTATCAGCCCGTCATCGGCAATGGCCTCAACCGTAACGCCCGGGGCCAGTTTCGCTACGCCCTGCGCATGCAGCGAATTGACCATCACGCTGTCCGAACCTGCGAGTTCCCGCAGCAGCCCGCCATCCGCAAGGCCTACCGGGTGCGACGGGCCATACTGTTTGTCCAGCGGATCGTCCTTGTTCTCGAGGTGATTGTGGTAACCCGGTACCTCGTGGACCTTCTGGTGCAAGGTGCCACCGAGCGCTACATTGAGTTCCTGAAATCCGCGACAAACGGCCAGTAATGGCACACCGGTTTCGAGCGCCCGCCTCGCCAGCGGCAACGTGACCGCGTCGCGATGCGGATCGTGCAGCGTACCTGCCTCGCTGGCCGTGCCGTCATAGTGATGCGGCTCGACATTCGAATAGCTGCCTGTCAGGAATATGCCGTCAAGACTCGCAAGCAGCTGGTCGATATCGACGTCGCCGGGCATCACGGGAATCAACAGCGGCAATGCATCAGAGCCCTTGATGAGCGCATTGACATACTTCTCGCCGACCATGTGAAATGGATGCGGGTCGATGACTCGCCTGTCTGCGGGCACACCAACCAGGGGTTTCGGATCCATAAAAAGCGCTTTACTTCTTATTGTTCGCTGCGAGGAATATTAGCATGGGCCTTCGCATGCACTAGTGCCGCCACTGCTCAGACTGCAGGCGCCGGGCCGCGTCGCACAAGGTCACGCCAAAGCTCGCCCTGCGCTCGGCCGACAGGCGCTGCGTCGGACCACAGATGGACAGCGCGCCCAGGACCTGCCCCATGGCGCCGCGCACGATGGCGCCAACGCCCGAAAAACCATCCTCGAGTTCGTCGACAGTCTCCGCAAAACCGCGCCTGCGGATTTCACCCAGCTGTATCTCGAGTTCACTGCGCTCCGTAATGGTCTTCGCCGTGAGCGCCTGAAACTGCTCGCCCAGGCGAAGCATGCCCTGCTCGTCAAAGGCAACCAGCGCTTTGCCCGTCGAGGTGGCATGCATGGGCCAACGCGTTCCTACGTTGGCAGCCGCGCCAACGAAATGACTGCCGCTTACCTCATCAAGAATCAGCATCATGTCGTCGATTGGTACTTCGAGCGTTGCCGTCTCCCCTGTTTCCTGCGCCATCTGCGTGAGGAGCGGCCGCGCGCGAAGCCTCAAGTCGTTGCTCGACAGGGCCTGCACGCCAAGTGCCATCAAAGCCGGCCCCAATCGGTAAGCGCCACCCACCGGATTTCGGTCGATCATCGACTCACTCTGCAGCGCCTGCAGCAGTCGATGCGTCGTGGTCTTGTTGAGACCGGTCAGGGCACTGACTTCAGCGAGCTTGAGCTCTGGCTTGTCCGGCGTGAACAGTTTTAGCAGGCGCAGAGCCCGCAACGCAGCCTGTGCGCCCTGCGGGGGTGCCGTATCAGTCATTTGTGATTTCATATTATGCTTCTGAAGTTCATATTATGATAGCAGACGGTTGCTTGCGGGACACTCGAAAATCGTCGATGCTCGCAGATCCGGCTCGTCGTTACGGATCACACAATGAAAAAAACAGCAATAAACCAGCTACTTGCAGAGCTGCGCCGCCAGCAGCGCAAGCACGGCGGGTTCGAAGCAATGGAGCTGTTGCTTCCGGACCTGAACGCGATTCTCAAAGGCAAACGCATACGCGCTGAAGATTTCGAGAAGGTCTGCAAGGATGGCTTCTGGTTCTGCGGCGGCACAACCCTGCTGACGGCGCTGGGTGAGACGGTCGCGGGCATTCCCTACGGACAGGATGACGGCGATCCGGACGTGTTCGCCGAACTGGTGCCGGGTAGTATCGCGCCGGTTCCCTGGTCAGAGCGACCGATGGGACAGGCGCTGTTCCGTCTCTACGAGAAAGACGGCGTGCCGATGTTCTCGGACCCGCGCGCCGTGCTGGAGCGCGCCATGCAACCGCTTCAGAAAATGGGCCTGACGATGGTCATGGCGACCGAACTCGAGTTTTACCTGCTGGACGCCAAGACGGATCGACCGACTGTCGCGGGTCCGCATGTGCCCGGTGTCGGACGCCTGCAACCCGGCGCGCAGGTTTATCACCCTGACGACCTGTGGGAGATCGAGCACTTCCTGAACGACGTGTATGACTATTGCGAAGTGCAGAACATCCCGGCCGAGTCAGCAATTGCGGAATACTCACCGGGCCAGTTCGAGATCAACCTGCGCCACATTGACGACCCGGTGCTGGCCTGCGACCACGCCGTACTGTTGAAACGCGCTGTCAAAGCCGCTGCGCGAAAACACGGCTTCGTCGCCTGCTTCATGGCCAAGCCCTTTGAGGAAGACTCTGGCAGCGGCCTGCACATACATATGAGTCTCGTGGACAAGAACGGCAAGAACTATTTTTCAGGCGGTAAGGACAGCCTCTCCAGCCCGCCATTCTCAGCCCGGCTGCGGCACGCGGTCGGTGGCCTGCTAAAGACCATGCCGGAAGCAACGGCGCTGCTTGCGCCGAACGCAAACTCCTATCGCCGTCTGCGGCCCGATGTGTACGCGCCTGTCGAACCCAACTGGGGGGTCAATCATCGCGCCGTCGCGATCCGTATTCCCCAGTCAGACGCCAACAACCTTCGCTTTGAACATCGTCCTGCCGGCGCAGATGCGAATCCTTACCTTGTTACGGCGGCGGTGGTCGCTGGCGTGCACTACGGTCTGAAGAACAAGTGCGCTCCGGGAACCATGATCGAACAAGGGGCGAACATCAGGCCGAAACTGAAGATACCAAATCGCTGGGACGCGGCGATCGACAAGTTCGAACGCAGCAAGATACTGCCGCAGTACCTTGGCAAGGAGTACTGCAAGTATTTTGCAATGAACCGCCGCGCCGAAAGCGCGCAGTTTCACAACACCGTCAGCGCGCTCGATTTCGACTGGTATCTTCGCTCCGTATAGAGCGCGGTTTCTAGGGCAATATTGCCTCGAAGATCTTGAAAAAGATGATGGCAAGTATGGCGCCGGCCGGTATCGTCACAACCCAGGACACAAATATTCTGCCAACCACGCGCAGATCGATCGCCTCGATGCCGCGAGCCATCCCGACACCGAGCACCGCCCCGACCAGGGTGTGCGTGGTCGATATGGGAATGCCGGTTCCGGAGGCGATGACAATCGTTGTTGCCGCGGCGAGTTCGGCAGCAAATCCGCGACTGGGTGTCAGCTGAGTGATCTTCTCACCAACGGTTGCGATGACGTGCCGTCCAAAGGTTGCGAGTCCGATCACGATGCCGATACCACCCAGCATTAGCACCCAGACCGGGAGTGCCGACTGAGACGCGATCTCGCCTGAGGTTGCAATCCCGACCACGGCGGCCACAGGCCCAATGGCGTTTGCGACATCGTTTGAGCCGTGCGCGAAAGCCATGCCGCAGGCGGTAACCACCATCAGGATTCCGAAGACACGTTCCACCGTGTAGAAATGCTGGCTCTTTTCGGCTTTGGGGTCGGGCTTGATCCGGCTAATAAAGAGCGCGCCGACGAGCGCTATGCCGACCGCGATGACGATCGCCAGCATGTAGCTGTCGCGGATACTTATCTCGAGCCCGACGTGTTTCAGGCCCTTCAGGATCGTGACCAGCGTGATCGTAAATGCCGCAAAAAACATATACACGGGCACATAACGCTTGGCTTTCTCGAGCGGATCGTCCTGGCTCAAAATCAGTCGCTGCACGCTCCGGTAAATCAGGTACGCGATAAAGCCGGCCGTCAACGGGGAAACCACCCAGCTCATGACGATAGTGCCGACCTTGCCCCACTTGACTGCGTCAACGCCGATACCGATCGCGGCAAATCCGACAATCGCGCCGACAATAGAGTGCGTCGTCGATACAGGCCAGCCTTTTCGTGACGCGATCAGCAGCCAGCTTCCGGCTGCAAGTAACGAAGCAAGCATGCCGTAGATAAGCAGCTCCGGCGTGCCAGTGAGTGCCTCGGCATCGACGATACCTTTGCGTATTGTGCCGGTCACGGCACCGCCCGCCAGGACGGCGCCTAAGAATTCGAAGATGGCCGCGACAATGATTGCCTGCCTGATCGTCAGCGCTTTAGAGCCAACCGACGTCGCCATGGCATTCGCGACATCATTGGCACCGATACCCCAGGCCATAAACAGCCCGAACAGCGCCGCAAGGCCTATATAAACGTATTGAGCTTCCATTGACTATCCCCAGAGCGTCTGGCTTCTTATTACAATCGGCTTCTTATTTTTGTGGTTTCTTGCGACAGTCGGCTTTACCGCTGTCGTTCTCTACTGTCCCTGCTCAGTGCGATAACAGAAGTTCGAGCCTGCGCCCGACCCTTTCCGCCATGTCCGCGATTTCTCCGGTGAGGGAGATCACGTCATACAGGAATATCGCGTCAATAGGGTCGAGCGTCTTCTCGATCTCGAACAGACCGGAACGCAGAATCGTCTGTTGCTCGTCCGTATGCGTCTCTATGCTATCGAGCTTCTCGATCATGTCCGACAGGAGCGTCACCTCTGCGCCCTTGAACCCGGCCGTAAACAACTCATCGAGCTCCCGTACGCTCTTGCGCGCCTGCTTGGCCGCATCGATATTGCGGTTCACGAACTCCAGGAATTTCTCGGCGATCGGCTCTGGAATCTGCATGTGACGCCCGACGATGACGCCGGAAACGTCCTTGGTACGATTGGCGATCTTGTCCTGAACCAGCAGCAGTTCCAACAGGTCTTCGCGCGGAACCGGCATGAACAGGCTCTTTGGCATGCTCAGGCGAATTTCCTTCTTGATATTGTCGGCCTCATGTTCGAGAGCCTCGATCTGCTCGCGAGCCTGAAGTACGCCGTCCCAGTCATTCGCAATCAGCGCCTCGAAAAGCGGTCGCAGCTGCCGCGCACAACGGTAGGCAACTTCCATGTGCTTTTCGAGCGGCTGCACCGGTGACGAGCCAAAAATATTCGCCAGCATATTAGCCATCTGACACCTTCTTACTGAAGTGTGGATGAGGATTGGAGAGCGGCAATCCTAGCACACATCAGATGCCAAATCGGAGCCTCTAATGATGCTAGAATCGCTCGCCCGATCGTCGTCTTCAGGCATAAGAGCAGGCCCATGAAACACTGGTTGATGAAGTCCGAACCCGATGCCTACAGCATCGATGATCTTGAGCGAGACGGCCGCGATATGTGGGATGGAATCCGCAACTACCAGGCCCGCAACATGATGCGCGACGACATGAAGATCGGTGACCAGATTTTCTTCTACCATTCGAACTGCAAGGAACCGGGCATCGTCGGGATCGCGAAGGTGGCCAGCGAACCCTATCCGGATCCCACGCAGTTCGACAAGAAGTCAAAATACTACGACCCGAAAAGCAAGCAGGACGATCCGCGCTGGTGTCTCGTCGACGTTGAATTCGTACGCAAGACCAGGCGCAATGTCACGCTGACGGAAATCAAGGCGCAAAAAAGCCTCGAGGACATGATCCTGACCCGCAAGGGCAACCGACTGTCGATCATGCCAGTCAGCAAAAAGCACTGGAACAAGATTCTGAGTCTTGAATAAGACGCGTGTATTCATTGCCGTCCTCGTCGGCCTGCTCGCGGTGCTCTGGCTGCTGACGCCGTCTCGGCTCGAGTCAACCATTGCGGTTATCGCTGTACCTGATGACGTCGAGGACTGGCTGGCGCAGAGCGAGCAGCAGGCGGCTGCCCTGCACGGCCTGATACCCGGCACGGAAAAGCGTATTCGCTGGTTCGCGAATACCGGCAAGACCCCATACGCCGTTGTGTACCTGCACGGCTTTTCCGCGACACGCCAGGAAACAGCACCGCTGGCGGAACTCGTCGCTGACGCACTGGGCGCCAACCTGTTCGAAACGCGCCTTAGCGGTCATGGTCACGAGCGCGAACCCATGTCCGGCGCCCGCGCTGAAGACTGGCTGGCCGATGCGACCGAAGCGCTGTCAGTCGCGTCAGCGATCGGTGACAAAGTCGTTGTGATCGGTACCTCGACCGGGGCCACGCTCGCGGCCGCCATGCTGGGCCACCCGGCGATGGCGTCCGTCGACACGCTGGTCATGCTGTCGCCGAATTTCGCACCGCGCGACCCGGCGGCGGCCTGGCTCACCCGGCCAGCCGGACCATGGATCGCAAAGCTAATGGCCGGCGAAACGCGCAGTTGGGTAGCGCACAACGAGGCGCAGGCGCGCTACTGGTCTACGAGCTATCCGATGGATGCCGCTGTGGAAATGATGCGCCTTGTTGGCCTTGCCAATCGCAAACTGCCGGCGCATATCTCACAGCGATTGCTGATGTTCTATTCCAGCGACGACGGTGTTATTTCACCGCAGGCAGCGCTGTCCGTCTACGATGCTATCGAGGCGCCCGCAAAGGCCCGTATCGAAGTTCAGGATCCGGGCGATCCCAGCCATCATGTGCTGGCAGGGGACATCTTGTCCGCGGCGAAAACGCAGCAGATTGCGAACGACATCGTCGAGTTTATTCTGCGCCCAGTTCCTTGAGTTTTTCCTGGATAGGCAGCGCGCCACCGAGTGCGAGCATGATCACGAGGTCGCCAGGCTGAGCCCAGTCGATAGCCGACAGGAAAGACTCCAACTCGGTCTCGAAGTGTGCGATCTGCGACGTATCGGCGCCGGCCTTTTCGAGCTCATCCTGGATAATGTCGAAGACCTCTCCATGCTCGCGCCCGCGATGATAGGCAGCGAGCTCCGATACCACGACGCGGTCAAGCCCAATTGCCCAGGCGTCGCGCGCCAGTTCCTGGATCAGAGCATCCGTGCGATCGCCCGCCTGGCCGAAGCACAGCGCCCTGCGCTTCGCCGGGATTGCCCTGGCCATATCGAACAGGGCGGCCATTGCAGCAGGATTGTGCGCGAAGTCGACCAGTACCTTGAAACCATTCAGGTCGTACAGGTTGCAGCGACCGGGGTTCTCGTCCTGCACCATCGTCGTGAGCCCGCGCCGGATATCGTCGACGGAAACGCCGAGGCACCAGGTGAGCGCCGCCGCGGCCAGTCCATTGGCGACGTTGTGGCGCGCGGCGCCACCCAGCGCAATGGGAATTTCATGACTCTTGCAGATGGCCTCGCGGACCTCGCCTTCCATGCGTAGCAACGTATCGCCGTCAAGCACGAAAGCCAGGCCGCCGGCATCCGTGTGCCGTTGTATCGTTTCGTTGTCCGCATTGAGGCTAAACCAGACCAGCTCACCCTCGTAGCTTTCCGCGCGCTCACAGAGCAGCACATCGTCGGCATTCAATAGTAATCGTCCGCCTGCTGCCACCGCGCGGCTGATAATCCACTTCACAGCGAGCAGTTCATTAAGGTCCTGTGAGCCAAAGTCGCCGAGATGATCTTCGCTGATATTCGTGATCAGCGCGGCATCCGCACGTTGTACGCCGAGCCCGCGTCGCAACAGACCCCCGCGTGCCGTCTCGAGTATCGCTACATCGACGTTCTTTTCCCGCAGTACCGTGCGTGCCCCGCCCGGACCCGACCAGTCGCCGCGATCCAGCACGTCCTCGTTGACCGCAATCCAGTCTGTAGAACTCAGGCCAACGTTGCGACCTGCGGCGCGCAAAATATGCGTGGCAAATCGAACCGTCGTTGTCTTGCCATTGGTTCCGGTTACGATCCCGATCGGGATGTCGTGGAATCTGTCCCAGTCGATTGCGTCCGGAATTTCCCTGACCGGCCAGGTTTCGGAGCCACGACCCAGGCCGACAGAGACAAAATCGTCGTCCCAAAGCAAAGTCGTGCCACGCTCTTCGGCTTCATCAACCAGCCACATGAGCTCGTCGTTCGATTCGTCTGCCGCAGAGGCACGAATCGCCTGCAGCGATGCGTCGAAGTCGGGTTCCCGGTCGGCAACACCCAGCTCGTACGCGCTGGCCGCCCAGGCCCACTCATTGATCTCTGTCGCCGCATACAACGCATCGATTGGCGCGGAGAACGCCAGGCTGATGCCGCCGCTCAATTCGAGAGATGCCAGGCGCGCAGCCGGCCAGTCCAGCGCCTCCAGCATGCGCGCAACGTGATTCGCCCAGACCGGTACCAGAGCCCTCGCCTCCTCCGGCGAGCAACGCACGTCCAGGATCGTGCCAGGAACATCGAAAACGAGGCTGGGCCCGGTCAGTCTGCGCGCATCAAGAAATTCCATCGCGCGCGGCTACGGCCTTCCTGGGCCGTCCGGGATGTGCTCGGGCAGGCCGGCGGCCATCAATCGCCCTCGTCGCGCGCGATGCGCACACCGCGCTCGTCGCTGATGATCTCGAGGTCCTCCGACAGCTCGAAATCATCGCTGTCCGGCAGCTCGATCGTGATGCTCTTCTTGCTGCCCGGTTCTGTCGCGTGCGCACCGGAATTGAAGTAGATGATCTGCTTCCAGGCACGCGTCGTGTTGTCACCAAGAATCAAGACGAGGTCGCCTGCCTGTGCGGTTTCGAGGGCCCGCTGGGTTGACTCCTGCTCGTCCGGTATAACCTCGATACGGTCGGCCGATACGCCCATTTGCAGCAGCTTGTTTTTCAACATGACTGCCACCTCATCCGGCCCGCGGCCACGACGATTGTCATCGCAGCGGCAGATGAAGTGATCGAAATGTCCGGCCGCAATCTCCGCAATAGCGTGTATATCTTCATCGCGACGATCGCCGGGCGCCGACAATACGACGGTCCGTCGTCCGTCGACGTCAAAACGATCCACGAGTCCACACATCGCCTTGACGGCTGCCGGGTTGTGCGCATAGTCGAGTATCACCTTGAACGGATGCTCAGTGTAGATATTCATGCGTCCAGGCGCCTGGAAGAAGGTCGAGTCAAAGGTTCTAAGCCCCTGGCGAATACCTTCCAGACCAACATCCATGTTGTAGGCGAGCGCCGCGGCGAACATCGCGTTCTGTACGTTGTGCATCGCCCGACCTTCGATGGTCGCGGGAATCAGGTGCGTCCATAACAGCGGTGTATGCGATTCATTATCGTAGATCGTAATCATATGCCCGTTCATACCCTTTTCGAGCACAAACGCCTGACCCCCGGCCTGAATATGCTGCTTCACCAGCGGGTGCCCCGGGTTCATCGTGATGTAGGAGAGGCGCGCCGCGTCCGTATAGTCCGCCATTTGCAAACACAGAGGATCGTCCGCATTCAATACCGCCGCGTCCGTTGCGATCTCGATTGGCACGCGCTTCACCTCGGCAAGATCCTCGAGCGTGTTCACGCCGCGCAGTCCGAGATGGTCTGCAGAGACATTGAGGCAGCAGGCAACGTTGCACTCCTGGAAACCCAGACCGCTGCGCAGTAATCCGCCCCGCGCCGTTTCCATCACAGCCGCATCCACCGACGGATCGCGCAGGATCATTTGCGAGGACACGGGGCCAGTCATATCGCCGGGCACACTGAGCTTGCCGTCGATATAAACGCCATCCGTCGATGTCAGGCCAACGGTGAGCCCCGACATCTTGAGGATGTGTGCGAGCATTCTCGACGTGGTCGTCTTACCGTTGGTGCCTGTAATCGCGGCAATCGGTATGCGACTTGGCTCTCCGGGCGGGAACAGCATGTCGATCACCGGCCCGGCAACGTCACGGGGCGTTCCTGCGCTGGGGGCTACGTGCATGCGGAATCCAGGCCCGGCATTGACCTCGCAGATGCCGCCGCCGGCTTCACGATAGGACTCCGTGATGTCTCTTGTCAGGAAATCGACACCGCCAATATCGAGGTCGATCGCACGGATTGCGCGAATCGCCATTTCGCGATTGTCGGGATGAATAATGTCGGTCACGTCAATGGCCGTGCCACCCGTCGAGAGATTCGCGGTCGAGCGCAGGTAAACGACCTCGCCCTCCGCAGGCACCGTGTCCTTGTCGTAGCCGAGTTTCGCCAGCAGCCGTTCAGCCTGGTGGTCGAACTCCAGGCGTGTCAGCACCTTCTCGTGACCGACGCCGCGGCGCGGGTCCTGATTGACGATCTCAACCAGCCGTTCAATCGTGTTGCTGCCGTCGCCGACAACGTGCCCGGGGACGCGCTTCGCCGCTGCAACCAGTTGACCATTGACAACCAGCAGGCGGTGATCGAAACCTTCGATATAACTTTCAACGATGACCGTCTTGCCGTGCTCCTTGGCTTTGGCAAAACCGGTTTCGACTTCTTCGGCGGTGCGCAGGTTGATCGACACGCCGCGTCCATGATTGCCGGCCAGCGGTTTCAGCACCACCGGATAGCCGATACGTTCCGCCGCCCGGACGGCATCGCGGGTCGTGCGGACCATTGCCTGAGCGGGCACCGGCAAGCCAAGGTCGCGCAGGATACCGTTGGTCTCTTCTTTGTCGGAAGCAAGCTCGACCGCGATGTTGCTGGTACGTCCGGTTGTGGTCGCCTGGATGCGCTGCTGGTAGCGGCCCTGGCCGAACTGCACCAGGCTGTAGCTATTGAGTCGCAGCCAGGGGATGTTGCGCTCCTCCGCCGCTTTCACCAGCGACGCCGTGCTTGGCCCGAACTCCCGCCGTTGCGCGTAGCGAATAAAAGCGTCTCGCTCGTCGTCGAAGTTCCAGTCCAGCCCCGGCGCGTCTTCGGGTTTCAGTTCGTCGGGTAACAGGCTGTGCAACAAATCCAGCGACAGCTTGCTTGCCCGGCGGCCGACGGCGGCATCCTTGTACTGGAAGACCATGTTGTAGAACCCCGGCCTGCCATCGATAGAACGGGTGCGCCCGAAGGTGACGTCGGAGCCCGCAACATTCTGCAGCTCCAGCGCAACATGCTCCATCACATGGCCCAGCCACGTCCCTTCGTCTTCGGCCATGCGGCGCACGAAGCCTCCCGGCTCGCGATACGAACAACCGTGGTCATGCAGACCCGGCAGATGCGTCAGCAATGCGTCGACATAGTCCTTGCCAAGGCGCACGGTGGGCCACTCTTCAAGTATGCCGAGCTCCAGTACGTGTCGAATTACCGGAAATCGGGCAAACATATTGGGCCCGACGAATACGTTAGTGCTCTCGATCTTCATGGCATGCGCTCGTTCGTTCTTATTGTTATGCGGCGTGTGCCTCGCGCGATTCGATTTCAAATCGCCCGCCCGACACGAGTATATGCAGCTTCACACCAATCAGGCAGACGGGATCGCCGCGCCTGGCTTGATCCATGGAGGAAAAGCTCAAGTTGGTTGGATCGATGATTGTTATCCCGCCGCTGCCAACCACTTCCAGCTTATCGCCGGGACGAATGAACGCGGCCGTGTCCTCGTCAAGTCCGATACCGACAGCGAACGGATTATAGGCCAGCGCTGTCAGCAGGCGTCCCAGGCGATCGCGCTCGCGAAAATGCTGATCGATAATAAACGCGTTGGTGAGTCCGAGACCCGGTGCCATCGTAACCATATCGGGCATGGGCGTGCTGCCCTCCCTGCCACCAGCGATCATGTGCTCCGGCATGAACGCAGCACCAGCGGAGGTACCGGCCACGTGCATGCCATCGGCATTGCGGCGTCGGATCAATTGCGCGACGGCCGTGCCGCCAAGCGTCGTTGACAGGCGGAGCTGATTACCGCCTGTCATGAAGACGCCGTCACACTTTTCGATGTACTCGACATCAGGGCCCGACTGGCAATCCTCGCGCGTTATGAACGGCAGGACCTTGGCGTGCTTTACACCCAGCTTTCGAAACAGCTTCTCATAGTTGCGGCCAGTATCTTCCAGTTCGGAGGCCGTTGGAATTATCCCGATACGCGACTGTTTGCCGCCACAGAGCTCGACGAAGCGATCCAGAATCTCGGGATTGTGCAGTTTTTCTTCTGCGCCGCCGATCGGGATAATATAGCCGCGCTCGTTACCATTGCTGCCGTTTGCAGGACTCATTGAATGCCAAAACTCGTTTGTCTGGACTGCCCGTTTATTTTGCCGGTCCGCAAGGACCCTGTTGTCGGGTACAGTCGATGAAGGAAATGGGCTGCTATTTTACACAAGATTGCATCAAATCCGGCGTATCCTGATGCAAAATACGGCTCCTTGTGTTGCACACTCGCAAACCGGCCTTGCAAACAAGGGCCTTTGAGACAGGACTCCGACCTTTGAAAGCAACGAAGATACCGCTCGGCAGGAAAACCGACTATCCGGACATTTACGCACCGGAGCTGCTGTGCGCGATTCCGCGCGCGCAGTCGCGGGAGCCGATGGGCCTTGCCACCGCGCTGCCGTTTACCGGGGCGGACATCTGGAACGCGTGGGAACTGACCTGGCTCGCCGAAAACGGCCAGCCGGTCGTCGCAACAGCCGAGCTCGTCGTGCCCGCAGAATCGCCCAATATCGTCGAGTCGAAGTCGCTGAAACTGTTCCTCAACTCGTTCGCCATGAGCACCTTTTCTTCGCCCGACGACGTCGCCAACGCGATTGCGACAGACATTGGCGCCTGTGTGGGCGCCGCGGTCGGCGTGACGGTCGCACCAGTGGCAGCCACCGAAGCGCGTCCCGTCTCCAGGCTGGCCGGCGCCTGCCTCGACAGGATGTCGGTTGATTGCGCGGACTGGGAGATCAATCCGGCGTTGCTCGAGGCAGACAGCGATACGATCGTCACCGAGGACCTGCACACCCATCTTTTAAGGAGTCTGTGTCCGGTAACGGCACAGCCGGATATCGGCAGCCTGCAAATCAGCTACCGTGGACCCAGGATCGATCCTGCCTCGTTGCTGCGCTATGTCGTTTCGTATCGGCAGCATAGCGGCTTTCACGAGGCTTGCGTCGAGCAGATGTTCCTCGACCTGGTGTCGCGATGCCGGCCCGAGAAACTGAGTATCCAGGCGCGCTATCTGCGGCGTGGCGGTATCGACATCAATCCTTTCCGCAGCAACGATGACGGCGAACGCCCGTTGAACCTGCGCCTGTGGCGACAGTAGGCTCCGCCAGAAGGCCTCGGCGCGCTCTGCAGGATCGTTAGTCCTCGCCGATATCCTCTGGCGTCAGCTCATGTCCCCAATCCTGTTTGGCCGCGAGGTAACGCCGATTGCTGTCGCCGACACCGGTGACGTGCTTGACACGTGTAATCCCGTCCAGGCCCATTGCTTCCAGGTCGTTCACCTTCTTGGGGTTGTTGGTCAGCAGGCGAAACGGTCGGTCTCCGACAAAAAATTTCAACAGCGCGCCCGCATCACTGAAGTCCCGTGAGTCATCCGGCAGACCGAGCGAGCGATTCGCCTCATAGGTGTTCTCACCAGCGTCCTGCAGCAGGTAGGTAGCCGCCTTTGCCCACAGGCCGATACCTCGCCCCTCGTGACCGGACATGTAAATCACCAGGCCGCCCTGCTCATCTTGCTGGATGCGCCTGAGTGCCACTTCGAGCTGTGGGCCGCACTCACAGCGCTGCGATCCGAAAACATCCCCAGTCATGCAGCTGGAATGCACCCGCACCAGTGGCTCGGTCCAGCTCTCCGGGTCGCCAATGACCAGCACGCTGTTGACCGCCATCGATGAAGCCAGCGTTGCGAACAGGGTCTGTCCATGCTGCGCACGCAGTTCATCGGCAATTTCTTCGATCTTGCCCAGCTCGGTGCGTCGCACACAGGCGTACCAGTCGACCTCGATCTCGTGTTCGCGGAGACGGAGCGGCAACGGGATCGGTCCCAGCACGCTAATGCCCGTGCCGTCCGGCCGTCTGCCGATCGGTACGCGCACCCCGTGTCTGTCGATCTGGAACAACTTGCCATGCTCTTCCAGGCGCTTGCGTACGGTCGGGTCCAGGTAGGTGAACATAGCGCGGGATTATGCGGAAACGTGACCTAGCGCGCCATTGAAACTTGCTGACTGACCAGTCATTAAATATACTTACTGACTGGTCAGTCAGCAAGTTTCGGGCTGTTCGCCACTACCTCGGGGAAAACGATGAACGAGCCGCGCTTTCAACGACGCAAGGAAGATCGGCCGCGGGAAATAACCGAGGCCGCTTTCGAGGTGTTTGCAGAAAAAGGGTATGCCAGCGCGCGCGTCGATGACGTCGCCAGACGCGCGGGCGTCAGCAAGGGGCTGATGTACCTGTACTTTAGAACCAAGGAGGAGCTCTTCAAAGCGGTGGTCAAAAGCGTGGTCGTTCGCCGTGTCGACTCGCTGCTCGATGCCGTCGATGCCTCAGAGCTTTCATCCGAGGCGTTCATTCGAGGGCCGCTGCTGACCTTCATGAAACGTATTCCGGGCTCCCCTGTTGCCGTTGTCATTCGCCTCCTGATTTCCGAAGGCCACAAGTACCCGGAGCTCGTGGACTACTACTGGGAAAACGTCGTTTCGAAGGGGCTAAAGGCAATTTCCGGCGTTGTCGATCGCGGCGTGCAACAAGGCGAATTCCGCCACAGCGAGGTCTCGCAACTTCCGCAGCTTTTTCTCGCGCCGGTGCTGGTATCAATGATCTGGAAGATCGTTTTCGCGAAACGCTCGCTCGATACCGACAAGCTGATCGAAACGCATCTCGACATGGTTCTCGCCTACATCAGGGCGTGAATGGAGCATCGTTATGAAGAACACCGCCCGACTTGCGACATGGCTGTTGTTGGCCCTGCTGGTCAGCGCCTGCACTGCGCCGCAAGAAGCGCATCGTGTGGTCGGCGAACTGGCCTCCGATCGAATCGAACTGACCGCCGAATTCGCAGAACCCGTTGTTGCCTTCGAATACGCGGAGGGCGCATCGGTAAAGGCCGGCGATACCCTGGTGCGCCAGGACACCACGCGCGTCGCGGCACGGCTTGCAGAAGCGGCGGCAGCCCTGGCCGAGCGGCAGGCGCGCCTCGACGAATTGCTGCGGGGACCGCGCAGCGAACAGGTCGCGATAGCAAGAGCCAATCTCGAAGGTGCAACGCGGGAACTCGCTTTTCGGCGGAGCGAGCTGCAGCGCATCCGCGACGTGCATGAGAAAGGGCTGGCCTCGGCAGAGTTGCTGGACAGCACGCAGGCAGCGCTGGACGCTGCGGCCGCAAACCGGCAGATGGCGCTTGCAACGCTTGAAGAACGCCTGGCAGGTGCGACGGTCGAGGAGCTCGAGCAGGCTGAACAGGCCCTGCAACAGGCGGCTGCCAGGAAAGATGGCGTAACACTCGACCTCGAAAGACACACGTTGAGGTCGCCTGTGGACGGTGTGCTGGACAGCCGAATTCTGGAAGTGGGTGAGCGACCGACGCCGGGTCAGCCGGTCGTCATCGTCCTCGGTGGCGAGCAACCCCACGCACGGGTATACGTTCCGGAGGAACTGCGCGTGCGCGTCTCACCCGGTAGCGAAGCGCGGATCTTCGTCGACGGTATGGATACGGCGATCGCCGGTCGCGTCAGATGGATCGCCAGCGAGCCCGCGTTTACACCCTATTACGCACTAACCGAGCGCGATCGGGGCCGGCTGTCCTATACGGCCAAAGTCGACATTGCAGAAAAACGCGACCGGCTGCCGGACGGCATTCCTGTGGAAGTCGAGTTCGTGGAGCAGGGACGCCCCTGATGTCATCGGCATTCGCGATCGAAGCAAGCGGCCTTAGCAAGGACTTCGGTGCTTTGCGGGCGGTCAACGCCCTGGACCTGAATGTGCCCCGGGGCCAGATCTATGGCTTCCTGGGTCCGAACGGCTCGGGCAAGTCGACGACGATTCGCATGCTTTGCGGCTTGTTGACGCCAACCGAGGGCTCGGCCGTCGTACTTGACACGCCGGTGCCGGGCGATGTCAGGCAACTGAAGCCCAGGATCGGTTACATGACACAGCGGTTCTCGCTGTTTGGCGACCTTACCGTGCACGAAAACCTGCAGTTTATTGGTGAAATCTATTCTTACCCTGCGACGGAACGCAAGCAACGCATAGCCGAGTTGCTCGACCAGTATGACCTTGTGCCGCAACGCGCGCAGCTCGCCGCAACGATGAGTGGCGGACAGCGGCAGCGGCTTGCGCTCGCCTGCGCTGTACTGCATCACCCGGAACTGCTGCTACTCGATGAGCCCACCAGCGCCGTCGATCCGCAGAGTCGCAGGGACTTCTGGGCAAACCTGTTTCGTCTCGCCAGCAAGGGCACGACGATACTGGTCTCCACCCATTACATGGATGAAGCAGAGCGTTGCCATCGACTGGCGATTCTCGATCACGGCGTCAAGGTAGCGGACGGCACCCCTGAAGAATTGCAGGCGAGCACTGGAATGCACATCCTGGAGGTTACCGCCGAGGATCCCTACCGGGCGCAGGCAGCTATTCAGGAGCTTGACGAAGTCGCGAGCGTTACGCAGCTTGGCATTCGGCTCCGGGTGCTGATTCCCAAGCGTTATGAAGACCCGCGGACAACCGTCGAGACGGCGCTGGCAAAGCACAAGCTGGTCGCCGCGACACGCACGAGCGACGCAACGCTCGAAGACGTTTTCGTCGCTGTTACCTTGCCGCCCAAAGATACTCAAGAATGAAATCGCTGTCGCGCATCATGGCGATCGTCAAGAAGGAGGTTCGACAGCTGCGTCGCGATCGATTGAGCTTCGGTATGGTCGTCGGGCTGCCGGTAATCCAGATGCTGCTTTTCGGCTACGCGATCAATACCGATGTGAGGCACTTACGCACCGCTATAGCCGACCAGGCGCAGACGCATCTGTCTCGACAGTTCATCGCAGAGCTCGGGCAATCCCAGGTCGTCGATATCGTCGAGTTTTTGCAGACGGCAACGCAACTCGAGGACCGACTGCGCGCCGGCGCGGTGTCGATCGGCGTTCTCATACCTGCCGATTTCGATCGCCGCGTCAGCCAGCGCACGCGCAGTGCCGTGCAACTATTGGTTGATGGCAGCGACCCTACGATTCTCAGCGTCGCCAACCAGCTGACAGCAATGCCCTTCGGTTTTGATGTTAGCAATCAGCAGACCGCGCGCTGGCGGTTCATCGAGGTTCGGCCGCACTACAATCCAGAGCGCCGCACACCCGTCAACATCATTCCCGGCCTTATGGGCGTCATCCTGACGATGACAATGATCCTGTTCACGGCGGTTGCCATCGTGCGCGAACGCGAGCGCGGCAATCTCGAGCTGCTCATCAACACGCCGCTGGCCTCGGCAGAGCTGATGATCGGCAAAGTGGTGCCTTATATCATCATCGGCATGCTGCAGCTAGCGCTGATACTCGGCGTTGGCAGGGTACTCTTCGACGTTCCTGTGCGCGGCAGCATCGCGGATCTGTACCTTGCAGCGTCGGCATTTGTAGCGGCAAACCTGGCGCTGGGTTTGCTGATCTCGACAGCTGCGAAGACACAGTTTCAGGCGATGCAAATGATGGTCTTCATACTGCTGCCCTCGATCCTGTTGTCGGGCTTTATGTTCCCATTCGACGGCATGCCACGATTTGCCCGCCTGATCGGCGAGATCCTGCCCAATACCCACTTTATTCGCCTGACACGTGGAATTATGCTGCGGGATGCAGGCCTCGGCGAGATGCTGCCGGACATGCTCTACCTGGTGGGCTTTACGCTGCTCGCGATGACACTTGCCGCATCAAGATTCACGAAACGACTTGACTAGCGAAAATCCGGTGCCGAGGCGCCAGGTCGCGGCCGATTTCTGCCCAAAGGCTCGCAAAATGGCGTTCTTTCTGGTCCAATCAGCCCGGATGACACCACAAAACGAACAAGCACCGACGGTATTTATCGTCGACGACGATGCCTCGATTCGCTTTGCCATGCAGGCGTTGATGGATTCAGTCAACCTGAATCACGAGATCTTTGGCTCCGGCGACGAGTTCCTCGAGAAGATGACCGACCAGCGACCCGGCTGCCTGGTCCTGGATATTCGTATGCCCGGTCTCGGCGGATTGGAACTCCAGGAAGAACTGATCAAGCGCGGCAACACGCTTCCTATCATCTTCATTACCGGCCACGGCGATGTGCCGATGGCGGTCGAAGCGATGCAGAAGGGCGCGGTCGATTTTATTCAGAAACCGTTCCGCGATCAGGAACTGTTGGATCGCATTCGTGAGGCACTGGCGACCGACGAGGAGCGCCGTGTTGCTCAGCAGCACCATGCAGAAGTCGCCGGCCGTCTCGAGCGCTTAACGAATCGCGAACGTGAAGTCTTCGACCTGGTCGTTACCGGCAAGCCGAACAAGGTGATCGCCTACGAACTGGGTGTCAGCCAGCGCACCGTCGAGATTCATCGTGCCCGTGTCATGGAGAAGATGCAGGCAAGATCGCTGGCAGACCTTGTCAAAATGCACATGACGGCCTGAGCGTACTATCGTCCCTCGAGGCGCATCCGGCGCTGCTCATCAAACTCGGCGCACTCGATACATTCGTCAGCGTAAGGATAAGCCTGCAGGCGTCCGTCCTCGATAGCCTGGCCGCACTCGGTACAGATGCCGTATTCGCCGTTATCCATTCGTTTTAACGCGGCCGAGATCTTGGCAATTTCCATCCGCGCTTCATTGCCCAGCGCATCTACGACTTCATTGTCTTCGAGTTGCTTCGCACGTTCCTTGGAATCCGCTTCGTAACCACGTCTGAGGTTTGCGGTGATCTTCGTCAACCGTGCGCTCAGCTCTTCCTTCTTCTGATTTAGCACTGCACGCAACGCTTCATGTGACGCGGCCGACATGATGTCTCCTTTATCTATTCCGTGGTTCATCTAATAGCAAAGCACCGCAATTCGAAATTAGTAAATCCACCTACGAAGAAATAAGTAGTAACCGATATGCGCTAGGGAACACGACTTATGGAAACCAAGGTCGCCGCGGGTATGCTCAGGGGAAAGCCGGTAGCCCCTGTAAATGACGCGTCAGGTATAACAATGAAGGAAATATCGAAGATACTCGCGGTCATCGATCCAACGGCGAACGAGCAGCCGGCGATGAACCGCGCCGCGTGGCTGGCCAAATGCTGCAATGCTGAACTCGAGCTGCTCGTTTGTTACTACAATGAATATCTTAGCGGCGACCGGCTGTTCGATTCGCCGTCGCTGGAGAAAGCCCGGGACGAAGTCATCCAGAGCCACGAGAAACACCTCGAGACGCTGGCCGAGCCGCTGCGGGCAGACGGAATTGTGGTCAAAACCACAGCGCGATGGGGACACCCGTTATACGAAGCCATCGTGCGCAGCGCACTGGACAGCAAGGCCGACATCGTCGTCAAGGATACGCATCATCACTCTGCAGTCGCCAGGGTATTACTGACGAATACTGACTGGAACCTGATTCGCACCTGCCCGTTGCCGCTGTGGCTGGTCAAGCCACAGGATTTCGCGGCAACACCGGTCTTCATGGCAGCGATCGACCCTATGCACCAGCATGACAAGCCCGCGGCACTTGATGATGAAATCCTGCATGTCAGCAAGTCCCTGGCCGAGAAGACCCATGGCGACCTGCATGCGTTCCATTCGTATGACCCGCGTATCGCTGTCGCTACCGCTACTGCCAACGCCTATATTCCGGTGTCGTTGCCGTTCGATGAAATTGAACAGCAGATGCACGAGGACCATCAGAAACGTTTTAAAGAGATCACCGACTTTCACAAGATCGACGACGACAAGGCACACCTCGTTGCCGGGCTGACGCACGAAGAGCTGCCGCTGATTGCCGCGCAGCTCAAGGCAGACGTTGTCATCATGGGCGCCGTTGCGAGGAATCGTTGGAAACGCCTGTTTATTGGCGCGACCGCCGAACGCACGCTGGAACACCTGCCCTGCGACCTGCTGATCATCAAGCCCGATTGGTTCCAGACGCCGGTCAACCTGCACAATCACGAAGCCGCCTGATTCCTACCAGGATCTGAAAGAACTCAGCCGGAGCCGACCAGGCTCCGGCGCGGCACCAAGCTTTAGTCCTGCGGCACCGCGCCGCTGCGGATAGCCTCGCGCGCGGCGAGCAGCAGCCGATTGGTATCAATGGGTTTGCTCATCAGCGTGCAGTTCTCGAGCATTCGCGAGTCCTTGACGACTTTCGAGGTGTCGCCACTGACGATGAATGCCGGTATGCCCGTCTCGAAATAGTCCCTGATGGCGCTGACAGCTTCCACGCCGGTCGACCCATCCAGCAGGTGGAAATCGGAAATCAGGAGCTTTGGCACTTCATCAAGATGCTTGATCAAGGCCTTGGCCTCGGTCGCAGAAGCGGCCGTCGCAACCCTGAACCCCTCGGCCTCGAGTAACAGGCCCCAGGCGTTCGCAACGTTGACATCATCCTCGATCAGGATAACCAGGCCGACGTGCTTGCCGTCGATCTCGCCCTGCGCGTCTTCTTCCTCCGCTTGCTGCAACTGCACACTGGCAACCGTCGGTAGTGCAATACTGAAACACGATCCCTTGCCAACTTCGGAGTCGACGTCGATTACGAGCTCAAGCAGGTCGCCGAGGCGCTTGACGATGGCCAATCCCAGGCCAAAGCCCTCCTTGCTCGCGCCCGGCGCCTTGCACTGGTGGAATTCACCGAAAATTGCCTCGCGTTGATCCGCTTCGATGCCGATGCCGGTATCAATCACCTCGATCCTGCACTGACCACCGCTCTCCACGCAGCGCAGCGTCACCCGCCCCTTGTCCGTGTAACGAATCGCATTGGACACCAGGTTCTGAATGACCTCCGCGAGTAAGTTGGGATCGCTGTTGACAAATCCGTCAGTCGACGACGACGAGAATTTCAGGCCTTTGTGTTGGGCCTGGCGTGCGAATTCGTCGGAGAGCCGGTCAATCAGGCGTCGAATCGGGAATTCCTCGAGATCCGGAGCGATAGCGCCAGCGTCCAGCCGGCTGATGTCCAGCAGCGAATTGAGAAGATTGGTCATTGCCGTCAGCGAGTGCTGTTGGTGATCGATCATTTCCCGCGCTCTCTCGTCGGTCACGGTGCGACGCAACGCGCCATTCAGCAGGCTGAGTGCCTGCACCGGCTGACGAAGATCGTGACTGGCTGCTGCCAGGAACGCGCTATTGGCCTTGTTGGCTCTCTCCGCCTCGCGACGCGCAGCGACGATTTCATCCTGCATGCGCTTGCGTTCTGTAACATCGCGTATGACGCTGGAAACGAAACGCTGGCTGTCTGTGCGTACCGGGCTCAGACTGATCTCGACAGGAAATTCACTGCCGTCCTTGCGCTTCGCATCCAGGTCCAAGCCCTCGCCCATCGGCCGAAGTTTGGGGTCTGCCATAAAAATCTGCCGATGCGACAGATGCCGCTTGCGGATGCGCTCGGGCAGCAGCATTTCGATTTCCTGGCCCAGCATCTCATCGCGTCGATAGCCGAACATCATCTCAGCCTGACCATTGACGACCGCAATCTTGCCGCGCTCATCGATAATGATCATTGCGTCGGGCGCTGACTCCAGCAGGTGGCGAAAATAAGCCTCGGAGTCTTCGGCTTCGCGCGATACCCGGATTGTACTCGTGATAATCAGCCCGTCGTCGGTTTCGATCGGGCTGAGGCCTACTTCGGCCCGAAACGATTTGCCGTTCTTGTGGCGTCCGTAAATTTCCAGTCCGGAAACCATCGGCCGGCCTCTCGGTGCTTCCTGGAATCCCGAGCGCAGTTCCTCGTGCTTTGCACGCATCGCCTCGGGAACCAGGATTTCCACCATTTCGCCAATCAGCTCATCCGCTTCATAGCCAAACAGAGCCTCTGCGGCCTGGTTGGCAATCAGGATACGGCCCTTTCCGTCCGAAATTATCGTCGCATCGGGCGAAGCATTCAGCACCTCGGTGACGACGTCAGAGGGCAGCGGCACTCTTTTCATGGTGTTTTTCGCCAAACAAACGGCTCCTGATTATAGGGGTTTCAGGCGACCCATCTGGACATTTGTTTCAGTATCAGTGCCATACGTATCGTCCCCTATACGATGGCACGGGAGGGCTTGGTAGATTGCGGCATCGGCAGGGGGCCTCCTGGGCGGATACTCTGCGGGCGCCACATCGGCGACCGTCGCATAGCTCATCCAGTCCTCGCCGCCATCTGAATTCCAACCGCATATAAGGGGTCCTAACGTTGGACAAAGCAGCTTCTTACAACGATACGGTTGTGCGTCAGTTTTCGCTCATGGTCGTAGTCTGGGGCATCGTCGGTATGCTGGTCGGCCTCATCATTGCCGCCCAGCTGATCTGGCCACAGCTCAATTTTGACCTGCCATTCCTTACCTATAGCCGCCTGCGGCCGCTGCATACCAACGCTGTGATCTTCGCGTTCGGCGGCTCCGCGCTGTTTGCGACAGCCTACTACGTCGTGCAGCGAACCTGCCACGTGCGCCTGGCATTCGACAAGCTGGCCGCATTCACCTTCTGGGGCTGGCAGCTGATCATCGTGCTGGCCGCCGTCACGCTGCCGCTCGGAATCACGCAGTCCAAGGAGTACGCAGAGCTGGAATGGCCGATCGACCTGCTGATCGCGGTCGTCTGGGTCGCCTTCGGCGTCGTCTTCTTTGCCACCATTGCCAAGCGCCGCGTCAAGCACATCTACGTGGCCAACTGGTTCTATGGTGCGTTCATCATCACAGTTGCCGTGCTGCACATCTTCAATAACCTGGCGGTACCCGTCTCGCTGTTTAAATCCTATTCGATTTATACCGGCGTGGTCGACGGCATGGTGCAATGGTGGTACGGCCATAACGCGGTCGGGTTCTTCCTCACTGCCGGCTTCCTGGGCATGATGTACTACTTCGTGCCCAAGCAGGCAGGCCGCCCGGTTTACTCATATCGCTTGTCGGTCATCCACTTCTGGTCACTGATTGCTGTTTACATGTGGGCAGGCCCGCACCATCTGCACTACACGTCACTGCCCGACTGGGCGCAAACGCTTGGCACGGTGTTCTCGATCATTCTGCTGGCTCCCTCGTGGGGCGGCATGATCAACGGCATCATGACCCTGTCTGGCGCCTGGCATAAGCTGCGTTCCGACCCCATCCTCAAATTCATGATCGTCGCGCTGTCGTTCTACGGCATGTCCACCTTCGAAGGCCCGATGATGTCGATCAAGACAGTCAACGCGCTGTCGCATTACACCAACTGGACGATCGGCCACGTGCACTCGGGTGCTCTTGGCTGGGTAGCAATGATGACCATCGGCTCGATGTACACGCTGATACCGCGACTCTATAACCGCGAGGGCATGTACAGCACCAAGCTGATCGACGTTCACTTCTGGACTTCGACGATCGGTGTCGTCCTGTACGCGGTATCCATGTGGATCGCGGGCGTGACCGAGGGCCTCATGTGGCGAGCCGTGAACGACGACGGCACTTTGACGTATTCGTTCGTCGAATCGCTCAAGGCGGTAGAGCCCTATCATTACCTGCGACTCCTTGGCGGCCTGGTGTTCTTCACAGGCATGCTCATCATGGCTTACAACGTCTGGAAGACCGTAAGTAACAAGAAACCGGTACCCGTTGCGGTACTGGAACCGGCGTAACAGGAGAGTCCGAGCAATGCGTCACGAGACGATTGAAAAAAGCCTGAACCTGATGATGGTGCTGATTGTCCTTGCGATCAGCGTCGGCGGCCTCGTCGAGATCGTGCCACTGATGTTCAGTGCCGATGCCAACGAACCCGCAGAAGGCATCGAGCCCTATAGCCCACTCCGACTGGCTGGCCGCGACATCTACGTCCGGGAAGGCTGCTACAACTGCCACTCGCAGATGATCCGCCCGTTCCGCAGTGAAACCGAGCGCTACGGACCGTTCACGACGGCCGGCGAGACCGTCTACGACCGGCCGTTCCAGTTCGGTTCGAAACGCACCGGTCCCGATCTCGCGAGAGTCGGCGGTCGTTACAGCGATGACTGGCATCGGCTGCACCTGACGGACCCGCGCGCACTGGTACCTGAGTCAAATATGCCGGGCTATCCGTGGCTGCTCGAGAACACCGTTGATCCCGAACTGGTTACAAGCAAGTTGAAGGCGCTCAAGTTCCTGGGCGATCCGTACACCGACGAGCAGGTGGCAGGCGCCGCAGCCGCGGTGCAAGATCGCTCCGAGATGGAAGCGTTGATTGCCTATCTGCAGGGACTCGGCACCAACCGTCGGGATCGCCGGTAGATCGTCATGGACATCAACGATCTGCGCGGCATTCTGACAGCCATCATCTTCTTTGCCTTTATCGGCATCTGGGTCTGGGCCTGGAGCAAACGGCGAAAAGCGGACTTCGACGCTTCCGCGGCTTTGCCGCTGGAAGAAGACCAACACATTTCCAATAACGAGCGGGAGAACATCTGATGCCTGCATTCTGGCACTGGTTCGTTGCTGCTGGCACGATTATCTTCGTCCTCTGGTGCGCATGGCTGATCGGCTGGTCTGCGAAACAGGGTCCACAAAACATAGCCGACGACCAGGTCGTCGGCCACAAATGGGACGGTGACCTCGAGGAGTGGAACAACCCGGCTCCCAAGTGGTGGCTGTACCTCTATTTCATCACGATCATCTGGGCCATCGGCTACCTGATCATGTTCCCGGGCCTCGGCGCCTGGGAGGGCGCGCTTGGCTGGTCCGCACATAACCAGTACGAGGCAGAGATGCAGGCTGCGGCGAGTCGCTATGAGCCGATTTACGAAGAATTCGCCGCCATGGACTTTGAGGAACTGTCAAAGCATCCGGATGCGAACAAGCTCGGTGCAAGCCTGTATGCGAGTTACTGCACGACCTGCCACGGCTCGGACGCGCGCGGCGCGACGGGTTTTCCGAATCTCACCGATAACGACTGGCAGTGGGGTAACACCGAGGCACAGATCATCGCGTCGATCGCCGCAGGCCGGAATGCCGTGATGACGCCGTGGGCGCAGATTCTGGGCTCTGACGAAGCGGTCGACAACATGGTGCATTACGTGCAAAGCCTTTCCGGTCTTGTCGAGGTTGATACAACCACCAGCGCGCCAACGCAGTTCGCCACCTTCTGTGCCGCCTGTCACATGCCGACGGGCACGGGTAACCCGATGGTTGGCGCTCCCAACCTGACCGACGACATCTGGTTGTACGGCAGCTCGGACGAGGCCATTCGCGAAACGCTCGTCAAGGGCCGCAACGGCATGATGCCGGCGCACGGCGATCTGCTCGGTGCCGATCGCACCAAGATACTCGCGGCTTACGTTTACAGTCTGTCGCAATAGCGCATCGATTTGCCGGCGGCCAGGCTGTAATGATTAGCGAAGAATACCGTGGTGCCCGGCAGTGGCCTCGCGACAAGCAGGCGATGTTTACCGTTGTGTGGATATCCTTTCTCAGCGCCGCCGTGTCGACCATGGTTTTTTTCGCTGTGTTCGATCCGGTCGAATTGGGCGCGCTGATCGATGAAAATCTTGAGTTCAGCCGCGACGCGGGCTACGCGGTGGGGTTCTTCTTCTTCTGGGTAGTGTGCGCCGTCTGTTCCGGCGTGACCGCATTCCTGGTACACACGGCCCCGCAACGCGACGCGCAGCACAGAAAATAATGGACAATCCGCAATCCGCCTCGATGTATGAGAGCGCGAAGAAGATCTACCCCCGAGAGATAGGCGGGCGCTTCGATAAGCTCAGTAAGCTTGCTACCGTTATCCTGCTCGGCCTGTTCTACCTGGTGCCATGGCTGCTGTGGGACGATCGCCAGGCCATATTGTTCGATCTCCCTGCACGGAAGTTTTACCTGCTCGGCCTGACACTGTGGCCGCAGGACTTCCCGTTCCTGGCATTGCTGCTCATCATCGCCGCGCTCTCGCTGTTCTTCTTCACGGCACTGGCAGGTCGCCTGTGGTGCGGCTTTGCCTGCCCGCAAACCGTCTGGACCGAGGCCTTCATCTGGATGGAGCAGTTCACCGAAGGCACGCGTTCGCAACGCATGAAACTCGACAAGGCCCCGTGGTCATTGACCAAGTTCAGGAAGAAGGCCTCCAAGCAGTTTCTCTGGATAACCTTCTCGATGTGGACCGGCTTCACGTTCATCGGTTATTTCACGCCGATTCGTGAACTGGGCGTCGACATACTGGCGCTCAACGTCGGCGGCTGGACGCTCTTCTGGGGCCTGTTCTACGGTTTCGCGACCTATGGCAACGCCGGCTACATGCGGGAACAGGTCTGCAAATACATGTGCCCGTATGCGCGTTTCCAGAGCGCGATGTTCGACAAGGACACACTGATCATCTCCTACGACGAGAAGCGCGGTGAACCACGCGGCGGACGCAAACGCTCGGTAGATCCGAAAGAAGCGGGGCTTGGCGACTGCATCGACTGCCATCTTTGCGTGCAGGTCTGCCCGACCGGAATCGATATCCGGGAAGGGCTGCAGTACGAGTGCATCGCGTGTGCTGCGTGCATTGACGCCTGTGATTCGATCATGGACAAGATGAACTACCCGCGTGGCCTTGTCCGCTACACCACCGAGCACGCCCTGCAAAACGAGGGTACACGCGTACTTCGACCTCGCATGATCGTTTACGCAACGCTGCTCCTGGTACTGATAGCGGGCCTGGTCACCGCCATGGCCTCACGTACGCCGGTGATTCTCGATGTGATCCGTGACAGGAATTCGCTCTACCGCGAGCTGCCGGACAACTACGTCGAGAACATCTACACTTTGAAAATCATCAACCAGAGCAACGAAGCGCGGGAATTCTCACTTCGCGTCAGCGGCGTAGAGGGCATAGTGCTCGATGGCGTCAGCGACGTCCTGCGCGTAGACGGTGGCGGCGTGATGTCGTTGCCGGTGCGGGTGCGGGCGAAGCGCGACGACGTGCCGGGCGTCAACACGATCCTGTTCAATATCGAGGCTTTGGATGACGCGTCGGTTGCAATAGAGGAAGATAGCCGCTTCATCGGCCCAACGCGTTAAGGACAGCCCTCTCATAATGGTTCGCGAAGACACAAAGCCCTGGTACCGGCAGTTCTGGCCGTGGTTCATTATTGCGCTGCCTGCAGCGTCTGTTGTGGGTGGCCTGACCACCTTCTGGATATCGCTGCAGACGACGGACTCGCTGGTCCTGCAGACGGAGGACGACATGCAGATCGTCGCCGAAAGGCGCGCGCTGGCCGACAGGCTCGCTGCGGAAATGAACCTTGCGGCGCTGATTGACATTGACCTTGAGTCGGGCGCTATTCTGGCGGGCATGCGCGCCGGCGATTTGCAGGAGTCGCCTGCCGCGCTGGCGCTTGAGTTTTCGCACCCCGCCTTTGCCGACCGTGATCAGCGTATCGTGCTGAATCGCGCTCAGCCTGACGAAGACGGCAACCCGGTATGGTCGGGACATTTCGTCAGCATCCCGGACGGCCGCTGGTACGTCTCATTGACGTCGAACGAGGACTGGCGGCTCTCGGGTGAGTGGCAGGGCGAGCCGCAATTAACGCTGCGACCAGCCGAATCCGCCGATGCAGACCGGCGCTGACAGCTGTTTTCACTGCGCGCTACCCGTTCCGACCGACTGCAACATCACCGTCGAGATCGACGGCGACCTGAAACCGGTCTGCTGTCCCGGCTGCAAGGCGGTTGCGGAGCTGATTCGAGACTCCGGCATGAGCCGCTACTACGAGTTGCGTGAGGCGCCCGATCCCGGCGTCGGCCGTCCCAGCGAAGAAGCGGCCGAGTGGCAGGTATTCGATCAGGACGACATGTTAGGCGCGTTTGCGGAGCGTCAGGACGGCTCGGCCGAGGCAACCATCTTTGTCGGCGGGATGTATTGCGCTGCCTGCAGCTGGCTCATCGAAACCACTTTGAAGAAGTTGCCGGGAATCAGCACGGCAGAGGTCAGTCCCGTAACACATCGCCTGCGCGTGCAGTGGGAACCCGCAAGCACCCGCTTCTCCCAGGTCTTGGGCGCACTCGCGGATCTCGGTTACCAGCCGCAGCCGCTGGCGCCCGAGACAGCAACGCGACCGGAACTGCTCGAACAGCGCGCGGCGCTGAAGCGCCTGCTGGTTGCCTCGCTGGGCATGATGCAGGTCATGATGTTTGCCGTCGGCCTTTACGCCGGGGATTTCCAGGGCATGGACCAGGAGATGCGCCGCTTCCTGCGCATCGTCAGTTTCGCTGTCACGACACCGGTGGTGTTCTACGCGGCGAGCCCCTTCTTCAAGGCAGCATGGCGCGGCATTGTGGCCAGGAAACCGGGCATGGACCTGCCGGTTTCGATCGCGGTTGGCAGCGCCTACGCGGCGTCGATCTACGCGACCTTCACCGACGGCGAAGCCGTCTGGTTCGACTCGGTCACCATGTTCGTGTTCTTTCTGACTCTCGGGCGCTTCCTCGAAATGCGCGCGCGGCACCGTTCGATCGATCGCAGTACGGCACTTTCGTCGGTGCTGCCGAATACGGCCACCAGGATTGACGGCGACGACAAGGCGGTTGTTCCGGTGAGCCAGCTCGTGGCGGGCGATCGCTTGCTGGTTCGCGCAGGGGACGCGATACCGGCAGACGGCGTCGTTCTGAGCGGCAACACGACGGTCGACGAGGCCCTGCTGAGCGGCGAGGCAACGCCGCGGCCGAAGTCCGTCGGCGACGCCGTTGCCGCCGGCAGCGTCAATCTCGATGGCCTCATCACGATCGAGGTACTGCGAACGGGCAGTGATACCACGCTCGGCACCATCAGTCGTCTCAGCGAGCGAGCGCGCTACACGCGACCCGCGTTCGTTACGCTTGCCGATCGAATCGCGAGTTACATCGTCGTAGCATTGCTTCTCGTTGCGGCCGTCGTCGCGGTTAGCTGGTACCTGATCGCGCCCGAGCGTGCATTTGTCATCACGCTTTCCGTGCTGGTCGTAACCTGCCCGTGCGCGCTGGCATTGGCTACGCCTGCCGCATTTGCGGCTGCCGGCAGTCGCCTGTCGCAGCTTCGACTGCTGGTCACGAACGGCAACGCGATTGAAGTCCTGTCGCGCGCGACCACGGTCATGTTCGACAAGACAGGTACGCTGACCCTGGGTCGGCCGCGAATCAGCGCGGTAATGGTCTTCAACGACACCATGAGCGAACACGACTGCCGGCGCATCGCCGCGGCGCTCGAGACGGCCTCTATACACCCGCTTGCCCGGGCTTTCGCACTTGACGAGTCGCTCCCGGAGGTTTCGTTGCAGGAGGTCGAGGTCGGCAAGGGTGTCAGCGGCGTCATCAATGGCCGGTCCTGGCGCCTCGGCAGCGCTGCGTATGTTGGTGGCGGTGCGGCCAGCGGACGACAAGCTGGCGATGACGTTGCAAGCAACGTGTTTCTCGGCCGTGAAGACGAGGTCGTTGCCTGGTTCAGCGTCGAGGATCAGCTGCGGCCTGATGTCGACACAACCCTTCGAGAGTTGCAGGCGATGGGCCTGAAGATCGCGCTGCTCAGCGGCGACAACCGTAACGCGGTCACAGCGCTGGCAACACAACTTCGCATCGACGAATTCCATGCCGGCTGCACGCCGCGGCAGAAACTGGCGATTATCAAGGCGGCTCAGCAACGCGGCGAACGCGTGGTCATGGTGGGCGATGGCATCAACGACGCCCCGGTCCTGTCAGGCGCGGATACCTCGGTTGCACCGGCAGAAGGGGCGTTGTTGGCGCAGACCAGCGCAGATGTCATCGTTCTCGGGGATTCGCTCAGGCCCCTGCTGACCCTGCTCCGCATGTCGGCAAAGACTATGCGTATTGTGCGCCAGAATCTTGCGTGGGCAATCGTATACAATGCGCTGGCACTGCCGCTGGCCGCCGCGGGACTGGTGCCGCCGTGGCTTGCAGCGATTGGTATGAGCGCCAGCTCGCTGATTGTCGTACTGAATGCCCTGCGCCTGAGCCGATTTCAATAATGTCCGTTCTCTACGTCCTCATTCCTCTCGCGCTGCTGCTGCTGGCCGGTGCCGTATGGGCGTTCTTCTGGGCCGTCGGCAGCGGTCAGTTCGACGACCTCGATACGCCAGCCGTGCGCATCATCATGGACGACGACACCAAACCGGACGACAGTGAATCGTCATGAACGAATCGCTCCCCCTGCTTGCCGCTGCTTTTGTGACTGGCCTTCTTGGCAGCGCTCACTGTTTCGGCATGTGTGGCGGGCTGTCCGGCCTGTTTGCCGTCAACATGAGCGTCGCCTCTTTACGCGCACAGTTGCCGTTTGCTTTCGCCTATAACGCCGGCCGTATATTGAGCTACACCTTTCTCGGCTTCGTCGTCGCGATGCTGGGTCAAACGATCGTCGACGCGATTCCCAATATCGCCGCACCGGTGCGGTTCGCCAGTGGTCTGCTGATCGTCATCGTTGGTTTGCAGGTCGCGTTCGGCTGGCGATTCCTCGCACCGGTCGAAAAGGCCGGCGCAACCATCTGGCAGCGCATCGCGCCAGCCGCAAAGGGTCTGCTGCCGGTAACGAGTATTCCGAAGGCGCTTGGCCTGGGCCTGCTGTGGGGCTGGTTGCCCTGCGGGCTGGTCTACAGCGTCCTGTTGCTGGCGGCGACGACCGCCAACGGCATTCACGGCGGACTCGTCATGATTGCATTCGGCCTCGGCACGATGCCCGCAATGATCATGACCGGAATCAGCGCCTCGAAGCTCTCGCAGTTCATGAGTCGCAAGCGAATGGGCGCCGGCTTGCTGATCATCATTATCGGTTTGCTGACGCTCGCGATGCCGGTGATGAAGCTCTCCGGCAATATGGACAACGGAACCCACAGCGAACACATGATGTAGCGCTCAAGGTCGCTCGGCTGCCAGCCTTTGTTCCAGCCACTGCAATGACGTTTCCGAGTACATCAGGCAGCCGACATTGTTGACGAAAGGATTACCGTCGTCGAGTCTCTCCAGCTTGTCCTGCAGGCCGAAGAAAAACGGGTGCGGCGACAGCAGAATGTCGCAGTCGAGATCCGCAATAACTCCGGCACTCGCAACTATTCTGTCGCCAGCACCGCTCGTCGTGAATTTGAAACCCTGAGCCGATACGGCGGTCAGGCTATCCGCGTATACGACGTCGTAACAAACGTTAAGCGCACACGATTGCCAGGTCCAGGTCGTGCTGCCCGTGGTATGTCCCGGTGTGTAAACGGCCTTGACGTCCAGCGAACCGATAGTGACCACGTCGCCGTCACCGACGGCAACGACGCTGTCCACAGCCGGGAAACGGCCGCTGTCTGAATCTGCCACGTACTGCGGATCGTCCTTCTGCAGGCGACCCGTAACGAGCGTCTCTTTAGCGGCTGCGCTCGAGAATACCGTCGCGCCTGTGAGTCGTTGTAGCGCAGCAAGACCGCCGGCGTGATCGTAGTGCGCATGCGATATGAGAATCGCTTTGACATTACGAGTGTCGAAGCCGAGATTGCGAATGTTGGCATCGATCAGCGCGGCCGACTGTGGCAGCCCGCCGTCAACAAGGATCAGGCCATCGTCCGTTTCGATCAACAGGGACGTCAGTCCTGCCGTGCCGACGTACCAGGTGTTGCCATGGATGCGAAACGGATTCTGCGGCGCATTCCATCGCTCGCAGTTATCGCAGGCAATCGACTCGTCGGGATCAAGCGCTCGTGGCCCGCATGCCGACAGCAACAGGCTGCACAGAAAAATCAGGTAAACCAGTTTCATGACATTGCCCTGAAGAAAAGTCGCAAAGCGACGACAAGAAGAAAGATGCCAAACAGCATGCTCAGCCGTTTCTGCGACAGCCCGTGCGCGATCCTGGCTCCGATCGGTGCCGTCAATACGGTGACCGGGGCGATCACCGCGAAACCGACCAGGCTCACGTAGCCGAGGTTGCCTTCCGGCAGCCGCGGATCACCCCAACCCGTCGCGATAAAACCAGCGGTGGCCGGAAGGCTGATGACCAGCCCGAACAATGCGGCCGTGCCGACGGCGCGGTGTATCGGCACATTGAACAGCGACAGCGTCATCACGGAAAACGTGCCGCCACCAATTCCCATCATGCTGGAAAAACAACCTATCGCCGTCGGGATGACCGCTACCAGCGGACCGCGCGGAACCGCCTGCGTCAGGTTGCGTGTTTCAGGCAGCAGCACCATCTTGGCCGCCACCAGCAGAGCCAGGGTTGCAAACACCAGCGCCAGAACGCGACTATGCACCTGCGAGGCAATCCAGGCCCCGAGCAGCGCTCCTGTCAATACGAAGAACGCCCAGCGCCGGATGATATCGAAATCGACCGACTTTCGCCGATGGTGAGCCCTTGCCGAAGAGATCGACGTCGGAATGATAGTCGCGAGCGACGTTGCTACGGCTACGTGCATACGGATGGCCGGGTCGATGCCAAGGAAGCCGAGCGCAGCTTCGAGTACCGGCACGATGACGATGCCGCCGCCAATCCCGAACAGCCCGGCAAGCACGCCCGCCACACAGCCCGTCGCCAGCATCGCGACAGCAAGCATGAGCCATTGATCCATCCCGCTGGGATTCCGTCAGCTGCCGAGCGCTGTGGCGTGATGCCTGAGATGGTCTTCGATGAAGGTCGAGATGAAGTAGTAGCCGTGGTCGTAACCCGGGTGCACGCGCAGCTCGACGTTCAGTCCGCTCCGGGCCGCCGCGGCCTGGAACAGTTCCGGCTTGAGTTGTTCGGCGAGGAAAGGGTCGTCGGCGCCCTGGTCGATCAGGATCTTGCCGAACATTGTTGCGTCGGCGACGTCGCGTGCCACGGCGCAGGCATCATACTGTTGCCAGGTCGATGTATCCGAACCCAGGTAGTAGCCGAGCGCCTTCTTGCCCCATGGACTGTCGAGTGTCGTGCATATGGGCGCGAAAGCTGACAGCGACTGGTACTGCCCCGGGTTCCTGAGGCCGATCGTCAGCGCACCGTGGCCGCCCATCGAATGACCGCACAGGCCATGACGCTCAGGATCGCCGGGGAAATTATCGAATATCGCGCTCGGCAATTCCTCGGTGATGTAATCGTACATATGGTAGTGGCCAGACCACGGCTCTTCAGTGGCATTCAGATAGAAGCCAGCGGCAAGGCCGAAATCGTAGTCGCCGTCCGGATCATCGGGCACGCCCTCGCCGCGCGGACTGGTATCCGGGGAGACCAGTATCAGGCCCAGTTCCGCCGCGACGCGCTGCGCGCCGCTCTTGACCATGAAGTTCTCTTCAGTGCAGGTAAGCCCCGAAAGAAAGGTCAACACAGGTACCTTGCCGTCGGCGGCCTGCGGCGGCACAAATACCGAGAACTGCATGGCGCAGTCGTTGGCTTTGGAGGAATGACGATAGAACCCGATGCGGCCACCGAAACAGCCGGTTTCATTGATGATCTCGATACTCATGGAGCCCGATTATGGCCTAACGTTTCTGGAATACCAGCGTCGCGTTGGTGCCGCCGAAACCGAAACTGTTCGACATGGCCGTCTTGATGCCCGCATTGTCCACGCGTTCCGTTACGAGCGGCGTTCCCTCCACGACAGGATCCGGCTCGCCGACGTTGATCGACGGTGCAATGAAGTCGTTATCGAGCATCAGCAGGCAGTGGATCGCTTCCTGGGCACCGGTCGCTCCCAGCGAATGCCCGCACATGGACTTGGTGGATCCGTATCGCGGCATTTCCTCGCCGAACATCGTCCGCATCGCCTCGACTTCCTTGACATCGCCGACCGGCGTGCTGGTCCCGTGCGTATTGATATAGTCGATAGGCCCCTCGACCGTAGCGCGCGCCAGGTCCATGCAGCGCATCGCACCTTCACCGGACGGGGCCACCATGTCGTAACCATCGGAGGTGGCGCCATAGCCGACCAGCTCTGCATAGATCTTCGCGCCGCGCGCCTTGGCGTGCTCGAGCTCTTCGACAACCAGCATGCCGGCGCCAGCCGCGATGACGAAGCCGTCCCGCGTCGCGTCATAGGGCCGCGAGGCGGTAGCGGGGTCGTCGTTGTATTTGGACGACAGCGCGCCCATCGCATCAAACAGGCAGGCGAGTGACCAGTGCTCTTCTTCGCCGCCGCCGGCGAACACGATGTCCTGCTTGCCCAGCTGAATCTGCTCTGCGGCCGCGCCAATACAATGCGCGCTCGTTGCGCAGGCCGAGGTTATTGAATAGTTGATACCCTTGATCTTGAACGGCGTAGCCAGGCATGCCGAGACCGAGCTGCCCATGGTTCGCGGCACGCGGTAGGGGCCGACCTTGCGAACGCCGCGCGCGCGAAGCACATCCGCGCTCTCGACGATATTGTTGCTCGAGGCACCGCCAGAAGCGGCAATGAGGCCACTGCGCACGCTGGAAACATCGGCCTCCTCGAGGCCGGCGTCCTCGATCGACTGCTGCATCGCGATGTACGCGTAGGCTGCCGCGTCGCCCATGAATCGCAGAACCTTGCGATCGATGAACTCCTTCGTGTCGATATGGCAACTGCCTGAAATTTGGCTGCGCAGGCCCATTTCCTTGTAGCTGTCATTAACGACGATTCCGGAGCGACCCTCTCGCAGTGACTCGAGAATCTCGTCCTTGTTGTTGCCGATACAGGAAACCGCGCCGAGGCCGGTGATAACTACGCGCCGCATGAGCTAATCCTAGAAGTCTTCGGTGGAAGTGAACAAGCCGACCCGCAGGTCTTCAGCCGTGTAAATTTCGCGGCCATCGACGGAGACAGAGCCGTCAGCGATGGCCATATTCAGTCTACGCGATATCACGCGCTTGATATCGATCTGGAACTGAACGAGCTTTGCCGTTGGCAGGATTTGTCCGGTGAATTTTACCTTGCCGACGCCCAGCGCGCGGCCCCTGCCCGGCAGTCCCTGCCAGACCAGGTGAAACCCGACCAGCTGCCACATGGCATCGAGTCCGAGGCAGCCGGGCATGACCGGGTCACCCTCGAAATGGCATTTGAAAAACCAGAGCTCCGGATTGATGTCGAGCTCTGCCCGGATCTCCCCCTTGCCGAACTTGCCGCCCTCCTCACTGACGCGCGTAATGCGGTCAATCATCAACATGTTGGGCAACGGCAGCCGGCCATTCGTGGGGCCGAACAGCTCACCGTGACCGCTCGCCAGCAGTTCCTCGTAGTTGTAGGAATCCTTTCGGGCAGGCAAATCTGTCGCGGTATTGCTATCTGGTCATACGCCCTCCGGCGCCTTGTTCTTTGTTTTGTCCGTGCGCAAGGCCCGGATAGAAGATCGTTTTGAATTTTACCTCTGCGGGCAGGGCCTGGGTTTTGAAATCGCGCCATTCGGGCGGTCAGGACTTGTCGTAGTCCAGCAGTACCTCGTCGCTCTGGGGCCGTGACTGGCAAGCAAGTACGAAGCCCGCCTCGAGCTCCCAGGGCTCCAGCCCGTAATTTGCCGCCATCTGAACCGTGCCGTTGCGAACATGCGTGCGGCAGGTTGCACAGACTCCGCCCTTGCAGGAGTACGGCAGCTCGATGCCGCTTTCAGCTGCAGCATCCACGATGTTTGGCGCGTCGTATGCCATCTCGAACGACTTCTTGTGGCCATCCATGATCACCGTCACGGTGAATGAATTCTCCGAGCGTTCTCTGATTGCCGCCTGCGTCACATTGGCCGACTCCGGCGTGCCGCGGCGTGGAGCGCCAAAGCGTTCCGCGTGAATAACGTCTTTCGACACGCCGACGTCCACCAGGGTCTCGATAACGGTATCGATCATGGTATCCGGACCGCACACAAAAACCTCGTCGACGGTGTCACCACCGCAAAACTGCCGGTAAACCTCGGTCACCTTTTCGCGATCGAGTCGACCCGCATTGATCGGGAACTCCTGATCCTCGCGACTAAAAACAAAATGTAGCTGCAGGCGGTCCGGATAACGGTTTTTCAGCGCGAACAGGTCTTCGATGAACATCGCCGAAGCCTGCCGACGATTGCCATAGAACAGCGCAAAGCGGCTACCGGTCTCATTGTTCAGAACAGAGCGCGCGATTGACAGAATCGGCGTTATGCCGCTGCCCGCCGCAAAACCGAGATAGTACTTGCTCGCAGCTGCGTCGATGTTTGCATGAAAGCGACCGGTTGGCGGCATCACCTGCAGCGCGTCGCCCACGGACAGCTCGTTCGCCGCATACTCGGAAAACCGCCCGCCCGGCTGCACGCGGATACCGATCTCGAGCGGCCAGTGGCCAGGCTCGGAACAGATACTGTAGGTACGGCGCAGGCGTTTGCCGCCAAGTTCTGCCTCGATCGGCAGGTGCTGGCCGGCCTGGAACGCGAAGGTCTCATGCAATTCGTCCGGCACGTGCAGCGCAAGGCGAATCGAATCGCGCGTTTCCTGCTCTTTGGCAAGGACCTTGAGCGGGTGGAAATGTCTCATCGGGCAATGCTCATTGGCAGGTGGTTACAGGCATTTGAAATACTCGAAAGGCTCCAGGCAATCCTTGCACCGATAGGCCGCTTTGCAGGCAGTCGAGCCAAACTCACTGACCCGTTCGGTACTTTGTGATTCGCAACGCGGACAGGCTACTGACCGCCCGCCGTGAAGCAGCGCACGCTTGCCACCGCCTTTTTCCGGCGGCGCTATCCCGTAGCGCTTCAGCTTTTCGCGACCGCTGTCGCTGATCCAGTCGGTCGTCCAGGGCGGCGACAGCACGCGTTTGATCGCAACGTCGGCAACGCCGCGATCCTGCAGCGCGGCGATGACGCTTGCTTCAATGACTTCGGTCGCCGGACAGCCGGAATAGGTGGGCGACAGCGAGACAACGACGCCACCGTCACAGTCGACATCGCGCACGATGCCGAGGTCGGTAATGCTAAGTACCGGGATCTCCGGGTCGGGAACGTCCCTGAGCCACTCGAGCACCTGCTCGCGATCCGGCGCGCTCGTTACCATGTTGCGCCCGGGTAAGTTCGCGGCATGACCTGCATCTCAGCCACAAGGAAGCCGAAGTGCTCGGTATGCCTGCCCTGTTTGCCGCCTCGAGCCATGACGGTTTCCTCGGGAACACGCAGCGTCGCCTCCGCCAGGATGCCAGCGATCGTTGCTTGCCAGGCACTTGCCAGAGACTTTAGGTCAGGCCCATTGAATGCCTGCAAGAGAATGTCATCGAGCGCGTCGTTGTCGAACATTTCGCCGCTGTATCGCCAGAGATCGTCGAGGGATTGTTGCGCCTTGTCGTGGCTTTCGTCGGTGCCGTCACCAAGCCTTACCAGCCATTGCGCAGCATGACGAAGGTGATAGCGAACCTCCTTCTCTGCACGCGCCGCAATCTCCGCCAGCCGTCGGTCAGTGCAATGCACAAGCGATTCGAGCAAGGCCAGGTAGAACACGTCGAATAACACCTGGCGAACAATCGTGTCACCGAAGTGCCCATTCGGCTGCTCAAGCAGGAGCAGGTTGCGGAACTCGTTTTCCGGTCGCATGAAGGCAAGATGATCTTCGCTGCGGCCCTCGCCTTCGAGTTCGGCAGCATAACTGTAAAAGAGTCTTGCCTGGCCGATGTAGTCGAGTGCGAAATTTGCGTTCGCGAGTTCTTCTTCCAACTCGGGCCCGGCGGCTACAAGTTCGATCAGGCGCTGACCGAGCACGAGGGCATTGTCGCCCAGCCGCGTCACATACGCCGTGAGTGCCTGCTCGGGATTCACAGGTTCTCTACCCCATCCGGCACCTCATAAAACGTCGGGTGCCGATAAATCTTGTCTTCGGCGGGCGAGAAGAAGGCCGACGTTTCGGCCGGGTCGGATGCGACGATACGGTCGGAGCGCACCACCCACAGGCTCACTCCCTCAGTACGTCGCGTGTAAGTGTCGCGGGCATGATCGAGCGCCATCTGGTCATCCGCAGCGTGCAAGCTGCCGGCATGTCGGTGACTGAGGCCACCACGTGTGCGGATGAAGACTTCGTAAAGCGGCCATTCCTGCTGTCCCATCTTAACTCTCCATCAGGCGGCCGCTCTTGCCGCCATTTTGTCGGCATACGCGCTTGCCGCCTCACGCACCCATGTGCCGTCATCATGCGCCTTGCGACGCTTATGCATGCGTTCCCTGTTGCAGGGGCCATTGCCGGCAAGAACATCAAAGAATTCCTGCCAGTCAATCTCGGAGAAAGTGTAGTGGCCGGTCTCCTCGTCGAATGCCAGGTGGTCATCCGGCACTTTCAGCCCCAGGAAGTCGGCCTGCTGCACCGTCACGTCTACGAATTTCTGTCGAAGCTCGTCATTACTGAAGCGCTTGATTTTCCATGCCATCGATTGTGCCGAGTGTTTGGACTGCGAATCGTTGGGACCGAACATCATTAGCGATGGCCACCAGAATCGGTCCAGCGCGTCTTGCGCCATCGCACGTTGCTGATCCGTTCCTCGGCTGAGCGTCAACATGATCTCGAAACCCTGACGCTGGTGAAAACTCTCCTCCTTGCAGACGCGAATCATGGCGCGTGCGTAGGGTCCGTAGGAGCAGCGGCAGAGCGGAATCTGGTTCATGATCGCGGCGCCATCCACCAGCCAGCCAATCGCGCCGATATCCGCCCAGCTCAACGTCGGATAGTTAAAGATGCTTGAGTATTTAGCTTTGCCAGACAGCAGGTCCGCGACCATCTGGTCGCGGGATACGCCGAGTGTCTCGGCCGCGCTGTACAGATAGAGGCCGTGCCCCGCCTCGTCCTGGACCTTCGCCAGCAATATCGCCTTTCGTTTGAGGGACGGTGCACGCGTCAACCAGTTACCTTCCGGCTGCATGCCGATGATTTCCGAATGTGCGTGTTGCGAGATCTGGCGAACCAGCGTGCGGCGGTACGCCGCCGGCATCCAGTCCTTGGCTTCAATCTTCTCTTCGGCGTCGATACGTGCCTGGAAAGCAGCCAGCTGCTCCGGCGTTTCCTGCTGTGACGCCCCGGCGTTGGCGGTATTCGCCTGGTCCAGGCCTTGCGTATACATGGTCTTTACTCCGTCAGCTCCGTCGTTAATGTGACACGGTTTTTTCTATTTTTCAATGCTGTCTGTATCATTATGAGCGGCCGCCGCATCCGCGACGATGACCGGCTGGTCGCGGCTCGCAGAACGCCCACGAAACAACGCCACCAGTTCGCCAAGGTCGTTCTGCACCTCGACCGCGTAGTAGCCGCTGCGGCTGCCCCGATACTCTTCGCGCGCAGTAGCGCTGAGCTTGTCGCCCAGGCGGGCAGGTCGTATGAACTCGATACTGCCGGAGGCAGCAACCGTCACCCGGTCGTAAGCGTTGCAGGCGAACGCGAACGCTGTATCCGCGAGTGTGAAAATCAGCCCTCCATGACAGACATCGAAGCCGTTAATCATGTCCTCGCGAATGCGCATGTGCGCAGTAGCGGAACCTGCTTCCCGGATCTCGATCTTGATATCCAGCGCTTTCGATGCGGCGTCACCAGCCCACATCGCCTTGGCGCACTGCTTTGCCGTTTTGATTCGACTCATGGACTGTCTGCTCCCTGGCTGTGTAGGTCATCGAGACCGCCGAAGCGCCGTATGAAGGACGCAGCCGGTGGCGGTAGTGGTCCGTCCGCTGACTCGAGCCGGGTGTCGAGATAAGCGTCGGCGTTAGCGTGCACCTTACGGTAGAGGTTTCGGCAAAGCTGGTAGGCCGCAACTCCGTTCCAGTCCGCGGGCAGCAGTTCTACCGGGAGTTGTGGGTCGCGCAACAACACCTTGCGATACTCCTGGATCAACAGGGTTCGCACAATAAATGACGATTTTTCAGACAGTTCGGATGTGCCGGAGAGCGCTTTCATGACAGGTCTGAAGCGTGCCGTGAACGCGCTGTAAGCGGCATCGATGTCATCGAGATTCCAGCAGCTGCGAGTGAGTTCGCGCATCGCCATCTCGCTCCTGACAGTGGTTCCCCGCATCACGACGACGCGCTCGGCAATGCCCAGACGCTGCAGACAGGTATCGAGGGCAGCGACATCCGGCGCCGGGTGCGCCAGTACGTTCGCAGACATGGCACCAAAGCCGAGCCAGCCGCACTCCTTGCGGGCAATCTCCTTGTCATCGGTGCTGAGGGCAGACAACAACAGCAAACACCATTCGCCGTCCCAACCCGGCGATGGCGTTCCATAAATCCTGTTGGTCGCCTGGTCGAAGCGCTCCCGCCCAGACTCCGTCAGGCTGTAGTAAGAGCGGCGGCCAATCTGATCCGACTTCAGCCAGCCATCTTGCGCCAGCCGGAAGACCGACGTGCGTACCAGCCGCTCGCTGATTCCAAAGTCCGCCATAACGCGGATCAGGCTTCCCAGCCAGACAGTGCCGCCGCGAGGCGTTATCGCGTCTCCGAATACGGTGGTGATGAGTGAGCCGGCGCGCACTGTCGGACGCGCGCGGAATTCATCGAGGAGTTTTTGACAGGCGGATTCTGCGCGCATGGCGGTTCACTTGCTTTCGGACCGCCTGACCGTACAATCTGATACGGATTTTTTCAATTCTTTAATCCACCTGTATCCTCTACCGCAGGGAGAATCCGCATGAAGCTCGGCAACCTGGTGAAAGACCATTGGATCGACGGTGACGGTGACGGCACCGTCCTGACCAGCGCCGTGAGCGGCTCACCGGTCGCCAGCATTACCAGCAAGGGGCTGGATTTTGCCGACATGCTGCAGCATGCAAGGACGGTGGGCGGCAGCAACCTCAGGCGCTACACGTTTCACGAACGCGCCCTGATGTTGAAGGCGCTTGCGAAGTACCTGATGGAGCACAAAGTCGAACTCTACGAGTTGTCGACCCAGACCGGCGCCACCCGGCAGGACAGCTGGATCGATATTGACGGCGGTATTTCGACCTTGTTTGTCTTTTCCAGCAAAGGGCGGCGAGAGATGCCCAATAGCCATGTGTATCTCGACGGCCCCCCGGAAGCTCTGTCGCGGACCGGTACTTTCGTCGGCCAGCATATTTGTACACCAAAGCTCGGCGTCGCTATTCACATCAATGCGTTCAACTTCCCCTGCTGGGGCATGCTCGAAAAGCTGGCACCTGCCCTGCTTGCCGGCGTGCCGGCTATCGTCAAGCCCGCCTCAAGTACGGCCTACCTGACGGAACTGATGGTGCGGCGAATCCTGGCGTCCGGAATTCTGCCGAAAGGCGCCCTGCAGCTGATCTGCGGCTCCGTCGGTGACCTGTTCGACCACCTTGATTGCCAGGATACGGTGGCCTTTACCGGTTCGAAAGCGACCGCGGAATTCTTGCAGCAGCATCCACGCGTGATCGCCGAGTCCGTGGCCTTCACTGCCGAGACCGACTCTTTGAATTCTTCCATTCTCGGTCCCGACGCGGTGCCCGGTACGCCCGAGTTCGAGCTGTTCGTAAAGGAGGTCACGCGTGAGATGACGAGCAAGGCGGGGCAGAAGTGTACCGCGATCAGGCGCATCATCGCCCCTGCCAGCCTCGCGTCCGAGTTGGTGTCGGCACTTTCCGAATCACTCGGCAAGGTCCGTATCGGCAACCCGGCAATGAAGGATGTTGATATGGGTGCGCTGGCAAGCCAGGGGCAGCGCGAGGAAGTTGGCGACCGCGTGAAGCTGCTGTCACGCGAAGCCGATATTGTCTACGGCGGGCAAAGCGATTTCGAACTTGTCGATGCCGATGCCCGGAAAGGCGCGTTCTTCATGCCGACGCTGCTGCACTGCGAAAAGCCCCTGACCGCCACGTCCGTGCATTCGGTTGAGGCGTTCGGGCCGGTCAGCACTGTACTTCCGTACGACAGCCTCGACGACGCCATTGAATTGTCGCGCCTCGGGGCTGGAAGCCTGGTCAGCTCCATCATCAGCAACGACAACAACGTCGCCCGTGAACTGGTGCTTGGCACAGCCGCCTTTCACGGCCGAATGCTCGTCATCAATCGACATTGCGCGGCGGAATCGACGGGCCATGGCTCGCCGCTGCCACACCTCGTTCATGGCGGGCCGGGACGAGCCGGTGGCGGTGAAGAGATGGGCGGCATACGGGGCGTCAAGCACTACATGCAGCGAACCGCCTTGCAGGGCTCGCCGGAAACGCTGAGTGCGATTGGCGGTCGCTGGATCAAAGGTGCCGAACAGCATCGCGCGCCTATCCATCCGTTTCGCAAGACATTCGAGCAGTTGAACATCGGCGACACGCTTATCACCGAGTCGCGCGAGGTGTCGCTTGACGATATACAGCATTTCGCAGAGTTCACCGGCGACAAGTTTTACGCGCATACGGATGAAGCAGCCGCCGCGAAGAATCCTTTCTTTGGTGGCCGAGTTGCCCACGGCTACCTGATCGTCTCGTTTGCCGCAGGCCTGTTCGTCGATCCGGACTTCGGCCCGGTGCTCGCGAATTACGGGCTGGATGATCTGCGCTTTGCGAAGCCGGTGAATTATGGCGACTCGCTGAAGGTACGGCTGACCTGCAAACAAAAAACCCTGCGGGCCGACAGCGGCTACGGCGAGGTACGCTGGGATACTGAAGTCAGTAACCAGCATGACGAAACCGTCGCGCAATACGACGTCCTGACGATGGTGGCCACCGACGAACACTGGGCGTCCGTCCAGTAAGGCATTGTTATTGTTGCGTTTATATTCAGGCGAGAGATTTTCTCGCGGTGCCTTTATAATGCGCGGCTGCCCTGATAACAGCCAACAAGAACTCGCCGCGGCGCAGCCACCAAGGGACTCGAATGAGCACAGCAAAGATCATTTACACCAAGACGGACGAAGCGCCGGCGCTGGCAACGTATTCGTTCCTGCCCATCGTGAAAGCGTTCACCGATGCAGCTGGTATTGCCGTCGAGACCCGTGATATATCCCTCGCCGCACGCATTCTGGCCAATTTCCCGGATGCGCTGACCGAGGAACAGAGGGTCCCGGATACGCTGGCCGAGCTGGGCGAACTGGCGAAGACGCCTGAGGCCAATATCATCAAGCTCCCCAATATCAGTGCCTCGATACCGCAGCTTAAGGCAGCCATCAAGGAGCTGCAGTCACAAGGCTTCGGCGTTCCCGACTATCCCGAAGAGCCGGGTAACGAGGCCGAGCGAGACACAAGCAAGCGCTACGCAAAAGTCCTGGGCAGCGCGGTCAACCCGGTATTACGAGAAGGTAACTCGGATCGACGCGTCGCCGGCGCCGTGAAGACCTTTGCCAGGAATAACCCGCACTCCATGGGCGCCTGGAGCAAGGATTCGAAATCGCATGTCGCCCATATGGATGGCGGCGACTTTCACGGCAGCGAGCAATCTGCCGTCGTCGCGGCGGACGGCGCTCTGCGTATTGAGCATGTCGCCGCCGACGGCTCGACGACAGAGCTGCGTGACGAGGTGCCGGTACTGGCCCGTGAGGTCGTTGATTCGAGCGTCATGAATTGTGCCGCATTGCGCGCCTTCTACGACCGCGAAATCGAGGCTGCCAGGAAAGCAGGCGTCCTCTTCTCCTTGCACTTGAAAGCCACCATGATGAAGGTCTCCGACCCGATCATGTTCGGCCATGCCGTCAAGGTCTACTACACCGACGTCTTCGAAAAGCACGGGGATACCTTCGAAGAGCTCGGTGTCGATGCGAACAACGGGATCGGTGATGCCTACACGAAAATTGCCGCCTTGCCCGACGCGCAACGAGCGGCGATCGAGGCCGATCTCGAGGCGGTTTACGCGAGCCGCCCGCCGCAGGCGATGGTTGACTCGGACAAGGGCATCACTAACCTGCATGTACCGAGCAACGTCATCATCGACGCGTCCATGCCCGCGGCCATTCGCTCGTCAGGCAAAATGTGGGGCCCGGACGGCAAGCTGCACGATATGAAGGCGGTTATTCCGGACCGCTGCTATGCCGGCATCTACCAGGAGGTCATCGATTTTTGTCGCGAGCACGGCGCCTTTGACGTGACGACGATGGGTAACGTCTGCAACGTCGGCCTGATGGCGCAAAAGGCGGAAGAATACGGCTCGCACGACAAGACCTTTGAGATCGCCGCGGACGGCGAGGTTCGCGTACTGGACGACGCCGGTAACGTGATCATGCAGCACGCGGTAGAACGAGGCGACATCTGGCGCATGTGCCAGACCAAGGACTTGCCGATACGCGACTGGGTGAAGCTCGCTGTAACGCGCGCACGCGCGACGAATTCCACGGCAATCTTCTGGCTGGACGAAGCGCGCGCGCACGATCGCAACCTGATCGAGAAAGCCAACATTTATCTCCGCGAACACGATACGACCGACCTCGATATTCGCATCATGAGCCCTGCTCGGGCCATGCGTGAAACCCTGCAACGGGTGAAGCGCGGCGACGACACGATTTCAGTCACGGGTAATGTGTTACGCGATTACCTCACGGACCTGTTCCCCATTCTCGAGCTGGGTACCAGTGCCAAGATGCTCTCGATCGTACCGCTGCTGGCTGGCGGCGGACTTTACGAGACCGGTGCCGGTGGTTCTGCGCCCAAACACGTACAGCAGTTTCTCAAAGAGGGGCATCTTCGCTGGGATTCACTGGGCGAGTTTCTTGCCCTTGCCGTGTCGATTGAGGACCTGGCGGACAAGAGCGACAGCAAACAGGCGCGTATCATCGCCAACGCACTGAATACGGCCAATAGCCGATACCTCGAAGAGAACAAAGCGCCATCACGCAAGGTAGGCGAGATCGATAATCGTGGCAGCCATTATTACGTTGCGCGGTTCTGGGCAGAGGCCGTCGCCGCGAACACCGACGATATAGACCTTGCCGAGCGGTTTGAGCCGGCCGCGCGTGCGCTTGTCGAAAACGAAGCGACGATTCTGGCTGAACTTGATGCGGCGCAGGGCAATGCGATCGACATTGGCGGCTATTACCACCCGGACGATGCCCTCACTGCTGCGGCTATGCGTCCAAGCGCCACGTTGAACGCGATCATCGATTCGATCTAGCGCTCTCGCGACAGGCTCGCGTCAAGGTGTTCTAGAGCTGTCGAAACGGCAGTGCGGTATCTGCCTTTATTTCCTTCAGTACGATGTTTGAACGCACCTGCGAAACGCCCGGTAGTTTGAAAATAAATTCGTCGAGAAACGCGTTGTAAGCATCGATATCTTCGACAACGACGCGCAGGTGAAAGTCGGATTCGCCACTCGTTGCGAAACACTCGAGGATCTCCGGGTGCCGTCGCACCTCCCGGATGAAGCGGTCCACATTTTTTCGTTCGTGACGGGCCAGTGATACGTGCACGACCGACGACAGACCAAACCCCGCCTTGCGCGTATTCACGATCGCCGCGTAGCGATCGATGATGCCGGCCTCCTCCAGGCTCTTGACGCGTCGCCAGCAGGCCGAGCTCGACATGCCCACCCGTTCGCCCAGCTGCTGCATGGTCAGGCGACTGTCGCGTTGCAGTTGATCGAGTATCTGTCGATCCTTTCGCTCGAGCATGGTTTCCCCTGTTTTCGCATTTTTCTCGAATATCTTACCGTTTTTTAGGCTTTTGTGAATGATCTTCTCGTATTTGATGCAATAGGCGGCATGATTGGCACCCTCTTTCGGTGCAGATCTGCGACACTAATGTCTTTTGCCAGCCCGGAAGATCATGCCGCACGCCGCCCTGAAGAATCCGCACTACCCGCTCGACAACTACGAACTCGTTGACCGCTATCGACGTGAGTCGGGCAGAGTGCTGCTGACAGGAACGCAGGCACTCGTGCGCATCCCTTTGATGCAACGCACGCTGGACAAGGCGCGCGGACTCAATACAGCAGGTTTCATAAGCGGCTACCGCGGCTCGCCGCTGGGCATGGTCGATCAGGAGTTATGGCGCGCCCGGAGCTTCCTCGAAGAACAGGCAATTGAATTCCTGCCGGCGGTCAACGAAGATCTCGCAGCGACCGCCATACTCGGTTCGCAACAGGTAGAAACCGATCTGAACCGTACCGTCGATGGCGTCTTCGGCATCTGGTACGGCAAAGGGCCCGGTGTCGATCGCGCAGGCGACGCGCTCAAGCATGGCAACGCGTACGGCAGCTCTCCGAATGGCGGTGTACTGGTGGTTGCCGGGGATGACCACGGCTGCATCTCTTCATCGATGCCGCATCAGTCCGACGTTGCCTTCCTGACCTTTATGATGCCGCACCTGAATCCGGCCAGCGTTGCCGAGTACCTTGAGTTCGGCCTTTACGGCATCGCGTTATCGAGATTTTCGGGAATGTGGGTCGGCTTCAAGGCCATCTCGGAGACGGTCGAATCGGCGATGTCGGTGGAGCTGCCGCCCTATCCGCAGTTCAGTATTCCGGTTGATTTTGCACCCCCCGCCGGTGGCCTGCACTATCGCTGGCCCGACTTCCCGGGCCCGCAGATCGAGGAGCGTCTCGAGGCCAAGAAAGCGGCCACCGTTGCTTTTGCGGCCACCAACCCGATTGACCGCAAGATATTCGACGTCAGCGATGCTCGTTTCGGCATCGTCACCACCGGCAAGGGCCATCTTGATCTGATGGAAGCGCTGCGGCTGCTGGGTATAGACGCCGCCGAAGCACGACGCGTTGGTATCGATGTCTACAAGGTCGGCATGGTCTGGCCACTGGAGCCGCACGGCGCGCTGGAGTTTGTAAAGAACAAGCATGAGGTGCTTGTCGTCGAGGAAAAGCGCGGCATCATCGAGAGCCAGTTCAAGGAATATTTTTACGACTACCCGGGGCGCAAACCGCAGCGCATGGTCGGCAAGGCAGATGAAAACGGCGAACGGCTCGTGCCGTGGGTCGGTGAATTGTCGCCGCTGCAGCTCGCACCGATCGTAGCAGGCCGCCTCGACCATGTATTCGGGGGACAACAGTACCGGCAGCGTGCTGAGCGTTTACAACACGATCGTGACAGCGTCATCGAAATAGGCGGCGCGAAACGAATGCCGTACTTCTGCTCCGGCTGTCCGCACAACACATCGACCAAAGTCCCCGAGGGTTCACGCGCGCTGGCCGGCATTGGCTGTCACTTTATGGCGAGCTGGATGGATCGCGACACGGACGGCCTGATCCAGATGGGCGGCGAAGGCGTCAACTGGATCCCGCGCTCCCGCTTCAATGGCGGCGAACATGTCTTCCAGAATCTCGGCGATGGCACCTTCTATCATTCAGGGTCACTCGCGATACGCCAGGCCGTTGCAGCAGGCACCAACATTACCTACAAGATCCTGTACAACGACGCGGTGGCCATGACCGGTGGCCAGCCAGTCGACGGACCTGTCTCCGTTCAGTCCATCGCGCACGCAGTACGTGCAGAGGGCGTGCAGCGTATTGCGCTGGTATCCGACGAGCCGGAACTGTTCGAGCCCGGCGGCCTCCCCGCTGGAACCAGTATCTCGCATCGCCGCGACCTGGACACCGTGCAGCGCGAACTGCGCGACATTGCCGGCGTCACTGTGCTCATTTACGCGCAGACTTGTGCGACGGAGAAACGTCGTCGTCGCAAACGCGGCAAGATGCCCGAGGCAAAGAAGTCGATCGTCATTAACGACCTGGTCTGCGAGGGATGTGGCGACTGCTCGGTCGAATCGAACTGCCTGTCGGTCGTGCCCAAGGAAACGCCGTTCGGTCGCAAACGACAGATCGACCAGAACAGCTGTAACAAGGACTACTCCTGCGTCAACGGCTTTTGCCCGAGCTTCATAACGATAGAGGGCGAGGCGATGCGCCGGCCGGCTACGCGCGGTGAGGCCGAATACGAGGCACTGGCCACCGCGCTGCCCGAGCCGGAGCTTCCCGAAATCAGTGGCTGTTACGACCTCCTCGTAACCGGCGTTGGCGGCACTGGCGTCATCACGGTCGGCGCGCTGATCACGATGGCGGCACACCTGGAGGGTAAAGGCGCCTCGGAACTCGACTTCATGGGATTTGCGCAGAAATTTGGTCCGGTCCTGAGTTATCTCAGAGTTGCTCGAGAGCCAGCCGATATTAACCAGGTCCGTATCGAGCCGGCACAGGCGGACGCACTGATCGGCTGCGATCTCGTCGTGAGTTCTTCGCCCAAAGCATCAATCACCTACCGACGAGACAAGACTCGTGCGCTCGTCAATTCTGCGGAGATGATGACCGGCGACTTTGTCAAACACCGGGACGCTAACCTGCGCAGCGGAGATCGTATCGCCGCGATCTCAGAGGTCGTCGGCGCCGACAACCTGGCGACCATCGACGCCAATGCGTTGGCCGCAGAATTCATGGGCGACACGATCTTCGCCAACGTGCTCATGCTTGGGGCCGCCTGGCAAGCCGGACTGGTGCCCGTTTCACTCAAGGCGCTGCTGCGTGCTATCGAACTAAACGGCGTCAAGATCGAGGAAAATCGCAGGGCCTTGACCTGGGGGCGCATTGCAATTGCCACGCCGGACACGATGCGCTCGTTGCGGGCCGGCGGCAATGATGCCCATGCGGAAGCGTTGCCCGAGCTGATCGAGCGGCGGCGTGCCTTCCTTGTCGATTACCAGGACGAATCGCTGGCCGAGCGTTACGTGGCACTGGTTGAGAAGGTGCGGACGCATGAACAGCGCCTTGCCGACAGCGAGGAACTCACCGAGGCCGTCGCCAGGAGTTACTTCAAGTTATTGAGCTACAAGGACGAGTATGAGGTAGCCCGGCTGCATACCCGTGCCGCCTTCCTGGAGTCGATTCGGCATGACTATGGCCGCAATGCCAAACTGCGCTTTCACCTGGCGCCGCCGTTTTTGAGCGGCGACACGGACGCGCGCGGCCGGCCGCGGAAGAAAGAGTTTGGCCGCTGGGTACTGCCGGTATTCCGACTGCTCGCGGGCTTGCGGCGATTGAGAGGTACACCGTTCGATCTGTTCGGGAAAACGGCAGAGCGGCGCATGGAGCGCACGCTGATCGTCGAGTTTGAGCAGCAGGTGGACGACCTGTTGAGCGTGCTTGGCGCGGACAATATCCGTGAGGTGAGCGATGTCATCCGCTGCTACCTCGATATCCGGGGCTTTGGCCCGGTGAAAGAGGAGTCCGTGCAGTTGGTTCGAGAAGCCGTCGCGTCGAGCACCCGGACCTTGCTTGGCGATTCCCGAAAAGCTGCCTAGCGCACTCCTTCGGCAGGCATGCGAAGATCGGCGGATGAGCCAGATCAACTACGAGTTCGAGAGCCGTCCCGAGAACGGCGAAACCGCGGCTATTACGGACGGCATCGTCTGGCTGCGCATGCCGCTGCCATTCTCGCTAAAGCACATCAATCTTTGGCTGCTGCGCGACGATAGGGGCTGGGTAATTGTCGATACCGGTGTCGACACTCGCACCAGTCGCGCTGTCTGGCAGAAGACGTTTCACGGGGCGATGCAGAACGATCCGGCCAGCCACGTCGTCGCGACGCACCTGCATCCGGATCACGTTGGCTGTGCCGGCTGGCTTGCGCAGCATTTCGACGTGGACCTGTGGATGACCCGGGATGAGTACATGCTGTGTCGGATCCTGGTGGCAGACACAGGCCGCAGCGCCCCGGAGGAAGGCATTCGCTTTTATTCAGCCGCCGGCTTCACCGCCGAACAGGTCGCCGCCTACAAGAGCCAGTTCGGCATGTTCGGCAAGTTTGTGCATGCGCTGCCGGAAGCTTACAAACGCATGTCCGATGGCGACATGCTCGAGTTCGCGGGCACGCATTGGGAGGTTATCGTTGGCTCTGGCCATTCACCCGAGCATGCCTGCCTTTATGATGCCGAGAGGAACATACTGATTGCAGGCGACCAGCTGTTGCCGACGATATCTTCCAACGTGAGTGTCTGGCCGACGGAGCCGCTGGCCAATCCGCTGCAGGACTGGTTCGAGTCGCTGGAAAAACTGGCCCGTCGTCTGCCGGAGGATGTGCTGGTGCTGCCAGCGCACGGCAAACCGTTCCGTGGCGCACATTTTCGACTCCGGGAACTGGCAAGCGATCACGAGGATCGGCTAGCCACCCTGCTGGAAACCTGCAAGCAACCGAAACGGGTCGTGGATCTGTTCGATTCGCTTTACCGTACCGAGATTAATGACAGCAATCGCATCATGGCAACGGGTGAAGCCATCGCGCATCTCAACTACCTGTGTGCCACCGGTGACCTGAAAACCGAGACAGATGCCGACGACGTAAGCTGGTATTGCCGCCCCTGAACGTCACGGCAAATCCGGACCGAGGCCGGCTAGAAACCGACCGCCGGACCGACGTGCATCGACAGCACGAGAAATACCGCGGACAGCGCGAACAACTTCAGCAATAGCGGCGCAACAAACTTGAACCAGGCCGCGTACGGCACCTTGCCGAGCGCCAGCGCTCCCATCACCAAGGCGCTGGTCGGCACGATCATGTTCGTGAAACCGTCGCCGAACTGGTAGGCGAGCACTGCTGTCTGCTGCGGCACGTCGGTTAGCGTCGCAAGTGGCGACATGATGGGCATGGTGACGAATGCCTGGCCACTCCCGGACGGGATGAAGAAGTTACAGACCGACTGCACAACGAGCATACCCAGTGCGGATGCCTCAGCCGGGAGGCCTTCGAGCAAGCCGGCAATGGAGAACACGATCGTATCGATGATCTGGCCATCCGTGAGCACGACCTCGATAGTACGTGCGAAACCAACCAGCAGCGCCGCCGGCGTCATGGCCGCGGCACCCTCGATGAAGGTACGGCTGGTCTCTCCGGCTGGAATGCGCGCAATGATTGCGCCGAGAATACCGATAGCCAGGAAGATTGCGTTCAACTCGGTGATATACCAATGAAACGCCGAGACGCCGTATACAAATCCTGCGAGGCCGAGCACGAATACGAGCAGTACGGCGACGCGTCGCCCGGTCATGCTGACGTCCGCCGGCGCAGCGAAGCCGACGCTGTAGTCAATGTCGGCGACCAGGCTTGACGAAGGATCCTTCTGCACACGCATCGCGTAGCGGTAGATATGGTGGAAAGCGACCGCCAGAAACACGAACATGATCGCCAGCCGGAAGCCCCAGCCTGAAGTCAGCGGCACATTCGCGATGTTTTGCGCAATCAGTACACCGAAGGGATTGATGCCGGCGCAGCCCCAGCCGATACCGTACGGTATCCAGACCATGCCCATGGCAACGATGGCATCCATTCGCATGGCCAGGCTCATGGTTACTATGATGGGCACGAGCGGCACATACTCTTCGCCCATGCCGATCGTGAACGAGCCAATACTGAACAGCAGCAGGCATCCGCCTATCAGCAGCCAGGGCGTCTTGCCCAGCCGGTCCACCGCACCATGCAGAGCCGCATCGATCGCGCCGGTCCGGCGCAATACTTCGATGACGCCGCCCACCAGGAAGATCAGAAAAATAATGCCCTGCGCAGACTCGAGGCCCTGGGTAATTGCGAGCAGAAAATGCCACGGCGGCAGGACAACGCTGTCTTCGGCAGCCAACAGCGCGTAAGTGCCATCCACAACCACATTACGGCTTGGATCATCGGCTGCCGGAACGCGCTCGAAACTGCCATGCGGTATCGCATACGACAGGAGTTGCGCGACGACGATGAACGAGAATATGAGGACGAGCGAGTCGATGGACCAAGCGCGTTTAGACATGAGTCCCTGGCCTGAGTGCCGGTAGAAGTCCGGCAAGCCTAGCGAAGCTTGAAGTCACACGCAAAAAAAGCCGGCGGCGAGTGGCGCCGCCGGCTTGTCGTGCCGGGCTCTATCCGCCGTTACGACGATTCTGTCGTCGGTCCGTGCGCCTGTTGATGTTCGCGCCGCGTCGGTCCAGGCGTCGATCGACCTTGTCACCCTTGCGATCCAGTTTGCGATCGACACGGTCGCCCTTGCGATCCAGCTTTGCGTCGATACGGTCGCCTTTGCGATCCAGCCTTCCGTCGATACGGTCACCCTTGCGATCCAGGCGTTCGGACAATCGATCATGCCCGGCCGCCGCCGCTCGATCCGACTTGCGATCGAGGCGAGCGTCGATTCGATCGCCCTTGTTGTCCAGTTGCCGATCGATGCGGTCGCCCTTGTTGTCCAGGCGCCGATCGATGCGGTCGCCCTTGTTGTCGAGGCGCTGCTCAACCCGGTCGCCGCGATTATCGAAGCGCTGTTCGATGCGGTCGCCGGCATCGGCGAACGCCGTCGCAGACAGTAGTAACGAAGCAGCTGCAGCAAATATCGTTTTTCTTGAGTCCATGGTAAATCTCCTAGTTTCCGTACTGTTTGTACCGTTTCAGTACAAACAACGAACGCCAGCCCATTCGGTTGACGGGAGATCAGGACTCGCCGACTTATTGTAAAGTCGTCAGGCTTCGGGAGGAGGGCCTGGGGCCGGGGCACGGCGGCAGATTCAGCGCCCTGGGCGCAAATCGTGCCGCCTGCCCCATCAGTCTACTATCAGCTTTGGTCGTCTGTGCTCGCGCCCGGCGCGCACTCGGCGACACTCTTCATGCCATTCCTGCAACCTGAATCGGAAGCATAGCTCTGGCTGGTGCCGACCGTCTGACCATTGGACGCCGTCAGATTGAAGCGAAACTTTCCGGACGGTGTCGTCTTCTTCTCAAAACGGTCCGGGTTCTGCGAGTTCTTCTTGACCGATTCAACCCCATTCATGCAGGCAGACTTCGTCTTGTAACCTTCGCTGCTGAGGATGTTCTGTCCATTTGCGGCTTTCAGGCGGAAGCGAAATTCACCCGCTTTGTCTTTGTATACTTCAAATTTTCCCGGCATTTTTGTCTCCTGCGGATTGTTGTTACTGGTTGATTTAGCAAGCTCATTAGATCACTTGACGATGAAAGTGACCTTCATCGTTACGCGGTAGTCCGTCACTTCACCATCATCGACGACGACCTTCTGCTCTTTAACCCAGGCACCTTCGATGTGCTTCACCGTCTCGCTCATCTTCTTGATGCCTTGTCGAACGGCGTCTTCGAAACTCTTGGACGACGACGCGCTGATTTCGGATGTTTTTGCAACACTCATCTTATCCTCTCCTTTGTAGGCTCGGACGTGTTTATAACATTGTTCGACCCTCAACTCACCGTCTATGGCGGGCCGCCGCCGGCAGCTTGCCTTGCGACCCTAATTCGCGGCGGGCGTCCCGAGTCCTCAGCCGCCTGCCTGCCTGCGATCCTCCCCACAGGCGCCCGGGCAAAACAGGCGACGCGCATGGCCGCGAAATCTGCGGATCGTTGCGCATATCATAGGCACAGGTGCTAGAATCGCCCGCAAAGCGCAGGGGCGGTGTTCCTGCATGCTCGTGCACACCCAAAAAATGGCGGTTTTTGGCTGCAATCCTGCACCTCGCGATGCGTCGCGGAGACAGGGATCAAACCTACGGAGCTAAATGATATGAGAATTCTTTCCTGCGTTGTCGCGGCGGTATTTTTCCTGGCGCTGGGCGCCGGCAACGCGCTGGCCGAAGCCGAGCCCGGCCAGGGCTATTTCTTCATCCTGGGCTCGTATGTCGACGACGACAGCGAGCGTGGCGTCGAGGACGACATCACAACCGGCCAGTTTGGCTTCGGTTATGTGCTGAATGACGCCCTGAATATCGAGGGCATGCTCTCCGCCGGCTGGGCTGACGGCAGCGCGACCACGCCGGGCGAGCAGCAGCTGGGGATAGGCATCGACCTGCAGCGCGTATTCCGTCGTGCCGAGCGCTTTAGCCCGTACCTGCATGCCGGCTTCGGCTACATGGACGTCGACCCCGACGGTGCCCTGCCGTCGAGGGATGGCGGCATGTACTCGGTGGGGGCAGGCTTCCTCCTGGATATGTTCGATTCCAACGTCGCGCTGCGCGGCGAGTACCGGCATCGGCTGGATACCTCTGCAGACGTTAACTTTAACGACAACATGCTAAGCCTTGGCTTTCAGATTCCGTTCGGCAAGGGAACGCCAAAGTTCATGGACGCGGATGGTGATGGCGTCGGTGACGGCACCGACCGCTGCCCGAACACGCCTCCCGGCACGCGCGTCGACGCCTACGGCTGCGAGGTCGATAGCGACGGCGACGGCGTCAAGGACTCGATGGACAAGTGCCCCGGTACGCCGCGCGGCGTAGCCGTCGATGCCAATGGCTGCCCGAAGGATAGCGATGGCGATGGGGTCGCCGATGACAAGGACAAGTGCCCGAATACCGTTCGCGGTGCGAAGGTTGGCCCCGACGGCTGTGAGCTGGACGGCGATAAAGACGGCGTCGTCGATCGGCTCGACGAATGTCCGAACAGCGCACCGGGCGTGCAGGTCGATATCAAGGGCTGCGAGATCAAGGGTGAGATTCGTCTGCCGGGCGTGAACTTCGAAAGCAACTCGGACCGCCTGCTGCCAGGCGCCACGAGCGTACTCGATGACGCCGTAGCGACGCTGAAGAAGAACCCGAGCATCACGTTCGAGGTGGCTGGACATACCGATAGCGACGGCGCCGCGGAGTACAACGAAGGCCTGTCGGCACGGCGTGCAACGACCGTCCGCGATTACCTTGCATCGAACGGCATTGCGGAGAACCGCATGACAGTTCGTGGCTACGGAGAGTCGCAACCGATCGCAGACAACGGAACCCGTGCGGGCAAAGCGCAGAATCGCCGTGTCGTGCTGCGGATTATCGATCGCTAACGGTCCGTAAGGAAGGCAGCCGGCTGCGCCCGGCCGCCACAACATCACAGCGCGCGCAGTCTCAGGCTGCGCGCGTTTTTTTGTCCCGGCGGGCGGCGTCCCGGACAATACCAAGGACTTCCTGGCCGAGCTTGTGATACTTTATTCGGCGTCCGCATACTGCTCCGACGAGTCCCTCGATGCCATTATTCAAACGAACATTGAGCGAATTCCTGTTTCGCCGATTCATGCTCAAGCACTACGCCTCGAACCTGCTGGTCGACATGAATCTGGAGGCGAAGAAGAGCACGCTGGAATACATCAAGGTCAACATGGTCGATGCGCCCTATTTCGAGAAGCATCCGGCGCTGGTCAAGTATGCTCTCAGCTGCGTCGACAAAGACGGGCTCACGCTGGAATTCGGGGTTGGGCGCGGCAAGTCCATGCGCTGGATCGCCCCGACGGTGGCAGGCACGGTGCACGGCTTCGATTCATTCGAGGGCATCCAGGAACACTGGAACGGCAATCCGATAGGCGCATTCGCGCAGAAAAAAATGCCCAAGGTGCCGGACAACGTCGAGTTCCATGTCGGCTATTTCGACGCTACCCTGCCTGGATTTCTCGAAACGCATGCCGATCCCGTCACGTTCCTGCACGTCGACTGTGATCTTTACTCATCGACAGTCACTATCTTCGATGCCTTGGGTAGCCGCCTGCAGCCGGGTGCAATCGTGCTGTTTGATGAGTACTACAACTTCCATCGCTGGCAGCAGCATGAGTTTCGCGCCTTCCAGGAATTTGTCGAGAAGGTCGGCGTTCGCTACGAGTACATCGCGTTCTCCGTCACCGGCCAGCAGGTAGCCGTTCGCATTCTCGAGAATCCCGCCTACTCCGGCTAGGCAAGCCGTATGGCGATTCGCTCACTTTGTGTTACGGAAAGCGCGGACCGGCCAACGGTCGCCAGCTTCATCGGCATGCACAAGGCGGGGATCGAATTAACGGTCGTCTGCCCGTCGGACCACCCCAATTTCCAGACCCTGCGTGATGCCGGTGTGCCAACCGTGGATATACGGTTGCCCGCCAACTTCGACAAAGCCGGTATCGCTGCACTGCGCGCAGAACTCATCAAGGGTCGCTATCACATCATGCACACCTTCAATAACAAGGCGGTGAGCAATGGTTTGAGGGCGTGCAAAGGCCTGCCGGTCAAGATCGTCTGTTACCGCGGAATCGTCGGTGCGGTCGGTTTTCTCGACCCGATGTCCTGGATGCGCTACCTGAATCCGCGTATCGATCGCATCGTCTGCGTGGCGGATGCGATTCGCCGGCATTTCCTGCAAATGCAGCCTGCCTTCCTGCGCATGCCGGCGTCGCGCCCGGTGACGATTCACAAGGGACACAAGCTGGAGTGGTACGACGCGACTCCCGCTGACCTTGGCCAGTTCGGCATTCCCGACGAGGCATTTGTCGTTGGCTGCACGGCGAACTATCGGCCGCGAAAAGGTATTGATTTCCTGATCGACGCCGTCGAGATGCTGCCTCGCGATTTGCCGGTCCATCTGCTGCTGGTCGGCAACATGGACGCCAGGAAGCTCAGCCGCAGGATAGAGAAGAGCCCGGTGCGCGAGCGCATTCATCGCTCCGGCTTTCGCACAGACGCGCCGGCAATCAGCGCCGCCTGCGACATATTCTGCCTGCCTTCGACAAAGCGCGAAGGCCTGGCGCGCTCGGTGATCGAAGCGATGGCCTACCGTGTTCCTCCCATCGTCACAGACAGTGGCGGCAGTCCAGAGCTGGTTGTCGACGGCGTATCGGGATTCGTCGTCCCGCCGCGGGATGCGAAGGCGATAGCGGTCGCCATCGAAACGCTGTATCGCGACGATGCGCTGCGGCGACGCATGGGTGATGCGGCACGGCAGCGTATCGCAAGCGATTTTCGAAACGAAGACACGGTGAAGAAGACCATCGCACTGTATCAGGAGCTGGTGCCCGATCCTGACTGAGCAGTGCCACCGAGGGATGGTTGCGACACCCCTCCAAATACAGGATTATGAATGGGCGCAACGCAACAACGGGAGGGGGGAATCAGCGATGACGGACGCCGATCAATCCGATTTCAATCGCGACGAAATGCCTTTTGTCGCCCGCTGCAAGAAGTTATCGCCATGGGCGCCGTTCCGATGGCTGAAACTCGGCGTCGCCGACCTGGTGAAGGCGCCCCGGCAGAGCCTGGCTTACGGCCTTGTTGTTGCCCTAATGATTGCTATCGTTTGCTTGCTGGCCTGGCTCAAGGGTAGCCAGTGGATCATGTTTGCAATGCTTGGCGGATTCGTTTTTCTCGCGCCATTGACGTGCATCGGACTCTACGCGATCAGCGCACAACTTGAGCGCGGCCAGGAACCGCTGATAGGCCGGAGTCTGCGCGCGGCTTTCAAACGACATTTCGGCAACGAGATGATCTTCGCCCTTGCGCTGTTGGTCATATTCCTGCTGTGGGCGCGCTCGGCCGTCATGGTCACCGTGTTCTTCCCGACGGACGGCGAGGCAACGTTTTCCGAGCTCGCGACCTACCTGGGATTCGGCTCCATGATTGGCGCAGTATTCGCGACCATTACGTTTTCCGCGAGCGCATTCTCGCTGCCTATGATCATGCACAGGGACGTTGACAGCATCACGGCGATCGTCACCTCGATCAATGCCGTGCTGCGAAACAAGCGCGCGATGGTCGTCTGGTTGACGATCGTTGTCGGGTTACTGATCGTTGGGGTTCTGACCGTTTTCGCCGGTCTGATCGTCATCGTCCCGATCATTGGCTACGCGGCCTGGCATGGCTATCTCGAAACGATAGATGCCGAACCGTTTCCGCGCCACGGGGAAGGCATTACGTCAACACCGCGGCCCGAACACGACAATCAGGCGTCGAATTCCAGCACCGCGTAAGCAGCGCCAAGCAGACCGGGCTGATCGTAGGTGATCAGGCGGGTGGGAATACGTTCCATCAGCGCACGGCGTCTTCCCTTGCCCTCAAAGCCGCTGCGAAACCGGCTCCCCTCAAGAATGTCGGGATAGCGTTTCGCGATGCCGCCGGCGATGTAAACGCCGTCGACGGCACCCAGCGTCAGCGCCACATCTCCGGCAACCTGCCCCAGCATCTCGAAGAATACATCGACCGCTTCGGCCGCGAGATTGCCGACACTACGTTCGGCAAATATCTCGGCAGCCGATAGTTTGGGACCGGACTCGCGGCGGATGGTTTTCAGCGCCAGGTAGATGTTCTCGAGCCCCGACCCGGCAATGAGCCGCTCGGCAGAGACACGGTCGAACTGGCTGCGCAATACCCTGAGAATCTCGAGCTGCTGCTCGGTTTCCGGCGCGAAGCCAACGTGGCCGCCTTCGCCCGTGATGGGGATTATCGTATCTTCACGACGGCACAAGCCCGCAACACCGAGGCCGGTGCCAGGCCCAAGGATGGCCACATTGAAATTGCGATTCGGCAGCCAATCGTGATCGTGACGGCCGATCGGCAGTACCTCGGTTTCGGTCAGCAATGGAATCGAGTACGCGATTGCCGTGAAGTCGTTTAGCAGGCGTACGTTTTCGATGCCGAAGTCCGCGCGAGTCTCCGCCGCAGAAATATCCCAGTGGTTGTTGGTGATCTTGACGGTATCGTCGATGACCGGGCCCGCGGCGGCGAGGCAGACTGCATCGGGTGTGTCCGCCTTCGTTGTGCCCAGGTAATGGCTGATAGCGTCGTCCGCGGTCGCATAGTCCGCGCACTGCAGTTCAAGGACGCTGTGAAACCCGGGCCTGTCCGGTGTTGCCAGTGCAAAGCGCGCATTGGTCCCGCCAATGTCACCTATGAGAAGACAGCGATCGCTCATCACCGATTACCCATATCCGTTGTCATCACGAAGCAACAGTCCCGCTGAGCCAGAATCAGTCGTTATGCTCTCACAAGCGGGCGCAGCGTGCAGCCTGCAGATGTTCAGTTGTTACGCGACCCGAACAGGCTCGCGCCCTGCTCTGCGCCAGTGGCACGTTCGCGAAACGCGACGAACAGCTCCCGGCCCATACCGGTCTGCAGTCCATGATCGACGTCAGGTGCCTGACGTGCGTCGAGATCTACCCCGCCACCCACGCGGCAGCTGCCGGCCTCGGCATCGATAGTCACAATGTCACCATCCCGAATCTTCGCGATCGGACCGCCATCGTTTGCCTCCGGCGTTACCTGGATGGCAGACAGCACCTTGCCCGAGGCGCCGGACATGCGGCCGTCTGTTAGCAGCGCTACCTTGAAGCCGCGGTTCTGCAAAACGCCAAGGTACGGTGTCAGCTTGTGCAATTCCGGCATGCCGTTTGCGCAAGGACCCTGGTGTGTCACGACAGCGACGAAGTCTCGTTCCAACTCGTCGTTGTTGAAGGCATCAACGAATTCCTGCTGCGACCGGAATACGCGAGCGGGTGCCGTAATGGCGCGATGCGCCGCATCAACAGCAGACACCTTTACGATCGCCCTGCCCACGTTGCCGGTTACCAGCGTCAAACCGCCCTCCGGGCTGAAAGGGTCCGAGCAGGACCTCAGTATTTCCGCATCCAGCGACTCGCCCTGAACATCCGACCACTCGAGCGCGCCGTCTGCGATATGCGGCTCGCGACAGAATTGACGTAACCCTGCGCCGAGAATGGTATTCACATCCTCATGCAGCAGCCCATTGTCCAGCATGTCGGAAATAACGAAACCGAGTCCACCGGCCGCATGGAAGTGATTCACGTCGGCGGTGCCATTCGGATAGACGCGTGACAGCTGCGGCACAACGGCCGACAGGTCTGAAAAATCCTGCCAGTCGATCTTGATGCCTGCCGCCGCCGCTATCGCGACAAGATGGATAGTGTGGTTCGTCGAGCCCCCGGTAGCGAGCAGACCGGCGATGCCGTTAATAATGGCCTTCTCGTCGAGCACTTCGGCCAGAGGTCGGTAGTCGTCCCCCAGGTGCGTGGCCTCCAATACCGTCTTCACCGCATCGCGCGTCAGTAACTCGCGCATCTCGGTCCCCGGATTGACAAAGGACCCGCCGGGAAGCTGCAGCCCCATGAATTCCATCAGCATCTGGTTGCTATTTGCCGTGCCATAGAACGTGCAGGTGCCAGGCGCGTGATAGGCGGCGGACTCCGCTTCGAGAAGTTCGTCGCGGCCGATTTTTCCGGCCGCATACTGCTCGCGAATCCTCGCTTTTTCCTTGTTGCCCAGTCCCGAGACCATCGGACCGGCGGGCACGAAGACGACCGGCAGATGGCCGAAGGACAATGCGCCGATCAGCAGCCCCGGCACGATCTTGTCGCAGATGCCGAGGCAGAGCACGGCATCGAACATGTTGTGCGACAGGGCAACCGCGGTCGACAAGGCGATCACGTCACGGCTGAACAGTGACAGGTCCATGCCGTCCGTACCCTGGGTAACGCCGTCACACATTGCGGGCACGCCGCCGGCGAATTGCGCGACCGCGCCGTTCTCGGCCGCGGCGGCCCGGATAACGGCCGGATAGGTCTCGAAAGGCTGATGGGCACTGAGCATGTCGTTGTAAGCCGATACGATACCGATGTTCGGAACCACGCCGCTTTTCAGCGCTTGTTTTTCCGAAGTGCCGCACGCAGCGAATCCATGTGCCAGGTTGCTACACGCATGCCCGCCGCGCACCGGGCCATCGCCGGCCGCATTTTGCATGCGGGCAAGATACTCGGCACGCGAACTGGCGCTGCGCCTCACGACGCGCTTGGTGACGGCCTCAACTGTCGGATTCATCATGCAAGAACTCCCATCAAGGCGCCCAGAAGAGGCACACTGGCGCGCGCTTCTGCCGCAATAGTCGCGACACCGGGAAGCCATTCGTCATTTCCAATGCCTGCCTGTAGACGGCGAGCTTCTCTTCGCCAAAGAACAGCAGCACGATCTCGTCACTGCGGGAAATACCTGCCAGTGTCATGCTGATGCGCGGGTGCGGACTTGCCGTGGTCGTAACCGGGATGTAGAGACGCCCGCTTTCGACATCCAGCCCATGCTCGAGTTGCTCCGCATCCGGAAACAGTGAAGCGAAGTGGCCATCGGCTCCCATGCCAATCAGTGAACAGGCAAACGGCAGCACCGGCAACGGATCCTGCAATGCGTCGCAGCGTTCGTCAGGTGACAAGTCGTCGGCAAAGACTGGCAGCAAGTCGGCTGCGGATGCCGCGTCGACCAGCAAGGCTTCGCGGACCAGCTTCTCGTTGCTGTCCTCATGATCAGCCGGAACCCAGCGCTCGTCGCTGAGGACGATTTGTACGCGCGACCAATCCAGCGGCATCTTCGACAGCGCCGACATGCACTGTCCCGGCGTCGTACCGCCGCTGACGACAATCGACGCCTTGTTCTGGTTGTCGAGTCGATGCGCCAGCAGCGCCGCAATTCGTTCGGCCGCCGCTTCGGAGGCCTCAAGTCGTGTTTTAAAAATATGTTCATTCATCGTTATTCATCCGGGTACCAGGCGCGACCATCACGGTCCAGCAGCAGCGAGGAGGCGGTCGGCCCCCAGGATCCTGCCACGTACGACTCCACTTTCTGGTCAGTCGCGCTCCAGCCTTCTATTATGCCGTCAATCCAGTGCCACGCCGCTTCCACCTCATCGCGCCGCATGAACAGCGCCGGATTGCCGCGCAACACCTCCATCAGCAGCCGCTCATACGCGTCCGGGTAGCTGATACCAAAGGTCTCGGCGAAACTGAGGTCGAGACCAACAGGGCGCAGGTTGAATCCACCGGGTCCTGGCTCCTTCGCCATTACCGAGAGCTGCACGCCTTCGTCCGGTTGCAGGCGAATGCGCAGCAGGTTCGGCGACACCTTGTACTTCTGTTCAGGAAAGATCGAGTGCGGCACATCCTGGAACTGCACCACGATCTCGGAGTGCTTGCCCGCAAGGCGTTTGCCCGTGCGAAGATAGAACGGCACGTTCGACCAGCGCCAGTTCTCGATCTCCAGTTTCAGCGCGACGAAAGTCTCCGTACTGCTGTCCTCTCCGCCAAGTTCATCGAGGTAACCCGCTACAGGAGTCTTGTCGATGGCGCCCGCCGCGTAATGCCCGCGCACGGTGTGCGCGCGAACTTCGCCGGCAGAGATCGGCTTCAAGGATCGCAGCACCTTGATCTTTTCGTCGCGAACGGCGTCATGATGCAGACTGGAGGGCGGCTCCATGGCGAACAGGCAAACCAGCTGCAAGATATGATTCTGCACCATGTCCCGCAGCGCTCCGACACGATCATAGAACTCAATTCGACCACCAACACCAAGATCTTCAGCGACCGTGATTTGTACATGATCGATGGCGCTGCGTCGCCATAGCGGTTCGAACAGGGAGTTTGCGAAACGCAGGGCCAACAGGTTTTGCACGGTCTCCTTGCCGAGGTAATGATCGATACGATAGATCTGGTTCTCTTCGAAACACCGGCCGACGGCGTTGTTGATCTCGCAGGCAGATTCGTAGTCGCGCCCCAGCGGCTTTTCCAGCACGATGCGGCTATTCGCCGTAATCAGGCCGTTGCTTTTGAGCCCGGTGGCAACAGGACCAAAAAGACTCGGCGCCGTCGCAAGGTAGGCAACGCGAACGTGCTCCTCATGTCCCTTAAGCACATCTACCAGTGCACCCCACTCGCCGTGTTTGAAGGCATCCGCCTGCACGTAGTGAAGCCGCTGGCTGAAAGACTGCCAGTGTGCGTCGTCAAAATCGCCTTCCCTCAAGTTGCCGCGAAGAGCCTCCTCGACAATCGCCACGTACTCGTCGCGCGTCAGCGAGCCCCGACTGGCAGCGATAATCCGGCTTTCGCGGGTCACCTGGCCGTCGCGGTCGCGATGGTACAGCGCCGGCAAGAGCTTGCGCATTGCCAGATCGCCGGTACCACCGAAAATAATCAGGTCGAAGGTCTCGACAGGAACGAGCTTAGCCATCTGGCCTCTCCAAAGCTTTCCGTAATTTTACTACGTTTTAAAAAAATAGAAGCGTTTTTTGATGATTTTTATTCACTAATTCTGTAATTTTACTACATGCTCACGAATATCACGAATGCCCTGCCACGCCTGAGTCCGTCCGAGCGACGCGTTGCAGAGTGGGTCCTGGATCACCCCAGGGAGGCTGCCGGCATCACGCTGGCCCGCCTGGCGGCCGAGTGCCGCACGAGTGAGCCGACCGTTCTGCGTTTCTGCCGCCGCGTCGGGCTCGGCGGCTTCCGGGAACTGGCCATCCGACTGACCGAGGCGTTGAGCAGCCCGACTTCATTTGTACACCGTGACGTCGGCTCCGATGATTCGACCCTTGACGCAGTCACCAAGGTCATGGATGCGTCCATTCAGTCGCTTATCGAGATGCGCTCGCAGCTCTCGTCGATGCCGATAGACGATGCGGTGCGCGCCATGCAATCCGCGCGGCAGATCGCTTTTGCCGGCCTGGGCGCATCGGGTCACGTGGCTCGTGACGCCAGCCACAAGTTTTTCAGGCTCGGTATTCCCTGCACGTCACTACGCGACACGACGATGATCCTGCAGTTCGCGTCAATCGCGCAGCCCGATGACGTTATTGTGCTGCTATCCCACACGGGCCGGTGGAAAGAGTTTGCGCGTGCCGCGAGACTTGCCCGTGAGCGTGGCGCGACGGTTATCGCGCTGACCAATCCAGACTCCGAAGTGGCTGCGGAAGCCGGTCTCTTGTTTCCCTGTCGATTGATCGAGGACACCAGTGTCTATACGCCGATGAGCTCGAGGCTCGCGCAGCTTGCCCTGCTCGACGCCATCCAGGTTGCATTGGCGCTGGCCCAGGGCGAAGTCGCCAGCGACAACCTGCGCCGCAGCAAGAACGCACTCGGCGGTACTTTTTCCTGACTTTTCATTAGCTTGTCGCTGCGCCTCCAGAAGGGCCAGGGCGGCCGGGCCGGCCGGCCGCTGCTCCGAAACACTTGTTTCTATCGGTTTCCGCTGATTCGACCGGCAGTTGTTTGTGATACAACAGCAAGCTGTTAAGCGGAGTGCAGATTCCAGTCGACATAATGAAAGTCGAAAACCCAACCTCGCGTGACATTGCGGACCTCGCCGGCGTCTCACAGGCAACGGTCTCACGCGCGCTCCGAAACTCGCCGCTTGTTCGCGAGGAAACCCGCAGGAAAATCCAGCAGATTGCGCGGGATCTGAACTACTTCGTGAATCGAAATGCGGCGGGCCTGCGAACCCATCAGAGCCATACGATCGCGCTGCTGCTGTTTGACGAAACCGAGGGCGAAGACGCGCAGATCAACCCCTTTTTTCTGTCGATGCTGGGCTATATCACTCGCGCCGCAGCCAGCCTCGGTTACGACGTACTGATCTCGCTGCAGCAGCTTACCGACGATTGGCACATTGAGTACCAGGCCAGCCATCGTGCTGACGGCCTCATTCTCCTCGGGTACGGCGACTACCGCACGTACCGGGAGAAACTCACCGCGCTCGCGGCCGCCAACACACGCTTCATGATCTGGGGCCCGATAATTGGCGACCAGCCGGGCCATTCGTTTGGCTGCGACAACGAGACCGGTGGCTCTACGGCCACCAGACACCTGCTGACCCTTGGCCGGCGCAGAATCGCTTTCCTCGGAATAACCTCTCGACGCAGCCCGGAATTCGCCGCTCGTTACCAGGGTTACTGCAATGCACACCGGGATGCCGGTGTGGAAATCCATGACGAACTCAATGTTGAGTCGCTCAACCTCGAATCACAGGGTTACCAGGCTATCGAGGATCTGTTAGCCAAAGGCTGCGAGTTTGACGCCGTATTTGCAGTGACGGATGTCATTGCGATGGGCGCGATGCGTGCCTTGCAGGCCAACGGCCTGGATGTCCCGGGCGATGTTGCGGTTGTCGGCTTCGACGATATCCAGCTTGCCGCCCATGTAACGCCGGCGCTGACGACGGTTCGGCAGGACATGCGCCAGGCAGGCGAAGGGCTGGTCGCAAATATCGTCGGCCTGATCGAAGGACACCCGGTCGAGTCGTCACTGATGGCGCCCGATCTCATCGTGCGGGAGTCCTGCGGCGGGAAGTAGCTCGCCGGTACCTGTTGCCTATCGCCGCAACGCGCGGCCCTGCAGTCGCGAGAGCTCCGCAGCCAACTCCGGGTTGTTGACAGGCGCGTCCAGCAGCAGGACTTTCACGGCGTGCGGCGGTAGCGCAGCAACCAGCTTCGGCGACTCCGACGGCACGACAACAACATCGCCTGTGTCGGCATCCCGCCACGATCCGTGGCTCAACCACTTTGTGACTTGAAAATCTGCCGGCTCGTCGGACTTGTTGAGCAGCACCAGTGCTATCTGGTTCAGGCCGTCCTTCTGATAGACGCGGTAGAAGGACGCGATGTCCCCGGCAAATTGCAGGTTAGCCTGCAGCCCGCGCTGCAGGGCCACCGAATCCTTGCGAATAGCCGCAATCCTCGACAGTGCTGCGTGAATCCGGTGCGATTTGGCCACCTCGATGTTTTCCTGCCCGAAGTAATCACGATTGCCCGCGTGCTGGTCCGCCCCGGCCCGAAAACCGATTTCGGATCCGTAGTAAACGACCGGGATGCCGCGGCTGGTGAATAGCCAGTTATTGGCATCGATAAAGCCGTCTTCATCCGCATCGATACGCGTCATGTCGTGGTTGTCGTAGAAGGTCATGAGTTCATAGGGACTTTGATAAATACCCGTGTCGAGATGCAGGTAGTCGAGCAGGTTTGAATAGTCGCTATCCTGGCTGCCAAAAACACTGACCATGGCTTCGCGGCCCGGGAAGTCCAGTACACTGATACCGCCATTCTCGGGTCGCGTGTACTCAGCCAGGAACTCTGCGTCGAATGACCAGGCCTCGGCAAACATGAAAAGACCGGGATACTGCTGTCGAATACGATCCGAAAAGTCCTTCCAGAAAGCGTGCGGCATGTGCTTGATCGTGTCGATGCGAAACGCCGATGCGCCCTCGGCCAGCCACTTCGAATGCGCCGCAACGAAATAGTCGAGTACCGCCGGATTGTCGTAGTTCATATCCGACAGTTCCGCGAGATCCGGCTCGTTGCGGTAAAACGCATGCAATGGATTGTGTGGATCCAGTTCGGTCGGATGCAGGTTGCCATGATCGGCCACGAGTTCGCCGTCGGCGTTGTAGAGCTCACCGTATTTCGGTTGATCGTGCGTCATCGAGAACGACGGCGAACCGTGATTGCAGACGACGTCCAGCACCGTTCTGATGCCGTGCTGCTGCTGGAGTCGCCGGGTGAGCTCGGCATAGTCCAGGTCGACCGATGGCAGGTGCTCATCCAGCTCGAAGAAATTCACGCCCCAGTAGCCGTGATAGCCTGTCTTGCCGTAGTCGTTGGAACCGCCCTCGCCCGGCGCCTTGCCGCCCGTGAAGGCCTCGTCAGGATTATCGACAATCGGCGTCAACCAGATCGCCGTGAATCCCATGTCGGCAATGTAATCGGCATTCTCGAGAACGCCTTTGAAGTCGCCGCCAAGATAACCGATGTTGGCCGGCGCCGAGCCGGCCAGCCGGATCGGACGGTCGAAAGTGCCGAGTTCGACGCCGCCCTGGTCCGGGTAATTGTTGTCCGGGTCGCCGTCAACGAATCGATCGGTAACGATAAAGTAGACGGCCTCGGATGCGAACGGCTCCAGCGTGCCGAAGTACTCGGCGGAAAAATCGACGCTGTCCTCAACGACCGCAACCGTCTGGCAGCCTGACAGCAGTAGTACGGCGAGAGCAGCGCATGCATATGCTTTCAGATTCATCGGGGCTCCGCAGACTTGTCGACCATGAGCGTAGCCAGGCCAGCGACGATCATCATGCAGCCGCCAACAACGAGCGCGAAGATCGCCTGCAGGTCGAAAAAGGCCCGCAGCAAAAGGCCGAGCAGACTCGCGGCAACAAGCTGCGGGATAACGATGAAGAAGTTGAAGATACCCATGTAGACACCCATCTTGTGCGACGGCAGATTGTTTGACAGCAACGCATACGGCAGTGACAGGATCGACGCCCATGCGAAACCGACACCAATCATCGACACGATCAGCAGCCTGGGGTCGCTGATAAAATAAAAGCTGATCAAACCAAGTCCGCCGAGCGACAGGTTAATTAGATGACAGGTGCGGCAACCGAGTTTGCCGGCGACATACGGAATGGCGATGGCTGCCAGAGCCGCAAAACCATTATAGGCGGCAAACAAGACACCAACCCAGTCAGCACCGTCGTTGTAGCTAGCCCCGGCCGCCTCGGTCGCGCCGTAGTGATGTGCTGTAACGGCGGCCGTGCCATAGATCCACATTGCGAATAATGCGAACCATGAAAAGAACTGCACGACGGCGAGTTGCTTCATGACCCGCGGCATATGAAACAGGTCGTGCATGATCTCGGCAAACCCGCTCCCGGTTTTGCCGGCATTTTTCAGGGACGCCATGATGAGCTGGAATATGCCGAAAACAGTCAGGCCACCTGCGAGCACATACAGCTCCTTGTCCAGGCCCGCACTTGCGATCCAGAACCACAGGCCAACGCCGATTACCGCACTGATGATGCCACCGCTGCGGTACTTCGATGCCGGTCGTACCGTGGTGTCCTCCGCCACGTGCTCCGGCGGTCGTGCAGCGTCGAATTCGGCCAGCTGCTGCGGAGAGTATTCGGTGGAGCGGAAAACGGTCCATGAGACAGCCAGCAGGAAGGCTGCGCCGCCGACATAGAACGAATACTTCACAGAGACTGGAATCTCGCCGGCCGGCGCCTCGTTGCTGATGCCAAACCAGTTCGCCATCATCCACGGCAGCGCAGAGGCGACGACAGCGCCGATGCCGATGAAAAACGTCTGCATCGCGAAACCTGAGGTACGCTGCTTTTCCGGCAGGTTGTCGCCGACAAAGGCCCTGAACGGCTCCATCGATACGTTGATGCTTGCATCCATGATCCACAGCATGCCGGCGGCGACCCACAGGTACGGCGAATTCGGCATTATGAACAGCGCCAGTGACGCGAGAATGGCGCCAATCAGGAAATACGGGCGGCGGCGTCCCAGGCTGTTCCAGGTCCTGTCGCTCATGTAGCCAATGATCGGCTGCACAATCAGGCCTGTTAACGGCGCCGCGATCCACAGGATCGGAATATCGTCAATTGGCGCGCCGAGGGTCTGGAAGATCCGGCTGACGTTGGCGTTCTGCAGGGCAAAGCCCATCTGGATGCCGAGAAACCCGAAACACATGTTCCAGATTTGCCAAAAGCTCAGTTGCGGCTTCTGCTTCATGGAGTTTTCGCCTTTTCTATAGGCCTGAACCGAATTGCCACACCGCCCCCCGCGGCAAGCTTGAGTTCAAGCATGGAATCGTTTCTCAACGTCTGCCGCTCGATTTCGTAAGCGTACGGATTGAGGTCCCAGTTCGCGTCGGCGGAGTCACGGTAAATCTCGGCAACGTAGGCCCTGCCATTATCGAGGAATGACAGTGACAGATCGAAGGATCTTGCCTTCTCATCGGTGATGGCACCCAGGTACCAGTCATCACTGCCGCGATGTTTGCGTGCGATTGCCACGTAGTCGCCTACCTCGCCCGCAAGCCCGACACTTTCCTCCCAGTCAGTTGGGACATCGACAATGAACTGGAACGCGTCGGGAAACATCGCGTAATTCTCCGGCAGGTCAGCGGCCATCTGAATCGGGCTGTACAACACGACGTACAGGGCAAGCTGGTGCATCAAGGTGCTCTGCACGCGAAACTCCGAATCCGGGCCCTGGTGCAACAGGTCAAATATGCCGGGCGTGAAATCCATGGGCCCTGCCAGCATGCGGGTGAACGCCAGCAGCACATTGTGTTCCGGCGGATTCGGCTGTGCCCAGCCCGCATTGTATTCCTGGCCACGCGCACCCTCACGACTGATCCAGTTGGGATACGTCCGGCGTAGCCCGGTGTCTTTGACAGGCTCATGCGTGTTGATGCTGATCTTGCGCCTGGCGGCCTCCTTCAGCACATGCTCGAAATGATTGACGCCTATCTGGCCATCATGCCACTCGTAATGCGTGATGCCATCCTCATCGACATGCTGCAGTTGCCCGCCGTCGGCGACATAGCCCGTCTTGATCTGCCGCACACCCAGCGACTCATAAAGATCGTAGGCCGGCGACATCTGCGCCTCGTAATTGCTGATGTGGCCGGATGTCTCGTGGTGCCCGATCAGCCGCACCTGCCGGTCACGGGCATAGCCAGAGACGGCCTTCAGGTCAAAGTCATCGTACGCCCGGGTGAAATTGAAGATGCTGCCATTGTTGAACCAGTCTCCGTCCCAGCCCAGGTTCCAGCCTTCGACCAGAACCCCGTCAAAGCCATGTTCAGCGGCAAAATCGATATGCGCTTTTGCATTTTCCGTCGTTGCACCGTGTCTCTCGCCGGAGCCCCATGTCTTCTTGTTGAGGTGCATCGCCCACCAGATTCCGACGTACTTGCCAGGCTCGACCCACGAGACATCCCCCAGCTTGTTGGGCTCGTTCAAATTGAGTATCAGGCTCGAGTCGAGCAACCCGATGGCATCCGGAGAGACCTGGATGCTGCGCCAGGGGCTTACGAACGGCGTGCTGACCCTGGCCCGCGGGCCGTCGGAACGTGGCGCCAGGTTGGTCTGGAATACGCCGGGACGTCGCTGATCGAGTACGTACGCGGAGTAGTCGACAAGCGCCGCTTCGTGCAGGCTTATGTGAGTGCCGCTGGCCAGGCGAAACGTCGCAGGTGTGTGCGCGAGGAAGACTTCTTCGATCGAGGTTGTGCGGTACAGGTGCTCGTAGCGATTCCAGCCACGGCCGCGTATCCAGTACGCAGTCGCGTCTTCTGGCAAGCGAAACTCCGTGAGCTCATCGACCACGTCCAGTTCACCGTAGTACTCCTGGCGGGGAATCTCGTAGCGGAATCCGATGCCGTCATCATAGGCGCGAATTCGAACGCCGAAGTGGCGATCCGGACCCTCAGTCGATGCGAAACGGACGAACAGCTCATTGTAGTTGTCTCTCACGGAGCGTCGCTCGCCCCAGGGCTGCTCCCAGGTCGAATCCGAGGAGCGGCGTTCGACACCGGTCTGACGAAACGAATCCTCTATCCCTGCATGCCGTTGAAAGCGCAGCCCGAGCCTGGACGGGGCGACAAGCGATTCATCGCGGTAGCGTACGCTGTACTCTGGCGTTCCATCAGCCGTGAGCCGCAGCGCCACCACGGTATTTCCGTCCGGCGAGCGTACCTCATCGGCTTGCAGCGCAGCGGGCAGCATCAGCATGATGAGCAGGAATGGCCCGGTCTTGTTGTTTTTCGGCTTAGGCACACGGGCAATTGTAGCAATTGGTGCTTTTGCGGGGCGTCCATTGCAAACGTATTCATTCCCGGGAAAGGCGCTAAATGACTATATTTACAGCAATTATTGGGGGCAAAGCATGTCCAGAATCATAATCCTGCTGGCGACCTGCCTGCTGCTCATGAGCTGCTCGGACGACCAGCCGGTACGCGCGGGCACAAGCATCGAACGTATTGAACGCGTTGAGCCGCCATTCTGGTGGCACGGCTTCAAGAACCAGGCGCTGCAGCTCCTGGTTTATGGCAAGGACATCAGCGAATACGTGCCGTCGGTCGACCATGCCGGCATCAGCGTTGCTCGCGTCGAGCGCGGCGACAGCCCGAACTATCTGTTCGTCTACCTGGAGATCGGCAGCGCCGCCAGAGCGGGCACCTTCAACATCGTGTTTCAGCGGGAAGACGAGAGTACCGCTTACGCCTACGAGCTTCGCGAGAAGAATTCAGACCCGGCACATGTCTCGGGCTTCTCGAACTCGGACGTGATCTACATGATCACGCCGGACCGGTTTGCCAACGGCGACGCATCAAATGACTCGCTCGACGCCTACGAAGACAAGCTCGACCGCAGCGATGACTACGGGCGCCATGGCGGTGACCTGGCAGGCATTATGGAGCGCCTGGGCTACATCAACGACATGGGATTCACGGCCGTATGGCTGAATCCCGTTCTCGAGAATGCCATGTCGGAATCGTCCTATCACGGTTACGCCATGACCGACCTGTACAAGGTCGACCCTCGCTACGGCAGTAACGAGCAATACCTTGCACTGGCGACGCAAATGCGTGCCATGGGCATGGACCTGATCATGGACATGGTCGCCAATCACATCGGCAGCGGGCATTGGTGGATGAACGACCTGCCCACGGAAGACTGGCTGAATCTTCCGGAAACGCGCGCGATCACCAGCAATGCCAGGACGACCAATCAGGATCCCTACGCATCGGACTTTGACCGGCGCGCACACGCGGATGGCTGGTTCGCCGAAACCATGCCCGACCTGAATCAACGCAATCCGCTGCTTGCTGATTACCTCATACAGAATTCGCTCTGGTGGATCGAATATCTGGGATTGGCTGGCATTCGCATGGATACCCACCCATACCCCGATAAGCACTACATGGCAGAGTGGAGTCGTCGTGTCATGGACGAGTATCCGGGCCTTAACGTTACGGGTGAAGAATGGACCGGAAACCCGGCGATCGTCTCCTACTGGCAGCGTGGAAAAGTCAACCACGATGGCTACACGTCCTACATGCCGAGCATGCTCGATTTCCCGCTGCAGATTGCGTTCAGGAAGTCGCTCACCGAAGACGTACCCTGGTGGGACAGTCCGTGGACCGCTGCGTACGAGATGCTGGGCAACGACTTCCTGTACCCCGATCCGGGCAACCTCGTTATCTTTCCCGACAACCACGACATGAGTCGCATCTATACGCAGCTCGACGAAGACTACGATCTGTACCGCATGGCAATGGTGTATTACCTGACGATGCGCGGTATCCCGACGCTCTACTACGGCACAGAAGTACTGATGTCGCATCCAGGAACGGATAGTCATGGCGCCATCCGCGAGGAGTTTCCAGGCGGCTGGGGTGACAGCGAGAAGAATGCATTTACCGGTGACGGGCTGAGCGCAACCGAGCGCGAAGCGCAGGAGTTCCTTCGCAAGCTGCTCGCCTGGCGCAAGAACAAGTCAGTCATCCATTCCGGCAAGCTGATGCAGTTCACACCGATCAAGGATGTGTACGCGTATTTTCGTTACGACGACCGCGACACGGTTATGGTGGTGTTCAATCGCAGCGACGATGAGCAGACCATTGATACCGCGCGCTTTGCGGAGCGCCTCGGCGATGCCGTCGATGCGACGGACGTCCTGACGGGGCAGGTCTACGAGATTCATGAGGCGCTGGAAATACCGCCACGCGCGGCGCTGCTACTCGAAGTCGGTCAATAACGGGAGCATCGTCGTGACGCAAAGAATTCTGTTCGCCTGCGCGCTGCTCGCCGCGACCTCAGCCTCTGCCGATTTCGGACAGTACCAGAGCCACACGCTGGAGGGCCCATCGCTCGTTATTGTCAGCGATCTGGGTGAGCTTCGTATTACACCGGTCGATGAAGCAGCCTTCGAAGTTCATTACGTCGAGGACGGTGTGAAGCAGCTACCTTCATTCGCCATAGACCGGCACAACACCGGCGACGTTATCAGCGCCGTCAGCGATTCCGAGTCGGCGCTGGCTTTCATGATTGACGGCCTGACTGCAGTCATCGACAAATCCCCGGTCCGGGTTCGCTTTATGAAGGACGGCGAGCCGCTGGTGGCCGAGGAACACGGTTACTTCGCTTATGACACGGTGCGCGGCTTTCGCTTTCAGCTCGACGCTGGCGAAAAAATCCTTGGCGGCGGGCAACGCGTTATGGGCATGGACCGCCGCGGCCGCCGCATGCCGCTGTATAACAAGGCGTCCTACGGCTATGAGACAGACGCTGAGCAGATGTACTACAGCCTCCCGGCAATCATGTCGTCCGACAAGTACACGATCGTGTTCGACAACTCGGCCAGCGGCTGGCTCGACATTGGCAGCACCGAAAGCGACGTCCTGCAGTTCGAGGCCGTCGGCGGTCGAACCGCCTACATCGTCATCGCCGGCGACAGCTATCCGCAACTCATCAACAACTACACGGATGTCACGGGCAAACAGCCGCTGCCGCCCCGCTGGGCATTCGGCAATTTCGCCTCACGCTTCGGCTATCGAAGCGAAAAGGAAGCCCGCGATGTCGTGCGTCGTTTTCAACGCGCCGACATCCCGCTCGACGCGATCATCCTCGACATCTACTGGTTCGGGCCCGACATCAAGGGCCACATGGGCCGGCTGGACTGGGATCGCGAGGCCTGGCCAACGCCTGAGGACATGATCAGTGACTTCGCCGATGACGGCGTCAAAACCATAGCGATTACGGAACCCTTCATTCTCAGCACGTCCGATCGCTGGGACGATGCCGTTTCAAGCCGTGCACTCGCCAGGACACCGACCGGCGAGCCAAGACGCTTCGATTTCTATTTCGGCAATACAGGACTGGTCGACGTCTTTGACGAAACGGCGCGCAAGTGGTTCTGGCAGCCCTACGAAATGCTGTTCGAACAGGGTGCTGCGGCAACGTGGGGTGACCTGGGCGAGCCCGAGGTGCATCCGGGTGATGCCCTGCACTGGCTCAGTGACTCGGGACAGGAGGCTACCGGCGACGAGATTCACAATGCTTACGGCCACGAGTGGGCGCGCATGGTCTATGAGCGGCAAGTCGCAAAATATCCGGACATGCGTCCGCTGATACTGATGCGCTCTGGTTTCGCCGGTTCGCAGCGATTCGGCATGCTGCCATGGACCGGTGACGTCAGTCGCAGCTGGGGAGGTTTCAAACCGCAGATCGAACTCAGCCTGCAAATGGGCATGTTCGGCCTCGCCTACAATCATTCCGATCTTGGCGGATTCGCCGGCGGAGAGACCTTCGACAAGGAAATGTATATCCGCTGGTTGCAGTATGGCGTCTTCCAGCCCGTCTACAGGCCACACGCGCAGGAACACATTGCCGCGGAACCGGTATTCCACGATCGGCAGACCCGGCGCATCATTCGCGACTACATCAAATTACGCTACCGCCTGTTGCCATACGTGTACACCATGGCCTACGAGAACAGCACCAGCGGCATGCCCCTCATGCGACCGCTGTTCTTCGAAGACGAAAGCGACAAATCGCTCATCGACGAAAAGGACAGTTACCTGTGGGGCGACGCGTTTTTCGTCGCTCCGGTCATGGATCCCGGCCTGAGATCCGTGAGTGTCGATCTGCCTGCGGGCACCTGGTTCGATTTCTGGACCGACACGCGTTACGACGGCGCGCAGGAGGTCGACATCCCGGTGACGTTGGAGACGATTCCGGTACTTGTCCGCGCCGGGTCTTTCATTCCGATGACACCGGACATTCCAACGACACGCGACTACTCCAGCGAACAGCTGACGCTGCATTACTATGCCGATAGCACGGTACCGTCGGCGACCGGCCAGATGTATGAGGATGACGGCAAGAGCCGCACGAGTCTCGATGACGGCGCCTACGAACTGCTGCGGTTCAACGCGGAGCAGCAGGGCGATGCGTTGACGATCGAGCTCGGTCGCGAAGGTAGTGATTATTCCGGCCGTCCAACGCTGCGGGACATGACGATCGTCATCCACAACTGGAACGCCGAAGTGTCGTCGCTGCAGCTCGGCGATGCTGCGATACCGATAGCGCGCAGTATGCCGAAAACCGGCAGCGCCGCGGTATTCGACAGGCAACGCTCGACGCTCACCGTACGCTTTGCCTGGAATCACGCGGCAACCACGCTCTTCATCAACGACGACCAGCGCGCGGCCAAGGCCGTTGTCTACCAGGTATTCACTCGCCTGTTTGGCAACAAGGACACGACCAACAAGCCCTGGGGTACGATCGAGGAAAATGGCGTCGGCAAATTCAGCGACTTTGACGACAAGGCGCTCGAAGGTATTCGCGAACTCGGCACGACGCATGTCTGGTACACCGGCGTTCCTCATCATGCCGTGATTCGCGATTACAGCGAATTCGGCATCGGCCACGATGATCCCGATGTCGTCAAGGGCCGCGCGGGATCGCCCTACGCCGTCAAGGACTACTACAACGTCAATCCCGACCTCGCGGATGATCCGGCCAACCGTCTTGCCGAGTTCGAAGCACTCATCGAACGCACCCACGCACACGGCATGAAGGTGCTCATCGATATCGTGCCCAATCACGTCGCGCGCGGTTACCATTCCCTGAGTCGTCCCGGCGGGGTCGAGGACTTTGGCGCCAGTGACGACACATCCGTGGAATGGGCGCGTGACAACAATTTCTACTACGTGCCCGCCGAGGATTTTGCGGTTCCCGAGCCGCCCGCCGGCTACCGTCCGCTCGGCGGCGACCCGCATCCACTGGCTGACGGCGAGTTCGAGGAATCACCGGCCAAATGGACCGGCAACGGCTCGCGGGCAGCACAGCCACGCTTTGACGACTGGTTCGAGACGGTCAAGGTCAACTACGGCGTGCGGCCCGACGGCAGTTACGCGTTCGATCAGCTACCCGATACGGCCCGCACCTGGTCAATCGCGCAACACGCCGCATTCTGGGCAGACAGGGACGTGCCGGACAGCTGGATCAAGTTCCGACAGATCGTGTCGTACTGGCTGGACAAAGGCGTCGACGGTTTTCGTTATGACATGGCGGAGATGGTGCCGGTCGAGTTCTGGAGCTATCTGAATTCGTCGATCAAGATGAAAAACGGCGATGCATTCCTGCTGGCCGAGGTCTACAACCCGCAGGAGTACCGCAACTATCTGCAGCTCGGACGCATGGACTATCTTTACGACAAGGTTGGTTTTTACGACACGCTGAAGCCGATCATGCAGGGTAAAGCCTCAACCGACACACTGGCGCCTGCGCATGCCGACGTCCTCGACATCGAACAACACATGCTGCATTTCCTGGAGAATCACGACGAGCAGCGTATCGCCAGCCCGGGCTTCGCCGGTGACGCGCGCAAGGGTAAACCGGCGATGGTCGTATCGGCGCTCATCAGCCGCTCGCCGACGATGCTCTACTTTGCCCAGGATGTCGGTGAATCCGGCGAGGGTGACGCCGGCTTCGGCGACCCGACACGCACGACGATCTTCGACTACTGGGGCGTCCCGTCGCACCAGCGCTGGATGAACGGCGGTGCGTTCGATGGCGGCGGCCTGAGCGAGGGGGAAAAAGCATTGCGTGATTTTTACACGCGCCTGATGCGCTTCAGCGCATCCAATCGTGCGCTTAGCGGAGACTACGCCGAAATCCATAGCTATAACCGTAGCAGAGCGGACGCAGCCTATAACGAGAAAGTGTTTTCGTTTGTACGTTGGCAAGGCGACGAACGCCTGCTTGTCGTCAGCAACTTTGACGATGCCAGCGCCTACGACCTGGAGATTCACGTGCCCGCCGATGTAATTCGCGAGTGGCGGCTGGCGGACGGACGTTACATGCTGGACGAGCAGCTTTATCGTCGTAATCACGCGCAGCTGATCGTCGATCGGGGTGAGGCGAAATTCCGCGTTTCGTTACCAGCACTTGAATCCGTTGTGCTCAAAGTCGGCGCACCGAATATTTCAGGGTCCGCCGACGTAAATTACAACTGAGCGCGCCGGTGCTGCGAAGCTGACGGCACGCCAGGCGGGAAACCGGCCCCGGCATCGAAAACCCGCGTGCCTTTCGATGTGCCGGCTGCGGAGCCAGCGCGCACCGAAATAAGAACCGGCTCGGCTATCTTGCCGGAGCGCAGGTCTCCTCGAGCTTGATCATGGCCTCGGCAAATGCCGTACCAAGGCGCACGAACCCTTCCGTATCGTAGTGCCAGCCGTCGTCGAGGTAACCGAGATCGTCGGTCACGGTGACATAGGCGGCACATTCGTCCTGGGCCACGAAATCCTGCTGCGCTGCCTGCACCGTAGCGATGTAGTCCATGACGCTGCCATCGTCGGACATACCCGAATCCGTGATCTTGCCGATCACAACCGGCAGGTCATCGACGCGCAGCGCAGCCCTTAGCAGGCTCATCAGTCTTTCGATGTTGGCGCGGTAGTCATCCGCAGCCGCCTGGCTGTCGAACGCGTCTGCCTCACCCTGCATCCAGACGATGCCGGCGGGAATCAGTCGATCAGGCGCGCCGTCGCCGTCGATGTCGGCCACATCGAACGCATTCCGCAGCGTCTTCAGCGCGTGATCATACTGATTCAGTCCGTTGCCCGTTGCGAAGTCCGGGTGCCAGTTACCGTAGCCAACGCCGATCGCCAGCCCGGACCCACCCAGCGCGTACTTGATAATCGCAATCTTGCTGTCCGGTGTACTTGCAGCCATCGTCTGCCCGAAAAGCAGCTCAGGACCAAAACGGTCGGACAGCTTGCTGCTGACGCCGTCGGTCGCAAAGCCAGTGCCGAAGCCAGGCTGCAATGGCTGCCAGTGTCCAACTCCGGCAGCGGTCGCATTATCGAGAGCCATCTGTCCCGTGAAGATCATGACGTCCCCGGATACCAGTGCCCTGTCTTCCGGTAGCTCGGCGCTGTATCCAAAGCCCTCCATGTTGGACTGGCCGCCGAGGTAGTAGAGCTTGTACGTGGTCCCATGTGGCTCCGGGTTTGCAATGGCTACCTGCACCACGGCGAATCCCGCCAGCACAATGAACCTATTGATTGTTTTCATTAGTTGCCTGTCGCTCGAACCAGTCATCGCGAGCATTTGCTGTAGACGTGTAGTTGAAAAAATCGAAATCTGCGTGATTGTCGCTGTCCGCAGCATTGGCGCTTGCGTATAAACCCAGGTAAATCCCGGTGTAGTTGTAACCCTCGATCACAGCGGGCGACAGCGCCGTCACGTCGACGTCACCCAGCAGGGATACCCATGATTTTCCGTCTGCCGAGAACTGGAAATCATAGTCCAGGTAGTGGCCCGTGATCCTCAGGAAAACCGCGTCGCTCTGGTAGGGCACGGCGGCTAGCGTTTTTGATTCGCCCTGCAACGATTGTGTGAGTTCAATGAAATTGCCGTCAGACCCTGAAGTCAGGGTCATCATGAACGCAGAGCGATCGTTCTGAATCGCGATCAATCCCGCTTCCTCCTTTGCTGACGGCGCGAAGTGCATTCGTGTCGAAACATCGAATTCGAAATGGCGCTGCCGTATGCCGACGAAGCTGTATTGCGCACCTTCGCTGATCGCACCGGGACCCAGTGAAAGGCGCAGCGAACCCGGATTCGCCCGCAGGTCATGAAAAGGCGTCGCCGGCGCACGCCGGAAATTCCAGTGGATTCCGAGCGTCTCGCCATCGAAGGAGTCCGCGAAATCGTAACGCATTTGCGGCATTGTCCCGGCGAGCGGCAACGGGTACGTCAACTCCACCTTGCCTGTTGCCGGACTGAACACCGGAAACGTGAGCCGCTCTTCCTTCCAGGCATAAGGCTCGGTCTCCCAGGTCACGGGCAGCAGGAAGGTCTCCCGGCCGAGAATGCCGTGTTTCCCATCGACGAGTCGCCAGCCCAATGCAACCGCGTACCAGCGCCCGTCGGCCAGTTCCACGAGATCAGCGTGTCCAACACCGGTGATCGGATGGTCGTAGCTCAGCTGACGATGACTGAGTACCGGGTTGCGCGGGTTGTTCTGATAGGGTCCGGCGATCTCCCTGCTGATCGCAACGCTGAGTGCGTGCTCATAGGCGGTGCCACCTTCCGAGATCAGAAGGTAGTAATAGCCGCCCTTCTTGTAGATGTGCGGCCCCTCCGCCCAGACACCGCCGCAACAGCCACGCCACAGGTAATAGCGCTCGCCGATCAGCGCCATCGCCTCGATATCGACTTCCTGCAGCCAGATCTCAGCCTGGCCGGGGAACTCCGGATCCGGTGGAATGTGGTTGCCGACGTACCAGACACGCCCATCGTCATCGAAGAACAGGGACGGGTCGATTCCGGGCGCACCCTCGAGCACATTCGGTGCGGACCACGGTCCTCGCGGATCCGTCGCCGTCACAATGAAGTTCACCAGTTTGCCATTCACGTTGTTGGTCGTAATGATGTAGAACGTGCCGTCGTGGTAGCGAATCGTCGATGCATGTATGCCGTCACTCGACTTGATGCGTTCGAGTTCAATTTTGCCGGGATCGTTCAACGCATAGCTGATCAACTCCCAGTTGACGAGGTCCCGGCTGTGGTAGATCGGGATGCCGGGAAAATACTCAAAGGTCGAATTGACCAGGTAAAAATCGTCGTCGACACGCACGATGGACGGGTCTGGCGCGAAGCCCGGGATGATCGGGTTGCTGAAGACGCCCTGGCGCCCGGCCGAGCTGTCCTCGATCTTTATTTCGCAACCGGCAAGGCTGAGGACTGCCACGAGGGCGATCGATATTGCGCTGGTCGGTTTCATCAGCCGTGGCCCGCCTCGAATTCAGCGCTACAGGGTCGTCGCGTCGGAGGCATCCAGGTTCTCTTGATGGGGGCGGAAGTTCAGCGAACAGCCTTCCAGGAATTCTTGCAGGTGCTTTTCCCGGTAAATGTCGCTCGCATTCGATTGATCCTCTCTCAACGGCGGATAAGCCCCGTAACCGGAAAGCAGGCAGTGCCAGGACAGCGTACCGAAGTGGGATTCGATCTTTTGCCGCTGAATTTCCCGGGTCAGATCGCCTCGCCGATACCAGACGTCGAGAATATGCCGCAGCGAATCGGAGAGCGCCAGGTTGTCCCGGTTCGCCTTCCAGTACTCGCTGTCGTCGCGCGTATTCAGTTTGTAGTGCGCAACGATATAGTCACGAACCCGCTCAAAGCGATCGCGGATCTTCAGGTTGAACTCATCACGATACTCAGTGCCGAAGCCTCCCTGTTCGTACTTCATGATAAAGAGCTCGATCGATATCTGCACGAGATGAAGCGCGGTCGCTTCCAGTGGCTCGATAAAGCCCTGTGACAGGCCCAGCCCGATGCAGTTGCGATACCAGTGCTTATCCAGCTGCCCCACCCGCATCTTGAGGCGGCGCGCTTCTGCATCGCTATCGAGCAGACCCAGGAATGCCCTGAGCTCAGACTCGGCGGCATCGTCGGAAACGAAATCCGAGCTGTAGACATAGCCATTGCCGTAGCGATGCGTAAGCGGAATTTTCCAGCACCAGCCGTTCGACATCGCGTAGGAGACGGTTTCGGGCTGCAAGGATTCGTCCCTTGCCGTCGGCATAACGACCGCAGAGTCGTTGAACAAGTTTGAGCTGAAACTCCGAAATTCGACGCCCAGCGTCTTTTGCATCAGCACCGAGGCGAAGCCCGTGCAATCGATGAAGAAGTCGCCCTCCAGGCGGTCACCACCATCGCTCAGCAATGCCTTGATATCGCCGTCGTCATCCAGTTCGACGTCGACAATTTTCTTTTGCAGGTGATCGACGCCACGGCCAACGGCAAGCTCCGCGAGATACTCGCCCAGAAGGCCGGAATCGAAGTGGTAGCCGTAGTCCACCACGAACGGAAAACTGTCCGGCGTTCGCGGTCCCTTTCCCTGTCGTGCCAGCACGCCATTCAGGAAGAAATCGTCCGGCTGCGTATGCACGTCCATTCCCAGTCGGCGTGACAGGCAATTCGCAGCAAACGGGTGCTGCGTATGCATGTCAACCTGCGTGACGAACGGATGGCTGTAACTGGGGATGCCGGAGCCGGGGCTCCACCCGGAGAATCGGATATTGAGCTTATAGGTCGCATTACAACGCGGCATCCAGTCCGCATCGTCCACGTCGATCATCTCGAAGAAGCGTTTCAAGGTCGGTGTAGAACCTTCCCCGACACCGATGATGCCAATATCCGGAGACTCAACCAGGCTTACGACAACCTGCTCCTGCGACCATTTTCGGGCAAACAGATTCGCGGCCATCCAGCCTGCTGTGCCACCGCCGAGAATGACGAGTCGCTTTGGCATGTCTGTCATCCGGCCTTGCAGAACATCTCCAGGAACTCGTCGTGACCCGGAATCTGCGCCATCGGCTGCATCTTGGTTTCTTTCGTCTTCCTGAGCTTGTCCAGCAGCTGCGCCTCAGTCAGCGTGTCGGCGAGCGGATGATAGTCCTGCGGCATGATCCCCTGCCCTAACATGACCTGCAGCCAGGACGATTCGAGAAATATGTCGAAGTTATCCTTGGTCAGCGTGCCGGTCGCCTTGAACAATTCGATTTTCTGCGTGATGCGTTCCGGTACGTCCATATTGCGAACGTCGCGCCAGAAGTCGCTGTCATCTCGCTCGTTCAAATGGTAGTGCAGGATAATAAAGTCACGAATGTACTCGAACTCGTACTGTGACTGACGATTGTATTCATCCATCAGCTCCTGCGTGACGCCTGCGTGCGGGAACAGGGTGAGCAGGCGTACGATCGCCGACTGGATGAGATGAATGCTGGTTGACTCGAGCGGTTCGAGGAAGCCACTGGACAGGCCGACGGCGACGACATTGCGATTCCACTGCTTCAACGCGCGGCCGGTTCTGAACGGTATTATTTTTGGCTCGGCGAGCGCCTGCGAATCCAGGTTATTCAGCAGGATGTCGGCGGCCTCGTCGTCGCTGTAATGACTGCTGCTATAAACCAGGCCGTTGCCATTGCGGTGCTGTAACGGAATGCGCCATTGCCAGCCGGCCGAGTGCGCGATTGATCGCGTATACGGCAGGGTCTCCGCGAAGCGCTGCGAAGGCACCGCCATCGCGCGGTCGCAGGGTAACCAGTGGCCCCAGTCCTCGTAACCGGTTTCGAGTTTCTGACCGATCAGCAGCGCCCGGCCGCCGGAGCAATCGATGAAGAAGTCGCCTTCGACCGCTTTGCCGCCCTCCAGGATCAGCTTCTCGACATGCCCGGTCTCGGCATTCAGCAGGACATCTTCGATCAGTCCTTCCGTTCTCCGTACGCCGAGTCGTTCGCTGTATTTTCTGAGGTATTGGCCATACAGAGACGCATCGAAGTGATACGCGTACTGCATTTCCCAAACCGGATCGTTGACTTCAAGCTTGGCAAATTTGCCGGCCTCCGCGCAGAGGTAGTTGAGATCGTAGTCCCACAGGTTCGTTTCATGGCCGGCCAGTTGCGCGCGAGTCCAGTAGTGGTGGAAGTGGCAGAACGCCTGGCTGCGGCCCGGTGACCCGAAGGTATGAAAGTACCCCTCGCCTTCGACCCGCCAGTTCTCGAACTTGATCGCCAGCTTGATACTCGCGTTCGTCTCACGCAGGAACTCCGCCTCATCGAGGCCCAGTACATGATTCAAGAGCTGTATGGGCGGGATCGTCGCCTCGCCGACGCCGACAATGCCTATAGCATCCGACTCGACCAGTTCGATTTCCACGTTATTGGCAAGCACCCTCTTCAATAGCGCGGCCGACATCCAGCCCGCCGTGCCACCGCCGACCACAACAACCTTGCTGATTTTGTCCGTCATGTTGGAACTGCCTGGCGTCTTATAGTTGTCCGGATTTTACCCGAAAAAAAACCCTGCCAGCGGCGCTGACAGGGTTCCTTGCCGATCTTGCAATGGCCTAGTTGAACTTGTAGTTGATGCCCAGCAGGTAGTTGGCACCAAAGCTCTGCCACTTGGTGACCTGGCGGGAGTCGCTATCCGTCTGCAGCGTATCCTCATCGGTGAGGTTCTGGCCCTGCAGAGAAATGGTCAGCCCATCGAGCCTGTCGAAACCGCCGAGCCCGAAGTCATAGGCGATCTGAGCATCGATCAACTCCGCACCCTGATCGAGCGTCGGCGTCAGCGCCAGGCTCAGCTGAGGGGTCTCCGTGGAGAACTTGTCACGCTTGGTCCAGGACACACGTGCCTGGAAACCGCCACGCTCCCAGTAGACCGTTGACTGGTAAGCCTCCTCGGACAGGCCGGGCACATCGCCGCCGTTATCGAGCTTGCCGTCATAGAGAGCAATCGACGCGTTCACGCCGAACCCTTCCAGGGCGTCCGAGAACAGGTGGAACGGCAGGTTCGTCTGCAGTTCGTAGCCTCGTACGAAGCCTTCGAGCCCATCGGCCTTCGACGAAACAACACCGAGGAAGGTCGCCGGCGTTATGACGGCCCCCGTGATCGGATCAATCGACTCATGGTAGCCCGGGATGTAGAAGGGCGTGAAATCGGCGATGAATGATCCGTCGGCATGCCAGTTTACGAGGTCCTTGTAGAAGAACGCCGCGGAAGCGAAACCGTCTTCAGCAAAGTACCATTCGTAACTGAGATCGAACTGGTTGGCCTCGTAGGGCTTCAACTTGGCGTTGCCCGCGCTGCCGCTCCAGGGCCCCGCTGCCGGATTCGGATTCGACACGTTGCCCGCGTTAAAGTTGAAGTTGACCTGGTTGTTCGGCTTCATGTAGTCCATGCGAGCGCGGGTGATGGTCTTCGATGCCGCCACGCGAACCATGTGGTCGTCGGCAACTTCGATATTAACGTTCAGGCTCGGCAGGACATCCGTGTAGTCATCACCATCTGTAATCGGTGTTGCCTCAACGAAGCCGCTTGGACCAATGAAGGATCCGAAGCCCGTGCCTGTCTGGTCGGCATTGATGATCTGCACGCCGAAGTTACCGTTGACAGGCTTTCCGCCGATCTCGGTATCGAAGTCGACCATGGCATAGACACTCGTCAACGTCTCTTCGATCGTGTAGCTGTCGCCTTCGCGGTCCGGCTGCAACAGAGCAGCATCACTCGCTGTGTAGAAACCGCTGTCGTACATGGCGATGCCGTCATAAGCGACAATGCTGCCCAGACCGATAAAGCTGACGTCAGTCGTACCCAGGCGGAACTGCTCAGGGATCAGCCCGTCGTTTGGCCAGGTCGGCGCGGTGAGGTAGGCGCCCCCGTTGTCCTTCGATTTTGAACGATCCGAATAGAAGATGCCGAGGTCGACGGCCGTAAGGATGCCGAAATCCAGGCCGCGCGAGACTTCCATTTTCAGCGTGGTCAGCTCCTCATCGAAGATTGGCTCATTGATGAAGCCATCCTGCGCCTGGAACGGGCCGATGGTTGAGCCATCAGCGGCTGTCGTATCCGCAAACTCCGGCACATTCTGCATACCGCCACCCCATGCCTGCGGTCCTGCCAGCCTGACGGTGTTGAAGTCGCTCAGGTCAACCGGCGAGATCGTCGGATGGCTGGTGTAAACCGCACCGTTGGGGCCCATCGTGAAGCTGCGAGCGGTTGGGCTGCCCTGGGTGGTCAGTCCGGCACGTCCGACGCCTGCGTAGCTTTCGATGTTGGTGATTTTCTTGTCCACCTGGCCGTGCGCCAGGTCGAACCTCAGCTCCCACTCATCACCGATGTCGTATTCGATATTGAGTCCGAATTGCGTCATATCCGCAAGCTTGCGCTCGCCGTCATTGCGTATGACAGACAGGAAACCCGGCTCCATCGTGCCGGACGTAACCAGGCCGTTTTCGAGGCCCGTCACGGTGTAAGCCGTACCACCCCATTCAGGCCCACCCTCTTCGATGCCGCGAAATACCTTTTCTTCGCTGAAGTCGATGTACAAAGCGTCCAGCGTAACCGTTACATCGTCGTTCGGGGCAAACTGCAGCACGCCTGCAATGGTGTCGCGCTCGAGGACGGCCGAACGAACAAACGTATCGTGTCCGCCGAGGATCTTCTCACCGCCCGCCAGCGTAATGCCCGGACCCGCCGTGGCGTTCCCCAGGTTGACGTCTGCATAACCCCAGCCGCGGAACTGCTGCTCCTGGCTTGGCGACTCGGTTGTCGCGACGGCAAGCGAAATACCAACCGTGTCATCAGCGAAAACATCCGAGTAGCTCAGCGCCAGGCGATGACCGTTGTCGTCAAAATCGGGGTTTGCCGAGGAGAGATCGTTCTGTTCGAGGTTAACGTTCGCGACCAGGTGCGGCGACGCATCCAGCGGTCGGGTTGTGCGCAGGTCGACGATGCCACCAAGACCCTGGGTCGTCATCGTTGCATCGGGCGTCTTGTAGACGACGACGCCACTGATAATCTCCGACGGGTACAAATCGTACTCAACGTTTCGGTTGTCGCCCATGCCAAGCAACTCACGACCGTTCATGGTCGTGCCGACGAATTCTTCCTTAAATCCGCGAACCGATATGCCGCTGGTGCGGCCGTTGACGCGCTCGCCGGCCATGCCCGGCAGACGCGCGAGGGATTCTGCGATACTCGAATCCGGCAATTTGCCGATATCTTCAGCAGAGATTGCCTCTACAATCGTCGATGACTGCCGTTTCGTATCGATTGCATTCACCAGGCTCTGACGGAAGGAACCGTAGGTAACGATCTCTTCGATCACCTCTTCGTCGGCATCCTGGGCATGCGCCGCCATTGGCATTGCCATCGCGCCGGGCAGCGCCGCAGCGATTGCCAGGGAAAGCGCGGTTCGGCGCACGTTGGATGTCAGGTAATTGGTTTCGTCTTTCTCGGACGCGCCATCGCGGCTTTTCTTGACCATTTAGGTTTCCCCCCGGAAGGTCTTGTAATTGGATACAGCAGTGCCTTCCATCTTAAGAAGCGTATTCGGAGCGGGCAACTCAATGTATACGTATTCATTAATTGAATACGTATACATTGAGTTGCGGCAAAGCATTGCCATCATTACTTTTGTAAGCCGCTATCGTGCCAGACCCTGAGACATCCAATGACAAAGCGCGTCGAAAGCCCGACCCTGCCCGCCAATCGGCAAGGTGGCGTGTGCCTGCACATCGCGTCTTTGCCCGGGCGCTTCGGTATCGGTGAGATCGGCGCTGAAGCCCTGACATTCGTCGATACCCTGCGCAGCATGCAGCTCGGCGTCTGGCAGTTTTTACCAACAGGGCCAACGGCTTACGGAGACTCCCCGTACCAGCCTTTGTCAACGTTCGCCGGCAACGAGATGCTCATCAGCATCGCAGACCTGGTGCAGGAGGGGCTGCTCGAAAATCACGAAGTCGAAGAACTTACGAGCTTGCCGACCGATTATGTCGACTACGGCAAGCTCATCCCGATCAAGAGCCGGCTGCTCGACATCGCGGCGCGACGCTTTCACTACAAGGCAGACGACGAGCGCAGAAGCCGTTATTTCGAGTTTGTCCAGGGCAATGACGCCGCCTGGCTGCACGACTACGCCATCTTTCGTATCTTGAAGACCCGCCACGGCGAGCGACCCTGGCCGGAATGGCAGGCACCCTATGTGCACCGTGATGCGGAAGCGCTCAGAAAATTGGAGCTCAGCGCCAACGGTGATGTCAGGGCCATCAAGACGGCGCAGTTCTTCTTCTTCGAGCAGTGGCGGCGCTTGCGCGATTATGCCCACAGCAAGGGGATCACGCTGTTCGGGGATATGCCGATCTGCATCGCGCTGGACAGCTCCGATGCGTGGGCGAACAGGGAGATCCTGTGCCTCGACGAGAACGGTCATCCGGACCATGTCGCCGGTGTACCGCCTGACTATTTCAGTGAGGATGGACAGCTCTGGGGCAACCCTTTGTATGACTGGAACATGCACGCAAGAGACGGGTACCGCTGGTGGATCGAGCGACTTCGAGCGTCGACGCAGCTTGCCGACCTGGTTCGAATCGACCATTTTCGGGGCTTCGAGTCTTACTGGTCCGTTCCGTCGGACGCCACGACGGCGCGCAGCGGGGCCTGGGAGCCGGGCCCGGGCGATGCGATTTTCGATGCGATGCAACAGGAGTTCGGCAACCTGCCGATCGTGGCAGAAGACCTCGGCGTGATTACGCCCGAGGTCGAAGCGTTGCGCGATCGGCACCAGATTCCGGGTATGCGGGTCCTGCAGTTCGATGTCTGCGACGAGGGATTTACGCTGGCCGATGTCGACGAAAACAGCGTCTGCTACACCGGCACACACGACAACGACACGACCATCGGCTGGTTTCTTGGCAGCCCCGGCGATATCCGGACCGCACAGGAAATACGCGACGCGCAGGACGCGGCACTGGCCATCACCGGCGGCAAACCCGAGACGATCCATCTCGACATGATCAGGGCTGCGCTGTCCACCAAGGCCCGACTTGCGATTGCCCCGATGCAGGACTTCCTGGGCCTGGGATCGGAAGCACGTCTCAATATCCCGGGGAAGCCGGGCGGAAACTGGCGCTGGCGTGTACTCTTGACACAATTGACACCGGAAGTTTGCGACAATGTCGCGACGATGGTGCGGGAATCCGGGCGCGAGCTAACCCACTGAGGCAACTCACGGGCAGACTGCGTATCCGGTAACAAGCCGGATAACACATGAGCCTGGAAGGAAGAGTTGCCCAATGAAGAACATAGCTGTCAAGGACGATGCCCGTCATGTAAGCCTGCTCACGCGTGACACACTGGCATTGATACTGGCCGGTGGCCAGGGCTCGCGACTCTATGAGCTGACGACTTGGCGCGCCAAGCCGGGCCTGCACTTTGGCGGCAAGTTCCGCATTATCGATTTCGCCCTGTCCAACTGCATCAACTCCGGTATCCGCCGCATTGGCGTGCTTACCCAGTACAAAGCCCATTCCCTGATCCGGCACCTGTTGAGCGGCTGGTCCTGGTTTCAGTCCGGCGCCGGCGAGCGGGAATTCGTCGAGATCCTGCCAGCGTCGCAGCGTGTTGGTGGTGAGTGGTATCGAGGCACGGCTGACGCCGTTTACCAGAATCTCGACATCATTCGCACGCACAAGCCCAGGTTGGTGCTCATCCTGGGCGGCGATCACATTTACAAAATGGACTATGGGTCTTTTCTCGCCTATCACGTTGATACCGCCGCGGACATTACGATTTGCTGCATAGAAGTGCCTATCGAAGAAGCTGCGGGGGCCTTCGGGGTCATTACGGTGGATGAAACAGGGCGCATCATCGGCTTTGACGAGAAACCGGCAAAACCGAACCCGATTCCCGGCAAGCCCGGTCTGTGCCTCGCGTCCATGGGCAATTACGTTTTCAATACCGAGTTTCTTTACGAGCAGACCATCAAGGACTCGGACACGCCGGGAACTCAGCACGATTTCGGGCGCAACATCATTCCGTCGATTATTGAGGATTACCGCGCCTACGCGTATCCGCTGCGCGACCCGGAGACCGGCGAACAGGCCTACTGGCGCGACGTCGGCACGCTCGACGCTTACTGGGAGGCCAACATGGAGCTGGTGTCGGTGACACCGCAGCTTAACCTGTACGACAAGGTCTGGCCTATCTGGACGCACCAGGTACAGGCGCCGCCAGCCAAGTTCGTCTGGGATTCCCCCGGGCGTCGCGGCGAGGCGATTCAATCGATGGTGTCAGGCGGCTGCGTCATTTCCGGATCCACGGTCCGCAATTCGCTGATGTTCACAAACTGCTACGTTCACTCCTACAGCTCCGTACACGACTCCGTGGTGTTACCGGACGTCGATATCGGTGAGCACTGCGAAATCCGGCGCGCCATCATCGACCGCGGCGCCGTTATTCCCGCAGGCACGCAGATCGGCATCGACCACGACGCCGACCGTGAACGGGGCTTCCGCGTTACCGACAGCGGTCTGACGCTGGTGACACCCGACATGCTGGGGCAGCAGCTGCATTTCACACGATAATCGGACATGCAGACAAGCTGCGATCCCTACCTTTTCGGCGATGACGAAAACAATGACAAGTAACCCCGAGTACGACGCGCTGGTCGCAGGCCGTCACAACAATCCGTTTGCCATTCTCGGCCCGCACGACGGCCCCAACGGTCGGATCGTGCGAACCCTGCAGCCCGATGCCGAGTCCGTCGAACTGCTCGACGGCGCCGGCAAGAAGCTCGCCAGCATGCAAAAAGTGCATGTCGGGGGGCTGTTCGAAAGTCCCATGCCGGCACGAATCCGCCGCTATGCGCTGCGCGTCAGCTATTCGTCCGGGGACAGCATTACGGTGGAAGACACGTACCGGTTCCCATCAACGCTCGGCGAGCTGGACCTGTACCTGCTCGGCGAAGGCTCCGATCAGTACGTCTATCGCAAGCTCGGTTCGCACCCCTGCAAGCACCTTTCGGTGTCCGGTACGCGTTTCGCGGTCTGGGCGCCGAATGCCTCACGGGTGAGCGTGGTCGGCGACTTCAACCACTGGGACGGCCGGCGTCACGTAATGCGGCTGCACCCGGGCAATGGCATCTGGGAAATATTTATTCCGGCGGTCGCTCCAGGCGCTCTTTATAAGTACGAAATTCACGATAGCGACGGCAAACTGTTGCCGCTGAAGTCCGACCCTTACGCCGCCTATCACGAGGCGCCGCCCGGTAACTCTTCGATCGTCTTCGACAGCGATTATGACTGGCAGGACGGCAACTGGATGTCGGGCCGGACGGGCGAACCTGACCTGGGCAAGCCGGTGAGCATTTACGAGGTTCATCTCGGCTCATGGCGGCGCAAGGACGACGGCAGCTATCTGACCTACCGGGATTTTGCGGACGAGCTGGTCACGTACGTCGTGGAGATGGGCTATACGCACATCGAGCTGCTGCCGGTCTCGGAGCATCCGTTTGACGGCTCCTGGGGCTACCAGCCCATCGGCCTGTTCGCGCCAACGCAGCGCTTTGGCGATCCCGACGAGTTTCGCTATTTCGTCGACCGCTGCCACGCGCACGGCATCGCTGTGCTGGTTGACTGGGTGCCGGCGCATTTTCCCAGTGACGAACACGGGCTGCGGCGCTTCGACGGCAGTGCACTGTACGAACATGCTGACCCTCGCAAGGGCGAGCACGCGGACTGGGGCACGCTGATATTCAACTTTGGCCGTCGCGAGGTGATGAACTACCTGATCGGCAGCGCGCTGTACTGGATTGAGGAGTTTCATATCGACGCGTTGCGCGTCGATGCGGTCGCCTCGATGCTCTACCTCGACTACTCGCGCGAAGATGGCGAGTGGATTCCGAACGAGCATGGCGGCAGGGAGAACCTCGAGGCCGTCGCATTCCTGCGTCGCCTGAACACAGAGGTGCATGCCCACGGTGCGACGACCTTCGCGGAGGAATCCACCGCGTGGCCGGGCGTCTCGCGGCCTGTCCAATGCCGGCGGCCTGGGTTTCACCTACAAATGGAACATGGGCTGGATGAACGACACCCTGTTGTACATGTCCGAGGATCCGCTGCATCGGAAGTATCATCACGACAAGATGACCTTCGGGCTGGTCTACGCTTTCACCGAGAACTTCGTGTTGCCGCTGTCGCACGATGAGGTCGTACATGGCAAGCGTTCGATCATCGGCCGCATGCCGGGAGACGACTGGCAGCAGTTCGCCAACCTGCGAGCCTACTACGGCTTCATGTTTGCGCATCCGGGCAAGAAGCTCCTGTTCATGGGCAACGACATTGCGCAGCGCGCCGAGTGGAATCATGGCCAGTCGCTCGATTGGCACCTGCTCGAATTCGAACCACATCGGGGAGTCCAACGCCTGGTCCGCGATCTGAACCGCGTTTACCAGAACACGCCGGCCCTGCACGAAGTCGATTTCGAGGCGCACGGATTCGAATGGATCGACTACGGCGACCGTGACAGCAGCGTGCTGTGCTGGATTCGCCGCGATCGCCACGGCGGCTATGTTGTTTGCGTCACCAACCTCACGCCCATCGTGCGCCACGACTACAGGGTGGGTGTACCCTCCGGTGGCGAATTCGGCTTGCTGATCGACACGGATGACGCCTGCTACGGCGGCAGTGGCGCTGGAGCAAAGGCATTTACCGCCGACAAGATCGGCCAGCACGGTCGATCGAATTCCCTCTGCTTGACGCTGCCACCGCTGGCAACGCTTATACTCCAGCCGGCGCAGTAAGGAGACTCAAGAATGGCCGCGAAGAAACCCAAGACCACAGAGGTCGGCGATATCGAATTGTTGCAGGCACCAAGCCTGCCGATGACCGCTGATGCGATGCTGCAGGATTTCACACACTACTTCGGTCGCATGCTCGGACGGCAGACTATCAGCAAGAAATCGCCGTTCCTGTACCAGGCTGTCGTATTTGCCGCACGTGACCGCCTGATGGAGCGCTGGGCTAAAACGCGCAAGGCGACGCAGCGCGACGACCGGCGCCGCGTCGCTTACCTGTCTCTCGAGTTCCTGATGGGCCGGTTGCTGCGCAATGCGTTGCTGAATCTCGATATCGAAGAGGCGACCGCGGAAGCGCTCGAACGCCTCGGCCTGAATCTCGAAGATGTCTGCGAACGAGAGAAGGATGCAGGTCTCGGCAACGGCGGCCTCGGTCGCCTGGCCGCCTGCTTCCTCGACAGCTGCGCTACGCTGGCTTTGCCGGTCATCGGCTACGGCATTCGCTACCACTACGGCATGTTCCATCAGCGGATTGAAAACGGACACCAGATTGAGGAACCCGACTCCTGGCTGCGTGAAGGCTTCCCATGGGAGATCGAGCGTATTGAATTCGCGCAGACCGTACGGTTTGGCGGCCGCAGCGCACTTTATGCTGACGCATCGGGCAAGACCCGCTACGCCTGGATTGAAACCCAGGACGTACTCGCCATCCCCTTCGACGTGCCGATTCCCGGCTATCGTAATGACGTGGTCAACACGCTGAGACTCTGGTCGGCGTCCGCGACCGACGAGTTTGACCTTAAGCAGTTCAACGCCGGTAGTTACGCCGAAGCCGTGGCTTCGCAAAATGCCGCCGAAAATATAACTATGGTGTTGTACCCGAACGCCACCACGGAAAACGGCCAGGAGCTGCGCCTCAAGCAGCAATATTTCCTCGCCTCGGCGAGCCTGCAGGATCAGCTTCGCAACTGGACCGCTGCCCACGGCGACGACTTTTCCAAGTACGCCGAAAAGAACTGCTACCAGTTGAATGATACCCATCCGGCTATCGCAATTGCAGAACTGATGCGATTGCTCGTCGATGAGTACGAGCTTGACTGGGACGACGCCTGGGAAATCACGCGTACAACCATGGCGTACACGAATCACACCCTTCTTCCCGAAGCTCTGGAAATGTGGCCGGTCGCCATGTTCCGCCGGCTGCTGCCGCGTATTCTGGACATTATTTACGAGATCAACGCGCGTTTTATTGTCGAGGTGAGCCAGCGGTGGCCCGGCGACAATGACCGCATCGCACGCATGTCGCTGATCGCCGAGGGTGGCGAGCCGATGATACGGATGGCCTACCTCGCTATCGTCGGCAGTTTCTCGGTTAACGGTGTCGCGGAACTGCATTCGAAGCTGCTGCGGGAAGGATTATTTCGCGATTTCGCCGAAATGTGGCCGAAGAAATTCAACAACAAGACGAACGGTGTCACGCAACGCCGCTGGCTGGCAGCCTGCAATAAAGGGCTCGCAAAACTTGTCACGGACAAGATCGGCGACGGCTGGACGACAGAGCTCAGCGAACTTGAGAAGCTGAAGAAGTTTGCCGACCAAAAGACGTTCCAAAAGGCGTGGCGCAAGGTCAAGCTGCGCAACAAGCTGAGACTGGCTCGCGATCTTGAGGAGAAGACGGGGCTCAGCGTCGATCCCGGCATGCTGTTCGATGTGCAGGTGAAGCGCATACACGAATACAAACGCCAGCTGCTCAACCTGCTGCATGCGGTGCATCTGTATGAGGTCATTCGTCGCGGCAATGGCAATGTGGTCGCGCCGCGTGCAATCATCATTGGCGGCAAAGCGGCACCCGGCTACGTGATGGCAAAAAACGTGATCAAGTGCATCAACAATGTCGCACGCGTCATCAACTCGGATCCCGCGATGGACGGCAAGCTGCAGCTGATCTTCTACCCGGATTACAACGTATCCGCGATGGAGATCATCTGTCCTGCCGCAGACCTCTCGGAACAAATCTCGACGGCGGGCAAAGAGGCATCCGGTACGGGCAACATGAAGTTCATGATGAACGGTGCGGTAACGATTGGCACGCTCGACGGTGCCAATGTGGAGATCCGTGAAGCGGTCGGCGAGGAGAACTTCTTCCTGTTCGGACTGACCGTCGATCAGATCAAAGAGCAGCGCGGCACTTACAATCCGCAAGCGATTATCGACAACGACGAAGACTTCAGCCGCGTCATCAACCTGATAGAAAGTGGCCACTTCAATCGATTCGAACCGGGCGTTTTCGATGCCGTCCTGCAATCGATTCGCGAGCCTGCCGATGCCTGGATGACAGCAGCGGATTTCCGCAGCTTCATCGACGCGCAGGCGGCGGTCGAAGAAGCGTATCGGGACGTCGAACGCTGGACGCGCATGAGCATCCTCAACACGGCTTCATCCGGGCAATTCTCGACCGACCGGACGATGCGCGACTACAACGAGGATATCTGGCATCTCAGCCCTGTCAGCCTTAAAGCGGATTGATGCACGCCGGTAATCCCGATCTTTTAGGGGCGACTCCCGATGAATCCGGGACCAATTTCGCGATTTACTCCGCCGTCGCGGACGGCGTCGAGTTGTGCCTGTTTGACAGCAACGGACAGCAGGTGCAGATCCACCACATGCCTGACTGCCAGGACGGCGTCTGGAACGGCTACCTTCCTGGCTGCGGTCGCCGGCCAGCACTATGGCTACCGCATTCACGGTCCTTACGATCCTGCCAAGGGGCTGCGCTGCAATGCAGCCAAGCTGCTGCTGGATCCCTATGCCCGCGAGATTGCCGGCGAACTGAATTGGCACCCCGCCATTTTCGACTATGTAGGCGGTGGCGACGAGATGCTGATCAACAGCAGAGACAGCGCGCCGTATGTACCAAAAAGCGTGGTGCGCGCAACGATCGAAGACACCATCACGCCTGCACCCAGAATTCCCTGGGCGGATACGGTTTTCTACGAGTGCAACGTGCGCGGCTACACGATGCTGCACCCCGCAATCGAAGAAGCCTCGCGCGGCACCTTTGACGGTCTGCGGCAAAAAGACGTGCTGCAGTACCTGAAGGCTCTCGGCGTGACGTCGGTCGAGCTGATGCCGGTGCACACGTTTGTTGACGAGCACCACCTCGTGGAGCTTGGTCTGCGAAATTTCTGGGGCTACAACACGGTTGGTTTTTTTGCGCCGATGCAGCGCTACGCACGCGGCGACAGTGTCAGCGAATTCCGCGACATGGTGCGCGCGCTGCACGAAGCCGGCCTGGAAGTGATACTGGACGTCGCCTATAACCACACGGGCGAAGGCAACCACCTGGGGCCATCTCTCAGCTTCCGGGGCATCGACAACCTCGCCTATTATCGAACTCAACCCGGCGACCAGGGCGTCTACATCAATGACACCGGCTGCGGCAATACCGTAGATTTCGATCATATTCGCGTCCGCCAGATGATGCTCGACAGCCTTGAGTACTGGACCAGTACGATGGGTGTCGACGGCTTTCGATTCGACCTCGCAACAGTACTCGGCAGACGGCGGGATGGGTTTTCACCCACGCACCCCGTACTGTCAGACATTAGCAATCACCCGGCGTTGCGCAATGCAAAGCTCATCGCCGAGCCATGGGACCCCGGTCCTGGCGGCTATCAGCTGGGCCACTTTCCGCCACGCTGGGCGGAATGGAACGATCGGTTCCGGGACGACGTACGGCAGTTCTGGCGCGGCGACGATGGCAAGAGCGGCGACCTCGCAATGCGGCTGCGCGGCTCTGCGGACCTTTTCGAAGCAAGCCTGCGGCGTCCCCTCGCGAGTGTCAACCTCATCACCGCGCATGATGGTTTCACGTTGCGTGACACGGTCAGCTATGAACATCGACACAACGAGGCGAATGGCGAAGACAATCGGGACGGCCATGCGCACAACTACAGCAGCAATTACGGCGCTGAAGGCGAAACGTCAGACGATGGCATCAACGCGATTCGGCGTCGCCAGCGGCTAAACCTGCTAGCCACACTGCTGCTATCGCAAGGCACGCCACTGCTGCTGGCTGGCGACGAATTCGGCAACACGCAGAACGGCAACAATAACGGCTACGCGCAGGACAACGAGACCTGCTGGTTGGACTGGACGTTGATCGATGATGATCCGGACTTTCTCGAACAGGTTCGCGAGTTGATCTGGCTGAGGCGCGAATACGCCCTGCTACGAATAGACGATTATGTGCACGGTCTGTTAAAGCAGCATCCAGGTACGATCGAAATGCGCTGGATCAACAAGCACGGTGAAGCGAAGAAGAGTGAGGAATGGGCTGTCAGTGACACCTTCGCCGTACTGATCGAGGAGACAAGCACGGGCGAACCCGGGAGCGCGCTGGTCATTATTATCAATCGTGACAACGAGGCGTTGAACCTCACGCTTCCCGAAACGAGGAATGCGGCGAACTGGCACAGGGCTTTTTCTACGGCCGGGCCGTCAGATGCCAAAGTTGCTGGCCGAGAAGTGACCGTGCCGGCGTTGTCCGTCACCCTGCTAACGTCGATCTGATCGGCGTCTGGTGATCTGGCCGCCTTCTAGAGGGCGCCCATCCATTCCGCAAGGTCCTGCTGCGACCAGCACTTGCAGACCAGGCCTCTGGCTCGCTCGCTGCAGACAGGAACCGAGTCGGATCCGCAACTTACGCTGCGCTCTCTTTTGCGCCGCTCGATATTCTGTTCACGCTTTTCGACGGCCGACCAGTCACCCGACGCCAGTGCCGCGAACTCCAGTTCTTCAAGCGTCTTGGTTGGGGCGCAGCCGACCAGCAATGCCGCTGCTATTACAACTAAGCCTTTCATGTTCCTCGCTCCGTACCGTTACAAGAAAAAAAACCCGTAGCGAAGAATTAGCAAGGCAAAATAGACGGCGTCGGTGATCAATCCCGCAGAATTATGGAAGAAGAGGACGGCCATCGGAACACTTGCGGTCGCGCGACAACGGGCCGTTGCCTTGGTTGCTGCTTGTGACCATTTTGTTGCGGCGCCGCAACACAGCGGACAAAACGCGAATTTGTGCGCTCGGTCACATACGCGCGGCCGTTCGAATCGCGTTCTTTACAAAATGCGCAGCTGAAATGGCCGTGCAAAAGCGATAAAGCTTGCGACCGGCACGCTTACGCCTCGCGAAAATCAGGCGGAACACGACTGCTGGCAGCACGCAATGCGTGCTCACACGGCGGATTGACGCGTGCTTGCCCCCGCGTTGAACGACTGCATTTCCTGGGAGCGGCCGTTTTAGTGTCTGCTTTAGGATAGTGGCGACGGTCTGCAAACGGCCAGAAGCGGTCAGCGTCGACTAGTATTCTTCTGATGTACTGCCGCTCGGTAGTGCAGGGTAGCTAAAATACGGCCTTAACTAAGCACGAGATCGATTGAATAAAAAAAAAAAAAAAAAAAAAAAATATAAAAACCTAACCCGTATCGCCATCATTCCCATTACCCATGCGAAATTAGCGCCATAGAATTTAGCGCCTCGTCAAAATCGACTACGTGCACCACGCGAGCTGCTCTCACAGCGTCCATTGCTCTGGACGATGATCTGCCTACGCATTGTCTGAGGCAATCTGTCCGCACTGAATCTGGTTTTTTACGACCTTTCGCTTGCTGCAACCGCCAGTCGTAGATTCGGTCGGTCACGCTTCCCTGAAACACCCGAAGAAAATTGACCAGCACCGACACGACGATAACGGTTTCCTTACACTTTGCAACGTCTCGGCATTCGACGCCACAACGACAAGGCGATTATGCGCAGAAGCGACATGAGATCGGAAGCTCGATCAATCAGCATACCTTGACACAACTCGCAGAAGTAGGCACGGGCGCGTCACGAAAGTATGACAATAACCTCAAGCACACAGTTATCTCATCGCGGCTATCTTGACAGCCTATCGAGCTTGGTTCCAGCGTCATCTCTCCTTGCCAAGACTATGCGACTAGCCAGCAAACAACTCTCGCCGGTGAATGACAGGCGAAGATTCCGATAATCCAAGATTTGAGTTGTCCCATCTCGGCGGTTCGGTCTTTACATCGCTCGCGTTTCAAAGGAAAAGCTCATTGTCAGCCTGGCGGACGTGCGGCCGAAAAGCGCTAATCGCTGCCGCTATTCTGAGCGGCTGCTCCCGTCCCCCGTGGAGGCCCACATAGCTCTTCCTTGTTTCGGTGTCGACCGCAACGGGTCATTAGCGGAACTCAATGATACCCCGAAAGCAGCCGCTCGAGCGGCTGGTATTGAGGGTATAGCAGACCTCGCCATTCGTCGAAAGCGGCCGTTCGTGAGAAGCTCATGCGGTGAGTATTGGCCGGTTCTATTCGCTTGCCCTGCCTCGCTTGCGACGATAATCGCTCTTATCGCTTTTCACCCAACCCCAAGTTTTCGGCGAATCCGAACAGACTCGAGGTACTTAGAAATTGCCAATTTCGATACTCATAAGTTGTCGCTGATGTGGCGACAGCTTATGAGTATCGAAAAAATAAAATCAAAAAAAAGAGCCACTTACCCCTTTTGGGCAAGCGGCTCTTTTAGGCGTATCGACTGTCCTTGTCGTCATAAGCTGTCGTTTGCGACAACTTATGCGTCAACTGACACCTACAATTCCGGTCGAAGTCGGTAGAAGCCAGCAGAGCACGAATGGTCCGTTTTGGATCAGTGGCTGTCTCTGCGTAGTTTATCACTCGACGGGCTTTTCTCGAACGCTTGCCAGCCGTGAACAATCAGCCAGAGTGACGGTCTCCTGCCTGCCATTAACGGACGTCTGGTCTGCGCAATTCTAGCGAAGGTCGTCGGGGCGATCTTTGACAAAAAAGTACAGCGCCAAGCCAACAAGAGCGAACAGAATGCCAACCATGCCGAGGATGACCAGATTCGCTTCTTCGAATACGCCTTTCTTCGATAAGAACGACGTTGCCATGAGCAGGAAAACAACGAATGCGGACCCGAACACCTGCCATTTGGTCCTGGACATCTTCCCCTTCTCGCTGTCACGGTCCCCGGACATGCCCCATGGAAGTGCACCGAAAAATGCGACATAGAGGAAGAAAAATGCGCCTAGCGTGCTGCTGAACAGCATGAAGTCCAACTCTAGGCCGCCTTCCAGGTAGGCGTTGATGGCAATAGCTGCGACGCCAGTGAAACCCAGCACTCCACAAAAAACTCGAACAGTCAGCGATGCTTGAATCTTCGGTCTCCTTTCTGGGCTGTCGGATAGCGTGACGTATGGTGGAGCGCTTCAGGTCGGGGCAGTCGTCCGTAGTGCTAACACCTGAACGGCTTCCGGCTGTTAGCGGACATTCTCTTTTAACTCCTCAAGTCTTTGTCGCTCGCTGTCGCAGAGAAGCAAGATAAGCTCGTCAAGTGACGGCATGCTTGATTCCGATACAACGATGGGCGGTAGAGCAGCATCCTGCAGGTCGCGCTCGAATTGCGCGACAAGCTCATCGACGATGACCTTTTGTCGCTCTGTACGAGGCATCAACGTCGACACTAGCTCTCCGTTAGGCCCGCTCTTGAGGCCTGGCGCTACTTCGTAGGCCAGCACGTTATAAACGTTGGACGGGTCTAGAGCCGTCTTCTCGTAAGTCGACAAGCCGTCGTACTCTTCCTTGCCAATCCATCCGAGTTCCACAGGACCGCCTTGCTCAAAGACCAATGCCCCGCCGACTCGATATAGCACCATAACGCGTCCATGCAACGCGGCCTTATAGAACCATTGTCTTGCCTGCGTCATGTGATCAATGAACTCGGGTGAAAAGGGTCGAGAGAACGTGAAACTCAGTAACGCTGGATCTTCAAACATCAAAAAGGAGACAGCCTTGTCCTCGGGCAAGTCCCGCGCTCGCATGATCGACATGGCTCCAAGCACAGCCATTGCCGCAGAATCCCCCTGCCCCGCCAGGTCTTGAAGCTCTTGTTCGGAAAGACCACGATAGGCCGCAATGACGGGTCCAGAGTCAATGACTGCCTCGTAACGATAGGCGTCTTGAGCGACAACGGGGTGACCTTCCAGCTGCTCGAGCGTCAGGCAGGGCGCTGACTCACCGTCAAGCGTTTCGGTAGGCGTGGCCGGAGGATCGTAAATCGCCGGGTCGTCATCGCGATCATTGATTTCTTCGGGACCATTATTCGAGCGAACATCGCTCGCATCTTTTGGGTCATCAGAAAAGAAACGCAGACTCGTCAATAAGACTGCGGCGATGGCAATCAGGAAGATGGCCGCCGTTATTTTGAATCTCGGAGACTGACTCAATCGGACCTCCTTTGAGAGAATCGGTTGGCAGGCTTGAACGACCGCCACGCACTAGCGTGCAGAAATTATACCGTGAACCGGGCGAGCCTCTCAGAGCGGCCAGAAGCCGACATCGGCCAGGTTTGCTTAAGTAGCTCTTGCGACATGAATTTGGAAGTCTTCTCGACGGGTTGCTTTGCGACCTGGAGCAGCCGCCAAAACCAGTTTCTCGCTGACCGACAGTTACGAGTTGGTCAGGACAAGGACAGCATGGTCCCGGCGGATAGTGTCGACGAATTCCCGGGCTCTATAGTTCGACTATCGGTTTGAATCCGCCGAAGATCAGGCGCTTGCCATCGAACGGCATCGGATTCTTCGTCGGATCCATCCGCTCGTCACTAAAGTCGTCAGACATCATCGACTTCATGGCGACGTCGCGAGTTTCCTTGTCTGGCCATTCGATCCAGGAGAAGACCACCGTTTCATCCTCTGTCGCCTGAACCGCTTTGCCAAAATCGGTGACTTTCCCTTCAGGCACATCGTCAGCCCAGCACTCGACAACCCGTGTTGCGCCGAATTCCGTGAAAATTGTGTCGACTGACTTGGCGTGCTTGATAAATTCTTGCTTGTTCGCGGTCGGTACCGCAATCACAAATCCATCGATGTAGCTCATCGTTGTACTCCTGTAGTGCGACGTGGCAAAAGGCCGTAGAGCAGGCTTCCAGACGGTGGCCAGATGCATCCGGTCGCGTGCGGGCCCGTCAATAATCCGTAACGCCAGTTCATGATACCCAGAAAGCCGCCGTTCGAGCGGCCGGTTTTCAGGTTGAGCGCGCCTGGCCAGCGGCATGGAACGGCCGTCGTCGGCCAACGGGTATCCTTGTTCCCGGTCTGTTGTGTGCTATCGCCAGGCTTTAGTGCTGTAGTTGCGAGCCAACTATCGAGTCGCCAAAGGCAGCGCGGTCGTGTATTTCACGCGTCGCAGGACGAAGGTCGAACTCGCAGAGCGCACCGCGACATGGCGCAGAATCTGGCCGTTCAGGAAGTCATTGTAGGTGTCCATGTCCTGCACAACGACATGCAGCAGGTAATCGCGATCTCCCGATACGGAGAAGCACTCGGTGACCTCGGGCAGCACCGACACATGCTGTTCGAAGCTGTGTCGGTTTTCGTCGGTGTGCTCGGTCATCGTGACCAGCAACAGCACCTGGATATTGAGGCCGACCGCCTTCGGATCCAGCACTGCAACCTGCCGCTCGATAAGCCCGGACTCCTCGAAGTCCCGGATACGCCGCCAGCACGACGTGCGTGACATGCCGGCGATCTCGGCCAGCTCGGCCTGGTTGCGTGTCGCGTCACGCTGCAGTTCCTCCAGCAGCTTGCGATCCGCTCGGGTCAGGCGCATTTTTTCATTTCTTTCACTGACTTCCCATTTTCGGAATTTCTGTTTCCATTTTACCGCATTTTATGCGCTTTTTGGGCCCCTTTTCCGCGAAAGGCGCGCATAATGTCGAAAATGTTTGTAATTCCTGCAGACGAGGATTCCGCAATGACTGACCTGTTCGAAAATCCCATGGGCCTGGATGGCTTCGAGTTCGTCGAATTTGCCGCGCCGGATCCCGGCGTCCTTGAAGCCGCATTCGAAATGATGGGTTTTACTGCGGTGGCCAATCACCGCTCCAAAGACGTAACGCTGTATCGCCAGGGCGATATCAATTTCATTATCAATCGCGAGCCCGGCAGCCTGGCATTCTACTTTGCGCAGGAACACGGTCCGTCTGCCTGCGGCATGGCGTTTCGCGTCAAGGACGCACACAAGGCATACTCGCGCGCGCTGCAGATGGGCGCGCAGCCGCTTGAGATTCCCACCGGCCCGATGGAGTTACGCCTGCCGGCTATCAAGGGCATTGGCGGAGCGCCGCTTTACCTGATTGACCGCTACGCCCGTGGCGCCACCATCTACGACATAGACTTCGAGTTTATCGAGGGCGTCGATCGACACCCGGAAGGCTGCGGATTCCTGGAAATCGATCACCTGACGCACAACGTCTATCGCGGCCGTATGAATTTCTGGGCCGATTTCTACGAGCGCATCTTCAATTTTCGCGAAATTCGTTACTTCGACATCAAGGGCAAGCACACCGGTCTGTTCTCCAAAGCGATGACCGCTCCGGACGGCCGCATACGTATCCCGCTCAATGAAGAAGCGTCGCAGGGCACCGGCCAGATCGAGGAATACCTGATGGCCTTCAACGGTGAGGGAATTCAGCACATCGCCCTGTCCTGCGACGACCTTTACGCGTGCTGGGACCGACTCGCGCAACACGGCATCGAGTTCATGACGGCGCCGCCTGAAGCCTACTATGAGATGCTCGAAGACCGGCTGCCCGGGCATGGCGAGCCGATCGAGGAACTGAAATCACGTGGAATCCTTCTTGACGGCACAACAGCAGACGGTGAGCCACGCTTGTTGCTGCAGATCTTTTCAGCCAACATGATCGGGCCGACGTTCTTCGAATTCATCCAGCGGAAGAAAGACGAAGGCTTCGGCGAGGGCAATTTCAAAGCGCTGTTCGAATCGATCGAGCGCGACCAGGTTGCCCGCGGCGTCGTCGACGCCGGCGCCTGACAGGAGCGAGCAATGAACCTCAAACGTATTCACCACGTCGCCTATCGCTGCAAGGATGCGAAAGAGACCGTGCAATTCTATCAGCGCGTTCTGAACATGGAGTTCACGGTCGCTTTTGCCGAAGACCAGGTGCCATCGACCAAGGAACCGGACCCCTACATGCACGTGTTTCTCGATTGCGGCATGGGCAATGTCATTGCCTTCTTCGAGCTGCCTACCCGGCCTGACATGGACCGTGATCGCAACACGCCTGCCTGGGTGCAGCACATTGCGTTTGAGGTCGAGAGCTACGACGCCCTGCTCGCCGCGAAACAGCACGTCGAGAGTGAGGGTATCGACGTCATAGGCCCGACCAATCACGGGATCTTCCAGTCGATCTATTTTTTCGATCCCAACGGTCATCGCCTGGAACTGGTCGCGAACACACATACGCAGGAGCAGATCGACGAATTGAAACGCGTGGCACCGGCCATGCTCGAAGAATGGAGCACAACCAAGAAAGCACCTCGCCACGCGGCGTGGCTGCATGAACTCGAATTCAGGGGCGACGGAGAATGAAACTTGCATCACTAAAGCACGGCCGTGACGGCCGACTGGTCGTCGTATCGACGAATCTCAAGCGGTATCTGCCAGCCGATGACGTGGCCGCCACGCTGCAGTCGGCGCTCGACAACTGGACGTCTGTGCGGCCAGGACTGCAGGACCTCGCCGCAAGACTCGACGCCGGAGAAGGCTCGCCGTTCGACGAGGCCGCCTGCGCATCACCGCTGCCCCGCGCGTATCAGTGGGCCGACGGGTCAGCGTACGTCAATCACGTCGAACTGGTTCGCAAAGCTCGCGGTGCCGAAATGCCGGCAACGTTCTGGACGGACCCTTTGATCTACCAGGGTGGCTCTGATGCGTTCATTGGACCGCGCGAGAATATCCCGGTTGGCGATGAAGCCTGGGGTATCGACTTCGAAGCCGAGATTGTCGTTGTAACCGACGACGTGCCCATGGGCGTGTCGGCGACGGAAGCGATCAAGCATATTCAGTTGCTGATGCTGGTTAACGACGTGTCGCTGAGAAACCTGATCCCCGGCGAACTCGCCAAGGGTTTCGGTTTTTTCCAGTCGAAACCATCGAGCGCTTTTTCGCCGGTCGCTGTCACGCCGGATGAACTCGGCGACGCATGGATGGATGGGAAGGTGCACCTGCCACTGCTGTCGACACTCAATGGGCAGCCGTTCGGCAGACCGAATGCCGGCGTCGACATGACTTTCGATTTCGGTCAGCTCGTTGCGCACGCGGCCAGGACTCGGCCGCTGGGGGCCGGGGCCCTGATCGGCTCGGGCACCGTGTCGAACAAGCTCGATGGCGGCCCTGGAAAACCCATCTCGGAAGGCGGCGTGGGATATTCCTGCATTGCCGAGATCCGCACGATCGAGACAATCAACGCGGGCAAGCCTGCAACACCATTCATGGGATTCGGTGACCGTATTCGCATCGAGATGCACGATATGCAGGGCGCATCGATTTTTGGTGCGATCGACCAGGTCGTCGAGAAGTATTGAGTGTCGATTCGACTCTACAGCTACTGGCGCTCGTCGGCCGCCTATCGCGTGCGTATCGCGCTGAACCTGAAAAGCCTGCCCTACGAAATCGAAACGGTTTCCCTGCTGCCCGGTGTGTCGGAACACCGCGCCGACGCGTATCGGGCGATAAACCCGCAAATGCTCGTGCCCTTTCTGCAGGATGGCGATCTGGGTATTGCGCAGTCGATGGCGATTCTCGAATACCTCGAGGAGACCTATCCCGAAACCCCGTTGTTACCGGACGTTGAGCCCGCGCGCAGCCGCGTGCGTGCCTTCTGCAATCTCATCGCCTGCGATATTCATCCGTTGAACAATCTGCGTGTGCAGCTGTACCTCAGCAACGAACTTGACGCGAGCAAACAAGCTGCAAGGGACTGGTATGTTCACTGGGTTCACGAAGGCTTCGGCTCTCTGGAGGCGCTTTCCGGTGACGGCCCTTACGTCATGGGTGACTCAGTAACGCTGGCCGACGTGTTGCTGGTTCCGCAGATGTATAACGCGCGGCGTTTCGAAGTGCCTGTCGATCGATTCCCAAGGCTGGTGAACATCGTTGACAATTGCAACGAACTACCCGCCTTCAAGAAAGCAGCGCCCGACATGCAAGCGGACGCTTCTTGAGACTTGGATTGCTGTTACCAGTCGGCAACGAGTTCCCGGTGGCTGCTCATCCAGGCATTGATACGGCTTTCAGCGTCTGAGATCTGCTCGGGTGTCATCCTGGATGCCAGGAACTCGACCTTCGATTTCGCGTCCAGGTCACCACCCTTTGCAGCAAGGCCGAACCATTTGTAGGCTTCCACCGCGTCGAACTTCTCTGAGAAATCCATCGCGTACACGCGGCCAAGCGCCAGGTGAGCGCCGACAACCGCCTGATCGGCCGCAAGCGTGTACCACTTGATGCCCTCTTCTTCGTCAATAGGAACGCCCCACCCGTTCTGATGCATGATACCCAGGCTGTACTGCGCTTCCGCATGCCCTTTCTCGGCCGCAATCAGGTAGTACTTCAGCGCCATGTCGTCATTCAGGTCGACACCAAAACCGTTGCCATACAGCAATCCCATGCCGTAACAGGCATCGGCGTCACCCGCTTCGGCGAGATCCTGCCACTCGGCTAATGCCGTTGCATAGTCGGTGGAGCTATAGGCTTTCCAGCCCTTCTGGAAATCGCCGGCGATCGCAGAGGTCGCTAGCAATAATAGAAAAATTGCGAGAACGGTGCGTGACAACAGGCGCATGGCCGTTTCCCTCCTGCTTTGCTTTGGCGCACGGTGGTATGCGCCGATGGCACTATAGTCTCAGGAGCGTTCTACCAGCAGCCATTCGTGGATGTACTTAGATCCTCGCGGAATCAAGTACTTGAGGAAGGGTCAAGCAAAAAGGGCACCCGCAAGGGGTGCCCTTTCCTGTTTGGTGGTGATGGGTGGAATTGAACCACCGACCTGCGGGTTATGAGTCCGCCGCTCTAACCATCTGAGCTACATCACCAAGTACATTTCTCTCATTCTACCCATCTATGCGATGGGTGGAATTGACTCGAGCCGGCCTGGGCCGACTCTCGCCCCTTCGGGGCGCCTGCGGCGTCCAAAATGCTGCCGCATTTTGTGAACCACCGACCTGCGGGTTATGAGTCCGCCGCTCTAACCATCTGAGCTACATCACCAAGTACATTTCTCTCATTCTACCCATCTATCCGATGGGTGGAATTGACTCGAGCCGGCCTGGGCCGACTCTCGCCCCTTCGGGGCGCCTGCGGCGTCCAAAATGCTGACGCATTTTGTGAACCACCGACCTGCGGGTTATGAGTCCGCCGCTCTAACCATCTGAGCTACATCACCAAGTACATTTCTCTCATTCTACCCATCTATCCGATGGGTGGAATTGACTCGAGCCGGCCTGGGCCGACTCTCGCCCCTTCGGGGCGCCTGCGGCGTCCAAAATGCTGCCGCATTTTGTGAACCACCGACCTGCGGGTTATGAGTCCGCCGCTCTAACCATCTGAGCTACATCACCAAGTACATTTCTCTCATTCTACCCATCTATCCGATGGGTGGAATTGACTCGAGCCGGCCTGGGCCGGCTCTCGCCCCTTCGGGGCGCCTGCGGCGTCCAAAATGCTGCCGCATTTTGTGAACCACCGACCTGCGGGTTATGAGTCCGCCGCTCTAACCATCTGAGCTACATCACCAAGTACATTTCTCTCATTCTACCCATCTATCCGATGGGTGGAATTGACTCGAGCCGGCCTGGGCCGACTCTCGCCCCTTCGGGGCGCCTGCCGAACGCCCCGGCGAGGGCGGCAGATTCTCCTGAAGCTGCCCCTGACTGTCAAGGCAATCAGGACACGTTCGGGCATCAATTCCGGTACAGTCGGTGACGATGGACTTGAGCCTCGTCTATATCCTCGAAATGGCTGGCACGGCAGCTTTCGCCGTCAGTGGCGCGCTGGCTGCGTCACGCAAGAACATGGACATATTCGGCTACTGTGTTCTGGCGCTGATGCCGGCCGTCGGCGGCGGTACGGTCCGCGACATCATTATCGATCGGGTGCCGGTTTTCTGGGTCAGCGACAACCGTTACGTTGCGGTCGCCATCATCGCCGCACTCATCGTCTACTTCACCTCCTACAAGCCCGGCTCGCGCCGCCAGATCCTCGTCTGGATGGACGCTCTGGGACTTGCATTGTTCGCCGCACTCGGTACGGAAATCTGTCTGCAGCACGATACCGGCGCACTCGTCGCAATTATGCTCGGTGTTACGACAGCGGTAACGGGCGGCATGATTCGTGACATCATTTGCAATGAGATACCGCTGATTCTGTCGCGGGAGATTTATGCGACCGCGGCGTTCATCGCATCAGTTGCCTATGTCATTGCTGACAACATCGGCCTGGTCGAACAGCTGTCGCTGCTCATCGCGGTCGCCGCCGGCTTCACGCTGCGGGCGCTGGCGATTGTCTACGACTGGTCGTTGCCGTCCTTCGGAATGCACAAAAAGAGATAATCTGCGGCGCAGACTGTTCGCGAATCGCGCACACGCTGCCGCCGTGAAAGAGTCAGACGTTGAAGCGGAAGTGCATGACGTCGCCTTCCTGGACGATGTAGTCCTTGCCTTCCAGCCGAAGCCTGCCGGCATCTCTGGCGCCGTGTTCCCCGCCGTATCTCACAAAGTCGTCGTAAGAGATGACCTCGGCGCGAATAAATCCCTTCTCGAAGTCTGTATGAATCTCACCGGCCGCCTGCGGCGCACTTGCTCCCACCTTCGTGGTCCACGCGCGCACCTCTTTTTCACCGGCCGTGAAGAATGTCTCCAGGCCCAACAGCGAATAACCGTGTCGAATAACTCGATTCAAGCCGGGCTCTTCGAAACCAAGGTCCGCGAGAAACACCTCCTTGTCCTCCTCGTCCAGTAGCGCAATTTCCGCTTCGATCGCGGCACAGATGGCGACCACCTCGGCGCCCTCATTTGCCGCATATTCGCGCACCGCATCAAGATGCGGATTACCATCGAAACCGTTCTCGTCGACGTTGGCGACATACATGACGGGTTTCGCCGTAATCAGGTGCACACTCTTCAGAATCTGTTTTTGCAGGTCGCTGGTCTTGAGGGACCGCACAGGCAGTCCCGCGTCCAGGTGTTCCTTGATTCCGAGCAAGGCGTCCCGATGGGCGATGGCGTCTTTCTGGCCCGTCTTCGCCGTGCGTGACGCCTTGTCATACTGTTTCTCGACAGACTCGAGATCCGCCAGCGCGAGTTCGGTATTGATCGTTTCAATATCGTCGAGCGGGTTAATGCTGCCCGATACGTGCGTAACGTCGTCGTTTTCGAAACAGCGCACAACGTGCGCGATGGCATTGGTCTCGCGAATGTTGGCGAGAAACTGGTTGCCGAGTCCCTCGCCTTTCGAGGCCCCTGCGACCAGTCCCGCTATATCCACAAACTCCATGGTGGTTGGCAGGATCTTTTGCGGCTTCACAATGTCGGCGAGAATGTTGAGGCGCAAGTCGGGAACGGGCACGACGCCGACATTTGGCTCGATCGTGCAGAACGGGTAGTTTTCCGCCGCGATCTCCGCGGCGGTGAGCGCATTGAACAATGTCGATTTGCCCACGTTGGGCAGGCCGACGATGCCACAGGTTATTGCCATCGCTTGGTCTCCGGAGCCTGACTGGGAATTAGTCGGCGTCCCTCGTATGCAGTTCTTTCATTGCAGCGTTCAGGCCCTTGTCGAGGAGCGTCGGCATGACGTCGACCGCTTCGTCAATGGTCTTCATGATCTCCGCCTCGGTATCGCCGGATGCCCGCTTCAACACGTAGTTCGTGACCTTGCTCTTCTCACCGGGATGGCCGACACCAATTCGCAGGCGCACAAAGTCCGCGCCGCAGTGCCTGATGATGTCGCGCAGGCCATTGTGGCCGCCGTGCCCGCCACCTTTCTTGAAACGCGTAGTTCCCGGCGGCAGGTCGATCTCATCGTGCGCTACGAGAAGCTCGCCAACGCGATGGCGATAGTAATCCAGCATTCCCCGCACCGGCCCGCCGCTCAGGTTCATGAAACTCTGCGGCTTCACCAGCCAGACCTCATCGCCGTGCAGGTTGATGCGACAGATTTCGGCATCAAATTTCTTCTCGTACCGGAAGTGACGCCGCCGTATTTTCGCGCCAACGCGTCCACGAACCAGAACCCGGCGTTGTGCAGGGTGCGTTCGTGCTGCTCCTCGGGATTACCGAGGCCGGCGATGATGCGGATCTCGTTGGTCATGGCGTGGCAATGGTAGAGCCCACCCCTATGTACCCGCAAGGGCAGCGGCGCTGTGGGCGTGCTGTGACCGCGACTCGTCGCTTCAGTCGAACGACCACAGTGCGCTCCTGGTGCCTCGCAGTGAATCCTGCAAAGATCGTTTCACGGTCTTGTGCGTACGCTGGGCTAGCAACCGAACAAAAAGACCGCCATGCGGCGGCCTTTTCGTTCGCAGCAAGATGCAGACTAGTCTTCGTCCGCTCCGGCAGCTTCGTCGCTGATGGTCGGCACCTCGGCGGAACCCTCTTCGCCTGGCTCGGCGCCTTCCTCGAGTTCTTCCTCAATCGGTGCGGCCTTGATGACATGAATATTGACAACCGGCTGATCCGCCTCCGGACCCTGAGCCAGTGCCGGTATCTCGACACCTTCCGGCAGTTTCAGGTCGGACAGGCTGAGCATGTCGTCAAGCTCAAGCGCCGAGACATCGACATTGATGTATTCGGGCAGATAGCGCGGCAGACAGACGATCTCGACTTCGTTCATAAGATGCGAAACGCTGCCGCCACCGGTCTTGACGCCTGGTGCGACGTCTTCGCCGATGAAGTGCAACGGCACGTTCATACGAATTTCCTGGTCCTCGACAATGCGCTGGAAATCCATGTGCATGATGCGAGGCTTCGCCGGATGGCGCTGCATGTCTTTCAGGATCGCGGCCTGGCTCTTATTGCCGACCTTTATATTCAATACGCTCGAGTAGAACGACTCGTTCTCAAGCTGCTTCAGGACCTTGTTATGGTCAAATTGAAGTGCACGTGGCGGGCGCCCTGCACCATAGATAATTGCGGGTACTTTTCCCTGATGACGCAGGCGGCGGCTCGCACCTTTGCCCTGATCTTCACGGATTTCCGCAATTAGGTCGAAGTCGTCATTCATGACTGTTCTCCATATCTAATTGATTTTGCTTAATTTTATTAAGCTTCTGAATACACGCAAGTCGCGACCAACTTGCGCAAGGGCGCGCATCTTAACCTACTAATGAAGCGTTCGCCACCTTGCTTCGTCGCAGCCAGCCAGGCCAGGAAACGGCCGCACCCGCCGCTACTGTGAGGGACGTTAGTCCACGTACAGAGAGGAGACGGACTCGTCGGTGCTGATGCGGCGCATCGTCTCGGCCAGCAACTCCGCTGTCGACAGCTGGCGGATCTTTTTACAGGCCCTGGCCTCCGCGTTCAACGGAATCGTGTCAGTGACGACCATGTGATCCAGCGCCGACGCGTCAATGCGCGAAACCGCCGGGCCCGACAAGACCGGGTGGGTGATGTAGGCATCGACACTGGCCGCACCGTGCTCTTTCAACGCGGAAGCCGCGTGGCAAAGCGTTCCGGCGGTGTCCACCATGTCGTCGATCATGATGCAGTTCTTGCCTTCGACCTCACCAATGATGTTCATCACTTCGGACTGATTGGCCAGTGCCCGTCGTTTGTCGATAATCACGAGGTCAGCGTCACCAAGGCGCTTTGCCAGTGCGCGAGCCCTGACTACGCCGCCCACATCAGGCGATACGACGACCATCTGGGCGTACTTCTGGCGCCAGGCATCCCCGAGCAGGATCGGCGAGGCATACACGTTGTCGACGGCGATATCGAAGAAGCCCTGGATCTGGTCGGCATGCAGGTCAACCGTCAGCACCCGGTCGACACCCTGCTGTCGCGATCAGCTTGGCGACCAGCTTCGCGGTGATCGGCACGCGGGCATGACCGTGGTCGCCGATCCTGGCGCGCAAAGCCGAAATACGGAATGACGGCAGTAATGGTGGCCGCCGATGCGCGCTTGGCGGCATCAACCATGACCAGCAGTTCCATCAGGTTCTCGGCAGCCGGCGGACAGGTCGGCTGCACGATGACGGTCTCTCGACCACGAATATTCTCGAGAATTTCGACGTTGATCTCGCCGTCAGAGAATCGCCCCACCTGGGCTTTGGAGAGCGGCACACGCAGGTAGCGCGCGATGTCCTGGGCAAGTTGCGGGTGGGCGTTACCCGAGAAAACCGCCATTGTTCCTACTTCCACGATACTCCCCTAGGACGTGAAATGGCTGGGGCGGCAGGATTCGAACCTGCGATACACGGGATCAAAACCCGATGCCTTACCACTTGGCTACGCCCCAGTAGCTATGACCTCTGCGCTGCGGCGCAATTGTGCGGTGAGGGTCCAGTGCTGTCAACGATCGAAAAATGACCAGCGGTCTATCACCAGCCGAACCCGCGACTCGGAGTTGGTCACCGACAAAATGCGCGGCATTGGCTGCCCGCCGCCCTCGCGATAGCGGGCAATTTCGACAGTCCAGTTGCTTTGCAGGAGTCGCGCCAGGCGTCCCTCATCGTCAAATTCTGTCACCGCGGACATCGAAGGATCGGGAATGCCCAGCGCCCAGTAACGCAGGGATGCAACAGGAATCGTCCAGCCGTAGCGATAGCGGAGGTCACTTTCCACATCTTGAAGTACAGTCATCTCGCCGTCCTTGTCGGTCAGCGTGACGCTCCGCCCTTCCCCCTCGAGGCGCACGTTACCGATGCCCAGCGGGCCGCCCACGGTTGCCTCGTAAGCATCGCCCTTCTGCGCCCAGCTGAACTTGCCGTTAAAGCCTTCGTCGCCGGCCTTGACGGCAATGCGGCCCATGAACTCCCAGTCGCGCAGGCTCCCCAGTACGGCCGTGCGCTCCTCCCAGTCATCCAACTCGGGAAGATCGACGCCATGGCGCGTGGTCGCGCAGCCGGCCAGCAGAATGCACAGCAGTATCGCGGCGAAACGGCCCATTTCAGGCCTACGGTGTATCAGGGAAGTATCGTTGGCGGACATCGTCGAGCAGCTGACTTTCCGGCTCCTTCTCAGTGGCAGCCGCAAGCAATGCGAGCGCCTCATCACGACGATCCAGCGCGACCAGAACCTCGACCAGGTGAGCAGCGACCTCGTGATCGTCAAACGCGTCGTAGGCGCGTTGCAGCTCTGCCAGCGCTTCCTCGTGGCGGCCGAGCTTGAACAGCACCCAGCCATAGCTGTCGATGATCGCCGGATTATCGGGGTCCAGTTGCAGCGCCTTGTTGATAAGAACCTCCGCCTCTTTATAGCGCTCGGTGCGATCCGCCAGCGTGTAGCCAAGCGCGTTCATGGAAAGCGCACTGTCCGGCCAGCGCTTGACAGCCAGGGTGTAGGCAGCAATCGCATCGTCGAGCCGCCCGAGCCTGAGCAACACCTCGGCACGACTGAGCGCTGTGCCTTCCGCATCCGGCCGAAACCTGACCGCGCGATCGTACAATTCCAGCGAACGTTCGTACTGGTCCTGCGAAGCGTACAGCTGCGCCTTGGCAATCAGCATGTCAACGGCGTGCTGCGGCGAGATTTCGGCGAACTCGTCGAGACCCTTGACCGCACCTTCCAGATCGTCGTTCTCAAAGGCCATCAGGGCGCTGGCACGGCGCTGTGCTGCAGGCGCATTTGCACCGTAACGGACCTCGCGATACAGCAGAATCGCGCGTTCGTATTGTTCGCGAATGTCGGCGATACGTCCCAGGTAGTACAGCGCGTCCATGCGGTACTGACCGGTTGCCAACAGGTCTTCGAAGTCATCCCATGCGGCATCCAGGAATTCCTGCCGGAAGTTGATGATAGCCATCAGGCGCAACGCATCGCTGCGACCGGATTGTTCCAACAGCACCTGGTTCACCTGGCTTAGCGCGTCATCCTCGCGCTCCGTCATCAGGTACATGATCGCGAGCTCCATGCGCGCATCCGGGTCCGGGTCTGGATCTTCGCCTATGATTCGAGCCGTGTACTCGATCGCGGCATCCGCGTCCCCTTCGACGAGTATTGCGCGCGCATACAACAGCCTGGGCTTTAAGTTGTCCGGATCGAGCTCACTGGAACGCAGCGCCCGTTGCTTTGCATGCTCCGTATCGCCCGCCTCGAGCGCGAGCGCGGCGGCAGCGTAGTGCGCCAACGCATCGTCCTTGTACGGCTTGGATAGCGCCCGCATCAACTCGTCTGCGTCCTGTGGCGCTCCCTCCTCCGACAGGTAGCGGACCAGCGACAGCAGTCGCTGTCCGGGAGCCTGCGGCGCGTCTTCTATGATCGTTTTGAAAATGCGGCGCGCTTTTCTCAGGTCGCCCGCGCGAAAGTAGCTTTGCGCCAGGTAGACGCGCGCCTCGTCGCTGTCCGGCGCGAGCTTGTTCCAGCGCTTCGCGGCCCGCAGCGCCTCGTCGTCGAAGCGGTACGAGAATCCGACGACGGTGGCCTTGCGCGCCAGGTCCACATCCTCGCTCAGTTCCGCTGCCTTGCGGTACTCGATCGAGGCTTTCAGGTAATCCTGGCGTTGCAAGGCCATTTCGGCCTGCAAAACGTGCGCGCTGGCATCCGAGGCTTTGGCATCATCGGCGGCCGTGGCGAGGCTGGGGGTCAGGGCGATTAACGTAATCAGCGCTGTGGCTGACAGCCATCGTCGAAGTTCATGCATAAAAAGTCGTCCGTTTAATACACAGACAAGGAACTCGGGGTTCAGTTCGCTTATCATACGCACTCCTAAATCCCTGAGTGCCCTAACGGCGCCAACTGTAACGTTATGCCGCTGCAAATACTCGGCCTGAACCATAACACGGCACCTGTCGAAGTACGCGAGCAAGTCGTCTATAACGGCGATGAGATTCCGCGTGCGTTGCAGAGCCTGAAGGCGCTCGACGGTGTCGATGAGGCCGTGCTGCTATCGACCTGCAATCGCACCGAATTCTATGTGATGACCAGCAGCGAAGACGGCAGGGAGCGGCTGGAGTCGTGGTTGCAGGAAGATCGCGAGCTTGATCCACGATTTCGGGAATCTTTGTTTACGCTGCAGGGAGAAGACGCGATACGGCATATCTTCCGCGTTGCGTGCGGCCTCGAGTCCATGGTCCTCGGCGAGCCGCAGATCCTCGGCCAGCTCAAGGATGCCTACCGCCAGGCCCAGCAGACCAGCTCACTTGGACAAAAGCTGAGCCTGCTGTTTCAGCACACGTTTGCCGTCGCCAAGAAGATTCGTACGGACACGGAAATAGGCGCAAGCCCGGTGTCTGTAGCGTACGCGGCCGTCAACCTGGCCGATCAGTTCTTCGCCGGCTTCAAGAAGCACACGGCGCTGCTGGTCGGAGCCGGCGTAACAATTGAGCTCGTTGCAAAACACCTGCATAAGCGCGGCATCGGCCGCATGTTTGTCGCGAACCGCAACGTCGACCGCGCACGTGAGCTGGCCGGACAGTTTGGCGGCTTTGCACTGCCGCTGTCAGAAATCGAGGGGACCCTTCCGGAAGCCGACATACTGATTACGTCGACGGCTGCCACGGAACCGGTAATTACCTTCGCGCAAATGCAGGCCGCTCTGAAAGCCCGCAAGCGCAAACCGATCTTTGCCGTCGATATCGCGGTGCCGCGAGATATCGAAGCCAGTGTTGGCGATCTCGACGACGTTTACCTGTATACCATTGACGACCTCGATCGGGTCATACTCGAGGGTCAGGGCAACCGCGAGGCCGCTGCGATCGAGGCGACTCGCTTACTCGATGAGGAGATTGCTCGTTACGCCAGTATCGAACGCTCCAAGGAAGTCGTGCCGGTGATCGCGGCTCTTCGCGAGAATAGCGAGCACATCCGTGACGAGGTGAACGCCCAGGCCCGCCGCCGCCTCGCACGCGGCGAAACCGCCGAGGATGCCATCGAGTACGCCACCGCGGCATTGATGAAGAAGATGTTGCACAAACCCAGCGTCGCGCTGCGCAAGGCCGGTGAATCCGCGGACCGTGAGCTGATAGACGCCGCACGCAGCATCTTCGGCTTGAAGAATGACTGAGCGACGCGACACGTGAAAGACTCAATTCGCCGCAAACTCGAGTCCGTAGAGGAACGCTTCGAGGAAATTGCCGGGCTGCTCGCGGACCCGGACGTTATTTCGGACCAGAATCAGTTCCGTAACCTATCGAAAGAATATGCCCGCATCGATCCGGTTGTGCAGTCGTTCCAGCGCTACGGTTCGATCGTGGCAGAGATTGGCTCGGCCGAGGAAATGGCCAGTGATGCGGATCCTGAGATTCGCGAGATGGGTCAGGAAGAACTCAAGAAGCTCAACGAACAGCGGGAAGTGCTGCTTGCCGAGTTGCTGAAGTCACTGATACCGCCTGACCCGCATGACGAAAGCAACGTGTTCCTGGAAGTTCGCGCGGGCACCGGCGGCGATGAAGCAGCCATCTTCGCCGGCGACCTGTTTCGCATGTATTCGAAATATGCCGAGAGCAAGGGCTGGTCCATAGAAATATTATCGGAACGCGAGGGAGAGCATGGCGGTTTCAAGGAAATCATCTGTCGCATCAGTGGCCAGAATATTTTCGGCAGCCTGAAGTTCGAGTCAGGCGCGCACCGCGTGCAGCGCGTACCTGCAACTGAATCGCAAGGTCGCATTCACACCTCGGCCTGCACCGTCGCGGTCTTGCCCGAACCCGACGAAATCGAGGCTGTTGAGGTGAATCCGGCGGAGCTCAGGGTGGATACCTACCGTGCGTCGGGCGCCGGCGGGCAACACGTCAACAAGACGGACTCGGCAGTACGCTTGACGCACCTGCCCACCGGTATCGTTGTCGAATGTCAGGATGAGCGCTCGCAGCACAAAAACCGGGCACGCGCCATGTCGCTGTTGCAGGCACGGCTGCTGGACGCGCAGGTCTCGGAACAGCAGACGGAGCAGGCGGAGCAGAGAAAACTGCTTGTCGGGTCTGGCGATCGCAGCGAACGTATACGCACCTACAACTTTCCGCAGGGACGCGTTACCGATCACCGCATCAACCTCACGCTGTATAAGCTCGACGAGATCATGGAAGGCCATCTCGAACAGGTCGTGGAGCCTCTGATCAACGAGTACCAGGCGGATCAGCTCGCGGCGCTCGGCGACTCCTGATGGACACGCAGGGCAAGCTCAGGGTGATCGACCGGACGCTGGGCTTTCTCCTGGATGAGCCGTTTCAGACCGCCAGAAATTTTCCATCGCCGCAAGACGTTGTTAGGAGTTGCTATCTGCATGCGAGGACAAGTGCATGCTGTTCTTGGTTCCGATACAGCGCGCCCGCCACCTTGACAATCGAGAGTATCGACGATTAGCCCAGCGCCCGATCCAGGTCCGCGATCAGGTCTTCGACAGCCTCAATACCCACTGAAAGCCGTATCAGCTGGTCGCTGATCCCAAGCTTGGCACGCTCGTTCTCCGGCACGCTGGCATGCGTCATGATTGCCGGATGATCGACCAGGCTTTCGACGCCGCCCAGGCTCTCGGCGAGCGCAAACACCTTGCAGCTCTCGAGAAACGACCTGGCGTTTTCGATATCGCCCTTGATGAAGAAAGTAACGATGCCACCGAAATCATCCATCTGCTGCGCCGCCAGCGCGTGCTGCGGGTGCGACTTCAGACCCGGATACAAAACGCGCTCGACGCGCTCGTCCTGCTCCAGCCATTCCGCAATTCGCCGGGCGCTCTCGCAGTGTCGCTGCATGCGCACGTCCAGTGTCTTTACGCCACGCAATGCGAGGAAACTGTCGAAAGGACCTGCGACGGAGCCAATCGAGTTCTGCAGGTAGGCGAGACGTTCGGCGAGATCCGCGCTTGCCGTGGCGACAATACCGCCTACCATATCGGAATGTCCGTTGATGAACTTGGTCGCGGAGTGCATCACGATGTCGGCACCGAGTTCCAGCGGCCTCTGCAGGCAGGGGGTCGCAAACGTGTTGTCGACGACTACGATGGCGTTATTGGCCCGGGCAAGTCTGGCTACCGCCTGGATATCGACGATCTTGAGCAATGGATTGGTTGGTGTCTCGATCCAGACCATGCGCGTATTGTCCGTAAATGCCTGCTCGACCAAGGCAAGATCCGCAAGGTCGACGAAGCTGAATTCCAGCCCGGCACTGCGGGTTCGCACGCCCGAAAACAGCCGCCGCGTGCCACCGTACAGGTCGTCCATCGCGATGACATGGTTGCCACTATCGATCAGCTCCAGGATCGTGCCGGTGGCGGCCATCCCGGATGCAAAAGCGAAGCCCTGCGTCCCGGACTCGAGGTCGGCAATGCATCGTTCGTAAGCCATGCGTGTGGGATTCTGGGTACGCGAATACTCGTAGCCCTGGTGTACGCCGGGACTCGACTGTACGTAGGTAGACGTTGCGTAGATTGGCGGCATGATCGCGCCAGTTGAAGGATCCGGGCTCTGCCCCGCATGGATCGTGCGTGTCGCAAACTGGTGTTTCTTCTTGTCAGACATCGGGTCAGTCCCTCACATTTCGCGACGAAGATAGTTCAGTACATCGGATCGGGTGATGAGACCAAAGAACTCATCGCCGTCCATGACGGCCGCATAGGGCTGTACGCGCAGCATCGCAACCAGGTTGTTCATGCTTTCTTTTCTATCGAGCTTGATAAATGCCGACTCCATCGCCTGCTCGACATTGGCGTGCATCAGCTCGGGCTTGCCGTAGACGAACTGGATCAGCGCGTCTTCCGTCACGACGCCGACCAGGGCGCCTTCATCCATGACCGGCAGCTGTGAAAAGCCGGCGTTGCGAAGGCGATTGTGCGCGGTTGTCAGCACGTCGGTGGGCCCCACCGTAATGGTCGCGCGTTCGCCATGCGGGCGCCCGACAAGGTCTCGCAGATCACCGAAACGCTCGCGCTCTATGAAGCCCTGGTCTTCCATCCAGAAATCATTGAAGAGCTTGGAGAGATACTTGTTGCCGGTGTCGCAGGCAAACGTGACGACGGTCTTGGGGGCCGTCTGCTCATGACAGTATTTCAGTGCTGCCGATAAACAGGTGCCGGACGAAGAGCCCGCCAGCACGCCCTCTTTCTTCAGGAGTTCTCGCGCCGCTGCGAATGACTCAGCGTCGCTGATCGCATACGCCTTCGTGACCTTGTCGAAGTTCGCGATGTCGGGAATGAAGTCTTCGCCGATACCCTCAACCAGCCAGCTACCGCCTTCGCCAAGCACGCCTTCGTTGATGTAGTCCGTGAGCACCGAGCCGACCGGATCGGCAAGCACCAGGTCGACGTGCGGCGCATTCTCGGCCAGGTATTTGCCAATACCGCTGACGGTGCCACTGGAGCCAACGCCCAGTACGATCGCGTCAAGCTCGCCCTTCATTTGCTCGACGATCTCCGGACCCGTCGTATGTTCGTGCGCCAGGGGATTGTCCGGGTTGCCAAACTGGTTGATGAAGTAGGCACCCCGCTCTTCTGCGAGGCGCTTGCCGAGATCCTGGTAATACTCGGGATGCCCGCGGCCGACATCCGAACGTGTCAGGACCACCTCGGCACCCATCGCACGCAGGTTAAATATCTTTTCCTGGCTCATCTTGTCCGGCAACACGAGTACCAGGTGATAGCCTTTCTGTGCCGCCACCAGCGCCAGCCCGAGACCGGTGTTGCCGGCAGTCGCCTCGACGAGCGTATCGCCAGGCCTGATGTCGCCGCGTTTCTCGGCCTCGTCGATCATGGAGATACCGATTCGATCCTTGATGGAACCGCCAGGGTTCATGAGCTCGAGCTTCAGGAACAGGCGACACGGGCCGGTGTCGATATGTGTGACCTCAAGCATGGGGGTCTTGCCCACCATGTCGAGAATATTGGAATACACGTTCATGGAAGCATCAGTTACATTGCGGAGCAGCCGCGAGTGTACGCGATCACAGCGGACCAGCACTAGGGATCGACCGGACCATATGAGCCACGAAGACAGCCAACGAATTGACGCGCTGCTCGGCAACGCCGTATCTCGGCTTGCAGCGGTCAGTGAGTCGGCGCGCCTTGATGCGGAGATTCTGCTCTGCCGCAGCATCGACGTACCGCGGAGCTACCTGTTCGCGCATCCCGAGGATGTGCTGGACGATGCAGCTTTCGAGCGCTTCGAATCCCTGCTGCACAGGCGGCTGGGCGGCGAACCCATGGCCTATATCATGGGCGTCAAGGAATTCTGGTCGCACGAACTTTTGGTCAGCAACGCCACCCTCGTACCACGCCCGGAGACGGAGCTGCTGGTTGATCTCGCTTTGCGGGAAATTCCGCGCAAGGCAGCGTGGCAGATCCTCGATCTGGGCACCGGCAGCGGCGCCATCGCCCTGGCGCTCGCCGGCGAACGCCTGTTGTCGCAAGTAACGGCCGTCGATATCAGCGACGCGGCACTGGCGATTGCCCGCGAAAATGCGCGCCAGCTGTCGATGAGCAATATCGGCTTTGCGCAGGGCAACTGGACGGCGCCCGTTCGCGACCGGAAGTTCAACGTTATCGTCTCCAATCCGCCGTATGTCCGTGCCGACGATGAGGCACTCGGCGCACTGCAATACGAACCGCGTGACGCGCTGGTATCGGGCGAGGACGGGCTCGACGCGATACGCGCGCTGGCCACCGAGTGCGTCGATATTATTGAAAAGGATGGCTGCCTCCTGATCGAGCACGGCAGAGATCAGGCAGACGACGTCGCAGCACTGTTATCGGCAAACGACTGGGTGGAAATCAGGAACCACACGGACTTTTCGGGGCACCCTCGCGTGACAGCAGCGCGCCGGGGTGGTAAATAACCCCGCTCACCTATCTTTGCGAGACACCATGATCACGATCAAGACCAATCACGGCGATATCAGCGTTGAATTGTTCGACGACAAGGCGCCGATTTCCTGCGAGAACTTTCGGCAATACGTCGCCGACGGCCACTTCAATAGCACCATATTTCATCGTGTGATCCCGAATTTCATGATCCAGGGCGGTGGTATGGACGAGAACATGTCCAGCAAGCCGACGCGTGACCCGATCAAGAACGAGGCCGACAACGGCGAAGCCAACGTGCGTGGCACGCTGGCGATGGCCCGCACTGGCGTTGTTGACAGCGCCACCTCGCAGTTCTTCATCAATCTGCGTGACAACGATTTCCTGAACCATGGCGGTCGTGATTTCGGGTATGCGGTGTTTGGCAAGGTTAGCGACGGCATGGATGTCGTCGATAAAATCGCTGCTGTGCCAACGGGCAACAGCGGCGGCCATTCCGACGTTCCTGTCGAGGCCGTGACAATTCTCGAAGTAACGATCGACGACTGAGCCGGCCGCAGCAGAAAATCAATGTCCGCGAATACGCTGAGCCGCGACGCCAGGCACCTCGCCTTGCCACAGGTTGGCGAGGATGGCCAGCGCAGGATCGGCGCGGGCACCGCGCTGCTGATTGGCGTGGGCGGCATCGGCTGCGCCGCGGCCACCTACCTCGCTTCCAGCGGTATAGGTCGGCTGATGCTGTGCGACTTCGACACCGTGGACGAGACCAACCTGGGCCGCCAGGTGCTGTATGGACCCGGCAACATTGGCGAGCTCAAGTCCGAGGTAGCCGCGGCACGACTGAGGAAGGTCAATCCGGAGGTCGAGGTCATATCGATCCCCGAGAAACTGGCTGATGAGGCGCTTGACGAAGCGGTCGAACAGGCCGACGTCGTACTCGATGGCTGCGACAATTTCAGCACCCGCTTCCAGGTCAACGATGCCTGTGTGAAAGCCGGCCGCCGCCTGATTGCCGGTTCCGCCATACGCTTCGAAGGCCAGCTTGCCGTGTTCGGACCGGACTACTCGGTATCACCCTGCTACCGCTGCCTGTACGTCGAAGCCGATGAATCCCTGGGAAACTGTGCCGGCAACGGCGTGCTCGCGCCGGTGCCTGGGGTGGTCGGCACCATGATGGCGGCGGAGGCCTTGAAATTCATCGCCGGCGTAAGCGCCGCCGCTCCTATCCTGCGACTGTACGACGCCGCGGCAACCGAGTTTCATCACCTGGCCGTGCGCAAGCGCGATAACTGCCCGGCATGTTCAGCAGGAACGTAAGCCTGGTCGGCCTGCTGCAGGCCGCCGCAATCGTAACGCTGGTTTTTTCACTGGTCACGAGCGTGCCGTCCCTGCATCATCACGTCGAGTTGTTCTCCCATTTTCGGCTGCAATACCTCGGCGTTGCCACGCTGCTGCTGTTGGTGTTCGCCGTGCTGCGCAGTCCGGCATACAGCATCGTGTTGCTCGGCGTCATTGCTCTTAATGGAAGCTATGTCCTGCCATGGTACCTGGGAGACAGCAGAGACAACCTGTCTGACGACACAGTCTCGATCAAGCTCATGACTGCCAATGTGCTGTCGCGCAACGAACAGTACGATCGCCTGGTAACCCTCATCAACACTGAGCGACCCGACGTTATTTTTTTGCAGGAAGTATCGCCGCAGTGGGTCGCCGCACTCGAGGCTATTCGGGACGACTATCCGTTCAGCTACGCGCAGCCGCGCTACGACAACTTCGGCATTGCCGTGTATTCGCGTCTGCCGCTCGATACCGTCACTCACGTAGACAGCCCGCCGCTCGCCTACCCGACAATCGTCGCGACGATTACGCTCGATCAAAAGCCACTGACGCTTATCAACACGCACGCAACGGTGCCACTCAATCGGGCCGGATTCGAGGCGCGTAATCATCAGCTGGAGAGCATTGCCGGACTCGTAAATTCCGCGGATGGAAACGTCATTCTGTCCGGCGACTTCAATACAGCCATGTGGAGTCCGGCGTACCGGGCGCTCGAGGACGCGACCGGACTGAGAAATGCGCGTCGCGGTGCCGGTGTCTTGCCGACCTGGCCGACGTTCATGCCGTTCGCAATGATCCCGATCGACCACGTGCTGGTCCCGGACGACAGCCAGGTAGTGGAAATCCGGCGTGGCGAGCGCACGGGCTCCGACCACCTCTCGCTGTTGGTGAGCCTGGCGCTGTAGCTGCGCTACTTCGCACGGAGCAGCGGCGCCCTCAGAATGAGCGGGCCGCTCAGACCGTCCGGGAGATTGTTGTCCGCATCGAAGCGATTCCAGTGACTGTTGGCGACAAAGTAGAAGTCGTCGCCAGCGACGTAGCCGAGCGTCGGCTCATCGAAGCCATCGAGATTCGCGGCAATCACCCTGCCGGATAATATCGACAGACCTCGGTCGTCGAGCTGCAATGCGATAACGCGATTGGGTTGGATGCCATTTTGTATCGCAATGAGTTCATCGCCATAGCGATACAGTCCGTCGATGCCATAGTCGGTCACGTTCGCCTGGATGGCGACTTTGTCGGTCTTGCCGTCCACCAGCGCCACCCGGTACAGCCCGCCGACGTAATCGGCAACATAAAGATGCTTCCCGGCACGGTCCAGAACCAGGCCTTGCGGTGATTCGAATGCGCCTCGATCAACCAGCGTGTCAAACTCGCCGCTCGCCGGATCGAAGCGATACAGCACTCCGGTCAGGCTGTCCGTCGTGTATATACGCCCATCGGGGGCGATAACCAGGTCGCCCAGAACCTGCGCATGTTCCGCAGCTGGCAGCACTGCCCGGCTCGAGATTTCTCCGCTACCCAGGTCGTAGCGAAACAAGCCGCTTCGGCCTGCCATCGGGCCGGCTTCGAGGAACTGCGGTACAGCGGCACTGGCAAACCAGAGGCCACCGCGCCCATCGAAGCGCATGCCGAAAACGCTCCAGTGACCATTGTCCGGCGTGCTTAAGGTCTGCACGGCGTCGTCTTCGCGGCTGCCGTCGACACGTACCAGGGCTCCATACCGAATGCTGCCCAGGTAAAGCCGGCCGTCGGCATCCACCGCAATACCCTCCGGTATGAAATCCGGCTTTTCGAGCGCCGCGAATCTCTCGACGAAACCGACCGGCTCATGCAGTCGTGCGACGGCTGCCTCGTACCCCGCCCAGTCGAGCAACTCCTTCAATCCAGAGAACTCATCGATGTCCGCAACGCCGAAGTCGATTCCCATGGCGAGCAGATCCCTGAGCGTCTGCAGGGATGCCGACGGGTCATTGTCGAGCGCCTGCGCCAGGGCGAGATTGAAAAGCGCCCCGGGATAGCCCGGCCGTGCCGCGGCTGCCTTCCTCGCGGCCAGCCGCATCGCCTTGAAGTCCGCTGCCTGGTAGGCAGCCACAAGCTCACTGCGCGCATCGCTGTAGTCATCGGCCGGCGATGCCGGAGATAGCGATGCGAGGGCCAGGAAAACCAGCGCATGAAACTTGTGCGGTAGCAACACGGCTCTAAACTCGCCTGCCTGTCTCGACCATCTACTTGATCTCGTAGACCCGGATACTCGCGATGAAAGGGTTGGCCTTCGCGATCTTCCCCGCATCCTCGAGACTTTCCGCATTGATGATGGAATAGCCCGTGATGGAGTCCATGCTCATCGGCAAGTCTTTACTGCCCTCGTGCGAAATCTCGCGCGCGCCGCCATGAAAACCGCCTTTGTCCGACGTCACATCAGCAGTCGACTCAAACCAGCTGCCCCACGCAGCCATGATCTCCGGCGTAGGGATTTCAAACCCGAAATGCAGCAACATGAATCGTTTCACTTCGCACCCCCTTATCTTGCAGTGGACCCGCGACAGACGCACCTCGCAAACAGGACGTTGCGCGTATCACCGTTAGCTGTCAAGCATCGCCAGCGCAACGTTCACGGTGACATCTCTGCACTATTGCGAAAAGCGCGCGGTAAGCGCGTCACGTGTGAAATCATCGGCCGGAAACATCAACTCGATCTTCACGTCAGCGAGCGCGATGTCCTCAGTCGAGCCGAACTGGGAGATAGTGGAGAAAAACGACAACAACATACCGTTCGACCGGTAGCGCGCCGGAATGATTGCGGGCAGCGAGTCGGACGACGCACCGCTCGCGGGTGCCAGCGTCGCGGCGATACGTATCGCCGCTTCGTCCAGCACCGCGTCGCCGCCGAGGTGTGAACTTTCCGTTCGCAGGCGCGCGACCATGTGACGTGCAACCTCATCCCTGTTGTCGAGCGCGTCGGCGAACGGCCCACCCTCGACAAACGCATCCAGCAAGCTGTCGCCGATGCCCAGTTGCATGGCTTCGAGCAGCGCCGTTGCACAGGCATTCATGCGTAGCAGGCACCAGTGCCGATCGAATGCGATCGCCGGATAGGGATCGTGCCGGTCAAGCGTCCAGTCCATGGCCTCACGGACGAAGCTCATCTCGTCCTGGTGCAGATCGCGCGCTTTGTAGGCTTTCGTGAAACCCGCCGCATTCAATAGCTCGTTGCGTGTGGCTCGTGGCACCTCGAGCGACTCGGAAAGCTGCATCACCATCGCCTTGCTCGGTCGGGCACGGCCGGTTTCGAGGAACGAGATATGGCGCGCCGAGACGTCAGCTACCAGGCTCAGTTCGAGTTGGCTCATGCGGCGCACGCCGCGCCAGCTCTTCAGCAATGCGCCAAACGGTTCAGACATGATGCGGCCTCGAGTTTGATCGGGCTTCTATTCTAGACCAGGCATAGCGCAGCGCACTTACCTCGCAGGTAATTGCAGGTATTACCACGCGGGTCTATGGTAAACCGCATTGAACCACAGGAGAATGCAATGAACCTGACTACACGTATCGTATGGCTGAAGATCGGCTCGGCAGTGACGATCGCCTTCGGCGTGCTTATCGCGGCGGCGGCGATCCCGGCACTGCAGGCACCAACAGCACTCCTGCTCGACCTGGTGTTCCTGCCGCTGGACGGAGCGCCGTCGACCGGCGGCGAGGCCGCCCGACTCCTGAGCGCTATCTCCGGCGGTGTCTTGGTGGGCTGGGGACTGATGCTCTGGCTACTGGCGACAACGCTGTACGCCAGGGAACCTGAGCTTTGCCGCAGGATCATCCTCACCAGCATCATCAGCTGGTTCGTCGTCGACAGCGCCATGTCGATCGCGTCCGGCGCGGTGCTCAACGCGTTCTTCAACGTCGGTTTCCTGCTGGTGTTCGTCCTGCCCGTCTGGACGCCGCTGCAAAACGGCGGTCAATCTGCCTAGACAGAAGGCTTGCTGCAGACCAGTCGGGACGAGCGAGGATGAGCCAGTGACTGAGCCATCAGGTTAGAGGGCGTTGCTGGTGTAATCGCGGCAACCTTGCTGCCAATCGCAATGGTTCTATACGACGCCGGGCGCTGGCGACGCATGTTTCCTTATCTTCTGGCGTGGGCTACTCTGCGGGCATGCGTGCGAGAGGTATTGTCGTAATGAGATTTGCGAAGATTTCCTGCTGGCTCTGGCTTTTCTTTCTTACCGCCGTAGCGAATGCCGACGACCCGCCGTTTGAAGACGAGCTGCTGGACCGACTCGTCGGCGATTGGGTCATGCGGGGAACGATCGCTGGCGGCGAGGTAACCCACGACCTGAAAGCCCGATGGGTACTGGGACATCAGTATCTTCGTTTCGACGAAATCTCGCGCGAGACCAGCGAGTCCGGCGCGCCCGCCTACGAATCGACCGTGTTTATTGGCTGGGACAAGCCGTCCGGCCGCTACGTGTGCCTGTGGCTTGATGTGACTGGTGGTGGCGGGCTCGCCAACGATGTCTTCGGCTACGCCGAACCGGCCAGGGACAAGCTCGCCTTTGTCTGGGGTGAAGGTAATGAGACCTGGCATACGACTTTCTACTATGACCGCGATGCCGACACCTGGCGCTGGACCATGGATGGCCAGACGGACGGCGTATTGAGGCCGTTCGCCCGTGTAACGCTGACGAGACAGCAAAACGGCAGCTGACTCGATAATGCGGACCGGTTTCCGAAGAGGCGGTCGCTTAACGCCTGCCGTGCTCAATGGTAGGCTTCGCCTGTGAGCAGGTTTTTCAAACGATTGCACGATGGTTGTGAGCCGCCAGGACTCGAGCGGGCGATATTGCGGCGGCTGCCCAAAGCCCTGCTGATCGGCACGGCGATCCCGCTCTGCCTGTCGCTGCTCGTGCGCATCTTGCCTGCCGCCGACGACATGGACCCGTCCAAGGCCGTTCTTAGCGTGGACATCTTTGCATTCGCGACGACGCTGACTTTCTGGACCGCCATTCTTACCGTCGCTATCGGCTGCGTGGTCGTCGTGATAATGAAAGGTCCGGCCTACGTCGCCGACGCCTACCCGGTGGCGCACTCCAGTCGCCCGAGAGAAAACGACGACGGCAGCGCCCGATCATCGGCCATGCCGAACGACGCTTCGCCTGAATAAAGCCTGCCAGGTTTCGCCTAGGCGGCGTCAGCCGCGTCAACCGTGCTCGGCTCGTAACCCAGATTGGGCGCCAGCCACTTTTCGGCCTCGGCGATGCTGATGCCCTGGCGCTGCGCATACGACTCGAGCTGATCACGACCGATCTTGCCGACAGCGAAATAGCGCGCATCGGGGTGCGCGAAATAGAAGCCGCTGACGGCGGCCGTTGGATACATCGCGTAGGACTCCGTTAGCCTGAGCCCGATGTTCGCTTCGACGTCCAGCAGCTGCCAGAGCTTGCCCTTCTCCGTATGGTCCGGACAGGCGGGATAGCCTGGCGCCGGGCGGATGCCGCGGTATTTCTCGGCGATCAGGTCCTCGTTGCTGAGCGCCTCGTCGTTCGCGTAACCCCAGAATTCACGGCGTGTGCGCTGGTGCATGTACTCTGCCAAAGCCTCGGCGAGGCGATCGGCCAGCGCTTTCAGCATGATGGAGCTGTAGTCGTCGTGCGCTTTTTCGAATCGCTCGACATGTTCGTCGATGCCGATGCCGGCCGTCACCGCAAAGCCGCCGATGTAGTCGGCACGCCCGTGCTCAAGCGGAACGACGAAGTCCGCCAGACAGGACTGCGCCTGGCCGTCAGGCTTGCCACGTTGCTGGCGCAGGTGCACGAGCCTTTGCGCGACGGCGCTGCGCTGCTCATCGGTATATACCAGCACGTCGTCATGATCCGCCGCGTTGGCCGGGTAGAAACCGACGACCGCACGCGCCTGCAACCACTTCTCGTCGATGATGCGGTCCAGCATCGCCGTCGCATCATGGAACAAAGCAGTTGCTGCTTCACCGACAATCTTGTCGCTCAGGATCTGCGGGTACTTGCCGTGAAACTCCCAGGCATTGAAGAACGGCATCCAGTCGATGAAATCGCGCAGCAATGCCAGGTCGATATCGTCGAATACGCGATTGCCGAGGAAGCCGGGAACAGGCGGCGTATAGACACTCCAGTCGCACGCGTGCCGGCGCTCCCGTGCCTGGTTTATCGAAAGCTGGGGTGCAAGCCGCTTCTTGTTCGAATGCTGATCGCGCCTGCGGGCATTGTCCTTGCGCGTCTTCTCCACGAGCGCGGCGCAAGTGTCCGGCTCCACGAGCGCTTGCGCTACCCCGACGGAACGCGATGCGTCCTTGACGTAGATGACCGGCCCTTCGTAACGCGGCTCTATCTTCACCGCGGTGTGCGCGGGCGACGTCGTGGCGCCGCCGATTAAAAGCGGCAAATCGAAGTCGAGCCGCTGCATCTCACTGGCGACGTGAACCATTTCGTCCAGCGATGGCGTGATGAGGCCGGACAGGCCGATGATGTTGGCCTTCTCACGCCTGGCCGCGTCGAGGATCTTCTCGCAGGAGACCATGACGCCGAGATCGACGACCTCAAAGTTGTTGCACTGCAGCACCACGCCGACAATGTTCTTGCCAATATCGTGTACGTCGCCCTTCACCGTCGCGAGGATGATCTTGCCGTTCGACGTTATCTCGCCGCCTTTTTCCTCTTCGATAAACGGCACCAGGTGCCCGACGGCTTTCTTCATGACGCGCGCCGACTTCACCACCTGCGGCAGGAACATCTTGCCCTCACCAAACAGGTCGCCAACAACGTTCATGCCGGCCATCAGCGGCCCTTCGATAACGTCCAGCGGCCGCGCTGCTTCCAGTCGCGCCGCCTCCGTATCTTCGACGACGAACTCATCGATACCGTTTACCAACGCGTGTTCGAGGCGCTTGCCGACAGGGCTCTCTCGCCAGGAAAGATCCTGGCCCTTCGCGACCGTGCCACTGGCCTGGCCTTTGTAGTTCTCGGCAACCGCGAGCAGCTTGTCCGTACCCTCAGGGTCACGATTCAGGATGACATCTTCAACAGCGTTGCGCAGGTCGTCGGGCAGGTCGTCATAAATGGCGAGCTGCCCGGCGTTGACGATGCCCATATCCATGCCTGCGCGGATTGCGTGGTACAGGAACACCGAGTGGATCGCCTCGCGTACGACGTTGTTGCCGCGGAACGAAAACGACACATTGCTGACACCGCCGCTCACCAGCGCGTGTGGCAGAGTAGCCTTGATCTTTCGGGTGGCCTCGATGAAATCAAGCCCATAGCTCGCGTGCTCTTCAATGCCGGTCGCAACCGCAAAGATGTTTGGATCGAAGATGATGTCGGCCGGATCGAAACCGAGTTTTTCAGTAAGAACAGCGTACGAACGCTGGCAAATGCCGACCTTGCGTTCGACCGTGTCCGCCTGCCCCTGCTCGTCAAACGCCATGATGATGACGGCGGCGCCATAGTCGCGGCAAAGCTCGGCCTGCTGGATGAAAGCGTCTTCACCTTCCTTGAGACTGATGGAGTTAACGACGGCTTTGCCCTGTACGCATTTCAATCCCGCTTCGATGACCGACCATTTCGACGAGTCGATCATTACCGGCAATCGCGCCACGTCCGGCTCGGAAGCAATCAGGTTGAGAAACGTCACCATCGCGCTCTCGGAATCGAGCATGCCCTCGTCCATGTTGACGTCGATGATCTGTGCACCGTTGTCCACCTGCTGGCGCGCGACGGCCACGGCCGCCGAGTAGTCGTCGGCCTCGATCAGGCGCCTGAAGACCGCCGATCCGGTGACATTGCAGCGTTCTCCGACGTTCACGAACAGGTCGTCCGGGCCAATGTTGAATGGCTCGAGCCCGGACAGACGGCACCGGACCGGAATTTCGGGTATCGCGCGCGGCGCCTGGCCGCGCACGGCTTCGCCCAGCGCCTTGATGTGTTCCGGACGTGTGCCGCAACAGCCGCCGACCAGGTTCACGAGTCCGCTGCTTGCGAACTCGCCGACGACGGCAGCCATTTCCGCAGGTGTCTCATCGTACTCACCAAATTCGTTTGGCAATCCGGCGTTCGGATGGGCGCTGACTCGCGTGTCCGCAACGCGAGCGAGTTCGGCGACATACGGTCGCAGCTCGCTCGCACCGAGCGCGCAGTTGAGCCCGATCATGAAGGGATTGATATGCCGCACCGAGTTCCAGAACGCCTCGGTGGTCTGCCCCGACAACGTCCGGCCGGACGCATCGGTGATCGTCCCCGAGATCATTACCGGAAGCTCGATGCCGGTTTCGCGAAAGCTGCGTTTCACGGCCACTATCGCCGCTTTGGCATTGAGCGTGTCGAAAATCGTCTCGATCATCAGGAAATCGACGCCACCCTCGGCGAGCGCGGTCGCCGCCTCCTGGTAGGTCGCAACCAGGTCGTCAAACTTGATATTGCGAAAGCCCGGGTCGTTGACATCCGGAGAAATGGACGCCGTGCGGTTGGTTGGGCCCAGCACGCCGGCAACGTAGCGCGGCACACCTGTTTTTACCGCATATTCGTCGGCGAGTTCGCGCGCGAGGCGGGCTGAGACCGTGTTCAGCTCCGCAACCAGTGACTCCATGCCGTAGTCGGCCATCGACGGTGCGTTCGAGTTGAACGTATTGGTCTCGATGATATCGGCGCCGGCGTCGAGGAACTGCGAGTGGATTTCGCGAATGACTTCAGGCCGGGTGAGCGACAGCAAATCGTTATTGCCTTTCAGATCACGGCCGATATCGGCGAAGCGCTCGCCGCGATAGTCGTCCTCGCCAAGGCCGTAGCCCTGAATCATCGTGCCCATAGCGCCGTCAAGCAGCAGAATACGCTCGTCGAGCGAGCGCATCAGGGTCTCTATTCGTTGTTTGCGATCCATAGCCGTCTCCTCAGGCAGCCACTTGCTTGGCGCGTACGCCAAGCGCGTGACAGATTGCGTAGGTCAGCTCGGAACGGTTGAGCGTATAAAAGTGAAAAACCTCGATGCCCTCTTTTTCAAGCGCGCGTACCTGTTCGATCGCAACGCTTGCCGCGATCATCTGCCGTGTCGCCTCGTCGTCGTCGAGACCGTCGAAGCGGTTACGCAGCCAGTCCGGAACACTGGCACCGCACATGGCAGCGAAGCGTTCCAGCTGCGGAAACCGTGTAATTGGCAGGATGCCGGGAACGATGGAAGACTCGATGCCAGCGGCCGCACAGCGATCGCGAAATTGCAGGAAGACATCGGCGTCGAAAAAGAACTGCGTAATTGCCCGCGACGCCCCGGCATCCAGCTTGCGCTTCAGATTATCCAGGTCGAAAGCCGCGTCCGGTGCCTCCGGATGAATCTCCGGGTAAGCGGCAACCGAGATATCAAAGTCAGCAATTGCCTTCAAACCCTCGACAAGGTCGCTGGCGTAGGCATAGCCGTCCGCATGTGGCGTGTAGCCGTCAGAACCTTTCGGGGCATCGCCGCGCAACGCAACCAGGTGTCGCACGCCCATGTCCCAGTACTCGCGGGCGATATCGTTGATCTCGCCACGGCTGGCGCCGACACAGGTCAGGTGCGGCGCGGGCGTAAGCTTGGTTTCGTTAATGATGCGCTGAACCGCTGCGTGCGTGCGCTCCCGCGTTGATCCGTCCGCGCCGTAGGTCACGGAAACGAACGCCGGATCGAGCTCGGCAAGTCGCTCAATGGACGACCAGAGCGTTGCTTCCATCGCTTCGGTGCTTGGTGGAAAAAATTCGAAAGACACGGACGGCCTTTCTACGGGATTAGTGGTCATAGCGTGATCTGCCTGTATCAGGCCGCGGCAACAGCGCGGTCAGTCGGTGTCGCAACGGCGAGCAACCAGTCGGGATTCTTTTGGGGTATCGATCGGGGTCGCGCGAGCCGCATTCCGGTCGCCGCTGCCCAGTCGCTGAAGTTCTGCTGCAGTGCGACGATGTCCTCGCCACTCGTGGATGACAGCAACAGGATGCGACCGCCCGGCCGCAGCAAGCGCTCTGCTTCGGCAAGCGCTTTCTCCGGACGCTCGGTCGTCCTGAGCACGTCGTCCAGTATGATCGTGTCAAACTCGCCATCGCCGAAAGGCAGCTGGAACATGTCGCCCTGCCGCAACGTGCAATTGGGCAATCCCGCCAGCAATACTTCGGCTCGCGCCAGCCGACGTGCGGCCGGGTCGGTATCAACGCCTACCACGCGATGTGCGCGGGAGGCCAGCAACTTCAGAAGACGGCCCTGGCCGCAACCAATGTCCAGCAGATCGCCAAGTGGATGCGATACGGTCAATTCGACCAGCACGCGATGCAGTCGACGATCGGCATCCGACGCAACGACCGCGTCGCCATGTGCACGCAGATCTCGCAAGCTTCTCTTGTCACTCTCAAACTGCGGCTCGTCGTCCGGCAGCAGTGCAAGCAGGCGACGCCGCACAAGCGCACCGTCACCTTTCATCGGCACGCGGTAGTAAACGAAATGCCCGTCCCGAAATCGCTGCAGCAGATTCACGTCACAAAGCTGCTTCAGGTGCTGTGAAATCCGGGGCTGGCTTTGAGCGGTAACCGACGTCAGCTCGGAAACACTGCATTCGGCAACCGAACACAGCGACACGATACGAGCCTTGACCGGATCGGACAGGGCCTTGAGCTGTCGCAGCAGATGGTCGGTAGATGGCTTCATATAAAAATATAAACATTAATGCATACTTGTGGCGAGAGAGTATAGCGCAGTGCTTTTTCGTGTGCCACTTAAGGCTGCGACTTCTCGGCCAGAGCCCCTAGCCCTGCATCCGAGCGGTATCTTACTGCCGCCATATTTCGTTTATCGATCAATCACTTGCATGTCTGCTCCGCGCCCGGCTTCTGCCGCTTGATTGCCTCGATTGGGCTCATTGGGTGTGTTCGCCAGCGCCCCATTTCGATCGCTTGCGGATCCGTTTTCATCTCCAGAGACCTGATCGGCCGGCAGGCAAGATGGCTGCGTTATTCGAACAAACAGCGGCAACGACTGGGCCTGTCAGCCCTTTTCGATCGCGTTCGCCAAACGTCTGCACCTGGCTGCAAGTTGCCTTGAGTCCCTTCCAGCATGAGTTCGGCCAACAAATTCCAGGGGCAGGCACGCGCTATTGACCGACAGCAGACGGACGACGGGTTCATCAGTGAGCGCCTTTTTCTGGCGGAGGCCGACCGCAACGGCCGGTCAACTCAACGGCGCAACACCAGTTAGTCGACCGGGTCGCTATCATTTGATGTTGCAGCCGTCATAATGGGGTCCGCCATTGTTTTTGGAGAACGTGTTGTCTGACCCGACGTTGGAAAAAATTGAGCAAGAATTGAAGTTATTGAACGTCAACCTGGCTGAGGCGAACGACATCGCAATGCTGGGAATATTCAAGGCAATGCCCCCGGAGCTGGACAATGACAGCAGGAAAGCACTGTCTCTGCTTCGCGATAAGATGATGAAACGGGCCAGGGACCGGGCTGAGCTCTGAATCGGATTCTGCCCGTAGTGTGCTGAACGACCGCTGCTAGTCGGAGTCCACGATGACGCTCCTGTCTCGATCGAGATAGACGGACAGCTCAACTCAGCGTTCGACGCCACCGACTCGGGTTCTTAAAGCGCCGGGCTGGTTGCGTTGCATTTTAATAAGTCCGCCAGCAATACACGCTGTGTGGAAATTGCCGTCGAGTTCCCAAGGGACAAGGTAAAGGTTGCGTCGCGAGCACAGGCGGGCTTGCTGGCCGGCGGCGAATGGCCGGTAGCGGTGGTTGGGCTCCTGCGCTGTGTGAACGCTGTATAAAATTTGGGTCCCTGGCCACAAATGCTGCTTGTCGCCTCCGGGTCTGGGGCGCCGCATACGCAGGAGCAAAGACCATACTACGCCTAGCGATGCGGATCGGCAAAGACCATTTTTCGGCGGCGAGCGGCCGGTAGCGTAGTTGGCTGCCGGCGGCCAACGCTGCGGGCCCCAAAGTCCCGGCTGGCGGGCTTTGAGCGGCTATTCAAGGCCACTTATTGAACCGAGTCGGGGCCTTCGACCACGTTCCCCGCGAACAGGCGTTCGACGTCGACCGCATCGAAGCGACGCTCTCGACCGCAATATTCACAGATGATCTCGATGACGCCCTCGGCCGCCAGCGTTTCGCGGGCCTCCCGCTCGCCCAGCATTTTCAGCACGTCTTCTGCCTTGGTTTGCGAGCAGCGGCAATGGAAGTTCACGGAACGCGAGCTGTAGACACGAACATCGTCCTCGGCGAACAACTTGCCGATAAGCGATATGCCGGCATCACCCTCGAAATCGCGTGAGCGCAACGTTTCGGTGAGCAAGTGCAGGCGGCTCCAGTCGTCGCTGTCGATGGGGTGGCCAGGAACCTGTTGCAGCAAAAGCCCCCCGGCCACTTCCTCGTTGGCGACCAGCGCGATATGGCTGGGTACCTGCACGGATCTCGCAAAATAGTGCTCCAGGCTGGCCGCGAGTGACGTGTCTTCGAGATCCACGATGCCCTGGTAAGGCCGTTGCCCATTGTCCACGGTGACCGCACAGTGCCCGCGCTCGACCAGATCACCGAATTTCTCGGCGCTGCTCTCGGGGCTGGCAGAGGCCATGCCGCGAATTTCCAGTTCGCTCGTGCACTGCATGACCAGCATGCGCAGGTCGCCGCGGCTTTGTATCTGCAGCGTGATGACACCGTCGAACTTGAGGCTCTGAGCAATGAGTCCGGTCGCGGCCGCCGCGTGCCCCAGCGTCTCGGCAATGAGCGCGCCATAGTCATGATCCCGAAGCATGCGTCGCCAGGATCGCGACAAATGGATAAGCGCCCCGCGCACCGGCAACCGCTCGAAACCGAATGGAATAACCGTATCCGCCGACATACTAGTGGGAATTGTCGCTTCTGAGATCATGCGAACTAACCGTACAGGACACTAGCTGAGTTTGTCCTTGAGGATCTGGTTGACCTGACCCGGGTTCGCCTGGCCCTTGGTTGCCTTCATCACCTGGCCGACGAAGAAGCCGATAAGCTTGTCTTTGCCGGCCTTGTACTCGGCAACCTGGCCGGGGTTGGCTGCAATTACTGCGTCGACCGCCTCCTCGATGGCCGAGCTGTCGGTTATCTGCTTGAGGCCTTTTGCTTCGATGACGGCGTCGGCATCGCCCTCGCCATTCCACATCGCCTCGAATACCTGCTTGGCGATTTTTCCGGAAATCGTGTTGTCATGAATGCGCGACAGCAGGCCCGCCAGCGCTGCTGCAGACACCCTTGTCTCGGCAAGATCCAGGCCGTCCTTGTTCAACGCGCCTGCGAGGTCGCCGATCACCCAGTTCGCAACAAGCTGTGGACTGGCATCCGTAGCGGCCTTTGCGGCTTCGTAGAAGTCGGCAAGCGAACGAGAAGTCGTGAGGAGATCCGCGTCGTCGGCCTTGATACCGAACTGCTCGATGAACCGATGTCGTTTCGCGTCCGGCAGCTCCGGCAGCTGTTCCCGAACGGCCTCGATGTATTCAGCGCTGATCTCAACGGGCAGCAGGTCCGGATCCGGAAAATACCGATAGTCGTGCGACTCCTCCTTGGAGCGCATCGAACGCGTCTCATCCTGGTCGGAATCGTACAGGCGCGTTTCCTGCACAACGGTGCCACCGTCCTCGATCAACTCAACCTGCCGCTCAACCTCGTAATTGATCGCGCGCTCGACGAATCGAAACGAGTTCAGGTTCTTGATCTCGGCACGTGTCCCCAGCTCTTGCTGCCCCAGCGGTCGAACCGAGACATTGGCATCGCAGCGAAACGATCCTTCCTGCATATTGCCGTCCGAGATACCAAGGTAGCGAACGATCGTGTGGATCTTGCGCATGTACGCGACCGCTTCCCTGGCGGAACGGAGGTCCGGCTCGGAGACGATCTCGAGCAGCGGTGTGCCGGCACGATTCAGGTCGATTCCGGATGACCGGTCAAGGCCTTCATGAATTGACTTGCCAGCATCCTCCTCCAGGTGTGCGCGCGTAATACCGATGCGTTTTTCGTCGCCGTCATCATCGACGATGAAAAGCTCGCCATGCTCGACGATTGGCAGCTCGAATTGACTGATCTGGTAGCCCTTGGGCAGATCGGGGTAAAAGTAGTTCTTGCGTGCAAACACCGAACGCGGTGCGACGGTAGCGTTGACGGCGAGCCCAAACATCGTCGCCATATGCACGACTTCCTCGTTCAGCACCGGCAAGACGCCAGGATAGCCAAGGTCGACAAGGCATGCCTGCGTATTAGGCTCCGCGCCGTAGGCGGTAGATGCCCCGGAAAAAATCTTGGAGCGGGTCGCGAGCTGCGCGTGGATCTCGAGACCGATAACGATTTCCCAGCCAGAACGAACCACTACCGGAAATCCTCCGGGCAGGCCATGTGATAATCGGTGTGCTGCTGATACTGGTGCGCGCACCTTAGCAGCGTCTCTTCCGCAAAATGCGCCGAGACAAGGTGCAGGCCAACCGGCAGCTCGTCGACGAAACCACAGGGGATCGACATGCCCGGAAGTCCCGCGAGGTTCGCCCCGATCGTGTAAATGTCGTTCAGATACATCGTGATCGGATCATCGACTTTGTCACCGAGCCTGAACGCAGGCGTTGGTGACGTCGGCCCCGCAATCACATCGACATCGGCAAACGCTTTCTTGAAGTCGTCGGCGATCAGGTGTCGTACCTGTTGTGCCTTGAGGTAATAGGCGTCGTAGTAACCCGCCGACAGCACATAGGTACCGGTCATGATGCGACGCTTGACCTCATCACCAAAGCCCTCACCGCGACTGCGACAGTAAAGCTCCAGCAGATCGTCGGCGTTTTCGGCTCTGTGACCGAATCGGATACCGTCGAATCTCGACAGGTTGGACGAACACTCGGCGGGCGCAACCACGTAGTACGTCGGCACAGACAGGTCGATATTCGGCATATCCACTTCGACCGTTGTTGCACCCAGCGACTCGAGGACCGCCAGCGCTTCTTTGACGCGCTCGCCGCACTGCGGGTCGAGGCCCTCGTCGAAATGCTGGCGGACGATACCCACCCGCAAACCTTCGACCGACTGGCCGATTGCGGCGAGATAGTCCGGGACGGGCTGGTCAATCGAGGTCGAATCGCGCTTGTCAAAGCCGGCCATGACGCCAAGCAGGCGCGCCGCGTCCTGCGCTGTTCGCGTGATAACGCCGGCTTGATCGAGGCTGGAGGCGAACGCGATCATGCCGTAGCGCGATACGCGGCCGTAGGTAGGCTTGATGCCAACCGTTCCGGTTAGCGCTGCCGGCTGTCGGATCGAACCACCCGTATCGGTACCGGTTGCTGCCGGTGCCAGGCGCGCGGCAACCGCCGCGGATGAACCGCCGGATGAGCCACCGGGCGAACACTCCAGGTTCCACGGGTTGCGCACGGGACCGAAATAGCTGGTCTCGTTTGACGAACCCATCGCGAACTCGTCCATGTTGGACTTGCCGAGCACCACGGCGCCGGCGTCAGCAAGTTTTTCCACGACCGTCGCATCGTACGGCGAGATGAAATTATCGAGCATCCGCGAGCCGCAGGTCGTCCTGATACCGCGTGTGCAGAAAATATCTTTATGAATGATCGGCAGGCCGTTCAGGACGCCGCCTTTGCCAGCGGCTCTTGCCTTGTCGGCACTGGCGGCAGCCGCGAGTGCTTCGTCAGACGTGACGGTTATGAACGCATTCAGCTTCGGGTCCAGCTCGCCAATGCGCGCAAGCAGGGCCTCGGTCAGCTCAACCGAGGTGAAATCGCCGCTCTCGAGTCCGGCCGCAAGCTCGGTCATCGACTGCGCGTACAGTTGCTCGCTGCTGCTCATTCGATCACTTTGGGGACGAGGTACAGGCCGCCGGAGACAGCGCCTGCATTCTCCTGGAAGGTATCGCGCTCATCCTTCTCCGTGACCTCGTCAGGCCGCAGTCGCTGAGTTGCGTGCAACGGGTGAGCCATTGGCACCACGTCGCGCGTGTCAGCCTGCGACAGCTGGTCGACGAAATCCACGATGCTGGAGAGCTTTTTGACGCTCTCGGCGTACTCGGCTTCGGTGAGCTCGAGTCGCGCCAGCATCGCGATGCGCTTGACCTGATCTTTGCTAAGAGACACGGGACATATCCGGCGTTGAATGTTGAATCTGAGGGTGGTGACAAACACCGCTTTTCGGCGGGCACGCAATAATACACGGCGCCTTGTGCAATGTCCTGCGCATTGTTAGATTACCCCGTTAATCCTGCTGCGAGACTCCGCCCCGACATGTTCAAGAATATCCTGGGTTATTTTTCCAATGACCTGTCCATTGACCTTGGCACCGCCAACACGCTGATCTACTCGCGGGGCCACGGCATCGTGCTCGACGAGCCGTCGGTAGTGGCGATTCGCGAGGATTCCGGACGGGGCGGCCGTGTCGTTGAGGCAGTCGGCATGGAAGCCAAGAACATGCTGGGCCGTACGCCGGGCAACATCACCGCCATCCGGCCCCTGAAAGACGGGGTCATTGCGGATTTCACGGTTACCGAGAAGATGCTGCAGCATTTCATCCGCAAGGCCCACCAGTCGCGCTATTTTCGCCCGAGCCCGCGGGTCCTCATTTGTGTTCCTTACGGCTCCACGCAGGTTGAGCGGCGCGCGATTCGTGAGTCGGCCGAAGGCGCTGGCGCCCGCAAGGTGTACCTGATTGACGAGCCCATGGCCGCAGCGATTGGCGCAGGCATGCCGGTGCATGAGGCGCGCGGCTCGATGGTGCTCGACATTGGCGGCGGCACATCGGAAGTGGCGGTCATTTCGCTGAACGGCATCGTTTACGCCGCATCCGTCAGGATCGGGGGCGATCGTTTCGACGAGGCAATTACCAACTACGTGCGACGTAACTACGGCATCCTTATTGGCGAGGCGACGGCCGAGCGCATCAAGCACGAGATCGGCTCCGCGTTCCCCGGCCAGGAGGTGCTCGAGATCTCCGTGAAGGGCCGCAACCTTTCCGAGGGCGTGCCACGTAGCTTTACGCTCAACAGCAACGAAATTCTCGAAGCGCTGCAGGAACCGCTGCAGGGCATCGTCGGCGCCGTCAAGGAAGCGCTGGAGCAGACGCCCCCGGAGCTCGGCGCGGACGTGGCGGAGCGCGGTATTGTCCTGACCGGCGGCGGCGCCATGCTGCGCGATCTCGACAAACTCCTGATGGAGGAGACGGGTTTGCCCGTCGTTATCGCCGACGATCCACTGACCTGTGTCGCGCGTGGCGGAGGCCGCGTTATCGAACTCATGGACGAACACGGCCCCTCCGTATTCGGCCTGGAGTGATTAGCGGCCGGGTCGGACGGGTGACTGGGCTTCTACTGGGCTGCAATTAGTCAATGGTCGATTCCCGGCGAAATAGCAGTAATCCCGCGCGCATACCGGCGCTGGGTATCCGCACGCTGCTGCTGGTCCTGGCGAGCATCGTCCTGATGTACGTCGATCACCGCGAAAACCACCTGAACGCTGTGCGCACGGGCATTGGCGTTGCCGTATACCCGATCCAGCTCATCGTGGATGCGCCGGTGCGCTTCTGGGCCTGGCTTGGCACCTCGACAACGTCGCGCAACGACCTCGAACGCGAAGTCGGCCGCCTGAAGGCCGAGCGCTTGCTGACCAATGCTCGCCTGCAGCGACTCACCGCGCTCGAGGCAGAAAACGCCCGTCTGCGCGCGCTGCTCGATGCCCGCAGCCGGGTTCGCGATGAAGTCCGTGTCGCAGAGATCATGGCCGTTGACGCCAATCCCTACGAACACAACCTGGTCATCGATATTGGCAGTCGCGATGGCGTCTATGACGGCCAGGCCATCGTTGACGCTGACGGCGTCGTTGGCCAGGTGATAATAACGGGCCTGATGACCTCGCAGGCGATGCTCATCAGCGATACGGATCATGCGTTGCCGGTCGAGGTCAACCGAAACGGGCTGCGTACGATCGCGGTTGGCACCGGTGAGATCGACCGCCTCGACCTGCCGTTCCTGCCGAACAACGCGGATATTCGCGCCGGCGACCTGCTGGTGACTTCGGGGCTCGGCGGCGCATTTCCGGCCGGCTATCCGGTAGCCGTGGTCGATACCGTCACGCGTATCCCGCAGGAGCCGTTCGCAGACGTCAATGCGAAGCCTTCGGCAGCTCTCGACCAGGTTCGTGAAGTCATGCTCATCTGGTCCGCAGCGCCCGCGGCGGATACGGAGCAGCAGAGTCCGGGGGAGACGCCGGATGAGTAGGGATCGTGTTTCGCGCCGCCTGCCGGTGATCATCACCCTGGTCGTTGGATTGATGCTCTCCATCATGCCGCTGCCCGACTGGCTGGTGGCGTTCCGACCTGACTGGCTGGCATTGCTCGCCATCTTCTGGGCGATGCAGCTGCCGCGCACATGGAGCGTCGGCAGCGCCTGGATAATCGGCATTGTGCTCGATGTCTCCTACGGCACCCTGCTCGGCCAGCACGCGCTCGCACTCTGCGTTGTCGTCTTCATAACTGTGCGGTTTCACCTGCTGATGCGCGTATTCCCGATGTCGCAATTGACGGCAACCGCGTTCGCACTTCTCGCGCTGTACCAGTTCCTGCTGTTCTGGGTAAATGGCGTCGCAGGCGTTTCATCACCATCGATCAACTACTGGGGCCCCGTCGTTTCGGGCACGGTCATCTGGCCGTTCCTGTTTATGTTCCTCTCAGGGGTACGCTACCGGGCACAGGCAGGAGGCTAGCGTCCTGACTGAAACCAATTCCCTGATACCCGAGCCGTCATGAGCCTGCTGTCGCCGATCAAGGACCACCATTCCGAGCGCCGCCTGTTCTTGCAGAGGATCGTGGTGTCCGCCGTCATTGCCGTCGTGCTGCTTGGCGTCGTCGTCGCGCGGCTCGTGCAATTGCAGGTCGTGCAGCACGAATTATTCGCAGAGAAGGCGCAGGGTAATCGGGTACGAATCGAGCCCGTTGCGCCAATTCGCGGACTGATATTCGATCGCAAAGGGCGCGTTGTTGCCGAAAACCTGCCTGCTTACCAGCTCGAGCTGATACCGGAGCAGGTGGCCGACATCGACGACACACTCAATCGACTTGCTGAGCTCAGCCTGATCGAGGCGGACGATATCGATCGCATCAAGGAACTCAGTCGCAGCGGCCCGCGTTTTCGTCCTGTGACCCTGAAATTCAGGATGACGGAAGAAGAGATCGCTCATTTCGCCATCCAGCGACCGCGTTTTCCGGGCGTCGACCTGCAGCCCCGGCTCGTTCGACACTACCCGGACGGAGCGGCTGTCGCCCATGCCGTGGGCTATGTCGGCGCGCTGAGCACCTCGGACCTGCAGACACTCGACGCCGCCCGTTACGCCGGGACCTCACATACCGGCAAGACGGGCATAGAAAGCAGCTTTGAATCGAGCCTGCATGGTGCCGCGGGTTATCGCCACCTGGTGACCAACGCTCGCGGCAGGCAGATACCCGGCGATACCCGCGAGCTCCTTGACTCGCTGCCGATAGACGAGAAGCCGGCGCCAGGATCAAACGTCTATCTCAGCATCGATCTCGACCTGCAAAAACTCGCCACCCGCCTTCTTGAAGGTCGCCGTGGTGCCCTCGTCGCTATCGATCCGCAAAGTGGAGAAATACTCGCCCTGGTCAGCGCGCCCGCGTTCGATCCCAACCTGTTCGCGGTCGGCATGAGCACGGCGCAGTATGGCGAGCTGCAAAACAACCTGGACCTGCCGCTATTCAACCGTGCGGTTCTCGGCACCTACCCGCCGGGCTCCACGATTAAGCCCATGCTTGCGCTTGCCGCACTCGAAACCGGTGCAACAAACCTGACTCGAAAAACGATTTGCCGGGGCTTTTTCATGTTGCCCGATACGACGCACCGATACAGGGACTGGAAGCCGGAAGGGCACGGGCCGGTCGACATCAGTGATGCGATCTCGCAGTCCTGCGACGTTTACTTCTACGAGATCAGCCAGGACGTCGGCATCGATAATATGCATGACTATCTCGATCGATTCGGTCTCGGCCGCAAGACAGGGATCGACGTTATCGGCGAAAGAACCGGCCTGGTGCCATCTCGGGAATGGAAACGAACGTCATTCAAGAACCGTGACGACCAGCGCTGGTACAACGGTGAAACGGTCATCGCGTCCATCGGCCAGGGTTATATGCTGGCCACGCCCCTGCAACTCGCCGTTGCCACCGCAACGCTGGCCAACCGTGGTGCGCACTATCGTCCGCACATGGTAGCCGCCGTTGAAAACCCGCTCAGCGGCGAGCGGACCCTAACCCGACCCGAACGGCTGCCGGATGTCGAGATCAGCAACACGTTCTATTGGGACACCGTCATCGACGCGATGCATGACGTGCTGCAGGGACCGCAAGGCACAGCGCGAGCGGTTGGGATCGGCGCGCCTTACCAGATGGCAGGAAAAAGCGGTACCGCACAGGTGATCTCGATCGCCCAGGATGAGGAGTACGACGAGGAGGAACTGCTGGAAAGACAACGCGACCACGCCCTGTTCATCAGTTTTGCACCGCTCGATGAGCCACGTATCGCCGTCGCCGTTGTCGTAGAGAACGGCAGCAGCGGCAGCGGGGTCGCGGCACCGATCGCCAAAGCAATCATGGATCAACACCTGGGATACGGCGACAGTGCGTCTGACTGATACAACTCGCCTGCTGACATCCAGGGCCGCGCCGCTGTCGGATTTCGCGGGCCTGATGCGACGCCTGCATATTGACGGCCCGTTGCTCGTCGGCTTGCTGTTGATCTGCGGTTTCGGGTTATTTGTCCTGTACAGCGCGGTCGGCGAAAGCAATCGACTGCTGGCCAACCAGGCGATCCGCCTCGGTGTTGCGTTTGTCGCGATGTTCGTCGTCGCGCAACTGCCACCCGATTTTCTGCGCCGCTGGACCCCCTGGGGTTACATCGCCGGAATCGTACTGCTGGTCATGGTGTTGATAAGCGGCGAAGTCGGCCAGGGCGCCAGGCGCTGGCTGAATATCGGCATCCGCTTTCAGCCGTCGGAGGCCATGAAGCTCGGCGTGCCCATGATGGTGGCTTGGTACCTGCATGACCGACAAATGCCGCCGAAAATGTCGCAACTCCTTATTATCGCAATACTGATCGTTGTACCGACCATCATGATTGCCCGGCAGCCCGACCTCGGGACCGCGCTGCTGATTGCCGCGTCGGGTGTGATCGCCGTCGTCCTTGCCGGCATGTCGTTTCGCGTTATCCTCGGCATGGGGGTTCTCGCCATCCCCGGGGCGCTCGTGCTCTGGAATTTCATGCAGGATTACCAGAAGCAGCGCGTCCTGACGCTGCTGAATCCGGACAGCGACCCACTGGGCGCCGGCTACAACATCATTCAATCGAAGATTGCGATCGGTTCGGGCGGCCTGTTCGGCAAAGGTTGGACGAACGGTTCACAGGCACACCTCGAGTTTCTGCCGGAACGCGATACCGATTTTATTTTCGCCGTACTCGGCGAGGAATTCGGCTTGCTCGGCGTTCTCGCATTGCTGGTGTTGTACATGTTCGTTATCGGACGCGGACTCTATATTGCCGTGCAGGCCCACGACACCTATTCCCGGCTGCTTGCCGGAGCGATCAGCCTGACCTTTCTTGTCTATGTATTTGTGAATACCGCGATGGTTACCGGTCTTGTACCGGTCGTAGGAGTGCCGTTGCCGCTGGTGAGCTTTGGCGGAACATCAATGGTGACCCTCATGGCTGGATTCGGTATTCTGATGTCGATTCACTCTCACCGGAAGTTGTTACCACACTGATGAAAACCCGAATACTCGTCGTTGCCATACTGCTGCTTGTCTCCGTTTCCTGTGCACGAGCGGTTGAGGGCGTAGCGCCTGTCGATATCGATAGCCCGCAAGTCGCTGCGTTCATCGACGAAATGGTCCGCGATCACGCTTTCGATCGTGACCAACTGCGCAAGGTACTGGGTCAGGCTGAAATCAAGCAGTCAATTATCAGGAAGATCTCGACGCCGGCCGAGCGCACGTTGACGTGGGGAGAGTACCGCAAGATCTTCATCACGAAAGAGCGCATCAACGCGGGCGCCAGTTTCTGGCGCGAGAATCGCGAAATGCTGGAGCGTATCAATGAGGAAACCGGTGTTTCGATCGAGATGATCGTCGGCATTATCGGCGTCGAAACCTATTTCGGCCGCATCACCGGCAAGGATCGGGTGCTCGATGCCCTGGCTACCCTGGCTTTCGAATACCCGAAACGCGCCAAGTTCTTCCGCAATGAACTTGTGCAGTTCCTGCTGCTAACTCGCGAAGAGGAGCTCGACCCAACGCTGCCGGTGGGGTCGTATGCCGGGGCTATGGGAAGACCGCAGTTCATGCCCTCCAGCTTCCGCGCCTACGCGGTTGACGCTACGGGTGACGGCAAGCGCGATATCTGGAACAACTGGGCCGACGTTTCCGGCAGCGTGGCAAACTATTTCCTCGAGCATGGCTGGAGACCCGCAGAACAGGTCGTTGCACAGGCCACTCTCAACGGACAATGGAGCGGCGCAATCCCCGAACCACGCAACACGCTTAAAGCGAGTGACACGATAGGCTCTCTCAGTCGAAAAGGCGTTGTGTTCTCGACGGATCTCGGCGCCGATAGCAAAGGCGAGTTGCTGACCTATGAGGGCACGAACGGTATCGAGCACTGGGTTGGCTTCCACAATTTCTTTGTCATTACCCGCTACAATCGCAGCGTCATGTATGCGCTCGCCGCCTATCAACTCGGCCAGGAGATCGCGAGAAAGGTCGCAACCGATGCGAATTAGGCTGGCACCATTATTTTTGGCGACGACTTTGTTAGTCGCCTGTCACGGAAGTGGCATACGTGGCGATGGCCCGCCCCGAGGCAGCACGCGCATCCCGGATCTGCCCGGTGATGCGATCCCGCGACGCGAGCCCCGAAGCAAGTACGGCAACGGCCCCGTTTACGAGGTGTTCGGCCAGCGCTACACGGTCATGCCCAGTAGCCGCGGGTACCAGGAGCGTGGCGTCGCCTCATGGTACGGGAAGAAGTTTCACGGCAACCTGACCTCGAATCGCGAAACCTACGACATGCACGCCATGACGGCCGCACACAAGACGCTGCCATTGCCGAGTTATGTACGTGTCCGCAACCTGCGCAATGATCGATCCGTCATTGTGCGCGTCAACGATCGTGGACCGTTCGTGCATAACCGCATCATCGACTTGTCTTACTCCGCGGCGCTGAAGCTCGATATGGTACGAGACGGTACCAGTCTCGTCGAGGTAACGGCCATCGACCTCGACGCGTCTACGGGGGATCGACCGACACGCATGACGACACCGCCCGAGCCAGTGGCGGCAACTCCACCCCTGGTATCGCTACCATCGACGGCGCCTGTAACCACGCCCGCGGCAACACCGGTTACGCCGGCGGAGCATCTGATCTACGTGCAGGTTGGTGCTTTTGGCGACCGCGCCAATGCGGTCCGTCGCATGCATGCCCTCACGGCTGCAGGTATAGCCGGCGCTTTTATTCACGAGGATCGTAGCAGCACTCCCGCGCTTTTCCGGGTACGCATCGGTCCTGTTGCCGATGTGCTTGAGTACGACAGCCTGGTCGAAGCGCTAGAGAATATCGGCATTACAGACCCGTACCTGATCGCCGATTAGATGAGCAGCAAATAGCCGCGTACAATACCGGTCCACGTTTGTAACCCACCCCAGAAGAGGCCCCATGTCCCCACGTCTGAGTCACGCGTTCGCGCTATTGCTGCTGTTTGTCACCGCGATCGCCCAGTCTGCTGAGCCGATGCCCACGCCGGCGCCGCCCGTCATTGGCGCGAAGAGCTACCTGGTAATTGATGCGCGCACCGGGCATGAAATTGCGGCATTGAATCCGGATACCGCGCTTGCGCCGGCCAGCCTGACCAAGCTGATGACAACCTACGTCGTATTTGCTGCGCTGAAGCAGGGTCAGATTCAACTCGAAGACGAAGTTACCGTCAGCGAAAAAGCCTGGCGTACACAGGGCTCCAGGATGTTTATCGAGGTTGGCACACGAGTCACTATCGAAGACCTCGTTGCCGGCATGATCGTGCAATCCGGCAACGACGCCAGCGTTGCCCTGGCTGAGCATATCGCGGGTACCGAGAGCGTCTTCGCAGAACTCATGAATCAGTATTCCGCGAAGCTCGGCATGCTCTCCAGCTATTTCGTCAATGCGACCGGCCTGCCGGCCGAGGGACACGTCACAACGGCCCGAGACCTCACGACACTGGCGCGCGCGCTGATTGAAGAGTTCCCCGAATACTACGGCCGCTGGCACTCGATGAAAGAGTTTACCTACAACGGCATCAAGCAGAACAATCGTAATTCGCTGCTCTGGCGCGACGATTCGGTGGACGGCCTGAAGACCGGTCACACCGATGATGCCGGTTACTGCCTGGTGTCATCAGCGAAGCGCGACAATATGCGCATCATTTCGGCCGTCATGGGCACCTCCAGCAACAAGGCGCGCACAGATGGCAGCCAGGCGTTGCTGAGCTATGGCTTCCGCTTCTTCGAGACTCGACTGTTGTTCAAGGCCGGTGAAGCCATCACGACGGCGCGCATCTGGAAATCCGCCAATGAAACGTCGCGGCTCGGTGTCCTTGAAGACCTTTATATTACGGTGCGTCGCGGTAGCTACAACACCCTGGAATCGACACTCGATATTCCGACGGTTATCGAGGCCCCGATCGCCGCGGGTCAGCCGGTCGCGGCGCTGAAAGTACACTTGGGTGACCAAGAGCTTCTGAATGTGCCGCTGCGGGCGCTCGACGACAGCCCGGTTGGATCCATGTGGCAGCGCGCCCGCGACAGTATCAGTCTCTGGTTCGAGTAGCCGTGGCCGACGAATCCGCGCTGCAGTTCCCCTGCGAGTTCCCGATCAAGATGATGGGGCGCGACACGACGGAGTTTCGCCTGCTCGCCCGCGGTCTTGTCGAACGCCACGCTGGCAAGGTAGCGGATGACGCGGTGCAAGCCGCCGTTAGTCGAAAGGGATCGTTTGTATCGGTGACGGTGACCATTACCGCCACCAGCCAGCAGCAGCTTGACGATATCTACCGCGACGCGAGCTCGCATGACGATGTCCTGATGGCGCTGTGAACAGGAAACCGGATAGAAGGATTGTTGCTCGCTTCCTGGGGCGTCAGGAATACGTCCCCCTTTGGCAGGCTATGCAGGCCTTCACTGACGCCCGCGACGAAGCCACCCGGGATGAAATCTGGTTTACCGAGCACCCTCCCGTGTTCACGATGGGTCTGAACGCGAGCGACGAGCACCTGCTGGCGCCCGGGGATATCCCGGTGGTTCAAATCGACCGTGGCGGACAGGTGACGTTCCACGGACCCGGCCAACTTATGATCTACCCGCTCCTGGATTTGCGCCGCCTGGGTTTAGGTGTGCGCACGCTGGTGACAGCGCTGGAACAGAGCGTCGTCGACCTGGCGGCGGAATACGACATCGCCGCTGCAAGCCGTGCCGATGCGCCGGGCGTTTACGTGGCTGGCGATAAACTCGCAAGCGTAGGCTTGCGCATACGCCGAGGCTGCAGTTTCCACGGCATGGCGTTGAACCTGGACATCGATCTCGAACCGTTTTCGCGCATCAACCCCTGCGGCTACGCCGAACTGCAGATGACCGACATGAAGCGCCTCGGCGGCCCTGCGGACCTCGAAAGCGCCTGGCTACAGCTCGCGCCTCATTTTCTTCGTCACCTGGGCCTCGACGATGCAGCGCTGCTCACCGGCGATGACGCGCTCCCGGCTACGGCGAGCGCCAGGACCGGTTGAGTTCGTCTAGTCGCGACTGCGTACCAACATCTTCCCAGGTCCCCTCGTACAGTGAACCGCTTAACCGGCCGGCATCCGCTGCTTCGCGCAGCATGGGTGCCAGCGGAAAGCGCCCCGCTTCGCAGCCTGCAAAGAACTCCGGCCGATAAACAGCGACGCCGCTGAACGTGAATGCGGCTTTGTCGGTATTTCGTATGCGGTCTGCACGCAGATCGAAATCGCCATGGTCGCGGTATGACGGGGTTCGCACCATTACAAGATGACCCAGATCCTCATCTGCCAGCGTGACGTTGCCGACCGGCATGTCCGTAAAGATATCGGCATTGACGACCAGGAAAGGCGCGCCGCCCAGGAACGGCAAGGCTTTGTAAATTCCGCCGCCGGTTTCGAGAACGTTGTCTCCCTCTTGACTGTAAGTAACATCGAGCCCGAAACGCGCCCCGGATCCGATTCGTTCAACGATCTTCTCGCCCAGCCAACCGAGGTTGATGACGACCTTCCTGATGCCGCCGTTTTGCAGTCGTTGCAGATGCTGCTCGAGCAAACTCTTGCCATGCACCTCCACGAGGCTCTTCGGTACGGTGTCGGTCAAGGGGCGCAGACGCTCGCCGCGGCCTGCCGCCAGAATCATGGCTCTCATTCTTGTCTCGCCATTGCGGGCAACACCTTGTCGTCGATCAGCCGAATGAGAAACTCGAGCTCCGGGTAATGGTCTCCGACCTCAACGATATACGAGAGTGTTCGCGGCACATCCTTGAGATACGCAGGCTTGCCATCGCGATGATTCAGGCGCGCGAAAATACCGGCAGCCTTGACGTGTCGCTGCACACCCATCAGTTCGAAATAGCGGCAGAAAGCAAGCTCATCAACCTGCTCACGCATTGCCTGGTCGAGCCCCTGGTAGAACTGCAACGCCAACCGCCTCACCTGTTCTACCGGCCAACGCACGTAGCAGTCTTTCAACAGTGATACGAGGTCATAGGTCAGCGGACCCTCAACGGCATCCTGAAAATCCAGAATGCCGGGGTTGTCGATCTCGGAAACCATGAGGTTTCGGGAGTGATAGTCACGATGCACGAACACCTGCGGCTGGTGCAGCGCATTGTCGACAAGCACATCGCAACAGGCCTGCCATGCCAGCTCCTCGTCGGCGCTAAAAGACAGTTCGAGGTGTGTACCACAGAGCCAGTCGTGGAATAGCGATAACTCGAAACTCAGCAGCGCGATATCGTAAGGCGGCAGAGAATCCTGAAAAGCAGCACCGCGTCGCTGCATGCAGAGCAGTGCGGAAATAGCATCCGTATACAGTCGCTCAGCATCCTGCGGATGGTCGCGCAGCACGTCCAGGTAAAGTGTGCTGCCGAGGTCACTGAGTAACAGGAAGCCATCTTCGATATTTGCCTCGAGGACACGCGGCGCGTTCAGCTGCATCGATTCCAGGTAGCCGGCAACACGAACGAACGGCAGGCAGTCTTCCTTTTCCGGCGGTGCGTCCATGACGATGAAAGTTTCGCCGCCGGACCGCAATCGAAAGTAACGACGGAAACTGGCATCATCCGACGCGGGTGCCAGCGTGCCACCCGCAATGGTGTCAATGCCGGCAATCCAGTCGTTCATCCTGGCCAGGCGAGTATCCGGTGCAGCTTCCGGGGTATTGATATGTGTTCTCCGTAACGCGTTGAAGCACCTCAAAAACTATGCGAAGGTAACAAATAGTAATGACTGATGACATCCCGGCCACCAGCGATTCGGCCCCAACCTGACCCGACAACCGCCTTGTCTGCGAAACAACTGATTCTTGCCCTCTGCCTGCTGGCGACCACTGGCGCCCACGCAGCGGATCCGCGCGCCTGCCGCACGTCGATCGGCGAACCCCTGGCAAGCGGTCCCGCACAGTCCCTGTTTCAGCCGGCCAATCCCGACACCATTGTCTTCGAAGCCGGACGACTGCAGGCGCAGCTCGGCGAGAAGCCGCGGGCAACAATGAGCGGCGGCGTTCTGCTGCGTAAGGACGACAAGCTCGCCGGCGCCGACTCGGCCCGCTATGACCCGGAGCAGCAGGCCATCCTGCTTGATGGCAATGTCCGTTATGAAGACCCGGGGACGCAGATCCGCAGCGACTCGGCCGAATTCGCGTACCTGAGCGGTCGCATTCGTTTCGAGGGTGCGGAATTCTCTCTCGGCAGCAGTGACGCGAGAGGTGCCGCCGCCGCTCTCGAAGTGAACCAGGATGGCACATTGATTCTCGACGGCGTGAACTACACAACCTGTCCGCCCGGATCGGAAGACTGGCTGCTAAGTGGCAAATCAATCAAGCTCGATACCGCCGAAGGCGTCGGCACAGCCAAAGGTATCAAGCTGCAGTTCAAAGGCGTTCCAATCCTGTACGCGCCCTACATTTCATTCCCGATCAGCGATGCCCGCAAGTCCGGTCTGCTGACGCCCGAGATCGGCAGCGCGGGTCGAAGCGGCAACGAAATACGAATACCTTACTACTGGAACATCGCGCCCAATTACGATGCCACCGTCACCCCGCGCCTGTTAACGAATCGGGGACTGCAGCTTGAGACACAGTTTCGGTACCTGACTCAGAACGACCAGGGCAGCCTGACGGCCGACTACCTGCCGAATGACAGCATACTGGACGAACGGCGCTACCAGCTGCGTTACGAGCATCGAACGCTTTTCGAATCGGGCTGGCGCAACAACATCGAGTACCGCGAAGTATCTGACTCTCAATACTTCGAAGACCTTGGCGGCAGCCTTAGTATTTCCAGTATTACGCACCTCAATCGCAGCATTCGCTTCGACTACCACACGGACTACTTCTCTTTACTGGGACAGGTCCAGGAATACCAGACGATCGACGATGCGATTCTGCCGCTTGAAGAACCGTATCGGCGCGTCCCGCAGCTGCTGGCCCGCGGTGCCTGGCCGTTACGGTTCTTGCGCCTGGGCGTCGAGGGAGAAGTCGTCAATTTCGATCGCGATGTCGGCGTCACCGGCTGGCGTCTGAATACGGCGCCCTCGATCGAGCTCCCCATCGCCCGACCCGGCTGGTTTATCACACCTGCGGTAGCGTTGGACCATACGCGCTATCAGCTCGATAACACCCTACCTGGCGCCGATACGGACCCCACGCGCACCGTGCCAATCGCGAGTCTCGATACCGGCATGATCCTGGAGCGCGAACTGAATGGCAGCGGTCGGGTGCAGACGATCGAACCACGGCTGCTGTACGTCAACATCCCGTTTCGCGACCAGAACAGTTTGCCCGTCTTCGATACGATTACACCGGATATCAATCTCGTTCAGCTCTATCGCAAAAACCGCTTCCTCGGTATCGATCGAATTGGCGATACCGAACAGGTCAGTGTCGGCGTCACGTCACGCATCCTCGACGTTGCGTCCGGCCGCGAACTCATGACCGCGACCGTAGGCCAGACTCGATATTTCGGCGACAGGGACGTTGTGTTGCCGGGCACAAGTGCATCGACGCTCGATACCTCCGACTACATTGCAGAGCTGCGGTTTCTCCTCTGGGAGAACATGAACTTCGACTTCGGCCACCAGTGGGGAACCGGGGAAGATGGCACGACACAGTCCGAGGCGCGGCTGCAGTACCGCCCGGCCAGCAAGAAAATCCTGAATCTCGCCTATCGCTTCCGGCGCGACTCGCTGGAACAGGGCGACCTTTCCTGGTCGTGGCCGGTCAGCACGCAGTGGAATTTTGTCGGCCGCTACAACTTCTCGTTCCGCGACGAGGAAGTGCTCGAGCAGTTCTTCGGCCTGGAATACGAAAGCTGCTGCTGGGGACTCAGGCTGGTGTCGCGGCGCTATATATCGACGCGCGACGGAACTCGTGACTCGTCGTTCGGTCTGCAACTGGTATTGAAGGGTATGACCAGCGTCGGCACAGCGGCCGACAGACTGCTGGAACGTGGTATTCTTGGCTATTCTGCAGATCTTCGGTAAATAATAGTGATTAAATTCAAAGCCTTATGCGTTTTTATCGCATTGGCAGCGGCGCCTGTCGTCGTCGCGGACGAGCTCTCGGAAACGGGTGAGTTTCTGGACGGCGTTGCCGCCATCGTCAACGAGGGAGTCGTCCTGAAAAGCCAGTTCTTCGAGCAGTTGGAGACAATCAAGCAGCGCGCCACGGAACAGGGCATGCAGCTGCCGCCAGCCGGCATACTCGAAGAACAGGTGCTCGAACGACTCATCGTCAACGAACTTCAATTGCAGCGCGCTGCCCGCATCGGACTCGTTGTTTCCGATGCCATGCTGAATGACTCGATCAGGCGGCTGGCGGAACAGAACGGCCAACGTTTCGAAGATATGCCGGCAATACTGGCTGCAGACGGCATCAATTACGCGGATTTCCGGCGCAGCCTTCGCGACGAAATCACAGTCGAACAGCTTCGACGCATCCAGGTTTCGCAAAACATCGATGTCTCTGATCGCGAAATCGAGCAGTGCATTATCGATCTCGAAACCAACGTTGTCGTCAACTCCGACTGGGAGCTTTCCCATATCCTGTTGCCGATCGACACGACGGGTGTGGGCAATAACGCAGACGACGTTGAGCAGCTTGCCGACGAGATCTACCAGAAGCTCCAGGACGGCACCGATTTTCGTGAAGTGGCGGCGCGTTATTCGAAAGGCCCGACAGCGCTGGAAGGCGGTTCGTTGGGTCCGATGACGGGCCAGAGCGTGCCTACCATCTTTGCCGATGTCCTGCCCGGTATGAAGGCTGGCGATATATCGAAGCCTTTCCGCCGCGGCAACAACTACCATCTCGTGAAGGTCGACGCGCTGCGCAGTGCCGTTGAGCAGAGCCAGGTTAACCAGGTCAAGGTTCGCCACATTCTCGTAACGCCCAATGAAATCATTGACGACGATACCGCCAAACAGCGGCTCGCCGATGCGCTGAGCAAGATTCGCGATGGTGCGGATTTCGGCGAACAGGCAAAGCTGCTGTCCGATGACCCGGGCAGCGCGAACCTGGGTGGCGACCTCGGCTGGTCCGGCCCAGGGACCTTCGTTCCGGAATTTGAGACGGTGGTCGAATCCCTCGAACCTGGTGTCGTGAGCGAACCGTTTCGCAGCCAGTTTGGCTGGCATATCCTCGAAGTCCTCGACCGTCGCGTTTACGACAACACGGAAGATTTGAAGCGCCGCAACTGCGATTCGAGAATTCGCAATAGCAAGATGGCGGAAGAATCGATGATATGGTTGCAGCGCCTGCGCGATGAGGCCTTCGTCGACTCTCGAATCTAGGGTACGCGCAGCGTGAAGCGACGCTAGTGCCCAGTCCAGCAAGACCACTGGTAATCACCGCGGGTGAGCCTGCCGGCATCGGGCCGGAACTCTGCAATTCGCTTCGCGACTCACCGTATGTTGACAATATCGTCATCGTTGGCGACTCGCGGCTGATCGACGACAGACTGCGCATCATTGATACCCCGTTTCCGGAGCCGGTGACCCCGGGCAGGCCGAATCCCGCGAATGCCGAAACGCTGATCGACGGTCTGAAGCGCGCTGTCGACGGTTGTCTGCGCGGCGAGTTTTCCGGGCTGGTAACAGCGCCGCTGGCGAAAAGCGTCATTGCGGATTCAGGCATCCCCTTTTCCGGGCACACCGAATTGCTGGCGGAACTGACCGACACAACGCTGCCGGTGATGCTGCTGGTTGCGGGTGACCTGCGTGTCGCGCTGGCGACAACGCACATACCGCTCAGCGCGGTTCCGGCACACGTCACTGGAGAACGCCTCGCGGCAGTCCTGACCATTCTCGATCGGGACCTGCGTAGCAAGTTCGGTCTCGACAACCCCGAAATCGTGGTGTGCGGACTGAATCCGCATGCTGGCGAAGGCGGTCATCTCGGCCACGAAGACCGCGACGTGATTGCACCTGTGCTGGCGCAGCTGGCTAGCGACGGGATGAACGTACGCGGCCCGTTGCCGGCCGATACGGCGTTTACACCGGCGGCAGGCCACAAGGACGCCGTGCTTGCCATGTATCACGACCAGGGGCTGCCGGTACTGAAGTACGCCGGGTTCGGCCATGCGGTCAACGTTACGCTGGGGCTGCCTATCGTCCGCACCTCGGTCGACCACGGCACTGCATTCGATATCGCGGGCACCGGCACGGCCGACAACGGCAGTCTGCTGGCCGCGGTCGAGCTCGCCCTCGACATGGTCACCCGCTGATGGCGGGCCATCGCGCCCGCAAGCGCTTCGGTCAGCACTTTCTCACCGACCCGGGCGTGATCGACGCGATCATTCGTCATGTTCACCCCGCGAAGCAGGACGTCATTGTCGAAATAGGCCCCGGGCGCGGTGCGATTACGGATCTTCTTGCCAGGCATGCCGGGCATCTGCATGCGATCGAACTTGACCGTGATCTTGCCGCGGTGCTGCGGCAACGCTACGGCGGCAACGCCGCCGTGACGATCCACGAAGCCGACGCTCTGTCTTTCGATTTCTCGAGCCTCGGCGAGCGGCTACGAATCGTCGGCAACCTGCCCTACAACATCTCGACACCGCTGCTGTTCCACCTGATGAATTTTCGCGAGCAGATACTGGACATGCACTTCATGCTGCAAAAGGAGGTCGTCGCTCGCATGGCAGCCTCCCCAGGCAGCAAAGCCTACGGTCGCCTCGGTATCATGCTGGGCTGCCATTTGCACATCGAGTCGCTATTCGACGTACCCCCCGAAGCCTTCGAGCCGCCGCCAGCTGTAACCTCGGCGGTAGTCCGCCTCGATCCACTGCCGCCCGGCACTTACGACATAGAAGACGAGGCAATGCTGTCGACCCTGGTCGCAACGGCGTTCATGCAACGCCGCAAGACCGTGCGCAATTCGCTGAAAGCCCTCGCAGAACCCTTCGACCTTGCCGCAGTCGGGATCGATGGCGGCATGCGCCCCGAGCAGATTGGCATCGCCCGGTACGTGCAGCTGGCTAATCATCTGTACCGAAAATCAGGGCGCAACCTGTAATGCGCATACGTTAGAATATCGCCATGAACGACAACGCATGCGACATTCGAATTCAGGTTGCGACCAGCTACGTGGATGACCAGTCCGAGCCCGATGCGGGCCGATACGTGTTCGCGTACACGATAACCATCAGCAACGATGGCGAGAAAGCCGCCAAGCTTCTCAGTCGTCACTGGGTGATTACCGACGCCAACGGCAAGGTCCAGGAGGTGAGTGGCGACGGTGTCGTTGGTGAACAACCCTACCTGGAGCCGGGCGAGCGATTCCGCTACTCGAGCGGTGCCGTTCTCGAAACCCCGGTGGGTGCCATGCAGGGCCTGTATCGCATGGTCGCCGCAGACGGCATGAGTTTCGACGCACCAATTGCGCCGTTTACGCTTGCCGTGCCTGGCCTGTTGCACTGACAGGCGGGCCGATGGCGGTCTACGCAATTGGAGACATTCAGGGCTGCTATGACCCGTTCCGCCGCTTGCTGGACGCCATCCAGTTCGATCCCTCTCACGATACCTTGTGGCTCACAGGGGACCTGGTCAACCGCGGACCAAAGTCCCTCAAGACCCTGCGCTACGTCAAGTCGCTGGGCGATGCCGTCGTCACGGTCCTGGGCAATCATGATCTGCACCTGCTCGCGCTCGAAGCGGGCGTCCTGCGTTTCGGCAGACGATTCGGCTCGCTCAAGAACGTGCTGAGCGCGCCGGATGCCGAAGAGCTGTGCGACTGGTTGCGACACCAGCCACTCGCGTATTACGACAAGCAGCTCGATACGCTGCTCGTGCATGCCGGCACGCTTCCGCAGTGGAGCGTCAGGAAAACACTGGCCCGGGCAGCGGAGGTTGAAGAGGCGCTGCAACAGGATGACTACCCGGTGCTGCTCGGCAAGATGTACGGCAACACGCCGGGCGCCTGGTCCAACAAGCTCAGCGGCTACAAACGGCTGCGCTTTATTATCAACTGCCTCACCCGCATGCGTATGCTGACGAGCGCCGGGCATCTCGACCTGAGCTTCAGTGGCTCGCCGTGGCGCGCCCGTAAGGGTGAATTGCCCTGGTACGAGGTCGAGAATCCTGCATGGCTGGGTAGCCGTATCGTCTTCGGGCACTGGTCGGCGCTTGGCCTGATCGTGCTGCCCCACTTGCTGAGTCTTGATACAGGGTGCGTCTGGGGACGACAGCTTACCGCCGTGCGCCTCGACAAGCGCTTGCCAAGAGTCGTACAGGTCCACGGAGAGCGCGCGTGAAATCGTTAACGCCGTTTAATCTTAGGAAGTGGATCGATAGCCATCGACAAGAGCTAAAGCCGCCGGTCTGCAATCAACAGGTCTTCGAAGAGGACGATTTTATCGTCATGATTGTTGGCGGACCGAACTCGCGCAGCGACTATCACGTTGATGAGGGCCCGGAGCTGTTCTACCAGATTGAGGGAAGCATGGTGTTGCGTATCGTGGACGACGGCGAGCGCCGCGACATCACGATAGCCGAGGGCGACATGCTGTTGCTGCCGCCGCGCGTGCCACATTCACCGCAGCGCTTCGCAGATACGGTCGGTCTCGTTGTAGAGCGCAAGCGTCTGCCGCACGAGCTCGATGGCTTCGTGTGGTTTTGCGAGAACTGCGACCGCCAGCTTTACGAAGAAAGCGTCCACGTCTCAGACATCGTTAATCAGCTGCCAGAGATTTTCGAGCGCTTCTTCGGCTCGGCAGACAATCGTCGTTGCGACAATTGCGGCACCGTTATGCCGATACCGGATGTGACCTGATGCGCTACGAGGACAATCGCGCATTCGCCGATTCGCTGGACCGGAAGGACCCGCTCCGGGAATTTCGCGACCGCTACAACTTTCCGCGCGACCGAAACGGCAGGTCGCCCATTTACCTGTGCGGCAACTCGCTCGGCTTACAGCCGAAAACCGCCGTCGACTACGTGCGGAATGAGCTCGACAACTGGCATAAGCTTGCGGTCGACGGTCATTTCCACTCCGAGCGCCCCTGGATCCGTTACCACCAGCTCGCCACGCCTGGGTTCGCCGAATTAACCGGCGCCATGGCTAGCGAAGTGATCGCGATGAACACGCTCACCGTAAACCTGCACCTGCTGATGGCGAGTTTCTACCGGCCGACGCCCGAACGTCGCAAGATCGTTATCGAGTCGGGCGCTTTTCCGTCGGACCAGTACGCCGCCGCCTCACAGATCCGTCTGCACGGCTACGATCCGGACAGCGACCTTCTCGAATGGCAGCCGCCGCCCGGGGAGCTGCATCTTCGCACCGAGGATCTCGAGTCATTGCTGCTGCGCGAGGGCGACTCGGTCGCCTTGCTGCTATTGCCGGGCGTGCAGTACTACACGGGCCAGGTTCTCGATATGAAGGCCATATGCGAGCTGGGGCGCCGCCACGGCTGCCGGGTCGGCCTCGATCTCGCGCATGCAATCGGCAACGTCGACCTGTCGCTGCATGACTGGGCACCGGACTTTGCGGCCTGGTGTACCTACAAATACCTGAACAGCGGGCCCGGCGCGATTGCCGGGGCATTCGTCCACGAGCGGCACCGCTCGCCGGATGAGTTCCTGCACGGCTGGTGGGGCAACAAGGAGAGCACCCGGTTCAAGATGCGACCCGACTTCGAGGCCGCCGAGGGAGCCGCGGCATGGCAAATGAGTAACCCGCCCATCCTCTCGCTCGCACCGGTTGCCGCGTCGCTTGAAATTTTTTCAGAAGCCGGGCTCGAGCGGCTGCGCGACAAGTCACGCCTGCTGACCGGCTACCTTGCATGGCTGATCGAAACACGCTTTGCGGGCACTGTCGACAGCATAACCCCGCAGGCGGCACGCGGTTGCCAGCTGTCGTTGATTGTCAGCGACAAGTCTATCGACGCGCGCGCCTTGTTCGATCGTCTCTGTGAGCTCAACGTTACGGGGGACTGGCGCTACCCGGATGTAATACGGGTCGCACCGACCCCGATGTACAACAGCTTCGGAGACGTTTTCGAGTTCGCCGAACGACTGTCCGAAGCGCTCGCTACCTAGCACGCCGTGAACAATCAGACCGTCAACATCATCGGTGCCGGGCAGTGCGGCACGCTCATGGCCATCATGCTGGCCCGGCATGGATTTCAGGTTGACGTCTACGAGCGCTTCAAGGACCCGCGCATTCAGGATGCCGAGGCGGGCCGCTCGATCAACCTGGCACTGGCCGCGCGCGGACTTAACGCCCTGCACCAGGTCGGCATCGATTCGTTGATCCGACCGTTAATGATGCCGATGCGCGGGCGCATGCTGCATCAGCAGGACGGTAGCTGCGAGTTCTTGCCTTACGGGCAGCAGGCCGACGAAGAAATCTATTCCGTAACACGACTCGGGCTCAACCAGATCCTGCTCGGCGTTGCTGACGATACGCCCGGCCTGTCCATTAACTTCGAGCAGAACGCGATTGGTTTCGATGCCCCGGATCGCACCGTGCATATTCGCGATGAGACCACGTCCAGGCTGTACCAGATCGAGGCGGACCCGTTGTTTGCCGCGGACGGTGCGGGATCCAGGATTCGCCGCTCGTTCGACGGCTCGGATACTTTCGGTGGCGTCGAAACGCTGCTACGCCACGGCTACAAGGAACTTTCGATCCCGGCCGGGCCAAACGGCGAGTACCAGATGGCGTCCGATGCGCTGCATATCTGGCCACGCGGCGGTTTCATGCTCATTGCCTTGCCGAACCCCGGCGGTGACTTTACGCTGACGCTGTTCCTGCCGAACACAGGTGACAACAGTTTCGAGTCGCTTGCCGATGAAAAATCTGTCATCGCCTTTTTCGAGGCGCATTTCCCGGACGCCGCAGCGCTGATTCCCGACCTTTGCGATGAGATGCTGAATCATCCGCTGGGCGTATTGGGCACCGTGCGCTGCCGGCACTGGCATGACCGTGGCAATGTACTGCTCATTGGAGACGCCGCCCACGCGATTGTACCGTTTCACGGTCAGGGCATGAATCTCGCCTTTGAGGACTGCGTTCTGCTCGACAGGCTGGTCACAGACCACCGCGGTGACTGGCCCACAGTATTCGCCCGCTTCGAAGCCGAGCAACTCGCGAACGCGAATGCGATCGCCGACATGGCGCTCGACAACTACATTGAGATGCGCGATACCGTCAGGGACCCGAAGTTTGCGCTGCGCAAGACTCTCGCCTTTGAACTCGAAAAGCGATTGCCCGGTTATTTCATTCCGCGTTACTCGATGGTGATGTTCCACGCCGATATCCCGTACCTGACCGCGCAGCAGCGCGGCGAGGTACAGAAGGCACTACTCGAAGAATTCACGACCGACGCGGCGTCGATTAGCGAGGTTGACATCGACGCCGCGGTCGAAGCCGTGAAGAAACGCCTGCCGCCGGTCGACTCGGTCAGGAACGATCTTTCTGCTCGTAGGTCCTGAACTCGAACGCGAACTGATTGGCGTCGTCCGCCGCATGGGCCTCGGTCTCTGTCAGCCGCCAGTCCAGCTCGTTGAATTCCGGCAAGTAGGCGTCGCCGTCGATGTTGCAGTGCACGCGAGTCAGGTAGAGCCGACTCGCTTTGGACAGGAACAGCGCGTAGATCTCGCTGCCGCCGATAATGAAGATCTCATCCACGTCACCCGCGGCAGACAGTGCATCGGCCGGCGACGAGACTACATCGCATCCCGGTGCTGCGTAGTTCGCCTGTCGAGTTATGACGATATTCTGTCGCCCTGGTAGGGCTCGCCCGATGGACTCGAAGGTGCGGCGGCCCATCACCACCGGATGGCCGAGGGTCAGCGCCTTGAAGCGCTTGAGGTCAGCGGAGATCTTCCACGGTAATTCTCCCCGCACACCGATAACGTCGTTTGTCGACGCCGCGACGATGATGCTGATCATCCTGGATTGCTCAACGGCCGATCGCGTCAGATCGCGACCGCACCCTTGATGTGTGGGTGCGACTCGTAATTGAGAATCTCGAAGTCCTCAAACTTGTAGTCGAAGATGCTTTTCGGCCGGCGCTTGATCGCCAGGCGCGGCAGCGGCAGCGGCTCGCGTGTCAACTGTTCGTCAGCCTGTTGCAGGTGATTCAGATACAAATGACAGTCGCCCCCCGTCCAGATGAAATCGCCGACGCCAAGATCCGCCTGCTGGGCCAGCATATGCGTCAGTAGTGCATAAGAGGCAATGTTGAAGGGCACGCCGAGAAAGATATCGCAGCTTCTTTGGTACAGCTGGCACGACAGCTTGCCGTCGGCCACGTAGAACTGGAACAGGCAGTGGCAGGGTGGCAACGCCATGTTATCGATTTCGGAAACGTTCCACGCGCTCACGATAATCCGGCGCGAATCAGGATTGTCGCGCAGCTGTAGCAGAACCTGTTTGATCTGGTCGACCGTACCGCCATCCGGCGTCGGCCAGCTGCGCCATTGCACGCCGTAGATCGGACCAAGCTCGCCGTCTTCGTCAGCCCAGCCGTCCCAGATGGAAACCCCGTTGTCTTTCAGGTAAGCGATGTTGCTGTCGCCGCTCAAGAACCACAGAAGCTCATGAACAATTGATCGAATGTGCAATTTCTTCGTGGTCACCAGTGGAAAGCCGTCACTCAGATTGAAACGCATCTGGTGACCGAAAATACTAAGCGTGCCGGTGCCGGTTCGGTCTTCCTTGCGCGCGCCGGTATCACGAACGAGTTGCATCATGTCGAGGTATTGCTGCATATCAGGTTGCTGCCTCCGCTTTGCTGGCCGAACGGTACGCCATAGCCAGCAGTATAGCGCCCGCCACGATCATCGGCAGGCTCAGCACCTGGCCCATCGTTAGCCATCCCCACGCAAGGTACCCGGGGTGGGCATCGGGCACGCGGTAGAACTCGATGAAAAAGCGGAATGCACCGTACAGCAGCAGGAAGAGCCCGGACGCGGCCAGGTAGGGGCGCGGCCTGGCCGTATAGAACCAGAGAATCAGGAACAACAAGAAGCCCTCAAGCAGCGCTTCGTAAAGCTGCGACGGATGCAATACCTGGCCGTTGACGAGAAAACCCCAGGGCACGTCGGTAGGTTTTCCCCACAGCTCGCCGTTGATGAAATTGCCGATACGACCAAAGCCCAGGCCGAGCGGTGCAACAGGCGCAACGAAGTCGGTCATGCGCCAGATTGAATGGCCCAGCCTGCGACCGTATAGCCACATCGCGATCATCACACCGGCGAGTCCGCCGTGGAACGACATGCCGCCCTCCGTGATCTTGAATAGATACAACGGATCGCTGGTCAGCTGGCTCCAACCATAGACAAGCGCGTAGCCGACTCGCCCACCGATAATGACACCGAGCATGCCGTAGAAGATGAGATCGTCGACCTGTTCCGCGTTGATCGGGGAATCGGCGCGCGCACAACGGCGCCTCGCCAGCCACCAGGCAAACAGGAAGCCGATCACGTACATGAGACCGTACCAGCGGATCTTCAGAAACCCGATAGAGAAAATGACCGGGTCGATCTCGGGATAGGTCAGCATTAAATCTCGCTCGGCATCGATACAAGACGGGTATCATAGTCAGTTTCGTCAGCCGGTCATAGGGGCCGGCGCCAGGGAGAACCATGGCAAACCGCCTGCAAAAGGAATCCAGCCCGTACCTTCAGCAACATGCCGATAATCCGGTCGACTGGTACCCATGGGGCGAAGAAGCTTTTCGGCTTGCGCGAGAAACCGGCAAGCCGGTGCTGCTGTCCATTGGTTACTCTGCCTGCCACTGGTGCCACGTTATGGCACACGAATCCTTCGAAGACGATGAGACGGCTGCCCTGATGAACGAGCTGTTCGTCAACGTCAAGGTGGATCGCGAAGAGCGGCCCGATGTTGACAAGATCTACCAGACCGCACACCAACTGCTGACGCAGCGCGGCGGCGGCTGGCCGCTGACGATGTTCCTGGACGGCGACGATCAGCGACCCTTTTTCGGCGGCACCTACTTTCCGAAAGAGCCACGCTACGGCATGCCGGCGTTCGGCGAGTTGCTGCAGAACGTCGCGAAATACTACGAGGAACAGCGTGACGAGGTACGCTCGCAGAGTGCGAGGCTGCTCGACGTGTTCTCAAGACTCGAACCGGACGCCGCAGGCGCTGACTGCGTGCTCGATGCTGCGCCGCTCGCAGCCGCACGAACGACGTTTGAACGGACCTTCGACCGCGAATACGGCGGTTTTGGCTCGGCCCCCAAGTTTCCACACCCGACGACAATCGATCGCCTGCTCCGCCATTGGCGTGCAAGCGCGAACGACGCCGAGCCGGACATCGAAGCGCTGTTTATGGCGACACTATCCCTGACTCGTATGGCGGACGGCGGGCTATTCGACCACGTCGGGGGCGGCTTCTGCCGCTACTCCGTCGATCGCTACTGGCAGATCCCGCATTTCGAGAAGATGTTGTACGACAACGGGCCGTTGCTCGCACTTTACGCAGAGGCTGCACTGGCTACCGGTGACAAGACGTTCGCGGATGCTGCGAACGCGACAGCCGACTGGATGCTCAGCGATATGCAGGCTGACAACGGCGGCTTTTTTGCGACGCGCGATGCCGATTCGGAGGGCCACGAGGGAACGTACTACCTGTGGCGCCCGGACCAGGTGCGCGAACTGCTCGATGAGGACAGCTATGACGTCTTCGCGCGACGATTCGGTCTCGATCAGGACGCTAATTTCGAAGGACAGTGGCATCTGACCGTACGCGAGTCGGTCAACGACATCGCGGCCGCCACCGGGCGCAAGGAAAAAGACGTGATTGCCCGCATCGACGCTGCGAAATCGACGCTGCTCGCGGAGCGCGGCAAGCGCGTTCCGCCAGGTCGCGATGAAAAGCAGCTGACGTCGTGGAACGCGCTGGCAATCCGCGGCCTGGCGATTGCCGGGCGCGCGCTCGAACGCGCCGACCTGATCGAAGCCGCCGTGCGCGCTGCCGGGTTTCTGCAGTCCACTCTGCTCGTTGACGGCCGCCTGCTCGCCAGCTACAAGGACGGCGAAGCACGCTTCCCTGCCTATCTTGACGATCATGCCTTCCTGCTGGATGCACTACTGGAGTTATTGCAGGCCAGTTGGGACTCGGCGCACCTCGGGCTTGCGATAACGATTGCCGACCTGATGCTGGAGCATTTCGAAGACGGCGAAAACGGCGGCTTCTATTTCACCGCGGACGATCACGAGACCCTCATTCACCGACCAAAACCGCTCGCCGACGAAGCCGTGCCATCGGGCAACGGTATTGCGGCGTTTGCGTTACAGCGCTTGGGCTTCCTGCTCGGCGAGACGCGCTACCTCGACGCCGCCGAGAGAGCGTTGCGTGCGGCGTGGCAGGCCATCGTCGAGTACCCTCACGGGCACGTCAGCTTGCTTACCGCGCTCGAGGAGTACCTCGATCATCCGGAAATCATCGTCATCCGCGGAGAAGCGGACGAAATAGCTCGCTGGCGCAATGCAGCCGCAAAACTGTACGCGCCACGACGCCTTGTCTACGCCATTGAGGCGCATGCGCCAGGGCTTCCTGGCGCGCTTGCCGAACGCACCGCGGTCGACGGCGAAACCGTCGCGTATCGTTGCCTTGGCACGCACTGCGAAATGCCGGTAACAACCTGGGAAGCGCTTGCCCGGCAGCTCAGCGAATCGTCGGCAGCAGCCTAGGCAGCAAGCATCGCAACGATCAGAAAGCCGAGATAGTTGCCCAGTACGAGTCCGACAGAGCCAACCAGGATGGCAGGCAGCTCGAGGTCACCGCGACCAAGGCTTCGGGCCAGCGCGAGCGCTGACGTACCACCGCCAATGTTGGCCTGTGAGGCGACCGCAGCGGTCGCCAGGTCGTACTTGAACAAGCGCGCCGCCCCGAAGACAAGCGTGCCGTGAATCGCAACGAGGATGACGACGAATGTGCCAAGCACCGGCGCCAGCTGTCCCATGTTCACCAGCGCCTGAACGTCGCAGAGCGCGCCGATGACGCTCAGGAACAGGTAGACCGCGAACAGGCCAAGCAGTCGCGCGCCGCGCAAGCGCTGCACGAAGGAGAACTGCGCGAGAATCAGCGCTAGCGTTGTCAGAATCAGTGTCGACGGAATGCCAAGTCCTGTCAGGTCTTTCAACGTTGTCGCCGCGTAGTCGGCGATGGCCACACCGGCAACGCCAAGCCCGATGACGATCGACATATCGAACACCGTGGTCGTCTCGATCTCGTCGTCGATCGGCAACTCCGCATCGGCTGAGACCGACACGCGTGTCGCCGCCGGCCAGAAACCCGCTAACAAGCGCGGCAACGCGACACAGGCGATCATCCAGACCGTCGTCATGGCATTGTCGACGGCAGTCGCACCAGCGTACAGGGCGGGCCTCTCCACGACGCCATACTCGAGCGCAATCGCATTGAAATTCACGCTGCCGCCAATGTAGGTGCCGGTAAACATGCCCGCCATCGCGGCGTGCATGTCGCCAAACGCTTCCTGGCCTCCGACCGCCCAGTGGCCGACGACCACACCCAGCGTGGTGCCGAGCGCGCCGACCAGGAATAACACGAGGCTTGGCGTGCCGACGCGAATGACGCTCTTCAGGTCAACCAGCAACAGCAGCCAGAAGATGCCCAGTGGCGCGATGTATTTGAAAATCGCGCCGTAAACAGGAGTCGCCGCGCCGTAAACCGGAATGACGTTGAGATTGGTTGCCAGGGCGGTAAACACGATGACCAGCAGTGCAGCCCCGAGGTGACGCAGCCATGTGCGGCGTGCCAGCCATTCTGACAATCCCACCAGGGCAACAAGAACGGCGATAACGGGCAGCGTTTCGGTGAACATGCGGCCGAGTGTCGCATCGCTGTCGGCCAATGCACAAGCGGTGTCGTGTAACGCATCCGGTTCGCTGCCGACAGCAGCATTGTCGCGTGCTACATTGTCAGCACTGGGACTGACGGTTCGGGGGATGAGTTGATGTTATTGAAAAACGCGCTGGGCATGCTGCTGGTAACGATGATTGCCGCCGGATGCGGCGGGTCGAAAGAGACGCAAGACGAGCAGTCCAAGCTGACCGACCGTGCCGCGTCCACGGCAACCGTCGCCGTTACCAAGGTCGACAGTGCGCGCATCGTTGCGGCCGATGGCGAACCGGAAAACTGGCTTTCGCATGGCCGGACTTACGACGAGCAGCGATTCAGCCCGCTCGATCAGATCAATCGCGAAAACGTTGGCCAGCTCGGGCTTGCCTGGTACTTCGACGTGCCTACACAGCGCGGCATGGAGGCTACCCCGATCGTCGTTGATGGTCGCATGTACGTCACTGGCTCCTGGAGCATTGTCTACGCGCTGGATGCGGCAACCGGTGAGGAACTCTGGCGCTACAACCCGCAGGTGCCGAAATCCTGGGGCCAGTACGCCTGCTGCGACGTCGTCAATCGCGGCGTCGCGGTCTGGGGTGACCGTGTTTTCGTCGGTACTCTGGACGGCTACCTGGTTTCAATCGATGCCGCTAGCGGCGAAGAGCGATGGCGTACCGACACCATCGACCGGAAACCGCCCTACACGATCACCGGCGCACCGCGCGTTGTTAACGGCCTCGTGATCATAGGCAACGGCGGCGCCGATTACGGCGTGCGCGGCTATGTCAGCGCTTACGACGCGGATAGCGGCGAAATGCGCTGGCGCTTCTACACGGTGCCTGGTAATCCCGAAGACGGTTTTGAAAATGAGGTTCTCGAAAAAGCAGCGGCAACCTGGAACGGTGAATGGTGGAAGTATGGCGGCGGCGGTACCGTCTGGGACTCCATGGCCTATGACGCCGAGCTCGACCTTCTGTACGTGGGCGTCGGCAACGGCTCGCCCTGGGACCAGGCTGTGCGCAGCCCCGGCGGTGGCGACAACCTGTTCCTGTCCTCGATCGTCGCGCTAAAGCCGGCGACCGGTGAATACGTCTGGCATTACCAGACCACACCGGGCGATAACTGGGACTTCACGGCAACACAGCAGATGATCCTCGCCGACATGGAAATCGGCGGCGCGCAACGCAAGGTGCTGATGCAAGCACCGAAGAACGGCTTCTTCTACGTGCTCGACAGGACGAATGGCGAATTCATCTCGGCGCAGCCCTACGTTACCGTGCTCTGGGCGACCGGCGTCGACCAGCAATCCGGCCGCCCCATCGAGGTGCCCGAGGCGCGCTACGGTGAAACGCCGGTCCTGATCGCGCCTACCGGTCTGGGTGGACACAACTGGCATTCGATGGCCTTTAACCCGGTATCCGGGCTCGTGTTCATCCCGGCACAGGACCTCGTTGCGCCTTATGCCGCAGAGCCGGACTTCGAATTCACCGCCGGCTTCTGGAATGGCGGTACCGAGTTCGAGGCAATGCAACTACCGGACGATCCGGCGGTGGCCGCGGAAATCATGAAGACGATGAGCGGCCAGCTGCTCGCATGGGACCCGCTTACGCAGCGCGAAGCCTGGCGCTACCAGCATGCCGGGCCCTGGAATGGCGGCGTCCTGGCAACCGCTGGCAGCCTGGTGTTCCAAGGCAGTTCAATTGGCGAGTTCGCCGCGTACGATGCCGATAGCGGCAATCGACTCTGGCAGTTTCCCGCTCAGACCGGCATCGTGGCAGCGCCGGTCAGCTACGCGGTCAATAATGAACAACATATCGCGATCGCCGCCGGCTGGGGTTCGGTTTTTGCGCTGCTCGGTGGCAAGGGCACCGCAGCGCTCGGCCAAAAGAACCACAGCAGGATTCTCGCATTCAGTCTTGCTGGCGACAAAGCCCTGCCCGCAACGGAGTTGGTGGCAGCAGCAGCGTTTCCCGAACCACCCGCCAGCGACGCGAGTGATGCCGGGCTGGCGCTGGGCAAGGACCTGTATCACGAGCGCTGCGGTGTTTGTCACGGCGTCGGGGCCGTCAGCGGCGGCGTTCTGCCGGACCTGCGTCGCTTAACCCGGGAAAAACACGCAATCTGGGATGAAATCGTCCTGCGAGGCGCCCTGCGGGACATCGGCATGCCGGCGTTTGGGCAGATCCTGAGCGAGCAAGACAGCCGGGCGATTCAGGCCTTCGTCATTGAGCGGGCGCGCTTCGCCTATGACGCCCAGGCTGCCGCAGCGGATTGAACCTGCCGGGCAGCGGCGCTGTGATTTTTGCGGCGCCGGTACCTGGCGTTCTGATCTTCAGCGGTAGGACGTAAGCACGTTACCCGTCGCGGGTACGATGCTCCTGGAACTGGGGCCTTCGAACGCGACGGGCACAGCTTCGATTCGCATGCCTGCGTTGCGCTGCACGGCGAAATGCAGATGCGGCCCGCTGGAAAAACCGGTATTGCCGGAATCCGCGATGTACTGACCGGTCTGCACCCGCTGGCCCGGCGTCACTCGTATTGAATTCCAGTTGAGGTGGGCATAAACGGCGAACGTGCCGTCGTCGTGCAAGATGCGCACGATATTCGCGGCATGCAGGTGTTCTTCCCGGTTAGTCCCACCGCGGAAATTCGTGCCGACGACGTCGAACACGACACCGCCGCGCGCAGCAAGCACATCCGTGCCAACCGGCATTGCGATGTCAATCGCATACCGGCTGTCGATCGTCTGGTGGGTCGCGTTGTCAGGATACGCCTGCGTAATCGGGTAATTGGCGGCCGCCACGAAAGGAGCGCGGTAACCATTATTCGCACGATGCACGGCTTGCGGATGTCCCGGCGTATAGTCGTAGTCAAACTCAACGTGTGGCCGTGCGGATCCCGGTACGACAGCAAGCCTCAGCAGTTCGAACTCTGCTCGTGGCGCGACAACCCGTCGCAATAATTCTCCAGGCCGCGCACCCGCAACACCGGAGGCCGCGTTAATGACCATTGCAACTTCGACCGGGGCGTAGAGACCGTTGTTTGCGATGAAGCGGATTTCATTGCCGATCAGCTCCTGGGTGACCTCAACCGTTGCGCGGGCCGGAGCCTGGCTCAGTCGCCGCACTTCGACTCCTTCGCTGTTACCGGGGGCCTTGTCTGTGAAAACCCACTGGCCGCTCTGGTCGCGGTACTTGTACAACGACTGCGCAAATGCGGGCACGCTGACTGCCAGCGCAAGGACCGCGAACGGCACTGCGTACCAGGACCGGCGATGTCGTTCAGGAGCCAAAAGCGATGCGCCTCCAACCGCTGTCAGTGCGCCGTATTTCGTAGGCGGGCCAGTACTGGTTATCGAGCTTCAGCGTAATGACCTCGACGGTTTCGTTCCAGGTCACCGTCTTCAGGCGCACGGACTCGCGGTGTTTGATACCGCGGACTACGTCGATAAACGCCTGCAGATCCGGGGTCGGCGTCTCGTTGACTTCGACAACGCGACGTCCTGCCCAGAGGCCGTAGCGGGTAGCCGGCGAGCCGTAGCTGAAATAGGCGACGTACACGCCTTCGGTGTCGACACCGCGCTGCGCAGCCATCGCACGATGCGGATTCTGCAGCAAGGCTCCGGCCCAGGAAATGGCGCGATCGATACCCGAGCCGTCGAGCGCGGCGGTTTGCACGGTAACGTCACGCACTTCATCGTTGCGCCAGATGGTCACCACGACCTCCGGCTTCTGCACGGCCTCTTCCAGAGCCCTGAATGACGTGACTACTTCGCCGTCAATAGCGAGCACCATGTCTCCATTTTGTAGTAGCCGCGACGCAGGCGAGCCGGCGACAAGTCTTGTTATGCTCAGCGCCCGGCGCCGCACCGGATTGTTTTCTTCAAGTCGCGCGAGCCACTGCTCCTCCACGCCCATCTTGCGCGCCGCAAACAGCGGCGCATAGACGAACTCGGCTTCGAGCGAGTAAAAAGGCCTACCCTCTCGCACGGTTTCCACGAACTGCTCGACGAGCTCACTGCCTACACCACGATTGAATTGCGCCGCATCACCGCCTGACTGCAACATGAAGCTCGACCAGGTCGCCGCGACTCGCCCCTTCTTGTCGACGAGTACACCATCAAGGTCGTTCGGTGCGTTGACCAGAGAGATACCCTCTATGTTCGAGTCCCGAAACCGCAAGGTCCTGGACAAAGGCAGCATCAGTGGCTCGACGGACGACACCGTGCTGCGCTGATGCACGAGCTGATGATCTGCCTTGATGCCCACAACCCAGACGTCATCGCCAGGCTCGAGCGGCTCGGTGTTGAAGGTCGCCTGCTTCACCGGCGTCGAACCGATACTGGCTGGATCGTAGGAAACGATCGCGAAGTTGTGCAACGGATGTAGCTGCTCGATCTTGCCCGGCACTTCGAGCGAACCGGCAAACGTTACCGTCACGTCGCCAATGGCGATCGGCACCGTATTGCGGTCCACGAGTACGTAACCGCGCTCCTTGTCGACGATAAGTCCGGTGCCGTAATAGTGCCGTTCGGAGACGCCCGACAACGTATACGGCAAATCGAACGTCACGATGACCAGGGATGGCGCGATCGCATTAACCGTGGCATCAGCATGCCGGGTGAGTCGCGTGCTGGCGACCTTCGGTGGCTCCGGCGGCGGTCCGTCGGCGAGATCTCGGCATGGCCAGTAACCCAGCGCATCGTCACGTGCGCAGCGTCGCGCCGGATACCAGGTACGATCCATCTGCAACAAACGCACGATCGAGTTTTGCGGATTCTCCATTGTCACGTAGCGCACAAGGGCGCGTTCACCATCCGCAAGTTCATTCAGCACGCCTTCGAAATCGTCAAGGTCACTAACGGGCTTGCCATCCATCTCAATAATGACCGCACCTCGGGGGATAGCGCTTTTCGACAACAGGTAGCCGGGGTTTGCGACATAGACCCCGTCCGCCGCTCGATTGTAGTGGCGCGCCTGCTGGTAGGAGAGCTTGTTGACGATTGCATCGCCGAATTCAAGATATTCATCAGGCGTAATTGCGTGCAGATCATCGACGCGTACATTGGCAACGATGTTCCTGCCGCCGCGCTCCAGCTCGACGCTGATCTCCTGTTCCACCAGGCTGTCCAGAATTGCGGCGAGTGGCACGAACTCGGTGACGAGTTCGCCGTTAACTCGCAAGAGGATGTCGCCGGGCGCAAGGCTCTCGGCAGCCGCGGAACCCGGAATCACCTGGTCTACAACTAGCATCCCGGTCTGCTCGGGAAACGATGAGCGAGAAATCCTCTCCGATTCTTCGGTCAGGCCAAGGCGGCGCAGCTCGTCGTAGGGCTTGCTCTGGAACGTGGTCTGCAGCGTACCGCGCGTCACAGGGGCGCCAGCCTGTATTTCGCGCAGCGCCCGTTCTATGCGATCGAGCGGCAGAAAGAAGCTGCTGGCCGCCGAACTGTTCGCGCCCGCGTTCAGCGCGACAACCTCGCCGTCAATGTTCACAACCGGCGAACCCGATGAGCCACCCGAGGTGCCGGATGCCGCCTGCAGATAGAACGTATTGAAGTCGTTGTACTTGCCGCGACCGTATTCCGGCGCCTTGCGATCGAGGCGTGCAATCGTGCCTGCCAGGATCGAGAGCTGTTCACCGGCATCGTTGCCAATGACCCGAATTTCCTTGCCGATGCCGGCGCCGTTCGGGGCCAGGGGCAGCGTTTCGGGCTTTATGTAATGCAACTCTGCGGGGTCGTAGGAAAAGAAGCCAAAGTCATGCACCGGATCCCGGTAGACCGGAGTCAGCCGAACTTCCTCGTTATTGCGAAATACGGCCTCCGCGATGACCGGCCCCGGCGTCACGACGTGGCGGTTGGTCAATATCAGTCCGCGCTCGGCGTCGACCACGAAACCGGTCGCCTGGCTGGAGCTATTCCACTCGGTATCGAAGGCCCGCGTGCTGTCTATACGGATAGATACGACGCCCGAGGAGATGCGCTCCAGCGTCTCGGTCCAGGCCGTATCGTCCGCTGCGCCTGCAGTGAAGCTACACGCCAGCGCCGCAATGGCTGCCACGTTCCTGCCGTATCTCATAGTACCCCTGATCTTTCGCCGGATAGGCTTCCCGATTATGTCTTGTTCTGGACTGCTGACGGGTAAGCCGGTTCCCTATTTGAGCAGAATCAGGGCGCTCGTGCGACCTCGATTAGCCGCCTCGGTAGGCCAGATCGAGCTCTCGAGCCGCCTTGACGTCGTCGAGGCGGCGGACAGGCATGTTGTAAGGCGCTTCCTTGTAACTGACGCCCTCCTCTTTCGCCGCTTTCACGATATCGATCATCGCGTCAACGAAGCCATCGAGCGTCTCCTTGCTTTCTGTCTCGGTTGGCTCGATCAGCAGGCACTCCGGGACGAGCAGCGGGAAGTAAGTTGTCGGCGCGTGGTAATTGCGATCGAGCAGCGCCTTGGCCACATCCATTGCCGTTAGCTGCACCGACTTGGACTCGTGCTTCAACGTGACGATGAATTCGTGGCTCGCGCGGCGCCCCGGATAGGCCAGCTCGAAGCCGGCGTCTCGCAGGCGCGCCATCAGGTAGTTGGCATTCAGGGTCGCATACTCGGCAATACGTTCCATGCCGTCGCGACCGATCATGCGCATGTAGACGTAAGCACGCAGCAGCACGCCCGCATTGCCCATGAAGCCCGATAGATGGCCGATACTTTGCGGCACATCCTTTTCCGTCAGCCAGTGGTAGACGTCCTTGCCGTCCCTATTGCTCTTGCCGACGACAGGAATCGGCATGAACGGTAACAGGCGATCATTGACCCCTACCGCGCCGGAACCCGGGCCGCCGCCGCCGTGCGGTGTAGAGAAGGTCTTGTGCAGGTTCATGTGAATGACATCGAAGTCCATGTCGCCCGGTCGAACCTTTCCCAGGATGGCGTTGAGATTGGCGCCGTCGTAATACAGCAAACCGCCGGCGTCGTGAACCCGATCAGCAATGTCCTTGATGTGGCGCTCGAATACGCCCAGCGTGGAGGGATTGGTAAGCATGATGCCAGCCGTGTTCGGGCCCAGTACCGCCTGCAGCGCCTCGAGATCCACATCGCCATCCGGCCCGGTCGGTATCTCCTTGACCTTGCAGCCGCACATATTGGCCGTTGCTGGATTGGTACCGTGTGCGGCATCGGGCACGATGATCTCAACGCGGTCATGATCGCCGCGCGCCGCGTGGTAGGCCATGATCATGGCGACGCCGGCCAATTCTCCCTGGGCACCGGCCATCGGCGTCAGCGAAACGCCTTTCATGCCGGTCACTTCCTTGAGCATCTCCTGCAGCTCAAACATGCAGGTCAGAAAACCCTGCCCGTGCGACACGGGGCCAAGCGGGTGGCGCCCGGCAAACTCCGGTAGCAAGGCAAGGGTATTACAGGCGCGCGGATTGTATTTCATCGTGCAGGAGCCGAGCGGATAAAATTGCGTATCTATCGAGAAGTTCTTTTGCGACAGGCGCGTAAAGTGCCGCACCACCTGCAGCTCACTTGCCTCCGGAAGGCGCGGCGTATCATCGCGTCGCAGATTCTTCGGGATATTCACGGCTTCCGCTTGCTGCGGCGCCTGCGCGAATGCCCGCCGCCCCGAACGTGACTTCTCAAAAATAAGCTTACTCATCGATATCGATTCCGAGAGCGCGAAACGCCGCGCTGTAGTTGGGTTCAGTTGTAATGTCTTCAATCATTTCACTGTGCACGACCGTATTGTTTTCGTCGAGTACAACCACGGCTCGCGAATACATGCCGGCGAGGGGGCCGTCGATGATCATCACACCGTAGTTTTCTCCGAAACCGGCATGACGGATTGCGGACAACCCGACAACGCGCTCGAGACCATGTTCCTTCTGGAAGCGCTGGTGAGCGAACGGCAGGTCATAGGAAATCATCAGCAAGGCCAGGTCATCACGGTCTCCGGCGTAGCGCTCAAATTTCACAACCGACTCGGCGCACACGGAGGTGTCGATGCTGACGAAGATGTTCATGATCTTGCGCATGCCCATCCAGTTCGCCAAGGAGACATTTTGCAGACTCGTGTTCACCAGCGACACGTCCGGTGCACGACTGCCGACCGCTGGAAGATCACCGGATGTCCTGTAGGATGCGTGCTCAAACTTGATTTTTGCCACGTTCGCTGTCCCGGCCGCTCAGGCCATTGCCTCTGCAAATGCCGCGATGGTCGAGTCAATATCCGCAGTCGTCTTGGTTTCGGTAACACACACGAGCAGTGCGTCTGTCTCTGCATACTCCGACAGGTCGAACCCGCCAAGGATGTTCTTCTCGGCCAGCGCCGCCAGTATCGGTGCTACGGGTCGATCCAGTTTCAGGGCCACTTCGTGGAAGTACGGCCCTTCATAAAGCCGCTCGACGCCATCGATGGCGCAAAGACCTTCAATGAGTCGCGTCGTATTGGCATGCGACGAGCGGGCGACGCGAGCGAGGCCTTCGAAACCCAGCAAAGACATGTGGATGGTCGCCGCCGTTACCATGAGTCCCTGGTTGGTGCAGATATTCGAGGTCGCCTTGGTGCGCCGAATATGTTGCTCGCGGGCCTGCAGGGTCAGTGCGAAACCAGGGTTGCCGTCGAGGTCGGTGGTGCGACCGACGATGCGACCCGGCATCTGCCTTACATGCTGTTGCTTGCAGGTCATGAAGCCGAAATACGGCCCGCCCGATGACAGCGGCACGCCAAGCGGCTGGCCTTCTCCGATAGCGATATCTGCGCCGGCCTCTCCCCAATGGCCAGGCGCTTTGAGCAGCGCCAGCGAAACAGGATTAACCACGCCGACAAGCAGCGCGTTCTGACCGTGTGCCCAGTCCGTAATGCGGTCGACATCCTCGAGCGTGCCGGGGAATGACGGTTGCTGCACGACAACAGCAACGGGGTTCTGACCATCCTCGAGCTGATCGAATGCGATATTGCCGGTGGCCGGGTCGACCGGCAGTCGTACGAACCTGAGACCCTGGCTGCCGGCGATCGCGGTCGCGACTTTCTCGTACATCGGATTTACACCCGGAGCGAGCAGTACCAATCCCGTCTTCACGCGACGATTTGTGCGCACAGCCATCAACGCCGCCTCTGCCAGTGCCGAGGCGCCGTCGTAGAGCGACGCATTGCTGACATCCAGGCCTGTCAGCTCCGTGATCATCGTCTGGTATTCGTAGATGACCTGCAGCGTGCCCTGGCTCGCCTCGGCCTGGTAAGGCGTATAGGCGCTGTAGAACTCGCCGCGAGTCGCGATGTCCCAGACAGCAGCCGGAATGTGATGCTCATACGCACCGGCACCGATGAAGCACAGCGGTGACCCGTCCATCGCAGCACGCTCCCGCATCAGCCGCGAGACTTCCATCTCGTTGTGCGCTTCCGGTACGCCGTAAAGATGCTCGATACGGAGATTTTGAGGAATCTCGTCGAACAGATCCTCGATCGAATCGGCGCCAATGGCAGCCAGCATCTCCTGCGTGTCTTTCTCGGTGTGGGGTATAAAGGGCATCTGTCTTTTCTCAGTCGTCCAGTGAATCCAGCAGCTGTTGGTAGGCATCCGGTGACAGCAGTTCGCTCTCGTCGACCTCGTCACTGGGTCGCATTCTTACGATCCAGCCCTCGCCATAGGGCTCGCTGTTGATCTTCTCGGGATCGTCGGACAGCTCCTCGTTAACGGCAACGATGCTGCCGGCTATCGGCGCGTACACATCGGAAGCCGCCTTAACCGATTCCACCACGGCCATTTCTCCCGCACTTTCGACCTCCTGGTCGACTTCCGGCAACTCGACGTACACGAGATCGCCGAGAGACGTCGCCGCGTGCTCGGTAATTCCGATTGTCACCGTGCCATCGTCCTCACGGCGCAGCCACTCATGGTCGTTCGTGTACAGAAGGTCTCCCGGCAATTCATTCATTTCGCTACTCCCATCTGGTTTGTTCCTCGACGACGTTACACGTCGATGCGAATCTGCCCGTTGCGAACAAACGGTGTCTTGACTATTCGGACGTTCAGTAATTTGCCCCTGACATCGACCTGGGCGTGATCGTAGTCACCCGCCGGGATACGCGCCAGTGCGATGGAGCGCCCGATAGTCGGGGAAAAGCCACCGCTGGTGATCTCACCCTCGCCGACGCCGTCGACAACCACTTTCTGGTGATTGCGCAGCACGCCGCGGTCCTCAAGCAACAGGCCGACGAAACGGCGGCGCTCTGCGGATTTACGCAAGGCCTCCAGCGGCGCACGCCCTATGAAATCTCGGTCCCCGGGCTCCCAGGCCACCGTCCATTCAAGGCCCGCCTCCAGCGGCGATACCGACTCATCCATGTCCGAGCCATAGAGATTCATGGCCGCCTCGAGGCGCAGCGTGTCACGAGCCCCGAGGCCGCACGGCACGCAGCCTGCCTGCAACAGCCCGTCCCAGAGGGCAGCGGCAGCGCTCGCAGGGGTCACGATCTCCCAGCCATCTTCACCCGTGTACCCGGTACGCGCGACGAACGTGTCGTCAGCCTGCAGACCGTTGAACGGCTTCAGCGCCAGCGCGGCATCGCGCCATTCTGCCGAAAGCAGCGGCGCCGCCAGCTCACGCGCCCTGGGACCCTGCACCGCGATCATCGCCAGTTCCTCGCGCTCGACGACCTCGACGTCAAAATCGGCAGCCTGCTGGCGAATCCAGGCGAGGTCCTTTTCACGGGTTGCGGCGTTGACGATCAGCCTGTAGTCGGTGTCACCCATGAAGTAGATGATCAGGTCGTCGATGACGCCGCCGGCCGAATTCAACATGCAGGTGTAGAGTGCCTTGCCGCGGTCCTTGAGCTTTGCCACGTCGTTCGCCACGAGTCGGCGCAGGAATTCACGAACGCGCTCGCCGCTCAGATCGACGATCGTCATGTGAGATACGTCGAATATGCCTGCATTGCGTCGCACGGCATGATGTTCTTCTTTCTGCGAGCCGTAGTGCAGCGGCATATCCCAGCCGCCGAAGTCGACGATGCGGGCGTTTGCATCGACGTGTTGCTGGTATAGCGGCGTTCTCGAACCCATAAGTGCATGCTCATCAACGGTAACTGGAAAAAAACGGGGGCGGCAGGCCGTTAAGCCTGCCGCCCCTCTGTCCCTTGCTACCTGAGAGATCAATGGCGGCCATTCTGTCGGCAGTCGCCACATTCCCCTTCGGTGGGCCGTTTGGCCTCTCTCCAGAGCTGATCAGCGTTAGCAGTCCTTCTGCCTGAGCGTTTCCGAGCGTGTTGCGCCTTCGGCGCCTCGATTGAACGAGGTCTCTTCTAGTAACGCTATCGATCAGTGCGCGCAATCATAGCCAATGCCCGGTCCGGTTGCCAGCCGCGCCGCTGACAGTAACAATGCGGCCAGGCACCGACCGTGGATACAGCGATGACAAGACTCAAGACTGCGCTGGCAGGCCTGCTGATGCTTACCTCGACGCCGCTATTTGCCGACGCTACGGCGGATTTCGCCGCGTTGCTGGACGAGCACTGGCAATGGCGCCTGGTCAGTTCGCCGGTCTTCGCGTCGGCGCTGGGCGATCGACGCTACAACGATCAGTGGCCCGATATGAGCCTGGCCGCTCACGAGCGTCGTTACGCCGATACCCGCGAATTCCTTCGTCGCGCCTATGCGATAGAGCGCAGCGCGCTGTCGGACGCGGATCAGCTCAACTACGAACTGTTCAGGCGGCAGCTGCAGGAAGACGTCGACGCGCATCCGTTCGGCGCGCACCTGATGCCATTTTCCCACCAGGGCGGCCTGCAGAACCTGGAGAGCACCACGAACCGGCTGCGCCTCGTCACAGTCGATGACTACGCCGACTGGATATCTCGCATGGCCAAGGTCGACCGGCTCGTCGATCAGCACATCGAGCTTGCCGAGGCGGGCCGCAAGGCAGGTCTTGTCTCGCCTGCCGTGCTCATGCAGCGCATCGAGCCGCAGCTCGCCCGGCAACTCGTCGACAGCCCAGAGGAAAGCCCGTTCTATCGTGTGTTCGCCGACATGCCGAGCTCGATATCCAGTGACGAGCAGGAGCGCCTCAGGACGTTGGCCGCCACTACCATCGAGAAGACGATTTTGCCTGCGTATGACACGCTCAGCCGTTACTTCACGCGCGAATACCTGCCGGCATCGCGCGACAGCATCGGGCTATCCGTACTGCCGAAAGGCGAGGCCTGGTACGAACTTCTGGCCCGCTCCTACACGACGACAAGAATGACGCCGGATGACATTCACCGAGTCGGTCTCGACGAAGTCCGGCGCATTCGCGGCGAGATGCAGGTCATCATCGACGAGCTCGGTTTCGACGGTGACTTTCACGACTTTCTCGATTTCCTGCGAACCGACCCGCAGTTCTATTTTGACAGCCCCGAAGCGCTCTACGAGGCCTATCTCGCGACCAGCAAGCGCATTGACCCGGAGCTCGTGAAATTGTTCGGCGTGCTGCCGAGAATGCCGTACGGTGTCAAGCCAATACCCGAGTCCATCGCGCCCGACACCACAACGGCGTACTACACGCGTCCGGCTGCGGACGGCAGCCGAGCCGGCATTTACTGGGTCAATCTGTACAGGCCGGACGTGCGCCCGAAATACGAAATAGAGGTGCTCAGCGTGCACGAGGCGATGCCCGGACACCACCTGCAGATCGCGCTGCAACAGGAGCTGGGTGACATGCCGATGTTCCGACGCTATTCAGGCTTCACCGCATTCGTGGAAGGCTGGGGACTGTATAGCGAGCGCCTCGGCTATGACCTCGGACTCTATGAAGACCCCTATTCACGTTTCGGCCAGCTGACTTACGACATGTGGCGTGCCGTGCGCCTGGTGGTGGATACGGGCATGCACTACAAGGGCTGGACGCGGCAGCAGGCCATCGATTTCTTCAAGGACAATGCGGCAAAAAGCGAGTACGACATTACCAATGAGATCGATCGCTACATCAACTGGCCGGGGCAGGCACTCGCGTACAAGGTTGGGCAAATGAAAATACTGGCGCTGCGTGAACGCGCCGAGCGGCGCCTCGGCGAACAGTTCGATATTCGCGCATTCCACGATCACCTTCTCGGTGCCGGCGCCTTGCCACTCGATCTGCTCGAGCAGCGCATGGATGCATGGCTTGCGGCACGGCCCTAGCGTTACCGCTGCTCCGCGTCAGGGCATTTCGACTCAGGCCCCTGGTCTGCGCACAACCCCGTCATTCCAAAAATTAAACCCTGTGACTGTACCGTCGGCATCCACGTAGACATCGAGTCCGCCGCATTTGCGTCTGAATCCAAATCGGAACGTGGATCGCCAGTGCGCGAAGCCCGGCTGATCAGGATTTACAAAGTCTTTGCGCGCATCCGGTGTCCCAAGCCCCGCGGACTCTATGAACGCGTCAAGTGGGCGACCCACGTGCGCTTGAACAATTGCATCGCACTGCACTCTTAACGATGCCCGTCCCGCGCTGTCCGACGCGCAGGCCGCCATAAGCGCGACAACAAACGTCGCAAAGGAGATTTTTGCGATCATTAGCTAACTCCTCATTTCAGTCTTACGCGTCAGGTCAGTCTTACGCGGCAGGGAACTCTCTGCGGGCGAAGGCCGCGCGCTCCGCGACGCTCGCGGCAGAATCGTATTTCGCCTCTACGCGCGCAACGCGCTCGCTGAGACCGGCGCGATTCGCGATCTGGATATTGAGGCCGGGCCGCGCGTTCATTTCGAGCATCAGCGGGCCTCGATCGGCATCGATCACCATATCGACGCCAAGATAGCCAAGTCCGGTCACATCGTAGCCGCGCGCAGATGACTCGAGGATGAAATCCCACGTTGGGATCTGCAGCCCAGCTACCAGCGCACCGGTATCCGGGTGCTCGTCAACGAGATCGTTGCCGAGCACGCCTGTCAGGGTAGTGCCGCTGCTGAGGTCGACACCCGCGCCAACGGCTCCCTGGTGCAAGTTGGCTTTGCCGTCGGACGCTCTTGTCGGCAGGCGCACCATAGCCATGATGGGGTAGCCGCGATAGACGATGACGCGAATATCCGGAACGCCCTGGTAGCTCACCTCTGCAAACGTGGGATCGAAATGCACGCAGTATTCGATCAATGCCGCATCACGGCTGCCGCTCAAGCTGTACTGGCCGCTGACCGTATTCGAAATGTGGTGCAGGATCTCGCCTTCCGAAACCAGCACACCGCTGCTCAAGCGAAAGCTGTCTCTCTTGCGCTTGCTGCGACCCGTCACAACGATGATGCCATCGCCGCCACTGCCTCGCGCGGGCTTGATAACGAACGACTCACGCTCACGAACAATCTCCGGGAACGTCCGAACCTCACCCTGGTGCGCGATGACGCCATACAGGTCCGGCACCGCCATGCCTGCTTGTAGCGCGAGCCGCTTGGTCAGTACCTTGTCGTCGACCAGCGGGTAGAGGCGCCTTGGATTGAGACGGGCAATATAGTCGGCGTTGCGTTCGTTAAGTCCGAGTACGCCTGCCTGCCGGAGTCTTTGCGCGGCTGCAAACACTAGCTGGTAGACAGCGCGCGGAAGCGCCGCAACTCGCTCAGTCGATAGCCGGTGTAGCGGCCCGCCAGTATGACCATGGCCAGCACAACCAGCAGCAGCTCGGGGAACGTGAAGATGAGGTGCTCGAGCCAGGCCATGCCCATAAAGATATAGGCAACGACTGCGACAACAATGCTGCCGGCACCGGCGCGAATCGCATCAGAGGCGCCGCGCTCTTCCCATACAACCGACATGCGCTCGATGGTCATGGCGATGATCACCATCGGGAACAGTGCCACGGACAAACCGGTTTCCATGCCAAGCCGATGCGACGTCAAACTGATGAAAAGCATGAGGAGAACGACCACGATGAGCACAGCACTGAGGCGCGGCACGAGCAGCAGGCGCAGCCGGTCCAGCAGAAATCGAATACTGAGACCGAGCGTGACAAGGAGCGTAAACAAGATGACGCCCCAGAATAATTTTGTTTCACGAAACGCCAGCGCGATCAGAACCGGCATGAAGGTACCGAATGCATCGATGCCGACGAAATTTCTCATCAACACCATGATCAGGGCACCGATGGGAATCATCAGCAGAACGCTGTACACCGCCTGCGTTTGTATTGGCAGGCTGTACAAGGAGAAATTGACCGCAGAGACGTCACGCTGCGCCGCCTGGGTTTCCGCAATTGCCACGGCGTCCAGGTAATTCCTCTGGATTGCGAAGCTCACCTCGACGTTGCTGCCGCCCTCCACGTTCACAATGCGCTCATTGCCGCGCCACCAGACAAGAAAACGCTCCGGCAGACGCTCTTCACCCGTCACGGGGTTGAAATACAGCCACTGGTCGCCGTCATGCACCTCCAGCCACGCCACCAGGTCTGCGCTTCGCTGACGTCCTGAAAGCGGGAATCCGCGCACCATGCGCGCGGGGATACGCGCGGCAGCAAGTACCATTGTCACGATCCCGACAAAGTCGGCGTTCGACTCGACACCGGCCATGAGAAGCTCGACATTGGGATCAGGAGAGGGATCATTCACGCGGCGCAGTAGCTCCGTTGTAAATGTCGCGGTATCGGCAGAGTGCTCGCGCACATCCGCGACCAGCACGTCGACGGCCGTCTTCAAGGGCTCGTTGATAACGGGTAGCGGCGGAAACGGCGGCGTCGTATCAGACTGGTCGACGCTGTCATCTTCGTACACGGAAATGCGATAGTAGATCGTCTGTCGGCCGTCAGCGCGACGTATAGCCCATTGGGCTTCACGACCGCCGCTGCCGTAATTCAATGTGAAGCCGTATCCGCGGGAGACCGAGTTCTCATTCAGCATGCGAAAGCCCGGTGTCAGCGTTGGTACGTGCAATTGCACCTTGATCGAACCTGGCCCGCTGTCGAACCTGACCGCCGACTCAATGGTCCACACCGGCGTCTCCTGGTCCTCGCCCACCGGAAAGCCGAGAACCTGCCACTTGTAGACAAACACCGCCAATCCGACCACGGTCAGCAATGTCGTCAACACGTAGACATAGCGGTGCTTCATTCATCTCCCCCTGTTAGACGACGTCAGCTGACGCCCAGCGCCACCTTGACGGCGCGCTCTCGTATCGGGCCACTGCGGTTGAACAGTCGCATGCCGACCATCCGCAATTCTGCGACAAGTCGGGAGTCTGTCGTAAACAGCCGGTTTAGGCCAGTCGTGAAATGCAGCATGGTTGCATTTGCCCCCTTGCGCGATCTTTCGTAGCGCCTCAAAACGGGCAGGTCACCCGGATACAGCCCCTGATCCAGCGCGGCTTCGATAACCTCCGCAAGCTGTTCGGCGTCCTGCAGGCCGAGATTGGCGCCCTGGCCGGCCAGCGGATGAATCGCATGCGCAGCATCGCCAACCAGCGCCACTCGTGGCAACACGTAACGCTCCGCATGTTGTGGGCCCAGTGGAAACGCGCCCCGCGGGCCTGCCACCGATAATGTGCCAAGGACGTAATCGGATGCCTCCATCAACATCTCGCCAAGGACCTCATCACTCGCACCCAGCGCCGCCTTCGCAACGTCCGGTCGCGTCGACCAGACAACCGATACCCTGCCATCGAACAACGGCAGAATCCCGAGCGGCCCATCTTTCGTGAATCGCTGCCACGCAGTTGCCTGGTGACCGTGCTCGCACGCGAGGTGCGTCACGAATGCCGTTTGATCAACCGACCAGCGTCGGACTTCAATACCGACCGCTGTGCGCACGAACGAATTAACACCGTCTGCTCCAATAATCAGGTCGGCATGCCGCCTGATGCCGTCCTCGAATTCGATCGCGTACTGCGTATCGCCCGCCTGCAGCGAACGAATCGGGCTGCCGAACATGAGCTCTACATCGGCGGCCTCGAGTTGCTGCAACAGCGCCTCACGCAGCACGGTATTCTCGACAATGAAACCGAGCTGCGGCACAGCGAACTCCGCGGCCTCAAAGCACAGCGCCGACGGACTCTCGGGGCCGTCGGACTCGTCCCAGACGCGCATGCACTCGTAGGGGCTTAGTCGAGACTCTTCGATACGTTGCCACGCCCCCAGCGACTGCAGAAATGCCGATGAACCGCCGGCAATCGCCGAGACCCGCAGGGAAACGTCGTCATCGGCTGAAAAAAGCGGGCGGTCGGCAGCATCGACCACTGTGAGGCGCAGCGACTCGCGACCGCTACCTTGTGCCAGCCTGGCCGCCAGTGCCAGACCGACGATGCCTGCGCCAACAATCACGATGTGAAACGGCCGCTTCATTTGATGGGCATGCCGCGCGACAGCCTTGGCAGCCGGCCCGCCAGACCCATCGTGTGCTTTGCAAACAACGATCGGACGCCAGGAACCAGGTCGAAGCCGAGCATGCTGACGTTTCTCAACATGCGCAGCGGTCGGCGGGAGCTACCGAACAGCCGCACCAGGCCGTCGGTGAATTGCACGAGTTTCTTCTGGTCAGCCTGCCGCCAGCTGGCATAGCGCGCCAACAATTCCTCGCCACCCAGATCCGCGTCGCTGTCCTCTGCGCGACGATCGGCGATGCAGTCACACAGTGCAGCCACATCACGCATGCCCAGGTTGAAGCCCTGCGCCGCAACCGGATGCAAGCCATGCGCGGCGTTACCAACCAGTACACCGCGCGTTGTCGTCAATCTCATTGCCTTGCTGAGCGTTAGCGGGTAGCTGGCGCGTTTACCAACCTGAGAAAGCGCCCCCAGGCGGTAGCCGAACATATCCTGCAGTTCGCTCAAGAACGCAGCATCGTCAAGCGCCATGACGCGCTCCGCGTCGTCTTCCGCAACGGTCCAGATGAACCCGGCACGATCGTCGGCGACCGGCAACAGGGCCAGCGGGCCCTGCGAAGTGAACCGCTCGAATGCCTGGTACTCGATACTCCTTTCCGGCAACAGATTGCCGATGACCGCGCGCTGTCCGTATTCGGTCTTTAACGACGAGATTCCCATCATGTCCCGAACGCTCGAATTTGCGCCGTCCGCGGCAACCAGCAGACTGCAGTCAAAGACCGCTTCGCCGCCGTCGGCCGCGACGACAGCTGTTGCGACATTCGTGTCGAGTTCAACCTCGACGATGCGCGCCGGGCAATGCACATCGACACTTTCACAGTCGGCAAGCGCTGACTGCAGCACGCTGCCGAGCACGCGGTTGATAACGACATAGCCCAGCGCCTCGACGCCCTGCTCCTCGGCATCAATATGGGAGAAACCGAAACGTCCCTTATCCGAGACATGAATACTCCGAATCGGCGTCGACGCGGCGACTATCTCGCCCCACAGACCCATCGCCTCGAACATTCGCTGCGTGCTGCGCGATAGCGCCGTGCTGCGATCGTCGAAACTCGGTTGTCCTGTATCCTGCCGCGCAACGGCCTCGACGACGGCGACTCGGAGCCCTAGCGGCGCGAGGGCGAGGGCAAGGCTCGTTCCGATCATGCCGCCGCCGGCAATCACGATATCGTACTGCTTGTGACCCATCGGCGTACTCATCCGCTTTGCATCAACGCCTCAATCTCATCGGGGTGCTTGGCGAGGCCTTTGCTCAGCACATCCGGGCCTTTCGCCGTGACGGCGACATCGTCCTCGATGCGAACGCCTATGTTGCGAAACTTCTTCGGCACACTGCGCTTGTTCGGGATGTAGATGCCCGGTTCAACCGTCATCACCATGCCGGGCTCCAGCACACGCCATTCGTCGCTTACCTTGTAATCGCCGACGTCATGCACATCCATACCTATCCAGTGACCTGTCCGGTGCATGTAATACTCGCGATAGGCGCCATCCTTGATCAGCTTTGGCAAAGAACCCTTCAGTAAGCCGAGCTTGCGCAAACCCCGGGTGATCACCTTGACGGCTGCATCGTGCGGATCGTTCCAGTGGTTGCCTTTCACCGCCTTGTCAATGGCGGCCAGCTGCGCCTCCAGGACGACGTCATAGACCGCGCGCTGCTCCGGACTAAAGCGCCCGTTGACGGGGAATGTCCGCGTGATATCGGACGCATAATAGTCTAGCTCACAGCCGGCATCGATGAGCAGCAGGTCACCATCGACAAGTTCCGCGTTGTTGTCGACGTAGTGCAGCGTACAGGCGTTGGCGCCGCCGCCGACAATCGGGCTGTAGGAAGCCCACGCACCATTGCGGCGAAACTCATGGCGAAATTCTGCCTCTACCTCGAATTCATAGAGACCTGGTCGTGTCATCTTCATCGCGCGTTTGTGGGCTTCCGCCGCGACCTTCGCAGATTTGCGCATCGCCGCGATCTCGCTGCGGCTCTTGTACAGCCGCATGTCATGAAGAAGATGATCGAGCGCCACGAACTCCTGCGGCGTATGCAGGCCGCGCGACAACCCGGACCTGAGTGAGTTGACCCAATCCGCGATGCGAGCGTCAAACTCCGAGTACATGCCCATCGTGTAGTAGACACGGCTGCAGGGCTCGATGATGCCGGGCAGGATATCGTCTATATCATCGATGGGGAACGCGTCGTCCGCACCGTAGACCTCCATGGCGCCGTCCTGCCCCGCCCTCGAGCCATCCCACTGCTCACGCTTCGGGTCGCGTTCGCGGCAGAACATCAGAAACTCGCCGCTCTCCCGACCCGGAACCAAAACGGCGACCGCTTCCGGCTCCGCGAATCCGGTCAGGTAGTAAAAGTCGCTATCTTGCCGAAAGCGGTATTCGACGTCGCGGCTGCGGGTCTTGATCGGAGCCGCAGGGAGTATCGCAACACCGCCGACGCCAACCATGCGCATCAGCTGTCTGCGGCGTCGCTCGAATTCCTTGGTGTTCATCGGGGTATCACGCTCGTCAAAGGTAGTAGCCGGGATGTATTCTACGTTGTCGGCGGGCCTTTTGGGTGGCAGAAGTGCTTACAGCCGCGCCGGCTGCTCAATGCATCGTATCGGTACGATCCTGTGGCGATTTACCGTGAGCGTGCCGAATCGGCGAGAGCTCTTCGTAAGCAAGCTGCGCCGCGACCCGCAAATATTCAACCAGTTCCGTGTAGGCGGACTCATTGGTCTCCTCGTCCGTAGCGTCATCGACTTCGGCGCGAGTGATCTGCAGGATGTCGCGAATAATGTCGGCCAGCGGCTCCGCCGCAAGCCGGTCCCGCAGCTCGTCACCGTGCTGCGCGGATACGAGGCCGTGTAGAAAGCCCTCGCTCCAGTGCGCAAGCGCCATGGTTCGTATACCGGCGTCGCTATCGTCACCCGGCAACAGCGGCACAAACTCCGAGAGTCGTTCGGATAGCTGCCAGAACGTCGACTGATAGAGCGTATCGAGCATCTTCAGGCACTCGCCCCGAAAGGCGTCACTTTCATCCGTACCCTCGAGAACATGCAACAGCCAGTCGGGTCCGGCGGGCGCGCCCGCTACCGCCAGGCGGCCGGCCAGCAGGCCGTGAGTTTGCGCGGCGTCCCAGCTGGCGCCGCAGCGTTTGAGGGCAGCGTCGAGCATGTCGTGATCGACCTTTTCTTCCATGGGATGGCAACCTTATTCAATTCCGCCAAACCCTTATGATCCCATGGACCGTTTCGCGAGGCCAAGACCGAATCCTGGAAACAGCAGAGATAATTGATTCTGCTCTTTGCCCTGACTATATTCTGCGTATGGCCGACAACATCAGCTCGACATTCGAACACGAACTCAAACGCCTGGAAAAGCGCGTTGACGCTTTGGTTCGTGTTTGCGACCAATTACAGGATGAGAACCGCTCGCTGAAACAGCGGCAGGACGTTCTGACGTCGGAGCGCGCCAGCCTCCTGCAGAAGAACGAGCAGGTACGTGCTCGGGTCGAGGCGATGATCGGCAGGCTGAAGGCGATGGAACAAGGCTCATGAACGGGTCGAATTACAGTCTCATGGAGTACGTCGAATGACCGATCAATTCGCGCAGGTAAGCGTCCGCATTCTCGACAAGGAATACCAGGTTGCCTGCCCGCCTGAGGAACGCACCGACTTACTCGACTCTGCCGAGATCCTGAATTCGAGGATGCGGGAGATTCGTGACAGCGGCAGGATCGTCGGTCTCGACCGTATAGCCGTAATGGCGGCTTTGAATATGGCGAACGATCTGTTGCACGCGAAAGCACGGGATGAGGAACTTGAGGGTGGCATCAGCCATCGTCTGAAAATTATTTCCGATCGCGTTGACCATGCACTGAGCTCGACGCAACAGCTTGACCTGTGAAACCTGGCCTTGCCGGCCAGCTTGATAAATGAATTGGCGCCTCCTGCGGTGTTCGATACCGACCTGGAAACCTTTCGACCCTAACTTTCTACATCGGGGTCGTGCACTGTCGGAAGCATATGTGCATAACCGCCCAGGCGGTGAGCCTTTTGCATCCACGGCTGACCCCACCTTTTGCTCCGGTTCGAGAGCGAAGGTTTGTAACGGCACAGGCGGGAGGCGCCTCCTTTAATGATTGACCTTCGTCGCAAATCGCTCGTTGCCCGACGCGCAATGAGTCGCGAGGCACGCGCGAACGCTTCGTCTATTATCTGCAAACGTGTGCTTGAGTCTCGTCTTTTCTTCGCGGCGAAACGCATCGCCTGCTACCTGCCCATGAACGACGAAGTTGACACGCTGACGCTTATCGAGCGCGGCTGGCGCGCAAATAAGCGCATTTTCGTTCCAGTTTTGATCGGACGCGGAAAAATGTTGTTTCGCGAAATCCGTCCTGAAACGCCGCTGCAAAGAAACGCTTTCGATCTTTGGGAACCGCAGTCCGGCGACATTATTTCGCCACGCAACCTCGATCTCGTGCTTACACCAACGGTTGCTTACGACAAAAATAACAACCGAATCGGGATGGGTGGCGGCTATTTTGACCGCTGCTTTGCATTCCTGCGACATCGCCAGCATTGGTTACGGCCGAAACTCGTGGGTCTCGCGTATTCATGCCAGAAAGTCGAGAAAATATCGCCAAACGTATGGGATATACGGCTTTATAAGGTGTTCAGCGACTCAGAGTAGACTCTGCGAGTCGCCAAATTACCGACAGTATTCGGACCTTGTTGCGACGGTGCAGCGCGTGCCGCGTGCACCCGGCAGGGTGCGAACGTGATACATCTCAATTAGACAAACGCGTCCTCAACTTTTTCTCTTTCGGGTCCCGGCTCGGCGTTTTTTTTGAATCACTGCAGCAGTTCGGTTTCGTCTCGGCCGATTTCATGTCTTCACGCGGCGGGATCATGCTGTGACAGTCGTTTTTCCAAGCGGAAAAAGTGAGGGTAACTTTCTGGATTTTTTGGAATTGTTGTATATACTCAGCTCCGGGTACCCGACACGGAGAAAATTGATGGCTACCAAAAAGAAGTCTCGTAAGAAAGTTTCGAAGCGCAAAGTCGCCAAGAAACGGAAAGTAACAGCACGGAAGAAAGCAGCGCCTAAAAAGCGTGTAGCGAAAAAGAAAGTCACCAAGAAAAAGGCGAAGAAAAAAGTAGCAAAGAAGAAGGCGAAGAAGAAAGTCGCCAAGCGCAAAGCTAAAAAGAAAGTAGCCAAGCGCAAGACCAAGAAAAAGGCGAAGAAGAAAGTCGCCAAACGTAAGACGAAGAAGAAGGCAAAGCGTAAAGCGAAGAAGAAAGTAGCTAAGCGCAAGACCAAGAAAAAGGCGAAGAAGAAAGTCGCCAAACGTAAGACGAAGAAAAAGGCAAAGCGTAAAGCGAAGAAGAAAGTAGCTAAGCGCAAGACCAAGAAAAAGGCGAAGAAGAAAGTCGCCAAACGTAAAACAAAGAAGAAGGCTAAACGCAAGGCGAAGAAGAAAGTCGCCAAGCGCAAGACCAAGAAAAAGGCTAGTCGCAAGAAAGCCTCTCGCAGGAGGCGGTAATTAGCCGGACGCTTAGGAAGAGGCCTTCTTCCCAAGCTAGCAAGAGAGCCCGCTTCGGCGGGCTCTTTTCATTTCCGAGAACTGTGCGCTGGTCGCATGTGCAATTTGGCCGGAATTGACTATAGTACGGCCCTATGGATGCTTCTCTCCAAAAGAGTAACGCTGCCAGAGCGGCCCTGGAGTTCATTGCGCCGGGCACTGTTCTTGGTGTCGGCACGGGCTCGACCGTGAACTTCCTGATCGACATGCTGCCAGATATCCGCGACCGCATCGACTGTGTCGTCTCGAGTTCCAAGGCCACCACATCCCTTCTCAAGGAACGAGGCTTCGCGGTAAAGACTCTGAATGAAGCAGGCGATCTCGATGTCTACATTGATGGCGCCGACGAATGCAATAAGCACCTGCATTTAATCAAAGGTGGTGGCGGCGCATTGACACGAGAGAAGGTTCTCGCCGCAGCGGCGCGCAAGTTCATATGCATCGTTGACGAATCCAAGCTGGTCGGCATGCTCGGGAAATTCCCGGTGCCGATCGAAGTTTTACCGATGGCCCAGGAGTTCGTTGCACGCCAAATGCTGAAGATGCGAGGGAATCCCGTGTGGCGAGAGGGTTTCGTTACCGACAATGGCAATCATATTCTCGACGTCGAAGATCTTCAGATTACCAACCCGATAGAGATGGAAGCTCGAATCAACCGGATTCCGGGCGTGGTCACCGTCGGGATCTTCGCGCACCGACCCGCTGATATCCTGCTGATTGCCAATAACACGGGCGTCCGGGAATTTCAGCTCGGTTTCCGCCTAGCTTCGCGTGCCTCGGTCGAACCCTGGGCTTCGAACCCTCCCGGCTCGATCAAAACAAAAAAAGACCCCGACGAGCGGGGTCCTTTTTTGTTTGGCTGGGGGAGAGGGATGGTCGCGCCGCTTTGCGGCGGCGACTGTCGGCACGCTGTCGCGTGCCTCGGGTCGAACCCTGCGCTTCGAACCCTCGGCTCGATCAAAACAAAAAAAGACCCCGACGAGCGGGGTCTTTTCTTGTTTGGCTGGGGGAGAGGGATTCGAACCCCCGTTGGCGGAGTCAGAGTCCGCAGTCCTACCGCTAGACGATCCCCCAATGAAAGAGATCGGTTGTCTCGAACCTGCCTTAGCGCTTGGAGTACTGCGTAGCGCGACGTGCCTTTCGCAAACCGACCTTCTTGCGCTCTACCTCGCGGGCATCGCGAGTCACGAAGCCGGCTTTGCGCAGCGCCGGGCGCAGTGACTCATCGTACGCCATCAGGGCTCGGGTCAGTCCATGCCTGATAGCACCTGCCTGACCGGTCGTGCCGCCACCCTTGACGGTAACGTTGACATTGAATCGGTCGGTCAATTGCGTGTGCTCCAGCGGCTGACGAACGATCATCTGAGCAGTCTTTCGCCCAAAGAAGGTAGCCAGTGGTCGCTTGTTGACGGTGATCTCGCCACTTCCAGGCTGCAGGAATACCCGTGCCGTTGATGTCTTGCGGCGGCCAGTTCCGTAGAAAAATGTGTCACTCATAGTCTTGTCTCAATACGTAAGAGCCGGCTTCAGGCACTTACATCCAGTGGAATCGGCTGCTGCGCAGTATGGTTGTGTGTCGGGCCTGCAAATACACGAAGTTTGCTCAGCATCTGGCGTCCCAGCGGTCCGCGCGGCAGCATGCCTTTCACCGCAAACTGCAGAACACGCTCAGGCGTCTCGTCGAGCATCTTCTCCAGCGACACAGACTTCAGATTGCCAATGTATCCCGTGTGGTGGTGATAGATCTTGTCTTTGAGCTTGTTGCCGGTAACGCGGACCTTCTCGGCATTGACCACCACGATGTAGTCACCAGTGTCCACGTGTGGCGTGTACTCGGGCTTGTGCTTGCCACGCAGGCGGCGCGCAATCTCAGTGGACAGACGACCCAGCGTCTTGCCCGTTGCGTCAACCACGTACCAGTCGCGGCGAACCTCTGCAGGTTTTGCAGAAAACGTCTTCATAATTCTGATGTCCGTCAGGGAATATTCGTTTTGTATGCGGGTCTAGTTGCTTCCGGGACCCCCGGCTGCCGCCCACGCGAGAATAGGACGCAGGAGCGGCGAAAGGCGCGAAATTCTACTGTAGCCACCACGCTATTGCAAACAATCACGGCATTTCTTAAAGAGCCAGTGCGCTGGCGAAGTAGCGCACTGGCTCTTTATTTTTCAATAACTTACGGTCGAAACGGACGGGCCCTGCCCGTTCCCGGCGCCGTTTAAAAAGCGTATTCGAGCGACAGCGCCGTAAACGTATCGGTTTTCTCGGTCAACGCAGGCACATCTGAGTTGTTCTTGACCGTGAACGACGCGACCAAAGCAAGCGAGCCAAGTAGCTGGGCAGAGACCGCAGATACGGACTCCGTATAGGTATTTTCGGAGCCAGACTCGAACGTCAGGTCCTGGCGAAACTCGGCAGTCTCACTGAACTGCCACTTATAGTATGCGCCTCCCCGGAAGATCGTCTCGTTCTCCGTGAGACCTGCCTGCGTCTCTGACTGCCGCGCACCAACGCCTGCCTCAACATTGAGGTGGTGCCTGTCGGTATCGATGACACGCCGTCCGTAGCCCACCGTCTGCGAGAACTGCGTATCAAACGCTCCAAAGTTGTCCTTGCGCCACTGCAAACGACCGAAAACGAAATCTTTATCCGTCAGATTTCGCTCCGTCTTCCAGCCTAGCTGATAGGCCTCGGCCGTCGTGACCTTATTCTCGGACGCGTTGATCGCTGCAGCGTTCGCCGTGTGCTGCCACTTGCCGGTCGCAAACCCCACCTCGACGGCCGTATTCAGCGTTGAGTTCTCGGTATTGCCGGAGGTAGCCAGGTAGCCCAGCGTGGCTTTCCCGCTCCAGGGGCTCTTTTCTTCCTCCTGTGCCATTAGTGTCATGGGCGCCAGCAGTGCTGCAACGATAATTGGGAAACGCAGTTTCATGCTCTTTCTCCTGAAGAATCCGGTGTTACTGTCAAAAAAAGACCGCGGAGTATACCGTCTCTCAACGACGGTCCGCTATACTTGAAGAGTGAAAAATCGTGAACTTTCCACTTTGGACCGACTGCTCTCCGGAGCGGACGACGCGTTGCGCACGATAGCGGCACCCGCCGGGCGCGGGGCTCGTGAGAATCCGGCCGGTCTGATTAAGGAACCGCCGCTCACAACCAGTCAGAAGTCGCACGCCGCAGGTCTCATGCGAGTCAACCACGCCGGCGAAGTTGCAGCGCAGGCCTTGTATCGGGGGCACGCTTCGGTTGCGCGTGATTCAGACATCGAGCAGCAAATGCAGCAGGCCGCTGCCGAGGAATACGATCATCTTGCGTGGTGTGAGGAGCGCATTCAGGAGCTTGGTGAGAAACCGAGTAAGCTGAGTCCGCTCTGGTACGCCGGTGCCTACGCGATTGGTGCGGTAAGCGGCATTCTCGGGGACAAATGGAGTCTCGGCTTTATCGCTGAAACCGAAAAGCAGGTTGTTGAGCACCTGGAAAGCCACCTTGACGGCTTACCTGCCGAAGATGCAAGGAGCCGTGCCATCATCGAACAGATGCGCGATGAGGAAGCCGAACATGGCCAGAAAGCGCTTGAAGCAGGCGCCGCAGATCTGCCACGGCCGGTAAAGCGCCTGATGCGACTGACGGCAAAGGTTATGACGCGGACGGCGTATTGGGTTTAACGCACCGAAGGGCGACGATAAACCACGACAAAACACGGACTTAGCTTGCTCTGGCAGGCTATCTGTATTAAAAGAGTAGCGCAACAGGGGCGAGGATTAAGTAATGCAGACAACAGTCAAGAATCTCAGTGATGTGCCGGCCATTAATCGCTTTCTGAGCTACTGCCGCGTGCGCACCGTACCGTCAAAGACAGTCATGATTCATGCCGGCGATCTGCCGGACGTTTTGTACTACATCGTCGATGGCTCGGTGGAAGTCATGATCGAGGACGAGGACGGCAATGAGATGGTTCTCGCCTACCTCAACAAGGGACAGTTCTTCGGCGAGATGGGACTGTTCTATGAGCAGCCGACCCGCAGCGCCTGGGTTCGAACCCGCACCGAATGTGAAATCGCAGAAATGACGTACCCGCGTTTCCGACAGATCGCCAGCGAAAGCCCGGGACTGGTGTTCGAACTCGCCACGCAGCTCGCAACCCGGCTTGATCGCACCAACCGCAAGCTGGGTGACCTCGCTTTCGTCGACGTGACCGGCCGCGTCGCTCACGCCATCATGGATCTTTGCAACGAACCGGATGCGATGACCCATCCGGACGGCATGCAGATCAAAGTCAGCCGGCAGGAACTCAGCCGCCTCGTGGGCTGTTCCAGGGAAATGGCCGGCCGGGTGCTCAAGGTTCTGGAAGAACAGGGCCTGGTATCTGCCAGCGGCAAGACGATTGTTGTTTACGGGGCGCGCCCGAACCGAAAAATCTGAGGGCAGCGCCAGGCTGGCGGATGTCCCGCCAGGCGTCGTCTGGTGGTCGAAATCCCAGCGAAGATGAGCGTCTTGAGGCGTTCTTTGGAGCTCCTGGTTTATCTGGCAGCGGCTATCTCCTCTTTCATTGCCGCAATCGTGGCTGCGTAGTCAGCGCTACCGAAAATAGCCGAGCCGGCCACAAACGTATCCGCGCCCGCCGCCGCAATATCACGGATATTGCCCACCTTGACCCCACCGTCTATCTCGAGCCGTATCTCGCGGCCACTTGCGGCGATGATCTTGCGCGCCTGTCGCAATTTGTCGAGAGCCGACGGAATAAACTTCTGGCCGCCGAATCCCGGGTTTACCGACATCAACAACACCATGTCGAGCTTGTCGACGACATATTCGAGCCAGTCGAGCGGCGTTGCCGGATTGAACACCAGCCCGGCCTTGCACCCCTCGTCGTGAATAAGGCCGAGCGTTCGATCAACATGGCGGCTCGCTTCCGGGTGAAACGTAATGTAGCTGGCGCCGGCCTTGGCAAAGTCCGGAATTATGCGATCGACGGGCTCTACCATCAGGTGGACATCGATCGGCGCCTCAATACCGTAGTCGCGTAATGCTTCGCAGATCAGCGGGCCAATTGTCAGGTTTGGCACGAAATGATTGTCCATCACATCGAAATGAACGATGTCGGCGCCCGCATCCAGCACCGCGCGAACGTCGTCGCCCAGGCGAGCGAAATCAGCGGAGAGTATGGATGGGGCAATGAGTGGTGTCACGGGCGCTCCCGATAGCTGTTTTCGCAACTTTACCTCAAGGACAGGTATTGCAACAGTTCATCGAATGGAGCGCCTCGCTTTGAGCATCTCGTATGCACCGCGCACTTCACGTGTGCGCCGCTCTGCCTCGGCGAGTTCCGAAGCGTTCGGATTGCTCCCGGAAATCTTGTCCGGATGATTGCGGTTCATCAGCCGTCTGTAAGCCTTCTTGATCTCGTCGTTGCTTGCTTCGGGCGACATGCCAAGCGCCTCATAGGCGCCACGAATGCGGGCCGCATCCGCGTCACCGGCCGGCGAGCGCTTGAAGCCTTTCTGCGCGCGTATCATCGCCTCAAGTTGGGCCAGTTCGACGCGTCCGATATCCAGCTCCGTGCAGACGATCCAGATAAGCGCCCGCTCGTCGTTGCTCAGAGCATCCTTGGCCAGAACCACTTCGAGCAACAGGCGAACAAACACCGTTCGCTGCGCGGCGCTGCGCACACTGCTGCGTCGCGCCTCGCGTATTGTCTCAGCCAGCGGGAAGCCCGGTCGTTTGCCGTCGTCAAACCAGGCAATGGCGCGCCGAACATTGGCCGGACTCAGGCCAAGTCGATGCATGATGAGTCGGGCCGCCCGAATCTCTTCCTCCGAAACTCGCCCGTCCACCTTGGCGAGGTGCCCCATACTCTGGAACAGCACTCGCACGAACGCATCGGACACGCGACCGATTTCAGCGCCCTGCTTTTCGAACGCACGAAATCGATCAGCAAATCCGCGGTCAAACTGGTGGCCAAGAAAAAGGCCCAGTAAGGCGAACCAGGGCTTGAGTGTCAGCAGCCCGGCCAACGTGCCAATGATCTTGCCCCAGTACAATACGGAATCCAGACTTCAAGTGGCTCAGCGAGGGTCAATCCTAACGTTTGTTCGCGGCCATTCCTATGTTCAGCGCTTGCCTGCCTGCAGCGAAGCAGCGATCATGAGCTGTCAACTTCCGCATTGATGGACGCCCGGCGATGAGCAGTTCCGACGTATTATTCGAATCTTCAGTTCCAGAGCTCCCGTTACTGGGGCGCGGCAAGGTCAGGGATATCTACGGCGTCGACGACCAACACCTGTTGATCGTCACCACGGATCGCTTGTCGGCTTATGACGTCGTGCTGCCCGATCCGATTCCTGGCAAAGGTGAGGTGCTTACCAGGATATCGCTATTCTGGTTTCGCATGATGAGCGACATCATCGACACTCAGCTGACAGACCTGACCGTGGATGACGTCGTCAAGGACCCCGAGACGCGTCAGCAACTTCGCGGCCGATCGCTGGTCGTGAAGCGGCTGCGCCCGCTCCCGGTCGAGGCAGTCGTTCGCGGCTACCTGATCGGCTCCGGCTGGCGCGATTACCAGGAGACTGGCAGGGTATGTGGCATTGGGCTTCCCGAGGGCATGCAGCAGGCTGACAAGCTGCCGCAGACACTGTTCACGCCGTCGAGCAAGGCACCGTCCGGCAGCCATGACGAGAACATCAGCTTCGAAGGGGTCGTCGATCTAATTGGCGAGAAGCTGGCAAAGCGTGTCCGCGACGTATCCATCGAGATCTACGAACGCGCAGCAGCCTACGCACTGCAACGCGGCATTATCATTGCCGACACCAAGTTCGAGTTTGGCCTCGACGACGAAGGAAGACTCCATATTATCGATGAAGTGCTGACACCCGACTCCTCGCGATTCTGGCCTGTGGACGCTTACCGACCTGGTATCAGCCCACCAAGCTTCGACAAGCAGTTTGTACGGGATTATCTCGACACGCTGGACTGGGACAAAACCCCGCCAGGGCCGGAATTGCCGGCCGATGTGCTCGCGCGGACCGGGGAGAAGTATCGCGAAGCACTTGCGCGCATGACAGCCGCCTGACTGGCGATTTCCGCCTGCATACGTCCGGGCAGTGACCCGGAACACACATCCCCCAGTGCGGAGCGATGTACAATATCAAGATGATCGGCCAGATAAACCAGCAGCTTCAACGCTTTCTTTGGGGCGACGTTCTTCTGAACTACGGCGTTGCCGGGAGAGTCCTGAGAGCCCTGTCACGAAACATCTATGCGGTGATGCGCGATATGTTTGCCGGTCAGCTGACGCTGCGCGCGATGAGCCTCGTCTACACGACGCTACTATCGGTCGTGCCGTTGATCGCCTTCAGTTTCGCCCTCCTGAAGGGTTTCGGCGTCGACGAATTGCTCGAGGACAAGATGTACCTGATTCTCGAGCCGCTCGGTGACAAAGGCAGAGAAATAACCGACAACGTCATGCGGCTGGTAAAGAACGTCAATGGAGGACTGCTTGGCGGCGTCAGCCTTGCCTTCTTTATCTATACCGCGATATCGATGGTGCAGAAGGTTGAGGAGGCGTTCAATTACGCCTGGTATGTCAGCAAGCCCAGGAGTTTCGCGCGCCGCTTCACCGAATACGTTTTCGTACTGACTATCGGACCGGTACTGATTGTGGCTGCGCTCGGGATGATCGGCTCGCTTCAGGACGAAAGCGTCGTGGCGTTCCTGCTCGACAATCAGATTGTCGGACCATTGTTCGTTGCAACCAGCAAGATCGTGCCGTACCTGCTCGTGACCTCGGTCTTTGCATTCCTCTACTGGTTCGTGCCGAACACGCAGGTGCGCCTGAGTTCTGCTTTGGTAGGCGGCGTAGCCGGTGGCTTTCTTTGGGCCACGCTCAGCGTCGTCGTTGCCACCTTTATCGTCAATTCCGCGAGAACGATGAGCGTTTATGGCGGTTTCGCGATTGCAATCATCGCCTTGATCTGGCTCTACCTGAACTGGCTGGTCCTGCTGGTTGGGGCGCAGCTTGCGTTTTATCACCAGAACCCCGGCTACCTGCGTATCGGCCGTCGTGAACCGCAGCTGTCCAGCAGCATGCGTGAACGCCTGACCCTGAATATCATGCTGCTGGTCGGAATCGCCTTTCGTGATTCCAACGCTCACATAACCGTTACCGATCTGAGTCGTAAGCTGCGTCTTCCCACCATTACGCTGGAACCGATCGTTGCCGGCCTGGAGGAACACGGTTTGCTATCGTCCACCGAAACGGAGGCACTGCTGCCCGGGCGCGACACCTCGCATATTGGGCTGCGTGAAATTCTGGCTGTTGCGCGGGAATTCGGTGAGACAGGCTCAATTAGCGAACCGCGTTGGTCCGCCGCCATCGACAGGATCGGCGCGCGACTCGATGAGTCCGCGGCCGCGGCGGTTGCCGACACGACCCTTTCTCAATTGCTGGATCAGGCCACCGAGACGACGCTGTAGGGCATCCGTTTCTGACTAACTGCCCGCGATCGTCATCTCCTCCACCAGCAACGAACCGCAGCGTATGCCGCCGCGGGTATCCTGATCCTCGCCGACAGCGACGATATGCGCATACAGGTCGCGCAGATTCCCGGCGATCGTCACTTCATGAACGGGATACTGAATCTCGCCGTTCTCGACCCACTGACCCACTGCGCCCCGCGAGTAGTCACCCGTGACGCCGTTAACGCCCTGCCCGATCAGCTCCTGCACCAGCAGACCAGTGCCCATTTCTCGCAGCAACGAACTCAGGTTCCGGCCCTTGCTGCCGGGAACAACCAGGTTTTGAGCGCCGCCGGCATCCGCCGTCGTCTCCAGCCCCAGTCGACGTGCAGAGTAGCTGCCAAGCACGTATCCCTGCAGGACGCCGTCGACTACGATCTCGCGGTCGAATGTCGAGACGCCTTCGGCATCGTAAGCCGCGCTCGCCATCGCTTTACGCAGATGCGGCCGCTCCTGGATGTTGAAGAACGACGGGAATATCTGCTCGCCTGCCGCATCGAGCAGGAATGAAGAGCGTCGGTACTGCGCGCCGCCAGAGATTGCGCCAATCGCGTGACCGACGAATCCACGCGCCAGCTCAGGTACGTACAGCACAGGCGCCTTCGTCGTGTTGATCTTCCTGGCACCCAGCCTGTTGACGACACGGCTGGCCGCAGATTCGCCAACGGCAACGGGGTCATCGAGATCCGCGACGTCCCTGGCAGATGTGTACTGGTAGTCACGCTGCATCACGCCGTCAGACTCGGCAAGCACGACGCAGGTAATGCTGTGACTCGTCCTCGTTACGCTGCCGATAAATCCGTGCGAGTTTCCGTACGCGCGCGAGCCGCGATTCGTGGAAACCGTCGCGCCTTCCGAGTTGCTGATGCGCTTGTCGTAAGACAGCGCCGCTGCCTCCGATTCGATCGCTATGGCAATGGCGTCCGTTGCCTCGATTTCCCATGGATGATCGAGGTCGAGATCGAGGATATCCGTGCACATCAAGGCCGGATCGGCGAGACCTGCATGCGGGTCTCTCGCCGTGAATTCAGCAAACGCACATGCTTTGCCGACCGCTTCCCGGATGGCCGTGTGCGAGATATCGGAGGTACTGGCACTGCCTTTTCGGGAGTCCTTGTAGACGGTGATACCGATCCCCCGATCATTGGTGTATTCCAGGTTTTCCACATCGCCATGACGCGCCGTTGCAGACAGGCCTATGTCGTGGCTGATGGCAACCTCGGCCTGATCAACGCCGCGGCTAGCCGCCTCCTCCAAGGCAAGCGTGATCAGATCTTCGAGCGCTTCGCGGTCCAGCGATTCTCGTTTGGCGGGTTTTCCCATAGCGTCCTGCGTCCTGTTGTTACCGTCTGTGCCCTCGTCTGTCGCATGATAAACTTTTGCCGCAACGACGTACGCGAGGAGTACTTTAGCCGGTGACAGATTTAAAGCCCAGCAAAAGCGCCAAGAAACGTGAGTTCCTTGCGTTGCAAAAACTCGGCGAAGACCTGATTGACCTCAAGGAATCGGACCTGCGCAAGATGGACCTCGATGAAACCCTGCTGGAGGCCGTGCTTGCTGCCCACACGATCAAATCCCGGGGCGCGCTGCGGCGACAGAAACAATACATTGGCAAGATTATGCGGCAGGTCGATCCGGAGCCGATACGCACGGCGATGGCTCGTCTCTGCCAATAGTCCTCGGGAATGTTAGTATCTTGCGATGACAGTTGAAGTCGGAATAATCATGGGATCCCAGTCCGACTGGGACACGATGCAACACGCGAGCGAGACCCTGGAATCTCTCGGGGTATCGTTCGAGGTGCGTGTCGTATCGGCGCACCGCACGCCGGACCTGCTGTTCGAATACGCGGAGTCGGCCATCGAACGCGGACTCAAGATCATTATCGCCGGGGCCGGTGGCGCGGCACACCTGCCCGGCATGACGGCCTCCAAGACACGCTTGCCGGTGCTCGGCGTCCCGGTGCAATCGAAAGCCTTGAGCGGCATGGACTCGCTGCTGTCGATTGCGCAGATGCCGGCCGGTATCCCGGTTGGCAGTATGGCGATCGGTCAGGCAGGCGCCGTCAACGCGGCACTGCTCGCTGCCGCCATGCTCGCCAACCACGATCCGTCGATTGCCAGGGCGCTGGATGACTATCGCCAGCGACAAACCGATCGGGTCCTCTCGCACAGCGACCCAACGAAGTAGCGGCGATGCGAGTCGGCATTATCGGCGCCGGGCAACTCGGCCAGATGCTGGGTTTTGCAGCCCGCGATCTCGATGTCGAGTGCGTCTTTCTGGACCCGTCACCTGCGCCGCCGGCCAGCGCTTGTGGCGAAGTTTTTCAGAAATCCTTTGATGACATCGACGCGCTCAGGGAGCTCGCGGCCAATTGCGACGTCATTACCTATGAGTTTGAAAACGTCCCTGTCGAAGCCCTGCAGCGATTGCAGGAAAGTACACCGATATATCCGCCTGTGGACGCGCTGCGGCAGGCGCAGGACCGTTTGCTGGAGAAACAGCTGTTCGAGGCGCTGGCCATTCCGTTACCGGACTATCATGCCATTGACAGCTACGACGACTGCAGGGCTGCTGCTGACAAGCTCGGCTTGCCGATGGTCATCAAGACGCGTCGGCTCGGCTACGATGGCAAGGGACAGTTCGTTGTTCGGGCGCCGGACGAACTTGAAGCCGCCTGGCAGTCCCTGGGTCCCCAGGCGCTGATCGCAGAACAGTGGGTCAAATTCGACATGGAGGTCTCGGCAATCGGCGTTCGCGATCCGGAAGGGAACATCAGGACCTATGACCTGACGAGGAACGTGCATCGAGACGGTATATTGCGGACGTCGCGCGCCCCGCTGGACGCCGGGGGGCTGCAGCAAACGGCCTCGACGTACATGCGTAACCTGCTGCAGCACCTCGATTATGTGGGTGTCCTCGCGCTGGAGTTGTTCGTCTGCGGCGACCAATTGCTTGCCAACGAATTTGCGCCGCGGGTACATAACTCGGGGCACTGGACCATCGAAGGCGCCGCCACAAGCCAGTTTGAGAACCACATACGGGCCGTCACCGGGCTCCCGCTCGGCGACACGCGCTGTCTCGGCCACGCCGGCATGGTCAACCTGATCGGTGAGATACCGGAGCGTGTGCGCTCACTCGCTTCGGGCCATTTGCACGATTATGGAAAGACACCGCGGCCTGGCCGCAAGCTCGGGCATATCTCCGTCGTGCACGAGACGCCGGCAGGGCGAGATGCGCTCCTGCGAGAAATCGACGATATTGTGACCTGATCGACCCGAATCGATGAGACCGCCGCATGCGCCGCGGGCAGGAAAAGAAGGTAAACTATTCTGACATGTCGTATCTGCAACACTTCAAGCTGTCAGAACAGCCGTTCAGGCTGACGCCCGATCCGGATTTCATATACTGGAGCAAGCAACACGCCCGCGCCAAAGCCTACATGGAGTCGACCATATGGCTTGCCGATGGCTTCGTTGTTATCACCGGTGAGATCGGTTCGGGGAAGACGACGCTGCTGCAGTCATTCCTTGCAGAACTCGAGGACGATGTGGTCTACGCGGTTGTGTCCCAGACTCAGCTGACGCCCACGCAGTTCCTGCAGGCCGTGCTGACCGAGTTCGGCTTCAAACCGTTCGAGAAGAGCAAGGTCGAGCTGCTGGACATGCTCAATATGTTCCTCATCGAGCAGTACTCGAACGGCAAGAAGGTCGTGCTGATTGTCGACGAGGCTCAAAACCTGTCGCGCAAGGTACTGGAAGAAATTCGCATGATCTCCGGTATCGAGACGCACAAGGAAAAGGTATTGCGCATCATCCTGGCGGGTCAACCCGAGCTGAAGGATACGCTCGACGGACCCCGTCTCACGCAGCTGGTGCAGCGAGTACGCCTGCGTTTTCATCTCAGCGCACTGGATTTGCGAGAGACCCGCGAGTATATCGAGCATCGACTTGCCGTCGGCGGACGCGAGGACAAGGAGCTGTTCACCGAGGACTGCTATGAACTGATTCACCGCTACAGTGGCGGCGTTCCACGCCTGATCAACACGCTGTGCGATACCGCCCTGCTGTGCGCCTTCGCCGACGAAAAACCCCGTGTCGAGGATATCGACGTGATGTCGGCGATTAACGAGCTAAACTGGGAAGAGCACAGCAGTTTTACCGGCATCAACCGTAAACTGGAACAGATTGATGCTCGCCAGCTGGCAGGAAATTTCGTGACCCGCATAGAAGTCAGCTCTGACGGAGAACGCGTCGGCGAACACGATTTCGGGCCGGGACGCGTTATTATCGGACGCTCGCCGGACAACGAGATATACATCAAGAGCAAGTTTGTCAGCCGCCACCATGCGCAGCTGGTCAGTGATGAGACGGGCTGCGTCATCGAGGATCTGAACAGCACCAATGGTGTTTTCCTGGGCGAGCGGCAGATCAAGAAATACCGCCTCAGGGACGGCGACGTTGTGTCCTTGGGCGTTCACCAGCTGCTGTATCGAGACCTGCGACAGGCGCTACAGGAAGCCGACAGGCCGGTCGAGGATCAGGTTCGTGCACAGGACGAAGCAAAATTCGATGATTCAGGCGAGGCGGATTCAGCCGTAAACGAGCAGTGATCTTCGGTCTAGTTATCCTGGCGCTGCCCGATGCGGCGGTCATTGACACGGTAATCGCGCCGCTTTAGCAACACGACCAAGCCCGCAACGAGGCACCCCAGACCAACGACGAAGCAGATCGTCGGCCAGTACCAGTGGCTCAGGTACATCGAGGCACCCAGTGTCAGCGCACCGACCAGCAGGTAGAAGTACGGCAGGCTTTCGTAGATTGGCTTGGAGACCCACATAGAATTGTTATTTTTTGCCCCGGGGCTGTCTCATTCTCCATAGCTCGGACGGCTTGTCCAGTGTCACAACGCAGAAGACCCGGCGAAAAAGCCGGGTCCGGGAGATGTTTTGCGATTATTTCGTGACTCTTGCGCGGCAAAACCGCGGCAATTCGCTGTCAGGAGCGCCCGATGCCAAACAGGCCGAGCAGCCGCGAGAGGATGGAGTCGGTCAGGCCGTCCACGGAAAGATCCGGCTCAATATCAGCGGTATCACCGCGTAAGCCCTGCACGAATTGTTGCGCGCCTGCATCCATGTCTTGCTCTGTTATGGTGTTATCGAAAGCCATTTGGAGTTCCTCCCTCAAGTCAACGCAACTCTAGCGTAGCGATATGTTGAATGCAGTGAGGTGCCTCACATTGTGAGACGCGAAGTCATTGATTTCGCAAGCTTATGTGAAATTATGGCCGGCCGTTGTACAGCGCTCGGCGACTAGGCGGTGCCGCCGACGGTCAGTTCGTCAATCTTGAGGGTCGGCTGTCCAACGCCAACGGGAACGCTCTGTCCCTCCTTGCCACAGGTGCCTACACCTGAGTCGAGTTCAAGATCGTTACCCACCATGGATATGTGGTGCAATGCCTCGGGGCCATCGCCGATGAGCATCGCGCCCTTGACCGGCCTGGTCACTTTACCTTTCTCGATGAGATAGGCCTCGCTCGCCGAAAACACAAACTTGCCGGACGTGATATCAACCTGGCCACCGCCGAAGTTCGGCGCATACAGGCCCTTGTCGACGGAAGCGATGATCTCTTCGCGTTCGTGCGGACCGGCCAGCATGTAGGTATTGGTCATGCGTGGCATCGGTATGTGCGCGAAAGACTCGCGACGGCCGTTGCCCGTCGGCTCGACGCCCATCAAACGTGCGTTGAGCTTGTCCTGCATGTAGCCACAGAGTACACCGTTCTCGACGAGCACCGTGTTCTGGCTCGGCGTGCCCTCGTCGTCAACCGAGAGTGACCCGCGACGATCGGCGATGGTACCGTCGTCGACAATCGTGCAGAGTTTCGACGCAACTCGCTGACCAATTTTGCCACTGAACGCCGAAACGCCTTTGCGATTGAAGTCACCTTCGAGGCCGTGGCCTACCGCCTCATGCAGAAGAATTCCGGGCCAACCGGAACCCAGCACGACTGGCATGGCGCCCGCCGGCGCCGGTTCTGCCTGTAACTGCACGACTGCCTGGCGCACCGCTTCCCGGGCATATTCGAGCGGTAGATCGCCGTCGACGAAGTACTGCAGGTCAGTTCGTGCGCCGCCTCCCGCGTAACCTTGCTCGCGCTGCCCGTTTTCCTCGAGGATGACGCTGACGTTGAGTCGTATCAGCGGGCGGATGTCCGCGGCCATCGTGCCATCAGAAGCCGCTACAAGAATCAGGTCCTGGCTGCTCGACAGACTGACGATGACCTGCTCGACACGCTTATCAAGCGCTCGCGTCGCGGCATCAATCTCGAGCAGCAGCGCCGTCTTTTGCGCTTCGTCGATGCTGCTCGTGGGATCCGCGTGGGAATACAGCGCGCGCGCCGGGCTCTGTTGCCAGGCCTGCACCTGCAATTCCTGGCCGTGCCGCGCAATGGCGCGCGCCGCACCGGCTGCCTGTGTCAGCGCCGGCAACAACAACTCGTCAGAATACGCGAAACCCGTCTTCTCACCGCTGGTCGCGCGCACACCGACGCCCTGGTCCAGGCTGAAGCTGCCCTCGCGAATGATGCCGTCCTCCAGCATCCAGCTTTCCTGCCGGCTGACCTGGAAATAGAGGTCCGCGTAATCGACGCCGCCGCGCATGACGCTGCCGAGCGTCGCACTGAGCTGCTGCTCACCAAGACCTGCAGGCTCGAGCAGGCGGGACATGACGGTATCGATTGACTGATGTGTAGTGGTGCTCAAGACGGTATGTCCCTCTCCTATTTTGCCTGTTTTGTACTTCTATGTGAGCCGGCGATTAGCCAGCGCCGGGAACTCGCTGCGAAGACGGGCCGGCAGTGCAGGATCGATGTCCGCCACAACCACGCCGTTGCCCTCGGCCTGCTCGGCCAGGATACGCCCCCAGGGATCGCAAATCAGGGAATGCCCGAATGTCGAGCGATTGTCAGGGTGCCGTCCATATTGCCCGGGTGCAATCACATAAGCCAGATTTTCGATAGCGCGCGCCCGTAGCAGCGTGTGCCAGTGCGCTTCACCCGTGGTCTGGGTAAACGCCGCCGGTACGGTGAACATCGTCGCGCCCTCATCGACCAGTCGCCTGTACATCTCCGGAAACCGGAGGTCGTAACAAATTGTCAGGCCGATACGGCCGCAAGGGGAGTCGACGGTAACCAGCTCGTTTCCCGGATACATCGATGCCGATTCCCGATACGACTCCTGTTTCGCGACGAGGTCGACATCGAACAGATGAATTTTTCGGTAGATCGCCTGCGCCTTGCCCGTCGCATCATAAACCGGGCAAGCGCCATACACCTTCTGCTCCGCAATCGCAGGCGAGACGAGCGGCATGCTGCCGGCGACAATCCAGAGTCCGTTACGTGCTGCTGCAGCGGCGAGAAAAGCCTGTATCGGCCCCTGATCCGGCTGCTCGGCAATGCGCGCCTTGTCTTTACCGTGTTCCGGCATCAAAGCGAAATTCTCCGGCAGCACCGCCAGCACGCACTCCGCCTGACCCGCCTCATCGAGAAGGCTACCGGCCAACGCGAGGTTTGCTGACACGTCCGGACCGCTGTTCATTTGTATTGCCGCTACATGCATCGCCTGACGCCGTTGCCCCTATTCCGTGTTGACTGACTCTGCGCCAGCGACGCAGCCTGCCAGTTCACCATGGTAAGCGAAATCCTCGGCTGTGGTTGTCTCGACGGCTGGCTCGTCCCAGCTACCGCGAATACCGTAGTAGACCTGGCCAACCTCCTGCAGTGGTTTCTTGAAGATTTGCGAGAACACCAGTAACGCTGCGGCAACCTGCGGCCCGGCCACAACCGCACCAACGATAGGTAACGTGTTGCCGAAGTTTGCACTGACGACGGCGGCCTGCTCGTAGTCCCGTCCCGCGAGACCGGCTCGCCCGACGATACCGATATCGGCGGCGGGGCCTTCCAGTGAAAGGTCGCAGGTGTATGCCTCACCGTCAACGATACGGAACGTGCCGGCAATCTTGTCGAAGCCGAAGCCTTTGCTGAATACATCACGAAAATCGAGCGACAGGCGCCGCGGCAATTCGACGATGCTCATCAGCCCCATCATGCGGCCTGCACCCGGTTCGACCTCTTCGAGCTGACCGTCGCCAAACCGCACCTGTACCTCGCCGTCGAGCACACTCAGGAACTCGGCGCGGGGACCGCCAGACCAGTTCAGGTCCAGGTTCGTTGTCATCTGGTTGCTGACGATTCCCGGCGCAAAACCCAGACGCCGCATCGTCTCCACTACATTCGTACTGGTCAGCGTCCCGCTGGCAAAGGTGCGGCTGCCCAGCGGATCGGACGCATCTGCGATCCAGCGTGCGGTGCCGACGATCTCGAAGCTCGCATCCTTCGTCGTTATCGCGGTGGCCTCGAGACCATCGGCAATTCGCTCGATACGAACGTCGACAGCGCCCAGGTTGCGGTCACCCAGCGCAAACTCCTCTGCCGTCATCGTGATGGGTGGAAGTTTTCGTGGATCCAGCGTCGACGCTTCTCCGGTGGACTCGTCGTCGCCCGGAAGGCGCATACGCTGCATCTCGAGCACCATGGCTCGCTCCGAACCAAAGTCGTAGGGCACGAAGATCGAGCCAGCGACATCGTCGCCGTCGACCTGAACCAGCCAATCCTGTGCGCTGCGATCAACCTGGACGCGGTGCGCTTTGAGATGCTGACCCACGGCGTAAAGATCATCTACCATCAGATCAATAGAGCGAATGCGCTCGGCCGCGCCGGTTTTGTCCTCGCCACCTCGCGACAGGTTCAGCCAGTCATCGAGACGCACGGTACCGGCCGACCCACGTATGTGCAGTCCGCGCGTTTCCGCCGGCGCAGCGGGATCACCGCCCATCGAAACCACGCCACGGTCGAAGTCCCAGGCATCTTCGAGCTTCGCAAAGGCGACCTGCCAGGCGAGTCCGTTTTCCGCAAAACCGGCAGTTTCTATTTTCTCGCCGCCCGGCAGGATGCGAATATCACCTTTGATTTTCATCGCGGTGACATCGGGTTTGCCGAGCGGCTCCGGAAAGTCGAAGCCCAGGCCCTCCAGTTCACTGTCGATCTGTATGGTCAGCGGTGACGGTTCGTCCAGTTTGCCGCGCGGAAAGAGAATACGCGTTTCGTAATCGGTGGAGCCACTTATCAAGCCGTCGAGCGGCATGCCAAACTCTGCGATAATCGCTTCGGCCGAGACCTTGCCGCGAGTCGTCGCCACGACGCTGAATCGGGGATCTTCCGAACGTGACAGGTCGACGTCGACACTATCGCCGAGAAAGCGCGCGGCGAGACCCGAGCTGGAAATCTCATCTCGCGAGATCGTCACCTCCCCGATCATGTCCGTTATCTCGGCGGGAAATCCGGCTATGGCGAGGCTGCCGTTGTTACTTCGGACACGACTGGTAAACGCAAACGACTTTGTGTCTTTCAGCGGTACGGTGAGATCAAGCGTAAAGGATGCATCACCAGACACGGCGATACGTTCAAGCTGGCCGCCGAATATGTCGCCGATCGGACTCTGCATGGAGAACGCTCGTATGGAGTCCAGCGTTCCCGTCGAAAACGCATCGATGGTCAGCACGGGTTCACGCAAATCCGCAATCTCGATGCGAGCATCGACCGTTTCATTCCCTGCACTGATGGAGCGGTTGCGCTCCGAGTACAGGCGCATGTTATCGAGTACGACCTCCATGTCCGATCGCTCGGTCGCCGGCCACTGCGGATGATATTTGAACGTCAGGTTTCGCACCGAGCCCTGCAGCAGGAATCTCCCTTCGTTGTTGTCGAACGGGAACTTGTCGAGCGGGCCGTAGAGCGTCGTTGATCCTCTGGCAACTGACCCCTTGACCAGCGCCGACTGGAACCAGTCGTACAATTTCGGTTTGATGACCTTTTGAGGTATGTATTCCCGCGCGGCGGCAAGGTCGCTGATACTCCATGTGCTTGCCAGGTCGATTACCGGTGATGACTCGGCGTCTTTGATGACCAGCTGTACGTTACTCTGGCTGTCAAAGATGGTATTGCGAACACGAATGCTGTCCGACAGGATCGTCGTGCTCGTATCGCTACTGCGCCAGATGACGGTACCGTCTGCCGATGTGATCTCAATCGGTTTGTTGAGGTACTCCGGCAACTCAACGAGCGCATCGGAGGAGCGGATTTCCAGCCGACCACCCAGGCGGTTTGCCCGCAACACGCCGGAAAAGCCGCGCAGACCCGGACGGCGCCCCTCTGCCGCCACCCCCGCATCCTGCAGTTCGGCCGCAATATCGAAACGCGGTGCATCGGTATGCATATCGGATATCGTGGCTATCAAGGTGCGTACCGTACCGCTGGGGTCAAAGCCCGACAGCTGCTGTTGCTGCCTGGCCGGCAGCCACGGTTCGAACAGACGGGCGTCATCCAGCTTCAGATAAGAGGCATTCACGTCCATCATGACGATCTTGCCTTCGTCGGTGCCGACCTCTGCCCGCATGGACGTCTCAGGCCACTCATGTGCCGGCGTCACTATTTGAAACTCTTCAGCAGCAACCAGCCACCCGTCCGGCGCAATATCGAGCTCGAAGCGCCCCCGCAGATCAAATACCTGCTGCTCGACGAATGCCACGTCCGTGACATCGATATCCGCGCTCGCATTCGTAACGCGTCCGCCCGAGTAGGCGACTGACACGTCGAAATCACCGGACCCGGAAAGTATGCGCCGACCGTCAGCCCAATTGAGCTTTGACCAGCCGGCAAGCTGGATATCATCACCCTCGATATTGACGTCCCATTGTCGCTCGTCGCCCGGTCGATCAAGCAGCTGGGTCGCCGTGACGCCAAGCCGGCGGCCGAGGTCGCCGGGCGGACGAATCTCGGCGGAAATTGCCAGTCTGCGCTTGTCTATGCTGACAACCGAACGCGGCACAGTGAAGAATCGCGGTCGCTCGTCGCCGGGCTGCAGGAACGCAACCTGGATGTCCTCGGCAATGAACTCGATCTCGCTGGGGGCCGGCCTGCCCGGGGCGCGATTGGCCAGCAGCTCATCGATCGGCGCGCCCTGAATCCACCAGCCACCGCCGTCGAGCTGTCGAACCTCGATGCTCGTATCACTAACGACAACACGGTCAATGACCCGTTCTCCCTCGAGCAGCAGCCGCGTCAAAGCGACACTAACGCCGACTTTCTCAGCCGCCAATACGCGTACCTGGGTGTCCAGCCGAATCAGTTCGGCATCATAAAACTCCAGCTCCGGACCGCTCAGGCCCCAGCGTGCATCCATGCCGGAGAATTCGACCTGCATGCCAATGGCAGCACTTGCCAGATCCTTGATGTCCTCCTGGTACTCGGAGAGTCGTGGCAGAAACAGCCGGAACAGGCCAACCGCAATGGCCAGCAATATGACAACGCCTGCCGCCGTGTAGGCCAGGAACTTGAACAGTCGTTGCAGAAGTACTTTCATTTTCTTGCAGCTTATCCGATTACTACATCAGCACGACATCGAACTGATCCTGGAGGTAGAGCGACTCGGTCTGAAGACGTATCGATTTTCCGGTCTGCTCTTCCAGCTCCGCGAGGCTACGCGCCTGCTCGTCCAGCAGCAGCTCGATCGCATCCTGGTGCGCCAGCACGAGGACTTCCTCGAATTCGAACTGCCGAGACTGCCGTATGATCTCGCGGAATATCTCGAAGCAAACCGTCTCTGCAGTCATCACGAAGCCCCGGCCAGCACAACTTGGACAGTCCTCGCAGAGGATATGCTGCAAACTTTCGCGCGTGCGCTTGCGCGTCATTTCAACCAGCCCGAGCGGCGAGACCGGCATGATCTGATGCCGGGCATGATCTCGCGCCATTGACTGCTCGAGCACCTGCAGCACGTTGTCGCGGTGCTCCTCTTCCTCCATATCGATAAAGTCGATGATGATAATGCCGCCGAGGTTCCGCAGGCGCAGCTGCCGGGCGATCGCGACGGCCGCTTCGAGGTTGGTCCGGTAAATGGTCTCTTCGAGGTTGCGATGACCCACATAGCCGCCGGTATTGATATCCACGGTCGTCATCGCCTCGGTTTGATCGAAAATCAAATAACCCCCTGATTTTAAGGGAATACTTCGATCAAGAGAGCGGTGGATCTCATCCTCGATACCGTGCATGTCAAAAATTGGCCGCCGTCGCTTGTACAGCTCCAGCGCGGCATTGATATGCGGCAGGTAGGTGTCGGCAAAGTCCCGCATGCCGAGATAATCCTCCTCGGAATCAACCAGGATGCGTTCGATATCGCCGGTCACCATGTCCCGCAGCACACGCAGCGGCAGCGACAGATCCTCATGAATAAGGTCTTTTACACGACTCGTGCTGTATCGCTCCTTAACAACTTCCCAAAGCCGGATCGTATAGCCGAGATCAGCCTCCAGGGCGTCCCTGCCCATACCCTCCGCGACGGTACGCACGATCGCTCCGCAGGTTAGGCCGCGCTCGGCGAGGATTTCCTCCGTGAGCAGCCGCAGGCGCTCTCGCTCCTGCTCATCTTCGATGCGCGCCGAGATACCAACAGCGTCACTATAAGGCAGCAGCACAACGTGTCGTGATGGCAGGGTAATGAGCGTTGTCAGGCGGGCGCCCTTGTTGCCCAGCGGGTCCTTCAACACCTGCACCATGAGTTCGTCGCCTTCACGAACCAGGTCGCGGATATTCGGTGACTCGGAAGCGCCATTGCCGTTGCGGCCCGAGGCTATGTCCGATGCATGCAGGAACGCCGTGCGATCGAGACCGATATCAACGAAGGCAGCCTGCATGCCCGGCAGCACGCGCAAAACACGGCCTTTATAGATGTTGCTGTTCAGCCCGCGACGCACCGACCGCTCGATATAGACCTCCTGCAGAACGCCGTTCTCGAGCAACGCTGCGCGCACCTCACTGGGCGTAACGTTGATCAGGATTTCTTCTTTTAGCGACTCATCCGTCATCGTCTTTCCGCTGTAATAAAATATCCACGCCCGCTGCCCGCAACAGCTGCACCGTCTCGTAAACCGGCAGGCCGACGACGCCCGAATAGCTTCCGCTTATCGCTGTAACAAACGCGCCGCCGCGACCCTGAATGCCGTACGCCCCAGCCTTGTCACGAGGCTCTCCACTGTGCCAGTAGGCCAGCGCCTCGTCTGGACTGATTTCTCGAAAAGAAACATCCGTCGAGGAAAGCGCTGTGTGCACGCCGTCAGGCCCACGCAAGGCGACACCGGTAAGAACAGAGTGCTGCCGCCCTGAAAGCTTCAATAGCATAGCGATCGCATCGTCCTCGTCGATGGGCTTGCCGAGGATTTCGTCATCCAGCACTACCGCGGTATCGGAGCCAATGACCAGGTCGCTCGCATCGATTTCCGCCGCAGCCGCTTTGGCCATTGCAAGCCTGAGCACCATCTGCTGTGCTGACTCGCCAGCGTACCGGGACTCATCGACATCGACGACCTGGACTGAAAACTCAAGACCCAGCGCCTCGAGAATCTCGCGACGACGTGGCGACGAGGAAGCCAGGTGCAGACCTGTGCCCGGTGCGCTGGCCAATGCCCTAGGACCGGTGATAAGGGTGGCCTGTCTGCAAGGACCACGCCCGGTACAGTTGCTCCGCAAACAGGACTCGCGCCAGGCCATGCGGCAGCGTCAAGCGCGACAACGACCAGACGAAATCCGCACGTTGGCGACAGGTATCCGCGACGCCATCCGGACCCCCAATGATAAAGCACAGATCGCGACTGTTGCGCTGCCAGTCCAGCAGCCGTTCCGCCAGCGAAGCACTGCTGAGTTCTGTTCCCCGTTCGTCGAGCAGCACAACCTGTTCCGTCTTCGCGAGCTTCGCCAGTATCTGCTCACCTTCGGCTGCCCTGGCCTGCAGCGTCTTTTCGTTCTTGCCGCGCCGCGCCGTCGGAATAGTATCGAGTCGAAACTTCCACTCGCGCGGATATCTTTCGGTGTAGTTGCCGAAAGCCTCATCTACCCAGGTTGGCTGGCGATCACCAACCGCCAATAGTCGAATGTGCACCCGCCAGACCTCCTTACACAGGCCTAGGCTTTGGTAGCCGTCACATCGTCCTTCGGGACGATCGACCAGAGTTTCTCCAGTTTGTAGAACTCCCGCACTTTCGGCAGCATGACATGTACCAGGGCATCCTGCAGATCGAGCAGCACCCACTCGCCACCCTCTTCACCTTCTATGCCGACTGGCCGGCAACCCGCTTCCTTGGCCTTTTCCGCCACGTTATCGACCAACGACTTGACGTGGCGATTCGACGTGCCGCTGGCGACTACCATGAAGTCAGTTACGGTGGTCATGTTGCGAACGTCGAGCTTCACGATGTCTTTGGCTTTGACGTCGTCAAGCGCCTCGATGATCAGGCTGGTGAGTTGCTCGCTATTCATGCGCAGGTCTCAGTAATCTTCAAATTGGACTCCTGGTTGTGAACTAATCCTGTCAATGTTGATGTCATCATATTCGCCTTGCCAGCTGGCCACTCACACATAGCAGGCCGAGGCCCTTATTTCGTCGCGCACCGCATCGGGCATCAGGAACCTCGGGTCACGCCCGGCCTTGACCAGGTCACGAATTTCCGTCGACGATATTTCCAGTTGCGTTACCGCGTGGATGTGAACGCGGCCGTGCCGCGTCGCGTGCAGATCGTCGACGCGATGCGTACCGAACTCCGTGATCAGGTCGCCCAGCGGGCCCATATCCGGCGCCTTCCAGCCGGGTCGGTGCGCGACGATAATATGTGCCGTGCCGAGAATATCCTCCCAGCGGTGCCACGCCGGTAGCCCAAGAAAAGCATCCATTCCAATAATGAGACCCAACGCACGCTCGGGAAATTCCTCTCGCAACGACAAAAGTGTATCGATCGAGTAGGACGGCCCCTCACGCCGCACTTCGCGATCGTCCACGATGAATCCCGCCTGGCCCTCGATCGCGAGCGCAACCATGCGCAGGCGCTCGCCGGCCGACGCATACGTCGTGCCGCGGTGCGGCGGATCGCCGCAGGGGATGAATCGAACACAATCAAAGCGCAGGGCCTGCAGCATTTCGAAGGCAGTGCGCAGGTGGCCGTAATGAACAGGATCGAAGGTGCCGCCGAAAACGCCCATGGGCTTCATTGGCGCGCCATCCCGATGACGATATCGCAGGCCATCTGCCACGGATCGCCCGGACGTTGTCCTTTGGCGGCCGCATCCGCCCGCCCGGTCGCTTTCAGCATACGGTGAAAGGTTCCCGACTGGTGTCGTCCCATACAGCTGCGAACCAGCCCCTGGCGATTGCTCCAGACGCCGTTCTGCTGCATCGCGCTACCGAGATTGCCGCCTTGTCGCACGACATCGTCAAGTGCTGACAGTGTCCGCAGCTCACGCGTCAGCGCCCACATGACGATGACCGGCTCGACACCCTCGGAGCGCAAACCACCGAGTATCCGGACGGCACGTCCTGCGTCGCCGCCAAGGGCTGCATCGGTGAGCTTGTAGACGTCGTATCGGCTGCTATTGGCTACCGCGTTGCTGACATCCTCCACAGTGACCGGCCCCTCGCCCAACAGCAGCCGTAGCTTCTCAATTTCCTGCCCGGCCGCCAGCAAGTTGCCTTCAACCCGATCCGCGATCAACGCAACAACATCGCGCTCCGGTTGCAGCCCGGCCTGACGCATTCGGGCAGCGATCCAGCCGGGTAACTCACGCAAGCCAATAGGCCAGATCGCCACTTGAACACCCAGTTTCTCGACCGTCTTGGCCCATTTGGATGACGCGGCACTGCGATCAAGCTTCGGTGCCGTCACGATGAAAAGGGTTTCCGGTCCGGCGCGCTCCGCCAGTTCGATGATCGCCTGCCCGCCTGCACGACCGGGCTTTCCGGTGGGCAGCCGGAGCTCGATAATTCGCTGCTCCGCAAACAACGACAGGTTGCCGCTTGACGCGGTCAGCTGTGTCCAGTCAAAACCGGTCGTCGCAACGTGCAGCTCTCGCATACCGAAGCCGCGCTTGCGCGCCTCCTCGCGGATCTCGTCCATCGCCTCGGCGACCAGCAGATGCTCGTCGCCCGTGACGAGGTAGCAGGGTGCGAGAGACTTCTTCAGGTGGGACGAGAGCTGAGCTGCCTGCAACTTCAAGCAATCTGCTCCATGGCGATCGACTCGCTTTCCAGCAGCACCGGAATGCCATCGGCGACCGGATAAACGCGTTTGCCGTCGTCTGTCACAAGGGCTTCCGTCAGCGGCTGTTGCAGTTTCACACCGTCATGATTGATGAGGTCTCCCGCGTTGATGGCCGTGTTGAGACGGTCCAACTGGTCCTTCTGAAGGACGGAGAGGCCTTTGTGGCTAATCGGGCAGCGCAGTATTGTCAGGAGACGCTTGTCCATGCGTCGCATTGTACAACGCATTCGTGCAGCAAGAACCCCAATTGGCACTCAATAACGCCCCAAATCCGCGGCCAGGACCGGGTTGTCGCAGGCTTCGGCAGCCTGAATCGCGGCATCCAGGTCCTCGGCGAACGGCCGAAACTGCTCGTCGATGAGTCGACAGCGCATGATCAGCTTGATGGCCGGCACCTGCTCGCCGTGCTGCAGGTGGTCATGCACCGTATGTTGCGCGAAGAACAACGCCGGCACCGGGTCATCCCAGGTCAGCATGCGGTCGAAGTACCACGACCTTGCCGGAACGGGCTCCGGATCGTTGTCGACGGCCGCCAGCAGGTGCTGCAGGCCACCATCGCGATTGCCCCGGCTGATGAAACCGTAAGCATGGCTGAGCACTTTCGTGCGTGATTTGTCGAGCGCTTCGCCCGCAGCGGCGGCCTCATCAGGCTGCGGCATGTCGGGTATGTAGACGTCGTCGATCAGGCCGTATGGCTGAATCAGGCTGCCAACCAGGGAGAAGAAAGCAAAGAAAAGAAACAGCTGCGTCAGAACAGCAAGCATCATCGGCAGGCCTTCGGCCAGCATCGATAACCAGGCGATAACAACCAGGAACACCGTTGCCAGCCAGAATGTTGCGGCGCAGGTCTTCCAGACGCGCGCCAGGGCAATCGGGTTGATGCTCTGCAGCGGCGAGTGCGTGATTGCCAGTACCGCAACGCACGCCGGAAAGAACAAGCCGCTCAACACCAGCATCGCGATCGCCGCTACCGCGCCGAATTGCTTGCCAGCGGCAATTGTCGCCCAGACAAGAAACACGACGATCACAACCGGGAAAATCGTCCAGCCATTGCCGAACCAATTGAAGAACTCGACACCGGGTACGGCCGGCCGTACGCCCTTGGCACGCGCCTCCAGCAGGATCATCTGGTAGCGCAGTACGGCCGGAAGTACCAGAAACATCATGAACAGGCCCAGCACCCCGCCCCAGCTCGCCAGCGAAAGTAGCAGCCAGAAAAAGACAAGGGGCACCAGTACGCTTGTCTCGACCAGCGGGTACAGCAGCGCCCGCCCCAGCTCGAGCGGCCTAATGCTCATCACGGCGGTCGCCCGGCACCGGGTCGTAACCAGAGCCTCCCCAGGGGTGGCAGCGCGCGATGCGACGTGCCGCCAGCCAGCTGCCTCGAAGAACGCCGTGTCGTTGCAGCGCCTCGATAGCATAATTCGAACAGGTCGGATCAAAACGACAGTTCCCGCCCAGCCACGGCGAGATTGCCACACGATACAGCTTGACCAGCCAGATCAAGGGCTGCGCAAGCAGTCGGCTCACCGCATTCGGCATCAGGCGGCCTGCAGCGCCTCGGTTGCAAAGCCGCGAATCGCCTTGAGCATGGATGACAAGCCGTTGCTACGCGTCGCGCTCAGGTGGCTCTCGAGATTCAGGGCCGTGACGAACTCCGGCGGTGTGTCGAGAATGTCCTGCGGATACCTGCCGCTGTAAAGGCGCAGCAACAGCGCAATCAGCCCGGATACGATGGCGGCATCGCTGATTGCCCGAAACTCCAGGCGGCCGTCGTTCTCGCTGGCGACAAACCAGACCTGCGACTGGCAGCCGCGGATCAGATTCTCTTCGGTCTTGAGCGCATCGGGAAACTCCGGCAGCCGTCGCCCCAGGTCGATGAGGTACTGGTAGCGATCCATCCAGTCGTCGAACATGGCAAACTCCTCGATGACTTCGCGCTGTGCCGCCTGAACTTCGTTAGTCATCGCCGGCTCCGCTGCGGCGCCAGGTCGTTCCCTCGCGACTGTCCTGGATCTCTACCCCTGCCTCCTTGAGCTGTTCGCGAATTGCGTCAGCACGCTCGAAGTCGCGCTCGGATTTGGCCTGGTTGCGCTCCGCAATCAACGCCTCAATGGCGTCGGCTGCCATGCCATCACCCGCAAGGCCCTCAAACCACTGTTCCGGATCGCTGCTGAGCAGCCCCATGAGATCGCCGGACGCGTACATCGACGCCGCCAACGACTCCATTTCCCCCGCGTCGTTCGACTTGTTGAGCTTGCGCGCAAGTGCGAATAACTCGGCCAGCGCTTTCGGTGTATTGAGATCATCCTCCAATGCGTCGATGAGTTCCGGCGGAACGACGGCTGCCGCCCGCGCTGCGGCAGATACCTCGATGCCCCGGACAGCGCCGTAAAGACGGTCGAGCATCTTGCGCGCCGACTGCAACGTTTCTGCGGACCAGTCCAATGGCTGCCGGTAATGTGCATTGAGGAGCGCAAGACGAATCACCTCGCCGGGTACCGTCTGGATCAGTTCGTGCACCAGTACGACATTTCCCAATGACTTCGACATCTTGGTCTGGTCGAGGCTAAGGAAGCCGTTATGTATCCAGTAACGGGCAAACGGCGCCCCATCGTGCGCGCAACGGCTTTGTGCACATTCATTTTCGTGGTGTGGAAAGACCAGGTCCTGGCCGCCCGCATGGATATCGATGGTATCGCCGAGGTGTTGTTCAGCCATGGCCGAGCATTCGATATGCCAGCCGGGCCGTCCCCTGCCCCACGGTGAATCCCAGCCAGGCAGCTCAGGCGTCGATGGTTTCCACAGAACGAAATCGTGAGCAGCTTTCTTGTAAGGCGCAACCTCGACACGCGAACCCGCGATCATTTCCCGCAGGTCTCGCTTGGACAGCTCGCCATATTGCTCATGCGATGACACGTCGAACAACACGTGCCCCTCCGCCTCGTACGCATGACCCTTCTCAATCAGGGACGCGATCATCGCGATCATGACATCTATGTGTTGTGTCGCGCGCGGCTCTACATCCGGCGGCTGCACACCGAGCGCGCCCATATCGTCATTGTAGGCCTTGATATATACCTCGGTGATAGCGTCGATCGGCTTGCCCGTTTCGAGTGCGGCGGCATTGATCTTGTCGTCCACGTCCGTAATGTTGCGCGCGAACTTCAACTTGTAGCGTCGACGCAGCACCCGTGCCAACAGGTCAAAGACCACGGCCGGTCTCGCATTGCCAATATGAGCGTAGTTGTAAACCGTCGGGCCGCACAGGTACATCGTAACCTCGCCCGGTTTTTGCGGCTCGAAGGGCACCTTCCTGCCCCGCAGGGTATCGTGCAACTGTATGCTCATGGTCTCTCGGTCACGCATTCACAAAGAACGCAATGATAGCAATATTGCTGCTGGCGGCTACGATCGGTATTCTTCTCGCCCGCAAGGAGTATTCCCAAGGATCCCCAGATGTCTGTCGCGCCCGTCAAATTTCAAGCCCGCCAAAGCATTGAGCAGGTTGAGGAAGGCAACGATCTCGCGCCGAAGTTCGACGATCGTGGCCTGATAACTGTGGTCACGACAGATGCCGGAAGCGGTGAACTGCTTATGCAGGGCTTCATGAATGCCGAGGCCCTGCAGCTGACCATTCGAACGGGCGAAGCACACTATTACAGCCGTAGCCGCCAGGTGCTCTGGCACAAAGGCGCTACCAGTGGCCTCGTGCAGACCGTGCGTGAACTGCTGGTTGACGATGACCAGGATTGCATATGGTTGCGTGTCGATGTTGCGGGTGGCGCAAGCTGTCACGTGGGTTATCGGAGCTGCTTCTACCGCAAGGTCCCGGTTGGCAACGACTTCGAGGCCAAGCAGGCGGAAGGGCGCGTACAGCTCGAGTGGACGGAAACTGAAAAAGTCTTCGACCCCGACGAGGTTTACGGCGACGCGCCGAATCCGACCATCCTCTAGACAGCACCCCGACCGTAGTCAGGAAAGCTCACCCACCGCGTTTGGGTTGGCGCCGACGTTTATCACGGCGCCGCCGAGCCGCCGGCTGTGGCTGACGAAAGGCAATCCTGCGAGCTTCATACGCATATTCGACAGTGCCGATCATCCACAGGAAGTAGCCCATTAATTCCATGAACTCCTCGATCGCAAGCTTGGTCACGCGCAGGTAGGTTTCCCCGAGAATCGACTGCCACAGCGGTTCATGACCCACCAGCGGAACGAAAGCGAACAGGATGATCGCGCCACCGAACAGCAGCGTCAGCCCCGGGGAAGGCCAGATCCTCGCCAGCGCAATCTTCAGGCGTTTCCGATGCCGATACGTATATGCGATCAGAAAGGCCCCGAGTACCGCAATGATTACCTGCCACGCGTTATCAACGACGAAACGATCGAGGAAGTAGTCGGACTCTCGTACCAGGAAAATCAGTGCAAGCCCGCCGAAACCGAATGCGATCGGCCGTTGCGACGGACAGTAGCGCGCGACCCAGCTCATGATCAGGCCGCAAACGCCGAGAATGATCGCCTGGATGATTTCGACAGGCGAAAATTCGGAGGTGCCGTACACATCCGTTTCGCTGACGACGACATGCAGCTTGAGGCTCCCCGGAGACGCGATTTCCATTTGCGTCAACGCCCAGGTTACGAAAGCGATCGTGATGAAGTACAGCAGGTAGCGAAACCAGGCCATATGAAACTATACACCGCTCCATCGCTCAGGCACGCAGCCTGAACGTCGGCGCTCCCTGTGTCGTCAAAAGACCATGATTAATAAGGAATTTTCGCGCATCTTCAGCATCGCGCCGAAACCACGCCTCGGTACTGCCAAGGCGAAAGCTGTAGCCCCAGGCATCCATGTCGCGCATCAGGCGCGCGCTTGTGCAGCCCGGCAGACAGTCCGCGAGTACGACCTGCAGGTAACAGACCGCCGACTCCTCGAGATCGTCTCCGCCCGCATCCCTGTCGAGAGCAGCCCGTCGCGCCTCGGTCATGCAGACGACGTGACATGCTTCGTGCAACAGGGAATGAACGGGCGTGTCCGTGCGAGCGTATATTGTCTTACCAACAATACCTGCTTCAGGCTCGCCCCAATAACTTCCCGTGATAGCGGCGGCATCGTCCTTGACAACCAGCTCGAGTTCGAATTTTCCCAGCAGACAGCTAATGTCGCGAACGTCTGTGTCCGCCACAATCAGAACCTTCTGCTCCGGGGCCGCGTGCATTCAGATGCTACAGGGTAGAAATCTTCTTCAGCACGATTCGAACTAGGTCCTTTACGATCGCGTCGCGCAGCAGCTCTTCCTCTCGGGCTTTGCCAAGCACCAACCGGGAATCGTAGGTGTAGTCACGTGTCAGGGTGAGCGCTTGCGGCTCGACGAGTTTCTTGTCGCTGCCGTCGATTGCGTACTCGATCGTGTAGTACACCTCGTACTCGGTCGGTACGTTGCGCGCCGACACGGAAAGCACCCGCTGGTCGGTATCATCGTAGAGAATCGAAAAAACGCCGGTTGACTCGGCTGCCGAGTCGACCAACACCACGCCTGCGCCCTGCAGCTGAGCGCGAAGCTCACGGTAAAACGGGCTCTGCCGATCGTCTGTCGCGATGTAGGTTCGCTGCAACTCCGCTGGTATCAACAGCGCGCCCTGAATCTGAAAGCCACAACTCGAAACGAGTGCCATGGCCAGGATAACGAGGAACCTAGACAACGATATTGACCAGGCGCCCCGGCACAACGATAAGCTTGCGGATCTCGTTGCCGGCAATGAAACGTTGAACATTTTCGTCGGCGATCGCCAGTTGCTCGATTGCTTCCTTATCGGCATCGGCAGGTACGCTGACTCGCGCCCGCAGCTTGCCGTTAACCTGTACAACCATCTCGATCCTGTCTGCTTCAAGCGCAGCATCGTCGACTGCAGGCCAAGGCTGATCAATCAGCGGCGTACGCTGACCCAGCTCGTGCCACAACGCGTGGCAAATATGCGGCACGATGGGCGACAACATCAGCACAACCGATTCGAGTGCCTCGTGTACTACCGCTCTGCCGGCATCGCTCTCGTCGTCGGCCTTGTTTATCGCGTTCAGCAGCTCCATCGCGGCCGCGACAGCCGTGTTGAAGCTGTTGCGCCGTCCGATGTCGTCGCTGATCTTGGCAATCGTCTGGTGCGTCTTGCGACGCAGCTCCTGTTGTTGAGCGTCGAGCGTTACGGATTCGACCGGGCTGACGGGCCCGCCCGCGGCGTGCTCCACGACGGCGTTCCAGAATCGTTTCAGGAACCGAAAGCTCCCCTGCACACCGTCGTCGGACCACTCGAGCGCCTGTTCGGGCGGCGCGGCAAACATCATGAAGAGCCTTACGGTATCCGCACCAAATTTCGCAATGAGCTCCTGCGGATCCACCGTGTTGCCTTTGGCCTTGGACATTTTGGCGCCGTCTTTCAGCACCATTCCCTGCGTCAGCAGGTTGGCAAACGGTTCAGCAACGTCAGTCAGTCCTTCATCACGCATCACACGCTGGAAGAAGCGCGAGTACAACAGGTGCAGTATCGCGTGCTCGATCCCGCCGGTGTACTGGTCGACGGGCGTCCAGTAGCCGGCGCGTTCGTCGAGCATTGCGGTATCGTTATCGGGACAGGCATAGCGCGCGAAATACCAGGACGACTCGACAAACGTGTCGAACGTGTCGGTCTCGCGACGCGCTGGCTTGCCGCACTGCGGACAGTCGGCTTCGAAGAACTCCGGCATTTCCCGCAATGGCGAACCAACGCCGGTAAACTCGACATTCTCCGGCAAGACAACCGGCAGCTGTTCTTCCGGGACCGGCACGGCGTCGCAATCGTCACAGTAAATGATTGGAATCGGCGCACCCCAGTAGCGCTGTCGCGACACGCCCCAGTCTCGCAGCCGGTAGTTGACCGTCCTTCCGCCGCGCCCTGTTTTTTCAAAATGATCTGCAATCGCATCGAAGGCCTCTTGCGACGACAGGCCGTCATACGCGCCAGAGTTGACCAGCACGCCCTTGTCCAGAAACACGGCCTCGTTGATGTCGATTTCCGAGCCGTCGACCGGGGCAATAACCTGCTTGATCGGGATGCCGTGCTTCCTGGCGAATTCCCAATCCCGCTCATCGTGTCCCGGTACCGCCATGACAGCACCCGTGCCGTAACTCATCAATACGAAATTAGCGACCCACAGCGGCACTTCGTCGCCAGAAAGTGGATGGATCGCCGAAATGCCGAGTGGCATTCCTTTCTTTTCCATCGTCTCGAGCGTAGCTTCGGCCGCATCCGTTGTCGTGCATTCCTTGATGAAGGCGGCGATGTCAGCATTTTCTGCCGCCGCTTTCGATGCCAACGGGTGCTCGGCCGCAACGGCCATGTAGGTCACGCCCATCAGCGTGTCCGGGCGGGTTGTGTATACCGTCAGCGGCTCGTCTTCGTCCGCCACGTCGAATGAAAGTTCAACGCCTTCCGAGCGGCCAATCCAGTTGCGCTGCATGGTCTTAACCGATTCGGGCCAGCCGGGCATGTTGTCGAGTTCCTCGAGCAACTCGTCCGCGTAAGCGGTTATCTTCATAAACCACTGCGGAATTTCGCGACGCTCGACGAGCGCGTCAGAGCGCCAGCCACGGCCGTCGATGACCTGTTCATTGGCGAGCACTGTCTGGTCAACCGGGTCCCAATTCACCACCGAGTTCTTGCGGTAGACGAGCCCCTTCTTGAACATCCTGGTGAACAGCCATTGTTCCCACCGGTAATACTCGGGCCGACAGGTTGTCACCTCACGCGTCCAGTCGTAGGCGTAGCCGAGCCGTTTCAGCTGGCCGCGCATATCATCGATATTCTTGTACGTCCATTCGGCCGGCGGTATACCGCGCTGTATCGCCGCATTCTCGGCGGGCATGCCGAATGCGTCCCATCCCATCGGCTGCAGCACGTGCCTGCCCTGCATACGCTGATACCGCGCAATCACATCGCTGATCGTAAAGACGCGCACGTGCCCCATGTGCAGCTTGCCACTGGGGTACGGGAACATCGTCAGGCAATAGAATTTCTCTTTGTCAGGATCCTCGGATACTTCGAAACTGCGCGCATCGGCCCAGTGATCCTGCGCCGCCTGTTCGACGATTTCCGGTTGGTAGGGGGTGTTCATTGTGGTTGTTTGCGCGTGTTGCCGTGGAAACTCCGAAGCGTACATGAACACGCTGCCGTGCGCAGCCCGTCGCACGCTTATGTGCCCGGCTAACGGCCGCCGCGATGCCGCGCCCAGAAGCCGACGACAATGATGAGGCAAATCGAGATGATCGGGACGTTGCCGAAACCGGCATAAGGCGTCATACCACGACGCGGCTCGATATCCGCCGTCATGAGCTCAGGCTCGAATTGCTTCCCCACTTCGAGCAGCTTGCCGTCAAAGCCGATAAAGGCGCTGACGCCAGTGTTGGTCGACCGGATGGCGTTGCGGCCCACTTCGAGGGCCCGCATACGGGCGATCTCGAGATGCTGGTGCGGGGCGATCGAATCACCAAACCAGGCATCATTGCTGACGTTGATGATCAGGCTCGCTTCCGGGAATGCATAGAGCTGCTCTTCGCCATAAGCATCCTCGTAACAGATCGCAACGGCAAGCTTGGCGCCGTTGGCGGCTTCCAGAAGAGGCTGAACGGCCTCGCCAGGGGACAGGTCGGAGTGCGGCAGATTCTGCATTTTCATCCACTGACGGACGCTGTCCGGCACCGGGAAGTACTCACCGAATGGCACGAGGTGGCGCTTGCGATAGGCTTGTACCTGAGGCTGGCGGCCACTCAGGAGCAATACGCTGTTGTATACCTTGCCGTTGGCATCCCGCTCAAAACTGCGCTCAAGGATACCGAACACGACGCTGCGCCTGCTGCCGCGCAAATCGTTTTGAATCAGGTTGATGTAGTTCTTGACCTGATCGTTCAGAGCAGGAATCGCTACTTCCGGCCAGACGACGATTTCGCTGTCAGCCACGCTCAGCGTCGAGCGCCTGTAAAACTCCATGATCGGCTCAAGCTGGTCACGGTCCCATTTCTTGTCCTGCGACACACCGGCCTGCACGATGCTCGCTCGAATCGGCTTGCCCGACGGCTCGGTCCAGTCCGGAATCAGCAGCAAACCACCCACCAGCCATGGCAGCAGGATCGCGGCCACACCCAGAATGCGCTGCATGCCGGCAGACATGATCGTGACGATCACGGCCGTCGTGCTAACCAGAAGCATGAAAGAGACGCCGTAGACACCCAGTACCGGCGCCCAGCCGGCAAACAGGCTGTCTATCTGGCTGTAACCAAGCGCCAGCCAGGGGAAACCGGTGAAGATCCAGCCACGCGTCCACTCGATCGCGACCCAGGAAGCAGGGGCTACCAGCAGCATCAGCCAGGTCTCGCCCTTGGACAAGCGGCTGATTAGCCATCCCGCAATGCCGACCAGCAGCGCCATGATCAGCGCCAGCCCGACCATCAACAACAGGGCGATCCACAGCGCCGCGTTGCCAAACACATGCACCGAGATATAAATCCAGTAGGTACCGGTCAGGAACATGCCCAGGCCGAACCAGAATGCGTGCGCCGCCGCGTCGCGAGGTGAGACGTTCATGCAGACGAACAACAACGGTAACAACAACAGCGGCGCCAGCAACGACAGTCCGAACGGCGCGAAGCTGAGCGACATGCAGCTGCCGAGAATAAAAGCAATCAGGCGCGTCAGCGCCGGGCGATCAGCCGGCAGCAGTAAGGCAGGATGAATGTCTTTGGCCAACTTTATTCGTCGCTGTTTCGCTGGACCTGCAGTGCATCGATGCGCCGCTTGTCCGCCTTGACAACCGCAAATTCGAAACCACCGAAACGAATCTTTTCGCCGCGTCGCGGCAGCCGGCCGAGCTCATGCATGACGAGGCCGCCCAGCGTGTCGTACTCCTCGTCCTCGAGTTCGCAGCCAAAGTATTCGTTGAAGTCCTCGATGCGAGTCAGCGCACGAACCGCGTAGCTGGGCTTGCCGTTACGATCGCCGTCCGGGCGAATGAACTCCGCTTCTTCCTGATCGTGCTCATCGTCGATTTCCCCGACAATCTCCTCCAATACGTCTTCGATGGTCAGCAAGCCGGCGACACCGCCGTACTCATCGACCACGATGGCCATGTGGTTATGGCTGGCACGAAATTCCTTGAGCAGCGCGTTGAGACGTTTTGACTCGGGAATTACCGCAGCCGGCCGTAACAGCTTTCTGATGGTGACTTCTTTGGCCGCGTCGCTGCCGAAATACCGCAGCAGATCTTTGGCGAGCAGAACGCCCAGCACCTCATCGCGATCTTCGCCAATGACCGGGAAGCGCGAATGGCCCGACTCGACTATCAGCGCCAGTATTTCATCAAATTCCTGCTCGATGTCGATGACCACCATCTGTGAGCGCGGCACCATGACCTCGCGTACCTGGGTCTCCGAGACTTCGAGGACGCCCGCGAGCATATTTTTCTCATCGGCATCAAGATCGATTTCTGTCTGTATGAAAGTTTGTATTTCATCACGGCTCCAGGGCTCCCCTTTGATCGCACGCTTGATGCGTGCAACGATTCCGGGTGTGCCTGGGCCGCTCGTACTTGGCGGTTTTTCGTTCATCGTTCCCTGTTTTCCTGTCCGGGTGGTCCGGGTAATGCCCGTTTCGTCAGTGGGCCCCCTGATTCTAGCAGTTCTCTGTTGTCACTTTACGTAGGGGTCGGCCAATCCCGCGGATGCCAGTATCTGGGTTTCAAGGCCTTCCATTTCAACAGCGCCGGCGTCGGACTCATGATCGTAGCCGAGCAGATGCAGCATCCCGTGAACCAGCATGTGCGCCCAGTGATCCGCGACAGCTTTGCCCTGGGCCTCAGCCTCTTTGACCACGACGTCCGCACAGACGACGATATCGCCAAGTGCCCGTCGGGCATCGCCCGGCAGCCCGGCCAGCTCCCCGCCCGGGAACGACAGCACGTTGGTCACCTTGTCCTTGTTTCGGTAGCCACGATTCAGCGTCTGCATTTCCTCTGTGCCGACGATTCGAACGGAGACCTCAGCGCCCGCGGGGAACGACAGGCTCGTTGCATCGAGCGCGCGCGTCACCCAGAGCTCGAGATCGGAGGCTGGCGGGATGTTCGGATCGTCGCAGGCAACCTGGATATCGACAGCCAGCGTAGCGCGACGAGTCACCGGTCCGGATCGGCGCGCCGATCGCTTTCTTCGTAAGCGCGAACTATACGCTGTACCAGCTGATGTCGAACCACATCCTTGGGCGTGAAGTACGTGAACGCGACTCCGTCGACATGTTCAAGCACGCCCGTCGCGTTTTTGAGGCCAGACTCCTTGCCCGCCGGTAAATCGATCTGCGTGATGTCGCCTGTCACCACGGCGCGCGAACCAAAACCAATTCGCGTCAGGAACATCTTCATCTGCTCAACGCTGGTGTTCTGCGCTTCGTCGAGAATGACAAAGGACTCGTTCAGCGAGCGTCCCCGCATGAAAGCGAGCGGCGCGATTTCGATGACATTTCTTTCGATCAGCCGTGTCACGCGTTCCGCACCAATCATGTCGTAAAGCGCGTCGTACATCGGGCGTAGATACGGGTCCACTTTCTGTGAGAGATCACCGGGCAGGAAGCCAAGCCGCTCCCCCGCCTCAACCGCAGGTCGTACCAGCACGATACGCCGCACCTGCTCGTTCTCGAGGGCATCGACCGCACAGGCAACTGCAAGGTACGTCTTGCCGGTTCCGGCAGGACCGATCCCGAAGGCAAGGTCGTGCTGCTGGATACTTGCCATGTAGGCCGTCTGATTGGCACCCCTCGGACGAATCAGCTTGTGGCGCGTCTGGATAGCGACCACCTCATCGTCATTCGCCGTATCGTTCGCTTGTTTCACTTCGGATTCATCCATAAACGATTCCTGCAACAGCATATGTACGCGCTCGGGATCCAGTCGTTCGCTATCGGTCAGATCGAACAGAGACAGCAGCACGTCGCCGCCCACTTCAGCCGCGCCAGGACGCCCGGTGACTCGAAACCGATTTCCACGACTGGCGATCTCGACATCAAGCCGGCGTTCGATTTGCCGAAGGTGTTCGTCGAACTGACCGCACAGGTTGGCTAGGCGATGGTTATCGGCGGGCTCAAGCACAATATCTCGAAAAATACGGACAGCACTCAAGATCTGTAATCAAAACCTCTTTGCAGGAAGAGCCCTGTCTGTGGGACAGCGGCGACGCCGTTTGCGGCGACGCGCTCGGCGAGATATCTATCAGGGCAATAGACCATTGCTTGCCAGATTACCCTGAAGCGCGGGCCTTTGGAAGTACCTGCCGACCACGCAGCGAGTTCGGCAGAGCCTCTGTGATCATGACATCGATAAATTCGCCGATGCAGGATGGATCTGCATCGAAATTGACCCACCTGTTGTTTTCGGTGCGGCCGGCAACCTGGCTCGCACTCTTTTTCGACAGCTTTTCCACAAGCACCCGCTGCGTGGAACCGACCATGCCCTGGCTGATCTGCATGGCCTGCTGGTTGATGCGGGCCTGCAGCATCTGCAGGCGCTGCTTCTTCACGGCCAGCGGCGTGTCGTCGGCGAGGCCTGCCGCCGGCGTACCGGGGCGCGCGCTGTAGATGAAGCTGAAGGACTGGTCGAATCCGATTTCCGTAACCAGTTCCATCAGCGACTCAAAGTCCTTGTCCGTTTCGCCAGGAAAACCGATGATGAAATCGGAGGACAGCGAGATATCCGGACGCGCATGGCGAAGCTTGCGAATCTTTTGCTTGTACTCGAGCACCGTGTGGCCACGCTTCATCGCCGACAGGATACGGTCCGAACCGTGCTGCACCGGCAGGTGCAGGTAACTTGCCAGCTTGGGCACCTCGGCATAGGCCTGGATGAGGCTGTCGGTGAACTCGACCGGGTGCGACGTAGTAAAGCGTATGCGATCGATGCCCTCTACAAGCGCGACGTAATAGATCAGGGTTGCCAGGTCTGCAAGGCCACCGTCATGCATTGGGCCGCGATACGCGTTGACATTCTGGCCGAGCAGGTTTACTTCGCGCACGCCCTGCTCTGCGAGACTGGCCACCTCCGCGATCACGTCGTCAAACGGCCGGCTGATTTCCTCGCCACGCGTATAAGGTACGACGCAGAAACTGCAGTACTTGCTGCACCCTTCCATGATCGATACGAAGGCGGTCGGGCCCTCGGCACGCGGCTCCGGCAGACGATCGAACTTTTCGATCTCGGGAAAGGAAATATCGACGATGGGCTCACCGTTTTTTGCGACGCCGTCGAGCATCTGCGGCAGACGATGCAGCGTCTGCGGTCCGAAAACCATGTCGACAAAAGGCGCTCGTTGCGTGATGCCGCTGCCTTCCTGGCTGGCGACGCAACCACCAACACCGATCTTGAGGCCCGGTTTTTTCTCCTTGAGCGCACGCCATCGACCGAGTTCGGAGAACACTTTCTCTTGCGCCTTTTCTCGAATCGAACAGGTGTTAACGAGCAACAGGTCGGCCTTCTCCGGTGCGTCGGTCAGCTCATAGCCGTGTGACGCACGCAGGACGTCTGCCATCTTGTCCGAGTCGTACTCGTTCATCTGGCAACCCATGGTCTTGATATACAGCTTCTTGCTCATAGTTTTGATGTCACACTCGGCAACCGCGCGCAGACGGATGCCTGTTTGGTAAAGGCTACCGTATGTAGCCCATTCCCTCGAGCTTTACGAGGATGCGATGCGCGGCCAGGTCCGGAGAGATGTCCGCGGTATCGATAACCATCTCCGCATTTTCGGGGGTCTCGTAGGGATCGCTGATGCCGGTGAACTCCTTGATCTTGCCGGCGCGCGCCAGTGCATAGAGTCCCTTGCGATCACGCTGCTCGCAGATTTCCAGCGGCGTGGCCACGTGGATCTCGACAAAGCCCCCGTGCGGCGAGATTGACTCTCGTACCTGGCGTCGCGTCGACGCATAAGGCGCTATTGGCGCACAGATGGCGATGCCGCCGTTCTTGGTTATCTCGCTGGCAACGTAGCCAATGCGGCGTATATTCAGATCGCGATGCTCTTTCGAAAATCCCAGCTCGCTGGACAGGTTCTTACGCACTATGTCGCCGTCAAGAAGACTTATCGGGCGGCCACCGATCTCCATGAGCTTGGACATCAGCGCATTGGCGATGGTCGACTTGCCCGAACCGGACAGGCCGGTGAAAAACACCGTGAATCCTTGCTGGTGGCGTGGCGGGTGCGTACGTCGCAGCTCGGTAACGACATCCGGAAATGAAAACCAGTCGGGAATCTCAAGGCCCTCCTGCAGTCGGCGCCTGAGCTCGGTGCCGGAAATGTTCAGTATCTTGTCGTCATCGGTGGCCTCGTCGATCGCGATGTACTGCGCCCGGTTCTCGGCGAATACCATCATCTGGAATGGCACCATCGATATATCCAGCTCCTGCTCGTGCTTCCTGAGCAACTCCTGGGCATCGTAGGGTCCATAGAAGTCCTTGCCGTTCGAGTCCTGGCCAGGACCGGCATGATCGCGTCCGATGATAATGTGCGTGCAGCCGTAGTTCTTGCGAATGATGGCGTGCCAGAGGGCCTCGCGTGGGCCGCCCATGCGCATGGCCAGCGGCAGCAGCGACAGCATGGAGGTCTGCTCCGGATACTGCGTGAGAATGTGTTCGTAGCAGCGTACCCGCGTGTAGTGATCGACGTCACCAGGCTTGGTCATACCGACGACGGGGTGGATCAACAGGTTCGCTTCGATGTCGCGAGCGGCGCGCAGCGTGATTTCCTGGTGTGCACGATGCATCGGGTTGCGTGTCTGGAACGCCACCACTTTGCGCCAGCCGAGCTTCCGGAAGCGATCGCGCAGCTCCGACGGGCTGTCTCGCAGATGCTTGAAATCGTAGTGGGTCGGCGCTTCGACACCGCTGAGCCTGCCGCCGACGTACACCGGGTGTGCAATGTTGTACAGGTAGTGGACCGCCGGGTGCTTTTCGTCGGTCGTGCCGTAAACCCCCTGGGCCTCGACCTGCTTGTCCGGCGTCCAGATATCGTCGACCTTCAGCGTGGCGACTATCACCCCCTCAAGGTCACGCAGCGCAATCTTGGAACCGGCCTCAATAGTTGCAGCAAATTCCTCGCTGACGTCGAGCGTAACTGGCACCGGCCATAGCACGCCGCTGGCCAGTCGCATGCCGCTCACGACGGCATCGTAGTCGTTCTTGTTGAGGAAACCGTCCAGCGGCGAAAAGGCACCGTTCAGCGTGAGCTCGATATCGCAGAGCTGACGCTCGGTCAGGTTCCAGGAGCCATAATCCTGCGCCAACTGCTTCTCGGCCTCGGCGGCTGCCGCGTCGAGATAGAGATCCTTCAGTTCGCCGCCGTGCGGCTCTTTGAATGCGCCCATTATGTCATTCCCATGTGGCTAAATTAAGAAAGCCGCGCAGGCAAGCAGATTGCCGCGCGGCTTCATGCATTCGCAACGGAGAACGCGTCTAGAACGGTATGTCGTCGTCGAAATCATCCGGACCCGGCTGCGGTGGAGCGTTGCCACCGCCCTGGCTGGGCTTGCTGCCACCGCGGCTGCCACCGAAGTTGCCGCCGCCTCCGCCCTCGCCGCGGCCGCCGAGCATCTGCATTTCGTCGGCGATGATCTCGGTCGTATAGCGGTCATTGCCGTCCTGGCCCTGCCATTTACGCGTGCGCAGTTTGCCCTCGATGTACACCTGCGAGCCTTTACGCAGGTATTCGGCCGCGATCTCGGCAAGGCGGTTGAACATGGCCACCCGGTGCCATTCGGTGCGGTCCTTCTGCTCGCCGGTCTGCTTGTCTTTCCACGACTCGTTGGTAGCAACTGTGAAATTGGTAACGGCTGAACCGCTTGGCATATAGCGCGTCTCGGGATCCTGTCCGAGATTACCAACGATGATGACTTTATTTACTCCGCGGGCCATATCGGTCCCCTAATTTAGTGTTTCTTGCTGTTGTGTGGCCCGCCGCGATGGCGGCGAGGGGGGCCTATTGTAGAGCCTGACAGAGCAAAAGCCAGCCCGATTTCTGTGCCTGGGGCCGAATTAGGCTGTTTGAGCGCGGGCGCTGTCAAACGCCTGGACCGCGAGCCATACAGCTGCCAGCAGCAGGCAGGCAAAGAACACGTCGGACGGGTGGCCCTGGCTCAGGAAACGGCCCCCGATCAGGCCGCCGGAGAACGCCCCGAGGAACTGCGCCGTCGAGAACACGCCCAGCGACGCCCCGCGTACATCCTCGTCCGCCAGTATCGACAAGCGCGCCGGAAGCCCGCTTTCCAGGAAGTTGAAGCCGGCGAAATACGCGATTAGCGCGATAAAGACGGGCGCCACCGAAACGCTGAAGAAGGCCAACACCGATTGCGCGACGAGAATCAGCATGACAGATATGGCAATCAGGAAACCCCGTCCCTGGCGGTGGTCCATCATAATCATCGGTATCGTAATCATCAGCGATATCAGCAGGGCGCCGACGTACATCTTCCAGTGATCCGTCAGCGGCAGGCCGAGACGGTTGCTCAACAGGAAAGGTAGCGCGACGAATGTAGCCGTCATGATGGTGTGCAACAGGTAGAAGTAGAAGTCGATTTTCAGCAGGTCGGCCCTGAGCGCCGGCAAAAGACTCCAGCTTTCGCGCGTTTTCGGCTTCGGTATTTCCGGCAGCAGCATGAGCATCGCCGCTGCGAACACCGACAGGCCCGCCGCCGTCCAGAAGAGTGCCTGTACACCGAACTTTGCGGCGATCAGAGGACCCGCGATCATCGCGAGTATGAACGCCATGCCGATGCCGATACCCATCGCAGCCATCGAGCGCGTCCTGACCTCGTTGCGCGTTGCATCGCTAATGAGCGCTGTCAGCGTTGCCGAGATCGCCCCGGCGCCCTGCAGCAGCCGGCCGGCAATAACGCCATAGATTGAATCGCTCATCGCCGCGAGGACGCTGCCGGCAGCAAAGACGGCGAGACCGAGCAAGATAACCGGAATCCGGCCGATGCGGTCCGACAAGGCGCCGAGTGGGATCTGGAAGCCGGCCTGCGTCAGGCCGTAACCGCCGACCGCGAGCCCGATCAACAGCGGCGTCGCGTGCCTGAGTTCTGCGGCATACAGGGACAGAACGGGCAGCAACGCGAACAGGCCGAACATGCGGATCACCGCAATCAGCGCAACCACCAGTACCGAGCGCCGCTCGGATGCGTCCATCACTACACTGGTGGCGGGGCTCGCTGTATTCACTCGCTCGGTTCCTTTGCGCCGAAGATGCGCGGCGGCGTATATTAGCAGGTTGTTCCTCAATCCCTTAATTCCCCGATATGAAAACGATCGACATCCGCGGCGCAAGGACACATAACCTGCGCAACATCGACCTGGCCCTGCCGCGCGACAAGCTCATAGTGATCACGGGGCTCTCCGGGTCGGGAAAATCGTCGCTTGCGTTCGATACCATCTATGCCGAGGGTCAGCGCCGCTATGTCGAATCGCTGTCCGCCTATGCTCGACAATTCCTGTCGATGATGGAAAAGCCGGATGTCGATCATATCGACGGTCTGTCGCCGGCCATTTCCATCGAGCAAAAGTCAACGTCACACAACCCGCGCTCGACGGTCGGCACGGTAACCGAGATCTATGACTACCTGCGCCTGTTGTTCGCGCGCGCCGGCACGCCGCGCTGCCCCGAACACGACATCACGCTGGAGGCGCAGACGGTCAGCCAGATGGTCGATCACGTACTGGAGCTGCCCGAGGGCTCGCGCCTCATGTTGCTGGCACCGGTGATCGCCGATCGCAAGGGCGAACACGTGCAGCTCATGGCGGACCTGCAGGCACAGGGCTTCATACGCGCCCGCATCGACGGCGAGATCTACGAACTTGACCAGCCTCCGGAACTCGATCTGCGCAAAAAGCACAGCATCGAAGTTATCGTCGACCGCTTCAAGGTGAAGGACGACCTGCGGCTGCGGCTGGCAGAGTCATTCGAGACGGCGCTGCGCCTGGCGGACGGCGTGGCCCGTGTGGCATCGATGGATGACCCTAAGCACGAGGAGATCGTCTTTTCCGATCGCTTCGCCTGCAACATCTGCGGATACAGCCTGAGCGAACTCGAGCCGCGGCTGTTCTCGTTCAACAATCCCAGCGGCGCCTGTCCCGGCTGTGACGGGCTCGGCGTAAAACAGTTCTTCGACGCAGATCGTGTTGTCGTCAATCCCGGGCTGTCGCTGGCTGGCGGCGCAATTCGTGGCTGGGATCGCAAGACCACGTATTACTACCAGATGATCAAAAGCCTGGCGTCGCACTATAAATTCGATATCGAGACGCCGTTCGATGAATTGCCGAAGAAACTGCAGGAGGTCGTCCTGCGCGGCAGCGGCAAGGACAAGATCGAATTTTTCTATGCCAACTCCCGGGGCATGCAGATCAAGAAGCTGCATCGCTTTGAAGGCGTATTGCCGAACCTGGAGCGGCGCTATCGCGAAACCGAATCGGGCGCCGTTCGCGAAGAGTTGTCGAAGTTTCTGAACAGCCAGGATTGCCCGGACTGCAAAGGCACGCGCCTCAACGAGGCCGCACGCCACGTATTCGTTGCAGGGCGGTCGCTGCCGGAAATCACGAACCTTTCCATCGGGCATGCGCGCGAATTCTTCAACACCATGAAGCTCGAAGGCTGGCGCGCCTCGGTCGCCGACAAAATCGTCAAGGAGATCAGCGAGCGCGTCGGCTTCCTGTCGGACGTCGGCCTGAATTACCTGTCGCTCGACCGCAGTGCAGAGACGCTGTCAGGCGGAGAGGCGCAGCGTATTCGCTTGGCAAGCCAGATTGGCTCTGGCCTGGTTGGCGTCATGTACATCCTCGACGAACCCTCCATCGGTCTGCACCAGCGCGACAACAAGCGCCTGCTCGGCACGCTCACGCATCTGCGCGATCTCGGCAACACGGTGATCGTGGTCGAACACGATGAAGAGGCCATCCAGCTGGCGGACCATGTTGTGGACCTTGGGCCCGGCGCCGGCGTGCACGGCGGCCAGGTTGTCGCCCAGGGCACGCCGCAGCAAATCAAGGATGAGCCACGCTCGCTGACGGGCCAATACCTGTCCGGAAAACGCGCCATCGAAGTCCCGGCCGAACGGACACCACAGGACAAGCAGCGACAGATCTCGATCATCGGCGCAACCGGCAACAACCTGAAAGAGATCGACGCATCGATACCAGTCGGCCTCATGACCTGCGTCACCGGCGTTTCCGGTTCCGGCAAGTCGACGCTGATCAACGACACGCTGTACAAGGCTGTTTCGGAAGAACTCAATCGCGCAAGCCGCAATCCGGCGCCGCATAAGGAAATACGCGGCCTCGAGCAGATCGATCGCGTTATCGATATCAGCCAGAGCCCGATCGGCCGGACGCCACGCTCCAATCCGGCCACGTATAGCGGCCTGTTCACACCAATTCGCGAGCTGTTTGCCGGCACCCAGGAAGCCCGCTCACGCGGCTACATGCCGGGTCGATTCAGCTTCAACGTCAAGGGCGGCCGTTGCGAGGCATGCCAGGGCGATGGCGTCATCAAGGTGGAAATGCATTTCCTGCCCGACGTCTACGTGCCGTGCGATGTTTGCCGCGGCAAACGCTACAACCGCGAGACGCTCGAAATTCGTTACAAAGGCAAGAACATCAACGAAGTGCTCGAGATGACCGTTGAGGACGCCGCCGAGTTCTTCAGGAACGTTCCGGTGGTGGCGCGCAAGCTGCAGACGCTGATGGATGTCGGCCTGACGTACATACGCCTCGGCCAGAACGCGACCACGCTGTCCGGGGGCGAAGCGCAACGCGTGAAGCTCGCCAAGGAGCTGTCGAAACGAGATACGGGCAACACGCTATACATCCTCGACGAGCCGACGACAGGCCTGCACTTTCACGACATCGAGCAGCTGTTGGGCGTGCTGCATCGTTTGCGCGACCACGGCAACACGGTCGTCGTTATCGAGCACAACCTCGACGTCATCAAGACGGCGGACTGGATCGTGGACCTGGGGCCCGAAGGCGGCGATGGCGGCGGCCGTATCATTGCCGCCGGTACGCCGGAGCAGGTTGCTTCAACCAGCGGCTCTTTTACGGGTGCTTACCTGAAACCGCTCGTCAAGCGCACGCGCAAATCTCGCCGCGGCGCCGCGGTCAGTGCGTAGGTACAGAGACGGCTCGATCAGCTCCAGCTCCATCAACAGGTAGCGGCCGTCGGCGCCTCGAACCCAGTCGCCACGCCCGTAGGTTGGCAGCGGCTCGATAGCGGCAAACAGCTTCCGCGCCGTCGCCATGAGCGCCGCTGTCGGCTGCACCGGCCTGATGTCCGCACCGTGCTCTTCCTGCACACGAAAGTCGCCCGCCTTCGGCGTTTTCTGAATCGCATGGCTGTATTCGCCGTGAAAGAAGAACAGCGAGAACTCACCTTCTGTCCGGATGTTCTCGATGAACGGCTGCACGAGAAAGGCGCGTCGGGCAAATGTCTCGCGCAGCATATCGAGCTCTGCATCGCTGACTGGATCGGTGAGTACGAACGTATCGGCCGCGTTCGCGCCGACCGTCGGCTTGATGACGATTCGATCAGTCTGGTGTTCGGCGAATAGCCGCGACGTGTCGGCCGATTCGAAGCCGTCGTACCAGGTACTCGGCACGATATCGCTGCCGCCGTTCTCGACATCCCTGAGATAGGTCTTCTCGAGCGTCCAGTGCACCAGTGCAAGGTCATTGATGAGCAGCGCCCTCGATGCATCGATTTGCGCCAGCACGTCCAGGAATTGCTCTGCGTGCTCCGGGTAATCCCACGGCGTACAGATGTACACGGCGTCAAACCTGTCCCAGTCCACCTCCGAGCGCCAGGGGACCGTCTCGACCTGCCAGCCGAGTGCCGCCATCGGCGCAATGCTCAGATGAAAGTCGGTCACAAAATCACCCATGTCCGACATGGTCAGGTAGGCGATCTTCTTCATTCGCTAAAGGTGCCGTTCTTCAGGAAACGTATCGTGAGGCGTATCGGCTCGGCCATGCGCATCATGAACGCATGTGAATGATCGACTTCGACGAAATCCGCCATACCTTCAAGCCTGGTATCGGCAACCGAAACCCTGCCGTCGTCCGGATTCTCCAGCACCGATGACGTTATCGGGTCTATGGTTTGATTCCCGGCGATGACGCCGAGTTCGAAGGTCGCGGGACCCAGCCGGAGAGGCACGCTTTCCGCGCCTTTGCCCAGCTGCAGTCCGGCCGGGCCATTCAGCCAGTCGAAGCCCGGCAGGTCGCGAAGTTCATCGACGGCGGCACTCCCCTGGTTCGGCGGACCCAGCATGACCACTCGTCCGAGTTCCGCGATGGTCTCCTCACTGAGATATTGCCTGAGCAATATGCCGCCCAGGGAATGCGTGACAAAGTGAATGCGTTCGACGCTTTCCTTTGCACGGCACGCCTCGAGCCCCTCTGGCACCGCGATCCTCGCCAGTTCTTCGATTCGGTACTCGCGCGACGGATAGTCGATATTGGCCGTCTCGAAACCCGCTTCGATCAGTGCGCGCTGCATCGGGTTCATGGACATGGCGGTGCGCGCAAGGCCATGCAACAGCACGACACAGTCAGCGGCCGACGCGACACTGCTGCAAAGAAGCAGGAGGCCAACAAGGCACGAGCGCCGCATCATCGGTCAGGCATCCTTTCTGAAACCCCGTTCCAGCAGCTGCCTGTCGTGCCACTTGCCGAGCAAGGCAAGCGCCAGCACGGCACCAAACAGGGCCCAGCCCATGTCGGACTGCGTGTCCCAGGCATAACCCTGCGTGCCGAGGAATGCCTCGGCTGCCTCGTCCGACAATAACGCAACCCACCACTCGATAAGTTCGTAGAACGCGCTGAATGCGAGGCAGAAACTGACTATGAAGAAGTTCCGCCAGGCAGCCGAATTAAACACATCGAGTCGAATCATGAGTTCCCGAGCAATGATGGCCGGAACAAAACCCTGCACAAAGTGGCCGAGTTTGTCGTAATTATTTCGTGAGCCGTCGAAGGCGACGCGAAGCCACTCGCCCGCCGGGACTTCCGCGTAGGTGTAGTGGCCACCGATCATCAGGATGACGCAATGCAAAAGGATCAGCACGTATACGAGCGTCGTCAATGGAAAGCGCTCTCGCGTAAACCACAGCACAAGGGCGCCAAGCACTGCCGGAAAAACCTCGAGGCACCAGGTCACAAAATCTTTTGGTTCAACTGCGGACCAGATAAACACGCCGAGAAAGACAGCACCCCAGAGAACCCGCATCGGCGTCATGTCATTGCCCCCCTGCTGTGTTACGAACAGCCTCGCCTTTCCTGGACCGCCAGTAACCCTGATTGCTGAAGCACTGCCAGACCCACGGCAACCAGCGCAGCAAGGCAAAGCTCAGCCACAGCGCCCAGGCCAGTATGAGCGCCTTGTATATCCAGAGCGGCACGGAAAAGACCGCGGCAAGCGGCAGCATTGAATCACTGCTGTCTGCAAACCACCTGAGCACGTTGCCGTAGGAATTGTGTCCGGTGACGTGCATGTCAGGTGATCCCAGCAGCCCCTGCGGTAATGCGGTCAAGACGCTCAGCAATGCGATGATCGTCAATCCGCCAATGCCAACCTGGATGGTATTGAACCGCCACCAATTGACGTCGGTCTGCCATCTTTCCCGCACGCCGCAGGCGAGTAGCCAGACGACCACCACGGCAAGCGCCGGCCAGCTGAAGGTGCTGAAGCCCAGACCCAGCAGCAGCCAGTGCCGACTCTTCAACGGCGACAAGCCGACGCGACCCAGAATCAGGGCGAACACAACAAGCACGGCGAGCTCAGACCAGTACAGCACCGCTGGTCCAAGCTTCGGCCCGCTGCTAGAAAGCAGCCAGCGATCCCGCGGTTTGGTCAGCGTTAACTCGATATTGCTGGCGGGTGCGCCGACGTCAACGGCTGGCGTATAGGTTCGCACGCCCATTTCACCCGTCTCGCGCCAACGGATCTCGATACCGTGTTTGCCTGGCAGGATCGGCACCGTCAGCTCGCCCGCGTCGGCTCGCAGGGTCTGCGAGCGACCGTCGATACTGACCGACGTCACCTCGGCGTTAACCGGAATGCGCAGCGTGTGTTGCGCGCCGCGCGTGCTGCGATATTGCAGCGTGAGCGTAGCATCACTGGAACGGGTGCCGTGATTGACGGCAAGATTCGTCGAGTCGAAAGCGAGTGTGGAACCCTCCGCGGCCTCTGGTCGCGTCGCCTGCATGAGCAGCCGTTCGCCACCGCGCGGATCAAACCTGGCGACACGAACCCCCCTCGCGTCGCCTGTATTGCTTTCGGGAATTCCAGAGAAGCTGGCTGTCCAGATGTTGCCGACTGCAAAACGCCAGACTTCATACCAGGCGGCGCCATCCTCGGCCGCCAGTGTCAGCGGGGATTGGCGCTCCAGGTTCGATGCCCAGCTTACTGAGGCCTGCTGTGGATCCATCGATACCAGCACGCGCCCTTCACTGACAGTAAAATCGCCACTGACGATCGACTCGCCATCGAGCAGCGGTACAGCTAGCGTTAGCGCCCCCTGCAGCGGGGCCAGGCGAGATACCGTCGTCGTGACGCGCCAGTCGAGATCAAGCTCGACCGTGCGTTCGATGCGCGCGAATGCCGGAAAACGGCTGCTTTCCCAGCGCACCGACTCATTACCATCGGCCTCGGTCTGCAGCCGCGTCAGCTGCACGGAACCTGACAGCAAGCGGCGGTCCTTGATGCCGGCTACAAACCAGCCGTCGCTGACGACACTGATAACGCGTGGCGGTGTGGCGAACGGAATCTCCAGGCTATCGACCGCGGCTACCGGGCCGCGCAGCGTGACCGCGTGCTGTCCCGGCCTTACAAACAGCCAGAGCGTGTCGTTGCGGCCGCGAATGACCCGCGCATTTGCCTTGCCATCCAGCACCACAGCCTCAGGTCGCCAGCCATCTATCGAACCGGGCAACGGCAGTGCGATATCCGCCATGGCATGAATATCAAGCTCCATGCTGATTTCGGAAGCGCCGACCGTCACGTTGGCCATCACGATTTCTGCACAACGCGGCACACAGTCGGGAGGCTCTAGCAGCCGCTGCTCGAGTTGCCGCAACAAGTCCGCATCGGGAAACTCGGCCTGCGCGGGCGTACTCGCCAGCAACAGCGAGGCGAACAGGCCAACGACGAGTACGCTCGCCAGATTGGCGCGGCCGAGACTGACGCCCCCGGGCAAGCGCCAACGTTTCCCCAGCACCTCGGCCGCCAGCGCGGCGGCAAATAACAACAGTAGCGCCACCTCTGCCACGCGCAGGGTACTTACCAGCCAGCGCGGCAGCACCACCAGTCGCATGCTTTGCCCTGCATCCACCGGACCGCTCCATTGCAGCGAATAGCTGTTCCATTGCCAGGACGGGATACCGGGGCCCGCCTGCACGATTGCGTTGGGTGCGTAACGCTCGAAATCAAATCCCTGTTTTGAGAGGGCGGCAATCTTTATCTCTTCCGGCCGACTCTCCGCCAGCATGCGCTCCTCTCGCGATCGAATTGCGGCATCTTCGGCAACCTGGCTGACGACGGCCGCTGGTGCCGTTGACGGCAGTACGCGCTCATACAGCCCGTACTGGTTGTACTGTGGCTCCAGCTGCGGATACAGCGCGATGCGCAACTGGCTCGCGACGAACGGTACCAGCGCTATCAGCAGTGCCGCGATGCTGAGCAGCTGGTATCCGGATACCAGTTGTCGCAATCGTCCCTCGGGCGCAACCCGCATCAGTGCGATCGCGGCCAGCAGATTCAACCAAAGCCAACCGGGTGCAGACAGCTCGTGGAAGCTCAATACCAGCGCCAGCAGCGCAATGGCGCCCGCCACGCCGCCAAGCAAACGCCAAACAGCGACGGTGATGATCAGGACCAGGAAGAAATCAAGCAATTGCCATTGGCTCACCCAGCTGCCGCGGGCGTCGTCGACACCCGGGGCAGCGAGCAGCTTGCTGCCGGGCGGCAGATTGAGCGTCGCCTGAACGTCGCCAAAGCGCGCATCCCACCCCGTGACCGGCATGGCTCCGCGTCTGTCAACGCGGCCGAGTGCCGTAAGGTCCACGTTTGTCTGCCTGACCTCGACGCCGGTGTAGCCGGGCTGCTGGCCTTTCGTTATCAGCAGGTTGTCTTCCGACTCACTTGCCGTGAGCAGCGCATAAGGTTGTGCCATGTCGAGTCGCCAGTCCTTGCGCATCTCGCCGCTAATGGCATCCAGGACGACAAAGCCCTGCCCGTCAAAATCGAGCCAGATAGTTCGCTCGAGCGTCAGATCATTCGTCGCGGAAACGACGCCGCGACTGCGCTCGCTGATCTTGAATTCAGACCCCGGATCGGCGCGGAATGCCGGGTAGTTTCGCCAGTCGTCAGGCACCTGTACCTGTGACGGATCGACGGGCGGCAACCCTTCCGCCGCCGTCACTCGCAGCTGGTCGTTGGATTGGTAACTCCAGATTTCCGTGGCAGGCAGATTGCTGCCCGCGGCCTGCCTGGAAATCGAATCCAGCACCGCCGGCCCGCGGGCGTTAACGAACACGGTCCAACGTCCCGGCCGTACCTGCAGCCGCAGGTTGCCGTCCGCTTCGAGCTTTGCCGGCAGCTCGCTCTGCAGACTCAATGGCACGAAGCCGTCGGGGAGAATGGCGCCGAACAGCTCCTCACGCACGCTTCCCGACACATCGATCTGCAGCCGTGTGACCAGGCGCGTCGGTACGTTGTCAGCAACCAGTCTGTGAACCTCGGTGCGTACCGAGTCGACAAGCCGTGTATCGCGCTTCCGTTCGCCGAGAAAGATGCCGTTACGAATCATCTCCGGACGTTCGACGCGACGCCCATCGACGCTCAGCGTGACAAGCCCGCTGGCCGGCGGCAAGCGCAGCACACCCGGACGTTCATCCCATTGGAATCGCCCTGCGACTTCATAATCGCCGGGTGACAGTTGAATGCTCGGTACGTTGTCGCGCGCAACAACGGCTACCACGCGGCCGTTGGCTGTGACGCTATCGGGCCAGTGCTCGGGACTACCGGGAAGCGCGACCCACTGCGCCGTCGCGTAGACGCTCCATTGCTGTGTGAAACGCGCGTCGTTGGCAGCCACCCTGAGGTCAAGCCGACCCGGCCAGGCGCAGAGAAAGTCGTTGCGGTCAGCCGCGCCTCGATTGAAGTAGAACGGGCACGCGCGGTATTCCTTGTCCTTGAGAACCCACGGGCGCCAGTCCTGCAGATCCTCCGGAACATAGTCCTCTGCGCCAGCGGACGTCGCGAACACCAGTGAGAGTAAGGCTATCAGCCTGAATAGCGTTGACATACAGAATCTCCACCGGGAGCGTTCAGGTACTATACGTCAACGCTGCACCGAAGGGATCGGGGTTTACCGTCAATAATGCGGCGGCCGTTCGTCGCCGACATCCGCCGATGGCGCGTTGTCCGCCATCGAGCGCAGCCGCTCTATGAGTGACTGGCACAGCGCATCGAGCTGCATGATTTTGGCCTGCTGACTGGTCACGACATCGTCAAGTTCGTGCAGCAGCTGATCCTGGTGCGCCAGCCTCATCTCAATATCTACAAAGCGATCCTCGCTCATAGTCGTCTCCCGTCGCGATTTGCAAATCGCGGCGTTACTCGTGAATGATTCGTACTAGGATACACGGCTCAACCTTGCAGGACTTTTCATGTCTCTCCTTCGCTTCGACGACATCGGCCTGGACTTCGGCGAGCAGGTCATCCTGCGGAATGCCGAGCTGTCTATTGAGTCCGGTGAGCGGATCTGTCTCATCGGCCGCAACGGCGCCGGCAAGTCGACCACGCTGAAGCTGATAATGGGTACGATCGACGCTGACCGCGGCGAGATAGTACGAAAGTCGGGCCTGATCGTCAGTCAGCTCGAGCAGACCTTACCCGACGCCGGGAGCATACCAGTGATCGACGTCGTGCGGTCGGGACTCGAGCAGATTCAAGGCCTGCTCACTGAGTATGAGGAACGCTCCCGGCTCGAACTCGACAAGCACGGCCTGCGTGAACTGGAGGAGCTGCATGCGAAAATAGACGCGCATGACGGCTGGCATCTCGAACAGCGGGTCGAGGCAACCATAACGGAGCTGAACCTGCCCGCTGACAAGTCGATGAACGAGTTGTCCGGCGGTTGGCGACGTCGCGTCGCGCTCGCGAAAGCGCTGGTACAGCAACCAGACCTGCTGCTGCTCGACGAACCGACGAACCATCTCGACATTGCCACTATCAAGTGGCTGGAGGATCGCGTTTATAGCTATGCGGGCGCCGTGCTGTTTATCACCCACGACCGAGCATTCCTGCAGCGGCTGGCCACACGTATCGTAGAGATCGATCGGGGCAGACTGGTCAGCTGGCCGGGAGATTACAATAACTATCTGAAATTAAAAGAGAAAGCGCTGGAGAATGAAGCGACTGCCGACGCGCTTTTTGACAAGAAACTGGGCCAGGAAGAAGTCTGGGTGCGGCAGGGCATCAAGGCGCGCCGTACCCGCAACGAAGGCCGCGTTCGCGCCCTGAAAAAGATGCGCGAAGAGCGAGAAGCGCGCATCGCGAAAGAGGGCACGGCGCGCATCCACATCGAAGAAGCGGAACAATCGGGTCGCAAAGTTCTTCGGGCGCGAAACGTGAGCTACGGTTACGGCAATCTGCCTGTCATCAGCGACTTCTCCACCAAAATCATGCGCGGCGATCGTATCGGACTGATTGGCAATAATGGTGTTGGCAAGACAACGCTGCTGCGGCTTCTGCTCGGCGAACTCGAACCGCAGACCGGCACCATCAAGCGTGGCACGAATCTCGAGATAGGCTACTTCGACCAGCTGCGACAGACGCTCGACCTCGAAAAGTCGGTTGCGTTCAACGTCGGCGAGGGCCGTGACTACATTACCCTCAACGGCAAGGACCGGCACGTCGTCGGCTACCTCAGGGGCTTCCTCTTCAGTCCGAAGCGCGCGATGACGCCAATCAAGGCGTTGTCGGGCGGAGAACGAAATCGCGTAATCCTGGCCAAGCTCTTTACTCGACCAGCGAACCTGTTGATCCTGGACGAGCCGACGAATGACCTGGACATTGAGACCCTGGAAGTGCTGGAGCAGAAGCTCGTCGATTACAACGGCACATTGATCATCGTCAGCCACGACCGCCAGTTCCTCGACAACGTCGTTACCAGCACGATCGTCTTCGAGGACCACGGCAGAATACGGGAATACGTCGGTGGCTACAGCGACTGGCTGCGCCAGGGCCACGAGTTAGCTGTAACGGACGATCCGCTGGGCGCTGAGAAGATAAAACGGCAGGCAGCAGAACGTCGCCAGCGCGGTGGTTCCAGGAAACTCAGCTACAAGGATCAACGAGAACTGGACCAGTTGCCCGCCGAAATCGAGGCGCTCGAAACTCGCATCAGCCAGCTGCAGGCTGTTATCGCGGATCCCGATTTTTACCTGCAGGACAAGACCGTGGTGCAGGACAAGCTCGCCACGCTCAGCCAGTGCGAGCGGCAACTCGAGCAGCGTGTCGAGCGCTGGGGCGCGCTTGAGACGCTGCGAGAATCGTTACGGCTACGCTAACGAGCAGCCGTAACGAAGGCGCATCAGAGCAGCTGCAGAATCAATGCGGCCTGGCAGACCCAGCCAACAACAAAAGCCAGCGTCCTCACCCAGGGAATCGCCATGGTGTAGGACAGCAGATGCACGACGCGTGCCCAGAAATAGACTTTGCAGGCCAATACGGTGGTTTCATTGCTGACGCCAGCCGCATTCGCGATGAGCACCAGGGCTGCAAATACCACCAGGTTCTCTACCGCGTTGTAATGCGCAGCTTTCATCTTGGTCGCCCAACCCGACAAGGCTTTGGGTTCTTCCGGGTAACCGACCGCATCCATGAGCCCACGGACCATGATCGTGTTCACGACGTACGGCATCCACATGACGGCGTTGAGTGTCACGACCCAGGTCAGGCTTGTTAATTCACTTGACATCTCTGCTCCTCCTCGGCTGCTGCGGCGTGTGTAGCCTGTTCCGCTACGGTGCCGCCAAATTATTGTCGCAGGTCAGGAAATAACACCGGTCCTTCAGAGGAGCTCCGCCCGGATAGTCCTGCACAACGAATCCCATGGCGAGATAGCAACGGTAGGCCGGTTCATTGTTGCGATAAACGAACAGCGAGGACTGCTGGTGACCGCAACGCTGTCGTGCCGCCCGCATGATCAGTCGAATGAGCCTCTTGCCAACTCCCTGCCGTCTCCTGTTCGGGTGACTCACGAGCCGCGCAAGATGCGCACGGTCATGACGGCTATAGAATTGTCCGAAGGCCGCCATTGCGCCGCCGGGATCCCTCAGGCAAAAGCTCGGGATCTCGTCGATGCGGCAGTCTTCGCGGAATGACGCGCTGGTGAACGGGTATCGAAATCTCGGCCCCCCCCAGCGATCGACGTCAGCCGCATCAGAGAACCAGGTCATTAGCTCATCGATATCCGCATCGTCTGGCTCCGTCAGTGCCCAACCCTGCTCGCAAAGCACGTCATCCGCCATAGAGGGGAACGCTAACTTCCCGGCATTGTCTGGTCGAAATAGCGGTCAAATGCGCGGTGCACAATGTCGGGCGAGATACCCATCGCGCCCATCGCTTTGCTGAACTGCTCGAGTTCCGAGACCTGACGACGGCCATCCGCAGCAACGACTCTCAAACCCATGAAAGCGATGTCCTCCTTTTCCGCATCGGTCAATGTTGGCGCCAGGCCCACGAGAAGGTCGGCAAGCGCGGGCTTGTCCGTGGTTTCTTCCAACGCGCGGGAGATCAGTTCCAGCGACTCCGCGCCCTGAAGATTGAAGTGCTCCTCGATCAGATCGATGATTAGCGATGACTCCTCCTGCTCGATACGGCCGCTGCCCCGTGCAACGTAGATCAGAATGGCGGCAACCAGGAATTTCTCGTCGTAGCGCTCTTCACCATCACCGGTTTCCACGATAAGCGTGGAGCCGACGATTCTCGACCCGAGGATCTCGCTGTTCACACTATTCTCATTTCGTTACGTACTTCCGTTTCATCAGTGTCACGGAATCTGCGATCAGTTTCTGCAGTACGGTCTCGTCAACGTCCGACAATCGTCCGATGTACAAGCATGACTTGCCCGTCTTGTATTTGCCCAGCTTCTTCATGTGCGTGGCAAAACTCTTGAAGCCCGGAATGATATACACGGCGAGCGCCTGCTTGCGTGGTGAGAAACCCGTGATCATGAAGTCGCCTTCCCGGCCGCTCTCGTACTTGTAGTGGTACTGGCCGAAACCAACGATATTCGAACCCCACATCCTGGCGCGCGCACCCGTCGCCGCTCGCATCATGGCCGACACCTTTTTCGCGTCCCGACGTTTTTCCGGATCATCGATGCTCTTCATGAATTCGGAAACGCTGAGCTTTGTCGGTTTCGTCTTGTTTTCAGCCATACAATTGCCTCTAGTGCAGAGTGCCGAACAGGCGATCGCCCGCATCGCCGAGGCCCGGTACAATGTACTTCTTCTCGTTCAGCTTTTCATCGATGGCTGCTGCATAGATACGCACCCCGGGATGCGCCTCTTCCACAACCTTGATGCCCTCCGGACAGGTAACAATGCAGACGACCACGATATTGTCTGCGCCGTTTTCCTTCAGGATATCGATCGCGGCGACGGTCGATCCGCCTGTCGCAACCATCGGATCGATAAGAATACAGGTGCCACCCTCGATCTGGCGTGGAAGACTTTCGTAGTAGGTAACCGGTTGCTTTGTTTCTTCATCCCGGTACAGGCCGACGAAGCCCACCCGTGCCGTAGGTACCAGTTCGAGTATGCCCTCCAGCATGCCGACACCGGCGCGCAAGATTGGTATCACGACGATGTCCGTATCGATTTTCCGGCAAGTCGCGTTCGCAACCGGTGTCTGCACCGTTACTTCTTTCGTCCTGATGTTCTTCAGCGCTTCGTAGCAGACGAATTTCGTGATCTCTGTTGCCAGTTCCCGAAAACGTTTATGTCCGGTTTCTACATCGCGAATGATCGCAAGTTTATGCTGCACACAGGGATGATCGATGAGTTCGGCCACGCGCTATTCTCCGTCATTTTTCTCAGTGAGGGGAGACCAGATAGCGTACTCGTTGCCAACAGGGTCTATGAAATGAAAGCGGCGACCGCCCGGGAACGCGAAGATCTCCTGGCTGATGCCGGCACCTAGCGCCTTCACCTTCTCGAGGTCACGCTCGAGGTTCTCGCTGTAGAAGATCAGCAACACACCGGTCGACGGAGCAGGTTCAGATGCGCGGCGAAAGCCGCCGTCCAGGCGGCCGTCATTAAAACTCATGTAGTCATCGCCCCACATCTGGAACGTCCATCCGAACATCGACGAGAAGAACTGACGTGTCTTTTCGAGGTTCGTGACCGGAATTTCTACATAGTCGATCTGGTTCTCAGCGCTCACAATGCTCTCCCCACGTTCCTACAGGCTCCTGAGCTTCAGCAGCGGCCGCTCTGCATCGATAAACACGGTACCAAATTCCCCGCCGATTTCGTATCGGCCGTCGGCTCGCCGCCGAAAACTCGAGATGGCTCCATGGCCGAGGCGCCCGGCACTTTCCGCAATTGCGGCGTCCGCGCCACCATCCGGACCAAGCGCCTCGCAAACCGGAAACTCGATACGGGCGGGGCGTATGCAGACCTTCTCCGCCGGTCGCGGCTGTTCATAGAATGGATGCGCCGGCATCAGGAACAGGTCTATATCGATAATCAACGCCTCTGATTCGATGTGCCAGGACAGTACGAAAGAGCGTTCAAGATCGACGTCTGCGAACTCTCGCAATTGCCGCCAGTCGGTTGTGCTATCACGGTCTGTCATCGGTCATTCACGCCCGCTAGCCAAAGGTCTTGCTTACCCAGACACCGATAAAGTGTGACAAGACAACCACAAGCACCGCAATACCCAGATGCTCGCCGATAATCGCCAGGGCCGGCTCGCTCTGCGATCTGGCGAGGAAGTAGCTAAGAACCACTATCACGAGCATTCCCCACGCGACCGAGACGATCACTGCGGTGGCAAGTGGCAGCAACAACAGGGGCACCGCGAAACTGATGGAAAAAACGAACTTGGTTACGAAGGTAGTTATGGTCGCCGCCCAGACGTGTCCGTGGCTGGTATCCGGATCCGACTCTTCCGCGAGGTGAATTCCGAGGGCATCCGACATTGCGTCGGCGACCGCAATGACGAGAATCCCGCCAAGCACCGCCGTGATCGACTTGGTGCCGGAGTTAAGGCCGACGATCAGGCCTATCGTCGTAATAACGCCCGACGTTGCGCCGAAGAACAAGCCCGTTCTGGCGCCATCACTTTTCAAGAACTCCATAACGCTCCTGCCAGTCAAGACAGCGGCATGCTGTACAGACTGATTTCTTTTTCTTCGCCGGGCATTGTAATGCCTCTCTCGAACGTCATGCCAAGTTTCTCGATGAGTCTGATCGACGCCACGTTCTGCGGCGCTACGATGGCGGTCAGATGATTGATAGCGAGATCGTTGCGCGCGTATTCGATCACGGCGCGCGCCGCCTCCAGGGTCAGCCCGGATCGGTAGTATGCCGGAAGCACGGCAAAGCCGATGTCCGGATGCTCAAGGTTGTCGCGCCGAAACAGGCCGCAGATACCGATTTCTCTTTTGGCGTGCTTCAGGATCATGCAATACGGCCCGTAGCCGTAGTTCTTGTAAAGTGACAATGCTCCCTCAGTCAGCGCCGCTTCGGCGTCTTCCACTGTACGAATACCGCGATCGCCGACGTTTCGTAGGAATGCGGGGTCATTCCAGATCGACAGCATGAACGGAGCGTCTGCGCGCGTCATGCGCCGCAGGTAGAGGCGCTCGGTCTCGAGAGACCACTCGCTGTCTCTGATCAATGCCAGGCACCCAGTATCAGCCCGTACAGGACGAACTGGCCAGTATGGTAGCCGCCGTCAATAAACAGGGCGACCAACGGCCGATTGGCGAACTGGTAGTTGATACCGAAACTCATGCCGACAAACCCGAGGCCGACCAGCAAGCCAGCCCTGACCGACTCCGAAAGCACCGGGTTTGGGCCGAGCAGTGTCGCGAAGACGTAGGCAGCAACCAGTGCAAACGCGAAACTCAAACCAAACACCTTGGCCGGATGGCCGTTATCTTCCTCCGTACGGCCCATCGCCGCGTTCCAGGGTTTCAGAAACAGGATCGGCGAATACCAGAGACCCCCGAGCAGAAAGCTCGATGCGGCGGCCGCAAGGACCGCCCAGATGTTGATAGCCATCGTCGTTCTCCCCCTCTACTGAGCTGCTAGCGGCGGAATTGCCACCAGGAATACAGGAACTGTTGCATTGAACCCGTGGGTGTCTCATGTACATCCAGCTTGTCGTCGCGAAGGATGAATAGCGGCTCGAGAAGCGCCTGCAGCGCTTCGATGCCGTAGCGTTGCACCGGAAGGCCGCTACACCTTTCGGGGCCCTCGGGCCCGAAGGTCGCGAGCAGCAGGTGTCCCGCTGGCATCAGTGCTTTGCTGGCGACTTCGACGTAGGCACGCCGCTCTTCGGCATCTACCAGGAAATGAAAAACGGCGCGGTCATGCCAGATCGCGTAGCGTCGGGGCGGCCTGAATGCGGTTACATCGGCCTCGATCCAATGCACCGGGATCGCGGCATCGCCAAGACGCTGCTGCGATCGCTGCAGCGCCTGCCCCGATATATCCAGTACGGTAATATCCTCGTAGCCATCCAGAAGCAGATGATCGACCAGCGTCGAGGCGCCGCCGCCCGCATCGATAATCGGATCGGATTTGGCAACGCCCGTGGACTGAATCAGCTGTATCGACCGTGTCGGCACAGGCTGATACCAGGACACATCGGTGGGGGCCTTGTCCCGATAGACCGCGTGCCAGTGTGATTGTCGCGTTTCGCTCATGGCCCCCGCATCACGGAGAAGACCCGCTCACCCGAAAGGATCCACTATGCGCTGTCCTTCGCCAATAGCCATTCGCGGGCCTCTTCGACCGTTGCAAACAGCTTGCCGGGAAGATCCCGGTTGGCCAGGATACTGGCCGCGAGATCGACTATATCTACACCCTCCGGGTTGAGCTCGACCCAGGCCACCCGGTAACGCCGATCAATATTGTACTCGCGGAATACACCCGGGATTTCATAGCTCTCGACGGCTTCGATAGGTCTGCTGGTATTGGCTATGCCAAGTACGTCGAAGCACTGGTGCTTCTCGCAGACCCTGGAAACCGCCGCCCAGATCTCCTCGACCACCGTGTAGTCCTTCTCGCCGCTGGTACGAACGAGAACATGGTCGCCTTCGAACGTAACGGAAATCTCGTAGTTCACGTCCAGTCCCCCCCCTGACCCGCTTTCATATTAGCAGCTAACGCGAATAAACGCGTTCGCTACCTGAACAGGTCTGAGATCGGCTAACGGTCGTCCCGCTGCAGGTCACGGCGCAGATAACGTGCCGCGTTGAAGTACAGCGCAGCGCTGACAAACGCCGCAAGCGCCGTGGTCAGGATGGCCCACCGTATTGAATTGACGCCCATTGATGGCGCCAGCGCATCGCTGACCGCACCCACCGTCAGCGGACCGAGACCCAGTCCGATCATGTTCAGAATAAAGAACAACACCGACGAAGACAGCGCGCGATATCGCGGTCCGACCAGTGCATGTGCCATGGCGATTGTCGGCCCGAGGAACATTGACAGGCAGAGCGAAACCAGTACATAAATGCCCCACATGACATACTGATCGCCGCTCAGCATCATTGGCACCAGCAGTACGCCGGCCGCCAGCGTGCTGATACCCGGCACCCAGTAAGCCCAGCGATCGTCGCGTTTCCCAAGATGATCGCTCAGGTGTCCGCCGGTATAGACACCCGCCGCGCCTGCAATACCGGCGATCAGTGCCAACCAGGTACCGACAACACCGACCGGCACCTCGTAAATGCGTATTGCGAATGACGGCATGAAGTTGAGCGCCCCGTAGCCAAGAAACGCATTGAAGCCGGCGGCGAAAGCCGCGTAGCGGAAACTCTTGAGGTTCCAGAGCAACTTGAGGTCGTCGACGATATGAGTATCAGGAGCGTCGGTGTGATCGCCGTCATCAAGCTGTCCGCGTGGCGGCTCACGCAAGGTCAGTTTGACCACGACGGCCACCAGAATACCGGGCAGCCCAACAACCAGGAACGCGGTTCGCCAACCGAAAAACTGGTTGATCCAGCCACCGAGCAGAAAGCCGATCAGGATCCCGATATAAATACCCATCGAGTAAAACGACAGTGCGCGGCCACGTTCGCCGTGCGGAAAATAGTCGGAAATTATCGAATGCGACGGCGGACTTGCCCCGGCCTCGCCCACACCGACGCCAACCCTTGCCGCCAGCAGGTGCCAGAAATTGCCGACGAACGCGCTGACGGCGGTCATTGCACTCCAGACCGCAATCGATGCGGAAACAATATTGACGCGATTGTAGCGATCGGCCAGGCGCGCAATCGGAATGCCGCAAACAACGTAAAAGACCGCAAACGTGAAGCCGGACAGCAGGCCGAGTTGTTTGTCACTCAGCCCGAGCTCTGCCTTGATCGACTCCTGCAGGATGACGAGGATCTGCCGGTCGATAAAATTGAAGATGTAGACAACCATCAACAGAAACAACACGTAATTTCGGTAACGCCTCGATGTCTGCATGGCCGTTCCTGTTGATGTAGCAGGCTTGTAATTTGCGTACTATACAGCGATGTCACGGACAACCATAAAGCTCGAAGCACCGTACCTGATCTTTTTCGGCGACGTTGGCCAGCACATGAACGCAAAGACCGGTCTCGGCATCGCGCATTGGGCGGCCGATCGCTGCGCCGGTCAGATGCACTTTCCCGGCTTTCCGGTTGACAGCGGGCAGCCCAATCTCAGCGTCGCCGAAGCAATCGATGCCGGCGTCAGGACCGTCGTTATTGGCGTCGCGCCAACCGGCGGCAAGCTCAAGGACAGCTGGCTGCCACCCTTGATCGAACTCGCACGTGCCGGCATCGATATAGCGGCCGGACTGCACAGCAGGCTGTCCGCAGTTCCGGAGCTCGTAGACGCCGCAGGCATTGGCGGCGGACAGCTTATCGATGTCCGCGTGCCTCCGGCAGACATTCCCTGCGGATTGGGGCGGCGCCGCAGCGGCAGGCGGGTACTCACAGTCGGCACGGACTGTGCGGTTGGAAAAATGTACAGTTCGCTTGCCCTGCACCAGGAACTGTTGCAAAGAAATATCGACGCAACCTTTCGGGCGACCGGGCAGACCGGCATCATGATTGCCGGTGACGGCATCCCGATTGATGCGGTTGTTTCAGATTTCGTTGCCGGCGCAGCAGAACAGCTGTCACCCGATAACCACGATGATCACTGGGATGTGATCGAGGGTCAGGGCTCCCTGATCCATCCTGCGTATGCGGGTGTCACGCTGGGCCTGATTCACGGCTCTCAGCCCGACGCACTGGTGCTGTGCCACGATGCGGCACGCACATACATCAAGGACGTCGATGGTCATTTTCCGATCCCGTCGCTCGACGATGTTCTTACACAGGCCCTGTCGGCGGCCCGGCTGACCAATCCGGACTGCCTGTGCGCCGGCGTATGCGTCAACACGTCGAGCATGCAGGAGAGCGATCGCGCCGCGTATCTTTCAGGCGTGCAGGAACAGCTCGGGATCCCGGCCGTCGACCCGGTAGCAACGGGAATCGGGCCGATTGCAGACTTCCTGTTGGAGAAGGTCAGCCTTGCGGATGCGCCGGCGGCAGCCTCACGACGCGGCGATCAACGTGCGGTATGAAACCAGAACTCGATTTCGGATGTTGCAAGCTCGAAGCGCGCCGCGTGCGGCTGATTCGGCAGCAAGTGATACCAGTCGCCCGGACCGTAGCGATGCTCCACGCCTTCGATGGTCAGTAGCAACTCCCCTGTTGTGATCACTCCGCAGTTCTCCGTCGGATGCGTGTGTTCGTCGATCGAAGTGCCCGCCGGATAGGACGCGAACAACACCTGGCAATTCTCGGCGCGCAGCTCATGAGCATCAAAAGGGCCGGCAAAGGCAGGCAGGTCTCGTATCAATGCCGGGAAAGCGGGTTTATCTGTCGTCACTCTGGTCTTATCCCCTTGCGGTGTTTTAACTGTTCATCGCCCGCGCCAGCTTTCGCCTGGCCGCCACGAGCGCGCTCTTGGGTTGGTCTTTTGCCTGTTCGATCGATCTAAACTCGACCAGTGCCAACGCGACATCGGTGCCCGGAAGCCAGTCAAGCACCGTGGCCACATCGTCACTGTTATCGCTGACAATTGCTTTGCCATTTCCATCGAGAATCGCGATGCGGTGCTTGCAGAAGTTGCCATACTCGCCGGCCGGGCACGAACAAAGCGCGGTAAGGCTCTCGCCATCCTTGATAAAGGTGATTTCATACGGCTCGGAAGAAGAGCCCTTTACCTTGAATCTCAGCTCGTTCATGCCGGACACCGGGGTCGGTTCTCAAATCGCTTGCGGAACGTAAAGGCTTGCTCGGTCGGCCCCTGCTGCCACAGCATCTCGAAGCGCTGTTCGGCCTCTTGTTGTGTCGGGATGTGTCCTGCCTCGATCCACCAGAGTACCAGCGGCGATCGAGTCGGACGTTCGAACCACTCGGCACGCTTCTGCACGGCCTGAATATGGTTTGATCGGTAGACATAGGTTTCAAGCGCCTCTATGGATTCCCACACGGACAGATTGAACAAGACATCCTCGCCGCTAAACAGCGCCACGCAGGCATCCTCGTCTTCCTCTGAGTCGAGCCGCCAGACAAATCCAGGCGCTTCGTCTGCAAGCTTGTTGAGCGCATCGATGCGTGCGACGAAGTCAGCCATGATGGGATCTTCCATCGGCGCGCGCATGTAGGCGATGTTGGCCTGGGCGAGATGAAACTGCTGCGTCATGACAAGCAGTGTATCCAGCTACCCGGGCGAAGGCCATTCGCGATCGTCGCGGCACTAGATCCAGCGACGCACGTCATTCAGATACGCGCGATATTCCTCGCCGAATCCCTCCTTCAATGCCCGCTCTTCCGGTTGGATCTGAAAGCGATTCATGTACAGAACGAACGCTGGCAAGCCGATCAGGCTGAGCGGGTTTGCGAGGTAGGTTGCCCATCCCAGTAGCGACAGTAGCAAGCCGACGTACATCGGGTTTCGGGTATGCCTGTAGACGCCTGTGCGGACGACGCTGGAGGCCCTGTCGGGGTAGCGCGGGTCAAAGGTGGTCCTGGCTGCGCGGAACGCGACAATGCCTGCCACCCCGATACCAAGTCCTGCCACTACCGCGATAGCAGAGAGCAGTTTTCGAAGCGGAAAGTCAAAAGACAGCTCGGGGACCAGCGACGACAGCAACCACATCCCGCCGCCGCAAAGCAGCAATACGGCGACAGGCGGTATCTTCAGTTCGAGACGTTTCATTCGGTGTCCATTTCCTGCTGGCGCCGACCAGCTTACGGCGCGCCTCTCTCACCCGCAAGATCGCTCACGGACTGGATATAGGGTGCAGCATGGCGGTGGGTCACTTCCGACACGTATCAGCGAGGCCTACGACCGGACGACAAATACCAGCGCGAGCGTTGCCGCGCTTATCACCGGAACCAGCAGAATCCATATCGCACGCCACGCAATCGACCAGTCCGTCCAGATCACGGCTGCTGCGCTGATGAAAGGTCCTGCCCAGAACAACACGGTATACGCCGGCACACCGATCGCGATCATCAGCTCGCTGCGAGTGAGGGCAGCTATGAGCGGCAGTAGCATACCGCCGACATAGACCAGCAGCGGCCCGGTACGCCACCTCTGCAGGAAGATGGCCAAATCAGGCACCTTCATTTTCGCTCAACGATCAGATAGGGCACTGTCGCCTGGCCGACATTGAAAACGCTATGCCAGGGAATACCATCGCTCACAAAACTGCGGCCAGCAGGCAAATTAAGCTCCCGGAGGCCGCCAGCGTCTTCGATCCTCATTCGCCCACCGGACATCGCGTAACCGAACTGCGGCCGGTGAAAGTGCCGCTCATGTCCGACACCCGGTGGGAACGTGCAGCGCAGACTTCGCTGCGCCGTATCTTCATGCGGTCGCTCACAGACTGTTTCGCCAGCCCAGCCCGCCTGCAAGGGATCAGGATACGATGAAGGCGTCGCACACGCCGAGACACAGGCAATAATCGGCAGCAACCTGGTCATGCCGGGCGTAACTGCCGGTCAGCCCGCCTGGCCATCAAGGTTCCTCAGTCCAACGTCGACAATGACGGCGGCAATCAGCGCCAGCGCCAGCAGGTGGAGGTAGGGAAACAGCCTGGCGTAATAGTAGTCCCAGGAGCGTTGTTTCTCTTCACCCAGCCTGGTCGCATACGCGGAAAAGAGATTCATGGCTTTTGTAAACCCGTTGCCTTCGATCTTCGAATCCCTCGTCAGACCGAGCTTCGGCATTATCCGGGTGAATACAAGGAATATTGCTATTGCCATGTGCGCGCCGACAAACGCAAAAATATAGTTGAAATAGGCTGCCAAGTTACCGCTCCGTTGCGCCCTCTCGACCTAGATCCCCATTCGTACCAGCACATCGATGACCTCGCGCATGAAGCGTTCTATGGTCGGGTGTTCGGCGGCGAAGTTGGTTTCGAGCTCACGCGCTTTCTCTACCACGGAGTCCGTCTCTACGCGGTCCCCGTGCGGGTCGAGAAGGTCGTCAATATCCGAGTCCAGCTCCCTGACCAACGAGAGCGTGTCATCGTCGAGTTCGGTCTTCTGGATCTCATCCTGAAGCCTCGCCAGAAGCTCTCGAATTTCTTTGTTGCTCATCGTGCTCCTTACCCCAGTTTACGAATACCAATAGCGTCGCGAATTTTCGCCATATACGGCACGGCGATACTTCTCGCCCGCTCCGCACCTTTCTGCAATTCCGCTTCGACAACGGCGGGATCCGCGATAAGTCGATCATACTCGTCGCGTGCCGGCTTGATATGCTCGTTGATGTACTCGAACAGCTTCTGTTTCATTGCTCCCCAGGCAATACCGTCTGCATACAGCTTCTCGACTTCCGCCGTCTCGGCCGGCGTCGCGAATGCCCTGAAGATATCGAACAGGGTGCTGCCCGCGGTGTCTTTGGGTTCACCCGGTTCGAGGCTGTTCGTCTTGATTTTCATGATCAACTTTCGCAGCGCCTTTTCGGGAGCGAACAGGGGAATAGTGTTGTTGTAGCTCTTGCTCATCTTGCGACCGTCCAGGCCGGCCAGCACCGCCGTATCGTCGCCGATCACCGCCTCGGGCAGGACCAGGATATCGCCATAGTGATGATTGAACCTTTGCGCGATGTCGCGCGCCATCTCGACATGCTGCTTCTGGTCCCTTCCCACAGGCACCCTGGTCGACTTGAACATGAGGATGTCCGCCGCCATCAGGATGGGATAGCTGTACAGGGCCATCGTGATGCCTTTGTCAGGATCGTTGTCGCCATTATCCGCATTGGCCTGTACCGCGGCCTTGTAAGAGTGCGCCCGGTTCATCAGACCCTTTGCGGTCATGCTTGTCAGCACCCAGGTAAGCTCGGTTATCTCGGGAATGTCGGACTGCCGGTAGAAGGTCGCATGGTCGGTATCGAGGCCGAGTGCCATCCAGGCCGCTGCGATCTCGAGCGTCGAGCGGCTGATCTTGTCCGGATCCTCGTTCTTCGCCAGCGCGTGAAAATCGGCAAGGAAATAGTAGTTCGTCTTTTCCGGGTCCTTACTGGCCGCGATCCCCGGGCGTATCGCACCGACATAGTTGCCAATGTGCGGCGTACCCGTAGTGGTTATCCCGGTAAGGTAAATCTCTCGTTTCATAATCGTGTTGTGTCTGAAGGACCGGCATCGCGCTCAAAGCCGTCTATGCGGCGCGAGACACTGCAGAATCGTCGAAAAAGCGGAGTGTACACGATGCGTACACGCGCATTTTGAGGGTCTTTCTGGCGCGGCATCATGTCAGGCGGTTGGCCTTAAGCTAGTAGCCGGCTGCCTGACCATCTTTGCGCACTTCCGAGGCGCCATAATATACGCCCTCGTTCTCATCCCACATGATCGCCTGGTAACCCCCGAAGCTACCGTTGCTCCTGCCGAGTGTGTGTCCAAGCGCCTCGAGTCGCTTGCGCGTCGCTTCACTGAAGCCGCTCTCAAGATGGACTACGCCGCCATCCGTCATCGTTTCACCGGTCGGTTGCGACGATCCTGAATGGTTGATGCGTGCGGCGTCCCCGGCCTCCTGCAAGTTCATGCCGAAATCCACCATATTCACGATCACCTGAGCATGCCCCTGGGGCTGCATCGAACCACCCATTAAACCGAAACTAATCAGCGGCTTACCATCCTTCATGACGAAGGCCGGGATAATCGTGTGAAATGGCCGCTTGCCACCTGCGACGACGTTCGCGTGCTCTGGATCCAGCGCAAACAGCTCGGCGCGGTCCTGTAACACGAAGCCAAGGTCACCGGGGGTCATCCCCGAGCCCATGCCGCGATAGTTGCTCTGAATCAGCGACACCATGTTGCCGTCGCTGTCGGCAACGGTCAGGTAAATCGTATCGCCATTTTCGAGTTTCGCATCGCCGGCCGGCAACGACTTCGACGCCGCGCTGGGCGATATCAGCTGTCGACGCTCGTCGGCGTAGTCTTTCGAGATCAGGCGCGCGACAGGCACATCGACGAAGTCCATATCAGCGTAGTACTTCGCGCGATCCTCGAAAGCGAGCTTCTTGGCCTCGACCAGGGTATGCAGGTACTCGGCGCTGCCGAAACCCATGGCTGCGATGTCAAAGCCCTCGAGTATGTTCAGAATCTGCAGGGCAGCGATGCCCTGGCCACTCGGTGGCAGTTCGTAGACATCCCAGCCGCGGTAGTTGGTCGACACCGGAGTAACCCACTCTGACCTATGTGCCGCCAGGTCTTCGTAGCTCAGCAAGCCCCCCTGCTCTGCCATGTAGGCATCGATCTTCCTGGCGATATCACCCTTGTAGAACTCATCGCGGCCATTCCTGGCTATGGCCTCGTAGGTCCTGGCCAGTCTTGGGTTCCTGAACATCTCGCCTTTTTCCGGCACACGGCCATCCGGCATGTAGGTCTCTGCGAACCCGGGATACTCGCCGATGCGGCGCACGCTTCGCTGCAGGTAATAGGCGATCACTTCCGACACCGGGAAGCCATTCCTGGCGTAAGCAATGGCCGGCGCCAGGACCTCACTCATCGACAGGCGACCATAGCGACCGTGCAATTCGAACCAGCCATCCACCGCGCCCGGCACACTGACGGGCAGCGGCCCAAACGGCGGGATCTTGTCAATGCCGTTGTCCTGGAAATACTTTAGCGTCATCGCTTTCGGCGACCGTCCCGACGCATTCAGGCCGGTGAGTTCCTTTTTCTCGGCGTCCCAGACGATCGCGAAAAGGTCACCGCCGATACCGCAACCGGTGGGTTCCATCAGTCCCAATGCCGCGTTCGCCGCAATCGCGGCATCCGCCGCGCTGCCACCGGCCTTCAAGATATCGAGCGCGATCTGGGTCGCAAGCGGCTGGCTGGTAGCTGCCATTCCATGCGGCGCAATTACTTCGGATCGGGACGCGAGCGCACGTCCGGTGACACGGTCGTAGCCGGGGTCATCGGCCACGGCTGTCACCCCAGCCAACGCCAGGGCGCTGCAAATCAGCCATGAAACTCGTTTCATTCCTTTCTCCACTAGTCCGCAAGACACCTGTCCTGACAATCGCAATGCGTCAATGATGGCACTCGCCGCTAGCGCCAGCAACAGGGTATGATCCCACAATGAGCATCGACTATACCGACCAGAACCCGTCGCTAGGCGAGTTGTATGAGGATCACTTACGGACGGTCATGGCGCGTCATGATCATGCCCTGGAAATGGCAGGCGCCAGTCATGCCATCATTTATTCGGGCAATCCCAAAGTCATGTTTCTTGATGACAACCATTACCCTTTCAAAGCCAACCCTCACTTCGTAAGCTGGGTACCGCTGACAAAGCTGCCGTTCTCCTATGTCGTTCACACGCCCGGTGAAACGCCGGTGCTCGTCTATTTTCAACCCAAAGACTACTGGCATGTCGTGCCCGGTGCGCCGGATGGCTACTGGACCAGCCACTTCGATGTGCGTGTCGTGCATGCTGTCGAGGATGTCGCGGCGGAACTTCCGCGGAACCGCGAAAAATGCCTCGTGATTGGTGAGTTCGATGACGATTCGCTGACTTTTGGTGTCGATCGGGTCAACCCGACGCTGGCAATGAACATCCTGGACTACGCGCGTGGTGCCAAAACAGACTACGAACTTGCAGCAATGCGTCTAGCATCGCATCGCGGGGCGCTCGGGCACCGGGCTGCCGAAGCAGCATTTCGCGAGGGGCACTCGGAGTTCGATATTCATCGCGCCTATTGCGCGGCGGTCAGTCATACGGACAGCGAGCTTCCCTACGGGAACATCGTAGCCTTGAATACTCACGGCGCAGTGCTGCACTACACCGACCTGGATCGGGCCGCGCCTGCCACCATCAAGTCTTTCCTGATCGATGCGGGCGCACAGGTGCACGGCTATGCGTCCGACATTACTCGTACCTATTCATACGACGACCGGCGTTTTCAGGACCTGATCGATCGCATGGATGTCATGCAGCGGGACATCGTCGAGCGGGTTCAGGTCGGCGTCGACTATCGGGAGCTGCATATCGAAACGCACAGGATGCTGGCGACAATTCTGGTCGATGCGGAGTTAGCCAGCGGTGACCCGGACAGCCTGCTGGGCAGCGGAGTCACATCGGCATTCTTCCCGCACGGCCTCGGCCATCTTCTTGGCGTTCAGGTGCATGACGTTGGCGGCTTTCTCGAGACCGAGTCGGGTGGTCGGATCGATCCGCCTAGCGGTCATCCGTTCCTGCGTCTGACGCGGATACTGGAAGAAAACATGGTGCTCACGATCGAGCCGGGTCTGTACGTGATCGACATGCTGCTCGAGAACCTGCGCGGCACGCCGGCTGAGCGTCACGTCAACTGGGATACGGTTGACTGGCTGAGACCTTTCGGTGGCATTCGCATTGAAGACAATGTTCGGGTCATGGCGGGTGACAGGGAGAACCTGACCCGTGATGCATTTGCCGCTGCCTCATAACGGGTCACCTGAATCCGCTAACGCACCGAACTGGCGCGTAACAATCCAGTAAGCCGTCCCTTTTGGCATCTAAGTCCCTGCTGTAACTCCACTTTTTATGGCGCCGCTCGGGCTATTCGGCTGGCACGATACCTGCAGTCGAAGACGACATGAGCACCGCACTTCGCAACATTTCGCTGCGCGCAATGCGGGTCTTCTGCGCGGCTGCGGAAAACCGGAGTTTCCGTGAGGCCGCGGAGGCACTGTTTCTAACCTCGTCTGCCGTCAGTCACCAGATCAAGCAGCTGGAAACCGAAATCGGAACTCGCTTGTTCGATCGCACGGCCCGCTCCTTGCAGTTGACCGCCGAGGGCAGCGCGCTTTACGAGGACATTAGCCCGCTCGTCGCCGAATTCGATGCCGTTCTGACTCGCCATTCCCGGGTGACGCCATCGCGGTCGCTGCGCATTTCCGTGCAGCCCTTTTTTGCGAGCGAGCTCTTTGTGCCGCAGTTGCCAGACTTCATCGCAAGATACCCTCATATCGATATCAGCATCGACACCAGCGACGAATCACTCGAAAAGCACCCAGCCAATGCCGATGTATCTATCCGGATCTTCAAATCGAAGCCACGCATTTTTGCCTTTGACCCCCTGTTTCCACTGCGCCTCATACCCGTTGGCACCCCTGAGCTCTATGACAACGTCAAAGTGAAGGCCGGAAGAGTCAGCAGCGAGTTTCCACTGGTGGTACATGAGTCGCGCCCCAAGGCCTGGCAGCACTGGGCCCGCTCTTCGCGGATCAAGCTGCCCAGTCACAAGAATATGATTCGCCTGGATTCGATGATCGCCGTGGTTCGTGCAGCGGAGCGCGGACTGGGAGCCGCGCTGGTCCCCAAGCAATTGGCTGGCTCGTGGCTTGATTCGGGCCGGCTGGTGCAGCTCTTCGATCACGAACTAACGACATCGGACGCCTATTACCTGGTTTACCGCCAGGAGGATCGTGGCAAGCCGGACATTCAGTCGTTTCGGAGCTGGGTTGTGAAAGGCTTTGCCGACAACGGATGAAATTTTCTCATCCTCGCATCAAGAATTATTCGTTTGTCCGCGGCGCCGTAAGGCGATAACTTCTTGGGTGTCGGATCGCTGCATCCCCCCCAAAGTTTTGTCGGCGACCAGCAAGGAGACCCGGAGCCCCCCCTTCGGGTCTCCTTTTTTTATTCCGACTCGGTGGCGGCGCGCGCCTTGGCTTGTGCTTTGAGTTGCTTCTTCACTTTCTGCCCTTTGCGCTCGAGCGCGGGTCGCATCTGGCGAGCGACCCATGGAAACAGGTAGCTTACGGTCGTCAGGAATCCACTCATTCGCGGCATTGCCACTTCGCGGATATGGTTGCCACACAGATCAAGAATGCACTGCGCGACGTCGTCGGCCGTACTCATCGGCTGTGAAAAAGTGATGTCCGCCGTCTTATCGACGTCGGCCATGATAAAACCTGTATCAATGGGACCCGGTGAGACCAGCCCGACCTTTATGTTGCTGTCCCTCTGCTCCTCGGCAAGCGCCATTGTAAAAGCCCTCAGGCCGGCCTTGGTTGCAGAGTAAGTAGCAGATCCGGGAATCGGTGTTCTACCCGCCAATGATCCAACGTTGATGATTACGCCGCCACCCGACTCTTTCAGGTATGGCAATGCAATCCTGCTCAGCACGACAGGGGCCCGGAGGTTGACGTCGATCATCTTTGCGAGTTCCGCGGCGTCCACGGCTTCGACGTTGCCGCGCGCATGGTAGCCAGCGTTATTTACGAGCACATCGACTCGTCCAAATTCAAACTGCGCTTTCTTGAAGACATCAACACAAGCATCCGCGTCGGACACATCCATCGCAAATATCTCGACTTTTGTCTTGTCACGCAGCTCTTCGGCGACCGCCTCGAGGTTCTTCCTGCCGCGCGCAACGAGCATCAGGTTGGCGCCGGCTTCGGCAAACAGACGCGCGGTCGCAGCGCCAACACCCTCGGATCCACCCGTAATGATTACGGTCTTGTCTTTGAAAATCATGCCGGCATTCTAACTGCCACAGCCCGCCCCGGCGAGCGAATTCGGGCGCAGGGTTCGGCAGCAGCGATCAAATTACGGCGTTGGCCCTGGTCTCGAGGACGCATGGCGTGTCAGGAAGCGGGCGGCAATCAGAACCCGACGTAACCCTTGATCTTCTTCCAGAGACTCGGCTCCCAGCCGTATACATCCAGCTGATCCTCGCCGAGCGTGGCTACAGGCAACGTTGTGTCGGCAGCTATAGCCTCATTGGCAGCGACGTCTTCGGGCCGGAGTTCGAGCCGCCCCTTTTTGCCATCGCTGGAGTCAGTCAGGCCATCGACGGCGAGACTCAGGTACGGCAGGACATCATCATCGACGATGTCATCGAAAAAAACAGCGTCCGGGTCGAACGCTTCCTTCGACAGAATCACGCAATCATCAAAGTTCTTTTCGCTACTAATGATACTGGTCCGTCAGTATTTCCAGTGCTAACCATAATACCGCTACGCCGGGATCTCTGTGAGGCGACTCACAAGTTATTGAATCAGTTTAGTTTGTTTATTATTTTCAACGATTTACAGCCTTTCGCGGGCGAAAAAAAACCGGGCTTTTGCCCGGTTTTTTCGATCAGAGAGCACCGCGGACTAGTCCTCGGCGACAACCTCTGGTGCCTGTTCGGTCATCATGATGATAGCCATCGGCGCCGCATCACCCGGCCGCGGACCAGTCTTCAGAATGCGAAGGTAGCCGCCAGGACGCTCCTTGAACCGCGGACCGATGTCGTTAAACAACTTGCCGACAACTTCCTTGTCGCGCAAGCGATTGAATGCCAGACGACGATTCGCGACGCTGTCATTTTTCGCCAGCGTTATTAGCGGTTCAACGACGCGGCGAAGCTCCTTTGCTTTCGGCAACGTGGTCTTGATCGTTTCGTGCTTCAGCATCGATGCCGCCATGTTGCGAAACATGGCGCTGCGATGAGAGCTGTTACGACCCAGCCGACGACCGGACTTTCTATGACGCATTTGTCTTTCCTAAATATCTGTTTGGTGACACGTGAGCATCTGCTCGACGCGCTTTACATCATGAGCTCATGCTCGGGGCGCAGGCTTGCCGGCGGCCAGTTGTCGAGGTGCATGCCCAGGCCCAGTCCGTGGCCCTCCAGCACTTCCTTGATTTCGGTCAGAGACTTCTTGCCGAGGTTTGGCGTCCGCAGCAGTTCGACTTCCGTTCGCTGTACAAGATCACCGATGTACATGATGTTCTCGGCTTTCAGACAGTTGGCGGAACGCACCGTCAGCTCAAGCTCGTCAACCGGGCGCATCAGAATCGGATCGACATGGCTTTCAGCCTGTGCTCCGACGCCTTCTTCCTGACCCTGAAGGTCAACGAAGACCGACAGCTGGTCTTTAAGGATGCTGCCTGCACGGCGAATCGCTTCCTCAGGATCGATCGTGCCGTTGGTCTCGATGTCGATAAGGAGCTTGTCCAGATCGGTACGCTGCTCCACTCGAGCCGCCTCTACGTTATAGGTCACGCGATTGATCGGGCTAAATGACGCATCGAGCATAAGTCGACCAATCGGACCCGTCTGGTCCTCAAACGAAGGCCTCTGCGTTGCCGGACGATAGCCGCGGCCGCGCTCGACTTTCAGCAGCATATTCAGCTCACCGGCTTTGGTCAGGTTGGCGATAACCAGGTCCGGATTCATGATCTCAACATCATGATCAAGCTGGATATCGCCCGCCGTCACCGGCCCAGGGCCGCGCTTCGACAGCCGAAGCTCGGCGGTATCCCGCGTGTTCATCGTAACCGCAACCTGCTTCAGGCTGAGAAGAATGTCGACGACATCTTCCTGAACGCCTTCGATGCTGGTGTACTCGTGAAGAACACCTTCGATCTCCGCTTCCGTTATCGCGGCACCTGGCATCGACGACAGCAAGATGCGTCGCAGCGCATTGCCAAGCGTATGGCCGAATCCACGCTCGAAAGGCTCGATCGTGACTTTTGCTTGCAGATCGTTGACCGGCGTGACTTTTACAACGCGCGGCTTCAGAAATTCGTGTACTGATTCCTGCATGGGTAAATACCCTCCTGACTACTTCGAGTACAGCTCGACGACTAGGTTTTCGTTGATATCGGGGAGAATGTCTTCTCGATCCGGTAACGACTTAAGAACACCCGCCATCTTCTTGGCGTCGACTTCTACCCACTCGGGCAGGCCGACCTGGCTCGCTATTTCTATTGCACTTTGGATGCGAAGTTGCTTCTTCGCTTTCTCACGTATGTTAATCGCATCACCAGCCTTGAGCTGAGCTGACGGGATGTTGACCACCTTGCCGTTAACTTCGATGCTCTTGTGACTCACCAGCTGGCGCGCTTCTGCCCGCGTTGACGCAAAGCCCATACGATAAACGATGTTATCGAGACGACCTTCGAGCAGGCGCAGCAGATTCTCGCCGGTCGAGCCTTTCAGCTGCGCGGCGCGCTTATAGTAGTTACGAAACTGTCGTTCCAGTACGCCGTACATGCGACGGAGCTTCTGCTTCTCACGAAGCTGCAGGCCGTAGTCCGACATGCGCGGGCGACGTTGTGTCGGTCCGCCAGGTGGCACCTCGAGCTTGCACTTCGATTCCAGCGGCCTTACGCCGCTCTTCAAAAACAGATCCGTACCTTCGCGGCGGGACAGTTTGCACTTTGGTCCTAAATATCTTGCCATTGTTCAGCCTCTACACGCGGCGCTTTTTCGGCGGTCGACAGCCGTTATGAGGGATTGGTGTGACATCCTCAATACTCTGAATACGGAACCCCAATGAGTTCAGGGCGCGAACTGCTGACTCGCGGCCGGGACCCGGCCCACGAACCCGCACATCCACATTTTTCACGCCAAACTCGAGAGCCGCCCGGCCCGCCTTGTCCGACGCAACCTGCGCTGCAAACGGGGTGGATTTACGAGAACCACGGAAACCACAGCCGCCGGCGGTCGCCCACGACAGGGCGTTCCCCTGGCGGTCAGTAATCGTAATTATCGTGTTATTGAAGGACGCATGTATGTGCGCAATGGCATCAACCACATGCTTTTTGACCTTCTTTTTCTTTGCTTCAGCCATCTAAGACCTACCTCTTTATCGGACGACGCGGGCCCTTACGGGTACGCGCATTCGTACGGGTTCGTTGGCCGCGCAGCGGCAAACCACGCCTGTGCCGGATGCCGCGGTATGAGCCGAGATCCATTAGACGCTTGATATTCATTGACGTTTCACGGCGCAGATCGCCCTCAACCGTAAACGCTGCAACAGCCGTCCTCAGCTTCGCCACCTCGGGCTCGGCCAGGTCCTTGACCTGCATGTTCGGTGGTACCTCTGCCGCTTCGCAGATCTGCTTCGCGCGTGAGTTTCCAATACCGAAGATGGACGTCAATGCAATCACGACGTGCTTATTCAACGGAATATTTATGCCTGCTATACGTGCCACTTAACGTGTCCTCATCAAATAACGCGGGTACTAACCCTGACGCTGCTTATGACGTGCGTCCGTGCAGATCACCCGTACAACACCGTTGCGACGAATAATCTTGCAGTTTCTACAAATCTTTTTAACTGATGCTCTTACTTTCATGAGCTCTCTCCTAAGCGCTGATCAACTCAGCGTACTTGGCCACCTCTGCCGTAGTTACGCAGGTTCGCCTTCTGCATCATGCCCTCGTACTGGTGACTCATGGCATGCGCCTGCATCTGGGACATAAAGTCCATCGTGACCACAACCAGGATCAGCAGCGATGTGCCGCCGAAACTAAACGGCATGGCCGGGTAGAACATGCGAACCAGTTCGGGCAACAGGCAAACGCCTGCAATATAAATCGAACCCCAGAACGTCAATCTCGTCAGCACGCGGTCGATGTACTCGGCCGTATGTGCCCCGGGGCGTATGCCCGGAAGGAACGCACCCGCTTTCTTCAAGTTGTCGGCAGTGTCCTTCGAGTTGTACATCAATGCCGTGTAGAAGAAGCAGAAGAATACAATCATTGCACCGTACAGCAGCACGTATACCGGCTGCCCGGGACCGAGATTCGCGCCAATCGTCTGCAGGGCTCGCTGCACTGCGTTGGGCTCGGCAGCCTGACCAAAGAACTGCGCAATCGTGGCCGGGAACATCAGGATGCTCGATGCGAAGATCGGCGGGATAACGCCTGACATATTGATCTTGAACGGCAGGTGCGTGCTTTGCGCCTGGAACATCTTGCGACCCTGCTGGCGTCGTGCGTAATTCACAGTGATGCGACGCTGAGCGCGCTCCATGTAAACGACGAAAATAATTGCCGCGATACCGCCCAGCAGCATCAGGATGGCCGTAATCGCACTCATCTCGCCGTTCCGCACCAGCTCGGCGGTTCCCGCGATCGCAGCCGGCAGTCCGGCAACAATACCGGCGAGGATAATCATCGAGATACCGTTGCCGATACCGCGCTCGGTAATCTGTTCGCCCAGCCACATCAGGAATACCGTGCCGGTTACCAACGTGATGCAGGCAGTAATGAGGAACGCTGTACCCGGATTAACGACGAGTCCCGCCTGGTTTGACAGCCAGGACGCAGCCGCTATCGACTGGAAGCTCGCGAGCGCCACCGTGCCGTAACGCGTGTACTTGACGATCTGGCGACGACCGGACTCACCTTCTTTTCGAAGCGCCTGCAGGCTGGGCACGATATGGCTGGCCATCTGCATGATGATCGACGAAGAAATGTACGGCACGATACCGAGCGCGAAGATACCGAAGCGCGACAGTGCACCGCCCGAGAACATGTTGAACATGCCAAGCAGGTTGCCGGACTGCTGCTCGAAGAAATCGGCCAACGCAACCGGGTCCACGCCGGGCACCGGTATATAGGTGCCGACACGGTAAACGATCAGCGCACCAACGAGGAACAGCAGGCGAACTCTGAGTTCGCCAAGCTTGCTCGCCTGTTTCGCAAGATCTGCCGGATTTTGTTGGGGCTTATTTGCCACGTAACTGATTCCTGTATTCGTCTAACGCGCGCCGGGCGCGCTCGTACGATGTTTCCTTAAGCTTCGATACTTCCGCCTGCTTTCTCGATTTCAGCGCGGGCACCCTTGGTGACCGCGAGACCCTTGAGTTTCACTGCCTTCTTGATCTCGCCAGACTTGATAACCTTGACCTTGGTCACGAAGGCCGGCACCAGGTTGGCCTTCTTCAGCACATCCATATCGACGACGTCCGCCGTCGGAATCTCGAGTTCGTGCAAACGAAGCTCGGCGGTGAAACGAGCCATGCGCGACCGGAAACCGACTTTTGGCAGGCGCCTCTGCAGCGGCATCTGGCCGCCTTCGAAGCCGACCTTGTGATAGCCGCCGGAGCGTGCATGCTGGCCCTTCTGGCCCCGACCACTGGTCTTTCCCTGGCCGGCGGAATGCCCGCGACCAAGTCGTTTACCGACTTTCTTCGCACCCTTGCCGGGTGAAATTTCGTTCAGACGCATGTCAGGCTTCCTCTACCGACAGGAGATAAGAAATACGATTGATCATGCCGCGATTCTCGGGCGTATCGATAACGGTAACGGTTTGATGAATCTTGCGCAGCCCCAGGCCTGCAACACAGGCCTTGTGGCTCTTGAGCCGGCCAAACTTGCTCTTAATGAGAGTGACCTTTAACTGTTTTGGCGTCGCCATGATCTTGTCTCTATTTCTCTATTCGTGGCCGTCTTGGTAGTGCGCTGAACTGACTCTTGTGTTCATCGTCCTATCTTTACGGGCCGTTCCTGCAAACTATGGGTGTCTGGCTCTACGCCAGGATTTCCTTCACTTTCTTGCCGCGTTTCGCCGCGATGGCCTGTGGCGAATGTATTTGCGACAAACCCTGAATCGTTGCGCGAACAACATTGATCGGATTGCGCGAGCCGTAGCTCTTGGCAAGCACGTTTCGAACGCCGGCAGCCTCAAAAACAGCGCGCATTGCACCACCTGCGATTACACCGGTACCTTCGGAAGCCGGCTGCATGTAGACGAGCGTTGCACCATGGCGGCCCTTCTTCGCGTACTGCAGCGTGTCGTTGTTCAGGTTGATATCGATCATGTTGTTACGGGCACTCTGCATTGCCTTCTGGATAGCAATCGGCACTTCACGCGCCTTTCCGTATCCGAAGCCAACCTTGCCCTGACCGTCACCTACAACTGTCAGTGCCGTGAAGCCAAACTGACGACCACCTTTTACAACCTTGGCGACACGATTCACGGTCACCAGCTTCTCGATCAGGTCGTCGTTCGATTGGTTTTGATCCTTTCTAGCCATCTTGGTCTATCCCGATTAAAACTTGAGTCCCGCTTCGCGGGCTGCTTCGGCCAGTGCTTTCACACGACCGTGATAACGAAACCCGGAGCGGTCAAATGCAACGGTATCGATACCGGCCGCTTTCGCCTTCTCTGCAATGCGGGCGCCAACGATTGCCGCAGCCTCGACGTTGCCGCCGTTCTTGATGCCCTTGCGCACTTCAGCTTCTACCGTAGACGCGGCTGCAAGCACCTGATTGTTCTCGCCTGCGATAACCTGCGCATAAATGTGACGCGGCGTACGGTGAATACTCAGGCGAATAGCCTCGAGCTCCCGGATCTTGGCACGGCCGCGCCGAGCGCGACGCAAACGATTCTGTTTCTTATCCAACTTCATGCTGATATCACCTAGTTATTTCTTCTTCGCTTCTTTCAGGATGACGCGCTCACCTGCATATCGCACACCCTTGCCCTTGTAAGGCTCCGGCGGACGGAAGCGTCGAATTTCTGCACAAACCTGTCCGACCTGCTGCTTGTCGGCACCCTTGACCAGAATCTCGGTCTGGCTGGGCGTCTCGACCGTAATGCCTTCGGGCACCTGAAACTCGACGGGATGCGAAAAACCCAGCGAGAGACTCAACTTGTTACCCTGGGCTTGTGCGCGATAGCCAACTCCGACCAGCTCGAGCTTGCGCTCAAAACCCTCTGATACACCTTTCGCCATGTTCGCAACGATCGAACGCATCGTGCCCGACACAGCGGCGGCGAAGCGCGATCCCGAACGTGGCACGAACGTCAGCAAATTCTCGTCCTGGGCAAGCTCCACTTCCGAGTTCAACTCCATGGACAGCTCGCCGTTCTTGCCTTTCAGCGTGACGACGTTGCCGCTCTGCTTGAACTCGACGCCTTTCGGCAGCTCAACCGGCTCTTTAGCAATTCTTGACATAGTCTTAAGTCTCTATACTGAAGGCTCGCGCATCACGAAACGATGCAAAGAACCTCTCCACCAATGCCTTTTTCACGTGCCTGTCGATCACTCATTACGCCGGCAGACGTGGATACGATTGCGACACCAAGACCACCCAGCACTCTCGGCAGATCCTCCTTGCCACGGTAAATACGCAGGCCCGGACGACTTGCGCGCTGAATCTTTTCGATCACAGGCACGCCGTTGAAGTATTTCAACTCGACCGTCAGTTCCTTCTTTGCGCCCTCGCCATCGGTGGCAAAACCAACGATATAACCTTCGTCCTGCAAGACCCTTGCAACCGCTTCTTTTGCAGTCGACGCCGGCATCGATACGGCAACCTTGCGAGCTTTTTGCCCGTTACGAATACGCGTCAGCATATCTGCGATGGGATCGTTCATACTCATAGTCTGTCTCCGGCTACCAGCTGGCTTTGGTAAGGCCAGGAATTTCGCCATTCATGGCGGCTTCGCGTAGCTTGTTACGGCCGAGGCCGAATTTTCGATAAACACCGTGAGGGCGGCCGGTGATCGAGCAGCGATTGCGCTGACGCGCCGCACTACCGTCACGAGGCAGCTTGTTCAGCTTCGCCTGCGCTTCGGCGCGTTGCTCGTCCGTGCTGTGGATGCTGCGGACGATTGCCTTCAGCGCCTTACGCTTCTCGGCATGTCGCGCAACCAGCTTGGTTCGCTTCAGTTCACGCATGATCATCGATTTTTTTGCCATGTCAAAAGGTGCTCTTTCTGTATTTGCTAAAAGGTGCCTGCGCCAGCGCAGATATCCTATTTCTTGAACGGGAAGTTAAAGGCTTCCAGCAGTGCCCGACCTTCCTCCGGCGTTTTGGCCGTCGTGGTAATTACAATATCCATGCCACGCAGCTCATCAATCTCGTCATAGTTGATTTCCGGGAAAATAATCTGCTCCTGGACACCCATGCTGTAGTTGCCCTGCTTGTCGAAGGACTTCGGATTCAGGCCGCGAAAGTCACGAATTCGTGGAATCGCAATGTTGACGAGCCGATCAAGAAACTCATACATGCGCTCGCGACGAAGCGTTACCTTGCAGCCAATAGGCATACCATCACGAATCTTGAAGCCGGCGACCGATTTACGCGCAATCGTCGTAACGGGCCTCTGACCCGCGATCTTCTCCATGTCCGCACGAGCGTTGTCGATGACCTTTTTGTCCGCTACCGCCTCGCCGACACCCATGTTCAGGGTTATCTTCGTTATGCGAGGTACCTGCATCGGATTTTTCAGGCCAAGCTTTTTCTGGATTTCTCCAGCGAACTCGCTCTGATATTTTTCCTGTAAACGTGACATTGTCTTTTCTCTGTTTCGATTGACTCAGGTTGCGCAGCCAGAGGCTGCTCCCAAGGTCAGATGTCGACTACATCTCCACTCTTGAAGACGCGAACTTTCTTGCCGTCTTTCTCGACGCGAAAACCAACCCGCTCACCCTTCTTTGTCTTAGGGTTGAACAGCAGTACATTCGATATATCCAACGGCATCGCCGTATCCTTGATGCCACCAAGCTCACCGATATTAGGATTGGGCTTGATGTGTTTCTTGGCGAGGTTTACGCCTTCGACCAGGATGCGCGCATCGTCGAAAACCTCCAGAACAGTGCCGCGACGGCCTTTGTCCTTGCCCGCCCTGACGATGACTTCATCGCCTTTTCTAATCTTGTTCACTTACAGAACCTCAGGAGCCAGCGAAATAATTTTCATGAACTTGCTGGTACGCAACTCACGGGTAACAGGCCCAAAAATACGGGTGCCAATCGGCTCGAGACGGGCATTCAGCAGAACCGCCGCATTGCCGTCGAAGCGAATCAACGAACCGTCTTTACGCCGAACGCCCTTGCGGGTGCGCACGACAACGGCATTGTAAACTTCGCCCTTCTTGACCTTGCCGCGCGGTATGGCGTCTTTAACGCTTACCTTGATGACATCGCCCACACCGGCATACCGGCGCTTCGAGCCACCGAGTACCTTGATGCACTGCACGCGGCGAGCACCGGAGTTATCGGCGGCGTCCAGAACTGTCTGCATCTGAATCATGACTGAATCCTAATAGTTACGATTTGTCCGCCGAGCGCTCAACGACGCTCACGACTGACCAGGCCTTGTTCTTCGAAATCGGGCGGCATTCCGCAATCGCCACGCGATCACCGGACCGGCATTCGTTCGCTGCATCATGAGCGAGCACCTTGCTGGTACGGCGAATGTACTTGCCATAAACCGGGTGCTTGATCAGGCGCTCGATCGCGACCGATACGGTCTTGTCCATCTTGTTACTGACAACGCGGCCGACAAGCGTACGCTGTGTTTTTGTCTCTTCACTCATTACTTCTCACCCTGGGCGCGCTGCAGCTCATTAAGAACCGTCTTTACGCGAGCGATGTCTTTTCTGACGCGACCGTGTTCGTGGTTATGTGTCAGCTCGCCCGTTGCATGCTGCATACGCAGGTTAAACTGCTCCCGTCGCAGCGCGACGAGCTCGTCGTTGAGTTCTTCTACAGATTTGCTTCGCAGATCAGCTGCTTTCATCACATCACCTGCCGTGTAACAAACGTGGTTGCAAACGGCAGTTTTGCCGCCGCAAGCCGGAATGCTTCCCGCGCGATTTCCTCCGTCACGCCTTCCATCTCGTAAAGCACGCGGCCCGGCTGGATCTGGCAAACCCAGTATTCAACGTTGCCCTTACCCTTACCCTGGCGCACTTCGAGCGGCTTCTTCGAGATTGGCTTGTCGGGGAAAACCCGAATCCAGATCTTTCCGCCACGCTTGATGTAGCGCGTCATTGCACGACGAGCTGCTTCGATCTGTCGAGCGGTCAGGCGCCCGCGACCGGTGGCCTTCAGTCCGAACTCACCGAACGAAACGTTGCTTCCGCGCAGCGCGAGACCGCGGTTGCGCCCCTTCATCTGCTTGCGGAACTTGGTTCTCTTAGGCTGTAACATCTTCTATATCCCAGTTAACCGGCGTTCTCAGGAACGCGGGGCCGCGGCTGCCTCTGCAGGCTCTGCCGGAACCACCTCGGGCTTGTCAAAGACCTCGCCCTTGAAAATCCAGACCTTCACGCCGATCACACCGTACGTGGTGTGTGCCTCGGCAGTGCCGTAATCGATATCGGCGCGCAGCGTGTGCAGCGGCACCCGACCCTCGCGATACCACTCCGAACGCGCGATCTCCGCACCGTTCAGCCGGCCGCCGACCTTGACCTTGATGCCCTCTGCGCCAACCCTCATGGTATTGGTCACTGCACGCTTCATGGCGCGGCGGAACATGACACGACGCTCCAGCTGCTGTGCAATGCCCTCGGCTACGAGCTTGGCATCGAGCTCCGGCTTGCGTACTTCGCTAATGTTGATACGTACATCCTGAATCAGCATGCCCAGCATTTTCGACAATTCGCCGCGCAGCTTCTCAATATCCTCACCCTTCTTGCCGATGACGATGCCTGGCCGTGCCGTGTGAATCGTTATGTTCACCTTGTTGGCCGGACGTTCGATACCAATACTGCTCACCGACGCGTCCTTGAGCTTCTTCGAGATGAACTCGCGAATCACGTGATCAGCATGGATGTACTGCGGGAACGTCTTGGAATCGGCATACCACTTCGATGCCCAGTCCTTGACGATGCCAAGGCGAATTCCTGTTGGATGTACTTTTTGGCCCATAATTCCTACTCGTCCCCAAGCCGATCGGCGAGGTAATTCTTGAATTCCGTGATCATGTTTCGTCTGCAACCCGAATTGTGATGTGACTGTTGCGCTTGATTATCCGTGCGCCGCGACCTTTTGCCCGGGCGCGAAAACGACGTAAGGTCGGCGCCTCGTTAACTTCGACGGTAGCGACCTTTAATTCATCGATATCAGCGCCGTGGTTGTGTTCAGCGTTGGCAACGGCCGACTCCAGAACCTTCTTGACGATGCGGGCGCTCTTCTTCGGCGAAAACGACAGCATTCGCAAAGCCTCGTCAACAGACTGCCCGCGGATGACATCTGCCATCAGGCGACATTTCTGCGGCGAGATGCGCGCGTATCTGAGTGTTGCTGCAACTTGCATGAAGACTTACTCCTTCGCCTTATTTCGTTTTCCGATCACCGGAGTGACCGCGAAACGTACGAGTCATGGAGAACTCGCCAAGCTTGTGGCCGACCATGTTCTCGGAAATCAGAACCGGTACGTGCTGGCGGCCGTTGTGTACTGCAATCGTCAAGCCAACCATGTCCGGCAAGACCATGGAACGTCGCGACCACGTCTTGATGGGACGGCGATCGTTTTTCTTGGCGGCCTCTGCAACCTTCTTCGCGAGATGGTTATCGACGAAGGGGCCTTTTCTTACACTGCGTGGCATCTATCTCTTCCTTAGTTCCTAGCGGCTCTATTCACGGCTTATCGCCGCTCCTACTTGCGCTTACGACGGCGAACAATCATGTTGTCCGTACGCTTGTTTGAACGTGTCTTGGCGCCCTTGGTCGGCGTGCCCCATGGGCTTACCGGGTGGCGGCCGCCCGAGGTTCTGCCCTCGCCACCGCCGTGCGGGTGATCGACCGGGTTCATGGCAACGCCGCGAACCGTCGGACGAACGCCTCTCCACCGGCTGGCACCGGCCTTGCCGAGCTTGCGCAGGTTGTGCTCGCCATGACCAACCTCACCAATCGTCGCGCGACAGTTGACGTGGATCTTGCGAGTTTCGCCAGAACGCAATCGAACGGTCGCATAGGATCCGTCGCGCGCCGCCAACATCGCCGAACCCCCGGCTGAGCGAACCAGCTGGCCACCCTTGCCCGGCTTCATCTCGATGTTATGTACCGTCGTACCAACCGGGATCGCACGAATAGGAAGCGCGTTGCCTGGTTTGATAGGCGCATCTTCACCACTGATGATCGGCGCGCCCGCGCGTACGTTCTTCGGTGCGAGTATGTAACGTCGCTCTCCGTCGGCGTATTTGATCAACGCGAGATGAGCGCTGCGGTTCGGATCGTACTCGAGGCGCTCAACGACACCCGGAACACCGTCCTTGTTGCGCTTGAAGTCGACGATACGGTAGTGCTGTTTGTGGCCGCCACCCTGATGACGCACGGTGATGCGCCCGTTGTTATTACGCCCGCCTTTCGAGGACTTCTTCGCCAGCAGAGGCGCATACGGCTTGCCTTTGTGCAGCTCCGGTGTCTTGACGGCGACGACGAAACGGCGTCCGGCAGAGGTTGGCTTGGCTTTATGCAGTGACACGACGTACTCCTAATTACTCAGCGCCGAAGAACTCTTCAACAGAGCTTCCCTCAGCCAGCTTGACGTAGGCTTTCTTCCAGTTATTACGCCGGCCCTTTGCCTGCTGGAAGCGCTTCGTCTTGCCCTTAACGTTTACGACCTGAACCGCGTCGACCTTGACCTCAAACAGCAGCTCAACAGCCTGCTTGACCTCTTTCTTGGTGGCGTCTGTGCGCACCTTGAGGACGACCTGGTTCTTCTCGGCAGCCATGTGCGACTTTTCCGAGAGGTGCGGGCCGCGAATAACCGTCAGCAATCTTTCCTGGCGCAGTGCTTGGCTCATGACAGGCGCTCCTCGATAAGCTTCAGCGCGGGCAGCGTCACCAGCACTTTTTCGAAACGAATCAGTACGACGGGATCCATCGACGCGACGTCACAGATGCCAACGTTCGGCAGGTTACGCGCCGCGAGAAACAGCTTCTCGTCAAATGCTTCGTTGAGGATCAGCACGCTGTCGAGGTTCAGCTCCTTGAGCCGTGTCGCCAGCAGTTTGGTCTTCGGCGCCTCGAGGCTCAGCTCGTTGACGATGACCAGTCGATCCTGGCGCACCAGCTCAGATACCATTGAGCGCAGCGCTGCACGGTACATCTTCTTGTTGACCTTCTGGTCGTGGTTGCGCGGCTTGGCAGCAAACGTACGACCGCCGCCAACCCAGATTGGGCTGCGGATGGTGCCGGCGCGTGCACGACCGGTGCCCTTCTGACGCCACGGCTTCGCGCCGCCGCCCCTTACCGCCGCACGATTCTTTTGTGCCTTGGTACCGGCACGACCGCCAGCGAGGTAGGCGGTGACCACCTGGTGGATCAACGCTTCGTTGTAGGCAGCCCCGAAAGCCGCTTCCTGAACGTCAACCGAGCCTTTGTCCTGTAGCTTGAGTTTCATCAATGCGCCCCTTATCGCTTGGACTTCACAGCTGGGCGCACGATAACGCGGCCGCCGCGATGACCCGGGACAGCGCCCTTGATCAGAAGAAGATTGCGCTCGTTGTCGACACGCACGACTTCCAGGTTCTGGATGGTGCGGCGAACGTTACCCATTTGACCGGACATTTTCTTGCCTTTGAAAACGCGACCCGGTGTCTGGTTCTGACCAATGGAGCCTGGTGCGCGGTGCGCCAGAGAGTTGCCGTGGGTTGCGTCCTGCATGCTGAAGTTGTGGCGCTTGACCGTCCCGGCAAAGCCCTTGCCGATTGAAGTTCCGATGACGTCGACCTTTTGCCCCTCGGAAAACAGCTCGACACGCAACTCACTGCCAATCTCATAGTCACCTTCATCGCCGTCAGAGAGGCGAAATTCGGTAATTAGGTCGCCGGCTTCGACCTTTGCTGCGGCAAAGTGGCCGGCTTCAGGCTTGGACACACGCGACGCCTTGCGGCTTCCGGCTACAACCTGTAGCGCGCGATAGCCGTCCGTCTCCACGGTCTTCACCTGGGTAATTCGGTTTGGTTGTGCCTCGACCACGGTGACAGGAATCGAAACCCCGTCCTCCGTGAAGACACGCGTCATGCCGCATTTGCGGCCAACAAGACCCATCGTCATCTTCAAAACCTCGCGCTGACTGCGATTGGCCAGCGTCGTTCTCGATAAAATTTGTTTCACCGGCGCAACTTCAATTGGCTGCGCCTGACGCGGGGACATTCTGCTCTTACTCTCTACTCAACCCTGTCCGGCAGGGAGAAAAAGCAGAATGTCCCCTTTGTTCCAGACATGCGAAAGGGCCAGCCGTCGCGGAGAGCTTTGCTCTCTTTGCTCTGGGACTGACCCTAAGCTCCGACCCGATCCATCGATCGGTCCGGCGGTTCCGGGATTTGCCGTGTCGCCCTCGATTTCCTGGCGACTGTATCGCTTGTTCCGTTTCGGCCGACTCCCGGTCCGGCCGAATGAAGCGAGCCCGCAATTATACGACTTGAAACCCCCAATACAAGCGGTTTCCGGTCTTTTTTCGCGGAATTCTCGGAGAATCTCTTCCCCTTTTAAATCAACAAGTTATAGAACTGCGTGTCGGCGTTTTCCTGGCTGTCGAAAAGCAAACCGCAGATCGGCGCCGCTTGAGCGGGCCGCTGCAGGCGATTTCGACGAGGATTACGCCTCCCGCCTGCCCTAATTCAGCTTGATTTGCACATCCACGCCCGCCGGAAGCTCCAGCTTCATCAGGGCGTCAACCGTCTTGTCGGTTGGATCCACGATATCCATCAGCCGCTTGTGGGTGCGGATCTCGTATTGGTCGCGAGCGTCCTTGTTCACGTGCGGCGAGATCAGGATCGTGAAACGCTCCTTCCTCATCGGTAGCGGGATCGGACCTTTTACGGTCGCGCCAGTGCGCTTCGCTGTATCCACGATTTCGCGTGCCGACGTATCGATCAAACGATGATCGAAGGCCTTGAGGCGGATACGAATATTCTGATTAGTTGCCATATTTTTTACTCGATAACCTTGGCGACGACGCCGGCACCCACCGTACGCCCACCCTCTCGGATAGCGAACCGCAGACCGTCTTCCATCGCAATCGGTGCTATCAGGTCAACAACCATCTGTACGTTGTCACCCGGCATCACCATCTCGGTGCCTTCCGGCAGCTCCACCGCACCCGTTACATCCGTGGTTCGGAAGTAAAACTGCGGACGATATCCCTTGAAGAATGGCGTGTGACGGCCACCCTCGTCCTTGGTCAGAATGTAGACCTCGGCCTCAAACTTGGTGTGCGGCGTAATCGATCCCGGCTTCGCCAGCACCTGGCCGCGCTCAACCTCTTCGCGCTTGGTGCCACGCAGCAATACGCCCACGTTGTCACCCGCCATGCCCTGGTCCAAAAGCTTCCTGAACATCTCAACGCCCGTGCAGGTCGTCTTCGCCGTGTCCTTGATGCCCACGATCTCGATCTCGTCACCAACATTCACGATGCCGCGCTCGATACGACCCGTGACCACCGTGCCTCGACCCGAAATCGAGAATACGTCCTCAACCGGCATCAGGAAGTCACCGTCAATCGCTCGCTCCGGCTCAGGAATGTAACTGTCCATCTGTTCGATCAGCTTGTGGATCGACGGCACACCAATGTCCGACTCATCGCCTTCAAACGCCTTCAGCGCCGACCCCGTTATGATCGGCGTGTCATCGCCCGGGAACTCGTACATCGACAGAAGATCTCGCACTTCCATCTCCACCAGCTCCAGCAGCTCTTCGTCGTCAACCTGGTCAGCCTTGTTCATGTACACCACGATGTACGGAACACCTACCTGGCGTGCCAGCAGGATGTGCTCGCGCGTCTGCGGCATCGGGCCGTCAGCCGCACTCACCACCAGGATCGCACCGTCCATCTGCGCCGCTCCCGTGATCATGTTCTTCACGTAATCGGCGTGTCCCGGACAGTCAACGTGCGCGTAGTGACGGTTGTCACTCTCGTACTCAACGTGCGCCGTCGCAATCGTGATACCACGCTCGCGCTCTTCCGGGGCGTTGTCTATCTGGTCGTAACCCTTGACCTCGCCACCGTGCTTCTCCGCCATGACCTTCGTCAGCGCCGCCGTCAGCGTCGTCTTGCCGTGATCAACGTGACCAATCGTGCCTACGTTTACGTGGGGCTTTGTTCTCTCAAATTTTTCTTTGGACATTGTCCTATTCCCGAGTGTTGTGTTATCGCGGCTGTGGCCGCTCCTACGATGCTTTTCTCATGACCAAATCCGCGACATTCTGCGGCACTTCCGAATATTTCTTGAACTCCATCGAATAGACGGCACGTCCCTGGCTCATCGAGCGCAGGTCCGTCGAGTAGCCGAACATCTCGGCCAGCGGCACTTCGGCACGGATCGTTTTACCCGAAGGCGTATCTTCCATGCCCTGTGGCAGACCACGACGACGATTCAGATCGCCCATCACATCTCCCATGTATTCTTCCGGCGTAACAACCTCGACCTGCATGATCGGCTCCAGCAATACCGGATCCGCTTTCATTGCTCCCTCCCGAAAACCCATGCTGCCGGCGATCTTGAAGGCCATCTCGCTGGAGTCCACGTCGTGGTATGAGCCGTCGTAAAGCGTTACCCGACAGTCCACTACCGGGTAACCGGCGATCACGCCGTTTTCCATCTGCTCCTGAATGCCCCGGTCGACGGCAGGAATATACTCTCGTGGCACGACGCCGCCAACTATTGCGTTAACGAATTCGTAGCCGCTACCCGGCGGTTGCGGCTCGATCTCGAGGAAAACATGGCCGTACTGGCCGCGACCACCGGATTGACGCACGAACTTGCCTTCCTGCTTCACGGCCTGGCGTATGGTCTCGCGATACGCGACCTGTGGCTTCCCGACGTTCGCGTCGACCTTGAATTCACGCTTCATGCGATCGACGATAATATCCAGATGTAACTCACCCATGCCGGAGATGATCGTCTGGCCGGATTCTTCGTCGGTGTGCACCCGGAACGAAGGATCCTCCTTGGCGAGCTTCAATAATGCGTTGCCCATCTTGTCCTGGTCGACTTTCGTTCTGGGTTCGACCGCGACCGAGATGACCGGCTCCGGAAACTCCATGCGCTCGAGCATGATGCGTTGCTTCAGATCGCAAAGCGTGTCACCCGTAGTGACATCTTTCAGACCGACGGCGGCAGCGATATCGCCGGCGCGTACTTCCTTGATTTCCTTGCGATCGTTGGAGTGCATCTGCAGGATTCGGCCTATGCGCTCCTTTTTGCCCTTGATCGGGTTGAAGATCGTGTCGCCGGAGTTCAATACGCCGGAATAAACGCGGAAGAAGGTCAGGTTTCCGACAAACGGGTCCGTTGCAATCTTGAAGGCCAATGCAGCAAACGGTTCATTGTCGTCCGCATGACGCTCCGCGTCTGTCTCGTCGTCCAGGTGACCTACGATCGGAGGCACGTCGATCGGGGAGGGCATAAAGTCGACAACAGCGTCGAGCATTGCCTGGACACCCTTGTTCTTGAATGCCGAACCACACATCGCGACGACAACATCGCCGGACAGGGTGAGCTGGCGCAATCCGAGGCGAATTTCCTCGTCCGAGAGTTCGCTGTTCTCAAGAAACTTGTTCAGCAGCTCTTCGTTACCTTCTGCGGCCGCCTCGACCATCTTCTCGCGCCAGTGCCGGGCATCGGCAAGCAGCTCTTCCGGGATGTCACGGGCCTCATAGGTCGTGCCCATGTTGCTTTCGTCCCAATAGACCGCTCTCATGCGAATCAGGTCGATAACGCCTTCAAAATGCTCCTCCGCACCAATCGGAAGCTGCACCGGCACCGGGTTGGCGCCCAGACGCTCCCTCACCTGTTCGACGACTCTCAGGAAATCGGCGCCTGCACGGTCCATCTTGTTGACGAAGATCATGCGCGGCACGTTGTACTTGTTGCCTTGACGCCAAACCGTTTCGGTCTGCGGCTCGACACCGCCCACCGAGCAGAGCACCGTAATGGCGCCGTCAAGCACTCGCAGGCTGCGCTCGACCTCAATCGTGAAGTCGACGTGTCCCGGCGTGTCGATAATGTTGATGCGGTGCTCGTCGAACTGGCCGTCCATACCCTTCCAGAAACAGGTGGTAGCGGCCGAGGTTATCGTAATGCCACGCTCCTGCTCCTGCTCCATCCAGTCCATGACGGCGGCGCCATCATGTACCTCGCCTATCTTGTGCGAGACACCGGTGTAGAACAGGACGCGTTCTGTTGTCGTCGTCTTGCCCGCATCAATATGGGCCATGATGCCGATATTGCGGTAACGCTCGATGGGGGTTGAACGGGCCACGACAAAGCCTTACTACCAGCGGTAGTGCGAGAACGCCTTGTTGGCTTCCGCCATGCGGTGCGTATCTTCTTTCTTCTTGACGGCGGTACCGCGGTTTTCGGCGGCGTCCAGCAGCTCGTGCGCCAGCCGATGGGCCATTGACTTCTCACTGCGCTTCCTGGCAGCGTCGATAACCCAGCGCATGGCGAGCGTCTGGCGACGGGCAGGACGGACTTCGACTGGCACCTGGTAGGTAGCACCACCAACACGACGCGACTTCACCTCGACAACGGGCTTGACGTTTTCCAGCGCCGTCTCGAGCAGCTCCAGCGCTTTCTCGCCGGTCTGCGTCTCACGCTCGGAAATGCGATCCAATGCACCGTAAATAATACGCTCCGCAACGGACTTCTTGCCGTCGTTCATGATCATGTTCATGAATTTCGCCAATAAATCACTGCCGTACTTTGGGTCGGGCAGAATCATTCGTTTCGGGGCTTGTGTTCTTCTGGACATGTGTTGTCTCTTTATAGTCCGCCTTCAGGCGGTGCTGAGTTAATTACGATTTGGGACGCTTGGCGCCATATTTCGAGCGACCCTTGCGGCGTTCAGAGACGCCTGCGCAGTCCAGCGTGCCGCGCACTGTGTGGTAGCGCACGCCAGGCAGATCCTTTACACGGCCACCACGAATGAGAACCACGCTGTGCTCCTGCAGGTTATGGCCTTCACCGCCGATATAGCTCGTAACTTCAAAGCCGTTTGTCAGCCGCACGCGCGCCACCTTGCGCATCGCCGAGTTCGGTTTCTTTGGCGTTGTCGTGTAGACACGCGTGCAGACACCGCGCTTTTGCGGGCTCGCTTCGAGCGCCGGAACCGTGCTTTTCGCTCGCTTCGTGGCTCGCGGACTACGTACTAACTGGTTAACTGTGGCCATGGGCCTTCACTCTTCTTTTCAGGTTAAAAGGTCATCGTGTCGTTCGCGCCCTGTTAAAACGAGCGCAGCCAACCCCCAGACTGCATCAGTCCAGAAGCTGGGAAAAATCAGGGCCCGCCTAGTGGCGAGCCCTTGAAAATCCGGTACCCCCCTCTCGGCGAGCGCCAAATTATGTCGCGGCTCGTCAATCGACGAGCCGCGGGGTTAAGGGCGGGCATTTTAGTGATGCGGGGAACTCAGTGTCAAGCTAGCATCACGCAGGGCCCGCCAGATCCTCTATGCCTTTGATTGTAAGGAAAAAATCATCGGCTATGCGGCTGTGGTCTCCTCACCACCCTCGACAGGTGCATCGGACTCCGCTGCTGCTGCCGCGTCCTCAGCCGGCGCTTCCGCCTCGTCTGCCGCTTCCTCGACCGCGTTCGCAAGTGCCTGTTCCGCGGCCTGCGTGTCTTCGAGCTGCCGCAGCTGATCGGCCAGATCCTGCTCTCGCGTACGGCGCCGCTCGGCATGGTGGGCAAACCCTGTTCCAGCCGGAATCAGGCGTCCCACGATGACGTTTTCCTTCAGACCACGCAGCTCGTCGCGGAGCCCGCGAACGGAAGCCTCCGTCAGAACGCGGGTGGTCTCCTGGAACGACGCGGCAGAGATAAACGACTCGGTCGCCAGCGATGCCTTCGTAATACCCAGCAGTACCGGCTCCGACGTCAGCGGCTCCTTGCCCTGCGCCTGCAGCTGTTCGACCTCTTCCAGGAAGCGCGACTTGTCAATCTGCTCACCGCGCAATAAGTTGCTTTCACCCGGAGTCGCGATGATCACCTTGCGCAACATCTGGCGAATAATCACCTCGATGTGCTTGTCGTTGATCTTCACGCCCTGCAGTCGATAAACGTCCTGGATTTCGCGAACCAGGTAATCGGCGAGGTTCTCAACGCCCTGAAGCCTGAGAATATCGTGCGGATTTGGCTCACCGTCAGCGATGGTCTCGCCGCGCACAACCTGCTCGCCCTCGAACACATTGAGGTGGCGCCACTTCGGAATCAGCTCCTCATGGCTCTCGCCGTTCTCTTCGGTAATGACGAGGCGACGCTTACCCTTGGTTTCCTTGCCGAAGCTGACCGTACCCGTGTGCTCGGCCATGATCGCCGGATCCTTGGGCTTGCGGGCTTCGAAAAGGTCCGCAACACGTGGCAGACCGCCGGTAATGTCACGCGTCTTCGAGGACGCCTGCGGGATGCGTGCAATAACGTCGCCCACTGAAACACTGGCACCGTCCGCCATCGAGATGATGGCGCCAACCGGCAACGCGTAGACCGCGGGAATATCGGTATTCGCGAAGCAGATGTCGTTGCCATCTTCGTCGAGAAGTTTTGCGACCGGACGCAGGTCCTTGCCGGAGCCACCACGGCTCTTCGGATCGAGTACCACGATGCTCGTCAGGCCGGTGAACTCGTCAATCTGCTCAGCGACCGTAATGCCATCGATAAAGTCTTCGAACTTGATCTTGCCCTCTACCTCGGTGACAACCGGGTGGGTATGCGGATCCCAGCTTGCAACAACCTGGCCCTGTTTGACCTCAGCGCCGTCCTGGATCGTGATCGTTGCACCGTACGGCACCTTGTAGCGCTCGCGCTCACGGCCCATTTCATTGACGATCGAAATCTCACCGGATCGCGAGACCGCGACCAGGTAGCCCTTGTGATGAGCCACGGTCTTGATGTTGACGAGCTTTGCAACACCCTTCGATTGTATTTCGATGCTGTTGATCGCCGCAGACCGTGACGCCGCACCACCAATATGGAACGTGCGCATCGTCAGCTGCGTGCCTGGCTCACCAATCGACTGCGCAGCAATGACGCCAACCGCTTCACCAATGTTGATGCGATCACCGCGCGCCAGATCGCGACCATAGCACTGCGAACACACCCCGTAGCGGACCTCGCAGGTAATTGGCGAGCGCACCAGGACATGATCAATTTGCAGTTCTTCGAGACGCTGCACGGCCGCTTCGTCGAGCATAGTGCCGGCGTCGAAAGCAACCTTGTCGGTGCCGGTGATCATGACCGGCTCGGCCAGCACACGTCCGAGAACGCGCTCGGTCAGCGGCTCGACGATATCGCCACCCTCGACCAGCGGCGCCATGGCGACACCGTTGCGGGTCTCACAGTCGACCTCGGTAACAACCAGGTCCTGAGCGATATCGACCAGGCGACGGGTCAGGTAACCGGAGTTGGCGGTCTTCAGAGCCGTATCCGCGAGACCCTTACGAGCGCCATGAGTCGAAATGAAGTACTGAAGTACGTCGAGCCCCTCGCGGAAGTTCGCCGTGATCGGCGTCTCGATGATCGAGCCATCAGGCTTCGCCATCAGACCACGCATGCCGGCAAGCTGCCGAATCTGCGCGGCAGAGCCACGAGCACCGGAATCGGCCATCATGTAGATCGAATTAAACGACTCCTGATCGACAGTCTTGCCCGAGGCATCTTTGGTCTTCTCGGTTCCCAACTTGTCCATCATCGCTTTCGCGACCTGGTCGTTGGTGCGTGACCAGATATCGACAACCTTGTTGTAGCGCTCACCGTCAGTGACGAGACCGGAACCGTACTGGTCCTGAATCTCCTTCACTTCCGTCTCGGCAACGGCCAGAATTTCCTCTTTGTTCTCGGGCACGACCATATCGTTGACACCGATAGAGATACCCGCGCGAGTCGCAAAGCGGAAGCCCGTGTACATCAGCTTGTCCGCAAAAACGACCGTTCGCTTCAGGCCGAGTTGACGGTAACAGGCATTGATCACCGACGAGATCGCTTTCTTCGACATCGTTTGGTTGATGCGCTCGAATTCCAGGCCATCCGGCATAATCTCGGAGAGCAGAGCGCGGCCTACGGTGGTATCGACTACTTTGACGACTTCTCGCAGCTCGTCATTTTCATCACGCTCATGCATCGTCACCCGGACTTTGACCGCCGCCTGCAGGTCTGCGGCACCAACCTCATAGGCACGTCGCGCTTCGTCGAGGCTGGCAAAAATCATGCCCTCGCCCTTGGCGTTGATACGCCCACGTGTCATCCAGTAGAGGCCCAGTACAACGTCCTGGGACGGCACGATGATGGGCTCGCCGTTGGCCGGTGACAGGATATTGTTGGACGACATCATCAGGGCACGCGCTTCGAGCTGCGCCTCGATCGACAGCGGCACATGTACCGCCATCTGGTCGCCATCAAAGTCAGCGTTGAACGCGGTACAAACCAGCGGGTGCAGCTGAATGGCCTTACCCTCGATCAGAACCGGCTCAAAAGCCTGGATACCGAGCCTGTGCAGCGTAGGCGCACGGTTCAGCATGACAGGGTGCTCGCGAATAACTTCTTCGAGGATATCCCAGACCTCCGAACCCTCGCGCTCCACGAGACGCTTGGCGGCCTTGATGGTCGTTGCCTCACCGCGCAACTGCAGCTTCGAGAAGATGAACGGCTTGAACAGCTCGAGCGCCATCTTCTTCGGCAGGCCACACTGGTGAAGCTTCAGGGTCGGGCCAACGACGATGACAGAACGACCCGAGTAATCGACCCGCTTGCCGAGCAGGTTTTGACGGAAGCGGCCCTGCTTGCCCTTGATCATGTCGGCGAGCGACTTCAACGGGCGCTTGTTAGTGCCGGTAATCGCGCGACCGCGACGACCGTTGTCGAGCAAGGCGTCAACGGATTCCTGCAGCATGCGCTTTTCGTTACGCACAATGATATCGGGTGCGTTCAGCTCGAGCAGGCGGCGCAAACGGTTGTTGCGATTGATGACGCGACGGTACAGATCGTTCAGATCGGACGTTGCGAAACGTCCGCCGTCCAGCGGCACCAGCGGCCGCAGATCCGGCGGCAGCACCGGCAGGACGGTAAGTACCATCCATTCGGGTTTGTTCCCGGATTCAACAAATGACTCGATCAGCTTGAGGCGCTTCGACAGCCGCTTGATCTTCGTTTCGGAGCGCGTCGCACCCATGTCTTCGCGAACCTTGAGGATCTCGCGCTGCAGGTCGATCGTCATCAGCATCTCGCGCACGGCTTCGGCGCCCATGCGGGCATCGAACTCGTCGCCATACTGCTCCAAGGCATCCAGGTACATGTCGTCAGTCATCAACTGGCCGCGCTCGAGCTCCGTCATGCCGGGATCAACCACGACGAACGCTTCGAAATACAGCACACGCTCTATCTCGCGTAACGTCATGTCGAGCATCAGGCCGATGCGTGACGGCAACGATTTCAGGAACCAGATATGAGCGACCGGGCTCGCCAGCTCGATATGCGCCATGCGCTCACGACGAACCTTGGTCTGCGTAACCTCAACACCGCACTTTTCGCAGACGACGCCACGATGCTTGAGACGCTTGTACTTGCCACAAAGGCACTCGTAGTCCTTGATGGGCCCGAAGATCTTGGCACAGAACAGGCCGTCACGTTCCGGCTTGAAGGTCCGGTAGTTGATGGTCTCGGGCTTCTTGACCTCACCGAAGGACCAGGAACGCACCATGTCGGGCGAAGCCAGGCCGATGCGAATCGCATCGAAGTCGTCGACCGGGTTTTGGTATTTGAAAAGCTTTAGCAGATCTTTCATTAGTCTGTCTCCAGCTCAATATTGATACCCAGAGAACGTATCTCCTTGACCAACACATTGAACGATTCTGGCATGCCGGCATCCATGTAGTGCTCGCCGTCCACGATGTTCTTGTACATCTTGGTACGGCCCTGCACGTCATCCGACTTGACTGTCAGCATTTCCTGCAAGGTGTAAGCGGCGCCATAGGCTTCGAGAGCCCACACCTCCATCTCACCGAAGCGCTGCCCACCAAACTGCGCCTTACCACCGAGCGGCTGCTGCGTGACAAGGCTGTAAGGCCCCGTCGAGCGAGCATGCATCTTGTCGTCAACCAGGTGGTTGAGTTTCAACATGTACATGTAGCCAACGGTGACATCGCGATCGAACTTGTCGCCGGTGCGTCCGTCGTAAAGCGTTGACTGACCCGACTGGTCGAGTCCCGCTAACTCCAGCAGCCCCTTGATCTCGGCCTCGGTCGCACCGTCAAAGACGGGCGTCGCCGTGGGCACACCACGAGTCAGATTGCCGGCCAGCTCCAGGACTTCGGCGTCGCTGAAGGACTTGATGTCCTCCGTTTTGCCGCCTGTCTTGTTGTAGACCGCCTCCAGGAACTGCCGCAGCTTTACGATCGATTCCTGCGCCTTGAGCATCTCGTCGATCTTCTTGCCGACGCCTTTGGCTGCCCAGCCGAGGTGGGTTTCAAGAACCTGGCCAACGTTCATGCGCGACGGTACGCCCAGCGGATTAAGAACGATGTCCACGGGATTGCCATCCTCGAGATACGGCATGTCTTCGACGGGAACGATGGTGGAAATAACACCCTTGTTACCGTGACGGCCGGCCATCTTGTCGCCCGGCTGAATGCGTCGCTTCACTGCCAGGTACACCTTGACCATCTTCAGGACGCCTGGAGCGAGATCGTCGCCCGCCGTGATCTTGGTCTTTTTCTCTTCGTAACGGCGATCGAATTCGTCGCGCTGCGCCTTCAGGCGCTCAAACGAATTCTGCAGCTGCTCGTTCGCCTCGTCGTTCTTCAGGCGAATCTCGAACCACTGCTCGCGCGGCAGCTCTTCAAGGTAAGCCTTGACGATCTTGCTGCCCGACTTGAGCTTGTTGGGGCCGCCCTGGGCAACCTTGCCCGTCAGCATCCGCTCTACACGCTCGTAGATGTCTTCCTCGAGGATGCGCAGCGTGTCATCGAGATCCTTGCGGACGCTCTCGAGCTCCGCCTTCTCAATAGACAGGGCGCGCAGGTCTTTCTCGACGCCGTCGCGTGTGAACACGCGCACGTCAATGACTGTGCCGTCCATACCGGGAGGTACGCGCAGCGACGTGTCTTTCACGTCGGAGGCTTTCTCACCAAAGATGGCACGCAGGAGCTTCTCCTCGGGTGTCAGCTGAGTCTCTCCTTTCGGCGTGACCTTGCCCACCAGGATGTCGCCGGCCTTGACTTCAGCGCCGATGAAGGCGATGCCCGACTCATCGAGTTTTGCTAGCGCGGAATCACCGACATTCGGAATGTCCGATGTAATGTCTTCCGGCCCAAGCTTGGTATCGCGGGCAACGCACTGCAGCTCTTCGATGTGAATCGTCGTGAAACGATCTTCCTTGGCCACGCGCTCGGAGATCAGGATCGAGTCCTCGAAGTTGTAGCCATTCCACGGCATGAACGCCACCAGCAGGTTTTGTCCAAGGGCAAGCTCGCCCATATCCGTGGAAGGTCCGTCGGCAAGCACGTCGCCAGCGGCGATAGAATCACCACTCTTGACCAGTGGCCGCTGGTTTATACAGGTGTTCTGGTTTGAGCGCGTGTACTTGGTGAGGTTGTAAATATCAACACCCGGTTCTGCCGCTGTGGTCTCGTCGTCATTGACGCGCACCACGATGCGCGATGCATCCACCGAGTCGACGGAACCGCCACGCCGTGCGACCACCGTCACTCCGGAATCAACAGCCACTGCCCGCTCGATGCCGGTACCGACCAGCGGCGCCTCGGCGCGCAGCGTCGGAACTGCCTGACGCTGCATGTTCGAGCCCATCAGCGCTCGGTTAGCATCGTCGTGCTCCAGGAACGGAATCAGTGCCGCCGCGACCGATACGATCTGACGAGGGCTGACGTCCATGTAATTGACGTCCTCCGGCCCGGCCAGTGTGAACTCGTTCTTGTGGCGAACGGCAACCAGCTCTTCAGTGAACTTGCCGTTCTTGTCCAGCTCCGAGTTTGCCTGCGCAATAATGAACTGGCTCTCCTCGATCGCCGACAGATAATCGATATCCGCCGTAACCTTGCCGTTCTTGACCTTGCGATACGGAGTCTCCAGGAAGCCGTATGCGTTGGTTCGCGCATACACGGCGAGCGAGTTGATAAGGCCGATGTTCGGGCCTTCAGGCGTCTCGATCGGGCAAACGCGACCGTAGTGTGTCGGGTGCACGTCGCGAACCTCGAAGCCGGCGCGTTCGCGAGTCAGGCCACCGGGCCCGAGCGCCGATACACGGCGTTTATGGGTAACTTCCGACAGCGGGTTGTTCTGGTCCATGAACTGCGACAGCTGGCTGGAACCGAAGAACTCCTTGACGGCGGCAGCGACCGGCTTTGCGTTGATCATTTCCTGTGGCATGAGGCCATCGGCTTCCGCCTGCGTCAGGCGCTCTTTGACGGCGCGCTCTACGCGAACCAGCCCGACGCGGAAAGCGTTTTCCGCCATCTCACCGACGCTGCGAACCCGGCGGTTGCCGAGGTGATCGATATCGTCAACGGTACCGTAGCCATTGCGGATGTTGATCAGCGTGCCGAGTACGTCGAGGATATCTTCCTTGTCGAGAACGCCCTCGCCCTCGGAGTTGTCACGGCCGACCCGGCGGTTGAACTTCATGCGGCCAACGGCCGACAGGTCATAGCGGTCCGGGTTGAAGAACAGGTTCTGGAACAGGTTCTCGGCGGCCTCCTTGGTCGGTGGCTCGCCCGGGCGCATCATGCGGTAGATTTCGACCAGCGCCTCGAGACGCGTCGTCGAAGGATCGATATTCAGCGTATTTGAAATAAACGGCCCACGGTCGAGGTCGTTCACGTACAGCGTACGTATGTGCTCGATACCGGCAGCGATCAGCTGCTCGATCAGCTCTGCCGTCAGCTCTGCGTTCGCAGCCGCTAACAGTTCGCCGGTCTCTGTATCGACGATATCGTGTGCGAGGATCTTGCCTTCCAGGTACTCGTTCGGCACCGTCAGCTTGTCGACGGAAGACTTCTCCATGTCGCGCACGTGCTTGGCGGTAATGCGGCGACCCTCTTCGACGATGACCTTACGGCCCAGCTTGATGTCGAAGGATGCCGTTTCGCCGCGCAGACGATCCGGTACCAGGCCCATCTTGATTTCATTCTCAGACAGGTAGAAGTCGTTGTTCTCGAAGAACAGGTCGAGCATTTCCTCGTTGTTCATCCCCAGGGCACGAAGAATGATAGTCACCGGCAGTTTGCGGCGACGGTCGATTCGAGCGAATACCGCGTCTTTCGGGTCGAACTCGAAGTCCAGCCAGGAACCACGATAAGGAATCACGCGTGCCGAGAACAGCAGTTTGCCGGAGCTGTGTGTCTTGCCCTTGTCATGATCGAAGAACACGCCCGGCGAGCGGTGAAGCTGCGAGACGATGACCCGCTCGGTGCCATTAATTACGAAGGTGCCGTGGTCGGTCATCAACGGCATTTCACCGAGATAGACTTCCTGTTCGCGGATATCCTTGACCGGCTTCGGCGTACCACTGGCCTCCTTGTCGTAGATAACGAGGCGAACGAGAACGCGAATCGGCGCCGCGTAAGTCAGACCACGCATCTGACATTCTTTGACGTCAAAAACAGGCGTACCGAGGCGGTAGCTCACGTACTCCAGCGCTGCGTTGCCAGAATAGCTGACAATCGGGAATACCGACTGGAATGCCGCGTGCAGGCCGATGTCGCCGCGGTCTTCGATGGTTTTATCCGACTGCAGGAACTTGTTGTACGAATCAACCTGAATCGACAACAGGTATGGCACGTCCAGGATGGTCGGACGCTTGCCAAAGTTCTTGCGGATACGCTTTTTCTCAGTGAATGAGTATGCCATTCGAGAAATCCTCGTTAGCCTATTTGCTTAAATACGGACGCGGGAAAGCAGCCAGCCGAAATCCGGCTGGCTGCTCGCCCGACTTTTGACCCGTCAGGTCGTGCACCAAAAGATGCGACTGCACTGGTAGAGCTGATTATTTCAGCTCTACGGTAGCGCCAGCTTCTTCCAGTTGCTTTTTGACTTCCTCTGCTTCTGCTTTGGCAACGCCTTCCTTGATGGTTGACGGTGCGCCTTCCACAGCGTCTTTGGCCTCCTTGAGGCCGAGACCGGTGATCGTGCGTACAGCCTTGATCACAGAAACCTTGTTGCCGCCAAAGCTCGTCATTACAACGTCGAACTCGTCTTTTTCTGCAGCGGCCTCGCCTGCGTCACCGGCGGCCGGGCCGGCAGCGACAGCAACCGGAGCAGCAGCAGAAACGCCCCACTCGTCTTCGAGCATCTTTACGAGCTCTACGACTTCCATAATGGGCTTTGCGCTCAGTTCTTTGAGCAGGTCTTCGTTTGAAAGTGCCATTTCTAGTTTCCTTAAATAAAATCAAACCCTGAGTCAGGGTGTATCTAATCGTTACGCCGCTTCCTGCTCGCCGCGCGCAGACAACGTCCGTGCGAGCATTGCAGAAGGTTCGGCAATGGTGCGTACCAGTTGGCCCATCGGGGCTAGCATCACGCCGAGCAACATTGCGCGCGCCTGATCAAGCGTTGGCAAATCAGCCAACTTACTCAGATCAGACCCTGGCAGTAATTGCCCACCGGCTGATAGCGAGACCGCCTGCAGGGCCTTGTGCCCCTTGGCGAAATCTTTGATAACCCTGGCAGCGGCACCTGGATCGTCTTTTGCAAACGCGAGCAGAATCGGTCCCTTCAGAGTGTCTTGCATGCACTCGAATTCAGTTCCTGCGACGGCACGACGCGCCAGCGTGTTTTTGACGACACGCATGTATACGCCGGCGCTGCGCGCTTCTTTGCGCAACTCCGTCATTTCTGCAACAGAAAGTCCCCTGTATTCAGCCGCAACGGCTGTCACAGAGTCTCCCGCAACCGCGTTCACCTCTTTGACAAGAGCTTTCTTGTCTTCGAGTCTCAGTGCCATGAATGTCTCCTGGCTTACGGTTACACAAAATGGGTGAAAAACTGCTTCACCCCCCAATCCGGGATTCATCCCCGAAGGGATGTCCTTCCCTCTGTCGGATGGATAACCGAAGCCCTAACTAACTGACTCGGGTAACACCATCTGCGCAGGCGGCTATTAAGATCAGCAGGTTTTGCTGATCGCCTACGGTCTTCGACGATCGCCACTTCCGTGTGGCTGTCCGTTCAAACGCCCCACAAACACAGGGCACCCGAACAAATTCTTTTCACTGCAACAATCGATCAGGCGTTGATTGTCGACCTGTCTACCGAAACGCCGGGGCCCATCGTGCTCGACACCGTCAGTTTCTTTACGTATGAACCTTTTGCCGATGCGGGCTTGGACTTCTTCAGGTCCGTGAGCAGCGCATTGAGGTTCTCTATGAGCGCGTCGATCTCGAAGTCAGCGCGACCAATCGGGCAATGAATAATGCCGGCCTTGTCGGTGCGATAACGCACCTGGCCAGCCTTGGCGTTTTTCACCGCGGTTTCTACGTCCGCAGTGACCGTGCCAACCTTCGGGTTGGGCATCAGGCCGCGTGGGCCGAGAATCTGGCCCAGCTGACCAACAACGCGCATCGCATCCGGAGTAGCAATGACGACATCAAAGTCGAGTTTGCCGCTCTTGACGGTGTCGGCGAGATCTTCAAAACCGACGATATCTGCGCCTGCTGCGGTGGCCTTTTCGGCATTGTCGCCCTGTGCAAATACCGCGACGCGCACCGTCTTGCCGGTACCGTTCGGCAACACCGTTGAGCCACGGACGACCTGGTCTGACTTGCGCGGGTCGACGCCGAGATTCACGGCCACGTCAATGCTCTCGGGGAACTTCGCTATCGCCAGCTCCTTTACCAGGTTCAAGGCAACATCGATTTCGTAGACGGTCTGGGAATCGACCTTTTCGCGAGCCGCCTTCTTTCTTTTACTCATAGCCGCCATCAGTTCACTCCCTCGACATCAATACCCATGCTGCGAGCCGTACCTGCCACCGTGCGTACGGCAGCATCCATATCGGCAGCCGTCAGGTCCGGCATCTTGGTCGTGGCAATTTCCTCGAGTTGCGCTCGATTTACCTTGCCAACCTTGGTCGTATTTGGCGTGCCAGAGCCTTTTGCTATTCCTGCAGCCTTGCGCAGCAATACTGCGGCCGGCGGGGTCTTCGAAATAAACGTGAAACTGCGGTCGCTATAAACCGTGATAACGACTGGAATCGGCAGTCCCGGCTCCGTGCCCTGCGTCTGCGCGTTGAACGCCTTGCAGAACTCCATAATGTTGACACCGTGCTGGCCCAGCGCCGGACCGACGGGCGGCGACGGATTTGCCTGGCCTGCAGGCACCTGCAGCTTTATATAGCTGGCGACTTTCTTTGCCATCGAATTTTCCTCTCGAGTTCAAACGCTCTACAAGAGCTCCTCGTATGATGTTTCAAATGGGGACATTCCTGATTGAGGGTATCGATACCCTCAATCAGGAATGTCCCCCTTACCCTTTCTCTACCTGGCCGAAATCCAGTTCGACCGGCGTGGACCTGCCGAGAATCTGCACGGCAACCTGCAGCCTGTTCTTGTCGTAATTGACCTGCTCGACAACGCCTGAAAAGTCGTTGAACGGCCCATCCGTTACCCGCACCACCTCGCCGGGCTCAAACAACACCTTCGGTCGCGGCTTGTCGACACCCTCCTGCACGCGCTGCAGGATATGGTCGGCCTCTTTTTCCGTGATCGGCGCCGGCCGATCGCTGGAACCACCGATAAAGCCAAGCACCTTCGGAACTTCCTTGACGAGATGCCAGGTCTCATCGTCCATTTCCATCTGCACGAGTACATAGCCGGGGAAGAACTTGCGCTCGCTGCGGCGTTTCTGGCCCTCCCGCATCTCTACAACTTCCTCTGTGGGCACCAGGATCTCGCCAAACTTGTCCTGAAGACCCATGCGCTCGATTCGCTCCTCGAGCGCGCTTTTGACGCGATGCTCGAAGTTCGAGTAGGCGTGCACGATGTACCAGCGTAAGGCCACTGCCGTTATTCCTTAAAAACTCGTTAACTTTAGTAAGTAGGGTTAACCCACCAGTGTGCGGGTCAACCAGAGAAGACCCGAGTCCAGTCCCCAGAAGAACAGCATCATGACCAGGGTGAACACGAATACGGCAATTGCCGTCTGCGTGGTCTCCTGCTTCGTCGGCCAAACAACTTTGCGAATCTCGACGCGCGAGCCCTGCACAAAGTGCCAGAGCCTCTGGCCCTGTGTGCTCGTCATTGCAATGCCAATACCGGCAGCCGTCCCGGCCAGCACCATAAGTACGCGCAGCGCTTGCGCGACCTGCGGCTCATAGTAGTAATACGCGTAGAGCCCGCCAATCAGCGCCGCTGCCGATACCAGCAGCTTGATGATGTCGAGGACACCGCTTTCGCTCTGTTCTGTCTGTGTAACCATGATCGTTCAAACGCCCAGTGTCTTAAATGGCAGGCCAGGAGGGAATCGAACCCCCAACCTGCGGTTTTGGAGACCGCCGCTCTGCCAATTGAGCTACTGGCCTAATTCTAATAAACGCCTGACTTTCGTTATGGCATTGCTGCCGTTTCTGTCGTGACCGCGCCGACTCTAACTAAAGCGACGAAGCCGGCTACGCGACACAACGCGCATTGCCGATTTCGCGCTCCACCAGGGCCGATCGAGGTCTTATTCGATAACCTTGGCGACGACGCCGGCACCCACCGTACGCCCACCCTCTCGGATAGCGAACCGCAGACCGTCTTCCATCGCAATCGGTGCTATCAGGTCAACAACCATCTGTACGTTGTCACCCGGCATCACCATCTCGGTGCCTTCCGGCAGCTCCACCGCACCCGTTACGTCCGTGGTTCGGAAGTAAAACTGCGGACGATATCCCTTGAAGAATGGCGTGTGACGGCCACCCTCGTCCTTGGTCAGAATGTAGACCTCGGCCTCAAACTTGGTGTGCGGCGTAATCGATCCCGGCTTCGCCAGCACCTGGCCGCGCTCAACCTCTTCGCGCTTGGTGCCACGCAGCAGTACGCCAACGTTGTCGCCCGCCTCGCCACGATCCAGCAGCTTCCTGAACATCTCGACGCCCGTGCAGGTCGTCTTCATCGTGTCCTTGATGCCAACAATCGCCAGCTCGTCGCCAACGTTCACTACACCGCGCTCGATGCGACCCGTAACCACCGTGCCTCGACCCGAAATCGAGAACACGTCCTCAACCGGCATCAGAAAATCACCATCAATCGCGCGCTCAGGCATCGGAATGTAGCTGTCCATCGCCTCGATCAGCTTGTGAATCGACGGCACACCAATGTCCGATTCGTCTCCCTCGAACGCCTTCAGCGCCGAACCCGTTACGATCGGCGTGTCATCGCCCGGAAACTCGTACATCGACAGAAGATCGCGAACTTCCATCTCCACCAGCTCCAGCAGCTCTTCGTCATCAACCTGGTCCGCCTTGTTCATGTACACCACGATGTACGGAACACCTACCTGGCGTGCCAGAAGAATGTGCTCGCGCGTCTGCGGCATCGGGCCGTCGGCAGCACTCACCACCAGGATCGCCCCGTCCATCTGCGCCGCACCCGTGATCATGTTCTTCACGTAATCCGCGTGCCCCGGACAGTCAACGTGCGCGTAGTGACGGTTGTCACTCTCGTACTCAACGTGCGCCGTCGCAATCGTGATACCACGCTCACGCTCTTCCGGTGCATTGTCAATCTGGTCGTAACCCTTGACCTCGCCACCGTGCTTCTCCGCCATGACCTTCGTCAGCGCCGCCGTCAGCGTCGTCTTGCCGTGATCAACGTGACCAATCGTGCCTACGTTTACGTGGGGCTTTGTTCTCTCAAATTTTTCTTTAGACATGAGCTTTTTCCTGCTGATCTAAATGTGATCTAAAAAAGTACACCGGTTTTTTTTCTGGAGCCCACACCCGGATTTGAACCGGGGACCTCTTCCTTACCAAGGAAGTGCTCTGCCCCTGAGCTATGTGGGCAAGTTTCTCTGTGGGCCGTTCGCCGTCGTTACACAAACTTCCAATTTGGAGCGGGTGATGGGAATCGAACCCACATCATCAGCTTGGAAGGCTGAGGTTCTACCGTTGAACTACACCCGCCTTTATGTCCTCGAAACCTCTCTGTTCCCAAGGCGCCGAACCAACTATTCGCCGCGCACCCGTCGCCGGGCTACGTTATTCAGGCGTGCAAAAATCCTGACAGTCTTTGTTTTTCAAACCGTCCGGATGTCATGTCTTCCTGTCGCTAAGTCTCGCGCGGCTGGCGTCGGTCTGAAATCCTCCCTCAGCCGAACCATCATCTGGTGGAGGGGGTAGGATTCGAACCTACGTAGGCATAGCCAGCAGATTTACAGTCTGCCCTCGTTGACCGCTTGAGTACCCCTCCGCGTACGCAAGCCGGGCATTGTCTAATTACGCCGCCTTACTGTCAACAGCTAAACGACTGATTCTTCATATTTCTGCCAGCCACTCAAAAAACCCTGAACCCCTTGCCTGGCGTGGCTTTGCGGCGAACTCAGGCCTTCTGTGCCCAGTGCCATGGCTCAAAGACGAAACCGTAGGGATTGCCGCGCGGATAGCTCATCGAAAATCCGTAATCAGCGGCATGCTCGGTCAGCCAGCGGAACGCCTCAGAGCTCTCGAACTCCTCGGTCAGCGGCCGCGAGCCTGGCGTCGCAACATCGACCGCCCTGCCGCTGTGATGCTCGCTGAACCCCGGCGCGGCATTTACCGCCAGAATTTCGCTAACTGATTGACCTGCATTGATTTTTTTTCGAATCAGGCGGGCCTGGTATTCAAGGCTGCGAAACCCGGAGACGATCAGCAAAGTGACGCCATCCGCCGCGGCCGCCTCAACCATTCGCGCCCATTTTCGAGCCGTCTCAGGCGCAAGGCGCTGCATACGTCCGACCAGGTTCGGGCCGACATCAACCAGTTCGACCGCCTCCTCGAACACGGGCTTGCCATCGGCCTGACCGTAGTCCTCCGGAATGCCTAGTTCCTGGTGAAGTTCGCGTAGCATAGCGATGATTCTCTCACGTGCGGCGGTTTTATCCCAAGGACCCGCGACGGTCTGCCGCCGGCATTGGAGTCAAAGGACCTATGACCGAAGACGATATTTACAAGTCCGATGAGGGCGATGAGCCGTTTCGCTTCGACGACAAGGTCGCGCGCGTCTTTCCGGACATGCTGCGGCGATCGATACCCGGTTATACGGCCTCTCTCGAGGCCATCGGCTCACTTGCAGCTCGCTATGTACGGCCAGGCACCAACTGCTACGACCTCGGTTGCTCGCTGGGGGCCGCAACGATCGCCATGCGGCAGGGCATTCGCCAGCCCGGCTGCCGCATTGTTGCTGTTGATTCGTCGGCCGCCATGATTGATCGATGCAGGGATGTCGTCGCCGCGGCGGCTGTCGCTGCCGAATTGATAACAGATGTCGATTTCGTACTTGGCGACATCCGCGATATCGAAATTACGAATGCCTCTATGGTGGTCCTGAATTACACGTTGCAGTTTGTCGATCGCTCCGATCGGGACGCATTGCTGGCCGCAATCTGTGCTGGCATGAAGGAAGAAAGCATCCTGGTGCTATCGGAGAAAGTGGTCGACGAGGACCCGGACATGGAAGCACTGCTGGTGGACCTGCACCACGAGCACAAGCGACGCAACCGCTACAGCGCCCTGGAAATCAGCCGCAAGCGTGCTGCACTAGAGAACGTGTTGATTCCCGAAACCGTAGCAGCGCATCGGCAGCGCCTGGCAAAGGCCGGTTTTTCGCACTCTGCCGTGTGGCTGCGCTATTTTAATTTCGTCTCCATCATTGCGATGCGGTAGTAATGCGGGATTTGATTGACAGCGCCGCTCTCGCTGCATGCCTTGAGGAGCTGGGTCTCTCGCATTGGCAGGCAACGCTGCCGCCGCTGCTGGCAGAGCGCATGAGCGCATCAGCCCACGGTGATTTCGACCGCTGGCACGACGTTGTCAGGTCTTTGCCGGCAGCGGAATCCGACCCGCAGGCGCTCAGGCGACTGCTGCTTTCGCTCGCACCATGGCGCAAAGGGCCGTTTCGGGTAGCCGGAGTCGATATCGATGCCGAATGGCAGAGCGACATGAAATGGGCACGCCTCGAGAATCTAATTCTCCCGCTGGATGGGCGCAAGGTACTCGACGTTGGTTGCGGCAACGGCTACTACGCCCTGCAGATGCGCGAAGCCGGTGCCAACATCGTTGTCGGCGTCGACCCCACGCTCCTCTACGCCATGCAATTTCTGGCCATCAACGTGTTCGTAAGGGACGCGAAGGTTTTTGTACTGCCGCTTCGCCTGGAGGAACTGCCAGACGCCAGAAACAGCTTCGATACCACTTTCTCCATGGGCGTTCTGTACCACCAGCGCTCGCCCATCGATCACCTAGTGAAGTTGCGTTCGACCTTGCGGTCGGGGGGGCAGCTTGTGCTGGAAACGATTTACGTGCCGGGTGAAGAGTCCTTCGCCCGAACACCGGCGGGTCGCTACGCGCGCATGCGCAACGTCTGGCTATTGCCTACGATCGCCGAGTTGAGCACCTGGCTACGACGATGCGGATTCAAAGATATCGAGGTGATCGACCGCTCGATCACAACAACCGACGAGCAGCGCAGCACCGAATGGATGCCGTTCGAATCGCTCGCTGAAGCCCTCGCTCCCGACGACCCTACGCAAACCGTTGAAGGCTGGCCGGCACCGCATCGGGCCATCGTCACCGCCATCGCGCCGTAGCCAGTCTATCCGGGCCTGATCTCGGCCGTCGTGCCACGCCAATTGACCCTGCCCTGGTTCGCCTGTAATTTCGGTCAAAACAGAAATAAGAGAAAGAACCGATGCAAATGACACCAGCGGTTGAAAAGTACGTACTGCATTGGGGCGAAATGGGCACGCGCTGGGGAACCAACAGGACGGTCGCTCAGATTCAGGCGCTGCTGTACCTGTCACCGAAGCCGTTACGCGCCGACGAGATTGTCGACCTGCTCTCCATAGCGCGCTCCAATGTGAGCACGAGCATTCGCGAATTGCAGAGCTATCAGCTGGTGCGCATGACGCACGTACTCGGCGATCGACGCGACTACTTCGAATCCTTGCACGATGTCTGGGAGCTGTTTCGCGTGATCATCGAGCAGCGCAAGCAACGAGAACTGAACCCGACGCTGACAATGCTCCGTAGCTGCGCCGAGCAGGTCGATGCAGAGAACGAAACGGACCCCATTACCAAGCAGCGCATCCACAGCATGCTGGGATTCGTTGAATCGACGAGCAGCTGGTATGAAGAAATCAGCGCCGTGCCTACCAGCACGCTGACCAAGCTGATGGCACTCGGCAAGCGCATTACCAAACTCGTCGCCAAGTAGCGTCACCGCGGTGTTCCGGTCGGCACTGATAGCGCAAGGCGTATCCCCGCCCGTGCGTTAGCCGACCTGGATAGCCCTGCAGGCAGCGGGGCTATCCGATGTGTCAGAGCGGCTCCTCTCGCACCACGCAGGCCGGCACGGATTCCTCGACGCCGCCATCCACTTCTCGAAACAGCCATACCGACTCGGTGAGTGCCTGGGCATCTGGCCCACCGTTGATGGTGTTAGCCGGTCGGTAGAAATAGCCACCGGGCGCGTACTGCCAGGTATGAACTTCCCCCGCCACACACTCGCTGTGCTGATAGCTGCCAGCCAGCAGATATCCCTCGCGAATCGCGGAAGACGTCTGCCACGGTAAGCGGCTGCCCGGCTCGATCTTCAGCAACCAGGTCCTGGAGTTGTTGCCGGGATCCAGTCGCAACTCCTTGCTGAAAACGCCAGCAGTTGATGTCGCCGACCACGCAAGTAACCCGGCATCCAGAATAATGGGTGACCTGATGATCGACTCCGGATCGACGTCATTGAGAAAATAGAGTATTCGCGCGCCCTCGGCAGAGACCAGATTAAATCCGAGCGAGCCGGCCGGGAGGAACGCGTATCCCCCGCGTCCGAGTTCTATATCAGCGATCTTGAGCTTGCCGGCGATCACGAAGATCTCCAGCGAGCGGCCCGGCGAACCCCCGGTTGTTCCACTCCAATCAGCGGGAAGATCGATGCGATTACTCGTACGGCGCGTCTGCGGATCTCCCGCCAGCTGCTTTGCCCGAATCCCGGGCAGGCTCGCCATAAAGATATCCTGGAGGTCGTCGACCTGGACAAATGCGGGGTACGGCAACGTTGGCGGACCACTCGCGCACGCCGACAAGAGAACAAGAATCAGAGTGCCCGCAACCAGTCTCGCCGTCATCGATAGTGCCTATGCCAAGAAAAAAGCCGCCCAGAAACTGGGCGGCAGTATAAGCAGAAAATGTATCCGGCTGGGAGGGGTCTACGATCGAATAATCCGGACCTCAGTGTCAGGACGTTTAACGACGTTTCCATCTCCCGGTTGGCGATCCGCTTCCTCGCTGGCAATGACTGTTTGCAGGAAATCAGTCAAAAAAGGTGGCGTGTTGAGAGGGTTCACGCAGCACCCGCCGTTGAGTCATGCATCCAGCATGGCAGTGCGCCCACCTCGCCTTGTTACATTTCATCTCCGTGCGTACCAGATCGGTACGCGGAAGATGCTACTACATATAGTATGGGAAGGCGAATACACCACCATATCTGGACATTGGACGCGAAACCGACGACGAATGGCGTCGAAAAAGGTAGGCTAGCCGGCACCAGAAATTTGCGGGGGAGCATTTACCTTGACCGACAACGTGCATGACGGCCGTTCAACTCATCAAACGGTCGGGCTCTTTCTCGGCCCCGCGCTAGCCGCGCTAATGATGCTCGGCGGCGCACCTGCCGGGCTTTCCGAGGCAGGATGGAACACGGCAGCTATCGGGGTAATGATGGCGGTCTGGTGGGCAACCGAAGCCGTGCCGATCGCGGTAACCGCCTTGCTGCCATTGGTTGCCTTTCCGTTACTTGGCGTTGCGACGATTCAGGATACCGCCGCGCCTTATGCCAACAAGGTCATCTACCTCTTCCTTGGCGGCTTTATCGTCGCCTTTGCGATGCAGCGCTGGAACCTGCATCGCCGCATCGCGTTGACGGTGTTGCAGCACGTGGGGGGCAACGGTCGCTCGCTTGTCGGCGGCTTCATGCTGGCAAGTGCCGTGATCAGTATGTGGGTCATGAATACGTCGACGACGATGATGCTGCTACCCATCGCCATATCCATCATTGCCGTTATCCACAAGACCGTGGACGGGCTCGACGAACAGGGCAAACAGAATTTTCAGTACTCGCTGTTACTCGGCGTTGCCTATGGCGCCACCATCGGCGGCATGGCGACACTTGTTGGCACAGCACCGAACGCATTACTGGCGGCATTCATGCAGGAGAGCTACGGCACAGAAATCGACTTTTCCAGCTGGATGCTGGTCGGCCTGCCGCTCAGCGCACTGATGTTGCCCCTTGCATGGCTAACGCTGACGCGCTGGGTATTCAAGGTTGATTTCACGACCTCGGGTGAAGGGCGAGCGACCCTGAAGAAAATGAAAGACGACATGGGGCGCATAACGGTACCCGAGACACGTGTTGCAATTATTTTTACGCTCATGGCGCTTACCTGGGTTCTGCGACCGGTACTGGTCAAGCTGCCTGGACTCTCGGCGCTCGACGATTCCGGCATTGCAATGGCCGGCGCAATCCTCCTTTTCCTGATTCCGAGTGGTGAGAAAAGTGACCCGCTGCTGCTACGCTGGACGTATGCCGAGCGGCTGCCCTGGAGTGTTCTCATACTGTTCGGCGGAGGCCTGACGCTTGCCAGCGCCGTAACCCGCACGGGACTGGCTGAGTGGCTTGGCGGCAGCCTGCAGGCCGTCGGCATGCTGCCGCTCGCGATTATCGTCATCATTGCTGCCGCAATGATTATCTTTCTGACGGAACTCACGAGCAACATTGCGACCACGGCGACTTTTCTCCCTGTGGTTGGCGCAATAGCGATCGAATCCGGTTTCGATCCCATTGTATTGACCGTGCCCGTTACCTTTGCCGCAAGCTGTGCGTTCATGTTGCCGGTCGCGACGCCGCCCAATGCAATCGTCTTCGGCTCGGGCATGCTTACGATCCCGAAGATGGTCCGTGCGGGCTTTCTGCTGAACATTATCGGAATTTTCCTGGTGTCCTCGGTGGCACTGTTCCTGGCCCCCAAGTTCCTGTGAGGGTTGCAGCGCTGTGAGTAACGATTACGCCGTCAGCAAGAAAAACAAAGTCCGGCAGCTGCGTGAGAAAGCCGCCTATGATCGCGACACGGTGCACGGTATCCTCGACTCCGCGCTCATCGCACAGGTGGCGTTTGTCCAGGATGATGAACCGGTTGTCGTGCCAATGCTTTATGGCCGCGACGGCGAGACCATCTACCTGCACGGAGCCCGGAAAGCACGCGTCATCCGCCTGCTGGAAAGTACGGGTACAGCCTGCATGAACGTCACGCATGTCGATGGCCTGGTATTCGCGCGTTCAGCATTCAATTCGTCGATGCGGTATCGCTCGGCCACGGTATTCGGACCCGCACGCCTGATCGAGGACTACGATGAAAAGCTGCACGCGCTGCGTGTGATTTCCGAGTGCACGATGCCGGGTCGCTGGGATGAGCTTCGCGAACCGCTCGAGAAAGAAGTGAAGATGACTGGCGTTATCGAACTCACGATTGAGTCGGCCTCCGCCAAAGTGGCGACCGGCATGCCGGGTGACGAGGACGAGGACTATGCGATTCCGATATGGGCCGGTGTCTTGCCGCTGGAGTCGCGCTTTACCGACTTGATCGCTGACGATCGCCTGCTCGAGGGTGTCGAGCCGTCCGCGGTGGTCCGCGGGATGCAGGGCAAGAAACTCTAGGCGTCGTTGCGGCGTGCCGGCCGCAGCTATGGCTCGCGCGCCGGGGCGCGCTCCTACAGCAGGTCCTGCGTGTTCTCCGCCTCCAGGCGAAGTAACGCCTCCTTGGTATCGATACCACCGCCGAAGCCGGTCATATCACCGCTACTGCCGATGACGCGGTGGCACGGCACCACAATCGGAATCGGGTTACGGCCATTTGCCGCACCGACCGCGCGCATCGCTTTAGGCCGGCCTATGCGCTTCGCAACTTCTCCGTATGAGACAGTTTCACCGTAGGGTATCTGCTGCAGCGCTTTCAACACGCTGATCTGAAACTCCGTCCCGGTAAGCTCCAGCGGCAGATCGAATTCCCGTCGCTCGCCGGCAAAGTACTCCTGCAGCTGTTGCCGTGCTCTGGCCAGCGGTTTCTCGTTGTAAATCCACTCCGGCTCCGGGTCACGGCGCATCGAGCCTTTCGGAAAGCCGATCATTGCCAAGGCGCCATCCTGTCCCGCCAGCAGCAGCTCGCCAATGGGGGTATCGAGATAACAGTAATACATGCTCTAGCCTCCAGCCCCGTCCGCGGAGCCCCATAACAATAACGCAGCATAGGCGCGCCATGGCCGCCAGGCCTCAGCGCGCTTCTGAAGATCCTTCGGCTTCATTCGATGGCCGCCCGGGCGATCGAACGCGCGCAGCAGCCCCAGGTCCGCCGACGGAAACGCATCCGGATCCTTCATGGCACGCATCGCCACGTACTCCGCGGTCCAGTCGCCGATCCCCTTTATCGATTTCAGGGAAGCGCTGACGCTCTGCGGATGCTGCGCCGCATCGAAGTTCAGATCGCCACTCAGAACCGCTCTTGAGACACTGCGGATCGTCTGTGCGCGACTCGCGATAATGCCCAGACTTTCAAGCTTCGCACGCTGCAGTCTCTCCGGCCCCGGGAAGAGTCGATTCGGCACACGCGGCAGACCCTCGGTCGAGACGTCGATCCGTTCACCGTAGCGCTCTGCAACACGGCCGGCGAGCGTCGTAGCCGCAGCGACGGATACCTGCTGGCCCAGAATGGCGCGCACAGTGAGCTCGAAACCATCCCACGCGCCAGGCACCCGTACTCCGGCGTTAATCTTCAACAACGGGCGCAGTGTCTTATCGGGTGACAGGACGCGCGCGATATCGTCGGTTGAAGCATCGAGGTCGAACAGACCACGCACGCGTTGCACAATCGAAAACAGCGCCTCCGTGCCGAGGCCATGCAACGACAAGGCAAGGTGCCGCCCCGTATCGCGTACGTCGATAATACCTGCGTCTTCACCCACGCAGATGCTGCGCAGGTAGCGACCATCCTGCACGTGCTCAACACCGGGCGTGGCCCTCGCCGCGAAGAACGACAACAAACGAGCCCAGTCAAATGGCAGTCGATACGGCAGCTGTACCGAGAAAGCGCTCGCAATCAACGATGGCTTCCGCCGCCGACGCAACTCGCGCGGCGTTCTGCCGTAGGTTTTCCTGAACGTATCATTGAAACGGCGCACGCTGCCGAATCCGGCCGCGACGGATATGTCACTCATCGTGAGTGACGTCTGATCGATGAGGTTTTTCGCAAAATGCAGCCGTTGCGTATGTGCAACCGCCAACGGGCTTGCGCCAAGGTGCTTGTTAAAAAGACGTCGCAGATGGCGACTGGTGACGCCCAGCCGCTCCGCGAGTTGCTCGACATTGCCATCGTCGAGCGCACCTTCGGCAATCAGCCGCAGGCCTCTCTTCACCGTCGTTGAGGTTCCGGCCCACGCGGCCGTTCCAGGCGCACATTCGGGGCGACAACGCAGACACGGTCGAAAACCGGCCTCGCCTGCGGAAGCGGCGGTGCGATAGAAGACGACATTTTCGCTCTTCGGCACATTCGCCGGGCAGATGGGTCGGCAGTAGATACCAGTTGTCTTCACGCCAATGAAGAATCGGCCATCGAATCGCGGGTCGCGCGACAATCTTGCGCGTTCGAATATTTTATTTTCATTCTGCATGGCGTTTCCTTACCTACCGAAGTATACGCCGGCAGCGGCCCTGGAATAGCCAGAATCGGACCTCTATAAGCAAACAAGCCGGGCAGCCCTGTCGGTCTGCCCGGCTATCTTTTTGCTGGTGCTAAGGGATCGATCAGGCAGCGCTTAGCGTCCGCGCTGCGTCACCAGATTCCAGCCATTTCTTGAGATCCTCGGAGCCACCGATCAGCTTGCCGTCGACGAACACCTGCGGGTAGGTCGTAGCTGACGCAACCGCACGCAGGGTGCGATCGGTGTAGTCACGATTCAGCAACAGCTCTTCGAACTCGATACCGGCATCGCGCAGCATGCCCTTGGCGCCGACGCAGAACGGACAGCCTTCGCGGGTGAATATCGTTACGTCATGCGGTAACTGACCGTTTGGATCGAGGTACTTCAGCATCGTGTCGGCATCGGAGACGTGGAACGGGTCGCCCGGCTCCTCCGGCTCGATGAACATTTTCTCGATGACACCGTCGCGTACGAGCATCGAGTAGCGCCACGAGCGCTTGCCGAAGCCGAGATCTTCCTTGCCGACGAGCAGACCCATGCCGTCAGAGAAATCGCCGTTGCCGTCGGGCAAAAACGTCACCCGATCTGCTTTCTGCGAGCGCTTCCACTCGTTCATGACGAACGCATCGTTGACACTGACACAAATCACGTCGTCGATACCGTTCGCCTTGAACAGGGGCACAAGCTGGTTGTATCGCGGCACATGCGACGACGAGCAGGTTGGTGTAAAGGCGCCGGGCAGCGAGAACACGACGACGGACTTGCCGGCGAAGATGTCGTTGCTCGACAGCTCTACCCACTCGTGGTCCTTGCGAGTCCGGAACGTAACGTCTGGCACTCGTTTGCCTTGCATTTCTTTGAACATCATTCTCTCCAGTTATCTAAAGGGTTGATCAGGCCAGCATGCTGCGAAGCATCCAGGCGTTTTTCTCGTGCAGCTGCATGCGCTGCGTTAACAAGTCGGCAGTTGGCTCATCGTTCGCAGAGTCTGCCGCGGGGAAGACCGCCCTGGCCGTCCGCACGATCGTTTCCTGGCCGATGGCAAGCTGGCGAATCATTTCCTCGGCAGTCTCGCTGCCGTCGCCTTCTGTTATTTCGGTCAGGTTCGCGTACTCGCGATAGGAACCCGGCGCCTTGACTCCCAGCGCTCGAATTCGCTCGGCGATTTCGTCAACGGCGGTTGCCAGCTCCGTATACTGCCCCTCGAACATCAGGTGCAGCGTGTTGAACTGCGGCCCCGTTACGTTCCAGTGGTAGTTGTGGGTCTTGAGGTAGAGCGTATAGCTATCCGCCAGGAGACGAGACAATCCCGCTGCGATAGCCTTGCGGTCTTTCTCATTGATACCGGTATTCACTTCCATCAAATTCTCCTTAGACGCTAGATCAATAAGTCTAGGGGTATTCAATCAATAAATAAAATGGTTTAATTAGGTCACTATGTACTATTTAATAGATAAATGAAGGCGCCCACCGTCAAACAGCTGCAGTATTTTCTCGCGCTGACGGAAACCGAGCACTTCGGCCGCGCAGCAGAACGCTGCTACGTGTCTCAATCGGCCTTCAGCAATGCCATCAAGGAACTCGAGACGACCCTCGACGCGCAGTTGGTCGATCGCACCAATCGCAACGTCACCATCACGGCGACCGGCCAGCAGGTTGCTGTTCAGGCACGACTGGTGCTGAGAGACCTGGACAGCCTGGTCGAAACGGCGCGCGGCCAGAAGGAACCGCTGACCGGCGAACTGCGCCTGGGGGTCATTCCGACGATCGCCCCGTTCATTCTCCCTGATGCGCTGCCAACGCTGCGTGCGCAGTATCCGGATCTGCGGCTGCTGCTAATCGAGGACCAGACGCAACGAATCTACGCGCGGCTCATGGAAGGAGCGCTTGATGTGCTGTTGATGGCGCTGCCCTGGGAGATGCAGGGAGTCGAGGAGCTGCCCTTGTTTCGGGATGCTTTTTGCCTTGCGTGCCACGAGAACACGCAGCACGTCGATCCGAGGAATTATCGTTTCAGCCGGCTCGACTCAGACAGCATCCTGTTGCTGGAAGATGGTCATTGCCTTCGGGACCACGCGCTCGCTGCCTGTCGAATACGGAATACGCAAAAAGTCAGCCGGTTCGGCGCCAGCAGCTTGCTGACCCTGATTGAAATGGTCGATGCCGATCTTGGCGTGACCTTCCTGCCTGAAATGGCCCGTGACTCAGCGCTGCTCAGCAATACGCGGGTCAGGTTGCATTCGCTGGGCGAAAAGAGCTTTCGCCAGATAGGCCTTGTCTGGCGTAAAGGCAGCCGACGCGTGGACGAGTTCAGATTGCTTGGCAATTTCCTGAAGCAACGCCGTTAGCAGACGATGCGTAGGCACGAATGCGTATTGTTGGCATACTGATCGACAAGCAACATGATCGTGAAAGGAGCGCAGCCATGAACCACCGATGCTTTTTGTTGATCTGTCCGTTGCTCCTTGCGGCCTGTGCCAACCAGGACAATCCATCGAGCGATACCGTCCTGGCCGCCGATGGAATGAACGGCGAGGCCGCCTACAACGAGTTCTGTGCAGGCTGCCACGAAACCGGAATGCTGGGCGCACCGGTTGCCGGCGACGCCGAGGAATGGGGAACACGCTCCAGGCTCTGGGATGCCGTTCTGCTTGACCACGCCATTACCGGCTATCTTGAAATGCCCGCGCGCGGCGGACGAATGGATCTGCCCGACGAGATTGTCCGGTCGGCGGCCGAATATATGCTGCGCATGACTTTTCCCGACATGCAACACGACTGCAATCCGCCCTTGTGCGTTGACGCCGAAGAATAGCGGGCGACGTTATCTGCCGCCCGCAAGGCGAGACGCCTTGGTGCGTGACATACCGTATCGAGCCAACCCGAGGGATTGTTGGGGTTGGCACAAAAATGAGGGGGTCCCATCGGGACCCCGTCTTTTTGGTGCCGGCACCAAGAGTCGAACTCGGGACCTACTGATTACAAATCAGTTGCTCTACCAACTGAGCTATGCCGGCTGATTCGGAACGCGATTTGCGCGTGGGCGCCGATTATTGGCTTTTCAGCCCCTTCTGACAAGTGCCTGACCGGAACTTCAGCGAGGACAGCTGGCCTGGTCCCTCAGCAGCACCTGGTCTTCGCCATATTCCTGGACTATAGCGGCAGCACCCTGCCCTGGTGGCAACGCGACATCGACGAAGAAAACCGTGCGCTCCTCTGATCGCGGTGTGATCTCAGCCGGCAGATCCAGTGATCGCGCCTGCAGCTCGACTTTCTCGGCGCCTTCCAGGTTGCCGAACAGGCCCAGCGAAATCTTGAGCCCCTCGTCCTCGGTACGCACCGGGTAGGCGTCGGTCAGCCCACCTTCGCTGAGTACCTCGAGCATCCTGTTGGCAGCGGCATTGTTCGCAATATTGCGAATCTGGACCCAATGCCCGATAACCGACTGCACCCGCTCGGACCGAAGCCTGGTCTTCATGCCGCGATTCGAAAAGCCGAGGTCGGCCGTATCGGCATCGTCACGGGTTCTGAACGGTCCAATGCTTACGCAGGATCGACCAACGACTGCCTTCAGGTCTGTCGCGGTACCGGAGCCCAGCACCGCGCCGACGCTCGCAACATCGTCACGGTCACGATTGGTTGTCACGGTCATGGGCGGGCCGAGATCGGACTCCCTGACAACCACGACACCGGCCCCGGGCTCATCCTGTTGATACATGCCCCAGAGGAGATACAGGATATTCGCGAGCAGCAGCAACAACAGCAGGTTTTTCATCGAGCGCTTTCGAGCATATGTGCGAGCCCCTGAAGGACGAGGTGCGGCCGGTGTACTGGCTCTATTGCAAGCGCGTCAAGAATGCGTGACGCATCTCCACCGGTCAAGACGGCCCGTGGCTCGCAGCCGTCGGCTGCGAGCGTTCGAAACGCACGATCGACGGCACCGACAATCGCGTTCTGGACACCTTCGCGCATCGCCGCAGCCGTGCTGTGTCCGAACATCTGCATCGAGGCTGCCTTGCCGGCAGCCAATGGTCGTACGCTCGGCAAGTCGCTTGTCGCGGCGGCCAGGGCATTCGTCATCGCGGTGCTACCCGGAATAATCTGTCCGCCCAGGTGCACGCCATTGTCGTCAACTGCATCGACTGTAAGCGCCGTTCCCGCATCGATAACCAGGCACGCTCCCTGCATTTCTGACCATGCACCGACGAGGGCAACCCACCGATCCACGCCCATTCGGCGCGGCTGCGTATACCCATTGCGCAGTCCCCAACCTTCCTTCCGGGCGCGGGCGAATCGCACGTCGCATCCACAGTGCAAACCGATAACCCCGGACAGGCGGGTGGCGAAACTGCTGCCGGCGACGTTGCTGACGAATACCTCATCGACCCGTCTGGGTAACCTGCCGGTTAATACCTGCAGGCCCTTTTCGCGGATGCGGTCCTGAGAAATATGCCCGGTCCTGTAGATCTTTCCGTCATCAGACAGACCCCACTTGATCCGTGAATTACCGACGTCGAGCAGCAGCGCGGTCATACGCCGGACTGCCCTGGCTCTGCCATCGTCACCGTTCCGGACGTGACGTGCTGGATACCTGAGCCGGCTGTTGCCACCATCAGAGCACCGTTGTCCGCCACGCCGACGCCAATCCCGGAGACGCTGTGCTGTGGCGTTTCGATTGCGACAGACCTGCCGCGCAGCCAGTCACGCTGCTGCCATTGGTCCCTGAACGGCTCGAAGCCGCGCGAGTCATACTCGCACATGAGCCGACAGAGGCCGCTCACCAGGCTGGCAGCAAGCTCGTTCCTGTCCGGAACGACACCGGCGTGGCTTCTTAGGTCTATGATGCGCTGCGCCCGCTCTTCACTGGAAAGCAGCCCTGCGTGCCCGGCAAGATCAACATTCAATCCGATGCCGGTCACGACAGTTGGCACGCTGCCGGGTTGAGCGTGGTTGTGCGCTTCAGTGAGAATCCCGCCGAGCTTGCAGTTAGCGGCGATCAGATCGTTGGGCCACTTGAGTTGTACGTCGTTGACGCCATGCCTTTCAAGCGCGTCGATGACGCCCAGACCGACTGCGAGCGTTATCGCCGGAAGATTGTCCGGCTTCGCGTTGAAGGTATAAGCCAGCGACAGGCACAGGCCCGATCCGGGCGGCGATCGCCAGCGCCGACCGTATCGCCCGCGTCCCGCCGTCTGATTGTCGGTAGCGGCGACGCCTACACGACCCGCCGATGGTGCCGGCTGTTGCATAAGGTAGCTGTTGGTCGATTCGATCTCCGAAAAGACTTCGAGCGATTCGACTAATGCCTCGGCACCATCAAGGTGCCGGCGAATAGCATCGACATCAAGTCTCATCGTCTGTCGCTTGCGCTTTTTTCGATGCCAGAATCATGAGCTTCCGATTGCGGTTCTCAACGCCGTCACGCATGCGTTGAATGTTGGATCGATGGCAGTAAACGATAAATCCGGCCATGAAGACACCGTAAATGAACAACGGCTGGTCGTCGGGCAGGCGCGTTATCGCCAGCCAGATTGGCAACGCAATTGTCGCACTCATCGATGCCAGGCCGACGTAACCGGACAGCGCGACGACAGTCAGCCATACGGCCAGGACCACGACGATCAGTACCGGTCCAAGGACGATCAATGTGCCTACCAGGGTCGCAGCGCCCTTGCCGCCGCGGAAACCATGGTAAACGGGCCAGACATGCCCGAGAACCGCGGCAGCGGCACAGCACATTGTCAGCCACGTCCGGGAAACTTCCGGGTCCGCCGGTACGAAGGGGATTTGCAGGCCGGGCACGACACCGGCCCCGATGGCACCTTTGCCGACATCAATGACGACCACGAAGAAGGCGAAAAACAGGCCCTGGGTTCTTAGCGCATTGGTGCCGCCGGCATTGCCACTACCCATCGTGCGAATGTCGACGCCGCCACGCAGTTTGCCGACGATCATGGCGCCCATCATTGAACCGATGAAATAGCTGATAAGAAACTTGACGCCGAGTTCCAACATTGGCAATTCCGCTTTGCGAGAACAGTCGCGCGCATTGTAGCATCGCTGATCGATGTCACGTTTCGGCCAGCATGACTGCAGAGACCATCCACTTGTTCCTGAACCCGACCGCCGGTCGCGGCCGCGCCGGGCGTCGTCAGGCCCGAATTCTCGCGCTCTTGCAGAGCCGCAGCCTCGCCGTTGAACTGCATCAAAGCGACGCCGTTGGCAATCTCGAGGAACAGGTCCGGCAGCACGTCGCGCAAGGTGCCGAGAGGATCATAGTTGCCGGTGGCGACGGCAGCGTTCATGAGGCCGTCAACGGCATCATGCGCTCTGGCGGCAAAGCTGCGCTTGGACTGATACCGACAGGCACAGGCAACGACTTCGCCAAGGCCTGCGGCATTCCACTGAACTGGGAGCACGCGGCCCTGCTGCTGGCGGACCGGATGGCGGCCGGACAATACGCAAAGACCATCGACATTGGCACGATGAACGAGCGGTTCTTCGCAAACGGTGCCGGCATCGGGCTCGATGCAAAAGTAACCCGTATCGCACGTTCTTATCGGCTGCCGGTTGGCGACCTCGTGTATTTGCTCGCCTTACTGCGCGCGATGCTGGACGGGCTTGCGACGCCGCACCTTGAGATTTCGGCCGGCGATTATTCCTGGGACGGACCTGCAACGCTTGCGAGCATCAGTAACGGACCCTGGATCGGCGGCATGTTTCACATTGCACCAATGGCAGCGAATGATGACGGCCAACTCGAGTTACTCATCGCCGAACCGGTAACGAGGCGCCGCATACTGTCGCTGTTGCCAAAACTGATGTCCGGCGAACATGTCGGCGAGATCGAAATACACCACCAGCGTGTATCGAGCCTGTTGGTCCTGTCTTCGGAGCCCATGCCATCCCACCTTGACGGCGAGGTACAGCCGCTGCAACAGCGCTTCGACTTCGGGATCCTAGCTAACGCCCTGCACCTGCTTTGATGGCGGTCGGGAGCCGAGGTAGATAGCAAACAAGGCAATTGCAGCGCCCAGTAGTTCGATTGGGGTCATGGGCCGCGCAAACAGCATTACGTCCCACAGGAAACTCAATGTCGGCTGCAGCAACAAGGCGATGCCCGCCTCGGTTGTAGAGACGTGCGGAAGGCTGCTTGCGATGAACATCCATCCGAGACAATGCGAGAGCAAGCCGTAGGCACCAAGCCACGCAGCATCCTGGAGTGAGCCAATAGCCAGGGACTCCCCTTCCGCTACTGCGGAGAAACCCAGGATAACAGCCGTTACAAGCGAGATGACTGCGACCTCGCGTGACGGCAAACGGTGCGTCGACCCGCTGCGCGAGGCGCGTAAGCTGAGCAGATAGCCCGCGTACGATGCGGCGGTCAGCAGACCGAAAATGACGCCCAGGCGATAGTCGGGCGGCAGACGTCCCCAGTCCAGTCCGACAATGAGCGCGAGCCCGATTACGGCCAGCGGAATGGCGACCAGCTGCATGGCGCGAGGCCGTTGCCGCAGCATCACTATGCCGGCCGCGGTCATGATGAATACCTGGAAGTTGGCCAACAAGGTGGAAAGGCCGGGGCCAACGTAGTTGATACTGCGGTGCCAGAACCAGAGATCGAGCGCGAAGAACACCGAGGCGAGCAGCAGAATGGCCCAGGTCTTTCTCGATAGCTGCAGACGCTGGCCAGAGACCAACAGGTAAATGGCGAGAGCTGCACCACCTATCAATACACGATAGAAACCGCTTGTCGTCGGCGACACGTCGACGAGTTTCACCCACACTGGCGACAGGCTGATAAGCGCCGCACCGATAAACAGCCGCAGCGTCGGGTTACTGAGCGGCGACATTATTGTCCGAGCCAGGCACCGCGGCGCGATTGGACGGCCGCGTCGGCATCGTCGTCGAATGCGAGATAACACGTATCCGTCGGCGCTTCCGCCCATTTCATGCGGGCAGAAATAAGCTCATCGCCACGAAACACCGTCAGTTCGGAAACGTCGCCCGGCCGATACCGGCGTGTGCGGGCCTCGCATCCCGCAACGTCAATCCGGAGTCCGTCGAGGGCAATCAGTTCATCGCCCGGAGAAATACCGGCCAGCTCGGCCGGACCGCCGTTGTGGACGGACAGAAACCTCGGCTTGCCGTCACTGGATCCCAGTGTCGCGCCAAGCCAGACCGCCGGCAGCTGATTCGCTTCGGCAGGCTTGCCGCCTTTGTCAGCGCCGCCGGAGGCGCGGCGCAGGCTGTAGTCAATACCGTGACTGTGCAGTAAGGTATCAAGCGGCAGTTCGCCGGTACCGCGAACCGTCGCATCGAAGAAGTCCTGCAGATCAGCTCCGGATACCTCGAGGCACAGCTGCTCGAAACCTTCTTCCGGCACGCCTCTGCCGCTCTCACCCCACCGCGACCAGGCTTCTTTCATCACGTCATCAAGCGACACGCGACCATCCGTTTCGTTGCGCAACTTCAGGTCCAGGCAGAGCGCGACCAGCGCTCCTTTCGCGTAGTAACTGACCACGGCGTTTGCCGCGTTGGCATCTTGCTTGTAGAACTTGGTCCAGGCGTCAAAGCTGGATGCTTCGATAGACTGCCGACGTCGTCCGGCGCCACGCAGCACTCGCGTTATCGTCCGCCCCAGCAGCTCGAGGTAACTCTCAACAGTGATTAGTCCGGAACGGACCAGTGCAAGATCGTCGTAGTAAGAGGTGATGCCCTCGAAAACCCAAAGCAGGCCGGTGTGTACCTCCTGCGACAGATCGTACGGCGTGAAAACCTCCGGCTTCATGCGCTTCACGTTCCACAGGTGAAAATACTCGTGGCTGACCAGGCCGAGGAACATCCGGTACTCGTCAGATACGTCCTCGTCACCGCGGGCGGGCAGGTTGTCGCGCGCGCAAATAAGACTCGATGACCAGCGATGCTCAAGACCGCCATAGCCCTTGCCGGGCGCATTCAGTAGAAACAGGTAGCGATCAAGATCCGAAGGAACGCCGAGAAACGCCATGTGGTGCTCACAGACGGTCTCGAGATCACGGCACAATCGCGCCATATCCACCCGCGTCTTGCCGCGAATTGCGATCGCGTGTGGAATGCCGTTTACGTCAAACTCACCGATAGTCAGATGCCCGATTTCGACCGGGTGGTCGATGAGCTCGGCATAATCCGCGGCCGCGTAGCCGCCGAATCCGTACTCCTCCGCCGAGCTGCGGCGCATAGACGTTGCAACGCGCCAGCCTTTGCCGAACGGCAATGCCGGTGCGAGTATCTCAACGCTGCAGGCGACATCCTCCTGCCCTACAACAGCGGGAAAAACACACGTTCCGTTGAAGAACGCATGATCCGTGTCGAGATGCGCGCCACGTACGCTCTCGTCATGCGCGAAAACTTCCAGAATGAGGGTAACAGGGCGGCTCGTTGCTGCTGCGCGCCAACGACTCTTGTCGAGTTTGTTGACGGGCACGTCCCGACCGTCGGATTCCGCCCGCACGGAAACAACGTGCTTCGCGTAATCGCGGATCATGTAGCTGCCCGGTATCCATGCCGGCATGGCGAATACCTGGCCGTCTGCGTGCGGAGTCTGCACAGTGACCCTGATTTCGAAAAGGTGCGCCGCGGGGTCCTTTGGGAAAATTGCGTAAACGTGCGCAACAGCCATCTGTGTTTCTCCCAGCCTTATCGACGCGGCTCTGTGAGCTTCAACGTCAGGCATTTGGCGGAGCCGCCGGCCTTCAGAAACTCGCTGAGTTCGACTTCATGCACGCGAAATCCTGCCAGCATAAGCCTCGCCTTCAGTGGCTCGGACGCCTTGTTCAAGATGACGCGGTCACCTATGTTGACAGCATTGCACGCAAAGTTACCGGCATCCATGGTATCGACAATAATTCTCTTGTGAGGCGGAATGCGGCTTTCGATCGCGATGCGCGACTCATAGTCGAATGCCGGCGGATGGTACATCAGGAACCCGTCTGTCAGGGGACAGAAGCAGGTATCGATGTGGTAAAAACGCGCATCTGTCAGCCGGATAGACACGACTTCGATATCGAAGAATCTGCGAATCTCTTCGTGTGCCTCTATTTCGGTCCGAAAACCGTAGCCGGTCCATAGCCAGGATCCGCGCCGATCCAGCAGGCAATCTCCGGCGCCCTCAAATCCGATCTTCTCGTCGAGGTCCAGCAGTGAGAAGCCGTTCTCGGCGAACCATTTCTTGAAGAAACGCTCTTCGCCACGACGCTCCTGCGGCATGAAATGGCTGGCGATGGCCTTGTCGCCATAAACAACACCTGCGTTGGCAGTAAACACCATGTCCGGCAGGTCCGGCTGCGGCGAAATAGTCACAACCTCGGCAAACTCCGAGATCGTATCTCGCAGCGTCGCCCATTGGCGCTTTGCAGCCTCCAGGCTCATCGACTCCTCGTGTCCGGCCATCCACGGGTTGATTACGTAGTCGACGTTGAAATAGTCCGGGGCACACATCAGGATTTTTTCGTTCTTCATAGCAGTCTTTTTTTTGTTCAATCTAATACGCTTAAACGGGAGTCAGTCGCCCGACTCCCGTTCCATCACGGCGGTCTACTGCACCCGAATCAGGGCTTTGCGTCACCCAGGTGCATCAACGGCAACGGACTCGGGCTCGAACCATCAAGGAAATAGATCTTGCTGGCCGGGTCCTTGGAAATGGACTTCAGAGCTTCGAGCGACTGCAATTGAATATACGCCTGATTGCGCGCGATCGCATTGTTGATCTGCGTAATTTCATAGGCCTGGGCGTCTGCGAGGATGCGTTTCCTCGCGGCCTCCTGCTCAGCCGCCTCTCGTCCCGCTTCAGCACGAGCGACCTGCTGCTGCAGTTCCGTACGCACTCGCTCCAGTTCCGCCCGCTCGCGCTCTACGGCCTGTTCTCGTTCCTTCTTCTGCTCAATCGCCTCTACGATAAACGGCGGCAGCGTGATGTCGCGGATCAGGACGGCGGACACGATGATTCCTTTCGGCTCGAGATAACCCCGCAAGCCATCAGTCAGCGCCAGTTGCAGCGTTTCCTGGGTAGCTTCCTGGAAAAAATCTTCGGCGCGTTTGATGCTCTTGCCCTGCTCGCGCAGCAGCGAGCGAAGCTTTGGGATCAGGTGGACCCGAACCGCGGCGCTCGCGTCGCCCGTCTGCTCAAGAATATCCGGTGCCATATTGCCGTCGATACGATACTGCACACTGACGTCGAGCTTCGTCTGCAATTGATCCTGGCTGGGGACATTGGCCGTTTCCAGGTGTGTTTTTTGCCGGGCGTCATACATCGTCCATCGATACAGCGGATTGACCGGAATGTGAATGCCCTGGAAATACCCTTCGGGCTGTACGTTACCGAATAGCGTAGCGACACCGACGCGGCCCGGCGGCACAGTCTTGATAAATTGCGCACCGACCACCAGCAATAACACGACGCCCGCTACGATGACGACGAGGTTCTTCTGAGAATTGACGCGAGCCATGGGACTCTCCTGTTCTTCGCGACCGAAATTTTTGAAGAACTGGGGTTTAAGTCCGAGATTTAAAGGTGCTGCCCGCTGCCTTAGGTCGCTGCTTTCGGCAAGTGAACTTCTGCCAGCATGCAGCGGACACTGCCACCAGCTGAGTCCTCGATAACGTCGACAGGCGCGCAGACGACTCTTCCATTTGCTTCGAGTATTTTCCGTTGCTCGTCTTTGAGAGACTCGTGTGCCCTGCTCGACATGACGACGACGCGCTCGCCGCTCGTGTTTCTCAGCTCCATCATGTTGCCGGCGAACGCCTCCATCTGCGAGAAATCCAGATGAATGACATCATGGCCGGTGTCACGGAGCTGCCGCAGTACGGCTTCGCGTTGATCGTCCTGCCCAATCGCCTCGTCACAAATGACTGCCAGTCGCTCGCCGACGTTCATCAGTACGTTGGTGTGGTAGACAGGCACGCCATCGCGATCGACGGCATCGAACGCAACCACCCTGTAATTCATGCGCTGTGCAAAATCCCCGAGTGGATCGAGATGCGTTCTCGAGGACAGGCACGCATAGGCGATACGGTTTGCCCGGTCAAGAACCATGCTGCCGGTGCCCTCGAGGTAGTGCCCCGACTTCTCGTGACTGCTAAGGTCGATAACCTCGGAAACCAGGAGACCCTGTTTATCGCTGAGTTGCTCGACGATATCCATGCGACGTTCGGTGCGCCGATTCTCCGCTTCCATCGGGTAGAGGACAACCCGACCGTCGCCATGCAGGCTGATCCAGTTGTTGGGAAAGATCGAGTCAGGCGTTTCAGGCTCTGTCGTATCATCGACAACGATCACTTCGATACCCGCCTGCCGCAGCTGGTTCGCCAGACCCTCAAACTCAGCCAATGCCGCAGCCTGCTGCTGTTCCGGCGTCAGCTCGGTTTTTCCCTGAAACCTGTTCGACTCGGCCGTGAGCGGATTGCTCCGAAAGCAAACGGGGCGAATCATCAGGACGCGTTCTGCGAGATGGGATTCCGGCTCAGTCATCGCGTGTGCCTTTGCAGCAACGGTGGTGCATTATATGCCGGTGATCCGCCAGATTCGCAACGCCGTATTGAATCCCGCCTGGGTGTGTTTCCTCTGGGTAGGTGTCACGGTTGGCATATCCATGATCGCAACCCCCGCGCGATTTACCGCCGCCTCGATAACACGTCCCGTCGCCCTGGATGTCGGACGAGTCGTATTTGCCGCGCTCAACAAGGCGGAGCTGGTGCTGCTGGTGGCCTTGCTGATCGTGGTGAGAGTCGCGGGCCTTGCGAGGCAGTGGTGGGCAATTTGCGCCTTCCTTGCACTAATCGTAATCGCGCAGGGCGTCTGGCTGATTCCGGAACTTGCGGCGCGCACCGATGTCATTCTCGCTGGTGGCGAGCCGCCGCAATCCTACGCACATGCAATCTACGCATCACTGGAGCTGGTGAAAATAGCGACACTGCTGTTTTTCGGCTTCTCCACACTTAAGACGCGCAGCTAACGTCAGGCCGCCGCGCTCGGCCGCCTGGATACCTCACCGTACCAGCGCTTGATGTTATCGGCGTCGGGCGGTAACTGGATCTTCACCCAGGCTGCGAAATCAATAAACACGAGCGCTGAGATGTCGGCCAGCGAAAAAACGCTTCCTGCCAGATACCTGCTGCTGGCCAGCCGCTCATCCATTACGCTCATGAAACGTTCGACTCGCTGTCGGCCGCGTACAGCGAGCTCGGGGATCTGCGGATAGGCATCCGGGCCGGGCAAGGCCTTGCCGGCAAGTCCCTTCGCGGAGTTGCGAAAAGCCTCTGCCATTGCCCAAAGCCCCTGCTGTTCGACCTTGGCGTTCCACATCAGCACGAGACCTTTCGCCTCCGGCGTTTCGCCAAGCATCGTTGGCGTCGGATGCAATGCCTCCAGGTAACTGCATATCGCGAGCACTTCACTGATGCATTGCCCGTCGTCGAGCTGCAGGACCGGCACGACGCAATCGGGATTCACCTTTCTGAATGCCGCACCGAATTGCTCACCACTGGCAAGGTCTATCTGGACAGTTTCCAGTTCAATATCTTTTTCCGAGAGGAAGATTCTTACTCGTCGCGGACTCGGCGCTGTCTTGCAGTCGTAGAACTTCATGTTAGTCACTCACTTCACGAGCCGCGGCGAACACGGTCTCGGAGTTCTGATCGAACAACAGCGCCCTGGCTTCTTCGTCTCGCGCCTCGTCACGCGGCCAGCTCTTGCCGAGATCAATGCCCCGCTGCACCGCAGGGCGTGTTTTCAGCGTATCAAACCAGCGCCGCAGGTGTTTGAATTTGTCGAGATTATTACCGAGTCGCCGATATGGCAGCACCCATGGAAAGCTCGCTATGTCGGCAATCGAGTACTCGCCCGCCAGATACTCACGATCACGCAGACGCACGTCCATAACAGCGAGCAGTCTGTCGTACTCGCTGGCATAACGATGTAGCGGGTACGGCATGTTCTCTTTCGTGTAATTCACAAAATGACTGAGCTGCCCTGCCATTGGGCCAAGACCCCCTGCCTGCCAGAACAGCCATTGCAATACATCGAAGCGCGCAGGTCGTTCTTCCGGCAGCAGTCTGCCCGTTTTTTCCGCCAGGTATATCAGTATCGCACCGCCCTCGAAGACGGAAATACCGGTCTCTGTATCGACAATGGCGGGCATGCGGTTGTTCGGACTGATGCGCAGGAACGCAGGATCGAACTGGTCACCTGCGCCTATATTGACGGGCTTTACCTCGTACTCGAGCCCGATTTCCTCGAGCATGACGGATATCTTCTGTCCGTTTGGTGTCGGCCAGTAATAGAGCTCAATCATTAGTCCCGTTCCGCTGCTGTTGAAGATGCATGGCGTGCAGAATGCTGCGTCGCCAGTATATGATGTTTCCCTCGAAACCTCCCCAGCCCGCGACCACAATGACAACAAGAAAATATGCGCGCCATACGATACCTGCACCGCAATCTCACGATATTCCTGTCTACCTTTGGGAGCCCGGGGAGACAGCAAGCGCGGTCATCCAGATCATCCACGGCCTCGGCGAACATTCCGCACGCTACGAACGCTTTGCGTTGCAGGCGGTTGCTCGAGGGTATGCCGTCTGCGCTCACGACCACCGCGGCCACGGCCCACATTCGCCAAGCATTGGCTATTTCGCAGCTGACAATGGCTGGCAACTGCTGGTTGAAGACAGCAACACCGTTTCGCAATTTCTGCAGGAGCGATATGCGACGCTGCCGATAGTCTTGCTGGGCCACAGCATGGGTTCGTACGTTGCGCAAAGCTATGCCATGCGTTTCGGCGACCAGTTGAGCGCACTGATACTGTCCGGATCGACATGGCCGTCACGACCGCTGCTGACAGTCGGGCGCATGCTGGCAAGAATGCTGGCGCTGTTCCGTGGCAAGAATGCGCATAGTGCGCTGCTGGACAAGATGGGATTTGGCGACTTCAACAAGAAATTCGAGCCCTCGCGCACGGAACTCGACTGGCTGTCCCGCGACGCCGCCGAGGTCGACAAGTACGTCGACGACCCCTTTTGCGGCGGGCCGTATACGACCGGCCTCTGGATAGACTTGCTGGGCGGCTTACTGCAGATATCCACGGATGGCGCGCTGCGCAAGATCCCGGCTGCTTTGCCAATCCTGCTTACGGGCGGCAGCGACGACCCCGTCGGCGGTCAGAAAGGCATCAGCGAGCTCGCCGAGCACTACGAGAGCACCGGCCATCGTGCTCTGACAACCCGGATCTATCCGCAAGGGCGCCATGAAATGTTCAACGAAACCAATCGCGACGAATTCTCGAGCGATCTGCTGCGCTGGATCGAGGCTACGCTGGCGGAACGGCAGGTTGCCGAATAGCAGCCACAAACAGCATTTGTTCGTCGGCGGCTGCTAACTCGCGATTTTGCGGGCCGGGATGTCGGCCGGCAGGTGCAACGACAGGTAGGTGCGCCCGAGTATTGAGGCGTGTCGCAGGCGCTCTTCCCCGATATGCCCCTCCGTGCGAACAGCGTCGGCGAATGTGATGTCGCAGAGCTCGGTCAGAAAACCAAGCTTGTGTGACCAATGGGGTATCTCCGGCATGACGAAATAACGGTCGAAGAGATCGACCAGCGCCTGGCTCATTGCTGACACCGCGAGCCGATAGCCGCCGGGCTGACTTGCCCGCAGTCGTGGCAGGAGTCGGAGCGTTTCGGCCGTGGCCGACCAGTACAAAGCCCCCTGACGTACGATGAAGTCGGCCAGTTCCGGCCAGTTTTCCGGCCTCGTATCCGGCTCACTGCCGCGCAGAAACGCGACGAAGTTATTAACCCACTCCGTCGCGATGTCCTGGTACAGGTCTTCCAGGCCGTCGTAGATACGATACGCCGATCCGCGGGACACGCCGGCCGCCTGGAATACGTCGCTGAATTTGAGTGTGTCGCCGCGCTCTTGCTGCAGCATCAGTCGCTGCGCTTCGCGCAGCAGCTTGCGTCTGTTTTCACGACCGCGCATACGCAGCTTCGGAATCTGATCATTCGACCTGGTCACTGCGCCCCCCCCAAGATTTCTAGCAGCGAGATTGTAACGGACGGGCGTTCGCGAGCCAATGAGCCACCGCCGGCAAACGGGAATGCTAAGATCCATTTGGACTCATTCAAAACCGAAACGCGATGGCCGACAGACACAATACGCCACCACATGATCGACCCGCCCTGGCAACGGCATGCTAGCAAGCCCGGATATCAAGTTCCTGGATCGAGATCCGCCCGACCATCCGCTGGCGGAAGTACGGAAGCTGGCGGTGCAGCTGTACGGTCTTGAAGGGCGTATTTCCCAACTCAGCGGCGAACGCGACCAGAATTTCCTGTTAGAAGCCGATAATGATCGTCGTTTCGTCCTGAAGGTGGCGAACAGCACCGAGAGCGCTGAGGTAGTCGGCCTGCAGATTGCTGCACTGAGGCACATAGCGACGACGGCGCCATCGTTGCCGGTGCCGCGGATTGTGCAAAACACCCATGATCTCGATGCCCAGCACGTTCTATTCGCGAATGGCTGCGAGCACATCGTTTACCTGCTGACGTTTCTCGACGGCACGTTACTGTCAGAGCACAGCGGCACCGGCGGGAAAGCCAGGCTACGCCGACTCGGTGTTCTCATGGCAGACATTGACCTGTCGCTGCGCGGTTTCTTTCATCCGGCGGCAATGCAGCAACACCCATGGAATTTCGAAAGCTGCGGGCGCCTGCAACCGCTCACGATGTATATCGAAAGCGAGGATGACCGCGCTATCGTCAATCAGGTTTTCGTGCGCATGCGTGACGTCGTCATTCCCAGGCTGCTAACACAAAGACACCAGGTAATTCACCAGGATGCACATGCCGACAACCTGCTGCTGGAGACGCAGGATCCTGCGAAGTTCGCGGGACTGATCGACTTCGGCGATCTGCTTTTCGGCACCCTGGCTGCCGAAGTTGCAGTCGCCTGTGACGGGGTAACGGAGGATCACGGGGATATGGCGGGTCCGGCCTGTGAGGTTGTAGCAGCTTACGATTCGGTACTGCCACTGGAAGAAAGCGAGCTCGATCTCGTCTTCGACCTGATGTGCGCCCGTAACGCGATGACGGCAACGATTGGCTATGCGAGGGCGGCACGGACACCGGAGCAAGCGGCGCATATTGCAGCACCGCTACGATATATCGAACGGCTGCGGGCGCTGCAAAGCACTGGCAAGGGGGAATTCAGCAGTCGTCTCAGGAGAGCCTGCCGTTTTCCCGCTTACTGTCCGCGCTCGCCCGACGAAGCCCTTGCCGCAGACGATGAGAGGCGACTTGTGGAGTCGCGCTACACGCTACTGGGCCGCAGGAGCACGCACTTTTATGCGCGCCCCATGCACTTCGAACGTGCTTCGGGACCCTGGCTCTACGGGACGGATGGCCACCGTTATCTCGACTGCTACAACAATGTGCCGCAAGTCGGCCACTGTCACCCGCATGTCGTGAAGGCTATTGCCCGGCAGGCGGCTACGCTTAATACCAACACCCGCTACCTGTACAGCAGCGCCATCGAGTACGCGGATCGAATCACCGAGAAACTGGCGCCGCACCTGACCGCATGCATCTTCGTGAACTCGGGCAGCGAGGCCAACGATGTTGCCTGGCAGATGGCCAAGCTCGTCACCGGAAAGACCGGGGCACTCATCATGGAGGATGCCTACCATGGCGTTACAGACGTCATTCGGCAGTTCTCGCCAGGCCGGCCGGACGCCGCGTTGCCGGATTTCCTGAAGGGACTCATTGTTCCGGACCCGTATCGCGGTCCGTATCGCGAGGACGATGGAAATCGGGTCGAGAAGTACGTCGCGGACGCTGATCGTGCCATCGCTGAGCTGCACGACTCAGGCCACGGCACCGCGGCTTTCATGATCGACTCGGCGCTTTGCTCAAGCGGTGTGCCCGATACGCCGGATGGGTATATGAGGGGTGTCGAAAAACGGATTCGGGAAGCGGGTGGCCTGATGATATGCGACGAGGTGCAGTCCGGTTTTGGACGCATGGGCCAATGGTGGGGTCACGAACACCATGGTGTACGCGCGGATATCGTCACGATGGGCAAGCCTGTGGGCAACGGCTACCCACTCGGCGTGGTTGCTACAACCGACGAAATCCTCAACCTGTTTATCGATAAGATAAGGCTATTCAGCACGTACGGCGGCAACACGGTTGCCTGTGCTGCCGGGAACGCTGTGCTGGACGTCATCGAGCAGGAAGCCCTGATTGAAAATGGCAGGAAAGTCGGCCAGTACCTTCGCGAGCAACTTTCCGGACTCGCAAACAAACATGACCTCATCGGCGATGTTCGCGGCCACGGCATGGTGTGTGGCGTCGAGTTCGTCGTCGATCGCGAATCGCGTCAGCCTGCAACGCAGGAAACAGCACGGCTAGTGGAGTTAATGCGCGAACAGCGGGTGCTTGTCGGCAGCGAAGGACGCGATGCCAATATCCTGAAGTTGCGACCCGCGCTGATTTTCAGACCTGAACATGTCGACAGATTTATCGATGCCCTCGACACAAGCCTGAGGACACTCTGAAGAAATGCCACGCCCGTCAGAATAGCCGCAATCCGCTTGCTATTGGCATGATCACCGCGCAAAAAAAGCCGCAACCCGAAAGGGCTGCGGCTTTTCATAAATAGATCCTGGCGGTGTCGTACGCCGCACAGGGACGTGCGAGTGCCGCGAAGGCCATGGATGGCCGAGAGCGGCATCGAACATGTGACACCCCACACACAGAACAAGCGTGGGGTCTCCCCATAAAAAAAGCCGCAACCCGAAAGGGCTGCGGCTTTTCATAATAAATCCTGGCGGTGTCCTACTCTCACATGGGGAGACCCCACACTACCATCGGCGCTGAGCGTTTTCACTTCCGAGTTCGAAATGGGATCGGGTGGTACCCACTCGCTATTGCCGCCAGAAAACCGGTTCAGGAAATGGGGACATTCCTCTTTTTCAGGCACATCGTGCCCGGTCCCTACTTCCCATAAGAAAAAGAGGAATGTCCCCTTAGTCCTTAGAATAAATAACAATCTGGAATATTTCTGACTTCTTAAGTTTTATCGTAGCGTCGCATTACATGTCGCATACAACAGCCAATCGGCGCACCGCAAATTCGCGGCACAAACCAAAACGCATGGCGCGTTTTGGCGCGCTTCGCGCTCTTACCAGAACGCTTTGGCGTTATATGATCAAGCCTCACGTGCAATTAGTACTGGTTAGCTTCACGCATTACTGCGCTTCCACACCCAGCCTATCAACCTCGTAGTCTTCGAGGGCACTTAAGGGAGCTCAAGGCTCCAGGGAAATCTGATCTTGAAGGGGGCTTCCCGCTTAGATGCTTTCAGCGGTTATCCTGTCCGTATATAGCTACCCGGCAATGCCACTGGCGTGACAACCGGAACACCAGAGATACGTCCACTCCGGTCCTCTCGTACTAGGAGCAGCTCTTCTCAAATTTCCAACGCCCACGGCAGATAGGGACCGAACTGTCTCACGACGTTCTAAACCCAGCTCGCGTACCACTTTAAATGGCGAACAGCCATACCCTTGGGACCTGCTACAGCCCCAGGATGTGATGAGCCGACATCGAGGTGCCAAACTCCCCCGTCGATGTGGACTCTTGGGAGGAATCAGCCTGTTATCCCCGGCGTACCTTTTATCCGTTGAGCGATGGCCCTTCCATACAGAACCACCGGATCACTAAGACCGGCTTTCGCCCCTGCTCGATGTGTCTATCTCGCAGTCAAGCACTCTTATGCCTTTACACGCAACGTACGATGTCCGACCGTACTGAGAGTACCTTTGTGCTCCTCCGTTACTCTTTAGGAGGAGACCGCCCCAGTCAAACTACCCACCATACACGGTCCCCGATCCAGATAATGGACCTGGGTTAGAACTCCAAACATATCAGGCTGGTATTTCAAGGTTGGCTCCACGCAATCTGGCGATCACGCTTCAAAGCCTCCCAGCTATCCTACACAAATATGTTCAAAATTCAGTGCAAAGCTGTAGTAAAGGTGCACGGGGTCTTTCCGTCTAGCCGCGGGTACGCTGCATCTTCACAGCGATTTCAATTTCACTGAGTCTCTGGTGGAGACAGTGTGGCCATCGTTACGCCATTCGTGCAGGTCGGAACTTACCCGACAAGGAATTTCGCTACCTTAGGACCGTTATAGTTACGGCCGCCGTTTACCGGGGCTTCGATCAAGAGCTTCGTCCGAAGACTAACCCCATCAATTAACCTTCCGGCACCGGGCAGGCGTCACACCCTATACTTCCACTTTCGTGTTTGCAGAGTGCTGTGTTTTTAGTAAACAGTCGCAGCCACCTGGTCACTGCAACCCCCACCAGCTTAGAGAGCAAGTCTCATCACCAACAGGGGCGTACCTTCTCCCGAAGTTACGGTACCAATTTGCCTAGTTCCTTCACCAGAGTTTTCTCAAGCGCCTTAGGATTCTCTCCCCACCCACCTGTGTCGGTTTACGGTACGGTTCGGTGTTACCTGAAGCTTAGAAGATTTTCCTGGAAGCATGGCATCAACCACTTTCCGGTACAAAGACCGGTTGTCATCGTATCTCGACATTAAGAACCCGGATTTGCCTAAGTTCTCTGCCTACATACTTTCCCCGGGACAACCAACGCCCGGTAGATTTAGCCTTCTCCGTCCCTCCATCGCAGTAACACCAAGTACTGGAATATTAACCAGTTTCCCATCGACTACACCTCTCGGTCTCGCCTTAGGGGCCGACTCACCCTGCGCCGATTAACGTTGCGCAGGAATCCTTGGGTTTTCGGCGTGCGGGTTTTTCACCCGCATTATCGTTACTCATGTCAGCATTCGCACTTCTGATACCTCCAGCATGCCTCGCAACACACCTTCACAGGCTTACAGAACGCTCCTCTACCATGCATACAAAATATGC
>CALODT010000003.1:0-17500 GCA_942492205.1 uncultured Gammaproteobacteria bacterium | reverse complement strand
CCATCTCGTCGAAGATCTGGAAAAAACGTTCCGGCTGGCCGTCACGCACTGCCTTAAACAGCTCGCCTGCCTGGAATACCTGTGCGTCGTTGTACGCACGCTTCTTCAGCAGGCTTCGGGTTGCCGTCTTGCTCGGCATGAGCGTCACCAGGCCTTCCGCGGCCTGCTCCGAAAAGCGGCTGGCCTGGTAGTAGTCGATCCAGTCCTGGATGACGAGCCGGCCTTTCGAATCTACCGCCAGCTCATACACGTGATACGAGTAGCGATATCCGGACGAGGCGTAGCGCACGACAGCTCGACCCTCATTGCCCTTGAACTCGAAATCCAACACCGTGCCGAGTATTTCTTTCTTGGATTTGGGAAACGACGACGTGAACATACCCTGTATCGTGGTGGCGAACTCTTTCGAGAAAGCCGCCTTCACATCCGCCTCGATAACGCTTGCGCCATAGATGCGCGCGGTCATGTCCTTCTTGGAGATCGCTCGATTGAAGCGTTCAAACGAATTGTCGTTGAGATCCTCGATGACGCTGTCGAACTGTTGCCGCAGTTCTTCAACGTTCGCCTGCGCCGCCGCCCCGACAGGAGTCAGCAGAAAACCGCAGAGCATCGCCACGGACCAACCTCGAATCCAGTTCATTGCTGCACCTCCGCCACGCTCAGAAAAGCTTCCATTGCGAGCGTCGCTCTACACACCAAGCGTCTAGTCGACGCTAACGCGCGCAAACTTGCGTTTGCCGACCTGGTAGATGCTGCTGCTGCCCGCAACAACCTGTAGCGAGCGATCTTCGACGCGCTGCCCATCTACCTTGACCGCGCCCTGATCAATCATGCGAAACGCTTCCGAGGTACTACTGACCAGGCCGGCACCCTTGAGAAGATACGCAATACCCAGGTGGCCATCCTGACCAGGCAAAGTAACCTCCCGTATATCGTCCGGCATCGCACCTTGCTGGAATCGCGAAATAAACTCCTGCTTTGCCGCCGCAGCCTTAGCCTCGTCATGAAATCTGGCAACGATTTCAAGGCCAAGTTCAAATTTTACGTCTCGAGGGTTGGCGCCAGACTCGACCGACCGCTTCAGACGGGCTATGTCCTCAAGCTTGCGAAAGCTCAGGACTTCAAAGTAGCGCCACATCAAGTCGTCCGAAATTGACATGATCTTGCCGAACATCTCGCCAGGCGGCTCGGTGATGCCGATATAGTTGCCCAGTGATTTGGACATTTTCTGCACGCCGTCGAGCCCCTCGAGCAACGGCGTCGTCATGACAACCTGCGGCGGCTGGCCGAAATCCTGCTGTAACTGGCGCCCGACCAGCAGATTGAATTTCTGATCGGTCCCTCCCAGCTCAACGTCGGCTTTCAGCTCCACGCTGTCGTAGCCCTGAACGAGCGGGTAAAGAAACTCGTGAATTGAAATCGGCTGGCCGCCTGCATAGCGCTTGTTGAAGTCATCGCGCTCGAGCATGCGCGCGACGGTATGCCGAGCTGCGAGCCTGATCAGGCCCGCAGCGTCCATCTTGCCCATCCAGCTGGAATTGAATTCCACCCGAGTCCTGTCCTTGTCCAGGATCTTGAAGATCTGCGCCTCGTAGGTCTCGGCATTTGCCCTGATGTCATCGGGCGACAACGGCGGGCGGGTCGCGTTCTTCCCCGACGGATCGCCAATCATGCCGGTGAAATCGCCGATCAGGAATACGACGTCGTGGCCCAGCTCCTGGAACTGGCGCATCTTGTTGATGAGAACCGTGTGGCCGATATGCAGATCAGGCGCGGTCGGGTCGAAACCGGCTTTCACAACCAGCGGCTTGCCCAGCTTCAGTTTTGCCTCAAGTCCGTCTTCCGGCAGCACCTCGTCGGCGCCTCGGCTCAACTCGGCAATTTGTTCCTTGATTCCTGTCATTTGTATCGCCCGGAATTCCTCGTCGCGTCCTGCTGCATGGATCGGTGCGAAACTGTAGCATCCCGGCGCCGGTTAACACCATGACTTATAACCGTTTTCTTTGACCTTGAAAATCGCTCACGGTAGAGTAGCGACTTCCAGTTCCCGGGGGCACAGACTTGAATCGTCCGGTCAGTCCAATACGTCACGATTACAAGCCGTCTGCCTCGAAAGCGCCCGCGAAATCCCGAGCCCTTCAGTGGTTTGCAGTCGGCCTGGGCCTGCCACTGATCGGCGTCGCCCTGATGAACGGGCTGACGAGCAACGACCCGAAACCCGCCAGTTCTGAAACGCCAATCATGACAGCGGCGCCGGACGCCGAGGTACCGAGTGTAGCGCTCGACGAAAGCAGCCTGTCTCCGGAGTCATCCCCGGCCGTCGAGCAGGCTTTCGTAGCGGCCGCGCCAGAGCCCCGCTTCGAACGACTGGTGTTGACGGTTGGGCGCGGCGATACCATGGAAAAGCTGTTTCGCAAGCACAAACTCAATCTGGGTGAGCTGATGACGATCGCTCAGCTGGATGAGGCGAAGAAACTGTTTCGCAAGATCAAACCAGGCGATGTCTTCGAGATCACGCATGACGAGGGTCAGGTTCTGAGTATGTACTCGGAACTGAACCTGACCAGTGCGATGAAGATCGAGAAAGAGGACACCGGCTTCACGGCCAGAGTGATCGACCGGCCGGTGGAGACGCGAAAGCGACACGCTTACGGCGTTATTGATACCTCACTATTTGAAAGCGCGGCGGAAGCAGGCCTGTCGGACAAGACCATCATGAACGTCGCCGGCATTTTCGCATGGGACGTCGACTTCATCCTCGATATTCGCGCTGGCGACAATTACTACATTCAGTATGAAGAGATCTGGCAGGACGGCGAGTTCGTCACTGACGGCGAGATTATCGCGGCAGAGTTCAATAACAACGGACGCTCGATTCAGGCGATTCGATTCAAAGACAAGAATAACCGCAGCGACTACTTCACGCCGGAGGGCAATAGCGTTCGCAAGGCATTCATTCGAAATCCTGTCGACTTCACTCGGATAAGCTCGAATTTCAACCCCAATCGGCGCCACCCGATTCTGAACACCATTCGCGCGCACCGCGGTGTCGACTACGCGGCACCACGCGGCACGCCAATCAAAGCGGCCGGCGATGGCAAAGTGATCTTTCGCGGCAGCAAGTCGGGATACGGTAAAGCGGTCATCCTGCAACATGGCGGCAACATAACGACGTTGTACGCCCACATGTCCGGCTTTGCGGCAAAAGCGAGACTCGGGTCGCGTGTGCGCCAGGGACAGACCATCGGCTATGTCGGCGCAACCGGCCTGGCCACCGCAAACCACCTGCATTACGAGTATCGGATTAACGGCGTCCACCGCAATCCGAGAACCGTCCCGCTGCCCGACGCGGAACCTATCGCCGAAGAATACCGGGAGCGCTTTCTCGCAACGGCCAGGCCGATCATCCAGGAGCTCGAACAGTTCAAGCGAACCCAGGTCGCCGCCGTTGGATTTGGCAGCCAGTAGCGCCGAATGCCCAAGCACTACATTGGCCTGATCTCCGGCACGAGCATGGACGGGGTCGACGCCGTGATCGCAAGTTTCGGCAGCGACGGGCTCAAGATCAGCGCAACCCTGGTCCATTCCTACCCGCCTGAACTAAGGAGCCTCTTGCAGGCTGCCATAGCGCAACCGGCGAATTGCGGCCTGGACCAGCTCGGCAGACTCGATCGGTGGGTCGGCGAGTGCTTTCGCGATGCCGCTTTGGCGGTGATGGGGAGCGCTGGTATCAGGGCAGAGGACGTCGATGCCATCGGCAGCCATGGCCAGACGTTACGCCACCGCCCGGAGGGCAAGCATCCGTTCTCGCTGCAAATCGGCGACGCTGCGACCATAGCCGCCGGCACCGGCGCCACAACCGTCTGTGACTTCCGGCGCGCCGACATCGCGGCCGGCGGCCAGGGTGCGCCGCTTGTACCGCCTTTTCACGACTGGCTATTCGGGGCAGCGGGATCGCCGCGGGTGGTCCTCAATCTCGGCGGCATCGCCAATATCACTGTACTACCGGGCGACGACACCGCCATCATCGGTTTCGACACCGGTCCCGGCAACACGCTAATGGATGCCTGGATCGAGGCGAACCGGGGCCTGCCTTTCGACGAAGGCGGCGCCTGGGCAGCGGGCGGAAACGTCATCGAGGGGTTGCTGAAAGCGCTTCTTGCCGATGCCTATTTCGACCTGCCGGCGCCCAAGAGCACGGGGTTCGAACACTTTAACCTCGATTGGCTGAGGTCCTTCGGCCTCAATGACGAGGCCCCGGCTGACGTGCAGGCAACCCTGTCCGAACTCACCGCAATGTCGGTTGCGGCTGCCATCGATAGGTCGGCCGCAGCGACCAGCGATATCTTCGTCTGCGGCGGTGGAGCACATAACACGGACCTGCTGCGACGTCTCGGCGCCAGGCTGCCTGGCAAGACCATCAGCAGCACCGCGGACGTCGGTCTGGACCCTGACTGGGTGGAGGCCGCTGCCTTCGCCTGGCTTGCAATGAGAACGATGCAGCGCGAAACCGGAAACCTTCCGAGTGTGACGGGGGCCGACCACAAGAAAGTGCTGGGCGCGATACACTACGCTTAATGGATACGCCCTACATCAACCGCGAGCTCAGCCTGCTCGAGTTCCACAAGCGCGTCCTCGCGCAGGCAAGCGATCCTGAGATACCGTTGCTTGAGCGACTGCGCTTCCTGTGCATCAGCTGCACGAACCTTGACGAGTTCTTCGAGATCCGCGTCGCGGGACTGAAGCAACGCATGGAAATCGGCGCACCCGCGCAAGGACCTGAGAAGATCCCTTCACAGGAGCTGTTCGACCGCTTGCGCATTGAAATCGGCAAACTCGTGAGCGAGCAGTACGCGCTGTTGAACGATGTCATGTTCCCGGAAATGACCAGGGCCGGCATGCGCTTCGTGCAAAGCCACGAGTGGAACGACGAACAACAGGCCTGGCTCAGCCAGTATTTCGATGAGCAAGTCGTGCCGGTCTTGACGCCGCTGACATTCGATCCGTCCCGGCCGTTCCCGCGTATTCTGAACAAGAGCCTGAACTTCATCGTGCGTCTGCACGGACGCGACGCATTCGGTCGGCGGCGGCATCGCGGCATGGTGCAGGCACCGCGCTCACTGCCGCGAATCATCGAGCTGCCGACCGAGCTGAGCCGTCCAGGCGAGCACCACTACGTCTTCCTGTCGTCGATCATTCGCGTGCATGTCGATCGCCTTTTTCCGGGACTGGACGTAGACGGCTGCTACCAGTTCCGCGTCACGCGCAACAGTGACCTTTATATCGACGACGAAGAAGTCAGCGACCTGGTCAGGGTGCTGGAAGGCCAGCTGGAAGCCAGCCGCTACGGCGCAGCTGTTCGCATAGAGATTGGACATGAATGCCCGGAGGACCTTCAGGAATTCCTGCTCGACCACTTCTCTCTGCAGAAAGCGGACATGTACCTCGTAGAAGGGCCGGTGAACCTGAATCGCATGAGTACGGTCTGCAGCGTTACCGACCATCCGCAACTTCTCTATGAGCCGTTCGTCCAGGGCTTCCCGGAGGAACTGCAGACAGACCAGGACATGTTCGAAATCCTGTCGAAGCAGAACGTGCTGCTACATCACCCGTATCAATCGTTTGCACCCGTTATCGACTTCATCGCGCTGGCCGCGGTCGACCCTGACGTACTCGCAATCAAGCAGACGCTGTATCGCACGGGCGCGGACTCGCCGATTGTCGACCACCTCGTGACGGCCGCACGCTCGGGCAAAGAGGTCACCGTCGTCATCGAACTCATGGCTCGATTCGATGAAGCTGCCAACATCGCGCTCGCGAATCGGCTGCAGGAGGCCGGCGCGCACGTCGTCTACGGGTTGGTCGGGTTCAAGACGCACGCCAAGATGCTGCTGGTGGTGCGTCGCGAGAACGACAGGCTGGTGCGTTACGTACACCTCGGGACCGGCAACTATCACCACGCGACGACGTCGGTCTACACCGACTATGGTTACCTGTCGAGCGGCCAGCCCCTTGGCGAAGATGTGCACAAGCTGTTTCTGCAGCTCACCAGCCTGACCGAAGCAAGTGGCATGACGCGTATGCTCGCCTCACCGTTCAGTCTTTTCCCGGCATTGATGGAGAAGATAAAGCGTGAAACGGAGAACGCGAAAGCCGGCAAGGATGCACGCATCATTGCGAAGGTCAATTCGCTGAATGAGCCGCAGCTCATCGATGCCCTGTACCAGGCCTCACAATCGGGCGTGAAGATCGATCTGATTGTTCGCGGCATCTGCTCGCTGCGCCCCGGGATCAAGGGTCTTTCCGAAAACATCCATGTGCGCTCGATCGTCGGACGTTTCCTCGAGCATTCCCGCGTCTATTACTTCCTGAATGACGGTGACGAGGAGTTTTACTGTTCCAGCGCCGACTGGATGGAGCGCAACCTGTTCCGCCGCAACGAGTCCTGTTTCGAGATTCGCCAGAAGGCGATGAAAGACCGACTGCGCCTGCACCTCGAATTGTTCCTGGCGGATAATTGCCAGGCATGGGTCTTGAACGGAGACGGCAGCTACACACGTCTATCGCCCGGAGACGGAGAGCGCATCTCGGCCCAGGAAAAATTCCTGCAGGAGCTCGCAACACCGCTGTAGATTGCTCGCCAGCGGTTATGGCTTGTCGAAAACCAGCTGGTAGTCGACTGCCGCGAGTAACGCCTGTTCGCACTCGAGATCGGCAACGGTGAGAGGATTGGCCTTTAGCCAATCCGGATCGAAATCAAGGCGCAGTGACGTCTCGCTTGTCTGAATGTCGAGCGCCGGCGACACGTCGCTGTTGCGGCTTCGATTCAGCAATACAGCCAGGCGTAGCAGCATTGCGACGCGCATTGCCGACACCCGCCACCGCTTGGGTAACTGTTTAAGCTGGTCTAACCAGAGATTGTGGCGTTGACTGCCCACGAGGAAGGCGAGGTAACGTTGCTCGGCTCGCGGAAAACCCGGCATATCGGCATTCTCTGCGATATAGGCGCCGTGCCGCTCGTAGCCATCGTGGGAAATGTCCAGTCCAATCTCGTGCAGGCGCGCAGACCAATCGAGCATGCGGGCTTCAAGGCCATCCTGCAGACCCCATGCCGCGGCGCATTGGCCGTACAGCGCTGCCGCCGTACTGGCCACCCGCTGAGCCTGGTCCCTGTCCACGTTGTAACGAGCGGCCATCGCCTCGACGGTGCGCTCGCGGGCATCTTCATGCTGCAGTCTGCCCAGAAGATCGTACAGCAGCCCTTCTCGCAGCGCGCCGTCGGAAATCTCGAGTTTCGAAATGCGCAACACGCCCAGCAGCTCAACAAGAATCGACAGCCCTCCGGGCCAGACCTGTGCGCGCCGCTCACTTAGCCCAGGCAACTTCAATTCCGCTATCGAATCGAACTTGAGTACTTCGTCGATCAGCTGTTCGACCACTGCTGCCGTGATGCCCGCTTCCGAAATACCCAACGCCATCGCGACAGCCTCGGTGGATCGAATCGTGCCAGAGGTGCCGATTGCCTCAACATTGGCGGCGCCGCGGAAGAACGCCTTGACCGGGCGCAGTTCCAGGCGCGCTGCAATGCGGGCTTTGTCGAATGCCTGTCGGGTGAGCTTGCCGTCCCCGAAGAAACGCTCCGTCATTGACACGCAACCCATCTGCAGGCTTTCAAGGGCCTTGGGTTGCGCCCCCTGCCCCAGTATGAGTTCCGTGCTGCCGCCGCCGATGTCCATGACCAGTCGCAGGCCCTCGGCCGGCGGCAGGCTGTGCGTGACTCCGTTATAAATAAGCCGCGCTTCCTCGATGCCGGAGATGATCTCGATGGGATGCCCGAGTGCTTCTTCTGCTTCCTGCATGAACGTCGAGTCTTCGCGCGCACGCCGGATCGTGCTGGTTCCGGCCGCGCGAACGTTGCCTGCGCGCACATCGCGCAACCTTTCGCCGAATTGTGACAGGCAGGTAATAGCCCGCTGGCGGGCGTCATCCCGGAGGTCGCCGGTCGGCGACAGCCCTTCGGCGAGCCTCACCGTCTCTCGAATTCGATCGAGGATCGCGAGCTGGCCATGGCGCAGCTCGCCGACGATCATGTGAAAACTGTTTGAACCGAGATCAACGGCTGCGATTATTTCGGACTGGGAGAGCTCAGACGGTAAAGGACGATCCGCAGCCACAGGTGGTTTGTGCATTTGGATTCCGGATGATGAACTGCGCTCCTTGCAGGTCTTCCTTGTAGTCGATCTCTGCACCCATCAGGTATTGAACGCTCATGGGGTCGATCAGCAACATGACGCCCTGGTTCTCGACCTGGCTGTCACCGTCCTCGACGTCCTCGTCGAAGGTAAACCCGTATTGAAACCCCGAACAGCCGCCGCCCGAGATAAACACGCGGAGCTTGAGATTCGGGTTGTCTTCCTCGGCGATGAGTTCGCCCACCTTGGCAGCCGCGGCGTCGGTGAATATCACGCTCGGCGGTGGTGGTGGAGCCTGAGTTGCTGTTGTTGCCATGTTTGTCTTTTCCTAATCGCGCCAGGCTAGGCGGTATCGCCCGCAGCTGCTGACTCGTCAATACGACTGGTCTGTTCAAGCAGCGGGACCTGGCCCTCCGGTTGATGGACAAGTTTTCCATTGATCTCGGCACCAATGGCCATTTCGATGAGATTGTAATACACATTGCCAATGACACGCGCGGTCGGGCCAAGTTCCACGCGCTGACTGGCGAAAACGTCGCCCCGGACGATACCGTTCAAATAGACATAAGGTACGGTGACGCCGCCCTCGACGGTTCCGGAATCGATGATGAAAAGCTCGGAATTCGTATCGGGATCGGCCGTCACGCCGCCTTTGACCAATCCTTCCACGTGACAACGGCCGCGAAAATGCAGATCGCCATTGACCTTGGTGTTGGAGCCCACGAGCGTCTCCGTCTTGGTATTCTTATGCTGTTTCTTGCCGAACATCTATTCTATTCTCCAGCCCGCCATAGTCGGGCGCGCGACGATTTCAGCCCTGGCTCATCGCCCAGGCGTAGCTTTCCTCGATACTCTGGATGGAACGCGTTTTCGAGCGCACTTCAACACGAATACGTTCCGGTGTGAAGCCATCCGGCAATACAAGTTGCCGATCAAAGTCCTGGAAGTACCTGAATGAGAATGGCCAGGCCGATTCAGCCTCCGCCGGAAGCAGTTGTTTTAGGGTATATACCGTTTCAACGCCGTCCTGGCTGCCCTGCACGCTGAGCGCGACATCCCCGGAGACCTTCCGATCGTGTTTCATGGCCTGCACCAGTACCAGGCGCAAATTAAACTCTCGCTCCGCGTTGCCACGCGTCAACTTGAGGTCCTGCACCCTGAGGCCCGACTTGCCGTCGGCCGGCGACACGATTCCGCGATAGAACGCGATCGCATCTCGCTGCTCCTGGATCTTGGACTGCAGTGCCTGCAGGCTGCCTTCAACCTCCTTGTACGCCTCGCGATCGATCTCCCGGTGTGTTTCCAGCATCGCGACTTCCTGCTTCAGCTGCACGATCTGATCATCAAGCGCCACTATCTGCTGCTCGTAAGCCTGCCGCTCCTGCCCCGCATCGACGATGTTGTATCCCGCGGAAATGCGACCGAATTCGAAGATCAGATAAGCGCTGACCACGACCAGGAGCAACACGACGCTGACCAGCAGCCAGTTGATGCGTGTTCCTCGCTTTAGTTGGGAATTGCTGACCACGATGCTCCGTCGGGCGGCTTCGGAAGGAAAGGACGTTATGTTACGCGGTGGGCAGATTAAACAGAAGTGCGCCAGGTCACGGATTCGCAGCTTCATCGAGCGCTGTCGCGGCCGTGGCAATGTCCTTGTCAAAAGCCGCTCGCCAGCGCCTCGGCCACCAGCGCGGCCGACGCGGCAGTCCGTCCGGATACACCGCCGGCCCCAGCTCATGCAAAGCGCGCGCATAAACACGGCGCTTGAAATAAATCACCTCGTTGACCGGCCGCCAGAAATGGACCCAGCGAACGCGATCGAATTCCGGCTTCTCGCAGCAATCGAAACGAAGTCGGCTGTCATCGGATAACAGCCGCAGCATGAACCAGCGTTGTTTTTGCCCGATGCAAAGGGGCTTACTGGCACGGCGAATGAACTTGTCCGGGAGGCGGTAGCGCAACCAGTCGCTGGTGACGCCGAGCACCTCGACGTCGTCGGCCTCGAGGCCAACTTCTTCGTGGAGTTCACGAAACATTGCATCGACAGGTTCTTCGCCCTGTAGCATGCCACCTTGCGGAAACTGCCAGCCCTTGGCGCCGACCCGACCACCCAGCAATAGCTTGTTGTCGTCGTTCGCAAGGATGATGCCTACATTCGCGCGGAATCCATCGGCGTCAATCCAATCGTTGCTCATTGCAACCGTACTGAAACTCTAACTGCCGTTTACTTTACACTATCCTCCGCCAATCGCCCCGGAGATTTTCAGTTGTTTGCGGGAGCGCGTGTTCGAGTACCACGGCGCCGAGCACAAGACGATCTCCTGCTACGAGGCGGGCGAGCCGCTCACGCCGGAGAACGCGCAGCGCTACTCGCGCTTCCATCCCCGCGCTGCGGCACGAGCTTCCTGCTGCTGGTGATGATCGTGGCGATCGTCGTCTTCGCGCCGCTCGGGAAGCTCGATTGGACGTGGCTCTTCATCTCGCGCGTGGTCGGCATCCCGATCGTCGCCGGGCTCGCCTTCGAGCTGATCAAGTGGTTCGGCAAGAACCGCACCAAGCGCTGGGCGCGCGCCCTGATGTGGCCCGGCATCCAGCTCCAGCGTCTGACGACGCGGGAGCCCGACCTGTCCCAGCTCGCGGTGGCCATCGCGGCGCTCGAGGCGGTGCTCGCGGTGGAGAACCCGCGGGCGCGCCTCCGAGGAGGACCTGGTCGGCATGGAAGTCGTGGCCTAGGTTTAGCCCGGCCCGTCTCTCGAAAGCCTCACAAGATGGGCGCCGTGCTCCTTACCGGCGCCACGGGATTCGTGGGAAGGGAGATTCTGTCGCGCTTTCTCGAGCGCGGCGATCGCCGCATTTTCGCGCTCGTGCGCGCCGACAACGACGAAAAGGCCGCTGAGCGGCTGCCGGCTCACGATCGCCTGACGGCGGTGGCCGGGGACATCGAGCAGCGCGGGCTGGGCCTCGCGGATGGGACGAGCGAGCGCTTGCGCCGCGAGGTCACGACGGTGCTCCACTGCGCGGCGTCCGTTTCCTTTGACCTGCCGCTCGAGGAGTCCCGCAGCGTCAACGTGGAGGGCACGCGCCGGATGGTGGAGTTCGCGCGAGGCTGCCACACACTCGAGCGCTTCAGCTACGTCTCGACCGCGTACGTGGCGGGCGAGCCCGGCGGCCTCTTCCGCGAGGACGAGCTGGCGGTCGGCCAGCGCTTCCGCAATCCCCTACGAGCGCTCGAAGTTCGAGGCCGAGCTGGCGCTTCGAAGCGAGGGCCGCGACCTGCCGCTCCAGATCCTGCGCCCGAGCATCGTCGTCGGGGACAGCAGCACCGGCCGCACCTCCTCCTTCAACGTCCTCTACGGGCCCCTGAAGGCCTTCGCGCGTGGCGCGGTCCCGGCGATTCCCGCCCAGCGCGACGCCCCGGTGGACATCGTGCCCGTGGACTACGTGGCTGACCGCGTGCACGAGCTCGCCACGCACGGGCCGGACGGCACGTTCCACCTGGTGGCCGGGCGCAACGCGACGACGGTCGGGCGGCTGCTCGAGATGTCCTCCGAGGAGCTCGGGCGCGCCGAGCCCACCGTGCTCTCGCCACGGCTGTATCGCCGCTGGGTGCATCCATGGCTGCGGCGCAAGCACCGAGGACTGCGCAGGATGGAGGTCTACTTCCCCTACTTCGCGATGCGCGTGCGCTTCGACGACCGGCGGCTCGGCCCCGGTCCACCGGTGGAGGGTTACTTCCATCGCCTCGTGCGTTACGCCCAGGCAGCGGGGTGGGGGCGAAGGTAGCCCCTACCCTTGTCTGCGTGATCGAGAAGCTCGTGGAGCAGATCGAGGGCCGCTTTGCCGAGCTTTCGCAGCAGATGTCGGACCCCGAGGTGATCTCGGACCAGCGGCGCTACGCCGAGGTCGGGCCGGGCGTACAGCACGCTCGAGCGCGCGCATGCGCTCGCGCAGGAGTGGCGGCGCAGCGACCGACGACGCCGCCGGGCGCGCGCGAGCTGATCGCCGAGGACGGCGACGACCCGGAGCTGCGGGAGATGCTGCGCACCTCCGAGGAGCGGCTCGCCGAGCTGGAGGAGGAGATCCGGCTCGCGATGGTCGAGCCCGACCCCAACGACGACAAGGACGTGATCGTCGAGATCCGCCCCGGCGCGGGCGGCGAGGAGGCCGGGCTGTTCGCGGCCGACCTCTACCGCATGCTCGACCGCTACGCCGAGCGGCGCGGCTTCAAGACCGAGCCGATCGAGGTCGGCGAGGGCCACTTCACCTTCGCCGTGAAGGGCCAGGGCGCCTACAGCGTCTTCAAGTACGAGGGCGGCACGCACCGCGTGCAGCGCGTGCCGGAGACCGAGTCGCAGGGCCGCATCCACACCTCGACCGCGACGGTCGCGGTGCTGCCCGAGGCCGAGGACGTGGACGTGCACATCGACCCGAACGACCTCCAGATCGACGTCTACCGCTCGTCCGGGCCCGGCGGCCAGTCGGTGAACACCACCGACTCGGCGGTGCGCATCACGCACAAGCCGACCGGCCTCGTGGTGTCGATGCAGGACGAGAAGTCGCAGCTCCAGAACCGCGACAAGGCGATGCGCGTGCTGCGCGCCCGGCTGCTCGAGCGCGAGATGGCGGCGCAGCAGGCCGAGCAGGCGGCTGCGCGGCTGGCCCAGGTGGGCTCCGGCCAGCGCGCCGAGAAGATCCGCACCTACAACTTCCCGCAGGACCGCGTGACCGACCACCGCGTCGGCCTCACGAAGGGCAACCTGCCGGGCGTGCTCAGCGGGGAGCTCGACGACTTCACCGCCGCGCTCGAGTCCGAGGAGAAGCGCCGGATGCTCGAGGCCGCCGAGACGGTCAGCAGTTGATCGTCCGGGAGGCCATCGAGGCAGCCACGGACGCGCTTGACGCGTCGGGCTGCGCCTCTCCGAAGCTCGACGCCGAGCTGCTGATCGCCGATGCGCATGGGAGTCACGCGCGAGCGGCTCTTCCTCGACCCGGACATGGAGATCGCGCCGGCGGCGGCGCGCGTGATCGCGGAAAGCGTCCGGCGCCGCAACGAGCGCGAGCCGGTGGCCTACATCCTCGGCCGCAAGGGCTTCCGCAACATCGAGCTGATGGTGGATCCGCGGCGTGATGGTCCCGCGGCCGGAGAGCGAGCTGCTGGTGGAGGCCGCGCTCGACCTGCCCGAGGGAGCTCGGGTGCATGACGTCGGAACCGGCTCGGGCGCGATCGCGCTGGCGCTGCTCGACGAGCGCCCCGATCTTCAGGTGAGCGCATCCGAGGTGTCGCCGGATGCGGTCGAGGTCGCGCGCGCGAACGCGGCGCGGCTGGGGCTGCCGCTCGAGGTCGAGGTGGTGGACGGCGTGCCGCCCGGCGACTACGACCTCGTCATCGCGAACCTGCCGTACGTGCGCGACGACCGCTGGGAGGGTCTCATGCCCGAGATCAACCAGTACGAGCCGCGGGTGGCGATCACCTCGGGCACCGAGGGGCTCGACGCGATCCGCGAATTGATCGCCGACATGCCCTCGGGGACCCGCGTCGCGCTCGAGCACCATCACGACCAGGCCGAGGAGATACGCGAGCTGCTGGACGAGGCCGTCTCCTACCCCGACTACTCGAGCTGGGACCGCATCACCGTCGGCCGCGTGCCGTGACGCGCGAGGAGGTCGAGACCTTCGAGCGCTGCATCTCGGTCGGCGGGGTCGCACTCTTCCCGGCCGACACCGTCTACGGGCTCGCCACCGAGCCGGACTCGCGCGAGGGCGTCGATCGGCTCTACCGGCTCAAGGGCCGCGCGCCGGACGACGCCGGCGGCGGTGATGTTCTTCGACCTCGAGCTGGCGCCCTCGCGGCGCTGCCCGAGCTCGGCGCGCGCACGCGCGAGGCGGTGCGAGCGGCTGCTGCTCCGGCGCCCGCTGACGCTGCTGCTTGCCGAACCCGGCGCGGCGCTTCCCGCTCGCATGCGGGCCTGAGCCCGAGCGGCTGGGCCTGCGCGTGCCGCTGCTCGAGGGCGAGCTGGCACCGCTGGCCGCGGTGCGCTGGCCCGTGCTCCAGTCGAGCGCGAATCGCACCGGAGAGCCGGACGCGGCGCGCCTGGCCGACGTGGACGAGGAGCTGCGCGCCGGAGTGGACCTCGTCCTCGACGGCGGCGAGCTGCCCGGCACGCCCTCGACCGTCGTGGACCTCACGGACTACGAAGCCGATGGCTCCTGGGAGGTCGTGCGAGAGGGGGCGGTACCGCGGGAGGCGGTGCTACGGTGCCTGCGATGAGCGACCTGAGCCCCGATTACTTCACGAAACCAGTCGCCGAGGTCGATCCCGAGATCGCCGAGGTGCTCAAGGACGAGGCCGCTCGGCAGGAGCGTATCTCGAGATGATCGCCTCCGAGAACTTCGTTCCGCAGGCGATCCTCGACTGCCAGGGCTCGGTGCTCACCAACAAGTACGCCGAGGGCTATCCCGGCAAGCGCTACTACGGCGGCTGCGAGTTCGTCGACGTCGCCGAGCAGCTCGCGATCGACCGCGCGAAGGCGCTCTTCGGCGCCGACCACGTGAACGTGCAGCCGCACTCCGGCGCGCAGGCCAACTCCGCCGCCTACATGGCATTGCTCGACCCGGGCGACCGCATCCTCGGCATGAAGCTCGACCACGGCGGCCACCTCACGCACGGCATGAAGATCAACTTCTCCGGGCTCTACTTCGACATCGTGGCCTACGGCGTGCGCGAGGAGGACTCGCGGCTCGACATGGACGAGCTCCAGCAGATCGCCGAGGACTCGAAGCCGAAGCTGATCATCGCCGGCTGGTCGGCGTACCCGCGGCAGCTCGACTTCCAGCGCTTCCGCGAGATCGCCGACTCCGTGGGCGCGATCCTGATGGCGGACATGGCGCACTTCGCCGGCCTCGTGGCGGCCGAGGAGCACCCGAGCCCGGTGCCGTACTGCGACGTGGTCACCACCACCACGCACAAGACGCTCGGCGGCGGCCGCGGCGGGATGATCCTGTGCCGCGAGGAGTACGCGAAGAAGATCGACTCGCGCGTGTTCCCCGGACACCAGGGCGGGCCGCTGATGCACACGATCGCCGGCAAGGCGGTCACGTTCAAGATCGCGCAGTCGGACCTCTTCCGCGAACGCCAGCGCGCACCCGCGAGGGCGCGGCGATCGTCGCCGAGGAGATGCTCGCCGCCGGCGTGAACGTGCTCACCGGCGGCACCGACGTCCACCTCGTGCTCGCCGACCTGCGCGAGTCCGAGCTCGACGGCAAGCAGGCCGAGGACCGCCTGCACGAGATCGGCATCACCGTGAACCGCAACGCGGTGCCGTTCGACCCGCGCCCGCCCGCCGTGTCGTCCGGTCTGCGCATCGGCACGCCCGGCGCTCGCCACGCGCGGCTTCCGGGCGGACGACTTCCGCGAGATCGGCAGGGTGATCGGCGAGGCGCTCACCGGCGCGACTTCTCGGACGCCAAGCGAAGCGAGCTCTCCGAGCGCACGCGCGCGCTCGCCGATAGGCACCCGCTCTATCCACAGCTCGCCGAGGCCGCCGTCGCCTAGCGCGATCTTCGACCTCGAGGGCATCGGCCTGGCCCGCGACGGCCGGCCGGTGCTGAGCGGCGTGACGCCCTCGCCATCCCATCCGGCTCCACGGCCGTAGTCGGGCCGTCCGGCGCCGGCAAGTCGACGCTCCTGCGGCTGCTGAACCGGCTGGCCGACCCCGACGAGGGCGTGGTGCGCTTCCACGACACGGACGTCCGCGAGCTCGACCCGCTCGAGCTGCGCCGCCGCGTGGGACTCGTGCCGCAGCTCCCGGCGCCGGTTCCGGGCACGGTCGCCGACAACGTCTGCTTCGGCCCGCGCCTGCACGGCGAGGAGGTCGATCCCGAGCGGCCGCTCGAGCTGGCAGGGCTCGACCCGAGCTTCGCCGAGCGCGACGCCTCGCGGCTGTCGGTGGGCGAGCAGCAGCGCGTGATGCTCGCGCGGGCCCTCGCGCTTCAGCCGGAGGTGCTGCTGCTCGACGAGCCGACGGCATCGCTCGACGCCGCCGCCACCGCTGCGGTGGAGGACGCCCTGCGGAACCTGCCCGGCGTCTCGCTCGTGCTCGTGACCCACGACCGCGCCCAGGCCGACCGGCTGACCGAGCGAGCGATCGAGCTCGAGGGAGGGCAGGGTCGCGAGGTGAGCACCACGTCTCGATCACGCTCGGCGAGGTGGCGGCGTCGCTGGCGCTGATCGCCGTGGCGATCGCGGTCTCGTTCTGGAGGCGGGCCGAGCTCGAGCAGGACATCGCGGTGGCGGTGGTGCGCTCGTTCCTCCAGCTCACCGCCGTCGGCTACGTGATCCAGGCGATCTTCGACGCCGACAGCCTCTGGCTCGTGGTGGCGCTGCTCGCCGGGATGGTGTCGTTCGGCACCTGGACCGCGCGCGGCCGCGCGAAGGGCGTGCCGGGGCGACCGGCCCGATCGCTGCTGGCGCTCGCGGTGGCCGCGGCCGTGACGCTCGGGCTCGTGATCGGCTGGGCGTCTTCAAGGCGGAGCCGCGCTACCTCGTGCCGGTCGGCGGGATGGTGATCGGGAACTCGATGACGGCGGTGGCGGTGGCGCTCAACCGGCTCGCGGACGAGATGCACGATGGGCGCCGGCAGATCGAGGCGATGCTGGCACTCGGCGCAACGTCCCAGCAGGCGGCGCGCGGGATCGTGGCCCGCAGCCTGCGCTCGGGGATGATCCCGCTGGTGGACTCGACCAAGACGACGGGGATCGTCTTCTTCCCGGGCACGATGGTCGGGATGCTCTTGGCCGGGGCCGAGCCGGTCGACGCGGTGCGGCTCCAGATCGTGCTGCTCTGGGTGCTGCTCGGCGCGGTGGCGCTTGCGGCCCTGATCGCTGTGTCGTTGGGCTACCGTGGGTTCTTCACCGATGCCCACCAGCTCCGCGACACTTAGCCTCACGAAGCCGCGCCTGCGCGGCGTCTCGCACCAGTGGGCGTTCTTCGTCTCGCTGGCGATCGGAGCGGCCCTCGTGGTCGCGGCGCCCTCCGGCCAGCCGCGGCTCGCGGCGGCGATCTACGCCTTGACCGTGACGGCTTTGTTTGGCACGAGCGCGCTGTATCACCGGGTCACGTGGGCATCGGTCGCCGCAAGGCGCTGGATGCGCCGGCTCGACCACTCGATGATCTTCTTCCTGATCGCCGGGACGTACACGCCCTTCGCGCTGCTGGTCCTCGATGGCGATCTGGCCACGGTGATCCTGATCGTGGTGTGGGCCGGGGCGCTTGCGGGCGTGCTGATGAAGCTCGTCTGGATCGACGCGCC
>CALODT010000002.1:0-408601 GCA_942492205.1 uncultured Gammaproteobacteria bacterium | reverse complement strand
ACCGGCTACAAGATCTACGAGCGCTACAAGGACTGTGGCGTGGAAGGCCTCACCGACCGCAGCCGGCGGCCGTATCGCCAGGCGAATCAGCTGCCGACGCCAGTCGAGAAGCTGATCGTGCGCCTGAAGCGCGAGTATCCGGGCTGGGGCGCGCCGAAGATCCGCGAGAAGCTGCGGCAGCAGTGGACGACGACGCCGCACCTGCCCGGCCATCAGCACCGTGCACGCGGTGCTCGATCGACACGGCCTGGTCCAGCGCCGCCGCCGACGCCGGCGGCGGGCCACGGGCACGGAGCTGTCACAACCGACCGAGCCGAATGCTTTGTGGTGCGCCGACTACAAAGGCGAGTTCATGCTCGGCAATCGGCGCTACTGCTATCCGCTGACCATCACCGATTTCGCCAGCCGCTATCTGCTGACGTGCGAGGCGCTGTCGACGACGCAGGAGAAATTCGCGTTTACCAGCTTCGAACGGACCTTTAAGGAATTTGGCCTGCCGGGAGTCATCCGGACCGACAACGGCGTGCCCTTCGCGTCGGCCCACGCGCTCTACGGGCTGAGCAAGCTCTCGGTCTGGTGGCTGCGCGGTCCAGGATGCGAAGTATTCTTCGTCGAAATTGCGGTCGCCGTTGCGATCGATCAGGAAACGAATCTCCCGCCGGTTGCCGGGCTCGTAGTCGACCGTCTCGTAGTATTCGTAGACGCCATCACCGTTGTCGTCGAAACTCCGTGTTGCAAACTGGCCCGCTGACGCGAACGTGTAAAGACGTTCACGATTGATCGTGCCATCGGCGTTAAAGTCATAGGCTTCACGAGTCATGTCATCATCGAGACTGTAACTTTTGTAGTCGATTCGATTCGCGATTCCGTCATTATCGTAATCGTAGCGAACCTCCAAGGCATTGCCGCGCTCATCGTTTATCTGCGTAACGACGAGGATGACGCTGTCGTCACTGACATTAGCCATCTCTTCGCGAGATTTAAAGCCGTTCTCGTCATACTCGTAGGTAACGAGGACGTCTTCTGCAGTGGGATCGGCGTAATCCCATTCCTGGGTAAGTAGCTGCCCAGTTGTTCCCGAGTAGGTCAGCGTCGCCGTCTGATCAACGATGCCATCATTGTTGTAATCGGTTTCGACAACGGCAACCGAGTCACGCACTGTCGAACTGTCGTCGCAACCCGCAAAAAGCAGGGTAAGGCCGACCGCTGCAAGGACTTGAATTTTCATAGCTGTTCCTCGTGTAAATGGGCTTGTGTAACGCGATTGAAGCGGCCCACCACGAGGGGCAACACCCCATGAATTCGGGGTTCGAGCAAAAGTGTGACGGTGTTGGAGGGGTTGAGCGCGAAAAACCTCGACCAGGTCACACGCTGTTGGTACGAGAAGCCGCGCTAGGCGGCGTCGGTCGGCAGGCTGATCAGTCCTTTGCGCAAACCTTTGCTGACGGCTTCGGCGCGCGAATTCACCGTGAGTTTTCGATAAATACTCTTGACATGGTCGGCGACCGTGTGTCGGGATATACCAAGTCGTTCGGCGGTATCACAGTAGCTCAGTCCTTCTGCGAAGCGCTGCAGAATTTCGGCTTCCCGGGGCGATAGCACGGCATCTTTCAGAATTCGTTTCGTGCGCCCGTTCGCACCGGTTAAGCGGCGCCAACTGGACAACAGGTGTGTCGCAACCGCCGGGCTCAGCGACGCCTCCCCGTTGAGCGCGGCAACGATTGACTGACCTAGCATTGGGTCGTCCTTCAACAGATAGGAGTCAGCACCCAGTGCCATCGCCTCAATGACAGCGGATTCTTCGCCGAACACGGTGACGACAATCGTGCAGGACTCATCGGGTATATCCGCGAGCAGTTCCGTGCCGCGGCCGTCGGGCAGACCGAGGTCGAGCAGCACCAGAGGGAAGCTGACTCTTTGAAGAACTTTGCGAGCCTCGGCCAGCGAGCCTGCGATGATGGCTCCTTCGAAGCCCGCATCCTCCTGCAGAATACGATTCAGTACCGACGAGAATGCCGGGTTGTCTTCCACGATGAGGGCGCGTGCCATGGTCCTGATCGTACCGGTATCTGTACGGTCAGACACCCCCATAAACTAGGGGGTATCCAGCGGTACGGTAAATCGGAGCCGGGTGCCCCTGGCATCGGATGCCAGGTCGAATGCGCCATCCACTGACTCGATGCGTTCGCGCATATTGCCGATGCCTCGGCCGCTCGGATCGCCTTCTGCAATGCCTCTGCCGTCGTCACTAATCGCAACTTCAATCGAGTTCGCTACCCGGGTGACCTGCACATCGATCTCGGCGGCGCCAGCGTGCCGCAACACATTATTAATACCTTCCTGCAGGCACCGATAGATCTGCAGCGTCTTTTCCGGCCCGACCTCGGTTGACTCGCCGATTTCCAGCCGCCAGTTCATGCCGACGCCCTGTTCCCTCACGATGGGTTCGACATGTTCACGAAACGTGCTCATTGCGGCCGCGAAATCCACCCCCAGTTGCTCGTCGAGCGAATCGATAGTAAGGCGCAGGTCCTGCAGACTGCGTTGCAGTTCCTCCGTAATCGCGGTGGTCGCCGACCCTCCACGACGCAGCTGTTGCAGCATGACCGCGAGCCGACCCGCGACGCCATCATGCATGTCGCGCATGATTCTCTGCCGTTCTGCGCCCAATGTCTGTTGCCGTGCCTGCTCCGTTTCACGCTGGTGGCTTTCGGCAAGTTCGCGCTCACGCGCTGCAACAGCCGCGCGAAGCTCACGATTATGCGATTGAACAGCGGCGAGGTGACCCGCGTATCTCGATACCAATGTGACACAGAAACACAGCGCCAACGGCAAAGCAGCCAGGTTCGACAATTGAAATACGAGGCGCCGCGGAGGCCAGGATTGCACGATGTCATGCAGCACGAGCACGAGCCCCAGCGTCAGTAACCCGAAGATGACGCTGTGCACGACAACAGGCAGTGACTTCGCATACAGCAGGAAGCGGATTAATGCATAAGGCACCAATACGATTCCGAGCACACGGATTGCCGTATTCGCACGAATCCAGTTGACCCAGAGATCGCCCTGCAGGCCGAACCAGATCAGCAGCGATGCCGGGACGATCAGCAGAACGAGGCCAATATCGACCCAGGTTTCCCGGCGCATCGCAAACCGACTGACCAGGCCAGACATCGTCATCAAAACGCCCAACGTCGATGTCAGGTACATCCAGTTGCGCGTCGCCAATGACGCCGGCCACTCCGGCAGCAGGATGTTCAGGTTACGGACCGCCGAAAACACCAGCAGCAGGACGAACCACAGGTACATGCGATCGCGGTCGCCCGATCCGTATAACAGCAGCGCACAAAAACCAAGCACCAGGAATATGCCGTTGAAGACCGATAATACGCCGACGGTAAGGAATGACGCCGTGGCATGGGGTACTGTGAGCTGGTCTGCAGCCGCGACGTGAAAAGGGATCAACCTGCCGCCAGCCGGTACCTGCGCAGCGACGACCACATCGAGATAGTTCACGTCTGCCTCGAAGAGGTCGCGGGGCAGCGCAAATAGAGTCGGCTGGTAAGTCATGTCAGCCGTCGGGCTCTGCATGGAACCGCTTTGACCCACCTTGTGGCCGTTCAGGTAGACCGCCGCTGCGCCGTCAAACATCGGCAGGTAAACCGCCAATGATTCCAGAGCGTCGGGAGTCGCGATCGTTGCGCGGTAAATCTTGAAACGCGATGTACAGTCCTTGCGGCACAGTTTGTCGGGCAACGACAACGGCAGCCATCGATCGTCAGCCGCAAGCGCTGGCTCGGCTGCGCTGATCTCCTGGGCGAGCACATCACTGATCACCGCAAGCGACGCCTGTTGGCTGTACATCCAACGCAGACCCATTAGCGCGATCGCTAACACCAGCAGGCCAGTGACCGTCACCAGCGCCCAGCGCCTTAGCCCGGGCGAGTCGCGACTTGCCGTGGTTTCGATAGCAGCGACGTTGCTACTCATATACGCGTCCCGAAAGCGGTGGGACGACGGCTCCCGTCGTCCGCAATCGTTGCAGATTCCTCGCCATCATACTGGGGGCGTACAGTATCGTATAGCCGCGGCACGGCTGTGGGCTTCCGAAGCCCCGCGGCAGGCTCCCGACGAAAGGCAACGCGGATCGCCTGTCTATCGCGCCAGAAGTATTCAATCGCCGTGGCAGCGCGCGCGAATAAAGACAGCCCGGATCGTCACGCATGCGTCTTGCCGATAACCCATCTCGAGCAGCTATACAGGCCAATAACGCGCAGGCGTTGGCCCTGTTATTCCGACTGACGCCAAACAGCGACACTCGATCAGCGAGGAAAACTACAGCGAAATCAACCGCATGAATCGATAGTCGTGAAAACCGCGCGGGAAAACCACATGAGATTAGACAAGCTGCAAAACGCAGCGTTAGGATTCGCGCCGTGCGATTTTGGCGCACGACCGAGCGAGCAGGTTCGGGCAACGGACGGAGACGGATTTATGAGAAAGGCAATTGTATTGGTCGTGGCGCTGTTGATTCAGCAAACGGCTGTCGCGCAAACAAGTCAGCAGACGCCGCAACGGGACCTTAGCTACAACTATGCCGAGCTTCGCTTTGTCGATGTCGACGTCAGCGGCGGCGACGGGTTTCGCCTGGGTGGCTCGTTTGAACTGGATGGCCCGTGGCTTCTGGTAGGTGCATTCACCGCTCTGGATTTCAACAACAACGTCGACTCGACGCTACTGGAGTTCGGTGGCGGCTACGTTTGGGATTACTCGCAGGACTTCGACCTGGTCGGCACGCTCCGGATCGTTCGGGCCGAGGTCGATACACCGGGAGGCAGCGCTGACGACACCGGCTTTGCATTCTCGGCGGGCGCTCGCGGCCTGTTAACACCGGAGTTCGAAATTCGCGGTTCAGTGAACCACATCAACCTGGACAACAGCGATACGTACCTCGAACTCGCAGGCGATTACTATTTCACCGAGCAGGTGTCGGCCGGATTAAGCCTGGAGTTTGCCGGCGATACGGACGTCTTCTCGATCGGTGCCCGCTGGTTCTTCAAATAGAAAACAGCAAGTAACGCGGCCCGGGAATCGGGCAGCCGGCTTTCTGGCTGCGCCGTTCATTTGGTTCTCGGGCTGCGGCACCCTGCGCAGCAAACTCCTGTCTGCGTTCAGCGGTCCTCTATTCAGCTGCGCTATCAGCGAGGCCCGCTGCTTTTCCCGTGCGCGTGGTCCTTCTCGGCTTGCCAGGTGAATGAGATAAGGATGATCGCCAGGACACAGGCCGCGGCGATCAGTTCGAAGCCGGCATTCCACCCGGCCGCATCGACGACCATGCCAATGACAACGTTCGCCGCCACCGCGCCACCAACGTAGCCGAACAGCCCGGTAAATCCGGCGGCGGTTCCCGCCGCCTTCTTCGGCGCAAGATCCAGTGCATGCACACCGATGAGCATGATCGGTCCGTAGATGAAGAAACCGATACCGATCAACATCGCCACGTCGATACGCGGATGCCCGACAGGGTTTTGCCAGTAGACCACCACGCAGACCAGCGTCAGCAACAAGAAAAGAATCGATGCCGGCGCCCGTCGCCCCTTGAAGACCTTGTCGGACAGCCAGCCGCATACCAGTGTGCCCGGGATACCGGCGAACTCGTAGAACGCATACGCCCAGCCAGAGTCGCTGAACGAGAAATGCTTCGCCTCGCTCAGGTAGGTCGGCGCCCAGTCCAGCACCCCGTAGCGCACGAAATAGACGAACGCATTCGCCACGGCGATCGTCCACAAGAGCTTGTTGTTCAGTACGTACTGGAGAAAGATCGCCTTCGCGGTAAATTCACGCTCATGGGTTTCGCTGTACTCGAACACCCTGGGGTAGTCATCACGATGCACTTCGATGGTCGGCAATCCGGCCGACTGCGGCGTGTCCCTGACGGTTAGGAAGATGAAGGCCGCGATCGCGATTGCGAAGAAGCCGTGCATGTAGAGGATCGCGTGCCAATCGGCGAAGACCGCCATGGCCAGGACCGCAATCGGGCCAACCATGCCACCGCCAATATTGTGCGCGACATTCCAGATCGCCATCTTGGTGCCGCGCTCATTGGTCGAGAACCAGTGCACCATGACCCTTCCGGATGGCGGCCAACCCATACCCTGAAACCAGCCGTTGGCGAGCAGCAGCACAAACATGATCGTCACCGAGCTCGTAGCGACCGGAACCGTACCCATGACAATCATGACCAGCGCCGAGCTCAGCAGACCTAACGACATGAACGTCCTGGCATTGCTGCGGTCAGAGACGCTCCCCATGATGAACTTCGACAGTCCGTAAGCGATAGCGACCCCGGACAGGGCCAGGCCAAGATCGGTCTTTGAGTAGCCCTGCTCAACCAGGTAGGGCATTGCCAGCGAGAAATTCTTGCGCACCAGGTAGTAGCCGGCGTAGCCGACAAAAATACCCAGGAACACCTGCAGGCGCAGGCGCCGGTAGGTCGGGTCGACCTTGTCCTCCGGGAGCGGCTCGCGATGCGTCGCCGGCTTCAGGATACCTATCACTGATTGGACTCGATGTACTCGACAGTGAGGTCGGGAAAGTCAGTAAACACACCGTCGACGCCGATGTCCTTCAGGAAAATCTCCAGAAGCTGATCGTAATTCTCGACATAGTCCGGCAACAGGTCCTTCCGAAACGTATACGGATGCACGACGAGCTTCAGCTCGTGTGCACGACCGACCAGGTCGGTCGTCTGCAGATTTCCGGACGCCGACTTCGGATCGACGATCAGGTGCATCGATGGACCTATTCCCACCGCGTACGAAGCAACCGTTTCCAGTCCTTCCGCGGTCAACGCCGCCCGGAACTCAGGCCCTGTGCCCAGTAACTGCACCAGCGGCACGCTCATGTTCATTGCGGGCATGAGTTCTGTATAAATACGCCGCAACTCGTAGGGATCAAAGCACTGCAGAAAAACACGGTTCTGTTGCTCGTCGTAGCCGTAGGTTTTGAGAACCTCGAGAACCGCCGTGGAAATATCCTTGCCCTCTTCACGGTGAAAAGCCGGGCTTTTGATCTCGGGATAGATGCCTACTGTGCCACCTGTCGCCTTGTTGAGCCCCTGAACCAGCTCGATCTCCTCGGCGAACGTTGAAATACGAAACGACGAGCGGTCCAGCGGGAAGCGTTTCTCGAAGACCGCTTTCCGGCCCTCGTCAGTCACGTTGAAGCGCTCCGTCACGGCGAGCTGGCGTAGCTCGGCAAGGGTGAAATCGATCACGTAGTAGCGACCATCCGCCCTGGCGCGTCCCGGGAAGACGTCGCGAACATTTGTCACCGTCTCAAGATGGTGGTCATGCAGTACGATCACATGATCGTCCTTGCTCATGACGAGATCCTGCTCGATAAAATCCGCGCCCTGAGCGTACGCCATCGCCTTGGCGGCGATAGTGTGCTCGGGAAGATAGCCGCTTGCTCCGCGGTGCGCGATGACAAGCTTGTCCTGCCAAAACGCGACACGGTCCGCGCCTATCAGTACGCGATCGTTGACCGTGACGACACAGCTCGCCAGCAACATTGCGACCAGTGGACCGGCGATACCGATCTTGTTCATTCTGCAGCCCTCGCCCTTGATTGCGCACAGTATCGCACTTCTTCAAGCATCGAATACGCGGCGGCCCGATTGTGGCTGCATCTGCAATTCAGGAATTGTGGCCAATTTTGATGGCAGGTAGGATCAGGCAAGTTGCAGTCAGGCATCCGTTGATGCTCGTCATCCTCATCGACTCGCCGGAGTGAGAAATAACAGTGCCCAAGAAACTGAGAGTCGGCGGCGTACCGGAGCACTTCAACCTGCCCTGGCGGCTCGCGATCGACAACGACGCGTTTGCCGATACCGGCGCGACGGTGACTTACACGGACTATCCGGCCGGAACCGGAGAACTGACGCGAGCGCTGCGCGACAATGAACTCGACGTAGCGCTGGTCCTCACAGAGGGCGCCGTCGCGGACATTCTCCAGCATGACCGGAATCGGCTGGTGAAGGTCTACGTTAGGTCGCCGCTGGTGTGGGGAATTCACGTCGCGGCAGCGAGCGATATTCAGCGCATCGCGGAAATTCGCGGCAAACGCGTTGCGATCAGCCGCTACGGGTCAGGCTCACACCTGATAGCGATTGTCGATGCGGCGGAGCGACACTGGCCGACCGATGACATGGAATTTGTCGTTATCGACAACCTCGACGGTGCGCGCAAGGCTCTCGCTAACGGTAGCGCGGATGTCTTCCTGTGGGAGCGTCACATGACGCAGCCACTGGTTGATGCCGGCGAGTTTCGTCGCGTCGGACAACGCGAAGTGCCGTGGCCAGCGTTCGTGGTATCGGTCCGCAGGCCGATTCTCGATACTCACAGTCAGCCAATTCGTGCGGTGCTGGATGTTGTTGCCCGCTATGCAGACAACCTGCGGCGCCGCAGGTCCGCGCCATCCCTGATCGCAGAAACTTATGGAATCCGCCTTGCCGATGCAGAGAAATGGCTGGGCGGCGTGCGCTGGGGCACGAGCTATCGCTGCCCCACCGCCGCACTGGCTCGCGTCGCAACAGCCCTTGGGAAACAGCAGGTTGTGGACACTGACCGATTCGACCCCGGGCAGGTCTGGTACCCCATCTAAACGGCGCAGCAAGTCAGTTGCTAAGCGAACTGCTTGATAATGTCCGGATCAGCGATCTGGATGGTACTGGTCAGGCCGATATCCAACGGCGATTCCATCCGGTCCAGCACATCAGCAAGCGGCTCCGGCCGACCGATACCAAAGCCCTGACCGAAATCGACGCCGTGTTTCTTGAGCCGTGTCGCAATGGCGTCGTTTTCAACATACTCTGCAATCGTCGCTGCGCCCTTGACCTTGGCGATGCCAACGACGGCCTGCACAATGGCATCTGAGAGCGGGTTTTCGTTGATGTTGGTTATGAACATGCCATCGATCTTGAGGAAATCCACCGGAATATCCTGCAGGTAAGAAAACGAACAGTAGCCGGTACCGAAATCATCGAGTGCGACGCTGCAGCCGATCTTCCTTACATCGTTGATGAACTCCACGGCCTGCTCGATGCTCTTCACGGCGGCGGATTCCGTGATCTCGAAGCATATTGAATCCGGCGACAGGCCGCTTTCCAGCACACTACTCACGACGAACTCACTAAAGCCCTCTTCGGCGATGGATTGGCCGGAGAGGTTGATGGCGAAGCTGGACAGATTCATCTCCAGCATATTCTCGGCTTCGGAAAGCTCTTTGAGCGCGCGACTAATGACCCAGCGATCCAGCGCCGGCATCATCTGGTAGCGCTCGGCGGCAGACAGGAACTTTTGTGGCGGAATGAGGCTGCCGTCCAGGTCCACCATTCGCGTCAACAACTCGAATTTCCGTGCCGGCTCTTTGCTGTGAAGCGATCGGATCTTCTGCGCGAAGATCACGAACCGATCCTCTATCAGGGCGCTCTGCAAGTTGCCGATCTCACTGAGATCGGTATGCCTCTGCATGATGCTCGCATCCTGATCCTGGAATAAGACGTACTGACCGGTGCCGCGTGACTTCGCGGATTGGCAAGCGACTTCCGCGATGTTCACAGCTTGCGACCCGGTCGCAGCGTGCTCTGGAATGAGCGCAATGCCAACGCTGACCGACAGACCTGTTGACCTGTTCGAGTCGGCCACTGTAGTTGTCTTTACGTCCCTGAGAATCCTCTCTGCCGCCGCGATTGCCTGTTGTTCGTCCGCTTTGTCGAGGTACAGGCCGAGAAGATCGCCGGAGAGCGACGCTACCGCGTCCGACGAACGGGCGATCGCCGACAACATCTTCGTAACGGCGTCGATTGCCTCATCGCCAACCGCATGACCGAATCGATCATTGACGATATGCAGCCTGTCGATATCGACGAACAGGAAAGCGCGTTCAGCGTGAGCGTCCCGACCGATGTCCGAATCAATCCTGTCTATGACGGCTCGTCGATTCAGCGGGCCCTCGTTGACTGACCTGGGCGGTGCCAGCAGACCGCTGACCTTCACACAAAGAGCGCGTGCGACGCGGACGTCGTCGCGGGAGAACTGGTTCTTACGCACCAGTATCAATACGCCGCTGACGTTGGACTGCGGGTCGGCAATGGGCGAACACAGGATCTGCTCGCCAGCGCCGCGGGAGGTTTTCAACTGGTCTGCCAGTTCCGGGTCACTCGAGACAATGACCTTGCGTAATTCGCGAGCGTTGGCGAACAACCTGCCGGCAGCACGAATAATCGCGCCTTTGGACTGCTCTTCGTCCAGCGCGTCGCTCGGCCAGAACAACTTTGTTTTTGTTGCCGGCGCCAATATCGCAGCCATCGTGCAGTCGAGATGGCGAGCCGCCTCACCGAGCAGAATGTTCAGCGCAGATACCGCGTCATGGTGGACAACGAGTTTATCGACGCTGCTCAGGAAATCGAGGTCGACTTTGTTGCGACTGGCAGAAAGGCGTGAGGATGACAGGTCCGTCGTAATTGCCAGGTGCCGCGAAATGCACTCGATCACAGCGCTTGCGGTGTCGAGGTCTGCGTTGTGTTGCTCCGTATCATCCGAGGTGAAACGGACGATCAGCCGACCGAATGGCCTGGACGAAGCATCGCTACGTAGAGGAAGTTCGTAGCGAAGACGCTCGCTGCCGTCATGAGCCTTGCAACGGGCTACCTGCTTGTTATCCGCCAGGGCGACCGGTGGCAGCCAGCTTTGCGTTGCGTTGTCGCCCGGCGCGCTCGATACCGTGGCGCCCGAACCATCCTGAACCACGACGGCATCGCTGTCCCGCAGAGCGTCCAGCAACTGCATGGAAAAAATATAAAGGAGCTTGTTTTTCGACGGTACCGCCTGATCCATTTCCAATGCCTGTTGCTACGCCCGCTAAGCAACAGTTTTATCGGCGAACACGGGGATTTCTTTAGCTTGCTGGCGCGCAGCGCACGAACGTTCAGGCAGGTATTCCGATGCGCACCGCCCCGTGGGCGAGAACGCTGGCCGCTACTTCATCGGCGGCGAACCGAATACCTCGTTCAGGTACGCCGCCAATCTGACGCCCCCCATCATCAGCCGTGTGCGCACCGTCTCGCGATGCGCGAAGATGTAATCGAAACGAATTTCCCGATCGCCATCCGGATAGATACCATCGCGAATGGCCGCACTCTCATCAGCCCAGAGCACCGGGTCAATGTTGTGCCAGCCGGCCACGTTTTCTGGCGTCATTCGCCGCAATAACCATGCCGTCATTTCCGTGTACGAAAGCTTCTCGTCGTCGACCAGCGCGGTATCCCAGACGCTGTGCAGGTTGGTCGTCCTGCCGAAGAAAGTCACGGTGTAGCTGTTGCCGCCCTGATCCGTGCCGTTGCCCGCATGCAGGGGCTGATGCAGGTCGGCAACGACATGCACGATGAACCGGAGCGCCAGCTGCTTGTCAGCAAGACTCGCCTGATGATCGAGCAGCGTTTCACGGAACCCGGCAAGAGCCGTTACGGCATCGCCCTGCTCTGGCGCACCCACCTCTGCGTACGTTTTCCCGTGCGGAATAGTCACGTAGTGAAACGGGTCTGCCGTTGAATCCCAGAATTCGTCCCGGCTGGAGCGCATGAAGTCTGGCCAGGTCGACGCTTCGGCGAGGTCCTCCTCGCCGAGAATCTCGCGGATCTGCCCGCGCGCTAAGTCAGACAGGAAAGCTTCGGCGATCTGGGCGCTTACCCGGTGGCCGGTCTTGCCCCACGCGAACGCGGGGAGCGGCAGTGCAAGGCCTGTTGTCACGAGCAGCAACAGCAGCAAAGAGCGATGTTTCGGCATGGCAGTCTCGTTTGGAGTGTTGATAATCAGCTGAGTCACCGCTGGCCTTATATCACAGGCCCGTCTGCGGCTGGTCAACCCGGCCCATGGAACGTCCGCGCCGCAGCCCAGCTGTCAATAATATGACATTATTGTCTAGTTTTTTTTATCTAGTTATTGTTTTCTGGTTTGCTTTGTCATATATTTCGCCGCCTGCGCTCAAGTTCGGGGCCCTCCTCCTGTGACAGAGACAACCCACAACTGGACCTTCCTCAGCAATTACGCCCACGTCCTCATTTGCCTGGCCGACAACCCGGACGCGCGGCTTCGCGACGTGGCGGACAGGGTCGGTATCACCGAGCGCACGGCATTCCGGCTGATTGGCGAACTCGAGGAGGCCGGCATTCTCGAGCGCGCCAAGGAAGGTCGACGCAATCACTACGTTATCAACACCGAGGCGCATTTGCGTCACGCTATCGAGGAACACTGCACGATTGGCGATCTGCTGAACACGGTACTTCAGCAGCAGACGCGTGCAAACCACAAGTCGGAGAATTTGCAATGAACACAAAGACCTTGCTTATCAGCACTTTCGCGCTATTGTTACTCGCCGACCGCGCAGGAAGCGTCGAGCCGCTATCGACGCCGGAGCTCGCTGAGCACTGTGCGTTCTACTACGAGGACCGAGATGGCAAAGACGCCATATTCTGCGTGCGTTACGTGCAGGGATTCATCGACGGCGCGGTTGCAACAGACGCGCGGGTACTCGAGAACATTGCGACGGAGTTCGACGAGGACGAGAGCTTCGCGGAGCGCGCAATCCGCAGCCGAATTGGCAGCCGCGTAAGCAGGCGCGGCCCAACGGTTTATGCAGATTTTTGCCTGGGTGAAGCGGACTCGCTGGAGGAAGTCGTTGAAAAGGTGGTCGACGACCTGGCAAACCGGAAGGTCCTCGACGAAGATTTGCTGGCGCGTGACGCCGTGTTTTCAACGCTGCGACGCGAGTATCCCTGCGACCCGGACAGCGATAAATAAGCCACCGCGATGAGCCGTACGTCTCAAACAATCACCCGCATGCTGGTGCTGCTGCTGCCGTTGGTCGCAGCATGGCTGCTGTGGTCCGGGATTTACAAGCCGCTGTTGCTGGCACTCGGCATCTTCTCCTGCTTGCTGACCATCTACGTCAAGCATCGCATGGAGTATTTCGAGACCGAAGTGTTTGCGCTGCGTGTTGGCCGGCGACTGCTCGGCTACTGGCTGTGGCTCGCGAAGGAAGTGGTCAAGTCCAGCCTGGATGTCGCGCGCATAGTTCTCAGTCCGAGTCTTCCCATCAGTCCCCAGGTCGTAACCGTGAAGGCAAGCTGCGAGCACCCCGTTGACCAGGCCATCCTTGCAAACTCGATTACGCTCACGCCCGGCACGCTTGCGATTGATGTCTACAACGGCGAAATCACCGTGCATGCATTGACCGCGGAAGGCGCCGACGAACTCAGGAAGGGCGAAATGGACCGGCGCGTGCTCGCGCTCAGGAACGACTAGACATGTATTACGCCGTTACAATCGCAACGCTTGTTACGATGGCGCTGGCGCTGGTACGCGCTTTGCTGGGCCCGTCAATTTACGACCGGCTGCTTGCTGCGAACATGTTTGGCACGAAGACCGTGCTGCTTCTTTCCGTGGTTGCATTCTTGTATGGACGGCCGGATTTCCTCGATCTCGCACTGGTATATGCATTGATCAACTTTATCGGTGTCATTGCGGTGCTCGAGTTCATTCGCGAGCGCGCAGACACCGATAGCGCCCGGAAAAACCCAGGCGACTGACAATGATGGCCATGACTATCGACATTCTGAGCTGGATAATGCTCACCGCGGGCGGGGCGTTTGTTTTTATCGGCGGTCTCGGCGCACTGCGCATGCCGAACCTGTATACACGCATGCATGCGGCCAGCCTGACAGACACCATGGGCGCCGTACTCGTTATCGGCGGCATCATGCTGCAGGCGGGCCTGACGCTCGCAACGATCAAGCTCGCCGCCATTCTCCTGTTCCTGTTGCTGACAAGCCCCACGGCGTCGAACGCGCTTGCCAGCGCAGCGATTCTTTCGGGCCTGCAGCCAGAAGAGGGGCCGGTCAGGCCCAAGGAAGACGCAGAATGATCATCATCCTGTTCGGCGTGTTTCTGCTCGCGCTGCTGGTCATAACGGCGCTCGCCATCGTTCGCACCGATAACCTGTTTGCGGCCGTGATCCTTACCGGCATTTTCAGCCTGTTGATGGCCGCCAACTTCTTTCTTCTCGATGCGGCGGACGTGGCGCTGACCGAAGCCGCCATCGGCGCGGGTATCTCCACAGTGCTCTTCCTTGGCGCATTGGCGCTGACCGGCGAACGCGAACGAGGCGGCTCGACGAACCGGCTGCTCGCACTCGGCGTCGTTACCATTACAACCCTGATCGTGATCTACGCTACCTTCGACAAGCCGCGTCTCGGCGATCCGGATGCGCCCGTGCATCAGCATGTCGGCCCCTGGTACCTGGAGAAGACACCCGAACTCATCGACATACCGAATGCTGTGACGGCCGTGTTGGCAAGCTTCCGCGGCTACGACACACTGGGCGAGGTGTTCGTGGTATTTACGGCCGGCATTGGCGTGCTGTTCCTGCTGAGTGCGGGTCGAGGCGGCCGCCCCGAGGAATTCCAGCCGGCTGATGAGCCCGATCAGGGCCTGCGCCACTACCTGGTACCGCGGGTCGTCGGGCGGATGTTGATTCCCTTCATCTTCCTGTTCGGGCTGTACGTGCAGTTTCACGGTGACTATGGACCGGGCGGCGGCTTCCAGGCCGGCGCGATCGTCGCAGCGGCCGTCATACTCTATGCGCTGCTTGAAGGCGAAGCTCAGGCGCTGCGCGCACTGCCAATGAGCGTGCTCAAGTGGCTCGTTGCCGGTGGCGCACTTCTTTACGGTGCCGTCGGCGTTGCCGGCATGCTCCTGGGTGGCAACTTTCTCGACTATTCCGTGCTGGCGTCTGACCCGATCACCGGGCAGCACATCGGTATCATCGTCATCGAACTCGGTGTGGGCATAACGGTAACCGGCGTGCTGTTATGCGTGTTTCACGCGTTTGCGGCACGAGGCAAGGTCTGATGGAAATTCTTGGCCTCGTTTACTACTGGGTGTTCGCTATCGTGCTGATGATCGGCTTCTACGCGGTTATCGCAAAACCCAACCTGATCAAGAAGCTGATCGGCCTGTCGATTTTCCAGGCGGCGGTATTCCTGCTTTATATAACGATGGGCAAGGTTGAGGGCGGCACAGCACCGATCTTCCAGGACGGGGTGTCGTTGTACTCCAATCCTCTCCCGCAGGTACTTATTCTCACGGCGATCGTCGTCGGTATTTCGACGATGGCGCTCGGGCTCGGCATTGTCGTGCGCATCAAGGAAGAGTACGGCTCGATCGAAGAGGATGAAATCCAGGAGCTCGACCGCAAGTGAGTAATCTCGCGCACCATCTGCCGGCACTGCAGGTCATAGTGCCGATGCTCAGCGCGCCGCTGGTCATGCTCCTCAAGCCCGGCGGGCTCGCGCGCGCCGCCGCGACAGCCGCCAGCCTGTTCGCGTTTTCGATCGCGATTGTGATGACGATGGGCGTGCTCGACGGCAACACGTACACCTATCGCATGGGCTCGTGGCCGGCGCCCTACGGCATCGAACTGGCTGTCGATCGCTTTAGCGCTTTGCTGTTGCTGATCGTTACCGGCGCGTCGAGCTTTGCCCTGATTGCCGGCCGCCGCAGCGTGGACAGCGATATCGACGAATCCCGCCAACCGCTGTTCTATGCGGCCTGGCTGCTGGCGCTGGCCGGCCTGACCGGTATCCCCGTTGCAGCTGACGCTTTCAATATCTTCGTCTTCATGGAGATCTCGTCGCTGGCCAGCTACGTCATCATCGCCGGTGGCTCGGATCGTCGCGCCCTGCCTGCGGTCTTCAAGTACCTCATCATGGGCACCATCGGTGCGACGTTCTACCTGATCGGCATCGGCCTGATCTACCTGATGACCGGCACGCTGAATCTCGCGGACATGGAGCTCAGGATTCACGAGGTTGCTGACCAGAAACCGATCCTGGTTGCGGCCGGATTCATCACCATTGGCCTGGCGCTGAAAGCGGCGGTATTTCCGCTGCACGTGTGGCTGCCGAACGCTTACACGTATGCGCCCAACGCCGTTACGGTGTTCCTCGCCGCGTGCTCGACCAAAGTGTCGCTCTATCTTCTGCTGCGCTTCGACTTCTTCGTGTTCCAGGGAAATCTCGTCGGGCACGACGTGCAATTCACCTACTTCCTGATGCCACTGGCAGTGCTTGCGATCCTGATTGCTTCCAGCGTTGCGCTGTTCGAACAGAACATCAAGCGACTGCTGGCTTACTCGTCGATCGCGCAAATCGGCTACATCTTGCTGGGGGCGAGTTTTGTCACCGTGGCCGGGCTCACCGCCAGTACCGTGCATTTCTTTAATCATGCGCTGGCAAAAGGCGCCTTGTTCCTTGCCGTTGGCTGCCTTGCTACATCGTGCGTGGGTCTTCGTTTATCGGACCTGGGCGGCGTGGCAAAGCGCATGCCGTGGACGGCGGCCGCATTTATCGTCGCTGGCTTCAGCCTTATCGGCATTCCCGGCACCGCCGGCTTCATCAGCAAGTGGTACCTGATCACGGCGGCACTCGAACAAGGCGCTATCGGCATCGCGCTGGTTGCCGTGCTCGTTATCAGCTCGCTGATGGCCGTCGTCTACATCTGGCGCATCGTTGAGGCGATTTACTTCGGCGAACCGGCGACCGACCTTGCCGCGGTCCGTGAGGCCCCCTTGACGATGCTCGCCGTCACCTGGGCGGCTGCGCTTGCCAATCTGTACTTCGGCCTGGTTCCCGAAGTGCCGGTTACGCTCGCCTCCTCAGCTGCAGAGACATTGCTGGAGCACCTTCCGTGAGTGGCAGCGACCTCATACTGCTGTCGCTGGCGTTGCCGCTGCTTGGGGCTATCGGTATTGCCGCGGCCAGCCGCATCGGCCCCAATGCCCGGGAGACCGTGACGCTCGTGACCGCGGCCGCATTGGCCTGGGCGGTCTGGAGCCTGGTGCCCGAGCTCATGCAAGGTGGCCGTCCGTCGCTGTTCCTTACTGAAGTCGTGCCCGGCATCGATATAGCATTCCGCGTCGAGCCGCTCGGCATGCTGTTCGCGGCGCTGGCATCGAGCCTCTGGATCGTCAACTCGATCTACTCCATCGGCTATATGCGCGGCAACAACGAAGCGAACCAGACACGCTTCTATATCTTCTTTGCAATAGCGCTTGCCGCCGCCATCGGCATCGCGTTCGCCGATAACCTGTTCACGCTGTTCCTGTTTTACGAGATCCTGACGCTCTCGACCTACCCGCTGGTTTCCCACAAAGGCGATGCAAAGACGGTGCGCTCTGCACGCGTCTATCTCGGCGTTTTGTTGACGACGTCGATCGGCCTGCTGCTGCCGGCCATCATCTGGACCTACGTCGTTGCGGGGACCGGCACTTTCACGCCGGGCGGCATCCTGGAGGGCAAGATTGCCGGACCGGCTGTCGGTTTTCTGCTCGGACTGTTCGTATTTGGCGTTGGCAAGGCGGCCGTCATGCCGGTGCATCGCTGGTTGCCCGCGGCCATGGTTGCGCCGACACCGGTCAGCGCGCTGCTGCACGCGGTCGCCGTCGTCAAGGCGGGTGTCTTCACCGTCACCAAGGTCATCGTCTACATCTTTGGCATCGACTTCCTGTTTACGGAGCCGAGCAGCAGCTGGCTTGTCTACGTAGCCGCGTTCACAATAATTGCCGCCAGCGTTGTGGCGTTACAGCAGCAGAACCTGAAGCGCCTGCTCGCTTACTCGACCGTCGCCCAGCTTTCCTACGTGGTCATGGCAACCGCTATTCTCAAGCCGCTGGCGGAGGTTGGCGCTGCCGTGCACATCGTGGCTCACGCCTTCGGAAAGATCACGCTGTTCTTTGCTGCCGGCGCCATCTACACGGCCGCAAAGAAGACCGAGCTGCATCAGCTTCGCGGCATTGCCAGGCGGATGCCCTGGACGATGACAGCGTTTACGATCGGCGCATTGAGCATGATCGGCGTACCGCCGACAGGTGGCTTCGTCTCGAAATGGTACATCCTGGCGGGCGCGTTCGAGGCCGACAACTACGTGGCGATCGGCACGATCATTGTGAGCACGGCATTGAACGCCGCTTACTTCCTGCCGATCATTTTCATGGCCTGGTTTCTCAAGGAAGACGCGCCCCCGGCAAAAGAGCATGGCGAGGCGCCGTTTGCGGCGGTACTGGCGCTGATGATCACGGCTGCGCTGACGCTCGCCTTCTTCTTTTTTAACGGCCCGGTTCTCGAGCTCGAAGGACAACTCGTGAGGGCGATCTCATGAACGACGATAACTTACACTGGCTGGTGCGGCCGGCGACTATCCGCAAGCTGTGGTGGGCATTCTCCGTCGTGCTTGCCCTGACCGTCGTCGCGCAGTTCATTATTTACGTCAAGGGCTACTTCGGTGTGGACGGCTGGTTCGGCTTCGGGGCGGCGTTCGGCTTTCTGTCCTGCCTTGCCATGGTGTTGTTCGCAAAGGTCCTTGGCGTTTTCCTGAAGCGCGGTGAAGACTACTACAGCGCTCAGGACGACGCTGGAAATGGCGAAGGGGGCAGCGATGTTTGACGTGTGGCCGCCAGCGCTCATCATGGTCGCGGGTGCGATCCTCATCGGGCTCTTGCGCGGCCACTGGCGAACTGTGCTCGTGCTCGGCACCCCGTTGTTGTCGCTTTGGGCAATCTGGCAGATCCCTGATGGCGTCGCTGCAACCGTAACGTTTCTTGAGTACCCGATAGAACCTGTCGAGGGCAGCCCGCTGCGGCGACTGTTCGCCACTATTTTTGCACTGATGGCCTTCGGCGGCGGCTTGTACGCATTCCGCCAGGCCAAATGGTACGAACTGGCGGCCGCGTATACCTATGCCGCAGGCGCCATCGGCGTCAGCTTTGCCGGCGACCTGATCACGTTTTTCCTTTACTGGGAGCTGATGGCGCTGTTCTCGACGGTGGTCGTCTGGTGTGGCGGCACGCCGGGGTCGCGCGCGGCCGGCATTCGCTACGCGATCATGCACCTCCTGGGCGGCGTCATCCTGAAAGTCGGCATCGAGGGCGTAGCGGTGCACACCGGGTCGATCGATGTGCAACCGATGCTCGCCAGCAACTTCGACACCTGGATGATCCTGATCGGCATACTCATCAACGCGGCTGCCCCGCCGGTATCCGCGTGGCTGTCGGATGCCTATCCGGAGTCCAGCCCGACCGGCTCGGTGTTCCTCTCGGCCTTTACCACCAAGACCGCCGTGCTCGCACTGATACTGCTGTTCCCCGGCGAGCCGGTGTTGATTGGCGTCGGCCTGTTCATGGTGATGTACGGCATCATCTACGCGCTGCTCGAAAACGACGTGCGCCGTATTCTTGCCTACTCGATCGTCAACCAGGTGGGTTTCATGGTCTGTGCGGTCGGTATTGGCACGCAGATGGCCCTGAACGGTGCGGCCGCCCATGCATTTGCACACATCCTTTACAAAGCGCTGCTGTTCATGAGCGCAGGCGCAGTAATCTACCGCACCGGCTTTTCCAAGTGCACGGATCTCGGCGGCCTGTTTCGCACCATGCCGTTAACGGCTGTTTGCGGCATTATCGGCGCGCTGGCTATTTCCGGCTTCCCGCTTACCTCGGGCTTTACGACAAAGACGATGATTTCGCAGGCCGCCGCGGATGAAAGCCTGGTATTCGTCTACTTCATGCTGGCCGCAGCTTCGGCGGGTGTATTCCTGCACGCCGGTATCAAGTTTCCCTGGTTCGTTTTCTTCCAGAAAGATTCCGGACTGCGACCGAAAGACGCGCCCTGGAACATGGCGGCCGCGATGGTGCTGTTGAGCGTGCTATGCATCCTGCTCGGTGTGTTCCCCAACCTGCTGTACGCCTACCTGCCGTACCCGGTCGAATACGTGCCCTACACGGCTGGCAAGGTGCTGTTTTATCTGCAGCTGCTGCTGTTCTCCGGTCTCGCGTTCTTCCTGTTGCTGCCGCTGATGAAGCGCACGCTCACCATCAGCCTGGATACGGACTGGCTGTGGCGCGTGCTGTTGTTCCGCACTGCTCGCGCTGCTTATCTGACCGCCGCGTCGCTCGGGACCGCGCTGCAGAACCGGATTTACGCAGGCCTAGACGCGCTGCGCATCCGTGCTGGAGAGCACTTCAGCACAAAGCTCTCTGCACGAGCCGGGGTCTTTGCACGCGCCTGGTCGATCGGAACAACGGCGCTCTGGATCGCCGTGCTGTTGACAGCGTACGTGCTGTTTTACGTGTTGTAGACCAATTGGTCCCGCTGCAAGGGTGCCTGCGTCGCGCGCCTTCCGCAGGACGATGACCTTCGGGTTCGCAGGTTGTCAAGTCACAGTTGGAGGTGACTGGCCCTCGATAGCGGATTTCGACGCCGTCCAGACTTGAGGCCGTATTACGTGTTGGTCAGCCCAGCTCGCTTGCGGCAGCAGCGTCGCAGAAACGCTAGAATCCAGACCAGTTGTTACATCCGGATAGGGGTCTTTCGATTTGTCAGGGCTGTTTGAGGAACTGCAGCGACGCAACGTTGTTCGGGTAGTCATTGCTTACCTGACTGCAGCCTGGCTGGTCGCGCAGCTGGTGACCGTACTCGGCGACCTGTCGAACTCCCGGATTGGGTCGGACCTGTATTATTGATCGTCCTGATAATCGGCTTTTTCGTCGCCGCGACCCTGGCGTGGTTCTATGAACTCACCGGCGAGGGGCTCAAAACTGAAGCACAGATAAAGTCGGACCCGTCTCTACGGCGAGTTCCGGATAGTTACCTCAACTATACGATCATTGCGCTGCTAACCATTGCGCTCGGCTACTTCATCTGGGAAAGCCGTTTTCGAGCAGACACAGGCACAGGGCTGGAAACGATGTCAGTGGCAGTCATGCCGTTCGAAGATCTGAGCGCTGCCGGAGATCATTCATGGTTCGCGGCCGGCATGACTGATGAACTAATGAATGCCCTGGTTCGGATTCCAGGGCTCAGTATTGCCGGTCGTCGCAGCGTCCAGCGCTTCGAATCCAGCAAGCAGAGGTTGAGCGAATTCGCAGAGAGTATCGGCGTCACCCACGTACTCGAAGGCAGCATCCGGACGGCCGAAAACCGCATGCGGGTCAGCGCGCAGCTGGTCAGAGTGTCGGATGGCTTCAACGTATGGTCGGCGGTGTACGACGAGCCGGTTGCGGATGTATTTGCAGTGCAGGATCGCATTGCCGATGGCGTAATCGACGGGTTGCAGGTGCATATTCTAGAGGCCGATCGGCCGGTATCGATGGCACTGACGGAAAGCGAAACCGGCTTTGAGTCGTACAAGCTGTATCTGCAGGGTCGTTATCACATGGCGCGCCGCACCCCGGACGATCTGGATGAGGCAATACGGTATTTCGAAGGCTCTCTTCAAGCAGATCCGCAGCGTTCGCGGACTCACTCGGCGCTGGCTGCGGTGTACGTGGTCATGCCGTACTACGGCGCGAGGCGCGCGCCTGACGAGATGGCGGCCGCGGCACGATTCCACGCGAATGCGGCCCTTCGTTCCGATGCCAGGAATGCAGAAGCCCATTCGATTCTCGGGGTGCTGCACATGACCAGGGACCGCGACTGGGACAAAGCGAAGGCCGCTTTCGAAGCGGCTTATCAGCTTGCGCCGGGATCGGCTGACGTCGCTAATCTGTATGGAGATTTCCTTTACGCGATTGGCGATTATGCGTCGGCCGAGCGAACAGAGGGCAGGGCTGCGCGTCTCGATCCATTATCGGCCGTCAATCAGCTGGAGCTGGGACTGACGCACGCGTTTCTAGGGGACTTCGAGAAGTCGATTCGCCAGTCAGAGCTCGCGATCAAACTCGACGAGAAGCTCCCGAATGCTTGGTGGCAGCTTTTCCGCAGCCAGTTTCTGGCAGGGAATATCGGTGCCGCTGAGCAACTGGTGGCAGAAAATGCGGACTCGTTGGGCGAGGCTTTCGCCGCGAATGCGCGCATCATGCTCGCGGCACAGCAGGGAGAATATGGCAAGGCAAAGCAGCTCGCCGATACTCATGCGGGCACGCAAATCGGTCAGGTCAGCTCGTTTACCAAGCTAGCTTTCCTGTACGCGCTGGCGCAAGAGGATAAAACCGCGGCACAGTACATCGAGCAAGCGTATGCGACAGGAGATGCCATACTGATCTCGCCTATGTACTTCTTTCTGCCGGAAGACTGGAGAGGAATGCCGGAGATTCAAAAGGCTCTCGAAAAACCCGGTCTGCGGGAACTCTTTCAGTTGCGCCGCGGATTTATCGCAGCCGGTAGCGGCCGAAGTCGCACGGCAATTGTCGGCCCCATGACCTAGGGAGCCTCTGCTCCGCGGTTAGCGGCATTGTGCGAAACGAGCCGGCATCTCGAATTTGAAACAGACGGCTGCAGCACCGTTTCTTCCGCTGCCGGCCTAAAGTTATGTCATCTCCAGCCGATAACAGTGCCGATACCCCAGATTAGTAGAGGGATGATTAGATGTTAGCTCCAGCTGTACCGGCCAACGAGAAACAGCGCCTGCAGACGCTTCGCGACCTCAGGTTGCTGGATACGCCACCGGAAGAGCGCTTCGACCGGGTGACGCGACTCGCAAAACAAGTTTTTGGCACGCCGATAGCGCTAGTAAGCCTGGTGGATGCAGACAGGCAGTGGTTCAAGTCGCGCCAGGGGCTTGATGCCGAGGAGACGCCGAGAAATATCTCGTTCTGCGGCCATGCGATTCTTGATGACAAGATCATGGTCGTCAACGATGCGTCCCGGACCAGCGCTTTTGCGATAACCCGCTGGTGTGTGGCGATCCGAATATTCGCTTCTACGCCGGTTACCCGATTGGTGCTCCAGACGGCAGCCGTATCGGCACGCTGTGCATCATTGACCGGGAACCACGCGACGTCACCAAAGAGCAGCTGCAGCTCCTTCGCGAGCTTGGTCGTATGGTTGAAGAAGAGCTTATCGTCGCCAATGACAGCACCGTGGATCCAGTTACCGGTCTTTCAAACCACAACGGATTCCTCGCGGTCGCCGAATACCTGCTGCCGATGTGCGATCGCACCAAGCAGCCCGCCACGCTATTGATGTTCGAACTTGAGAATCTACAGGAAATCGGCTCCGATCTCGGCCAGGAAGAGGCCGACGCTGCAGCGGTTGAACTGGCACATCAGCTGTCCGCGTGTTTCCGCGACTCCGATATTGTTGCACGCTTGACCGAGTCTATCTTTTGCGCTCTGCTGGCTGGCACTGACCTTGACGGTGTCGAAAATGCCCGCTACCGCCTCGAGGAGCAGCTTGGCCGTCGCAACCGTGACTCTGGCTACGACTACGAACTGCTCCTGAATGCTCATGCCGTCGCTTACAAGAAGGGTCGGCACGCTCGACACCGAGGCGCTGCTTCAGGCCGCCGCGAGCCGCGTCCCCGACGTAGAGGTGGACGTCTCGCCGCAAAAGACCGGCCAGCCGGCCTGTTAGCGCGAGGTATCGGGGCTGGCTGATGCCATGATCGTTTCTTCGACGATCGGTTCGGCGATCGGTTCGAGCTCGCTGACCTCGACACGAATCATCGATTTAACCTGGGCCGCGCTGAGAATGGGCCGATCGTATTTCTCACTCAGCTGCTCCGCAGGGACCGTGCTGCACCCGCCCAGAGCCAGTAATCCGACCGCCACCATGATTATGTTTACTGTCCATGCTTTCATTTCGGACCTCCCTGGTCACCTGTTGTTTACTGCCTGCTTCTACTAACGCTGCAGACGATTAGTGGTTGACGAGCCGGAAGCATATGACCGGACGGGCCAGATTCAAGTCATCCGCAGATTCTTGCCAGCGAGCCATTCGCGGCGGACTGTTTGCTGGAATCAGGACCCTTGAGCACAACGGCGCCGGGCAGGCAGGTCTTTCCAACGGCGTTCCCTCAGGCTAAGCTCCGCGCATGACCTACTGCCTTGCAACCTGCGTAAATGACGGGCTCGTGTTTGTTTCAGACTCACGTACCAACGCGGGCATTGATCAACTCGGCACCTTCAGCAAGATGCACACCTTTGCCGAATCCTCGGGCCGCTTCTTTACCCTTCTCAGCGCTGGCAACCTGGCCACCACGCAGGCGGTCGTGGCGCGACTTCGTCGCGACTTGCGGGAGCATGCGGCCACCAGCCTTGCAACCGTTGAGCGCATACGCGATGCCGCTGATTATATCGGCGAAGTCAGTCGTGATATTCAGGCCAAGTATCCCGAGCAGGAACGCGCCGACGGTTTTTCACCGGAAGCAGATTTTATTTTTGGTGGACAGATCGGCAATGCGCCGCATGCGCTATTCCACATTTATGCGCAGGGCAATTACGTGTCGCCAACCACGCTCGCGCCGTTCCTGCAAATCGGCGAGCAAAAATACGGCAAGCCGATACTGGATCGTATTCTTCAGGCGGATACTGCGCTGGAAACAGCGGCACGATGCGGTCTCGTCTCAATGGATTCGACCATGCGCAGCAATGCCGGCGTTGGGCCGCCGATTGAACTCATGATGTTTCGCGCTGGCGCTTTCGGCGCGCATACGCACCTGGTCTTCGAGGAAGATGATCCTTATCTTCGACAGATACGGGAAGCGTGGGCGGAGAATCTTCGGCTGGCGTTCGACCGCCTGCCGGCCATTAACTTGCCGCCAAAGGTTCGCCTGGTCGATCACTGACGAGACGGTCGCTAAACAGCATGACTGTCTTGTGCACGAAGGCAATTTTCTCAGCGATCGCCGACGTAATTACAAACGGATACGCGTCCGGCAGGCCGAGGCTGCGCAGTACCTCGTTAATTGCGATAACCAGCTCGATAAACTCCGTCTGCCAGTTTTGCACGTCGACGCCAGCCCTGAGTCCGGTTGTGTTCGCAGCTTCGAGGACGGCACGGATATGCAGGTAATGCGCCCAGCATTCAGCCCAATCCTCGGCGGGGTGTGAACTTGCATAGCCGGAAATAAAGCGCTCCTCCCAGCCAGGCGCGGGTCCGTTTTGATAGTAGCGCTGCAAAGCCGCATCGTAGGGTGTCGTCTCGTCACCAAACAGTCGGCGCGCTTCGCCGCGCAACTCATCGCCAACCACAACGTTAAAGTAGTAGTGCCCGGACTCGTGGCGAAAGTGCCCGAGCAGCGTTCGGTAGGGCTCGTTCATCTGCTGGCGCATCTGTTCCCGATACACCTCATCGGCTTCTGCAGCGTTGATGGTGATGACGCCATTGGCGTGGCCAATCGATACGTGATCGTCCTGTACGTCCGGGTTGGTACGCCTGTCCTCTTTGAAGGAGAATCGCAGGCGGCCAGGGTCAACCGGCAGTTCCAGCCACAAGAGCTCGTAGATGAGTCGCCTTTTCGCCTGCTCGAGCTTGCGCCAGCGGCCATGATTTTCGGGTTTCGACAGTGTCGGGATGATTTTGCTTGTCGCACAGGAAAGGCAAACATCAGCGTCCCGCATCGCAAGCCAGTTGCAGCGGATTGCGCTGCCACGATTGCTGCAGTACCCGAGTCCGGCCCCGACATCGGCCTCCGCCACCATCGTGAGCGTGACAGGATCGAAGGCAAGCTGCCGGCCGCAATGGCCGCAGCTGTGATTGTCGAAATAGACAGCCCTTTCGCAGACGCAGAACAGGGTTTTCACGCTTCATCTTCCGTAAGGAACCAGGTCTCGACAACAGCTGCATGCGCATCGCCGAGGCGTTTTTGTAATGTATCCATAAGTCGACTGACCTCGGCACCGTCAAGCTGGTTGGGCAATGGCGACGGCAGGGCATTCTCCGTTCGATCCAGCGCGTGGATCAGGTGTTCGCCGTGTGGCAACGACGCCGCGTTTGATTTCGCGAGCTCGAGACAGGCCTTTACGGCGCGTGGGAACTTGCTGTCGTTGAGCAGGAAATCGATCACCATCAGGCCTTCGACCTCCGGCTGGCAGTATTGCCGGTACATCTGGAAGCCACTGACCGATTTCAAAACGTTGGTCCACAAGGTCGATCCGTATCGCAACACCAGGCGCTCATTTTGCTGCAGATAGGCGGCCGCCACGTCAATTATCCGGCTGGCCATGTCCGCGCGCTCGATGTTTTGCCCCAGCGACAGGAAATAGAACGGGCTGTCGTGACTCATCGTACCCATCAGGATGCCGTTTATCTGCTGACAGCGACCAATGCAGTCGGACAGGACGTCGAAGACATTTTCGCTAGACGTCGTTACCGCCAGCTCTTTGCGAGCGTACTGATACAGTTCGTTAGCACTCTCCCAGCTCTCCTGCGGCAAGAGGTCACGAGAGTTGCGAATATTGTCACGCGCCATCCTGATGGCATACAGCAACGATGTGCTGCTGGCTGAATCGGCCAGCAGGAACGCCAGGATATGCCGTTCATCGCTCATCTCGCCGACGTCCTCGAACGATCCGGTTGCACCGAAAATGGTAACCAGCTCGCTCCACTCGACGCCCACCTCCCTGGGAAGGTCAAGTAACAGCTGCGAATATTGTTGCACGATACGTGCGGTGTTCTCGGCGCGCTCCAGGTAGCGGCCGGTCCAGTAGATGCGCTCTGCGGCTCGCGACAACATCAATCGTTGTCCTCGATAATCCATGTGTCTTTGCTACCGCCACCCTGTGATGAATTGACGACCAGCGAGCCCTTGACCATGGCGACACGCGTAAGGCCGCCGGCCGTGACCGATACGCTGCTACCCTGCAATATGAACGGCCTCAGATCCAGGTGGCGCGGTTCCAGGGTTTCGCCACAGAGCGTCGGCGACGTTGACAGCGCCAGGGTTGGCTGCGCTATGTAGTTGCGTGGGTCAGCCTTCAGTAGCTCGCGGAATTTCTCGTACTCGGCCTTGCTCGCATGGGGGCCAACCAGCATGCCGTAACCGCCCGACTCATTGGCCGGCTTGACCACCAGGTCGCCGATATTTGCCAGGACGTGATCCAGCTGCTGTTTGTCGGCGCAGCGCCATGTCGGCACGTTCGGCAGAATTTCATCCTCACCCATGTAGTAACGGATAATGTCGGGCACATAGGAGTAAATGACCTTGTCATCGGCGACACCGGAGCCCGGTGCATTTGCTAGCGCCACGTTGCCGGCGCGCCACGCGCGCATGATGCCGGGCACACCCAGCATCGAGTCTGGTCTGAATGCTTCCGGGTCAATGAAGGTATCGTCGATACGTCGGTAGATGGTGTCGACTCGCGTCAGCCCGTCTATCGTGCGCATGTAGACACAGTCGTCATCGCCAACAACCAGGTCACTGCCCTCGACCAGTTCGACCCCCATCGTGCGTGCCAGGTAGCTGTGCTCGAAGTAGGCCGAATTGAATATGCCGGGCGTCAGGACCACGATCTCCGGTCTTCCGTCAACGTCGGCGGATGCGATCGAGCGCAGCATCTTGCTCAGCGCAGACGGGTACTCACTGACGGGTCGAACGCGATGATTGCGAAATACCGAAGGAAACACGCGCTTTATGACATTGCGATTCTCGAGCATGTAGGAGACGCCTGAGGGCACGCGCAGATTATCCTCCAGCACGTAAATCGTGCCGTCGCCATCGCGCACCAGGTCGGAGCCGCAGACATGTGCCCACACGCCGTGTTTCGGACTCACGCCGCGACAAGCAGCCAGGTAGTTCTTCGAGCTGTCGATCAGTTCGGTGGGAACAACCTTGTCCTTCAGAATACGGCGGTCGTTATAGAGATCGTCGATAAACAGGTTCAGCGCCATCACTCGCTGCACCAGACCGCGCTCGACACGATCCCACTCCGAGCCCGGCATGGCCCTGGGAATAATGTCGAGCGGCCACGCCCGATCGATGTTGTCACCCTCTGAGTAAATCGTAAAGCTGATGCCCATGTCGACAATCGTGCTGTCGACAGCACGCTGCCGCTCAATCAGCTCCTGTGGCGGCATCTCACTGAAATACTCCGCCAACAGACGGGCGTGCGGCCGCGCACTACCGTCCGGGCCGATCAGCTCGTCGTAAAAGCCCTCCGCCGAGTATGTTTTTGTTCCGAAACGCATGGGGCTTACTTTAACAGCATCCAGCAAGAAGGTATGCCGCGAGCAAAGCCGCCCGATCCAGACGGTCGACTGTTTAAGAGACGCGATGCCGGTGGCGGCGCCGGGCGGGTCACTCCGGTCAGGATTGTGGTTCGTGACACCAGGACAGCAGCGAGCTAGTCCTGGTCAAGCAACTTCTTCAGAAACGCAGCATCATGAGCAACGACATCCTTGTCGATCGTTCGCGAGGGCGCCATTTTGCATCTGCGCGAGACTTCGGGACGCAATACGCCGAGAAATCTCGGTGCTGCAATCAACACATAGTCCCGGCAGCTACCGCTGTGCGTCGCTTTGTAGATTCGTTCGGCAATCTGCTTGGCAAAAACAGTCGCAGCCTGCTTCTTGGGGTCGGTTTTCTCAACGGACATCGTGTGCCGGCCCGCACCAAAGCTGTCAAAGCTGCGGCCGCCGCGGTCCTCGAGCAACTCACCCTTCTTCATGCGAGCCGCTTCGTTCTCCACGCAGAGGAACTCCTGCAACGGCGCCCGTTTCGTCTCGCGCTGGTAGAATTTCGCCTGCGACTCATTGGCCGCTACAACCCAGAAAGCTCTTTCGGACCGATCGCCTGCCTGCATCATCACTACACCTCCGAAATGGATTGCCCTGTATTACTATGCGCCTGTCGATCGGGTGCTTGCAATAAGGGAAACTGCGTTCTGTGTATCCGGCAATGACCGGGGCGCCGGAGCTGTCGATCGCACCGATTTTGCGGCTCGCGAGGTACAATAGTCGTTTGCTCGGGGCACCTTGAGACCTCGGAACCGGGAAGAAGAACAATGTTTGATTCAGCCGAACTGGGCCAGAAGGTCAGCAAATCCGAGTTCAAGGAGCGCCAGCGGGAGCTGCGTGCGCAACTCCTCGTACTGCAGTACCGGACACTGGAAATGGCACGATTCCCGGTCATGATCGACTTCGCCGGCGTTGACGGGGCCGGCAAGGGCTCGACCGTCAACATGTTGAACACCTGGATGGATCCTCGTTTCCTGCGCTCGATCGGCTACCAGGCCCCAACCAAGGAGGAGCGCGCGCGGCCGCGCTTCTGGCGCTATTGGCGCGACATGCCACCCAAAGGTCGCATTGGCCTGTACCTGAGCGGTCGTTACTCGCGGCCCTTGCTCGGCAGGGTCTACGGCGATGTTAACGAGCTCGAGTTCGACCGGCGGCTCGCCGAGATCATCCGCTTCGAAAACGAGCTGGCGGATGACGGCGCACTGATCCTTAAGTTCTGGATGCATCTCAGCAAGGACCAGCAGGAAATACGTTTCGACGAGCTTGCGGCAGACCCGCTGAGGAGTTACCAGGTCACCAAAGCCGATCGACGCAATCACGAGAACTACGATGAGTTCATCTCCGCCGCAGAGCAAATCATCACGCGAACGAATCGCGGCGCAGCACCCTGGAATATCGTCGAAGGCTCCAACGCACGTTACCGGCACCTGAGGGTCGGTGAAATCATTGCCTCCGAACTGTCGCGTCACCTTGACGTTCACGAACAGAAGGCAGCAGCGCCCGCCGTGGTACCAGCTCCCTACCATCACGATGCGGCGACGCGTCAGTCTACGGTATTCGACAACCTGGACCAGACGCTGAACGTACCAAGAGGCGACTACAGAAAGGAAATAAAGAAAGCCCAGGCCCGGCTCGGCGAACTCGGTCGCAAGGCCTTTGAGCAAGGCCAGTCGACCATACTGGTTTTCGAAGGCCCCGATGCCAGCGGCAAAGGCGGGGCGATCAGGCGTACCGTCTGGAGTCTCGATGCGCGCAAGACGCGTGTGCACCAGTTCGCCGCGCCAACTGACGAAGAGCGCTCCCACCATTACCTGTGGCGCTTCTGGCGCAAACTACCGCGCGCAGGCTACGTCACCGTGTTCGATCGCAGCTGGTACGGGCGCGTACTGGTTGAGCGCGCGGAAGGGTTTGCTACCGAAGACGAGTGGCGCCGTGCTTATAACGAGATCAATGACTATGAGAACCAGATCGTCGACCACGGCGTTCTGCTGCTGAAGTTCTGGTTGCATATCACCAAGGACGAGCAGCTTGCGCGCTTCGAGGAGCGCGAAAAATCACCTTACAAGCACTGGAAGCTGACCGAAGAGGACTGGCGCAACCGCGAGCAATGGGATGCTTATGAAATGTATGCGCAGGATGTCGTGCAGTATACGAGCACGAAAAAAGCGCCGTGGGTCCTCGTCGAGGCCAATGACAAGCTGCACGCCCGGCTCAAGGTAATCAACACGGTGATCGATCACCTCGGCGAGCGTGTGAACGGGGACTGAGCCTTCCTCTTCATCTGGCTGGATCGAGTGGCTTGCCGGAGGAAGCTCTGAAAGACTGGCCGACGCGCTTGCAGTAACTTCACAATTGAACCGGCTGTTTTATGCCTGTTCCGGCGCATCGGCGCCATGTGTATTTTTCCTGTATAAGAACGTGCAGGTATCGAACGACCTTCGGTACGGCTGGAACTTTGTCGGCAGCAAATCTATCAACCGCGCCGGGGACCGGCGATAGATGGATTATTGTCAAGTTCGCAGCAACGACTAGACTGGAACTTCACTGCCGAGCATGAAGAAGAATGATTACAAGACTGTTTAGGGAAATGCGGCGACGCAAAGTCATCCGGGCGGCCATCACCTACGTCGTTGCTGCGTGGCTAATCGTCCAGGTCGCCGATGTTGTGCTCGACGCGTTTGACCTGCCCGCGGCAGTATTGCAGACACTCATCGCGATTGCCGCGGTGGGTCTGCCGGTCGCACTGGTATTTTCGTGGTTCTTCGATATCTCGGCCGATGGCATCAAGCGGACAGAGGCCGAGCCCGTCGACGATGCACCGGTGCAGGTCTTCGATCGAAGATCGAGCGTCATCGTCATCACTTTTCTCGCCGCCGGGCTGCTGCTTTCGCTGTACGGCAACTTGCGTAAGCCGGAAGCGCCGATCGAGGTGGTGTCGATTCTCGTCGCGGACTTCGATAACCAGAGCGGCAACGCGTTGTTTACCGGGGTACTCGAGGACTTCCTGCTCGTGGGTCTCGAAGTGGCCCCGTTCGTCAGCGCTTACCCCCGCAAGGATGCGATCACGGTGGCCCAAACGCTTGCGGGGGCAGTGTCCGGTGCCGACTCGCTCGATCCGAAGGCGGCTTCGCTGGTTGCATTGAGAGAGGGCGTCGACGTTGTTATTGGCGGTACCGTAAGTCGTGGCAGCGATGGCATCACGGTAACGGTCAGCTCCATCTCGACAGGCGACCAGCAGGAAGTCTTTTCAGTCAGCGAGACGGTCGATACGGATGCCGACGTACTCACCGCCATCGTCGATATTTCGAAGGGCGTACGAAAGAAACTGGGCAGCAACCGGACGCTCGGCGGTGCCGGTGACAGCGAGTCATTCGCGGTGACGAACCTGGAGGCAGCGGCCGAATACCTGAAAGCGCAAAATCTGCAGCTGGACCGCAAGCTCGAAGAAGCCGTTGTGCACTATGAACAGGCACTGCGGTTCGATCCCGACTTCGCGCGCGCTTATGCCGGTCTCGCGTTGACACAGACTTACCTTGGCAACTCCGACGCTGCGACGAGGAACTGGGAAGAAACGCTGGCGCGCGTCGATCGCCTCACGGAACGCGGGCGGCTTCGAACGCTCGGCAACTACTTCATGATCAACCAGGGCAATTACGAGAAGGCGCTGGATACTTATGAAACGCTGGTCGAGAAATACCCGGCCGACAATGTTGCGAAGAACAACCTGGCGGTGACCGCGTTTTATGTAATGGACTTTGATCGCGCACTCGAAGTAGGTCGGGAGGTCGCCGAGAAGTACGCCGGACAGAGTGCCTACGCGGCCAATCTTGCGTTGTACGCAATGTATGCCGGCCGCTTCGAGGAAGCCTCGGATGTGGCGGAGTCGGTGCTGAAGATTGATTCCGTCAACGCCTATGCCTCGCTGGTGCTGGCACTGTCCTCTGCCATTGCCGGTGATCTCGATGCAGCCGAAGAGACCTACGGTCGCATGACCGGGTTCGATCTTTTTGCCAAGACGACGGGCACGGAAGGACTGGCGGACCTCGCCGTCTATCGTGGTGACCTGGCGGCCGCCGTACAGATACTCGATGACGCAATCACTGACGAACTCGCGCTGAATGCGAAACACCCGGCCGCCATCAAACAGGCCATGAAAGCGGAAGTGCTTTTGCAAATGGGCCAGGAAGAATCTGCGGAGACTGCAATTCTGGATCTGCTGGCGTCGCCGCAAGGCGATCCGGCCATACTGGTGCCTGCTGCGCTAGTATTGATCGGCACGGGCAACATTGAGCGTGCCGAGGCCATAGCAGCTGACATGTTGAAAGGCCTTTCCAAACCTCGACGCGCTTATGCATACGCCATTCGTGCGGAAATCGCCGCGGCTACAGGCAATATGGAGCAAGCCATCGAGCTCTCGAATACAGCGCTCGAAACCGTGGACCTGTGGCTGCTGCGCTACCTGCGCGCGAAGCTCTTGATCAGCGCCGATCGGTCTGCCGACGCTATAGCCGATCTCGACGAGTGCCAGCGGCGCATCGGAGAAGGCATCGCGGTGTTTTTAAACGACCGCCCTTCATTGCGCCGGATTCGCGAACTGGACGCTGTCAGGCAGACCGTTGCCACCGGTGCCGCCTCGAACTGAACGGGTGCTGCGCGTTAAAGCTCAACCATCAGCTTGCCGGTATTGCCGCCGGTAAACAGCAGATTTATCCCTTCGATAGCGCTTTCGAGGCCCTTAAGCTTGTGCGCCCGGTACTTCAGTTTTCCTGCCGTAAAGTACGCCAGCAGCTTCTCGGTCATGGCAGGTACCTCATCCCAGTGATCGGGCATGGCAAAGCCCGTAAGCGTCAGGCGCTTGCGGATCATGTTGATCCAGTTCGGTCCGGGTGACGGCTTGTCCGTGTTGTAGTCGGCAATCATGCCGCAGACGATAATGCGGCCGTGTGCATTCATGCGCCCGAAGGTGACGTGTTGCACCGGCCCGCCGGTATTCTCGAAATAGAGATCGACCCCGTCCGGCGTCGCGGCTGTCAATTGCCGGGCAAGATCATCCGACTTGTAGTTGATTGCCTTGTCGAAGCCGAGTTCGTCTTCCAGCCAGCGACATTTCTCGTCCGTGCCGGCGGTGCCGACAACACGCAGGCCCTCCGCTTTCGCGATCTGCCCGACCATTGAGCCAACCGAGCCGGCCGCACCGGACACGACCAGCGTCTCGCCCGCCTTCGGCTTGCCGATATTCATCAGGCCCTGGTAAGCCGTGAGGCCCGGTAATGACAGCACGCAGAGCACCGCTTCTGCGGGAATGCCTTCCGGCAATTTCTGCAGGCCGGCACCGGCACTTACCGCGTACTCGGTCCAGCCCATCATGCCAACCACCCTGTCGCCAACCGAATAATCCGGGTTCTTCGACTCCGCAACTTCGCCGACGCCACTCGAACGCATGACTTCGCCCAGTTCAACGGGCGGGATGTAGCTGCTCCTGTCCTCCATCATCCATCCCTTCATGGCCGGGTCGAGCGACATGTGTGTTTGCTTTATCAGGAACTGGCCGTCCTCGAGCTCGGGCGTTTCCAGTGTGGCTACCTCGAACAGATCAGGGGTAATGCTAAGGGTGGGTCGTTTGACGAGCTTTATGGCGGTGTATTGCATAGTTTGACTTCTTCCGGGTGGACTGGCGGTTGCAATTGGCTTGTGGAGCCTGGCTGTTGGAAGATGGTACAGGGTTTCCACGATTGAAACTTCAGCACCTTACTTCGATCATAGGTTGCAGACGATAGAATTGAGAACAGACGATGATCAAACGATTTATAGAGCAGGTGGTCGATTCCCTGTCGGCACCGCCCGGCGAGGGGGCAGGCGTTCAGGATCGAGAGCCGGCGCTGCGCATGGCAACGGCCGTGTTGATGCTGGATGTCGCGCGGGCGGATAGCGTATTTGACGAAAGCGAGTTCGATCGCGTACTCGATCTCCTGCAAACGCACTTCCGGCTGCCCGCCGAAGACGCGGCAGAGCTGCTCAACGCCGCGCACGACAAAGCCGACGATTCAGTATCCGCCTACGAGTTCACCAAGGTATTGCACGATCAGCTTGATGAGAATGAGAAGGCGCGTATCGTCGCTCTGCTATGGGAGATCGCCTACGCGGATGGTCGGCTCGACAAGTACGAAGACTCATTCGTCCTGAAGATCAGCGACCTGCTGCACGTCAGTCGCGGGCGTGTAATGCGACTCAAGCATGACGCGGAGAACGCGGGGCGCTAAGCGGGTTACTTCAGCATGTCGTCGAGGCCCGTCAATTCCCAGCGAGCCAGTGAAATCGGGATACTGTCGATGACGTTGAGCCGGTCGAAGAAATTCTTGAGTTCGAATGTCTCGCCGCGCAGCTCAAGTTGTTTCGCATAATCGGACAGCGTCTGTTCCAGCAGGTACTTACCCGTCACATAGCTGGTGCCGTAGCCGGGCTGGCGCAGGTAGAGATGCTGTTCGAAGATGAGCAGCTCTTTCTCGGTCTTCATCCAGCCTCGCGGTGTCCAGTCCATGTGGACCGAACCGGCCTCTTCCATCGTCATCTCGTTGGCGTGCGCGTAGAGAGAGCCGAGGCCACGAGCGGCACGCTGCGCAAGCAGTATCCAGACGAGCTCGCGCGAACGCGGGCTGTCGTCGTAAAGGCCGGCGTGCATTAACATCTCTTCGACACCGGTTGCCGTGCCCTCATTGCGACTGTCGAAGATGTTGTAGAGCAGCGCGCCCTGGCGAATCGGACTCGGATGCGGCTCGAGGTCCATGCGCGCCAGTTCAAACCAGTGCCAGAAGTGTGTGTACAGCGGTGCCGGGTCGTAGTGCGCGGTAATCCAGAAGAAGTTTCGTTTCTCCTCGGGCACGAATGAACCCAGCCGTGCTCGTATCGCAGGCTCCATGTAATCCGCGACGGTAACAACCTGCTTGTCCTCGAGGAACTTCATGATGCGATCGACCGCAGCGTCCGCTTTGGCGTCGTACTCTGCCGGCGTTTGTGCCGCCACCATCGCCGGCAGGTCTCGATTGCGTTGCTCTTCGAGCTTCAGTGATGACCAGGCGCGCGCCAGTTCACGCTCCAGCAAACGCACCTCATCCTCCCAGCTCATGGGAACCAGGTGCACATTCTGTTGGTACCAGCTGTAGTTGTCCTTGCCGATGCCGGATGGACCGGTTTTCGAGTCCGCTTCACGCTCGAGCCAGTCAATGAGCTCATCGGTCGCCAGTTTTGCGGCCTGCAGGGCATCGCTCAGCTCGGCACCGGGCGCATCGCCCACAAGGGCCTCGATCTCATCGAGCCCAGCACGCTGCTGACGTATGTCGCGTATGCCAGTGATCCACAAATCCCTGGCATTGCCGGTCAGGTTGCTCCTGGCCTGCTTCATTAGCGGCGGGATAACGGACAGCTCCCTGGTGAGACGCTCCGCGCCCGCCGGATTCAACGGGAAGTCGTATTGCCAGACCTCGATCAGCGCGTGGTGCGTTGGCCCTTCGTGGGCCGGTACGTCGCTTCGATACAGCCAGACAGAGTTGTAGAACGCCGGGTCGCGCGCCCACGGCATGAGAACGCGCTCGTTGAAATCGTAGCCGTTCATTTCGGCTCGAACGAGGTGCCAATCGACCTGTTGCGGTATGGGCCAGTCCGCTATGTCGAACGACAGCAGCCGTTCGCGGAGCGCCGCAAAGTTGTCGCGGCGTGCGGCGAAACCGGCCGGCGTATAGTCGGGCGCACCGTTCAGCAGGGGCGGCGATTCGAACTCGCGCCAATCGGCGAACAGTTCGAGCAGCGCATCGTAGCCTGGTTGCTCTTTGGATTCTGCGTCAGCCATAGCCAGCAGGAGAGTAAGCGCGAAAGATACCGCACATAATACCGTCAGGGATTTTCTAGATACCATTGGATTCCATCATCGATGATGAGCATCGGCGAATCAGATGGGGGTCGCCGATTACGGCCCGACAGCGGCAAGTCTAAGCGGGGTGAAGGGGACATTCTACTTTTCAGTGCTATTCCACTGAAAAGTAGAATGTCCCCATTCCCGCTGACAGGACACCGCAGCGGTCTGCATGGCTATATACTGCGGCGCATGCATATCGATCCCGCCCTGCCCGTCATTGTAGCCGTCATACTCGCGATACTCATTATAGGCTTTGCGATGCGGGCGCTGCGACAGCCGCAAATTGTCGGCTACCTGATTGCCGGACTGCTAATTGGTCCCGCAGGGCTCGGTCTTTTGCAGGATCCGGACCTCATTGGTCGCATAGGCGGCATTGGCCTGATTGTTCTGCTGTTCTTCGTAGGCATGGAAGCGTCGCCGCACAGCCTGCTCAGTCGCTGGCGACTGGCCATTTTTGGCGTCGTGCTGCAGATAGCCATAACCGTCGCAGTCATCTGGATCATCGCTTTTTTTGTCGGCTGGTCATGGCCAAAAGTGCTGGTGCTCGGTTTCGTTGTCAGCCTCAGCAGTACCGCGGTCGTTCTGAAACTCCTGAAAGACTGGAACGAGCTCGAGACGCAAACCGGACAGAACGTGCTGGTTGTATTGCTGGCACAGGATATGGCCCTGGTACCGATGATTATTGCCATCAACGTACTCGGTGGGGAACAGGTAGGCACCGCGGAGCTGCTTGCTCAGCTGGTGGGCGCCATTTTGCTGATCGGCATTGCGGCCTGGGTATTTACGCGAGATCAGATCAGGCTGCCGTTCGCCAGCAAACTGCGTTCTGATCACGAGCTGCAGGTTTTCTCGGCGTTGCTGCTGTGCCTGAGCCTTGCCCTGATCTCCGGGGAACTGGGCCTGTCGACCGCGCTCGGTGCGTTCGTCGCGGGCCTGGTCGTCAGCTCCGCCCGGGAAACGGACTGGGTCCACACCAATCTGGAGCCGTTTCGCGTCGTTTTCGTTGCCGCGTTCTTCGTTTCGGTCGGCATGCTGATCGACGTTGAATACGTTCGCAACAACGTTGCAGTCATCAGTTTGCTGGTGGTACTGATCGTGCTGGTCAACACCATCCTGAATGCAGCAATACTGAGACTGCTGGGCTCATCCTGGCGGCGAGCCAGTTACGCGGGCGCGCTGCTGTCACAAATAGGTGAGTTCAGCTTCATCCTTGCGGCTCTGGCGCACTCAGGACAGATAGTGCCGGATGACGACTACCGACTGATCGTTGCCGTGATTGCGATCAGCCTGATGCTGAGTCCGGCGTGGATTGGTTTGTGTAAGGCGCTGCTGAAACACCCGGAGGGCAAACCAGACCGGCCAAGGCAATCCTGACGGGATGCGCGGAATTTGCGGTGTCGATACCGCGTTCCATCACTTGAACAGGCCAACCCGTGCTTAATGGCCAGCCTGGCGAAGGTCTACAGTCGCGATCGCCGGGCGAGACCGACGCAGCGTCGATCGGCGACGCTCAGTGCAAACAGCAAGAGCGCCAGCAGCGACAGCCAGCTCGTCGCGCCGCCGCCACTATCATCGCTGCCGCCTGGCGAACCTGACGTTGCCGAGTTGACCGTTAGCTGGCCGCTTGCGCTGTTGTTGGCGGCATTTCGATCGGTTTCGGTCGCGCTTGCAGACACCGTGTAGGAGCGATTTCCCGTACTGATGCCGGTCACGCCAAGCTGCAGCTGGTTAGTCGATTGCGCCGCGAGGTTGCTGGCCTGGCAGGTCGCAACGTTGGCGGTGATGCTGCAGGCGCCGCCCCCCCAACTTGCCGAGTCGATGGAGATGCCGGCATCCGGCGTTACCGTCACCGAGACGCCGGTCGCAGCGATGGATGATCGGTTCTCGATATTCGGGCGCAGCGTCGTGCTGCCGTTAACCACAACCTGTCCAGCCGCCGCCGTAGCAATCAGATCGACCGCAGGGTCGACCGTAACGCGCACGCTTGCCTGGTTATTGCCGCTGTCTGCGTCAGAAGCGGCGCTAACCGTTGCGACAAAGTCAGCGCTACCCACGGCAGATGTCGTTGCCGTCAGCGTAATCGTCGCACCTGAGCCTCCTGCGACCGCACCGATAGCGCAGCTGGCCGTGCCGGCACCGATAGTGCAGCTGCCGGTCGTCACAGACGCCGTTCGCAGGGTCACGCCAGACGGGATGGTCACATCGACGCTGACGTTGTTCGCTGTATCCGTGCCGATACTGTTGGCATCGAAAGTGACGGTCGCATCGTCGCCCAGCAGCACGGCGCCCGCTTGACCGCCCGCCAGCATGGCAACGTCTGTGCTCGGTAACGGCGTAATACACGAGGCACGGTTAACGTCGTCCTGTATCTCTGTGATGCTGCACGATGAGAACTGGTCTGCCCCGTTTATGCGCGGCGCCATCAGGAAGTCGCCCGTCTCCGACTCACAGGCCGACCCGCTGGTGCCGTCGTGAGGCGCGCCAAAATTATGGCCGAGCTCATGCGCTGCGATCAGTGTGTCGGTTGTCTCGTCGTGTGTGCCCTGCGTAAGACCTGCGCCGAACCGGCGGCTGCATAGTGCGCCGGTATAGGCGACGCCTACCGTCGTCGTGTCGAGGTTGCGCCCGGTGAACAGGTGAGACAGTCCATTTGCATATTGATTTGGCGTCGAATCGCGGTAGTCCGTCAGTTCGTCGAGCAGCGTGCTGGCGTTCAGCTGATCGGTAAATGGGTCGTTGTTCGACGGAAATGAATCAATGCGGGCGACACTGAGCTGCACGCCAAGCTGCATACTGAAGATGCCATCGACGTTGTTCATGCGAGTGATCAGCGCTGCATCCGTATTGGCGCCTTTGTCGCTGGTGAATTCGTAATCCGCGATCACAGCGATCTCGAGCTCCTCGATTGCGCCAGGACCCTGCGATCCGTTCGCCGAAATATCCGACATCACGGCCTTGGCCAACTCACCTGCATTCTTGGTAATTCCAACGTCCGAACAGGCCAGTGTGCCCGGTGGAATCTCAAGATCGCTCAGTCGAAACATAAACGGGCTGTCGGCGCCCGTCGCCGGGTCCTTGGCAACGTTGATCGCCCAGAGCTCAACACCGTCCCAGAGCATTCCACGGGGCATGTCGTCTGCGACAACGAGGCGCACCCAGGAACCCGCAATCCCGGCGATGTCGCCACGGTAGATGCCGTAGTCACTGTCGAGGCGCTTTCGCTGCTGCTTGCTGAAAAGGCTGCGGTTCTCTACGAGGTTGATATCGAAGCGTCGACCGAAGGCATCGAAACTCATCGAACGCGCCGTGCCTGGCGCAATCTTTTGGCTACCGTCGGACGTTGTCGAACCCAGCCGGTACCCTTGCAAGGGCTCTTTATAGGTGATCGTAATACCTTCAGCGACCACTGCCGAAGACAGCAGCAGGCAACCGAGCGCTAGGGTGGCGAGAGTCTTCATCTGGGCACGCATGTAATCACCTGGACGACAGTTCTTATCGGATTCCCAGCTTTGCAGAAAATTCCCTGTAACAACAGGGACTACGTCGTCGCAATGTCGCGACATCACCGCGAAATACGAGCGCTGGTTCGCACTTTTGGAAAATTTTCGGCGTAGCGAGAAATTCAGCGCTTGTCGGCAGGCGTGAGCCGCAGCGGGCAATCCGGCAGCGCGCCGGTCGCGAGAAATACATTATTCTGCGCGGCGTCCAGCAAGTAGCGCTGTTTATCGCTGTCGACGATGAACCAATCCTGTAGCTGGTCGTTGTTATCGGTGACGAGTGCCAAACGGCCGTCCGTCACGCTGTAGGTGCCGGATTTCGGAAACCCCGGGAACGGTGCAACCACTTCGCCATCCTGACTGACGACGCGTTCGTCGGTGAACCGCCGCCATTCGAAGCGGCCACTGTCGAGTTTCAGTGTGTCGCCTTCGTAGGCGGTACACGCGGGCTCGTAAACGCCTTCGTGGCCGGCGCAGGCAGCAAGTACCAACGTAAACGTAATCAATAGCGGTCGAGAGAGAGTCACAGCCATGAGCGCCCTGGTGGAAAGAGTCGCGCCAGTCTAACCTGAACCGCGAGCAGCAGGAAGGCGGCTAGCGTACAGCCGATGCCAGGGAGTCAAGCTTCTGCTGGTAGGATTCCATGATTGCCGGGATTTTCTCTTCGGCAACACCGATGCGTTTCGCCTCGTCGGTAGTGTGCCAATCGGCTTCTCCACCATTCAGGGAATTTTTGGCTGTGGTAATCACGTCGGCGAGATTTGCCGTTGTGCGCCGTCGCGTCGTCTCCACTTCATCCGGATTCATCGTTGCCTGGATCTCTTTGGAGAATTTCCAGTTGGCAACGATGCTTTCGCCGATCGGTGCCGCCCACTCCTCGATCAGGCTGTTGCGAGCTTCCGGATCCTGCAGCAGCGCCGGATAGTCGTGATACTTGGTAAAGAGATACAGGACACCGATGCGATTCAGAAGCCCGGCGATGAACGCGCTGTCGCCATCCAGCTTGGTGCACTGGCGGGCGATGACTTCGGACATTGCCGCAAGGCGCATCCCGTTGGACCAGGTCGCCCTCAGTTCATTCTTCAGCGGCTCCAGGCCCTCCGATGCGTGCAGCTGTTCAACGGCGTAGGCGATGGCGGCTGTGCGTACTTTCTCGAAGCCGACGCGACCTACGGCCGCCTCCAGGCCCTCGATCTTCATGCCGCCCGGATTGTGGTAGGTAGAATTGGCAAGGATCAGGATTCGCGACGCGAGCACTGCGTCAACACTCAGGATGTTCGCCAGGTCCGTGCTGGTCGTATCGGGATCGTCGAGGGCCGTTCGAATGCGGATCACCACGTCGGGAAAAGACGGCAGCTGCACGTTATTCTTGTTCAGGTCTGCAGCCAGCGACTGCACAAGCTCGAAATACTCACTCTGCGACATTCAGCCATCTCCGAAATGCAGAAAAACATGTCTGGTTTCAGAGTTGTCGGCAAAAAAAGGCGATTCTTTAGGGTATTGGCGGGCTTTTTTCTCTGATCGGGGCACCTGGGGACATTCTGCTTTTCCGACTGAATATCGGAAAAGCAGAATGTCCCCCCTTTAGCCCCTTTAGCAGAATGTCCTCCTTTGGTTACTGAACGACCATCTTGAACGCGAGCTGCAGGCTGGGGTCGCCGCCGCTGCTGGCGGCGAAAGCGCCTTTCGGATTGATGCGAATCGCGTTGACCGCGGTGTCGACACCGTTGCCGTCGGCACTCGGTTCGTAGTCGAACGTCACGCCGCCGTCATCGGAAAACGCGAGGTCGTCACCGGTATCATTCAGCGCAACGAAGCTGTACGTCAGGGCGCTGCCTGGTGAACCGTCGATGTACTGTACGGGACCTGGCGTCGAGACATCAAAATCCACTACCCGCAATGCCATGTTCGGTGGCAACGGGTCAGTAATCACGAGCGAGTCGGCATCGACCGGACCGGTACCTGTATTGGTAATCAGGATCACGTAGCGCATCGTCGCACCCGGTATCGCCTTGGGGTCGGTGGAGCCGTTTACAGGATCTGTCAGCGCTGTTACGGCCTTGACGATCGTAAGGCTTGCCGTACCGGTCGGCGTAATGTCGACCGACGCCACATCGTTGGCGGCATTCGGATCGTTCTGGCTGAGAAAATCCACACTCGCGGTATTGGTAATGGTCGAACCTCCGGTGCCGGTATCCACCAGCGCCTGCAGGGCCAACGTGGCATTGCTGCCGACAGGTATGGTGCCAACGAACCAGTCACCGCTTACCGGGTCATAGGTTCCCTGGTTCGGAGTAGCAGCGACCAGCGTTACTCCCGCGGGCAGCAGATCCACCAACTGCACAACCGTTGCCGGGCCTGGACCGGCATTCGTGACCGTCACGGTGTAGTTCACGGTACCGCCCTCCGCAGGAGCAGGGTCATCTACCGTCTTTCCGACGTTCAGATCCGCCGTGATGGTTGGCGAGAACGCGAAACAGTCGACCGACTCGTAGTCGCCGCCGTTGTTGATAATGCGGCCATTCGAACCGACACCGGTCAGCTTGTCGATTTCGTAGAGGATCCCCTGCGTGCCGCTGGTTCCCCAGAGTTGGCCGCTGGGATCGGTGCCGAGTCCCTCGATGTCGGGTACCGTAATCAGCGACACGTCCGTGGTCGCCCCCGTGAATTTGTCGATACGAATCAAACGGTCGCTGCTGCCACCGCTGTTGACTGAGGCATACATGATGCCGGTCGTCGGGTCGATCGCAATGTCGTCGGTGATGTGGTTGCCGAAAACCGGCGGGATTGGCACGTAATCGACATTGGCGCCGAAAGCATTCGGTACGTGTGCCCCTGTCGACATGTTGATCTGGAACAGCACATCGGTTGCACCGCCGCCGCGCGCATCCACGCCGTACAAGATGCCAGTGGTCGCGTCGTAGGCCAAGCCATCAGCGTCATCGAGCGGAATGTTGTTGAAGGCGCCGCCGCCGGTACCAAATGTCTGTGGGAGCGGCTGAAATACTCCGGTTGTGAGATTGAGTACACCAAGTCGATTTGCATTGGCCGCATACACGACGCCCGTCGCAGAATTGAACGCGATGGCCTCGATGCTATTCGTACCGGTCCCCGCGCCGATGTTGGTTTCGTTAGTCGCCGGATTGAAATCGGCCGTATCGATTCGAGTAAAAAGGTCGTTGCCGCCGTTGCCGCCGCCGGAATCCGCGACGAGATAGCACAGCTGGTTGACGTTCAGGTTCTGCACCGTCGTGCTCTCGACACTCGTGTTGTCACCCGGTACCGGATCGACTTCCGCGCTGCTGACCGTGGCGGTATTTGTGATCGTGCCCGTGACGAAAGGCGCCGTTGCAACGATGTTGACGGTCGCGTTCGACCCGCTTGCGAGGTCGCCGAGCAGGCACGTGACGATGCCGGCCGATTCGGTACAGGAACCCTGGGTCGCCGAGGCCGATTGAAAAACAACACCCGCCGGCAGCGTGTCTACAACGACAACGCTTGTCGCATCATCCGGCCCGGCACTCACTATGCTCAGCGTGTAACTCATGTTGTTGGCGACATTGACGGGATCTGGCGTGTCGGTCTGCGTGATCGACAGGTTGGTACCTGCGAGCGGAACGAAGTACTCGATCTCTATGTATTCGAGTCGAAAGCGCTCCCCACCGCCGCCGTAGCCATTGTTGACACGAATCCTGACCTGGGTTGTGGCGGTAGCGTAGGCGGTAATGTCATAAGCGCGCGAGCCGCTGTCTTCATCGTCGATGCCCGTAAAGTCCTCGAGCGTGGTCCAGCTTCCTCCGCCGTTGGCTGATATCTCGACGACGACCGAATCGCTGGTCTCGAGGTTGTTGCGGGCCTCCCAGTCGAATCGGAGAGTCGCGCTCGACGCACCGGCGAGGTTTGCCTCTCGAGCGACACTCGGCTCACCGTCAGTGTTTGGCCGGTCGTCGAGTTCGAGTTCGCCACTACCTCTTATGCGCACGTTGCCATCGCCAGGGCTCGGTGGCGGCTCGTCGCCATCAACCTCTATCCAGTCGCCACTCCAGTTGACCGTGCCGTCGTTGTTGTTCCACTCCTCGACTTCGAAGTCGTCACGAACGGTTTCTGCGTAAGCACTCGGCGACGCGGCCAGAAGGCATAGCAATGCGAAGCACGCACCGACAGGTCGGCTCGCAATCTTGAACGCGGATAGCGATAAAAGAGACTTCATTGTCTGTATCTGGACTCACGAGCGGATTCATTCCGCCGCCGGTAGTGTTATTCGAGCTTCAAGCGCCCATCAGCTCATTTACCTCGATGCTATTCAAGGGCTTGCGTCAAAATGGCGCAAGAAAGATCCGACATAATCCCGATTTGGTGAGCTGCATCACGTTTTTCCGGCGCCGCCGACAATTGCCTCCTGCCTGGAGAACGGCGTCACTCAAGAAACAACGCAGGACGCCGATAGCTAAAGGACATAGCGCCTTCATCAAACAGGGATGGTGATGTCGGTAATACAGGGCATTCAGAACATCGTGCGGTCAACCCGGGTCAGCCAGCCTGGCAGCAACCCAGGTCAGCAGTTCGCCTCCATCAGTCCGGAAGCGCACAGCGACTTCCTGCGCGCGCGCACGGAGCTCCTGAACCTGTTCAGGGCAATCGAGCGCCTCGCCGAACTCAGCAACATCAACACGCGATTCAAGCTCGACCTGCCGGATGCGAGATCGCAGTCGCCGCTCGGTCTCGACATGACCAACACGGCAGCAACGCTGAACTCCAATGGAGAAATCAACGCGTCGCCGACCTCATTCTCGCCATTTGGGCCGGAGTGGCTGGGCGGTTCGACTGCGCTGAAATCACTATCGGTGGCGAATATCAGTATGATCCCGTTGGGACCAAACGGTCCTATACCGCTGGACGCCGCCTACGCGTTCGAGTCGCGCCGAAACGGCCACTCGCGGTTCGTCACAAATTCCGATTCGCGTTAGGATCCGGTCGGTAACAGAAACAACCTCACGGTCCGGCGCAACGATCCATTGACGCAGCAATACGATATCGGTAACGGCCTGTACTTCACGCTAGGTGCGGGCAGCACGATCGACCGGGATACGACCACGGTATTCAGCGTATTCAACAACGTATCGGCTCGGTCGTGAATCCCAATCTGCCGCTCGGCGGCACTTCGCAACCAGAACCCGAACTTCCAGTTTGGCTCACCCAGCATTCAGGACGGCAGCTTCGACCTCAATGGTGAGAATATCGGCGTATCGACTGCCGATACGATCAACGACGTCGTTGATCGAATTAATCAGTCCAACACAGGCGTAACGGCGGTATTCAACGCGCTGACGGAACGCATCGAGTTCGTACAAAACACGCTGGGCTCAGCGGGAACGATCGACCTTGCTAACGACGACTCGAACTTCCTGGCCGCGACCAAACTTGACAGCCTGAACGTGATTGACGGCATAGACCCTGAGACGATTCAGAGCCTTGAGGATGTCGCTGCGTTCTCCACAGTGCAATCCGGCGATGTCGTCATCAACGGCAGCGCTATAGCGATCGATACCGCAAGTGACAGCCTCTCAACCGTACTCGACAAGATCAACAGTTCGGGTGACGGCGTCGTTGCAACCTACGACAGCGTCTCGCAGCAGGTTCTGATCGAGGCCAATGAGGCAAACTCCGTCGTGAATCTGGACAGCAACGGTACCGGCCTTTTTGCCGCGCTAAACATTCCCGAAGGCCGCGTTGATCCTGAAGCCGTGTCTCGAGGTATATCGCGCAGAAAGAGCTACGAGATTGCAGACGCCACGAATGCGGTTTTCGAAAGATTGAATCGGCTGTTCAGTGACTCGACGTTTTCTGGCAACGGTGCAAACGCCGCACAGTTCCGCGCGCCGCTCGAAGCCGCGCTGCGCGCCGCTTTCGGCGACGAGAGTGAGGCCGACATGCTTGGCCTCGGACTTGACAGCTCCGGCAATGCGCGCGCGCGCGGCGACTTTACACGACGCTGGATCGACGGGAGTTTACATCCAACCTGCAGCGGCGAGGCAACCTCGTGCGCGATTTCCTGGCCGGCAAGGATGACGAAGGCGGGCTCGTCAAAGGCCTGCTCGTTGCTTCGCAACAGGCGCTGAATGCGGTCAACCAGTCGCTCGGGCTGTCGGGCACTTTCGTCGACGTCTACGCCTGACACGAGACGCGCTATCATGGCGGCGCTTTCTCAATAGATTGGACGCACCATGCGCTTTGCCCCCGGCTCTTGCCGCTCCTTGGCTTTATCTGGCTCGCCGCCTGTTCATCCGACGAGCCAGAGGACACGAACCCCATGCCCGTTTCTGACCATGATGTCGCGCTGACCGCCGAGGGCGCGTCGCGATTTGCCCGCCTCGCACTGGACTGTATGCACCGCGAGTATCCGAACAAACTAAACCAGGTATTGAACGATGCAACCGGCCTTAAGCCGCCGAAGACGCTGCACCCGGCATTTTACGGCTGCTTCGACTGGCATTCGTCCGTGCATGGTCACTGGATGCTGGTGAAATTGCTGAAGGAGTTCCCGGCGTTGCCGGAGCGTACCGAGATCATTGCAGCGCTCAGTCAGTCGCTGACGCCGGAAAACATTGCTGGTGAAGTTCGCTACTTCGAGACCGAGTCGGCCAGCTGGGAGAGGACTTACGGTTGGGCCTGGCTACTGCAACTCGCGAACGAAGTGACGCAATGGGAGGACCCGCTCGGCCAACAGTGGGCAGAAACGCTCGCGCCGCTGGCGGCGTTGATCCGTGATCGTTACATCGAGTTTCTGCCCCGCCAGGAATACCCGATACGCACGGGCGTGCACCCCAACACGGCTTTCGGACTCTCGTTTGCATTCGATTATGCGGAAGCGATTAGCGACGAGCGCCTGCGCCAGTCGATCGTCGAGGCGGCCAATCGCTACTACCGGAGCGATGTCGACTGTCCGCTATCGTGGGAGCCCAGCGGCGAAGACTTCCTGTCGCCGTGCTTCGAGGAAGCCGCCTTGATGGCGCGCGTCTTGCCGGAAACCGAATTCAGAGGCTGGCTGGACGCATTCCTGCCGTCATTGTCAGACCCGGCAGCGCTGGTTCCGGCAAACGTCAGCGATCGCTCCGACCCGAAGATCGTGCATCTCGACGGCCTCAACCTGAGCCGCGCATGGAACCTGTATATCGTTGCGAGCAAGCTCGACGATGCGGTGCTGGCGATACAGCTGCGGAAGACCGCGGCGGCTCACCTTGATGCGACACTGCCACACGTTAGCAGCGAGCACTACGAAGGCTCACACTGGCTTGGCTCGTTCGCGATCTACGCGTTAACTCGAGGTGCGCAGCCCGGCCCCTAGCGCAGCCTGTTGCCGAACGCGTCCCACACCTCAACGTCGCCGTAGTCGAGTGCTCGTACGCTTTCCTCGATTTTTTCGAGGTCCCCCGAAATCAGCCAGGTGATTTTGGCCGGATCGAGTAATTCCTTTGCGCGCGCCTGGACGCCGTCGACCGTTACCGCCGCGATGCGCTCAGCTGCTGACTCCGCGTGGTCGAACGGCAGTCCGTAGCTATCGGACTGGACAATGCTGCCGAGGAATCCGCGGTTGGTTGAGAAGGAGCCGGGCAAGGAGCGCGTGCGATTCAGTTTGACCCGCTCTACCTCTCCTGCGGTGGCCGGTCGTGTCGATACGAATTCTGTTAGCTCGCGCAAGATCTCCTGCATGCTCGCTGCCGTCTTGTCGGTTTGCACCTGGCCTGACGTGCGAAATGTCATGTCGCCACTGGCGTTGGAACGAACGCCGGAGTAATACCCGTAAGACCAGCCCTTGTCCTCGCGGAGGTTCATATTCAGGCGCGATTCGAACGCGCCGCCAAGCACGCGGTTCATGATGGATAGCTCCGTCCATGTCTCGGCGTCGTACGGCGGTATGGCTTGTCCGGCAATGATCGTGCTGGATGCGGCGCCCGGATGATCGACGAGTATGACGCGCGACGCGGGCTCATCGGCAGCGCCGACCCCGCGCTCGCTTCGACTGCTCTTTGCGCTCCACTTGCCGAATGCCCTGTTGACGGCCGTCTTTGCCTCCTCGATACCGATATCGCCGATCATGTAGATAGTGACGGCTTCTGGCGTTACCTCTGCTGCATGAAATGCACGCAGTCTGTCGCGATCGACCTGCTCCAGGAGCTCAGGCGTCCACACCGAGCCCATCGGCGTTCCGGCTCCGTAGATGGCGCGCTCGAACAGGCTGCGTGCCGCGCGCGACGGCGCCTTCTGCAGATTCGACAGGTAGGCATCGATCTGTGCTTTGTATTTCAGCAACTCATCGTCGGGAAACGTCGGGTTGCGCAGCATGTCGGCTGCGAGACCGAGCGATGAATCCAGGTGCGTGCGCAGAATTCGGTAGTCGTACGAGCTCTGCTCGAGGCCATCCCGAAACTGGCCGGTCATGCCGATCTTGTCTTTTGCCGCTGCCAGCTCGTTGGCATCGAAGCGCTTCGTGCCTTTGTCCATTAGCCCGAACACGAATGAGGCGAGGCCCGGCGCATCAGCCGGCGCCGCAATCCCGCCGGTATCGATACCGATCGTAACGTCAACGAGCGGTATGCTGCCGCGCGTTGCGACGACCAGCTGCATGCCGTTCTTGAGCGTGGCCGATTCTATGTCCGGGAAGTTGATCGTCGACCTCGCAGTGACGGCCGGGATGGTCGAACGATCGACCTGTTCTTCCGCACTCGTGTACTCAGGGAACGGTTCGACGGTCAGCTGGTAATAGCCGCGGTTCAGCCAGCGTCCTGCAACCTGTCGCAGCTCGTCGGCGGTCGCTGCGTTCAGCCATGCGAGCTCCGTATTGACGAATAGCGGATCGTCCGTATACAGAAAGCCTTCGGCGAGCAGTCGGCCGATCGATGCGCCGGTTTCCAGCGCGCCGAGTATGTACATGTTCACGCCCAGCTTGGCGTTCTCGACGATCTGCGGGTCGGGGCCGGACTGAAGGTATTCGGCGATGGTCTCGTCGACCACGGACAGTACCTGCTCGGGGTCCACGCCAGGTTTAAGGTCCATCGTCAGCGAATAGGTACCGCTCAGTACCTGACCGTCGGCGCGTCCGTAGACCATGGTTGCCAACTGCAGATCGTCGATGAGTTTTTTGCGCAGCGGTGAGTTCTTGTTACCCACCAGCGACTCATTGACGAGATACATCAGCGAGGTGTCTTTGTCATTGAGTCCCGGCAATGCCCAGACGCGCGAGATACGCGTGACGCCAACGCGGTCGTACATCGTTTCCTCGCGGTTCTCGTTAAGCTCCGGAATCCATTTCTGCGGGTAGCTTAACGGGGCGCCGGTCGGCGCCGCCGCGAAGTAATGCTCGACCTTGGCCTTCGCGTCCTCCGCCGTAACGTCGCCGACCAACACAAGCACGACGTTCGAAGCACCGTAGTAGGTATTAAACCACTCGTGCACGTCTTCAAGAGAGGCCGCGGAAAGGTCGTCCATCGAGCCGATCGGCGCATGACGATACGGATGGCCAACGGGATACAGCCCTTCGCGAATCTTGTCATTCATCTTGGCATAAGGGCGTGTCTCGCCCTGGCGCTTCTCGTTCTTCACGACATCGCGCTGTTCGTCGAGCGCTTCCTGCGTCACAGCACCCAGGAGGTGTGACATGCGATCGCTTTCCATCCAGAGCGCCATGTCCAGTGCGCCGGAAGGCACGGTCGCGTAATAGTTGGTCCGGTCCTGCGAGGTCGTGCCGTTCATGCCGGTTGCACCGGCGTCGGTAAACGGCGAAAAGAATTCACCCTTACGATTCTCTGTACCCTGAAACATCAGGTGTTCGAAGAGATGCGCAAAACCGGTTTTGCCTTCCGGCTCGTCTTTCGAACCAACCGCGTACCACATGCCGACGAACACGGTCGGTATCGAATGATCCGAGTGAACCAGTACGGTCAGGCCGTTATCCAGTTGAAACGACTCGTAGGGAATATCGACCTGCGTTGCAATGTCATCGTCGGCGCGTGCCTGCGGCGCCAGGAACAAGACGAACGTCAACGCAAGCAAGAAACCGGTCTTGCGGTAGCTGTTTTCCAAGAGGAGGTCCTCGCTGTTTCTTATAGTGCGGCGAGCACTCGCTTCAGCTTCGCTTCTACATCTTCTGCAAGCGGCACGACGCCAGGGTCTTCGACGAGAGACAATACGCTTTTCGGGTCCATGAAGTCGACATGAACGGTGCCTTTATCATCCTCGCGAACGAGCACGTTACAAGGTAACAGCAGTCCAATGTCTTCAACAGCCTGGATCGCCTGGTAGGCGAGCCCAGGATTACAGGCACCGAGGATCCGGTAGGGAGGCATCTCCTTACCGAGCTTCGCTTGCATTTTTGCCGCGACGTCGATATCCGACAGGACTCCAAAACCTTCCTTTTCGAGTTCCGCCGTTACCGTTTCGATTGCGTCAGCGAAAGACAGTTCAACCGTTTTTCCAAATCCGTAATTCGAGCTCATTTCTTTTTTTCCTGTGTCCTCAGGCCGTACAGTCAGCGGCCCCGCAATAGATGTCGTGCAATAAGTGAATGACCCGGTCGGCCGGGCCGTTGGCCAGCGCATAGTAGATTGTCTGTGATTCGCGTCGCGTCTTGACGAGACCCTGCTGCCGCAGTCGCGCGAGCTGCTGCGACAGCGCCGACTGGCTCAGCGGAATACTGTCGTTGAGTTCGCTGACCGAGCGCTCGCCTTCGGTAAGCAGGCACAGAATCATGAGGCGACTCTCGTTGCCCAGTGCCTTCATCAAGCCTGCTGCATCGGCGGCATGTTCCTGCATCTGGGTGGCCGGAGGGGCGGCAAACGTCTGTTTTGTCGGCTTTTCTTGCTTCGCTATCATTCCTTGCCTCCGCAACTGGCTTGGCGTCCGGTTAATATAGATCATACTAAATTAGATGTCTATAAATTAGGCTTTACTACATTAGTTTTTTGTAATATCTTTTGGCCGCATCGACCACTATTCGCGGAGCGAGGGGGACAGAGCAATGGCAAGAATCGTCGTCATGGGTGCCGGTATCGGCGGTATCTCGCAGGTCTACGAACTCCGCAAGGAACTGGGCAAGCAGCACGACGTGGTGCTCGTTGGCGACTCGGAGTACTTCGAATTCACACCGTCGAACCCCTGGGTCGCGGTTGGCTGGCGCAAGCACAAGCAGATCACGGTCAATCTGACGCAAACCCTGCCGAAGCACGGCATCGAATTCCATAGCCAGGGCGCTAAACGGCTGCATCCGGAGGAACACCGCCTGGAGCTCAATGACGGCGGTTCGCTCGACTACGATTACCTGGTCATCGCCACGGGGCCGAAGCTCGCGTTCGAGGAAGTCGAGGGCCTCGGCCCCGAAACGGGTTACACGCAGTCCGTCTGCAAGACCGGGCATGCCGAGACTTCGTTCGTGAACTTCCAGGAGCTGGTCGACAACCCCGGCCCGATTATTGTCGGTGCCGCACCTTTCGCATCCTGTTTCGGTCCGGCCTACGAATACATCTTTATTCTCGACACCGAGCTGAAAAAGCGAAAGATTCGGGACCAGGTCCCCATGCATTTCGTCACGCCCGAGCCGTATATCGGTCACCTCGGGCTCGACGGTGTCGGCGACACCAAGACGTTGATGGAATCGGAGTTTCGCGACCGCCACATCCAGTGGACCACCAACGCGAAGATCACCAAGGTCAGCGACGGTACGATGGCGTTCACCGAGGTCGATGAAGACGGCAACGACAAGAAACAGCACGAACTGCCGTTCAAGCACTCGATGATTCTGCCGGCGTTTAAAGGCGTCGATGCGGTTAACGACATTGAGGGCCTTACGAACCCGCGTGGCTTTATCCTGATCGACGAGTTTCAACGCAACCCGAAGTTCAAGAATATTTACGCGGTCGGCGTTTGTGTTGCGATCCCACCTGTCGGACCTACGCCGGTTGCGACGGGCGCACCGAAGACGGGCTACATGATCGAGTCCATGGTCACCGCAACAACGCATAACCTCGCGAATGAGCTCAAAGGCAGCAAACCGGACCAGCGTGCTACCTGGAACGCCGTGTGCCTGGCCGACTTCGGCGACAGCGGCGTTGCGTTCGTCGCGCTGCCGCAGATACCGCCACGCAATACCAACTGGGCATCACGCGGCAAGTGGGTACACCTGGCGAAGATCGCTTACGAAAAGTATTTCCTGCACAAGGTGCGCGCCGCAAAAACCGAGCCCATTTACGAAAAGACCATCATGAAGATGATCGGCGTCGAGCGGCTGAAGGAAGCAAAGTAGCACGACCAGTCGCGCACTGCGGTCGCGCTAGCGAATAAGCGTTGCTGCTGCCGGCGCCATCTTGGCGTTGTCGTGATCGGCATCATCGACGATGAGCAGCTGCCAGTTGAACTCGGTGTCCAGCTCCTCGGCACGCGCCTTGCCCTCGCGGTACATCGTCAGACCCCGGGCAAGGCGATTCGGACCCTGGCGCTCTGCTTCCGGCGTCTTGCGCAGCTTGTCCGCATTGATGTCAGTGTCGGCCCCGCCCTGCAGCAGCACGAGCGGCTTGGCCAGGATGGATGGTATCTCGTCCTTTCGAATACCCGAGCCTTTCAGGCCGTAGGGATAGTCGATGCTGAAGTCCGGCAACGTGTACCAGCCGGCATTGGCGGCGATAAACTTGCTGACGCGCGCTTCGGGGACGTAATACATGAAACGATGTACGAACTGCGAGCCGGCCGAATGCCCGTACAGGGCGTACTCCTTTTGCTCGCCGCCGATACGCTTCACAACCTCGTCAAACAAAGGCTCGATCAGCGAGAAAGTCCATTTGTCCTTGTCACGCTTCCTGCCGGTGTCGCTGTGAAAGACGTGGCCCAGGTTGTATCGAGCCGAACCGGGAAAGCGCTTGTCGGAAAGATACGGTACGACCACAACGAAACCGTGCGCTTCTGCCAGCGCACTCCAGTCCCGGTAGTACCGCGGCGCGTCGCGACTCGCACCGTGCATGACAATGACGATGGGTGTAGATGCATCGCGCTGCACGGGAACAAAGGTTCGCACCGATATGTCCGGCCCGGCCCACGCCGAAAAAATCCATTGCGCTTCGCGGTTCTTGTAGTCCTGCACTGTCTGCCAGGCCACCTGCTGCAGGTAGGCGGCGGTCTCTTCGCCAAGGCCGGCATCATAGTCGAGGCCCTCGGGCGACTGCTGGTAGAGCGCCGCAAAGAAAGTGCAGGCAGCGAGATAGGTTCCGGCCAGCGACGGATGCCGCGCATCTTCGATTCGCAGCGCAATGTCCGGACGGTCTTTGCTTACCGTCGCAAAAGCGAGGCCAACGGGCACAACCTCGGCATCGAGCTCGCGACCGATATCCGTGTAAGCCTTGTCGAGCTGTGCCGTCATTTCAGGCTTGTCGGAGTAAGCCCAGGTCATGAAAAACACCGGGCGTGTGCCCTGCTCCCGAGCTATGCCGGCAAACTTGCGGGCAGCCGCGCGAAAAGGCTCGGCGGTGTCTGCGCTGATGGGCCCGAGACTATGGCCCTGCATGACCACCACGTCCCAGTCGTCGCCGGACAACACGTGTTCGAACCCACCCGCATGCTCCGGCAGGTGCCCGCCGGAGATGGTCATGATACGGGAACGCGCGGTTTCGCGGGTATGTATGCCTGACGCCCAGATCAGCTGCCGGTAATGCTTGTGCAGGCTGTCGTTGTAGTAGGTGAAGCTGTTGCCGACAAACAGCACCTTTGCGGGTTGCAAGTAATCGGAATCATCGTCCGCAACCGCAACGGCCGGCAGGCACAACAGCGCCGTTAGCAAAAAGGGGGCAAAGCCCCCTTTTCGTCTTACGTGTTGTAGACCGCTCAGAAGTCCAGCCTCAGGTCCAGGTAGTAGGATCGACCCAGGTCGCGATGGGAATCGGAAAAATACCCGAAGTAGCGATCCGCCAGCGGCGCGCGCTCATCGGTAACGTTGTTGATGCCGAAGCGCGTGCGCAATTTGTAACGATCCGACGGACGGAAGGTGTAGTCGATCTTCGCGTTGTACGTTGTCATCGACGGAATCACATACTGAAGCGTCGGGCTTGGGCCATAGATTGCCGGATCGGGATTATCGATCGTCAGCGAATCCTGGTAGAAATCGCCAATGTAGAAGGCCGTCACTGAAGCACCCAGCTCGCCCCTCTCGTAAGCTACGCTGAAGTTGGCTCGAGTCTCCTGGTTGCCATCCTTGCGTATCAGATCGGCAAAGCCTTCGATCGGATAGTTGGCAGGAATGAGTCCCGAGTCCCTTGCTTCGAGCAGTGTCAGGGAATCACCACCGGCTTCCTGCTCGTACTCCAGCAGGCGCGATGCCACGAGCCGGAAGTTGAAGTTGCCGAGCGAGGTATCGACGTTGTAGTACCAGCCCAGGTCCACGCCCTTGATGGTACGGGTGTCGAGGTTCAGGTAGCTGTCTTCGATGAACTGGATGTCGCCGGCCGGGCAAATCCCCGCGGCGAGGTAAATCGCAGACTCGTCCACCCCGGCGGCATCACGCACGACGACGTCATTACCCGGGTTCGCCGCGCAGTTCGAGGTGCCGGCCTGCAGCCGCTCATACAAATCGAGCAGTGTGTGGTTTTCCTCACCGAACAGGCCGATGGTATCCGTCTTCTCGATGCCCCAGTAATCCAGGGTAAAGGTCATGTTTTCGAGCGGTTCAAGCACGAAGCCGACCGAAAAGTTATCCGACTCCTCCGGGCGCAGGTCCTTGCTGCCTTCCGCGATGCGTTGCGTCGAGTTCACGCAGTCCAGCGTATCCTGATTGGGATCGCCGCCATTTTCCGCCGCATACAGGCAGGCCCAGTCGGTGCGGGTGTTCTGGCGAGCAACGATTTCCTCGTTGATCGTCACCAGGTTAGGGGCACGGAAACCCTGCGACCAGGAGGCCCGGAGCAACAGCGGCTCGAACACCTGCCAGCCAAGTGCAACCTTCGGCACGGTTGTCGTACCGGTGTCCGAGAGATCTTCGTAGCGCACGGCAAGCTGCATATCCAGGTTCTCGAAGATCGGCACAGCGACTTCACTGAACAGCGAAACCACGCTGCGGCTGCCGCGGCTGGTCGGCGTCGGGCTGGAGTTGACCACATCCGAGACGTACGGGTAAGTATCGCCCTGGTAATCGGTGAATACGATGCGGCCATCGAGGCGCGGGTCGCGCTCATCGACGAAGGATTCTTCGCGGAACTCAGCGCCGGCGAGGAAGCCCAGCGGGCCCGCCGGCATCTGGTAGAACTCGGCGTTCGACAGCTTGAGATCGATCATGCGCAACTCCGACTTGCTCTTGCGATACACGTCGATCAGCGCGCGCTCGATGTTGTTGTCAACACCACCGCTGAACGGATTGTAGGCCGCCGGCGTCGGATCAAACAGCGCCTCCGCCATCAGAATATTCGATACGCGGTTGCGGGTGATGTCGTCAGCGGTCGCGCGTGACCAGGTCAGCGCCGTCTCCCAGTCCCAGTCACCCTCGGAACCGCGGAAACCCTGCAGCAGGCGGAAGGAGTCGCCACTGTTGTCGACGACGCGCGGGCGCTCGGTGAAACGGTAGTTGTCAATTTCGAGCTCCAGGCCGTCACAGGTGACGCCCGGAATCACGGTATCCGGCAGCCGGTTGGTATTCGGCGAGCCATCGGGTCGCAGACAGGGCCCAAACGGGTTCCAGTAGTTCTCCGCACCGACGCGCAGTTTTACGGTGCTGAACGGCGCTGAACCGTGGCGGAACAGGTTACTGTCATATTCGTAGGCGCCGATTTCGGTGAAGCTCTCAACGCCGTTCTCGAGCTCGTGGTTGATGTAGACGAAAGCGCTGAGACGCTGCAGGTCCGAATTCAGGTCGCGGTTCTCATTCAGATTGTGGCGAAAGGTACCCTGGCCGTCGATGCCCCCACAGGTGCCGTAACCCAGGTCCCACTGGCAGCGTGGATCGCCGACGGGGTAGGTCTCGAACTCACCGCTGGAATCCGTCAGCGTGCCACTCAGACCCTGGCCTGAGGCGCTGACGCGAACGTCGTACTGTCCATAGATCGAGTTTGCGCTGTCGTTTCGGAATGACGTATTCCCTTCCCAGGGAGAACCCGCAGGAATGCGATAACGAAAGTCTGCATCCGCCCAGCGCGGATCGTCCTGTGAGTTCACGCGACCGCGGTCAAGGTAGTTGACGAACACGCCGACGTTAGTGGCGCCGCCGTTGAAGTTCTGGCCCCACTGCAGTGTCAGGTTGGTGTCATTGCGGGGAACATTATCGAAGTCCGTGAACTTGCTCCGTATCGTGAAGCCTTCGAAATCCTTCTGCAGTACCGTGTTGACGACGCCGGCGACGGCGTCTGCGCCGTAAATAGCGGATGCGCCCTCGCGCAGCACCTCGACACGTTCCACACCGAAGACCGGAATGGTGTTCGAGTTGACGGTGTTAACCGGCACGAAGCTGCCGCCAACCTCTTCGGTCTGGTATTGGGGCGCCATCACGAGCCGGCGACCGTTGACGAGCACCAGCGTGTTGCCCGTACCCATGCTGCGCAGGTTGAACGCACCGATGTCGCCGCGAGCAGAGTTCACACCGCCGCTGATGCTCTCTGCTTCGTTGAAGAAGTTGTTGCCGTTCTCCGGCATTAGGTCGAGGAGTTCGTCGCCGGAATCGATACCGAAGGCTTCAATGTCGCCCACGGATAAGACCGATACCGGGAGCGCGCCGGAGATTGCAGCACCCCTGATCTGCGAACCGGTAACGGTGATCTCTTCGATCTGTTCATCGTCGTCCTGGGCCGCGACAGGCGCAGCAGCAAAACAGACGGCAAGTAAACTGGCAGCAAACAGCCGGAAATGGCCGCCCGCATAACATGGTGACGATCGCAACATGACTTCCCCCTATTTTCTCTTTCAAGTGTCGGCGTTGGCCGAGTATTTTCTCTGTCATCGGTACGGTCCGACAACGGGTCAAGCTACCAATGCATCTCGGGGCTCGCCAATAACAACGTTTCCAGCCCGCATAACCGATGGCTATGACCTTTATACTTATGGAATCAGTCTAGCAGAAACCGCCAGTATCGAATCAAGGTTTTGGTTTCCTCTGCAACATAACGTGGGTGGCAAAAATCGGGGCCTCGCCAGCGTCGCCAGGCCCAATCCACGGGGTCCGCCACTCCACCCACGCGAGGTCGTCAAACGACACCGTTGCCCCCGATTGCTCGTCGCTGATGTCCGTAATCTCCATCAGCAAACGAACCGAGCGAGTGGTGGTTCGGGGCTGATTGTGGTCGAGCGAGAACGCCGTCCAGTCGCCTGCCGAGCCCTCCCAGACAGCAATTTCTGTCATCGGTCCTTGCGCCAGCGCTTCGTCGAGTGTGTCGGTTTCACGTCGGCGCTGCAGCAGGAAACGAATCCTGACCTTGCCGGCGACGCGAAGCCGGCCGCCGAAGGTCGCGGGCGCAGACAGCGAAAAGACCCTCTCGAAGACTTTCATACCGGTGCGGACGGTTTCGCCCCCCGGCGGCACGCGAACTTCCAGTCGATTGTTGTCGCCGGTCTTGAGCGAAACATTGCGACCTTCGATCCAGGTGCGATCGTGTGCCCCGAAAAGTCGCGCGTATTCGAAGTCGCCGCGGCGCAGCAGGTCGATCCCCAGCCGATACGGCGCGTCAACCGGATCGACTGTGACAGGAGCCAGCGCCGATGCGCCCAGCGTTCTCACATGCACCGGCGACTCGGCGGCGAACGCAGGTACGGCGATGCTGGTAGGTGACGACCCGGCGGCCTCACACGCAGCAATAATAGCGTGGAAGCCGCTGGATGACAGACAGGCCCCGGAGAACGACAGCCGCGCCAGTCGCGTGAGCACGGCGTGCCGGAACGTGCCGGTTGCCGGCGTCGGCAGGTAGCCGTTCACATGCAGCGGAACGGCCTCGGCCCGGTGTAGCGTGTCGCCGTCCATCCAGACGTACAGCAGCATGCCGAGCTGCGTCGTGTAGTGATACTGATCGAAAAGAAAATTGCCCAGCGAATAAGCGATGAGTCGATCGTCGACAATTTCGAATCCCTGCAGCACGTGCGGATGATGGCCGAGCGCGAGGTCCGCTCCATCCTTGATGGCTTGCCGTAACGTCGTGCGCTCGCTGAGCGCCGGCGTTTCCGCGTATTCGAGACCGGCATGCAGCTGCACCACGGAAATCGCGGCGTCCGGCAGCGCGGCGAGATCCTGCGCGATCACCGCCGTGTCGCCCAGCGCGGCACCCCCTTTCTCACCCTCCGCTACCTGGCTGGGCTCGAACGTCCCCGCCCAGCCGACGTAGCTCAGGAACCGATGCGCCCGCCCACCGATATCGACGCTGGCAGCTTGCCGCGCTTCAGTCTCACTGGCGCCGGCTCCCGAGTAAGCGAGGCTCGTCTTGTCCAACGCTGCGAACGTCGCTGCAAGGCCGGTATCCCGATAGTCGTACATGTGGTTGTTGCCGAGCGCAACGTAGTCGAAACCCGCCCATTGCAGCAGCGTTGCGAGTTCTTGCGGCGAAAAAAACGTCACCGACTTCGGCACGCGATCGGTCAGCTCTGTATCTGAAAGCTGCGTCTCCATGTTGACGGACGCGAAATCGGCAAGCTCGATGTACGGACGTATGGCTTTCAGCAATTTCCTGCCATCGTCGAGAACGTGGTCACGACGAACCAGCACTGGCTCGCCGGCGCGTGGCTCGAAGTAACGCCGACTGAGCATGGCATCACCGGCAAACAGCATGAGCGTGCGGCCGGCTTTCTTTTTCACCAGCCTGATGTCCGGGACAATCGCTTCGCGGTCGCCGGGGAAGTCGGAACGGTGCAAGGTATGAATGAACGGGTAATGACCGGGCGCCTGTACCAGCAGCGCCACCGTCGTCGGCGTATCAAGCTGGAACTCGAATTCGCCATTCGAGCCGACCTCGAGTTCAACGCCCTGCATCGCAACGGCGGCGTTCGCCAGCGCGGTACCGGTTTCGTCAACCACTCGTCCGGCAACGAGCAACGGCACGGCAAGCGCGGAATTACCGAAGGCGAGTATGGCGAGCACCAGCCAGGCGGGCGGAACGGGGTTCATAGCAACAGCATAACCTGTGGTTATACTAGCTGTGAAGCAAAGGAAGCAGGGCGATGCGTCTACGACAGATCGAAGTATTTCACGCGGTGTACTCCACCGGCTCGATGACCAGTGCCGCGGCCATGCTGAACGTCTCCCAGCCATCTGTATCCAAGGTTCTGGCACATGCAGAGCAGCAGCTCGGATACCTGTTATTCGACCGCGTCAAAGGCAAGCTGGTCGCTACGCCGGAAGCACATCGACTGTTCGCCCATGTTTCGGCCGTGTATCGGGACGTCGACCGCTTGCGGCACGTTGCCGAGAACCTGAAGCAAGGCAACTCGGGTCGAATACGGGTCGCCTGCGCGCCGGCCTTCGGTCTCGAGGTGTTGCCGAAAGCCATCAAGACGTTCCAGGACGAACACAGCGACACCGTGTTTGAGATCGAGACGCTGCATATCGACGAGATGGCGGAAGCGCTGCTGGAGTCACGCATCGACATCGGCATCGCTTTCGACGCAGGGAAGATACCCGGGATCGTGGACCAGACGCTCGCGTCAAGTCGCTTTGTTGTGCTGGCGCCGCCGGGTGTCGATTTCGCAGGCAAGAAGGCCTTGAAAGCGACAGACCTGTCCGGTCACCGCTTCATTGGTCTGAATGGTCGCGGGCCGTTGGGCCGCGCTCTGGCTCAGTATCTCGAACCGGTTCAGGCCGAGCTGGACATCGTTATCTGGTCCGAGACCTACCACGTCGTCAAGACGCTGGTGGAATGTGGTGCCGGCATCACCGTTATCGACGAACTCACCGCTCGCTCAGGCGATACGAGCCGGGTCCGGATCCTGCCACTGAGGCCGCGGCTGAGTTTCGACATCAAGGTACTGAGTCTCGCGGCCGCTCCGCTGTCGATTGCCACGCAGCTGTTTGTTTCACATTTCGCCGTCGCCATCCAGGACTTCCTCGACGCGTGACCAGGCTATAGCTCCGGGCTATAGGCTTTCTAGCAACGTTCATTGGCCGACGCCGCGGCACACTCTGTAACATCGTCTGGACGGGTTGCGCGGAGTCAAGATGCACGTTGTCGTCATAGGGGCCGGGGTTATCGGGGTAACGACGGCCTACTATCTCTCCGAACTGGGCTGCCAGGTTACTGTTGTCGATCGCCACGCTGAAGTTGCCGACGGCGCGAGTTTCGGCAACGCAGGCCAGCTCTCCTACAGCTTTACCGACGCGATGGCGACCCCGGCCTTCCTCGCCAAGATACCGGGCATCCTGCTCGGTCGGGATTCCGGAATCCGTGTTCGACCCCATCCGGCACTGCTGCCGTGGGGGCTGCGATTTCTCGCCGAATGCACGCGCCGCAGGGCCAGGGAAAACACCGTCACGGTGCTGAAAATCGCCCTGCGATCGGCACAGCTCATGGCCGACCTGGAGAAGCGCCTGCCTTTCGACTTCTCGCATCGAGACGCCGGGAAAATGGTTCTGCTGGATTCGGAGCAGGCCCTACGCAATGCAGAAGCCGGTATCGAGTTAAAGCGCGCCTTCGGCTGCGTTACCGAGGTACTGACGCGGGAAGCGGCGATAGCCATGGAGCCCGCTATTGCCGAGATGCCCGTCAAGGTGCTGGGAGCCGTCTACTCGCGACACGACAGCGTCGGCGACTCACGAAAGTTCGCGATGGGGCTGAAGCAGATGCTGGAAAAATCCGGCAACGTGCATTTCCGCCTCGGCACGAACGTGAAGCGCCTCGTCAGCAATGGCTCACGCATAAAGGGTATCGAACTCGACGACAGCGAGCTTCGCGGCGATGCGGTCGTCGTCTGCGCTGGCGCATGGAGCAGCCGGCTGCTCAAGCCTGTCGCCGTGAACCCTTACATCGTCCCCGTTCGCGGGTACAGCGTGACGCTGCCACTCGGTAGCGCGCCACCCGCGATGAGTGTCACGGTTTTGCACAAGAAAGCCGTGTTCAGCCGACTGAACGGGGCACTGAGAATTGCCGGATTTGCTGATTTCCTCGGCTTCAGCGAGCGTCATGATGCCAGGCGCGTGAGCAAGCTACTGGAGCTCGCACGCGACGTGGCGCCGTTGGCGGCGGACTACGGGGCCGACGGTCAATCACACTGGGGCGGCTTCCGCCCGATGACACCGAACGGTGTGCCATGGGTCGGGTCGTCACGTGTGGGCGGGCTGTTCCTCAATACCGGCCATGGCTCGTTGGGCTGGACACTGGCGTGTGCGAGCAGTCACGATATCGCGCAATCTGTTGTCTGGTCACTTCGCTAGCGGGCGATAACGATGTGCCGATATACGCTCAGCCTGACCCTCCTCCTGCTGCTCGGTGGATGCGCCACACCGATCACCTCTTACGATGTCGGCCAGCCCTGCACGGCCTCTTCGTTCTCGGTCGTCGATAGTTTTGCCGGAGCCCGGCGCGGTCGCTGCCGGGTCCTTGCGGGCAATGAAGTCGAACTGGCGATACGTCCGGAGGATGACGGCTATGTCAATCCGAGCCCGTGGTTTGCGTTCAAGCTCGTAGCAAAAGCGGACACGACCGCGATCGTCTCTCTCAGGTATTTGCGCTCCAGTCATCGCTACGTACCCAAAATCAGCCGGGACGGCCTGAACTGGCTGCCGATCGACTCCAGATTCGTTTCAACATCCGACGATGGGAAGACCGCTACGCTCGCGTTGCCGCTGGGCGCCGGGACGACCTGGATTGCCGCTCAGGAACTGGTGACACCGCCGATCTACGATGTCTGGACGACCCGGACAGCGGCGAGAACCGACGCCAAACGTGGTCTGCTGGGCTATTCGATTGGCGAGCAAGCCATCCACTATCTCGTCAGCAACCCGGATGCCGAGGACGTGCTGCTACTCGTCGGACGCCAGCACCCTCCGGAGGTATCGGGTGCGTTCGCCATGTTCTCTTTCCTGGAAACACTGCTTGCCGATAGCGAACTTGGCGTCAGGTTTCGGAACAGATTTCAGGTTATCGCGATTCCGCTGCTAAACCCTGACGGTGTCATTGGCGGCAACTGGCGGCACAACCTTGGCGGCACGGACCTGAATCGAGACTGGGGCATTTTCAGACAGCCCGAGACGCAGCTGGTCGGTGAGTTGCTCGACAAGCTCGACGCCGACGGTCACCGCATACGTGTGTTCCTCGATTTTCACTCCACGGACCGCAATGTCTTTTACACGCAGGACGCGTCGGTACCGACGGACCCTCCCGAATTCTTCGAGGCCTGGTTCAGTGCGGCAGAACCGCGTCTGACGAATTACAGGTTCAGGCACAGCCCGGGCCCGGGCAAGCGAGCCGGCGTTGGCAAGAACTACATGTATCGTCGCTACGGTATTCCTTCGGCCACCTATGAAGTCGGCGACGAAACCGACCGCACAGCCACGCGCCGCGCTGCCGCCGTGTTCGCCGAGGAACTGATGACGCTGATGCTGGAAACATTCGCGCAACCGCGTTGATAGGCTATAATCGCCCGCCTCCGTCGGGCTCTTCGCCCGATCAAACCACTCGTAAAAGCTCCGGAGCAGTCACTTGAGTCGGGATCAGCAGTTTTTTGATATGTACTCCCTCGTTATCGGCGTTCTTGCCGCCGTCGCGTTGGGGATTTTCGTGCTTTCGATGAAGATGGCCGATCTTACGCAGGGCGTATACACGCGCGATACCGAAGAATATCGCCAGGCAGTCGCCGAACGCATTCGGCCGGTTGGCGATGTGTACCGCCAGGGCGAGGCTCATGCCGAGCCCGCTCGCTCCGTGACGACCGCACCTGAACCGGAGCCGGTCGCCGCGGCCCTGTCCGGACCACAGGTGTACAACTCGGCTTGCCTTGCCTGCCATGGTGCCGGCGTCGGCGGTGCACCGATTGTCGGCGACGCTGCTGCCTGGCAAGCACGCATAGCCCAGGGCATGGAAACGCTCACGAAGCACGCGATCGAAGGATACAGCGGTTCGGCGGGCTACATGCCCGCGAAAGGCGGTCGCATGGATCTCTCCGACGAAGAGGTGGCAGCGGCTGTCGAATACATGGCCGCCGAATCGCAATAGATCAAGCGAACGGGTCGGCTAGTCACGTCGATCCAGGCAACGCAACGATAGCGCCTCCGCAACATGCGGGGGCGTTATACGTTTGGAGGCCGACAGGTCGGCTATGGTGCGCGCCACACGCAGTATGCGGTGGTGCGCGCGCGCAGACAGGTTGAACTGCCCGGCCGCCTCTTCGAGCAGACTCCAGCACGCATCGTCTGCATCACAGAACGTTGTCAGCGCATTTCCCTCGAGGCGCGCATTGCTGACGGCCGCGCGCTGTTTCTGCAGCTGCCACGCCTGCTTTACGCGGCCGGCAACGACCGAGCTTGTTTCGCCGTCAGGCTCCGTGGCTCGCAGCGCTTGCGTCGACGGTCGCGCAACTTCGACGTGCAGGTCGATGCGGTCGAGCAACGGGCCCGAGATCTTGCCGCGATAGCTGACCACCCGCTCGGCGCTGCAGCGGCAGTCCGCCTGGCGGTCTCCAAGATAGCCGCAAGGGCAGGGATTCATTGCCGCGACCATCTGGAATCGCGCCGGGAAATCTGCCTGGCCGCCTGCTCGCGATACCGTTATGACGCCGGTTTCCATCGGTTCGCGGAGTACCTCCAGTACGCTGCGGTTGAACTCCGGAAGCTCATCGAGAAACAGGACCCCATTATGGGCCCGCGACACCTCACCGGGACGCGGCCCCTTGCCGCCGCCAACGAGAGCGGGCGCGGTTGCCGTGTGATGGGGCGCTCGAAACGGGCGACGACGCCAGCCTGCGGTAGTGACGGGTAAACCGAGAATTGAGTCGATCGATGCTGTTTCGATGGCTTCGGCCCGGCTTAATTTCGGCAGCAAGCCGGGAAGTCTGCGCGCCAGCATGCTCTTGCCTGTTCCCGGCGGACCGATCAGCAACAGGTTATGGCCCCCGGCTGCCGCGATTTCGAGTGCCCGCTTGGCGCGCTGCTGGCCTTTGACGTCAGATAGATCGCCATGCGGCAAACCTTGGTCTGCAATCGGCGTTCGCCTGCAGCGCTCGATCGGCCGGCGACCCAGCAAGTGCGCCGTGACTTCGAGTAATGATGCTGCCGCGTAAACCTCGGCGCCGGCCAGCGCTGCCTCGTCCTGGTTTTCTGTCGGCACAACGATGGCGCGACCCGAATCACGCGCCGACAGCGCTGCCGGCAACAGCCCTGGAACCGGGCGCAGCACGCCGCTCAGCGCCAGCTCACCGTAGAACTCCATGTTCGCCACGGAGTCCAGTGGCAGCTGCTTGCGGGCGGCGAGTATGCCAAGCGCTATTGCAAGGTCGTAACGACCGCCGACCTTGCGCATGTCTGCAGGGCCAAGGCTTACGGTAATACGCTGTTGGGGAAAGTCGAAACCGGAGCGGATCAGGGCGCCACGAACACGATCCTTGCTTTCTCGCACCGCCGTTTCTGCCATGCCGACGATAGTGAAGACCGGCAGCCCGCCCGACAGGAATACCTCAATGGTTACGGGCGGTGCCTCGACACCGCGTTGGCCACGGCAGTGCAGAATGGCGAGACTCATCGACGCGGCCCTCCGTGGCCGGCAGGTTTGCTGGCGAACGGCGCGACGATTCCCGAGTCGCTGCGCCGAGTCGGATTCTACTGTTTCGTTTTTTCCAGCTGTTCGAGTTTCTGCTCGAGCGCTTCGAGTTTTTCGCGTGTGCGCAGCAGCACGGCTTCCTGCACTTCGAACTCCTCTCGAGTCACGAGGTCGAGCTTGCCGAGAGAGGTTCGCAATACCGAGCGAAAGTTGGTTTCAAGATCCTCGCGCACAGATCGCAGCCCCTCGGGCACGGAGTCCACCAGTTTTCGCGCCAGGTTTTCGATTGATTCGTCAGCCATAGCCGTTTGATACCTGAGCCCGCCCCAAAACACCAGCCGCATATGCCGCGTAATGCTGCAAAAACGCGGCTTGCCCTGCGTCTGTTCACCATTTCGGAGCACGGCCAGTTTTCGTTGCACCAAAGCAGTGCGTGCGTGCGCCGCGGAAATTCTCAACTCGCTGATTAATCGAGTGTTTTTAGAACTGGCACGTAACCTGCTCTATACAGGGCGAAAACGGCCATTCTGGCCTCAATTTAAGAGGGAGCACCTAGCAATGACAGCAAGAAAAACCGCGTTCGTCGCGATCGTATTACTGAGTAGCGGCCTGGCACAGGCGCAGTTGTCGGCCAACGTGGGTTGGGCGAGTGAGTACCACTTCCGCGGCATCCTGCAGAAAGTCTCGTCCGCGAGCGCAGGCCTGGATTATGAATCCGGCGGCTTCTACGCCGGCACCTGGGCCGCTGATGTCAGCGACGGCCTCGAGGTCGACGGCTATTTTGGCTATGGCGGCGAGATCGAAGACTTCGGCTACTACATCGGCTTCACAGGCTACTACTACACGGGAGATTTCGACGACACCTACCAGGAAATCAACCTGGGCGGCAGCTACGGGCCGCTGTCGGTCGATGTCGCTATCGGCGAATACGAGAACTTCACTGGACCGACACAGGACTACACCTTCGCATCGCTGACGCTGGCGAGCGAAAACGGCTTCTACGGAACGTTCGGCACATTCTCGCAGGATGCCAATGGCGACTACCTCGAACTCGGCTACGGCACGACGGTTGCCGACATCGACCTCGGGGTTGCGCTGATACTGGCTAACGACGATCTGATCGGCGCTGACGACGAGTCACTGATCTTCACGCTCGGCAAGTCATTTGATTTGCAGTAATTTTTCGCGGGGCGGCCGCTCGGTCGCCCCCTTTCCAGATCCAGAGGGGAATCACTAATGAAAATGATCACTGCGATCATCAAGCCTTTCAAACTCGATGACGTGCGGCAAGCCGTCGCCGACATCGGCATCCAGGGCATCACCGTGACGGAAGTCAAAGGCTTCGGCCGGCAGCGCGGCCATACCGAGCTGTATCGCGGCGCCGAGTACGTCGTCGACTTCTTGCCGAAGGCGAAGATCGAACTAGCGGTCGCTGATGAATTGGCCGAGCAGGTTATCGAGGCTATTGCCAATACAGCACGCACAGGGAAGATCGGCGACGGCAAGATATTCGTCACCGATCTCGTTCAGGCCATTCGAATTCGCACCGGTGAAACCGGTAGCGAAGCCGTTTAATCAGAAGGGGGTTTTGTTGTGGAAGAAACAACTCAAATAGCGGCGCAGGTCACTGAACTCGCGTATGCGCTCGACACGTTTTACTTTCTTGTCATGGGCGCGCTCGTCATGTGGATGGCGGCGGGCTTTACGATGCTCGAGGCCGGCCTGGTGCGTGCCAAGAATACCGCGGAGATTCTGACCAAAAACGTCGGTCTCTATTCCATCGCCTGCATCATGTACATGCTGTGCGGCTATTCGATCATGTACCCGGGCGACTTTGGCGGCGGTATTTTCCAGAGTCTCTCAACGCTGGGCAGTGGTCTCCTGGGATCCACCGATAACTCGGCCGCGGATGTCATCGCGAGCGGCGGGGACACCTACTACTCGAACCTGTCAGATTTCTTCTTCCAGGTCGTTTTTGTAGCCACCGCGATGTCCATCGTTTCCGGTGCAGTCGCTGAGCGCATGAAGCTCTGGTCGTTCTTTGCCTTTGCCGTTGTACTAACGGGCTTCATCTACCCGGTGCAGGGTTTCTGGAAATGGGGCGGTGGCTTCCTTGATGCAGCCGGCTTCCTCGATTTCGCGGGCTCAGGTGTCGTGCATCTTTGTGGCGCGGCTGCGGCTCTTGCCGGCGTAATACTACTCGGCGCCCGCAAAGGAAAGTACGGTCCAGGTGGCCAGGTAAACGCAATTCCGGGTGCCAATCTGCCGCTTGCCGCACTTGGCACGCTCATCCTGTGGCTCGGCTGGTTTGGCTTTAATGGTGGCTCCGAGCTGAAGGTATCCGATGTCGGTGAAGCTAACGCGGTCGCGCTGGTATTCGTCAATACCAACATGGCCGCCGCCGGTGGACTCGTATTCGCATTGCTGCTGTCGCGTTTCTGGTTCGGTAAAGCGGACCTGACGATGGCGCTCAACGGCGCGCTCGCCGGCCTCGTTGCTATCACCGCTGAGCCGCTGACACCCACACCAATCGCGGCGACGATGATCGGCGCCGTGGGCGGCCTGCTGGTTGTTGGCTCGATCGTGATGCTTGACAAGCTCAGGATTGACGATCCGGTCGGCGCCATTTCGGTGCACGGCGTGGTCGGTATCTGGGGCCTGATGGCGGTCTGCTTCACCAACCCGGACGCGACCTTCGTGGCACAGCTCATCGGGCTGGTCTCAATCTTCGCCTGGGTCTTCATCACCAGCTTCATCGTCTGGTTCGTGATCAAGAAAGCCGTCGGTATCCGCGTCTCTGAAGAAGAAGAGTACGAAGGTGTCGATATCAGTGAGTGCGGCCTCGAGGCATACCCGGAGTTCACCTCTGCTGAGTGATTATCCCCCCGGTGGCATCACTCGGCTTGTCATAACGAAAGTCGGGTGATGTCACCACCTTTGCTCGTTTCGGCATATAAATTCCCCTTGACGCAGCGAGTTACTGAGCGGGCCTTTCGGCCCGCTTTTTTTATGTTCAACCCAGCTGGCGAAAAGCCCGCCATTGACTGTGATCATGATCACAACAAGACCGCCGGTTTAGTGGTCTAATGCTTTGAGTTTCAGTATCTTATAGAAGGCCTCGACGGCCCTGGAAGAACCCTTATGAAAAGCACACGGTGGTTGGTTTTCTGCGCAGCTTTCGCCATCAGTTTCGGCATGGCGTTCGGCGGCAGCGCAATGGCGAATGAAATCTACAAGTGGGTCGATGACGAGGGCAACGTGCACTACGGCGACCGGCCGACAAGCAACGACCAGGCCGAAGTCGTCGCTCTGACCTATCAGCGTGCTGACTCCAGCTCGGCAAGCAGGCGTGGCAGCGCCCAGGGCGATGCCGCGGCCACTCTCCAGGAAAAGCGAGCTGCAAGGGCAGAAGCAAAGAAAACGGCTGCAGAGGCAGCCGCCGCAGCCGAGGAAAAGAAACAGCGTTGCGATACCTACCGTTCGCAGCTTGAGACCATGGTGCAGGCGCGCAGGCTTTATCGGGAAGATGAAGGCGGCGAGCGTGTGTATCTCGACGAGGATCAGACCACCGCGGCACGCCAGCGCGTGGAAGAGTTGATCGCCGAGCACTGCAGCTCCTGACACAGCGGTCATCGCGCCAACGGGCGCTGTCCGGCTGCTGGCGGTACAATGCCAGCTGATGTCGAAGGAGCGCCCGTTTGACCGCGCCAACCAAGCCTACCCACGCAGACACGCAGGCGTTCCTGCCGGATTTTTGCGCCGCAAGCACGCTTTTCGTCATCGTACTGGTTGCTGAACTCGTCGCTATCGTCCTTACCCTGGCAGCGCACGAGCCCGAAGGCCGTTTCCTGGTCGAACTGTCAAAAGTATCTTTCTTCGTACTCTGGCTCGCATTACTCGGTTCGGCCGTCATGTGCCTGCTGCGCGGCAGGCTGGAGAGGACGGGCCAGACCCGGGCGTTTGTCTTGAGTTTCCTACTCCTCGAGACTGTCTGCGTGATTGTTGCGGAGCTATCCTGGCAGCTGATGCGCATCTTCGGGGCGTCGCAAGTCATCAGTGACGATCACACGACATTCATCCTTCGTACCTTTGCCATCAGCTCGATTGTCATCGCGCTGGCCATGCGCTACCTGTACGTTTCCAGCGAATGGCGACGCAGCATCGTTCTCGAGGCACAGTCACGTATCAGCGCACTTCAGGCGCTCATACGCCCGCACTTTCTATTCAACAGCATGAATACGATCGCCTCGCTCACTCGCAGTAATCCGCTGCAGGCGGAAGAGGCGGTAGAGGATCTCTCGGACCTGCTGCGCGCGACGATGAGCAGCCCGAAAGACCGCACATCTCTGAAGCAGGAGCTCGAGATCGCCGCGATCTATCAGCGCATTGAGAAACTGCGACTCGGCGATCGCCTCAACGTACGCTGGGATGTGGCCAGCTTGCCGATGCGTGCACGCATCCCGAACCTCACTATCCAGCCGCTGCTGGAAAACGCCATCTATCACGGTATAGAGCTATTGCCCGAAGGCGGCGAGGTTGTCGTCGCCGGTAAGCGTGACGGGAAATTCGTCGAGATCGCCATGTCCAACCCGGTCGCGGAAGGACGCAGTCGTGACAAGGCAGGCAACAACATGGCGCTGGCCAACATCCGGCAGCGGTTTGAGCTTGCCTACGGCAGCCGCGGCTCCGTGCAGGTCGATGACAGCGGCGATCTCTACGTCGTGACGCTTCGTTTTCCAACCGAGGAGACGACCGCATGAAGGTCCTTGTAGTCGATGACGAAAAGCCGGCACGCGACCGACTTCGGCAGTTACTCGAAGACGAGGCCGATTACGAAGTGGTCGGCGATGCCGGTAACGGAGAAGAGGCACTAAGCCTCGCCGCGAAACTCAAGCCCGACATCGTGCTGCTCGATATTCGCATGCCAGGTCTCGACGGTATCGAAACCGCCCACCACCTGAATGAACTCGAACACACGCCGGCGGTGGTGTTTGCGACCGCCTACGACGAGTATGCGATTGATGCTTTCGAAGCACGCGCCGTAGGCTATGTCCTCAAGCCCGTACGCCGTCCCAGGCTGATAGCGGCACTGACACAGGCGTCGAAACTGGCAGGCACGAAGCTGCAGCAGGTTGCCGCCGATGCCGGGCTGGAAAGTCGACGCCGTCACGTCTGTGCGACCGTCAAGGGCGAACTGAAGTTGATTCCGGTTGCCGACATTAGCTGCTTTCTCGCTGACCAGAAGTATGTCCGCGCGGAGCACGACCATGGCCACGATCTGCTGGACGAGTCATTGAAATCGCTGGCCTCAGAGTTCAGCGATCGTTTCGTTCGCATTCACCGCGGTGCACTGGTTGCCGTGGACCGGATCGAGCGTATCGACAGGGATGCCGACGGCAAGAGTCGAGTGGTATTGCGCGGCGACTCGCAAGTGGACGGCAAAGAGCTGATAATCAGCCGCCGGCATGTCGCCGAGGTCCGCCGACGCCTGAAAGAGTCGTAGCAACAAAGAATCTTAAAAGACGATGAGAATACGGATAGCAACGCGCAAGAGCGCGCTCGCCCTTTGGCAAGCAGATCATGTGGCCGCCTTGCTGCGCAAGCTGCCTGAAGTCGAAGCGGTATCACTATTGCCACTGTCGACACGAGGCGATGAGATCCTGGACCGCAGCCTGCAGAAGATCGGTGGCAAGGGCCTGTTTATCAAGGAACTCGAGGTTGCCATGCAGAACGGCGACGCGGATATTGCGGTGCATTCGATGAAGGATGTCCCGGCCGACATGCCCGACGGCTTCTGCATTGCAGCCGTGCTTGAGCGGGCCAACCACGCCGACGCGCTGGTTTCACCGGATCGAATGCAGCTCGACCAGCTTGCCGAAGGTGCGCTGATCGGAAGCTCCAGCCTGCGCCGACAGGCACAGCTAAAGATGATGCGCCCGGATCTCAACATCCAGCCGCTGCGCGGCAACGTCAATACGCGATTGTCCAAGCTCGAGAACGGCGACTATGACGCTATTATCCTCGCCGCTGCCGGACTCGAGCGGCTGGAACTCGCTCACCACATCAGCCAGCAATTCGCTCCGACGCAGATGTTGCCGGCAGCAGCACAGGGTGTTGTCGGCGTCGAATGCCTGTCCGACCAGGCGGACCTGCGCAGCGTGTTGAAACAGCTTGACCATGCAACCACCGTGCAAACGACGCTGGCAGAGCGCGCTATCGCGAAGAAGCTACAGGCAAGCTGCCAGTCGCCGGTCGCAACCTATGCCGTTGTCGATGGCGACGAACTCACCGTGACGGCGCTGGTTGCACTGCCTGACGGCAGCGAATCGATTCGTGACGCCGTCAGCGGCCGTGCCGAGGACGCCCAGCAGCTCGGAGAATCGCTGGCGGAGCGACTCCTTGAAAGCGGCGCCCGCGAGCTGCTGGACGCCGCCGGAGCTGAGCATGACTGAGGCGATGCTTGACGGTGTCGGTGTACTGGTGACACGTCCGCGAAGCCAGGCTCGCGAACTGGTTGCCGCGATCGAGGCCAACGGCGGTTCGGCATTCTGTTTTCCCGTGCTGGATATCGTCGCGCTGGATGAGAACGTTGTCTCCGCAAACGCGGCGGCGCTACCTAAGCCGGACGTCGTGATTTTTGTCAGCCCCAATGCGGTCGAATACGGGCTCAGATATTCCGACGGTGGTCAGATAGCGGCAATTGGTCCGGCCACTGCCGCGGCCGTAGCCGCGGCGGGCCGCATCGTGGACATCCAGTCCGCGCAGGGTTTCGACAGTGAACACCTGCTTCAGGAACCCGCCTTGAACGACGTCGCCGACAAACAGATCCGTATCATCCGCGGCAGCGCCGGTCGCGAGCTGCTGGCCGAGGAGCTGGCATCGCGAGGGGCGAAGGTCGATTACCTGTCGGTCTACGAACGGCGGCTGCCGCAGGTGAGTGCGGAAACGCTCGCCGACGTCGAGGCTCGCTGGCGCCAGGGCGATATCGACACCATCATCGCGATGAGTGTGCAGTCGTTCCGCAATCTGGTCACGCTGCTGCCCGCCTGGTGCGAGGCGCAGCTGGAATCGACGCCACTGGTGACGCCTGCCGGTCGTGTGTTAAAAGAAGTGCTTGACCGTTATCCTGCTTCGCGACCGATACTTGCATCCGGTCCGCAGGCCAGCGATATCGTCGAAGCTATCATCGCACTCCACAAAGCCGAACCCGCATTGGATTAGCGCAATGAGTGACAAAGACAAGACACAGGAACCGGAGGCCGAGGCCGACCGGGAGACCGTTGAAGCGCCGCCGGAACAGGACGCCGATCAGAAGGCCCACGACCACGGTAATGTGGACGATCACTCGGGTGACAATGTGAGCGATGTGCACGTCGACGACGACAAAGACACGAAACAGGCGCCGCCGGCCGAGAAGGCAGCGCCCAGGCAGCGCGGCAACGGGGTCGCCTGGCTGGCGCTGCTGGTCGCCCTCGTCGCGGTCACGGGCGCCGGCTACGTGTTCTTCGAGAGCTGGCTTGCGCAAGAGGATACGGCCACAGACGATGCGATTGCCGGCCTGCAGAGCCGCCTTGCGGCTGCCGAAGCGGCTCGCGACGAACTTGCCGCACAGGTCGAGATGCTCGGTGCGCTGGACCTGAGCAGCAGTGCGGAGATCGAGGCGCTGCGGCAGGAACTCGATGAGCGCGTTCGATTGCTTAGTTCGCTGCCTGCCAGGATGTCGACGCTGGAAAGCTCCATGGCGTCGCTCGCCGGTATCTCGCAAAGCTCTCGCGACGCGTGGCTGATCGCGGAAGCCGAGTACTACATGCAGATAGCCAATGCCCAGCTGCAGCTCGCCAACAATCCGGAGCTCGCTGCACTGGCGCTGCGCATGGCCGATGAGCGCGTCGTTCAAATGAGCAACCCGGCGCTCCTCGATGTGCGGCGTGCCATTGCCAATGAGCTCGCGTCGCTCGACGTTATGGAGAAGCCGGATATAGCAGGTGCCTCGATGACCCTGGCCAGCCTGGCACACGTCGTCGAGTCTTTGCCCCTGGTCAGCGGCACGAACCAGCACGACGAAGCAACGACCAGCGTGGATGAGGAACAGAGCGGACTGAATCGCGCCTGGTCTTCGATGAAGAGCGCCATGTCCGGACTGGTTCGAGTAACGCCGCCGGACCAGGCAAAGATGGCGCTGATATCGCCGGATGCCGAATCGTTCCTGCGCAATAACCTGGCACTGCAGCTGCAGTCTGCGCGCCTGGCTTTGCTGCGCGGCGAGCAGGCCGTGTTCGAGCAAAGCCTGGATGACACGAGCGAGATATTGTCTGAGTACTTCGACAGCAGCAGTGCACAGGTACAGAGCGCACAGGCAACGCTGGTCGAAATTCGCGGCAGTATCGCAACCAGCGTTACACCGGACATTTCCGGGTCGCTGCAGCTGCTGCGACAGTTTCGCACCCTGCGCGAGAGCTCGCAGTGAAATTTGGCATCATCGTTGTGGTGGCGTTATTCGCGAGCGCCTTCGCGGCGCATTTCCTGCTGGCCGATCCGGGCTACGTGATCATCAATTTCCGCGGCTACGTGGTCGAGATGTCGGTGCCGGTGCTGATCGGTCTCGCCCTATTGCTGTTACTGACGGTCTGGTTGATTCGCAGGATCTACCTTGCACCAAGACGTCTCGGCGAAGCTGCGGGCCGATACCGCTCCGCGCGTTCCGGGCAGAAGATGACGCGCGGCATGATTGCTGTTGCGGAAGGCAACTTCGCGCGCGGCGAAAAGATGCTGGCGCGATCTGCGAGCACCAGCGATTCGCCGTTGTTCAACTACCTGCAGGCTGCGCGGGCCGCACACCTGCAGGGACACGACGAGCGCCGCGACGAGTGGTTGCGCATGGCCTACCAGGAGACCCCCGAAGCCGCGAATGCCGTGCTGCTGACGCAAGCCGAGTTCCAGCTGGATCGCGGCCACAACGAGCAGGCGCTGGCGACATTGCGTCGCCTCGATGAGAATTCGCGGGATCATGCGCAAGCGCTTGCCCTGCTGGGCCGGCTGTATTTCAAGCTCGAGGACTGGGATTCCCTCGAGGAGATGTTGCCCAGGCTCAGGAAGAACGGCCAGTTGAAGCCGCGCACGCTGGAAGAATGGACGATCCGGGTCCGCAAGGAAGCCCTGGATCGGGCACAAGACAGCGCCACAATCTCGAAAATCTGGAGCACGGTCGAGCGCGCGCACAAGTCGAATACCGACTTGCTGGAAGCCTATTACCGCGGCCTGGTTCGCGCCGGCGAACATGATCGCGTCGAGAAGGAGCTTGTCGGTGTCCTCAAGTCCAACTGGTCCGGTCCGCTGGTGCGGCTGTTCGGCAAGCTCGAGTCATCGGATCCCAGCAAGCAGCTGAAGCGTGCCGAGGGTTGGCTCAAGAAACGCGACGACGATCCGGAGCTTTTGCTGGCCGCGGCGCGTCTTTGCATTCGCAACGAGCTGTGGGGAAAAGCCAGGAGCTATCTGGAAACGGTTATCAGTCTGCGGCCGACGCCGGACGCCTACCAGGAGTACGGCGCCCTGCTCAATCAGATGGGCGAAGCCGATGCCGCTGCCGCGGCGTACCGCGATGGCCTCGGCATGGTATCGGCGCCGCCGCTTACCGCCATTCCGCACATGGATGCCGACAAGGCCTAGCCCGTCACTATGCTCACTCTGCTTGCAGGTACCGGGTATACCGGCGGACGTGTGCTCGCCCGGCTTCCTGCCGACGCGGTCGTCGGTTTAAGCCGCTCGGCGATCGATACGGATCGGCGTGTCGAACGCTTCGATCTGGACAGCGCAACAACCCTGCCGCTGGCGCTGCCCTCTGACTATGCGGTGATCTACACGGTGCCGCCTCGCGGGCCTGCCCCCGATGAACGCCTGCAGGGATTTCTGTCGCTGCTGGAGCCGGCGCCGACGCGCTTCGTGTACATCAGCACCACCGGCGTGTACGGAGACCGTCACGGCGAAACCGTGATGGAGAGCACCCCGGCGAACCCGTCGAACGAGCGGGCCGAGCTGCGCGTTGCGGCAGAAGAGCAGCTTGCGGCCTGGACTTCCGACAATGACTGTACGCTCGTCGTATTGCGGGCGCCGGGTATTTACGGCCCTGGCAGGCTGGGCATCGAACGCGTTCGCGCCGGGATGCCGGTGCTGGATGAGTCAGATGCCAGCCCTGGCAACAGAATTCACGTCGACGACCTGGCGACGTGCTGTATTGCCGCGCTGTCGGGCGATATCCCTGCCGGAATCTATAACGTCGGCGATGGCGACCATCGCAGCTCGACCTGGTTTACGAGCGAGGTTGCCCGGCAGCTGGGGCTGCCCTCTCCGCCCCGGATCAGCCGCGCACAGGCCGAAGTCGAGTTTTCGCCACAGCGCTTGTCATTCATGTCGGATTCGCGCCGGGTCGATACGACCAGGATGCGAGAGGTGCTAGGCGTGCAGCCACGCTATGCCAATCCCGAGGACGGTATCCGCGCCAGTCTTCCGTCGGAAGACCTGTAGGAGCGGCACGGTTACACGGTCGAAAAGGATGATTGTAGGAGCGCCCACCGGGCGCGAAGCGCAGCGGCGGCCGTAAGGCCGCTTAGATGGTTCCCGTTGCTGGCAGGGCTTGACAGGACGAGGTCGCGGCCAATCGGGCTATGACAGCAACCGATATCGATGAGCGGCCTTACGGCCGCCGCTGCGCTTCGCGCCGAAGGCGGCGCTCCTACAGGCACGCTGCCTCAGCCGAGCAGCATATCGGAGGCCGGTCGGCTTTTGGCGCCCCAGCGGGACTGTTACGGCTGGCTGCGGACGCTGCGTAACCAGGCGGTCAGCGGTTCCCACTCATCCCAGTCCGGCCATGCCAGGTACTCGGGCAGCTCGAAAATGCCAAGCCCGCGGGTGTAGGCGCGCACATAGTTTTGCGCCTCTCGTAACGCCGCGACGTACGGCACCCGAGCTTTCGTCAGGTATTCGTCAAGGTCGTCGTAGATGAGCGTGTTATCGCGAACCCGATTGGCAACAGTGGCCACTTTTGCGCCTTTGCGCGCAACCTTGGCAACAGCTTTGAGCTCGTCGAGGAAGGTCGCCGTAGCCTGCATGTCGATGGTCGACGGCAAAACCGGAACCAGGATGGTCTCTGCATGGTTGACCAGGTCCACGAGCTCCTTGCCATGCGAGCGTGCCGGCGCATCGATGATGACGTAGTCGGCGTTACGGGGAGCGCGCCGCAAACCGCTTTCATAGCCGGCAACGCCCACGATTTCCGGGCGATTTTCAGGGCGACGCTCGAGCCAGTCGAGGCTCGAACGCTGTGGATCGTAATCCGCCAGCGCAACAGTTGCGCCGGTGGTAGCAAAGTAGGAAGCGATGTTTGTTGCGAGGGTGCTTTTACCGCAGCCACCCTTCGCGTTCATGACCATTATGTGCCGCATGACTCTCCCCAAGGGCAATATTGTTAGTATGTGGATTGGTTTATGTAAAACTACAGAGGCCGTGATCAAAAGTCCATCCAATCAATTTTTTCGCTGCTAAGATCCGCCGATGGAAGTTGCCTACTTTGAAATGCAGGGCGCGGGCAACAAGATTGTTGTTGTCGATCAACGCGAACAGAATCTTCCGCCACCCGAGACATCACGACTACGCGAACTCGCGCAAGGTGACGATGGCTCCTTTTTCGATCAACTAATGTGGGTGAGTCCTTCCGACGATCCGGCCTGCATCGCCAGCTACCGCGTTTTCAACACGGACGGCTCGGAGGTTGAACAATGCGGCAACGGCGTGCGCTGCGTTGCTCGAATCCTGGCGCGGGAACCGCAGCATGCGGACGCCTTTACGCTCGCCAGTCCCGCCGGGCCTGTCGCCGTAAGGATGGCGGGCGACCTGGTTTCCGTCAGCATGGGCGTTCCCGAGTTCGAGCCGGCCCTCGTCCCCTTTGACGCCGTCCGTGCGGCAGCCCATTACACACTTGACGCGGGCGGCGAACAGCACCGGGTGCAGGTCGTCTCCATGGGCAACCCGCACTGTGTTTTGCAGGTCGATCGCGTGGCAAACGCCGCCGTCGGCGAACTCGGACCGGAAATCGAAACGCATCGGCGATTCCCCGAAAAAACCAACGTCGGCTTCATGCAGGTCCTGGACAGGCAGAACATTGAGCTACGTGTTCACGAACGCGGCGTCGGCGAGACGCTGGCCTGCGGTACCGGGGCGTGCGCCGCGGTTGTCTGTGGACAGCAATCCGGCTTGCTGGACGAGCGCGTCACGGTCAGCCTGCCCGGCGGCCAACTCGTGGTAAGCTGGTCCGGAAACCGAGAACCTGTCTGGCTGACCGGAAACGCCGAGTTGATCTCTGAAGGAACCCTGCAGTTATGAGCACCCAACCTAAACCGGACTACGGCGACGAGCAGCTCTCCGAGCAGGCTGTGCATGACTACCTGGTGGCACATCCGGATTTCTTCGAACACAACCCGAGACTGCTGGGCTCCCTGAACCTGCCGCATTCGAGTGGCGGCACCATCTCCCTCGTGGAGCGACAGATTTCGGTGCTGCGACAGAAAGACGCCAAACTGGAGCGCCAGCTCAAAGAGCTGATTTCCGTGGCCAGGGCCAACGACGTGCTGGCCGCCAAGATTCACGAACTGACCCTGCAGCTGCTGGCTGTGGGTGATCTGCAGGCTACGGTCCTGGCTATCGAAGAGGCCATGCGCAGCGGATTCGGTGCCGATCAGTCTGTGCTGCTCATCTTCGGTGACGCAGAGGCGTTCACGGACATTGACGCTGGACGGTTCTTCCGCGTCGTCAATCGCAAGGATGCCTCGCTGAAGCGGTTCAATACGTTTCTTAACGGCAGTGGCGCGCGCTGCGGCAAAATCCGCGACACGCAGCGTGAATTCCTGTTTCGAAAGGACGCCGAGGAGATCGGCTCAGCGGCACTCGTGCCCATAGGCAAAGGCTGCGAAATCGGCTTTCTTGCCGTCGGCAGCACGGACTCCGGGCGTTTTCACCCGGGCATGAGCATCGACTTCCTGACGCGACTCGGTGATCTGATCGCGGGCGCCCTGAAGCGCTACTGAGCGACCCTGTGAGCGACGCCAGCTGGATTGATCGTTTCATCCGGCACCTGGAATACGAACGCCGGCTCTCTCCGCTTACCTGCAAGAACTACCGCCGGGACCTGGAGACCTTGCTGGCGTTCATGAAGCAGTCCGGTATCGACGGCTGGGGCCAGCTCGATGACGGCTATGTTCGTGCCTACTCCGCGGCGTGTTTTCGCAAAGGCCTTAGTGCGCGCAGCTTGCAGCGTCGGCTATCCGCCGCTCGCACCTTCTTCCGCTACCTGATGCGCGAGAAGCTCGTGAGCAAGAACCCGGTAACCTCGGTCTCGGCACCCAAAAGCAGCAAGCGCCTGCCGGGTAACCTCGACGCGGACCGTATGGCGCGATTGCTCGACATCCCGGGCGATGGCGCCATCGTCGATCGCGACAGGGCAATGCTGGAGCTGCTTTACTCCTCGGGCCTGCGCCTGTCCGAACTGACCGATCTCGACTGTGGCGATGTCGATATGCACGACAGGACCGTACGCGTCACCGGTAAAGGCAATAAAGACCGCATCGTGCCGGTCGGCCGCCAGGCACTGAACGCGATCGCCCGCTGGCACAAGTCGCGGGCGGAATTCGCCGGCGCCGAGGAACCGGCGCTGTTCGTCAGCAATCGTGGCACGCGGATCAGCACGCGCTCGGTGCAGGCCCGCGTGTCGCACTGGGCCAGACGTCAGGGCATCGACAGCAACGTCTATCCGCACCTGTTCCGGCACTCGTTCGCGACCCACCTGCTCGAATCCAGCCACGACCTGCGCGGTGTTCAGGAGCTCCTGGGGCACTCGAACATCTCGACAACGCAGGTGTACACGCATCTTGATTTCCAGCATCTGGCCCAGATATACGACCAGACACATCCACGAGCACGCAAGAAAGGCTAGCGGGCTCCAACGGTCCTCAGCGGGAAAATAAGCATGGAACAGTTTCGAGGGACGACTATTGTCTCGGTCCGCCGCAATGGCAAAGTCGCCATCGCCGGCGACGGCCAGGTGAGCATGGGCAACACCGTCATGAAAGGAAATGCGCGCAAAGTACGACGACTTGCAGACGGTCGCGTGATTGCCGGTTTCGCCGGCGGCACGGCCGATGCTTTTACGCTATTCGAACTTTTCGAATCCAAGCTCGAGCAATACGGCAACCTGACCAGGGCGGCGATCGAGCTGGCCAAGGACTGGCGCACCGACCGGCGCCTGCGGCGCCTCGAGGCGCTGCTCTGTGTTGCTGACACCGAGAGTTCCTTCATCGTTTCGGGAAACGGCGATGTCATCGAGCCTGAGGATGACCTGATGGCAATCGGCTCCGGCGGACCCTACGCGCAGGCGGCCGCCATGGCCTTGATGCAGAACACGGACCTCGAGGCTCGCGAGGTCGTCGAAAAAGCACTGCACATCGCCGGCGAGATCTGCGTATTTACGAACAAGAACATCATCATCGAAGAACTGTAGGGGCGCCCAATGTAGGAGCGCGCCCCGGCGCGCGAAGCACCCCGAGGGCACGTAGCGAAGCGGCGGCCGAAAGGCCGCTAAACGGTATCGGTCACCGCCGCGGTATCCGCGAGCAAACGAAGCGCAGCGGCCGCCAGGCCGCAACACAACCCAATACTCAGGAAGAAAAATGTCACAAATGACGCCCAGAGAAATCGTCCAGGAACTGGACAAGCACATCATCGGCCAGGACGAGGCGAAGCGCGCTGTCGCCATCGCCTTGCGCAATCGCTGGCGACGCGTACAGGTCGGTGAGCCGCTGCGCAGTGAGATTACGCCGAAGAACATCCTGATGATTGGTCCGACCGGCGTGGGCAAGACCGAAATATCGCGACGCCTGGCGCGGCTTGCAAAAGCGCCGTTCGTCAAGGTTGAGGCCACCAAGTTCACCGAGGTTGGCTACGTTGGCCGGGAGGTTGACAGTATCGTCCGCGATCTTGTCGACGTGGCGATAAAGATGACGCGCGAAGATGCCATGTCCAAGGTGCGGCATCGTGCCGAGGACTCTGCCGAAGAGCGCGTACTCGATGCCCTGCTGCCGCCGGCCACGCGCAGCGTCGGCTTCACACAGGAACCCGAACAGGCACCGCCGGATAGCGACACTCGGCAGAAGTTTCGCAAGATGCTGCGAGAGGGCAAGCTCGACGACAAGGAAATCGAGATAGAGATCCAGGCCATGCCGGTTGGCGTCGAGATCATGGCGCCGCCGGGCATGGAAGAGATGACCAGCCAGCTGCAGGGCATGTTTCAGAACCTCGGCGGCAATCGCAAGAAGACGCGCAAGCTGAAGGTCAAGGAAGCGTTTCGTCTGCTCACCGACGAAGAAGCCGCAAAGATGCTCGACGAGGAAGAGCTGAAGACACAGGCGCTGGAGGCCGTCGAGCAGCAGGGCATCGTGTTCCTCGACGAAATCGACAAGGTCGCGCGACGCTCGGGAACGCAAGGCGCAGACGTGTCGCGCGAGGGCGTGCAGCGCGACCTTCTGCCCCTGGTCGAAGGCTCTACCATCAATACCAAGTACGGTATGGTAAAGACAGACCACATCCTCTTTATCGCGTCAGGTGCGTTCAACGTATCGAAGCCGTCCGATCTCATCCCGGAGCTGCAGGGCCGCTTCCCGATTCGGGTAGAACTCAAGTCCCTGACCACCGATGACTTCGTACGAATCCTGACGGAACCGAATGCGTCATTGACGGCGCAGTACTCCGCACTGCTCAACACCGAGGAAGTGGCGCTCGATTTCGAAGAGGGCGGCGTGCGACGGCTCGCAGAAGTTGCCTTTCACGTCAACGAAAACACGGAGAACATCGGCGCCCGGCGCCTGCACACCGTCATGGAACGCCTGCTCGAGACGGTCTCTTTCGAGGCGTCGGACAAGAGCGGTATGACGGTCACGATCGATGCGGCGTATGTGGACGACCACCTGGCCGAGCTGTCCAAGAACGAGGACCTGAGCCGGTACATTTTGTAGCCGGTTTGCGGCCTGGCGGCCGCTGCGCCGTGTGCGGTCTTGGGTGTTGGTGGTGCGCGATGTTGGTTAGCGGCCTGGCGGCCGCCGCTGCGCTACGTGCCCTCGGGGTGCTTCGCGCCCATTGGGCGCTCCTACGGGCACGCTGGTTTCCGCTTTGGGCGTTCGTTGTTGTGGGGTGGTAGGCGATGCCGGTTAGCGGCCTGGCGGCCGCCGCTTCGCTACGTGCCCTCGGGGTGCTTCGCGCCCATTGGGCGCTCCTACGGGCACGCTGATATCCGCTTTGGAGGGTCGTGCGTGGCTGGTCCGGGGGTCTGTTGAAGGGTATCCTCGCCTGCCGAGTCAGCGATAACCACCAAGAGCCATGGCCAAGCCGCAGCAGCCCGACGACACCACACACTTTGGATACCGATCCGTCTCCACGGACGAGAAGGCCGATCTGGTGCGTGACGTGTTTGACTCGGTGGCAAGCCGGTACGACCTCATGAACGACCTGATGTCCGGTGGACTGCACCGCCTCTGGAAACGCTTCACGGTCAACCAGGCGGCGTTGAGGCCAGGTAACGTGGTTCTCGATCTCGCCGGCGGCACTGGCGACCTCGCACGCGAATTCTCGAAAAAGGTCGGCAAGGACGGTCACGTCATCCTGGCCGACATCAATGCGGCCATGCTGCGGCAGGGACGCAGCCGGCTGATCGACGCCGGCGTATCCGGCAACCTGTCGATTGCCCAGGTCGACGCGCAGGACCTGCCGTTTGCCGACGGCACGTTCGACTGCATCAGCATCGCCTTCGGCCTGAGAAACGTCACCGACAAAGATGTGGCGCTGCGTTCGATGTACCGCACGCTGAAAACGGGCGGCAAGGTCATGATCCTCGAGTTCTCCAAGCCCAGCAAGGCCATCAAGCCGGCTTATGACCTGTACTCGTTCAAGGTGCTGCCGGCGCTCGGGCGGCTGGTTGCGAAAGACTCCGACAGTTACCAGTACCTCGCCGAATCGATTCGCATGCATCCGGACCAGGAAACGCTCAAGTCCATGATGGAGGCGGCGGGTTTCGAGCGTTGTCGCTACCACAATCTTGCGGCCGGCATCGTCGCGCTGCATATCGGCTACCGGGTCTGACTGGCCGTGAATCCGCTCGAAGCAGCGCTGCGACCTGTCGCCAGGATATTGAATCGCAACATCCAGGCAACGACCCCCGCGAGAGAGCTTTGCAGAAAGCTCGCCGGCACCGTCGTAGCAATACGGGTCCGTAACACCGCTTTAACAGCGTGGTTCATCGTGCACGAGGACATGCTCGAGTTAACAACCGAGGCTGACCTTGAGCCGGATGTCCTGATCAGCGGTTCGCTGCTCACGCTTGCCAGCATGGCCGGTGAATCCGGCGTGCGCTCTATCCGCGCCGGCTCGCTGGAGCTGACCGGCGACCCGGTGCTCGCTGAAGAATTCCAGCAACTGCTCACCTACGCGAAGCCCGATATCGAAGAAGAGCTATCCGGCATCGTCGGCGATGCCGCGGCGCACCAACTCGGCGAAATCGCACGCAGTGTCGGCAACTGGAGTCGCGAAGCGCGTGCGACCATGGGTGCAAACATTCGCGAATATCTGCAGGAAGAAAGCCGCGACCTGCCAAGTCGCTACGAGGTGGACCGGTTCGCCAAGCGTGTCGGCGCATTGCGCGACGACGTCGATCGACTGGACGCGCGTATCAAGCGACTCGGGTCCGACTGATGCCTCACTCACGAACGTTACTCAGGCTGCTCAAGATTCAGCGGGTGCTGGTGAAGTACAGCCTTGATGACATCATCAAGGAAACGCACCTGCTTCGACCCCTGCGGTTCCTGTTCTACCTCGCGCCGCGAAGGCGCGACAGCTCTGCGCCGGTTGGCGAGCGTATTCGACTCGCGCTGCAGGAGCTCGGACCCATCTTCGTCAAATTCGGCCAGGCGATCTCCACCCGGCGCGACTTGTTGCCGCCCGACATCGCCGATGAACTGGCGAAGCTGCAGGACGCGGTGCCACCGTTCCCGGTTTCGCAGGCGCTCGAGATTCTGAATGCGGCGTATGGGAAAGACGTCAACGAGGTCTTCCAGCGCTTCGACGCCGAGCCGCTGGCGGCGGCGTCGATCGCACAGGTGCACACGGCGAGGCTGCACGATGACACCGAGGTCATTGTGAAGATCCTGCGTCCCGGTGTGGAACAACAAATCGAGAGCGACCTTGCCGTCCTGCGCCTGATCGCCGGCCTCGCGGATCGTTACTGGGAGCACGGCAAGCGGCTGCGGCCGCTCGAGGTTGTCGACGAATACGAGCACACGATTCTCGACGAGCTCGACCTCATGCGCGAAGCGGCAAATTCAGCGCAGCTGAAACGCAACTTCGACGGCTCGGATCAGCTGTACGTGCCGGAAATCTACTGGGACTACTGCAGACCGGAAGCCATGGTGCAGGAGCGCATCTACGGCACCCCGATCAGCGACATGGAGACGCTGCGGGCCGCCGGCACCAACATCAAGCGATTGGCCGAGAACGGTGTCGAGATCTTCTTTACGCAGGTTTTCCGTCACAACTTCTTCCACGCGGACATGCATCCCGGCAACATCTTCGTTCTCACCGAGGACCCGGAACACCCGAAGTATGCAGCCGTGGACTTCGGAATCGTCGGTACACTGAGCCCCGACGATCAGCGCTACCTCGCCGAGAATTTCCTGGCGTTTTTCGACCGCAATTACTATCGCATCGCGAAGCTGCACCTCGACTCCGGCTGGGTCCCACCGGACACGCGGGTCGATCAGCTGGAAGCGGCTGTAAGGACCGTATGCGAGCCGATATTCAACAAGCCCTTGTCCGAGATTTCCTTCGCGCAGGTGCTGATGCGCCTGTTCAAGGTGGCACAACGTTTCGACGTCGAGGTTCAGCCGCAGTTGATCCTGCTGCACAAGACCTTGTTTAACATCGAAGGTCTTGGCCGACAGCTTTATCCGCAGCTGGACCTCTGGGAAACGGCGCACCCGGTCCTGAAACGCTGGATGGACGAGCAGGTGGGTGGTCGCGCGCTGTTGAAGGACGTACGCGACAACCTGCCGCAGCTCAGAGACGCATTGCGAGAGCTGCCGACGATACTGCGACAACTCGGCGAACAGGCCGCCGACGGCAAGATTCGTTTCGACATGCAGTCGCCCGAGCTGGGCAGGATTCAGCAGCAGCTCAGCGAGCAGCGTCGCCAGCGATACTGGCTGACCGCGGCGGCTACCGGGCTTATCGCCGGCACGCTGGTGCTGACGCTGGGGTCGTTGCCGCTGCTGGGCTGGTCGTTGCTGGGCGTGGGTGCTGTTGCCGGTATTGTCGCAAGGCCCTGACCTTTAGCGGCCTGGCGGCCGCCGCTTCGCTACGTGCCCTCGGGGTGCTTCGCGCCCATTGGGCGCTCCTACGGGCACGCTGGTTTCCGCTTTGGGCGTTCGTTGTTGTGGGGTGGTAGGCGATGCCGGTTAGCGGCCTTGCGGCCGCCGCTTCGCTACGTGCCCTCGGGGTGCTTCGCGCCCAATGGGGCGCTCCTACAGGCACGCTGGTTTCCGCTTTGGGCGTTCGTTGTTGTGGGGTGGTAGGCGATGCCGGTTAGCGGCCTTGCGGCCGCCGCTGCGCTACGTGCCCTCGGGGTGCTTCGCGCCCATTGGGCGCTCCTACGGGCACTTCGGCTTACTGCATCTCGAACCGCGGCCATGGCTCCGACGCACAAAGCGACCCAAAACGGGCTACGTAAAAACCGAAGCACAGACACCTGCTGATAAGTGTAATCCACCGCAGCGCGCAAGGCCGAAACTGACAATTGTCAGTGTTCTGTTTCCGTGCCAAAAGTAAGCTTCATTTCAATGCCGGTGGTCCGTCTGCACCAGTCTTTACTACCACCGGTCTCTTGAGACAAGTAAGAAGAAGTAGGAGTAAGGCTATGAATAGGTTCAACCAGTTTATCAAGTGGAGTTGGACGTTTCTGGTAGCCGTTACCCTGACACTTGGCCTGGCTGGCTGCGAGGGCGACGATGGTTCGCCTGGCGCTGCCGGCGCTGCCGGCACCCCCGGTACTGACGGACAGGCTTGTTGGGACTTGAACGGTAACGGAGTCGGAGACCCTGAAGAGGACATCAACGGCGATGGCTTTTTCGATGCGCTCGACTGCGCAGGAGCGTCGGCCAAAGTGACGCCTCTCGAAAGCTGTGCGGTATGTCACGATGACGGCTCGTTTGCCTCTGCGCCCGCGGCCCATGAAGTCTTTGATGTCGGCTCGTTTGCTGGCTTCGCGGTAGCCCCGGACGCTATCGTGCCAGATGACCTGGTCATCAGTTTCAGCGTGACGGTCGACGGCGCGGCAGCGACAGACGCAACATTCTACCGAGCTTATGTCACGGACGGTGTCACGCGTACGAGCTTGACGGATAGAGTCACCGGTGATCCCGGTGATCCCACTGCTGTCCCCCCCGTACCCCCGACTCCGATCTCGGCCTTCTTCGTCAACAACGGTGATGGCACCTACAGCTTCACGATTGAAGGCGGCGTGACCGAATTCGGCGCCACAAACAGTCGTTACCTGGTTATTGTTCGCAACGGTATCAACCAACTCGAGGTTGCCGCAGTAGGCGATTACCCGGCGCCAATCCCGCTCGCAGGGCTGGCAAGCCCTGAAGCCTGTGTCGGCTGCCACGGCGCCAGCGGCGAGGGGAACGGCGAGGAAGGGCGGTTCAATCCGCTAAACCGCGGCGGGCACTACTCCGCGCCGATGAGCGTGGACGCCTGCGTGGTCTGCCATCGCCCCGACGATCCGGCAACCCCGCTTGACGACGAAGAGCCGAGTTACATGCGGATCGCCCGAGTCGTACATGGCATCCACAACTCTCATGACTTCCCGACCGGCGAGTTCCTGACGGATCGAGGTAATACCTACAACATCACCTATCCGACCTACATGACGAACTGCAGTGTCTGCCATAGCGACACCACGATCGTCCCTGCCGTTGGCGTGTCAGCACTTGCCGCGGCAAACGCGATGCCGGTCTCGGGCGAAGGCTGCTTCACCTGCCACGGCTCGATGGACAGCTGGGACTTCACCGGACCGCCCGACCTGACGTTCCACCTGACTATTCCGAACCCGGAAACGGCTGACTGCCAGGTCTGTCATAGCACTGGCGGCGTCGCAGCCGGTCTGGTTGCGGTAACCGACTTCCACAACGGCCTGACCACCGAGCGCGGCGGCATCATCTTTGATGGCATCGACACGGCTGTCGCCGAGGGTGCGAAGTTCGTTTGGGAGATCACCGGCGTCGTCGATGACGGCACCAACCTGGCGATTTCCTGGCAAGCCACTTACGACGGCGTTGGCGTCGATCCATGTAACGCCACTGTCGGTGTTGGCGCCCCGGTATTCTTCGCCGACGTAGACGCGGATGGGGACTCGCTTGGCAACCTCAGCATGCTGCGAAGCTACGCCCAGGGTGATGATTTCATCCTCGGCCAGTCCACCAGCGCGCCCGGCCAGGCGCTCAGCGTGAACGTCTCCAATGACAACACGACCTGCGCAGGCAACGTCGCGACGACCACGATCCCGGTGGACAACGTTACTGCCGAGCGCGGTATTGTTGCCCTGCAGGGCAAACCGCGTGTTGTCAGCGTTCTCGATCCCACTGCGACCATGGCAGTTCGTGCCGTGACGCCAACCTACGAATGGCTCGTAGGCGATGGCTCCGCGCCGCTAATGTCGCGACGCGATGTCGTGGACACTGGCGAATGCCTGAAGTGCCACGTTGGTTCGCTTTACCAGCATGGCGGCAACCGCGTTGACAACGTCGAAATGTGCAACCTCTGCCACAACGCGGCGTCCAACGAACAGAGCGTACGCGTGGGCATGGGTGTTGATGAGTCCGAAGCGTATGACGGCAAGGTCGGCGAGACCTTCGAGATGAAGACGATGCTGCATCGCATTCACTCTGCCGGTACGGACGGTTCGCCTCCCTACGTGATCTATCGGAACCGCGGCATCTATGGCTTCGCGACCGACGATTCACTGCTGCCGAACTGGCCGGGTACGGGCCAGCAGCTCGTCTTCGGTTCGGATGGTGTCACGACGAACCATAACTTCCACACGCCGACCTACCCACGAGCGCTGAATGCCTGCACGGCCTGCCACACGGCGGACTTCACGGTCATTCCTGACCAGACCAAGTCGATGGCGGCTACGGTCGAAGCCGGTAGCGATGTGTGGGAAGACCAGCTCGACGATGTGCTCCAGGGCGCAGCAACGACGGCTTGCGTCACTTGCCACGCCGACGGCGCATCCAAGGGTCATGCGTACCAGAACAGCTGGACACCGCAGGCATTCCCCGAGGGTCGTCAGACAATCATCGACGCGGTGAACTAACAAACGGGTCAAGGGCAGGCCGTCTGGCCTGCCTCCCCCGTAAGATCCACGAAGTATTAGGGCGCTCGAAAGGGCGCCCTTTTTTTTGCTTTGCCGCGGCGGAAAATCGGACCTCAGGCCGTACCTTCAAGCACGAAGCCGATCTCCCGGCCGGTCATCGAGATCGCGAAGATGCGGTAGCCGAGTTTCTTCAGCGCTTCGATGCTCGCGGCCGTTCGCTCTTTGCCAATACCCGGAAAGCGGTGATGGTATTCGACCAGCAGCTGCGTCGGCGGACTGGCGACATCGCGAAGTCCGTCGAGGATCGCATACTCGGCGCCCTCGACATCCACCTTTAACAAGTCGACCCGCTCGTGCCCCAGCTTTTGCATGATGGTCGCAATCGTGTAGGCCGGGGCATCGATAAAGTCGGTATCGTCGCCGGCGTCGCCTTCGGCGGTCCACATCACGCCAGATTTCCTGCCGCGCTTGTTGATGCGGCGAAACAGCCGCAGGCTGCCGTCTTCGCCGGCGGCCGCCCAGGGGTGAAACTGGAAATTCTGCGGCAGCTCGAGGCCTTCCACCCACTCCAGCGAGTACGGCGTAGGATCGAAGGCATGCACCGTCAGGTTGTAGCGATGGATCAGGTCCATGTCGAGATCGATGGAGTCGCCAACGCCCAGCGAATAGACGACGGAGTCAGATTCGAGCAGTTCGGGAATGTACTTCCAGCCGTCGCTCTCCAGCACTGCACGATCCGTATCCGTGCTTAACCAAAGCTCGCGACCACTGATGCGCTTGATGAAAAGCTTGACGGGCCAGAACCACGGCTGGCGCTTCATCCATCCTGATGTTCTCAAAACTGTCCCCGTTCACATTACAAACACCGTGCAGGGCGCTACTATGCCACACCGGACTGCCGCTGCGGCGCGTCGACAATGGAACGGTGAGACCATGCTAAGAGCCCTCGCCCGGCTGATATTGCGGATCGGTGGATGGACAGCCGTAGGTGGAATTCCCGACGCGCCGAAAGGCGTTGTCATCGCGGCACCGCACACCTCCAACTGGGACGGCTTCTGGGCACTGGTCTATAAAGTCGCCATCGGTGCCGAGATCCACTTCTTCGCCAAGCACTCGCTGTTCTGGTTCCCGTTGGGAACCTTGCTGACGGCGCTCGGCGGTATCAAGCTCGACAGAACACGCGCGCAGTCGGCCGTGCAGCAGGCCATCGACATGTACAAGGAGAAAGACAGCTTCTATTTTGGTCTCGCCCCGGAAGGCACGCGCACCCAGAAACCCGGCTGGAAAAGCGGTTTTTACCGTATTGCCGAAGGTGCCGGCGTTCCCGTTTATCTCGGCTTTTTGGACTACAGGAACAAGCGCGTTGGTATCGGCCCGCGTTTTGATCTGAGCGGCGATCAGGAGGCCGACCTCGTCCGATTGCGGGACTTCTATGGCGAGATACAGGGTAGATGGCCTGAAAAGACCAGCCCGGTACGCTTCGTCTGACGGGTACGCAGCGCGCCGGCAGCTGCCTCGAGTTTGCGCGACACGCCAGGTATCGCCTAGCATCTTCCAGTCAACAGGTTCTCGGGCACGCCGCTTTTCCAGGAGCTTCGGGAGAACCGCCAATTCAATCAGGAGAGAGAGATGCGCTCATTGACGCTGATCACCCTGGCACTTGCCGCCGCGCCCGCCGGCGCCGGCGAATCTCGGCAAGCCCTGGACACGATTGTCGAGTCAGCGCGGCAAATCGTGCCGGCCAAGCAGATCGAGAGGAACCCGCCTCGTTACCCGAAGAGCGAGCTACGCAAGTCTACCCAGGCCTGGGTCAATGTCGCCTATTGCATCGACGAAACCGGAACTCCGCAGAATATCTCGGTGGTCGATTCGGTGGGTAGATCCCGGTTCGAGCGGGCCGCGATCGATGCGGTCAAGACCTGGAAATTCGAGCCCGCGCTGATCGACGGCAAGCCCTCCTGGCAATCCAGAAACCAGAGCACCATCACGTTTGCCATTGAACGAAGCAACGAGGGCGCGAGCAGGCAATTCATCAAAGGGTTCCGGAAGATTGGCACACTGATCGACCAGGACAAGCTCGAAGAAGCGGACAAGCTGTTCTGGCGCATCTACGAGACCTACGATCTGTCGCTGTACGAACTTGCCAAGCTCTGGGCGCAGCGTGTTCGCTACGAGGGAAAAATCGGCGACATGCACAGGCTGGACCTGGCGCTGCATCGGGCAACCGCATCGAAGGGTCAGTGGATCGACAAGGAAAGCTATGTGCGCCTTCTGAAGCTGCGCGTCCAGGTTGAACTGCAGCTCGGCAAATACCGCGAGGCAGCGAGGTCGTTCCGCGAATTGAAAGCAGCAACGGCAGAAGATGCTGAGGAAGTTGTCGCCCTGCAACCCGCGATGGACAGGCTCAAAGAGATGGTCCTGGGAGACGATATACTGAAGGTACCTGCCGTCGTTAAAACCAGGGATGAGTGCTACTACTGCAACGACAGCTGGCACTTCTCACCGGTTCGCCCCGACTTCACGTTCGCCAACATCTCCGGGACGCTGAAATCGATTGAAATGCGTTGCGATCACAAGCGCTTCGAGTCGGCTGTTACCGAGCTTGTCGAATGGCACATTCCGAAAGACTGGGGCAGCTGCAACGTACATGTCTACGGCGAGCCCGGTACAACCTTCGACCTGTTGATGCTGCCGGCCGGCTAGTTTCCGCAAAGAAAAAGGCCGCCCGGAGGCGGCCTTCCAGTATGCAGTTCCTGGCGGCAGTCTAGTACTGGTAGTTCACTTCCAGCCCCAGGACCCGGCCCTTCTTCATCGGTCCGGCGGTCCACAGCCCGGCGCCGAGCGTGGTCAGATTGCCCCAGTTGGCCTCGTCCTCGAGGTTCCGCCCGAATAGCGAGACCTTCCAGTTTTCGCTGGCCGAATTCCAGTTGATGCTGGCGTTCGTGCGGCGCTGATCCTCGAAAAAGTTGGTATTGGAGTCGTTGTACGGATGTCGCTCACGGAAACTGTGGTTGGCCATGAAGTTGACCAGCCCACCGCCGGCCAGCGGCATGTCGAACGCGACGCCCAACGTGTAATTGGTCGGCGCAAGGCGCGGTAGCTCGGGCCCCAGGAACGACGCAAACGCAGGATCGACCCTGTCGTACTCTCCATCCTGCCAGCCATACGACGCGTTCACCGAGAAGGTGTCGGTGATCAACGCAACAAAGTCCGCTTCGATGCCCTTGATGGTTACGTCACCCGCGTTGATGGTGCCCTGCAATACGATCACGTCCGGGTCACCGACATTCAGCTCGCGCTGCATGTCCGTGATGTCGTTCTGGAACGCCGCGACGTTCAGGCGCATGCGGTTGTCCATAAAGTCGGACTTGAACCCGATCTCGAACGAGCTGTTCTCCTCTTCGCGGGTTGGGCCTGGCGGGATAATGAGCGGTTTGGCGTTGCGGAAGTTGAAACCGCCTGAGCGATAGCCCTTGGACCAGTAGGCGTAGACCTGCATGTCGTCGTTCACACGAAACTGCGCACCGACTTTAGGCGTCACGTTGCTCCAGTCGCCCTTCAGGTTGTCGAACGAGCAACTGAACGAGCTGTTATCACTGCAAACGCCGGTAATGACGTTGGCGCTCTTCGACTCATCCGTGTAGCGAAGGCCCGCCGTAAAGGTCCAGGCATCACCCACGTGAAAGTCGTTGCTCCAGAAGGCACCGAAGTTCTTCGAGTCCATATCGCCGCCCAGTGCCCGCTGCAGGTTAACGCCCAGCGGCGCCGGCCCCAGCGGCGGCGGCAGCCAGATGTAACGGGCTTCGCGATAACTGACGTCCTGGTCGAAATAGTAGAGCCCGATCGTTGATTCCCAGTTATCAGTGAAAGAGCCCGACCAGCGGATCTCATTGCTCAGCTGGTGCTGGTCCGTGTACCCCGGCGCGGCGAAAATCGGCAGGTCGGAGCCATCGATATCCGCAGCCGAGGCGGCGTTTACGCCACGCCAGCCCAGGATGTTCGTTAGCGTGCCGTTACCGACTTCACCGACGTTGGTTTCGAGCACCGCCTGCGTCCAGTCCAGGTCGGTGAATCCTGTCTCGTCCGAGAACGTCGAGAAGTCCGGCTGTGCGCCGGCGCGCTGCGCGGTTACGTTGGTCCACGGGGCGCCGTCGCCGGAGGACTTGCCGTGCTCGACAATCAGCGTCCAGTCGACGGTGTCGGATTGCGTATATACCAGCGTCGGTCGAAACAGTTTCGTTGTCATTGCGCCGACGTTGGAGCCGTCCGCCGGATTCGCGTAAAACGGCTGCAGCGGGTGCGGCGCCGGCAAGGATGCGGAGGGGTTCGTATTCTTGAAGTAACCGTCATCATCGCTGTAGTAGACGACCATCTTCGCGGCGAGCTTGTTTTCGATCAGCGCTCCCTCGATCGCGGCGGCAACGCTGTACTCGCTCTCGTCAGTGCCCCTGACGCGGACCCGCGAGCCGAATTCGCCATTTGGCCTGGCATTCCTGAGTACTACGGCTCCGCCGGTGACATTGCGACCGAACAGCAGCCCCTGCGGACCGCGCAGGACCTCGACCGATTCGAGGTCAAAGGTGTCAATCACGACGCCGTATGTCGTACCCATGAAGATGCCGTCAACAAACACACCGACCGTCGGGTCGACCGAAGGAATCGAGCTGTTGATACCCTGGCCACGAATAGAGAAGTTCTGAACACCGGGAAAAGTACCCACGGACTCGAGCTGCACGTTTGGCATGACGTAGCTCAGGTCTTCGACCTGCGTGACAAACATCGCATCCAGCTGGGCGGCGCCAAAAGCGCTCACGGCAAGCGGTACCTCCTGGATCGATTCGGCATCGCTCTTCTTGCGGGCAAAGATCACGATCTCTTCGAGCAGCGCCTTCGCAGCGCCTTCCTGCGCCGACGCGCTGCCGGGTAGTAAAAAAGCAACAAATATGGTCGCCGCCAAGGCCAGATTGATCTTCAGCAGCGCGGACGGACGAGCCAATCCCCGGTTTTCACAGTATTTATTCACGACGAACCCCCATTCCCCGAGTTGTAATAGGTCCAAGCATACTGTTGTACAGCTGCCCCTGCCAATAGCAAGGACGAAAAACCTCGCTTTTGCAGCCGGCTCGGCAAGCATCGGAAACAATGCATAGAATGCGTCCATGCATTCGACATCCGACAGCAGGCCCCATCGCAGCATCAGGAGCTTTGTCAGGCGCACGGGCCGCCTCACACCACCTCAGCAACGTGCGCTTCAGGAATTGTGGCCCGTCTATGGAATCGACCTGACCGATGAAGCGCTGAACTTCGATCGGCTATTCGGCAGAAGCAGAGACGTCGTGCTCGAAATTGGTTTTGGCAACGGCGAAACGCTCGTGCAACAGGCACAGGAAAATCCGCAGGTGAACTTCGTCGGCATCGAAGTGCATGAGCCCGGCATCGGTCACTGCCTGTTGAAAGCCGAGGACGCAGGCATCACGAATCTGAAGCTTGTCATGCATGACGCGATCGAAGTATTGCGCGACCAGGTGGCACCGGAATCGTTGCAGCGCGTTAACCTTTATTTTCCGGACCCATGGCCAAAGAAGCGCCATCACAAGCGCCGCATCGTGCAGCCCGCTTTCCTCGAGTTGCTGCACAGCCGGCTGGTGCAGGGCGGCGCATGGCATATCGCCACCGACTGGGCCAACTACGCCGAACATATTGACGAGGTGCTCGCGCACTCCGACCTGTTCAGCTGCGATGAGCGCCGCGAACACGCCGGTGACGAGCCGCTCGACCGCCCCCGTACCAAATTCGAACAACGCGGTTTGCGAAAGGGGCATCGCATCGTCGACTGGCGCTTTCTCAAAGTCGGTCGCAGCAGCTAGCCCCCCTTTCGCCGAATGCCTGCAGCGCTCACCTGAGTTCGCACAGGACGGCTACATGCTCGTCGGACCGCTTACGTAGATGGTTCCTTCGCGAATCACAACATCGACCCTGCGCAGTGCCCTGCCCGAACCGGGCCCGGCAAAGCATTGCCCGGATTCAATGTCGTAGGTCGCGCCGTGCGACGCGCAAATAATGGCGGACTTGTCCTTGGTCAGAAACTTGTCGGGCGACCAGTTGAGCGGGTGACCGACGTGCACGCAATAATTCTGATACGCAAAGACCTTGTCGCCCTTCCTGACGACGAATCCGCGGAACGGCCAGTCCCCGTCGCCAATCTGGAATTCGCGACAGCCTGGATCGTCGAGTTCATGCAGTTGGCCAACAGCAATCTCCAGATCACTCAATGGACCGGCCCCTCTCCGACCAGCTTGTCGTGTCGTCGCGAGACGTAGATCGCGAGAATGATTGCCGGCACGCCCAGCGCCGCGGCATACAGGAAGAATCCGAGCCAGCCGAGCCACTCCTGCATCTCGCCTGAATAGCCGGCAACGAATTTTGGCAGCAGCGACATGATGGAACTCAGCAGCGCGTACTGCGTTGCCGTGTAGGAGACGTTAACCAGGCTGGACAGGTACGCGATCAGAACGGTGCCGCCAAATCCTTGCGCAATGTTGTCGGCGCTGATCGTGACGGCAAGCATCCATAGCTTCGGGCCAGTAATCACCATTGCGGCAAAGAACAGGTTGGTACTCGCTATCAGGATGGTGGCGGTCACGACGCAGCGCGCTACGCCAAACTTGAGCACAGCCCAGCCGCCGAGCCCGATGCCGGCGATAGTGACCCACGCCCCGTATACCTTTGCAACCGTCGCGACCTGCGACTTGGTGTAGCCGATATCCAGGTAGAACGGGTTCGCAAGGATACCGAGCACGTAGTCACTGATGCGGTAAAACGAGACGAATGCGAGCAGCACCAGCGCGAACTTGCCAAAACGACGCACGAAATCCATCAGGGGCTCGACAACGCTGCTCAGGAACCAGCTTGCTGTTTTTTCGGCGAGCGTTACTCCTTCGTAAACGCGAAGTTTTGTTTCGGCAGGCTCCGTGCACCACAACGTCGTCAGGATGCCGATGCCCATACAACCGGCCATGGCGAAGTAGGTCGCCGACCACGAAGCGTACTCGGCCATGTACAAAGCACCCGCCATGCTGATGAGCAACGAGATGCGGTAGCCATACTGGTAGGCCGCCGCCAGGATGCCCTGCATATCGATCGCTGCCGACTCGATTCGATAGGCATCGATAACGATGTCCTGAGTTGCGGAAGCAAAGGCGACCGCGAATGCAATCAGCGCGAACGCCTGGATGTTCTGTGCCGGATCGACGCCGGACATGATCACCAGCGCGGCGCCAATCGACAGTTGCGCCAGCAGCATCCAGCTGCGCCGGCGGCCCAGCATGCGGGTGAGAAAAGGCAGCCGGGTGGAATCAACGATCGGCGCCCAGAGAAACTTGAGGCTGTAGGCAAACCCGAGCCATGCGAACGTGCTGATCGTGCTGCGTTCGACGCCGGCCTCCTCCAGCCAGGCGCTCAGCGTCGAGTACACCAGCGGAAACGGCAGCCCGGCGGAAAACCCCAGGAAGAAGATGACGACGACCTTTTCCTGCAGATAATGCCGCCATCCGGGCAATGAAGGTGCGCTATCCGCCTGCATAGACCCAGTCGTAGTCCATGGTCAGCGGTGCGTGGTCCGAGAAGCGTTCGGCCCGGTAGATCGCTGTTCTGAGTACCCTGTTGCTGAGGCCCGGCGTCACCACCTGGTAGTCAATGCGCCAACCGACGTTGTTGTCCCACGCGCGCCCGCGATTGGACCACCACGTGTATTGATCGGGCTCCTGCTCCAGCGTCCGAAACGCGTCGGTGTATCGATGCACGCCGAATACCTCGTCCAGCCACGCACGCTCTTCCGGCAGAAATCCCGAGTTCTTTCTGTTGGCACGCCAGTTCTTGAGGTCGATTTCCTTGTGCGCGATATTCCAGTCGCCGCAGATGATGTACTCGGAGCGGCGGCGCTGCAGCTTTTTCAGGTGTTCGGTAAACGAATCCAGACAGCGGTACTTGGCTTGCTGGCGCTCCTCGCTCGATGAGCCGGAGGGCAAATACAGGGACACGACGTTGATGCCCTCGAGCTGCACCTCGAGGTAGCGGCCTTCGGCGTCAAACTCCGCATCACCGTATCCGCGAACCACCTTCTTCGGCTTGTGTCGCGTAAATACCGCAGTGCCGCTGTAGCCTTTCTTCTCGGCATCCTCGTAGAAGCAGTGATAGCCGGCCGGAGAAAACACGCTGTCGCCCAGCTGATGCGCCTGCGCCTTGGTCTCCTGGATACAAACGACATCGGCGTCTTGCTGCTCCATCCAGTCGAAGAAACCCTTGCGGGCGGCGGCACGAATACCGTTGGCATTCAGGCTGATAACGCGAAACAAAATCGATCTCCTGTGTCATACTTCATCGGGTCGCGGCCATGATACAGAAGACCGATACGGATGCGTGGGTACAAGCGGGAATTCATCGAACTGGCACTGGAACTCGGCGTTCTGCGATTTGGCGAATTTACGCTCAAGTCCGGACGAGTCAGCCCCTACTTTTTCAACGCCGGCCTGTTCAATACCGGCTACGCAGCGGCAAAGCTCGGCCGTTTCTATGCATCGGCAATCGCCGAATCGCGCGTCCGTTTCGACATGCTGTTCGGTCCCGCTTATAAAGGTATACCGCTGGCTGCGCTCGCGGCGGCATCGCTCGCGGAACATCACGACATCGACGTACCGTATTCCTTCAATCGCAAAGAGACGAAGGCGCATGGAGAGGGCGGCAGTATCGTTGGCGCACCGCTGTCCGGCGACGTACTCATTATCGACGACGTCATTACGGCCGGCACCGCCGTCAGGGAGGCCTACCAAATCATTTCTTCAACGGGCGCCCAGATTGCCGGCCTGGTCATATCACTGGATCGCCAGGAGCGCGGGCAGGGCGCGTACTCGGCCGTTCAGGAACTGCGGGAGTCGCTGGGAATACCGGTGATCAGCATCGTCCAGCTGGACGATCTGATCGACATTCTGGAGGAATCAAGCGAATATGAGCAGTACCTCCAGCCCGTTCTCAGCTATCGCAAACAATACGGCGTTATTTCATAAGTTGCTGATATTTATTGCGCATTCCGTGCTTTACAGAATCCGCTTGGGTTATTATCGTACGAAATCGAGAACTAGTCCCGGTCGTCGGGTTGAATTTGCTGGCATATTGAGCGCATGCGAAATCTGATCTACATCCCTTTGCTGGTCCTGATGGCATCGCTGGCCTTCGGCGCGCCGAAGCCGTCAAGGACGGAAAATATTTACAAGTGGGTCGACGATCAGGGCGTCACGCACTTCGGAGACAGCATTCCGGCCGAGTATCGCGACCTGCCAAAGGACGTCGTCAATGAACACGGCGTAGCCGTGGATCACCTCGAAGGTAAGAAGACGCCGGAGCAGCTCGAGGCCGAGCGCCTGGAGCAGGAGCGCAAGCAGGCTATCGAACTGCAGCGCCGCGCTGACGTGGCCCTGCTGGCGACCTACCTGTCGGTTGAAGAAATCCTCATGCATCGCGACCGCCGCGTCGAGTTATTCCAGGCACAGGCCCGGGTGACCGAGCTATACCTGCGCAATCTCGATCGTCGTTTGGAGAAACTTCGTGCGGATGCGGAGAGGTTCCAGCCGTACAGCGAGGACCCGGATGCCCCAATGATTACCGACGACCTCGCCGACGAACTTCGCGAGACCAAAGAGATCATCGCGCGTCACCAGCGCAACCTGAAGAAGTTCAAGACGGACGAGCAACAGATTATCGCGCGCTTCGACGGCGACATTAATCGCTTCAAGATGCTCCGCGGGATCGAGTAGAAAGCAGCCCCGTCGTCAGGCCTTGCCCGAATGCCCGAAGCCGCCCGCGCCGCGGTCGCTTTCGTCAAATTCCTCTACAACCCGAAACTGTACCTGCTCCACAGGGATGAAAACCATCTGCGCGATACGTTCCGCAGGCTGTACATCGTAGCTTTTGGAGCCACGGTTCCAGCACGAGATGTAAACCTGGCCCTGGTAATCGGAATCGATCAGGCCGGTCAGATTGCCGAGTACCAGGCCATGTTTGTGCCCGAGACCGGAGCGTGGCAGCAGCACAGCCGCAAGCGCCGGATCCGCAACATGAATTGCCAGGCCCGTCGGCACGAGCACGGTTTCTCCGGGCGCTACCGAAATAGCCTCATCGATACAGGCGCGCATGTCGAGCCCTGCCGACCCGTCTGTGGCGTAATGCGGCAGCGGAATCGAATCGCCCACGCGAGAGTCCAGAATCTTGAGTTCTATGGATCGCAATTCAGGTCATGTCCCTAATCGAGGTTGGAAATAACGGTCAGTCGCGGCTCGGTATTCGAGCCGTGCGCGGCATAGAATTGTTGCGACACAATACTGATAAGGTCACGGGCAAGCTCTGTCTTCGCGGACAGCGGTAATTCCCGCCTGCCACTCGGCCACAATACGGTGACCGCGTTGTCGTCCTTATCGAATCCGTGGTCATCGCCGACCCGATTCGCGACGATCATGTCCAGGCGCTTGTTCTCGAGTTTTGCCAACGCATGATCCTCGACGTTTTCCGTTTCAGCCGCAAAGCCAACGGTGAAGGGCGCATCGTCCAGTGCGGCAACCGAGGCGAGAATGTCCGGACAACGAACCAGTTCCAGATGCATGACCTCATCGCGCTTTTTGATCTTCTGCGACTCGGCTGCAGCCGGCCGATAATCGGCCACGGCCGCGGCGGCGACAAAAATGTCCGCGCCCGCAACGTGCGCATGGACAGCATCGAACATCGCCGCTGCCGTATCAACGTCGATCACCGTCATGCCGGGTGGCTGCGGCAGACTCACCGGACCGCTGATCAGAATGACGTCGGCGCCCTCTGCAGCCGCAGCGCCTGCAATCGCGTAACCCATCTTGCCGGAGCTGCGATTGCTGATATAGCGAACCGGGTCGATGGCTTCGCGCGTCGGACCTGCCGTTACGACGACCTTGCGCCCTTCCAGCGCGCCATGCCCTTTGTTGACCCGGAGGCTACAAACCGTAGCGGCAATGACATCGGGCTCAAGCATGCGCCCTTCACCGGTTTCGCCACAGGCCTGCAAGCCCGTACCCGGGCCCAGTATGTGGATGCCGCGCTGCTCGAGAAGCTCGCGGTTCGACTGTGTAGCCGGGTTGTTCCACATGACTCGATTCATTGCCGGCGCGAGCGCTATCGGAGCCTCGGTTGCCAGGCAGATCGTTGTTAGCAGGTCCGGCGCACCGCCGCTGGCTATCCTCGCCATGACTTCCGCTGTTGCCGGCGCAACCAGGACGACGTCCGCCCAGCGTGCGAGCTCGATATGGCTCATTGCCGCTTCTGCTTCCTTGTCCCACAGGTTTGATCGAACCGGCCGACCCGATACTGCCTGCAATGACGTTGCGGTCACAAACTCCTCGGCCGACGCGGTCATGACGATCTGCACCTCTGCACCACGCTCGCGCAGCCGCCTCACCACGTCGGGCGCCTTGTAAGCGGCAATACCGCCGGTAATGCCTAGAACGATGTTCACAATCAACGACTCGCACGCGAGGGGAGGACTGGAGCTTAGCTCGACATTATCGCGTATTTCTACTTAAAAGCCGTCATCCGGGCCAGTTTGATGCCTTGTATCGATATGCCCGATGGACGCAATGTCTGTTGGTGAACGATAACCAGCAAACTCCGCCGGACGATATCGAGCTACTCGCACTGCTGATTGCCAGTAGCGCCGGCAGTGCCCGTGCGCTCGCCACAGCGACATCCCTGTTCAGCCAGTTCGGCAGCCTGCGGGCGTTATTGCATGCCGACACTACAGAGCTGCTCGCTTGCCCCGGAATAGGACACGCCAGGCTTGCCGTGCTGAAGGCGCTGCCGGAGCTGGCGCGCCGCTACTACGCCGAGTCTTTGCCCTGCGGTGAAGCCATTCGCAGTCCCGCCGATACGGAAGCCTTCCTGAAGGCCCGCATGCGAGACCTGGACCACGAGCTGTTCTGCTGCCTGTTCCTGGACAATCGTCATCGCGTCCTGCGTTTTGAAGCACTTTTTCGCGGCACGATCGATGGCACCAGCGTTTACCCGCGGGAGGTCGTCAAGGAAGCACTGGCGGCCAACGCGGCCGCCGTGATCCTGGCCCACAATCATCCCTCGGGCGTCGCCGAGCCCAGCCAGGCCGACGAGCGCATCACGCGGCGCCTGAAGTCGGCGCTGGACCTGGTCGACATCCGGCTGCTCGACCACCTGATTATCGGTGACGGCGCGGCCACCTCGCTGGCCCGCCGGGGCCTTCTTTAGGCGGGAATTGCGGTGCCGGCGGCCAGGTGCTTGTAATGCCCTTGTGAGACTGGTATAAAGTTCCGCTCTCTGCCCGCCTTGCGCGGGCAACTTTTAGTAAAATCAGAGACTTAACACCATGTCTAAGGTTTGCCAGGTCACTGGGAAGCGCCCGCAGAGCGGCAACAACGTTTCCCACGCCAAGAACAGGACTCGACGTCGCTTTCTGCCGAATCTGCAGAGCAAGCGCTTTTGGGTTGAATCCGAGAAACGTTTCGTGCGCCTGCGCGTATCCCACAAGGGTATGCGTACCATCGACAAGCTGGGCATCGAGAAGGTCCTGTCCGACCTGCGTGCCAACGGCCAGCGCATCTAAGGGCGGAGGATTCAGCCATGGCAAAAGGTAATCGCGACAAGATCAAGCTGGTATCGAGCGCCGGCACCGGCCACTACTACACGGCCACCAAGAACAAGAAACTCCATCCCGAAAAGCTGGAGACGAAGAAGTACGATCCGACGATCCGCAAGCACGTCGTCTACAAGGAATCCAAGATCAAGTAGAGACTCCTGACGTCGTGTTGAAAAGCCCGCCATGAGCGGGCTTTTTTGATTGTACGAAAGGTTGTTTTCACGGATAGCGCTTTCGAACCGGTAGTATTGCTGCATGCCAGAGTTACCCGAAGTTGAGACCAGCCGGCGCGGTATAGCGCCACACGTTGTTGGCGCAGCGATCGACCGTGTGATCATTCGCGAGCGGCGGCTGCGCTGGCCGATCGCAAGGACTATCGACCGGAACTTGCCCGGCCAGTCGGTACGCTCCGTTGAACGTCGCGCCAAGTACATACTGATCAATACGACGAACGGTTCCGCCATTCTTCATCTCGGAATGTCGGGCAGCGTCTGCATTGTCGATGCCGATACTCCGGCCGGCGTTCACGATCACTTCGACATCGAATTCGACTCGGGGTTAATGCTGCGGTTTCGCGACCCGCGACGCTTCGGTTCGTTGCACTGGAGCAGCGACCCGCTGTCACATCGCCTGCTGAAAGACCTCGGGCCGGAACCACTTGGCGACGACTTCACCGGCCACTACCTGTGGCAACGCTCTCGCGGCCGAAAGGTAAGCATCAAACAGTTCATCATGAATGCGCACATTGTCGTTGGTGTCGGCAACATCTACGCCAGCGAAGCTCTTTTCATGGCCGCCATTAATCCGCGGCGCGCGGCGGGACGCATTGCGAGGAAGCGCTACGATCAGCTCGCAGACGCCACAAAGAGCGTACTTGGCAAGGCGATCGAGGCGGGCGGCACAACATTGCGGGATTTCTATGGCGGCGATGGCGAAGCCGGTTACTTTCAGCAACAGCTCGAAGCGTATGGTCGCGAAGACGAGCCCTGCAGACGCTGCAATACGCCGATTACCGCGATCGTGCAGGGGCAGCGCTCAACCTATTACTGCAAGCGCTGCCAGCGTTAGGTTGCGACCGGCTGCCGTATTCTGTCCTGCCCCGATGGCACGTAGCGGCTGTCGCGCGCCCTGCGAACAAGCGGCCGCCAGGTCGTATATCAGTCCTTGCCGCAGCGCGACATCAGCGCGCTTTGCACTTTTGGCGACACGAACTCCGATACATCACCGCCGAGTGCTGCAACCTCACGCACAAGGCTGGAAGAGATGAAGGTGTATTTTTCGGTTGGCGTCAGGAACACGGTCTCAACCTCTTCCGTGAGGTGACGATTCATATTCGCCAGCTGGAATTCATACTCGAAATCCGAGACGGCGCGCAGCCCACGAATGATCACCGCGAGATTATTTTCTCGCGCGAAATCGACGGTCAGACCTTCGTAGCCCGCAACTTCGACATTCTCCATTTCAGCGAATGCGGCGCTGGCAAGCTCTACCCGTTCTCCGAATGTGAACATCGGCGCCTTCGATCCGGTATTGGCGGCAATAGCGACGACAACCCTGTCATAGAGACGCGCCGCCCTGCGAACAAGATCCTCGTGCCCGAGCGTTATCGGGTCGAACGTCCCTGGATACATGGCAGATACGGTCATCATTGATCCCCTGTCATTCGTCACGCTGCGCCAGCATATACCGGACATTGCCGGCCGTCTTGCTCTTCAATATATGCCACGCCTCCGGCAAGGTCACTTCCGGCCGGGATCGCGGCTGCTCAATATAGATATGGCAGCCCTTCGCCAGCCGGCCACTGTCCTCCAGCAGTCTACACAGATCGTCGATCACATCCTCGGAGAAAGGCGGATCAAGAAACACGATGTCGAAGGTCTGATCCTGCGGCGACTGCAGATACTGCTGCGCGTCCATTCTCATTACCGTCGCTGTCGTTGCGCCCAGGATCTCGATATTGGCAGTCAGCGCGTCCACAGCGCGCGCCGAGTTTTCGACGAATACGGCACTCTTCGCCCCACGAGACAGGGCCTCGAGTCCAAGCGCCCCGGTTCCAGCGAAAAGGTCCAGGCACCGGGCACCATGAACGCTCGGCGAGAGCCAGTTGAAGAGGGTTTCGCGAATTCGCATCGATGTTGGCCGAAGCCCCGGCACATCCGCGATATCCAACAGACGACTGCGCCAGTTTCCCGCTACAATACGCAGCCGTCCGGAGCGGGTTTTGTTCGACTTGTTTCGTTTGGCCATCGTTTTCCTGGGCAAAGACCGCTGCACCGTCAAGAGACAACGTATATCCATGTTTGGCAAGAAAGAAAAGCCTGAGAAGCGTGAAGGCTTCATAAAACGCCTGCGTGCGCGTCTCAATCGCGGCGACAGCTGGCTCACCTACGATCTCGCCAATCTCGCGCCGGGCGGCAAGATCGACGAAGACGTACTGGAGGAACTCGAATCGCTGCTCGTCATGGCTGACGTCGGCGTCGAGACGACCGAACGCATCATTGCGGACCTGCACAAGCGGCTCGCCCGCAAGGAGCTCAAGGATATCGCAGCCCTGCGCAGCGGACTCGGCACCGCGCTGCGCGATATCCTGGCGCCGGTGGAAGAACCGCTGGCCGTCCCGCGCAACGATCGGCCCTTCGTCATACTGATGGTTGGCGTCAACGGCGCGGGCAAGACCACAACAATCGGCAAGATGGCGCGACGCTTCAAGGAAGATGGATACTCAGTCATGCTGGCCGCCGGCGACACGTTTCGCGCTGCCGCGGTCGAACAGCTGCAAGCCTGGGGCGAACGCAATGACGTACCTGTCATTTCGCAGCAGGCGGGTGCGGACCCGGCGGCTGTCATTTTCGATGCATGGGAAGCGGCGCGCGCACGCAATGTCGACATTCTGCTTGCCGATACAGCCGGACGGTTGCAGAGCCAGACCGGGCTGATGGACGAGCTGGCGAAAGTAAAACGCGTCATCGCGCGGCGTGACGAAACGGCGCCCCATGAAATCATGCTCGTGCTGGATGCGAGCCAGGGCCAGAACGCGTTGGTGCAGGCTGAAAAATTTCACGCCGCGCTTGGCCTGACCGGCATCACGGTCACGAAGCTCGACGGCACCGCCAAAGGTGGCATCCTGCTGGCAATCGCCGACAAGCTGAAGGTGCCTGTTCGCTATATCGGCATCGGGGAAGCGGCGGAGGACATGCAACCCTTCTCCGCCGAGGATTTCGTGGAAGCCCTGCTTGCGACCGGCAACTCCGGCAGCTGACATGAAGCAATGATTCGACTAGAGAACGTCACAAAACGCTATCCCGGCGGTCAGGAGGCCTTGTCCGGTCTGGACCTGTCCGTCGAAAATGGCGAAATGGTGTTTGTCACCGGCCACTCCGGCGCCGGCAAGAGCACGTTACTGCGCCTGATCGCTTTGATAGAGAGGCCGACCAGTGGCCAGGTGATCGTCGACCAGCAGAACACACGACGCGTCAAGCGCCGCAAGATTCCCGCGTATCGCCGGCAGATCGGCATGGTATTTCAGGATCACAAGCTGCTGCATGATCGTCGCGTTTTCGACAACGTCGCTCTGCCTTTGATCATCGCCGGCGTCAGCCGTCGTGACGCCGGCAGGCGCGTTCGCGCAGCCCTCGACCAGGTCGGCCTGCTGCACAAGGAGAAGCAAAATCCGGAGACGCTATCGGCCGGCGAGCAACAACGCGTCGGTATAGCGCGTGCAATCGTCACGCGTCCGAAATTGCTGATTGCCGACGAGCCCACCGGCAACCTGGACCCCGACCTTTCGCTGGAGGTCATGCGAATATTCCGACGCTTCAATGAAGTCGGCGTAACGCTGTTGATCGCCAGCCACGATATCAGCCTGATCGATCGCCTGGGGTGTCGTCGCATCGCGCTCGAGGACGGCCGACTGCAGGTTGAGGAAGAGGAAACAGACTCGTGGCTGTAACGCGCAATGCCGATGCGGTCGCACCCGTTCGCTCATCGGGGCGACTATCGATCTGGACCACGAGTCACGCCAGCACCGCGATAGGCGCACTGGGCCGCCTGGCGCGGCAGCCGTTTGCGAGTGGCATGATCGTTCTGGTCATTGCGGTTACGTTGGCGTTGCCGGCATCAATAAACCTGGTTGTGAAAAACGCGCGATCCGTTAGCAACAGCTGGGATAATGCACTCGACTTTTCGGTCTTCCTCAAACAGGACGTGACGACTGACGAGGCCGAGGCGCTGGGACGACTCATCGGTCAACGCGCTGATGTTGAGACCGTGCAGTTCATTTCTGCCAATGACGCGCTGGCCGAATTCAGGGAGCAGTCCGGTTTCGGCGAGGCGCTTGACCAGTTGCCGGACAACCCGCTGCCGCACACGCTTGTTGTGCGGCCGGGTCCTGGCAACACGAGCGCATCGCTGGTGCTGCTGCAGGAGGAGATCGGCAACCTTCCGGAGATCGATTTCGTACAGGTCGATACGGAATGGGTGCAGCGCTTTCACGCCATCCTCGATATCGTCCGCCAGGCCATTGCAATCGGCGCCGCGCTGCTCGCCATTGCGATCGTCGTCATTATCGGCAATACCATTCGACTTGATATCGAGAATCGCCGCGATGAGATCGAAGTTACGAAGCTGATAGGAGCGACCAACGCGTTTGTGAGACGGCCGTTTCTCTGGACAGGATTCTGGTACGGGCTGTTCGGTGGCCTGATGGCGCTGGCGCTTGTCTACTACGGGCTTTACATGCTGGGCGGTCCGGTCGCGCGCCTCGCAGGGCTTTACCAGAGCAACATTTCGCTGGCCTCGCTCAACCTGTCCGAGGCAGCGGCCATCGTCGGTATCGCTATCCTGCTCGGTTTATTTGGCTCCTGGGTCACGGCAGCGCGCCATATGCGGCGTATTGAGCCCAAATAGGCGCAGCGACCCGGCCAGGTTGACGGCTTTGCCGGCCCTGTCAAGGGCCGAAACGGCGCCCGCGCGCCCCTGTATTTTCGGTAAGCTATTGTTTTTACGATATATAATGTTTTTTCGGCGATGGAACCTGTTTGCTTCTTAGCACTCTAATGCTCCGAGTGCTAAAATCCCGTTCCATCAAGGAGGAACTGAATGACAGACGCGATAGCGAAATTTAACCATGACCTTGTACTGGCAGGCCCGGTAGGCAGTCTCGACGCCTATATTCAGGGCGTCGGTTCAATCCCTGTGTTGTCCAAGGAGGACGAGCAGGCGCTGGCCATTCGCTTCCGCGACCATGAGGATCTGGACGCGGCACGCGACCTGGTCATGGCGCATCTGCGCTTCGTTGTGCACATTGCCAAGGGCTACACCGGTTACGGCCTGCCCCTCAGCGACCTCATCCAGGAAGGCAACGTGGGGCTGATGAAAGCGGTGAAACGCTTTGACCCGAATTACGACGTTCGCCTCGTGTCATTCGCGGTGCACTGGATTCGTGCAGAGATCCACGAGTTTGTACTGAAGAACTGGCGCATCGTGAAAGTTGCGACGACCAAGGCGCAGCGCAAGCTGTTCTTCAACCTGCGTAAAGCCAAAAAGTCACTGGCATGGCTAACCGCAGACGAGACCACGGCCGTCGCCAACGATCTCGGCGTGACCGCCAAGGAAGTTACCGAGATGGAGAAACGCCTGCATTCGCGTGACGCCATCTTCGACCCGACGCCCGATGCGGATGATGAGCGCAACTTCACACCGGCGGCCTACCTGCCAAGTCCTGATGCGGATCCGGCAGTTCTTGTCGAAGCAGAAGACTGGAACCATGACGCAACGACGCGCATGGCAGCAGCGCTGAACATTCTCGACGATCGAAGCCGGCGCATTCTCGAAAAGCGCTGGCTCACCGAAGACAAGATGACGTTGCACGAACTCGCCGCGGAATACGACATTTCCGCAGAGCGCATTCGGCAGCTTGAAGCCAACGCCATCAAGAAACTCAGGAACGCGATGGCTGTTTAGATCAGCCAGTAGCCTGAACAGGAAGGCCGCTCTCAGAGCGGCCTTTTTTGTGCCCGGCATCGACGGAGCGTCTTACCGCGTTACCGATACTCACGTCGCCGATAGCGAACGTAGCCGCCGTCCTCGACACCCAGGGGATCGTCGTGGGTCCAGTGAACGAGGCCGCCGAGGTCGTTCCACTCGTACATGCCACGAACCTGCACCCGATCCCCCAGGCCGACGGGCACACGTTCCGCCAGGTCGATGTTGTGCGCAATAAGCAGGGTCTCGCGGTTGCCGATGTCGAGGATGAAGCGCTGGTGGCGCGAACCGTCGTTGTCATTGGACAGCAGCCGCGTCACGACACCGCGCGTCTCGATCCACTCGCCGGTATCAAACTTGGTGAATTGCCTGCTCACACGTCGCCCTTCGTGACTTGTTGTTGTTTCCCCGGGGCGCGGCGTTACAGAGTGCCACAAAAAACGCGGCGAGCCATCGCTGGCTGCCGCGCTTCCTGTTACACCTGTGGCCTTTATCCGGTCGTTACCGGCACCATCGTGATTTCCACGCGACGGTTAGCCTGGCGGCCGGCAGCCGTCGTGTTATCGGCAACCGGACGCGACTCGCCCATACCGACGGTGATGACGCGTTGCGGGATGACGCCTTGCGCGGTCAGGTATCGGGATACGGATTGCGCACGACGCTCGGAGAGGCTCTGGTTGTAGGAATCCGAACCCGTGCTATCTGTATGTCCCGCAACCTCGACAACGGTCTGCTCGAATTCACCCAGCACCTTGCCGACGGAGTTCAGCACGTCGAAGAACGCCGGGCTCAGATCCGAGCTGTCGGTAGCGAACGTGACGTTGCCAGGCATGTTGAGCGTAATGTTGTCGCCCATGCGTGTGACGCTGACGCCAGTGCCCTCGAGCTCGGCACGGAGCGCCGCTTCCTGGCGATCCTGGTAGTTGCCGATGGCGCCGCCAGCCAATGCGCCAATGCCGGCGCCAATGAGGGCGCGCTGCCTGCGCTCTACGGCATCGTCGCCAGAGATCAGGCCAACAACGGCGCCGGCTGCCGCACCGATAAGCGCACCTTTTGTAGCTTTGCTGGTTTTCTCTTCACGGGTATACGGGTCGAGTGTTTCACAGCCGCTCACGAACACAGCGAACAGCGTCAAACCGAGAATCAATCTTGGAGATCGGGTATTCATGATCTTTCCTTTTGCTTGCAGTAGAAATAGTCGCATTGTAGGCGCGAACAACCTGAACAGGAGCTTAAATTGTAGCGCTTATGTTCAGAGGAGTCGCATAAATCGTCAGGACTGTGGCCTGCGTCACAGGCAAGCACAGGTGCGTGTAGAATAGGGAGCCGTCTGCCGGGAACTCAAATGGGCGAAACCGACAACTGGCTCGAGCGCTACGAGCAACGTCACACCGACCTGACGAACCCGGTCGTCTACTGGGCTGCCGTGCCGATGGTCGTTGTTGGTACGGTCGGATTGCTCTGGTCCCTGCCAGCCCCGATCGAATTCTACGAAATTTCGCCGCTACTCAACTGGGGCAGCGCCTTCCTTATTGCCGCCACGGTCTATTACTTCATTATCTCGCTCTCGATCGCGATTGGCATGCTGCCCTTCATGCTCGGCCTCGCGAGCCTGCAGCTGTGGCTGGCGGATTCAGGCTACCCGGCTTTCGGTGTGTCCGTAGCCCTGCTGGTCGCCGGCACCGTTGGCCTGTGGCTGGGACGTCGTCGCGCCGGCGGTCTTGTCGGGGTACTGCAGGACCTGCAGATGATGATGATCGGACCGGCGTGGCTCCTGTCCGTCATGTACCGGCGCCTTGGTATCCCGTATTAGTAGCGTGTGACGCTACACTGCTAGAATCAACGCCCCAACAACCCAAGGATGACCCCCGTGCGTGCGCAACCCCTCGACCCCCTGGATCTGTACGACATTCGTTCAGAGCTCTCCGAAGACGAAGTCATGGTCAAGGATACCGTCGGACGATTCGTCGACGACAAGGTAATCCCGCTGATGCGGGAAGCCTTCGAGCAGCACGTGTTTCCGCGTCACCTGGTCGGTGAGGTTGCGGAACTCGGGCTGCTCGGCACCTCGATCGACGGCTATGATTGCGCCGGCCTCAACAGCGTCAGCTACGGACTCATCTGCCAGGAACTGGAGCGCGGCGACAGTGCGCTGAGGAGCTTTGTGTCCGTGCAAAGCAGCCTCGTGATGTTCCCGATTCATGCTTTCGGCTCCGAGGAACAGAAGCAGCGATGGCTCCCGGCGATGGCCCGTGGCGAAGCGATCGGCTGCTTCGGACTTACTGAGCCGCACGGCGGATCCGATCCGTCAAACATGAAGACACATGCGAAACGCGACGGCGACGACTGGGTGCTTAACGGCGCAAAGATGTGGATCACCAATGCCACGATCGCCGATGCTGCCGTTGTCTGGGCGATGACCGACGAGGGCATCAAGGGGTTCATCGTCGAGAAGGACATGCCCGGTTTCGAGACCCAGGAAATCGACAACAAGTTTTCACTACGAGCATCGGTTACCGGGGCGCTGTTCTTCAATGACGTGCGTGTGCCGGAAGCGAACGTCCTGCCGGGGATTTCCGGCATGCGGGGACCCCTGAGCTGCCTTACCCAGGCCCGGTATGGCATCACCTGGGGCGTGATCGGTGCCGCACAGGCTTGCCTCGACGAAGCCCTTCGGTATTCGCAAGATCGCGTTCTTTTCAATCGGCCGGTTGCGCACACGCAGGCCATGCAGATCCGGCTCGCTGACATGAGTCGTCGAATTACCACGGCACAGCTGCTGTCACTGCGGCTGGGCCGCATCAAGGACAAGGGCGAACTGCAACCGTCACAGGTATCGCTCGCGAAATGGAACAACTGTCGCGCCGCGCTCGACATAGCCCGTGACGCCCGCGACATTCTCGGCGGCGCTGGCATCAGCGCCGAATACGTACCGATTCGTCACATGCTGAACCTCGAGAGCGTTATCACGTACGAGGGAACCGAAACGGTTCACCAGCTCGTCGTCGGCAAGGAATTGACAGGAGTCAACGCGTTCGGATGAGCGCCGCTTGAGCGCCGCCCTGCCGCAGAACCGCGACATGTGGCGCATCGCAGCGCCCATGATCCTGTCCAATGTATCTGTGCCGTTACTCGGCATGGTCGACACGGGCGTTACCGGCCACCTCGACAGTCCCGTGTACCTCGGCGCCGTCGCCATCGGCGCGATGATCTTCAGCTTCCTGTATACCGGCGTCAATTTCCTGCGCATGGGCACCACCGGCATCACCGCGCAGAGTTTCGGCGCCGACGACAACGATGGCCTGCGCGTGTCTCTTGGCCAGGCACTGATCGTTGCACTCCTGATCGCGCTTGCGTTGATTGCCTTGCAGGTGCCGCTGGGCGCCCTTGCGATGCACTTGCTCGGGCCCGATGCCGAGACCCAGCTGCATGCGCTCGAGTATTTTTCGATCCGCATCTGGAGCGCGCCCGGCACGCTGGCCAATTTTGCATTGATAGGCTGGTTTATCGGCCTGCAGAATGCCCGTGTCCCGCTGCTGATATTTCTGACGATCAATATCACGAACATCGTGCTCGACCTGTTTTTCGTGCTCGGGCTTGGTATGAAGGTAGACGGTGTCGCGCTTGCATCCGTGATCGCAGAATACTCCGGTCTGGCCGTTGGCGGTGCGTTCGCGATTTCCGCACTGAAGAAGCGAGAGGGGCGCTGGCCGCTCGCGCGCCTGGTCAACATCTCGGCCTACAAGGCTTTCTTCTCCGTCAATGCCAATCTGTTCATTCGTACGATGGCGCTGATATTTACGCTTGGCTTCGTAACCGCCCAGGGGGCGCGAATGGGCGGCCTGGTGCTTGCGGCAAACGCGGTGCTGATGAATTTCCAGAACCTGACGGCGTTCGGACTTGACGGTCTCGCGCATGCCGCCGAGGCATTGGTCGGGAAAGCGGTCGGACAAAAGCGGCGCGATGCACTGGAAGAGTCGGTGCGGTTAACGTTGAAGTGGTCCCTGATCTTCTCGGTGGGCTTCACGATCGCTTACCTGCTTCTTGGCCCAATGATCATCGGTATTCTTACGGACCTGCCGGATGTGCGCGAAACCGCGATGCGTTACCTGCCCTGGATGATTGCGTCGCCGCTCGTTTCGGTATGGTGTTTTCTCTACGACGGCGTGTACGTCGGCGCGACGCGTGCCAGGGAGATGCGCAACATCATGCTGGTATCGACGGCTGTCGTGTTTCTGCCCGCCTGGTACCTGCTGCAGCCATTGGGTAACGACGGCCTCTGGCTTGCGTTCCTGATTTTCATGGCAAGTCGCGGTATCGGCATGCACATTGGTTACCGCAGGACGGTACTGCCCATGACAGGATCGACACTTGAGAGACGATAGGCGCGCTTTCTTTTCCGTACGCGACGGCGACTGCTTTGTCGGCAACGACGGCGCACGCGGGCCCTGGTCGGCGGACGCCTGCCACGCCGGGCCGGTGACAGGCCTTATCGTGCGCGCGCTGGAACAGGCGGTAACGGATAAGCAGCTGGTGCGCATCACCACGGACTACGCCCGGCCAATCCCGATGTCCGGCTTTGTCATAAACGCCGAGATCACGCGAAGCGGGCGCGCAGCATCGACAGCCAGGGCGACAGTGACCGATGCTGATGGCAGAGTCTGCGCCACCGCGACCAGCCTGCACCTGATCCGGTCGGACTTCGACAATCTGCCAACCACCCCTGTCACGGGGCCGTGCCGGGCAGAAGCCACACCCGGCCGGTTTGCCGTCGAACGTACACACCATGATGAGCTTTTCTTTGGCGACTGCATCGACGTTGCTTATCCGCCCGGGGAAGATAACGACCCTGGCCCGACGACGCTTTGGATGAAGGTTCCGCCGTTGCTTGATGGTGAAATACCATCGCCGTTCCAGAGCATTTGTCCGCTGGCAGATTGCGGCAACGGCACCTCCAGAAACGCCGAACTCACCGACGCCACTTTCGTCAATCCGGACCTGACCATCGCGTTACATCGTCTGCCCGAGTCGCAATGGCTGGCATCCAGCGCCGTGTCGTTCTGGGAACCTACGGGTATCGGGCTCTCCCGGGCAACCCTGTTCGATGAAAAAGGTGCGGTGGGATACGCCCTGCAAACCCTGCTGATTCAGCCGATCGTCTAGCTTGCTGCGCGCGGTTTGCCCGCCTTCTTTTTCGCCGCGCGCTTGCGCTTTTTCTTTTTCGCTGGGACTTTCTTTTCAGCGGGAACGCGTTTTGCTCCGTTTGCTTTGGAACGTCGCGTCGCCGGTTTCTTGGCTGCCTTCTTCAGGTCTTCGAAAGCCTCGCTAAGCCCGTCACAATAAAACGACGGGTCGGGCATCATCTCGCGGCAGGAAATCGCGCTGACCGTTATCTGCCCGTTGTAGCCGATTACGGGCTGAAACAGCCCGAGACCATGGGCGATTGGCCCGAGCCCGAAGTTGGCGACCATGCGGGAGCCCATCGAATACAGCGGAAAGTTCGGCCCGGGTACATTGGTAATGATGGTGTTGTACAGCGGCGGCAAACGCCTGGCCAGGCCGTAGCGGCCGTAGGCGGTAGCCATCAGACCCGTGGTCGTCGACGGCAGAAAATGTGCAAGCTCAGAGACCAGTGAAGCACCAACGGTACGCGTCAGCTTCTTGGCTCGCTCGCTTTCGCCGTGTACGGCCTGCAATCGTTCCAGCGGAGCGGCGATGTCGCTGCGCACCGGCAGGCTCATCGTTGACACCATGTTGCCCGCCGCTTTGCGCTTGTCATCCGGACGAGCCGAAACGGGCGCCATTGCTACGAGCGATTCTTCGGGGAGTTCGCCCTTGGATTCCAGGTAACGCCTGAGCGCGCCGCCACATACGCTGACGATCACGTCATTCACGGTCGCGCCATCGACGCAGCTTTTGATCGCTCGTATTTCGTCGAGAGAGAAGCTGCGACCGTCGAAAACGCGGTGCGGCGAAACGTTGTCATTGAAGCGAGTGCGGGGCACCTTGGTCGCAACCGAGAGCTCCTTCTTCAGAAGGCCACGCCCGAATTGAAATGCCGTCGACGTGTTTCGCACCAGCAGCGAACCGAACTCGAACGGCTTCTTTGCGGTCGTTACAGCCGACCGTCCGAGCAACTCCATGGCGGTTGGAATGCGTTCCGGACTCCAGTCATCATCCGTCGCCGCAACCCTGTCTTCCGGGGTAACGTCGTGGATGGCCGCGGAAATTTCGGCACCTGATACGCCATCGATCGCGGCATGATGCAGTTTCGTTACCAACGCAAAGCTGCCTTCCGGCACACCTTCGACGTTGTCCAGACCCTCGATGACATAGGCCTCCCAGAGCGGTCGCGAGGTATCCAGTGGCCGCGCATGCAGTCGCGCCGTCTGGATACAGAGCTGGCGCCAGTCGCCGGGTTTCGGCAGTGCGATGTGGCGAACGTGAAACTCGAGATCGAAATCCGGATCCTCGATCCAGTAGGGGTAATCGAGGCTCATGGGCACATTGACAAGGCGCTGCCGAAATGCGCGCGCCTTGTGCAGGCGCTTCTCGAAAAACCTCAGGATGTCCTTGAAAGACACCGCGCCGCCCGGGGCGGTCGACTGGTCGTAAATAGCGAGGCTGCCGATGTGCATCGGCATATTGCCGGTCTCCAGGTAGAGAAACGACGCGTCGAGCCCTGATAGTTGTTCCATAGTTCCTGCTCCGTTGAGTACGCCTGCCGGGCCAGCCTAGCTGCTGGCCCGGGCGTCGGAAAGCTTACAAAGCCGATGGGCATTGTTCCTTGCCCAATAGTAACCGATGATCCCGGACAGGATATTCGCCACGGCGTAAGCGGCGAAAATACCGACGATGCCATACAGCCGGACACCGAGCATGGCCAGCGGCACGTAAAGAGCGAGGATGCGTGTGACGCTGATGATCACACCCGGCATCGGATTACCGAGACCGTTGAACGCCGCATTGACGACCATCACGATACCGTAAGCGCCGTAACTCACTGGCGCAATCCAGAGAAACAGTCGCGTCACCCTCATCACATCTTCGTTATCGCTGAACAACGTCGGCAGAAAGCCCGACAGCAGTGCCAGCAGCGCCGCGATCACCAGGCCGCTTGCAATGCAGAAGATCGCGCACAGCCGTAGCGACAGCTGAATCCTGTCTTCCTTGCCGGCACTCAGGTTCTGACCGACAAAAGGCCCGATCACGGCGGATAACGCGTAGTACATGACGAGCACCAGCGACTCTATACGACTGGCAACCCCGAAGCCCGCGACCGCTTCCGGACCAAAGCGAGCAATCATTGCCGTGATGACGGCAAGGCCAACCGGCACGATGGCGTTGGTGCCGGCGGCCGGCAGGCCGACATGCAGTATCTCGGCCCAGGACCGCCTGAGCTCTGCAGCCTCGGGCTTGGCGAAGCTGACCATGTCAAGCCGGTACAGCAGCAGGTAGAGCGTGCCGACGAAGATCGCACCCCTGGCCAGGAGACCGGCCGTGGCGGCACCGTCGAGTCCCATCGCCGGGACCGGCCCGAAGCCGAAGATGAAAATCGGATCGAGGATGACGTTCAGCACCGCGCCGCCGATCATGAGTTTGCTCGGCAGTCGCGTGTCGCCGGTGGCTCGCATGCCGCTCATGCCAACCATGCCGACGACGACGAACGGTACGCCGGCGTACAGTATGGTCATGAAGCTCCTGATCATCGGGATCATGTCCGGAGGTGCACCCAATAGCCGGAACAGCGGTTCGATCGTCAGTACGCCGACGACGCAAATGGTCGCGGTGATCAGGAAGGAGAGAATCAGGCTGTCGGTGACCAGGCGTTTGGCGCGACCGTGGTCTTCACGGCCAATGGCACGCGCGACGACGGACGAGGTGCCCGCGCCAAGGCCGATGGCCACGCTGGTTACTATCATGAGTATGGGGAAACCGAAACTGAACGCGGCCAGTGCACGATCGCCGACTTTGCCAAGAAACCACGCATCGATGAATGACTGGCCCATCATCATGGTAATCCCCAGCAACATGGGCACTGTCATGTCGACGAGATGACGCCCTACCGATCCGTGGGTGAGCTTGGCTTTCTTCGGTTCCATTCGGGTCTTGTGGTCTACTATCTGTTTACGCAGGGACGAATACAGGTAAAGGCAATGAAACACAAGGCTGAGATTGTAGTTGACGCGGATCTCGCCACGGTCTGGAAGATGTTCGACGACCCGGACAACATGATGAAGTGGCAGCCGACGCTGAAATCACTGACGCACGTCTCCGGCACGCCGGGCCAGCCCGACGCGGTCTCCGAGTTAGTCTACGAGGAGAACGGCCGTGACGTCGTCATGATAGAAACGATCACGGCGCGAGCCGAGCCGCACTTTCTCGGCGGAACCTACGAATCCAGGTGGTCGGATGTCGTGATCGTCAACCACTTCGCGGAGACGGAAGACGGCCGGACGCGGTGGACGATGAATGCAAAATACGGTTTCAAAGGACTCATGAAAATCATGGCGTTGTTCATGCGCAGATCAATATGCACGCGTAGCGATACGGACATGAATCGCTTCAAGTTGCTGGTCGAAACAACGCTCGCCGGGAAACCGGCGTGAGCTGGAAAAAACGTTCCTCCCGCACGGTCTATGAGAACGACTGGATGCAGGTGCTCGAGGATGACGTCGTCAATCCTGGTGGCGGCAGCAACCTGTATGGTCATGTGCACTTCAAGAATGTAGCCGTTGCGATTGTCGCGCTGGACGAGTCGGGGAATACCTGGCTGGTCGGACAGAGCCGTTACACACTGGGCGAGTTTTCCTGGGAATTACCGATGGGTGGAGCGCCGCTATCGGAAGCCCCGCTTGCGGCCGCGCAGCGCGAACTGGCCGAGGAAACCGGCCTGCGCGCCGAACGCTGGAAAGAAATCATGCGGCTGCACACGAGCAACTCGATAACCGACGAGATCGGCATCGTCTATGTCGCCACGGGCCTGACGCCAGGCGAAACCCGTTTCGAGGAAACCGAGGACCTGGAGATCAGGAAGCTGCCGCTCGATGAAGCGGTGGAGATGGTTCTTGACGGCCGCATTACCGATGCGATTAGTGCCGCCGCCTTGCTGCGTGTGCAGCTTCTCAGAAAGTCAGCTGCGCCGTAACGATGTAACGAAGCGGGCCACCTGCTGCACGCGCCTCGAACGGATAGCAGGTAACCAGCGTAAGCATCGCCGCATCGGTATCGAGAATCAGCCCCCCTTTGCGAGCGTCAACCACCTCCGTGCTCAACACTTCATAAACGTGCTTGCGGCCCTGGGTCGACTCAACGGTAATCCGCTCGCCCTTCTCGATGCTGCGCAGGAATCGAAAATGCGTGTCCCGGTGCCCGGCTATGACGGTATTGCCCGTTTCACCCGGCAGCGCGCTCGCGCTCAGGTGCCCTGGCCCGAAGGCCAGCGTTCGACCCGAACCGCCGGCAAGTACGATCAGGTCGATGTCCTGCGCTTTTGACCGCAGGCGAGCGACCGGCCAGGTGTCGGCCCATGGCCATGGCTTCGGCCGATCGACATCCTGTCCCGCCCTGACCCAGGCGCGCTGCATGAGTTCCTGCGCCATCCAGGCCTTGGCCGGGATGTAGGCGCCGTTGCCCAGCTGCCAGAAACCGAGACCGAGCAGGCAAGCCACGAGCCAGCGTCCCGCCCTGCTACGCCGCGCCAACACGACAGTACCGCTCACGCATGCGCAAGACCGCAAACAGCAGCAGGCCGGACAGCAACAAGGTGCTTCCGATCAGGCGAAGCTGTGGTGCATTGCTTGCAGTAGCGGGAAAACCAAAGATGGCGTTGCCGCTCTGGCCGTATGGCAGCAGGTTGGGGACCTGTTCGCTCGACAACGCCTCACCCGCAGGGCGCGCCGGCGTCTTGTCGACGGCAACCAGGCTCGTGTACTTGCTGACGATGCTGTGAGCCAACGCCGTTTCGACAATGGCGTCTCGCACCGCGTCCTCGCCGCGGCGCTCCCTGTTCATGAGCTCCGCGATTCGCGCACGGCCCCACAGCGCAGCGATGCCATCACCTTGTTGCGCCGATTGCAGGCTCAGGGAACGCGACCAGCCGCCCCCGATCGAGTTGCCGCTGACTCTAACCGTGTCGCCGTCCCGGTAGCCGCCGGACGCACGCACTTTCACGGTGACCGGCTCGCCAATATAAAGGTCGGGTACGGTTTTCGGGTAGCTGTCGACCACAACGCCGCTCGGCCATTGCACAGAAATATCTGTCACCTGGGGATGTGCCAGCTTTACAAAGAGACGATCCATCTTCTCGCCGACTTCGTGCAAAGCACTGATAAAGGTATACGATCCGCGGCCGGCTTCAGCCGCCTTGCGCATGAACCAGCTGTTGGGCGCCGAGCCGATACCCACCGTGAATAGCCGCGCGCGGCTCAGCTTGGCTTCGATCATTGTGAAAAGCTCATCCTCGTTGCCAACGCTGCCGTCGGTGATGAACACGATCTGGCGGAGATGCGTATCCAGTGGCTCGCCCCGGAATGCCCTCGCCAGCGCCGGCCGCATTTCAGTACCGCCGTTCGCCTGCAGCTGTTGCACGAAACGGAGTGCCCTGCTGACGTTCTCCGTTGTCGCCGCAACGCTCGAAGCAAACAGCGCACTGGTATGCGAATTAAATTGAATGACATTGAAGCGATCCGTTGTCTTCAGGCCTCTCAGGGCAAGGCGTAAGGCCTGCTTGGCCTGCGCAATGGAAACGCCATGCATGGAGCCGGAGGTATCGACGACCAGAATTATTTCGCGCGGCAGCGACAACGCCGATGACGCCTGCTGATCCGGCGGCATGACCATCAGCAGGTGATGCGGCTGCCCGTTTACGAGCTCAGTGAATGCCATGGCCCTCGGCTCGGCTGAGGGTACCGGTTGCCAGACGAGCTCGAAATCGTGATCCAGGGGAACGTCGCTACCTTTAAGCGATACCAGGTAATGTCCGTCTTGCTCGGTAACGCTCACAGGGTGGTAGCGGCTCGCGACAATCTCGAGCGGCGTGCCTGCGTTGACAGCCGCTTCGAGCGTGACCCTGTGAGCACGCGACGTTGTTACCATGGGCGGGGTAATCAGCGACGCGTCCGGCACCCGGTCGGTGTCCCCGGACCAGCCGCTACCGACCTTGTCAGGCAGGCCCCGGCCGGGGATGTAACGGGGGGTCAAGGTCATCGGGAAGCGTAGGCTGAAGCGGCCATCTTCGTAGCGAATGTCTTCCAGGTACTCGATTTCGACGACGACCAGTTCGCCGGGCGCGACGTTTGCCACTGATGTCGTAAACAGGTTGGCGCGCTGTTGTTCGACGAGGCTGGTTTTCTTGCCAGCGTGTTTTGCCTGTTCATAGGTTTTCCTGGCACGTTCTTTCTCCTGAATTTCACCTTCGATATAACGGTCCCCGATATGCAGGCGCATGCGATCGACCGCGGCCTTGTCCGGCAGCGGAAATACGTAGATACCTTCCACCCACTCGGTGCTGTCGTTGCGGAATTCCTGGCGTACCGCGACGCGGGCGACCAGGCCGTTGACCTGCATGTCGACGTCGGTCGATAACGCGGTGGCGTTGCTGTATCCCTGCTCCATCTGCCACAACAGGCTGCCGGCGCCGGCCTCGGTCGGTGTGACGCCTTCGGCAAGCGCAAGTCCGGGCACAACCAGCATCAGGTACAGTGCCTGCAGTGCCCTGGCACCCGGCCGCCTTTTGTTTCGTCTCATAACCGCCTCCCTTTGGTGTCGAGACTATTGCAACCCGGCAAAACGCCGCTTTGTCGACAGCGGCATGGCAATGCACCGATGTAATGTGGCAAATTGTGGCGACCGGCAATAGGAGGCCAATGTGGCGAAACGGATAGCAATCGTTGAGGACGAGGCAGCGATCAGAGACAACTACGCGGCGGCATTCCGCCGCGAGGGCTATGCCGTCGACGCCTACGAGGCGCGCCGCCCGGCGCTCGATGCCTTCGAGATCCGCCTGCCCGATCTTGTGGTCATCGACATCAATCTTCGCGACGACGTGGAAGGCGGCTTCGAGTTATGCCGCGAGCTTCGCGCGCGCTCAGCTGACCTGCCGATTATTTTCCTGACGGCGCGCGACAGTGAGTTCGATGCCGTGTCGGGCCTGAGGCTGGGTGCCGACGATTACCTGACCAAGGACATCAGCCTGCCGCACCTGATGGCACGCATTGCAGCACTGTTTCGAAGACTCGACGCCATGCAAAAACCGCAGGGCGCGCAAAGCCGTATCACGCGCGGTGACCTTGTCATCGACAGCGAACGAATGACCGTCCACTGGCAGGAGCAGCCGGTGGGGCTGACGTTAACGGAGTTTTGGCTGGTACACGCGCTGGCGCGTTTTCCCGGCCACGTCAAGAACCGGCAGCAGCTGATGGATGCGGCACAGGCCGTGCTGGACGACAACACCATTACCTCGCATATCAAGCGCATCCGCCGCAAGTTCATGTCCGTCGACGAAAAATTCGACGCGATCGAGACCGTGTATGGCATGGGCTATCGTTGGCTGAGTGACTAGCGACGTGTTCATGCTGCAATGAACCTGAAGCGCCAACTCCTGCTCGTCAGCCTGTTGACACTGATGCTGCCGTGGGCCGGCTGCGAGTTCATCAGGGAAACGGAGTCAGCCTTGCGTGCGGGCCAGCAGCAGATGCTTGCTGGAACCGCTCGAGCGCTGGCCAACACCATGGCGCAATACCGCGAAGAGTTTCCTCTGAGCGACCGCGCATTCGCCACGGCAGACCAGCTTTATATACACACATTGAACATGCGGCCGAGTATCGATGGCTACTTCGACGACTGGTCGCTGGACGAGCAATCGCTAAGATCGATTCGCGGTACCGACGGCATCGTACAGATTGCCCTCGGCTCGTTTGGCGAGACCGTCTACCTTTACGTGCATGTACCGGATCGCAGTGTCATCTATTCGGCATCGAGGTCCGTGATACTGGACGAGGGTTCGCAGTATGCCGATCGTGTAACTCTCGTCAGCAGTAACCCCCCCTATCTTGAAGAGACCATCGTTTTTGCGGCGGAAGCGCCGGGCAAGATCCTGAGTTACAAGAAGACCGCCTACGGCTTTGCACCAGAGCCCGCTATAACGGCTCACTGGCAGGACACACCCGGCGGCTACCGACTGGAAGCCAGGATCCCCGCCGCGATGCTCGGCACGCATCTCGGCCTGGTCGTGAACAACACCGACAGCGCGGCGCACAGGGGAGCCCGAAGCAGCAGCTACTCGACAGCAACGCCCGGACCTGTGGCAAGAGCTTCCAGGGAACTCGGCGAGATTGCAGGGCGGCTCGTGCAGCCGGGCATGCGCCTGCTGATTACCGATGCCAGGGGCTGGCGCATTGCGAGCAGCGGCCAGCTAAACGACACCTCGGCGACAGAGTCGCGGCTCGGGGTTGCGCGGCGCTTGTACGAGCTGCTGGTCGAGTCGGGCAAGGAATCGGTCTTCGCCGAGCCCGACCCACTCGGGCGCGAGCAGCAGCCCTATGTCAGCGCCGCACTGCAGGGCCGCGAGATGGAGTCGTGGTTCCGCAGCGAGAAAACGGGCAAGGCGATCGTCGGCGTTGCTGCGCCTGTTCTGGACGGCGACGTGCCCATCGGTGCCGTCATCCTGCAGCAGGGTACCGATGCAATCCTTTCCTTAAGCAACGAAGGCCTGGCGCGACTGATAAACGTCACGCTGATAGCAACGCTGGTGGTTGCTGCGACGTTATTGGGCTATGCCACCTGGCTGTCGCGTCGTATTCGGCATCTGTCCGTTGCCGCCGAACAGGCGCTGGAAAATGAAACGCTGCAGGCTGCTCTGCCCAGCGCACTTTCCGAGGATGAAATCGGCGACCTGTCACGCAGCTTCTCGAGCGTGCTGCAGCAACTCGGTGAATACAACGAGTACCTGCGTTCGCTGGCATCCAAGTTGTCGCACGAATTACGAACGCCGCTGGCGATCGTAACCTCGTCGCTGGAGAATCTCGAGCATGAGGCTTTGAGCGACGCCGGCAAGGGCTACATCGAGCGAGCGAGCGACGGCGCAGGACGCTTGCGGCGTATCCTGAGTGCCATGAGCGAGGCGAGCCGCGTCGAAGAGTTGATGTCGAATGCGGAGCCGGAGCCGTTCGATCTGAAGCGTGTCCTCGAATCGACCGTTGCGGCCTATCGCGATGTCTACAGTGAGCGCCGCCTCGTGTTCGACTGCGCACTGACGACGGCGACCATGCACGGCTCCCCCGAAGTTCTCATTCAGATGCTCGACAAGCTCATCGATAACGCCGTCAGCTTCAGCGAGACGGGTGACACGATTACCGTCGGCCTGGCTCGCATCGAAGGCGGGTTTGAACTGTCAGTCACGAACCCTGGACCAGCCCTGCCGGAACGCATGCGCACGCAGATGTTCGACTCCATGGTTTCGATGCGATCCGCCGGCGGCGACAGGCACCTTGGCCTGGGCCTGTATGTCGCACGCCTCATCGCAACAGGACACGGCGGCAAGATGAGTGCCGATAATATCGATGGTGGAGTCGTGATTCGGGTATCGCTGCCGGAGTCGGCCTGACCTGAAGCCGGCGTTCCGCGGTCAGGCGGCGGCCTGACTCCGGGCGGGCCGGTAATCTTTGCTGGCTGCTATTTTCGCCCATTGCTGCACGTGCGGCGGACCGTCATCGAGCCAGCGCGCCTTGCCGTCTTCGATAAGCAGTATCTCTTCCCACTTTGCGCCAACGGCGCCGAGACCGGCGTGCGGCTCGACCAGCCACAGGCCGTCATGGGCCGGATGGTCCGATGTCGCAAGCGTGTTCCATAGCGGGCTCCGGTTTCCCAGGCCCTTCGTCGCGAGGCTGCTCTTGAGCCTGAACCAGCTGAGCGATACGGCATCGAAACCCTGCATGCGAAGCTGGAACGGCAAGTTCGGCGTCTTTATTGCGCGATGCCCCAGCACCTCGCCCGGATGCTTCGTGTGCACCGACTCATAGCCCGCCGCCTTCATCGTGTCGAGCACGTTTTCTGCAATCGCCCTGAAGCTCCGACCGTTATTGATCGCCGCCGGCACGGAATCTCGATAGGTCGCAAGATGCTGCATCATTGCCCGGTGTTCAGGGTCCCTGCCGAAACAGAAGCTGTAAGAGGTATCGACCAGGTAGCCGCGGAACAAAGGCGCAGCATCGAGGATCACACTGTCGCCTGGCTGCAGCGTCCTGCTGCGAGGGAAGAAATCTCGGAGGTTCCAGTCACCCGGCAACGCTGTACGTTCGCCGAACAAGACCACCGGCAGGTGAAAGAACGAGTCGGCACCGGCAGCGCGATAACGCTTCACGAGCAAACGCGCAACGTCTTTTTCCGTTTCGCCGCCGGAAAGTTCAGCCGCCGTCTCTTCCAGGATTGCAAACGATGTGCGCTGCAGATCACGGAAACGACCAAGCGCGGCCGTGCTGAAGTTGTGAGTCTTGAAGAACATGGACATCTCGCCGGGGCCAGAACCCAGCGTACCGGTTTATGGCTGATTTACCAAAGCCGGCAAGCCCGCCGTGCAGCCGCGCCTGCGGCTGATTGTCATTCATAGCCCGCGGCTTTCGTATTGCAGCCAGTTCGGCCATCATAGTGGCTCGTTGCAGGTGCTCCCGATGAAAATAATCAGAACCAAGCATTCATCCTGGCTGATCGATCGATCTTGAGTTATCGGCCGACAAGCGATCGCGTGTTTGCGTGGCTGCATGAAACGCTTTCTATTCCGCCCATTGTGACGGGGATCGCTTGCTCCCTGGCGCTTGGCGGTCTTGCGCTCTGGGGCACATGGCTGATCGGCATCGTCGATGACGTCGCTGCCGGGCTGGCGCCAGACATCGCTGTTCGCGCACCGGTCACGCTGTACATGATGGTGGGCTACTTGCCGATGGCCCTCTATTACCTCGGCGTCTGGAGCGACGACCACCTTGCGACGCTGGCGCACAATTTCAAGCTGCAGCGACGCGCTGTCGCGTATCCGCGCACGCTCGCCAACCTCGTCGGCGTCGCCGGCTCTGTGACCATGTACTTCCTGTTTCTGCACGAGGCGGATGACCCGCTAAGACTGTTTGCTCCGCTTCGCTGGAGCGGCGATTACGTGCTGCCTCTGGCAGGGCTGGTCCTGATGGGCTGGTTCATCTTTCGCTTCATGTTCCTGCTGATCTGGAACGCGCTCGACGTCTCTCGCACGGCGAGTCAGATCGATCACATTGATCTGTTCGATTCCTCAAGGGTGAAACCGTACGCGCAGCAGGGCGTTCGCTCGAGCCTGCTGGCCGTGGTTGGCTTGTCGATCTCTGCCAATCTATGGCTCGATCCGAACTCACCGACTGTGGGCACGATTGCGTCTGTCATCATGCTCGTCGTCGCGTCGGCGCTGGCCCTGCTGTTGCCGACATGGGGCATTCATCAGCGACTGAAGGCCGCCAAGGAAACGGAGCTGAAGCAGGTCCGCAGGGCAATCGTTTCGCGCAAGGATCCGCAAACCCGGACGGTCGATGATGCACAACAGCTGCGGGCCGACCTTGCCATCGAGGCTCGATTGGGTGAGGTTTCCGAATGGCCTTTCGATGCCGGCAGTTACGGCCGGGTTGCACTCTATATCCTGCTGGGTCTCGGCTCCTGGGTTGGCGCTGCGCTGGTAGAACGCCTGCTGGAAGCATTCGGTGCCTGACGGGTAGCGCAACTGAGGGCGCCCACGAATCGCCTGGGGAAACACCGACATTGAACAAGGCCACCGGAACCACTACGAATATTGCCAGCCAGCTGACGCTGCCATGCGGCGTAACGTTGAAGAACCGCCTCGCCAAGGCCGCCATGACCGAGGGTCTTGCCAATGAAGAAAACCGGGCATGCGCACGGCATGTAACGTTGTATCGACGCTGGGCAGAAGGCGGCGCCGGCATGTTGCTTACGGGTAACGTCCAGGTTGACCGCCGCTATCTCGAGCGAGCCGGCAATATCGTCATCGACGGGCCGCAGCATCCGGCGCAGTTGTCAGCGCTGCAAGCAATGGCCGAGGCCGGCACGGCCGACGGCACCGAACTCTGGATGCAGATCAGTCATGCCGGCAGACAGACGCCTGCGCTGATCGCGTCCGAACCGGTAGGGCCGTCGGACGTTGGCCTTGCAATACCGGGCGGCCGATTCGGCAAGCCCCGCGCATTGAGCGACGATGAAATTCGCAACGTTATCAGTCGTTTTGCGTTTGCCGCCGGGGTCGCGAAGCAAACCGGTTTTGGCGGCGTGCAGGTACACGGTGCTCACGGCTACCTGCTGTCCGAGTTTCTCTCGCCGCGCGCCAACCTTCGGGCGGATCAATGGGGCGGGTCGCTCGAGAATCGCGCACGACTGCTGCTCGAGTGCGTACGTGCCGTACGCGATCAAGTCGGGCCCGATTTCGCGGTCGCCGTGAAACTGAACTCGGCCGACTTCCAGAAAGGCGGCTTCTCGTTTGATGACTGTCTCAAGGTGATCGAGTTGCTGAACAACGAAGGACTTGATCTGCTGGAAATCTCCGGCGGCAATTACGAGCAGCCGAAGCTGCTTGGCATGGGCGGCCTCGAGCCTGCTTTCGAAGAAAAGGTACAGGAAAGTACGCGCGCCCGTGAAGCGTACTTTTTCGACTATGCGGTCGCTGCGAGGAAAGTCGCGAAGATGCCGCTGATGGTAACCGGTGGTTTTCGCTCCGCGGCCGGCATGAACGATGCGCTGGCCGGAGGCGACGTCGATATGGTCGGTCTCGGCCGGCCCTTGTGCACCGACCCGAACTTTCCGGCGAGAATCCTGGGGGGCGAGCTCGACGTCGCGCCGGACATCGAGAAAGGCCTGCGCATCGGCCCCGGCATTCTCGGGCCGAATTCGCGGATCGCAATGATCAAGGCGGTCAATGCCTTTGCCCGTATCGGCTGGTACTACGAACAGATATACCGGCTCGCGGACGGGCTGGAGGCCGATCTGTCCATGACTGCGTTTCGCGCCTTGCTGGCCTACGAGAAAACCGAGAAAGCAAAAGCCCGGGCGCTTGCAGTCACGCGCAATCAGACGCCCAGGTAACGAGCGATGCCTTTGGCCGCCTCACGTCCTTCGTGAACGGCGGTAACAACCAGGTCGGAACCACGCACCATGTCGCCGCCCGCGAAGATCTTCGGATTGGTCGTCTGGAACGGATACGCGCCCAGCGCCGCAACGCGTACGCGGCCACTCTGCAAGGTATCGACCTGGAAGTCCTTGAACCAGTCAGGCGGGTCGGGGCGAAAACCGAAAGCGATAACAACGGCGTCGGCGGGCAGAATTTCTTCCGTACCCGGGATCGGCTCCGGGCGGCGACGACCGTCCGAGCCCGCAGGTCCGAGGCGTGTCTCAACCAGCTTTACACCGGTCACATGCTCGTCGCCCAGCAGTTCGATCGGTTGGCGATTGAAGAGAAAACGGATGCCCTCTTCCTTGCTGTTGGCGACCTCCCGGCGTGAGCCCGGCATGTTCGCCTCGTCTCGACGGTACGCACAGGTAACGCTGGCAGCGCCCTGTCGGATTGCCGTGCGATTGCAGTCCATGCCGGTGTCGCCGCCACCGAGTATGACGACGTTCTTACCGGCAAGGTCAATATACGGAGCCACGCTCTCGTCATGTCCAAGCTCGCGGTATACGTTGCCCACAAGATAGGGCAAGGAGTCGTAGACACCCGGCAAGTCCTCGCCGGGAAACCCGCCGTGCACATACTGGTAGGTGCCCATACCGAGGAAAACGGCATCGTATTCGTCGAGCATTTCCTGGAACGGCTTGTCTTCGCCAATGCGGGTATTCAGCACGAATTTGACACCCATGCCCTCGAGGATTTCGCGACGCTGGTTGACGATGTGCTTCTCGAGTTTGAACGGTGGAATGCCGTAGGTCAGCAGGCCACCGATCTCCGGGTAAGCGTCATAGACCACGGAGCCGATGCCGTTGAGTGCCAGCACGTCAGCAGCCGCCAATCCGGCCGGGCCGGCGCCAACGATGCCGACACACTTGCCCGAACCCTGCACGTTCGACATGTCCGGCCGCCAGCCCTGCTTCACCGCTTCGTCGGTAATGTATCGCTCGATATTGCCGATGCTGACCGCGCCTATTCCGTCATTAAGCGTGCAGGCACCTTCGCAAAGGCGATCCTGCGGGCATATGCGGCCACAGATTTCCGGCAGCGAATTCGTCTGGTGCGAAAGATCGGCTGCCTCGAACAACCGGCCTTCTTCAATCAACGCCAGCCAGTTCGGAATGTAGTTGTGGACCGGGCACTTCCACTCGCAGTAGGGATTGCCACAAGAAATGCAGCGGCCAGCCTGTGCGGCAGCGCTGGCGCCGTCGTAGGACGCATAGATCTCGCCAAAATGCTTGATACGCTCCTCGGCCGGTTCCTTGTCCGGGTCACTCCGCGGCACTTCGAGAAATTGCAGTGGATGCTTCGCCATTATGCCGCCCGCCGCAAGGATTCGATCAATGATCCGAGTTCGGTCGCTTTCGGCTTCACGAGCCAGAACTTCGGCAGGAACGTGCGGTAATCGTCCAGTATGGCGTCGCCCCACTCGCTGCCCGCAAGCTCGACATGCCTGCCGATCAGTGCGCGCAGGTGATGCAGGTGCGGCTCCATGCTTTCCGGAGTCATGCGGTGAATGTCGATCAGCTCGTGGTTATAGCGGTCGACAAAATCACGGTTGATGTCGAGGACGTAGGCAAAGCCGCCGGTCATGCCTGCACCGAAATTGACGCCCGTCGGGCCGAGCACGACCACGACGCCGTCGGTCATGTACTCGCAGCAATGATCGCCCGCGCCTTCGATGACCGCGGTTGCGCCCGAGTTCCTGACGGCAAAGCGTTCGCCCGCGCGGCCGGCCGCGTACATCTCGCCGCCCGTTGCGCCGTACAGGCAGGTGTTGCCGATAATAGCGGTCTCCCGCGCGACGTATCCGACGCCCTCTGGCGGATGGATGACGATGCGCCCGCCAGCCATGCCCTTGCCGACGTAGTCGTTGGCATCGCCTGTCAATGTGAGGTTGAGGCCGGAGACATTCCACGCGCCGAGACTCTGACCGGCGGTGCCGCTCAGACGGACATCGATGGGCGCCTCTTGCATGCCGTGGTTGCCGTGTCGCCGCGCAATCTCACCGGAAAGCCTGGCGCCGATCGATCGATTGAAGTTCTGTATCTTGAATTCGAAGCGCCCGCCGGTCAGCCCCTCTATCGCCGGCAAGGTCTCGCGGACCATGCGCTCCGCGAGCTCGCCCTGGTCGAAGGGATTGTTACGCAGGTCTGTACAGAACTGCGGGGCGTCTTTGGCAAGACCTTGGTCAGAAACGACGGCAGCAAGATCGAGTCTCGACTGGCGCTCTGTCTCACCCGCCATCAGCTCGAGCAGATCGACGCGCCCGATCAGGTCTTCCAGCCTGCGAACGCCAAGCTCCGCCATCAGGCGGCGCACCTCTTCGGCAATAAAATGAAAGAAGTTGATCACCATCTCGGGGAGTCCCACAAAAAACTCGCTACGCAGCACGTTGTTCTGCGTGGCAACGCCGGTCGCGCAGTTGTTCAGGTGGCAGATCCGCAGGTACTTGCAACCCAGCGCCACCATCGGCCCCGTGCCGAAGCCAAAACTCTCGGCACCGAGCATGGCCGCCTTGATGACATCGAGCCCGGTCTTGAGACCGCCATCGGTCTGCAGTCGGACCTTGTGGCGCATGTCCTGCGAGCGCAATACCTGGTGGGTTTCAGAAAGCCCCAGCTCCCAGGGGCTTCCGGCGTACTTCACGGAACTCAGCGGGCTCGCGCCGGTGCCGCCGTCGTAACCGGAGATCGTGATCAGGTCCGCGTAGGCTTTCACGACGCCTGCGGCAATGGTGCCAACGCCCGGCTCCGCAACCAGCTTCACGGAAACCAGCGCTTCCGGATTGACCTGCTTGAGGTCGAAGATGAGCTGCGCGAGATCCTCGATCGAGTAAATGTCGTGATGCGGTGGTGGCGAAATCAGACCGACACCGGGCTTTGCGTAGCGCAACTTCGCGATCATCTCGTTGACCTTGTGCCCCGGCAACTGGCCACCTTCGCCGGGCTTCGCGCCCTGCGCTATCTTGATCTGTATCACCTCGGCATTGACCAGGTACTCGGCGGTAACGCCGAAACGACCGGATGCAACCTGCTTGATCTTGGAGCGACGCTCGTTGCCGTAGCGCGCCGGATCTTCGCCGCCCTCGCCGGAATTCGAGCGTCCACCCATGCGATTCATGGCGATCGCCAGCGCCTCGTGTGCCTCCGGCGACAGCGCACCCAGCGACATGCCGGCACTGTCAAAGCGCGGCAGGATGTCCTCGATCGGCTCTACCTCCTGCAGTGGTACTGCAGGACCCGCCGGCACCGTTTTCATCAGGTCGCGCAGCGTCGCTACAGGCCGATCATTTACAAGGCGCGCATACTCTTCATAGCGCCCGTAGTCGCCTGAGCGTACCGCCGCCTGCAGGGTCGCTATGACGTCGGGGTTGTAGCAGTGATACTCGCCGCCGTGCACGTATTTCAACAGACCGCCGTGATCGATCGGCTTGCGCGGCTCCCAGGCCAGGGTCGCAAGTTCCTTCTGATCGTTCAGCAGATCGTCGAAGTTCGCACCCTGGATGCGCGACGTGGTGCCCTTGAAGCACTTCTCGACCACCTCGTCTTGCAATCCGACAATCTCGAATAGCTGTGCACCGCGATAACTCGAGACGGCTGAAATTCCCATCTTCGACATGATCTTGAACAGCCCTTTGCGGATACCGCGACGATAGCTGCGACCGAGCTGCTGCTGTTCCCTGCCTTCACGGCGCCGGGCGATCTCATGCAGGGACTGGTAAACGAGATACGGGTAGACCGTTGTCGCGCCGTAACCGATCAGGCAGGCGATATGGTGCGCATCGCGCGCAGCACCGGTCTCGACAATGATATTTGCATCGCACCGCAGTCCAACCTTGACGAGGTAGTGATGTACGGCACCGGTCGCCAGCAACGCATGCACGGGCAGCTTGCCCTTCTCGAGGTAGCGGTCGCTCAGCATCAACAGGAACTTGCCGTCGCGAACCGCCTGTTCTGCCTGACGGCAGACCTGGTCAAGCGCCTCGGGCAGCGTCAGCGATTCGTCCACGTTGAGATCGATAAACGCGTGCTGGTCCTCGAACATATCGGGTCCCAGCAGCTGCCGCAGCTTCGCCTGCGACAGGACCGGCGAATTGATGATGACCTGCTCGGCGTGCCCCGGCCCGATGTCGAACAGACTGGACTCCCCACCGATGTTTGTCTGCAGCGACATTACGATGCGCTCGCGCAGCGGGTCGATCGGCGGATTGGTCACCTGGGCGAACTGTTGTCGGAAATAGTCGAACGGCGAACGGATCTTTTTCGACAGAACCGCCATCGGCGTATCGTCGCCCATGGAGCCAACCGCCTCCATTTCCGTTTGCGCCAGTACCGCAACGATCTCCGTGAGTTCTTCGCGGCTCATGTTGAACATCTTCTGGTAGGTCTGCAGGACCTCTGGTTCCATCGGCTCCGCAGCAATCGCGGTGTCCACCAGCTGCGAGTCGAGGTAGCGGACGCCTTGCTTCAGCCACTTCTTGTAGGGCGCCCTCGTTTTCAGGATGTCGTGGATTTCGTCATTGTTCAGCAACACACCGTTGACAAGATCCACGGCCAGCATCTCACCCGGCCCGAGGCGCCCCTTGCTGACGACGTCTTTCTCATCGTAGTCGTAGACGCCGACCTCCGACGCAATGGTCAGCTGGCGATCTTTCGTGATCACGTAACGCGCCGGCCGAAGCCCATTACGGTCGAGGCAACAGGCCGCGTAACGGCCATCGGTAAGAACGATGCCGGCCGGGCCGTCCCACGGTTCAAGCTGGCAGTCATAGAACTCGTAGAAGGCGCGCACGTCCGGGTCGATGTTGTCGACTGTCTGCCATGCGGGTGGCATCAGGATGCGCATCGCCTGGATTACATCCATGCCTCCGGCACGCAGCACCTCGAGCATGTTATCGAGGCTCGACGAGTCCGAGCCGGTCAGGGAAATGATCGGCTCGAGGTCGGAGATATCATCAAGCTTGTCCGAACGGAAATTCTTCGCTCGCGCAACCGCCCAGTTGCGATTGCCCTGTATCGTATTGATCTCACCGTTGTGTGCCAGAAAACGGAACGGCTGGGCCAGGCGCCATTCGGGCAACGTATTGGTCGAAAAGCGCTGATGAAAAACGCAAACCGAAGACTGGAGTCGAGGGTCCTTCAGGTCAGGATAAAACGCCGGAAGCACGGCCGGCATGATCATGCCTTTGTAGCTGATCGTGACTGACGACAGGCTGGCAATATAGGTCTCCGGGTCCGCGATACGGTTTTCGGCGCGACGCCGGGCGAGAAACAGGCGTCGGTTGAAGCGACCGCGCGGCATTTCATCGCCTGCATTAACGAACACCTGCTCGATCCGCGGCAGCGTCTTCAGCGCCTGCTGGCCGCAAACCGATGTGTCGATCGGCACCGCTCTCCAGCCGGCCACCTCGAGCCCGCTCTCGGCTAGAGCCGCGTCGATTGCCGCGCGCGCTGCCGCCGCGGTCGAATCATCCTCACTCAGAAACACGCAGCCTGCGGCGAAGCGCTTGCGAAGATTGAAGCCGGCCTCTTCACCGACCGCACGCAAAAAGTCAGTCGGGAATTTGAGCAGCAGGCCGCAGCCGTCACCCGTCTTGCCGTCTGCAGCGACGGCACCGCGATGCGTAAGGCGCGCCAGTGCCGATATCGCCGTCTGCACCACAGAATGACTGGGAATGTCATCGAGGTTGGCGATCAGCCCGAATCCACAGCTGTCGCGATGAAACTCCGGGTCGTGCAGGGTGTTGGCGAAATTCTGTGTCATACGCACCGTCGGGACCGCATGGCGGCCCCTGCTATTTGCTCATTGCATTGAATTGGCGACTGTCGCCAGGAACCAATTAGTATAGAGCAGGAGTCTGGGGGAACAGCTACCGTCGCGCGAAATAGCCGGATTTTTACCGAAATTGGCCCTCTTTCGGGGGCTTTTCCAACCAGTCTGCGGGTTCTACGGGATGGTTGCGCGCGTAACCATGACGCGGTCAGCAGCGCCTGTCGGGACTACAGGGATCCGGCGCTCAGACGTATCGAGCCGGTGTTGCGGTAGCCGACGGCTGGTACGAACGGCAGGTCCAGGGCGAGGCGACCGTCCAGTTCGTAGCTGACGTCCTTGCGCGCACTCTGTCGGACGACAGACAGCAGCTGCGGTGCCGTATGCAGCAGATTCAGATCGACGCTGATCGCAAATTGAGACGCGCCGTTCGCAGGCACCGAGAACTCGCTGTCTGTCTGGCCACTCGCGAACGCCTGCCCGTCAAGCTTCAGCGCATAGTTGACGGACCGCACCGGCAGGCCGAATGAGTTGGGATTGCTAATATCGAATGACAGCAAGAATGTCTGGCTGTTGAAGCCGAGCCCCACGATCTGGACGCCACTAAGCTCGACGACCGGGCTCTTGACGAGGTCCTGCACGCTGGTCGCGCAAGCGCTGAAAATAAACAGCGTGAGGACCAGTGTCGAAACGCGTAAGCGCTTGCTTGCTTTCATTGCAACTCCTTGCCGAGTTCGGCCCATTGCGCCGAAATCAGCAGCCAGTCACCGGCCGTCTTCTCAAGTTCAAGGGAAAACTGATAGGCGTCCGCGCTAAAACCCAGCAGGCTGTCTTTTGTTCCCGCCATACCGACGGTCAACGAGACTTCCGCTGCCGTCTCGCCCATCACCTTGATCTCATCGACCTTGGTGATCAGCTCGATCGAATTCATGCGCATGAAATAGACTCTTAATACATCACCGATGCGCGAGCGATTGTAGCCACGCGAATCCGCGTAGGCCGGGGAAATCATGTCCAGCAACTCGCCGCGCTCTTTCGCCTCGGTCGCTGCGATCCCCTGATCGAGCCAAATGCGAATCTCGCCTTCGGGCCCGGTCGATGGAGCGCCGCAAGCGCACAGCAGGAAACAAAGCGAGAACGCCAGCAGCGATACGCGTGAGTGACTCGAGCGGCGTGTTTCCGCATGATCGCGATTCATCTGGTAAAGTCTACTGCGATCTGGGCCCTCATTTGGCCAATTCCGCCCAATTTGTGACCCGGTTCGCACTTCACGTTGGGCAACGACCGCACACTGGCCGGGAGCGACGGCCTGGAATACGAGCAATGTCAGTAAAACTCCTCAGTGAAAGCATGGACGCCACGATTACCGATGACGATCAGATTCGTATCGAGACGATCCTGTCCTTCTGGTTCAAGGAACAGGCGCTTTCTGCGCCGCAAATAGACCAGCGCATGGACATCTGGTTTAGCGAAGACCCGGTGTTCGATCATGAGATTGAGAAAGAATTCGCCAACGATATTGCCCGGGCATCGAGCGGCGAACTTGACCACTGGGCGGATGATGCGCACGGCCGCCTGGCCCTCATCCTGTTGATCGACCAGTTTCGTCGCAACATCCACCGCGGCACTGCCGAAGCATTTTCGAAAGACCGGCTCGCGCTGAAGCTTTGCGTTGAGGGTGCCATGCAGAAAAAGGATCTGGGCCTGACACCGATCCAGCGGGTTTTCTTCTATATGCCATTGCAGCACGCCGAGTCGCGCAAGGTGCAGGCAAAGTCGGTTGAGCTATACCAGCGCCTTGCCGAGTCTGTTTCGCCAACGTTGCGCGAAACGTTCATGGCCATCGCCGAATTCGCTGAACTGCACAAGGACATCGTCGATCAATTCGGCCGTTTTCCCCACCGCAACAAGCTGCTCAATCGCGAAAACACGCCGCAGGAAGCTGAATACCTCGCCGGAGACAGCCCCGACTTTGGCCAGGGCGGCGGCTAGACCTGCAACCGATCAGGCCTTCGAGATCCGGTTGTAACGCAGCGATAACAGGATCGCCGCAATACTCAGTCCGACGACGAAGCCTGCCCAGATGTAGTTCGGCGGCGCCTTGAACGTAATGGCCGCCAGGAACGCCAGCGGAAACGCGACGGCCCAATAGGCAAACATGTTTACGATCATCGGGAAGCGGGTGTCCTTGTAGCCGCGCAGAGCCCCGGCCGCCCCGATCTGCACGCCGTCGGCAATCTGGAAAACAGCGGCCATCAGCAGCAGGCTGATTGCGATACCGCGGACCGCTGCGTCATCCGTGTACAGACTTACGACAGCGTCGCGAAAAACCAGCAGAAACAGCGCCGAGATGCTCATGAAAAACGCGCAAAGCCCGATGCCTGCCGCTCCGCTTCTGCGTGCGCTTTGCAGCTTGCCGGCACCGATGAGTTGCCCGACCTGGATGGTGGTGGCTGAGCTCAGCGCAAGCGGGATCATGAACATGGTCGCCGCGAAATTAATGGCGATCTGGTGTGCTGCGGTAATTTCCGTTCCGCGCGTACCCATCAGGATAGATACCGCCGAGAACAGCCCCGCCTCGGCCGTGATAGTGACGGCTATCGGTACGCCAAGCACCACGATTTCGCGGAGGACCGATGTTCGCAGCGGGGCAATTCTCGAGAAGATCTCGAACGGCCGATAAAAGCGGCTGAAAAACATATGACCGGCCAGGGCGGCGGCGACCAGCCACATGGTGATTGCGCTTGCCAGGCCACAGCCGAAGACACCCAGCGCCGGAGCACCCAGTTTGCCGAACATCAGCACGTAGTTGAGAAACACGTTGCAGACCAGCGCAAACAGCGATGTAAACATGATGGGGCGCGTATGGCCGATGCCCTCGGTGGTAAAGCGCAGGGCGAGAAAAATGAAAATGCCGGGCCCACCAAACATGATTGCGCCGACATAGCCGACAGTCAGATCACGAAACTCGGGGTCGATGCCGATGGCGGCGAGCAACGGTGCAACGGCGAATTGCGCCACCACAATCAATACGGCGCCCATGCAAAGGCCCAGGTAGATGCCCTGTCGCGTATAGCGGCCGATGAGTTCCTTGTTGCCGGCACCAAAATGGCGCGCTGCGATGGGGGAGATAGCCATCAGCAGGCCCAGGCAAAACGAGAAACCGAGAAACCAGACGCTCGCGCCTACGGCCACGGCGGCCAGCGCGTCCGCTCCAAGCTGGCCTGCCATTACCGCGTCTGCAAATTGCATGCCCGCGACGGCCAGGTTGTTGACGATCAGGGGCCCAGCCAGCCGCATCAGGGATTTTGTCTGAGCGCGCCAACCGTCGTCTTGTATCGTCGCCATGAGCTGCATCTTAGCGCAGTGTGGCGTGACAGAAGCCGGCAGCTTCAAAGCGTCAATAGATGCCCGGGTCTATAGAGCTGGAGTCCGCGGATGGTGTAAAGTGCCCCCCGAAACAGCGCCATATTCTAAGACGGAGACCAGTATGTTGCACGATGGACGAGCGATTCGAGTTGCGGTTGTTGGTGGGACCCGTATTCCCTTTTGTCGTTCGCACTCGGCGTATCGAGATTGTTCGAACCAGGACCTGATGGTCGCCGCACTGCAGGGACTCGTGCAGAAGTTCGATCTCAAAGGCCAGACACTCGGTGACGTCGCGCTCGGGGCAGTGATCAAGCACTCAAGGGACTGGAACCTCGCTCGAGAATGTGTGATCGATTCGGGCTTGTCCCTGCGGACGCCGGGTGTCGACCTGCAGCGCGCCTGCGGCACGAGCATTGAGGCCGCCATCATGGTTGCCAACAAGATTGCACTTGGCCAGATCGAGGCCGGCATTGCCGGCGGCACCGATACGGTTAGCGACGCACCGGTGGTTTATGCGGACGACTATCGCAGCATCCTGTTTGAGATGCATCGCGCACGCTCTGCGCTGGACCGAATCAAACCGCTGTTTCGCATTCGTCCGAAACACTTCAAGCCGGTGTTCCCAGGCGTCGAGGAACCGCGCACAGGGCTCTCCATGGGAGAAAGCACCGAGCTTACGGCCAAAGAGTGGGAGGTACAGCGAGAACACCAGGATCAGCTTGCTCTCGCGAGTCATATCAAGGCAGCGGCCGCCTATGATGAGGGCTGGTACGACGATCTTGTTGTTCCGTTCATGGGGGTAGAGCAGGACAACAACATTCGGCGTGACACGACCTTCGAGAAGCTCAGCACCTTGAAGCCCGTGTTCGACAAGAGCGGCGAAGGCACGATGACAGCGGGAAACAGCACGCCGCTCACCGATGGCGCCGCGGCCGTGTTGCTGACCTCCGAAGACTGGGCACGTCTGAAGAACCTCCCGGTCATGGCGTACCTGACATTTGCAAAAGTCTCCGCCGTGAACTTCATCGACAGAGAAGGCCTGCTGATGGCGCCGGCCTACGCGGTTTCCGACATGCTCAAAGAGGCAAACTTGCGCCTGCAGGATTTCGACTTCTACGAGATTCACGAGGCGTTCGCCGCGCAGACCATTGCGACCCTGAAGGCATGGCAATCCGAGGAGTTCTGCCGCTCGAAGCTCGGTCGCAATGAGGCCATGGGCCCGATCGACCTTTCGCGGCTCAATACCAAGGGCGGCAGCATCGCCATGGGCCACCCGTTTGCCGCAACCGGCGCCCGAATCATCGGCGCAATGGCCAAGATGCTGCACGAGAAAGGGTCGGGTCGCGGCCTGATCTCAGTGTGTACGGCAGGCGGCATGGGCATATCCGCTATCATGGAAGCCAACTAACCCGAATCGGGCATCCCGATGGCTGACTTCAGTGCCTTGCTGGGCACGATTAATGCGTTTCTCTGGCACGACTATGTGCTGTATTCGATTGTCGGTACGGGGATCCTGTTCACGGTCTGGAGCGGCTTCTGCCAGTACCGCGCACTGACGCATGCGCCAAAAGTACTGCGCGGCGTCTACGACGACCCCGACGATCCCGGCGCCATCAATCATTTCCAGGCCCTGTCCGCTGCCCTCTCGGCGACGGTAGGGCTTGGCAATATCGGTGGTGTCGCCCTGGCTATCGCACTGGGCGGACCGGGTGCCGTCTTCTGGATGTGGGTCGTCGGTTTCTTCGGCATGGCTATCAAGCTCACCGAAGTTACGTTGTCGATGCTGTATCGCAATACCGACGACCCGGACAACCCGCATGGCGGGCCGATGTGGGTAGCTGCCAAAGGCCTTGAGCGGCAGGGACTTCCGCGCCTCGGCAAGGCTATCGGCGTGTTCTTCTGTGCAATGCTGCTCGTCTCCACCGCAACCGGCGGCAATATGTTCCAGGCCTGGAACGTCGGAGAGCTGACCGAAGAGTACTTCGCGGTACCGAGCTGGATCACCGGTATCGTGCTTGCGGTCCTGGTGGGCGGCGTCATCATCGGTGGCATCAAGCGCATCGGCAAGGTCACGGCAACGCTCGTGCCTTTGATGGTGTTTCTTTACCTGGCGGCCGGCAGCTACGTGCTCGCCGCAAACTTCGGTGACATTCCCGGACTGTTTGTGCTGATCGTCAAGTCTGCTTTCCTGCCGACAGAAGCGACCGGCGCCTTTATCGGCGGTACGGCGGCCTCCGCATTCCTGTTCGGTCTAAAGCGGGCCATATTCTCAAATGAAGTCGGCCAGGGTTCTTCGCCTATTGCTCACGCCGCGGCGAAAACTGACGAGCCGGTTCGCGAAGGAATTGTCGCAGGCCTTGAACCGTTCATCGACACGCTCGTCGTCTGTACTTTCACCGCACTTATTATTCTGTCGACCGGTATCTGGACACGGGCGCCGGATGTCGCGCTCGATACGCTACCCGTCGTCACAGAGACAGCTGATGGCTGGCAATTCGCCGAGACGCCGCTGCCCGGCGATAACTGGGTAAGCGGTGACAAGACCACGCTAATCGTCGAAGCGCACCGCAACGAAACGACGGAATCGAATCGGCACCGCGTTGACGGCGTCGTAGTACAGCGCGAAGCAGGTTTCGCAACGCGCTGGGACGCACTGTCGGGGCCGACTGAACCAAGCATCGTCGGCGACGGCCTGTATCGCAGCTACGTCGGTGCAACCTTGACGGCGAAGGCATTCGATAGCGTCGCGCCCGGCCTCGGCAAATGGCTCGTGACTATTGCGGCCTGGCTGTTCGCCATCTCGACCATGATCTCGTGGAGCTACTATGGCGAACAGGCGCTGGTATTCCTGGCCGGCGAGAAAGCCGTGCTCGGGTACAGAGTGGTGTACTGCGCCCTGATCATTATCGCGACCCTGGGCCTTGTCAGGACAGCCGGCGATCTCGACAACGTCATCGGCGTCGGCACCGGCGTCATGATGTTCGCCAACCTGCCGATCTGCTGGCTATTCGGTTACCAGGCGATGAGGGCCTACAAAGAGTATGTCGGTCGGCTGAAGTCCGGCCGCATGGGTGCCGATCATCCGCCGCCAAGCCTCGATGATCTGCTCTCGGGACGAGACATCGAAAAGCGCTAGCAACTAGTCCGTTGAAGCGCTCCCATTCCGACGGCGATTCATCCTGCGGATGACAGTATCCAGTCGCTCTTTGGCCTGTGCCGTAAGCCCGCCACGCTTGTGTTCGTCGACCATGAATTTCTCAAGGCGACCGACGAGATCATCCATGTCCGCGTCGGGAAACGGTTCGACCTGCCTGATATCGGGCGGCGCGTTTCGCAACGCACCGAACAGGTTAATCCAGCGTTCGGTTTGCTTGCCGACATCCAGGAGCTGGTAGAAATACGGGGCGGGGCGATCGTTATCAGTGCTCAACAAGCTGACAAGCCCCACAGTCAATGAGGCGGGCACCAGCAGCAGGTCGCGGAGCCCGTCTACCAGCAGCTTGGCCTGCAGCACGGCGATGTCGCGCGCCAGCGTCCAGCGTTCGGAAGGTGCTTCTGTGGTTTGTGGGACATCGTTCATTTGGACTTCTCGTGACAAATGTCAATTAAGACAAGCAATTATAGACCGTTCGGGTGGCGCCGGGGTTGGCTTTGCAGTACTGTTATGCGCGTCTGAACCCAGCCGCCGGGCCAATGCCAACCTACCAATCAACACCTTCTTTCGAACACGGGGCCGCTGAATCGATCGGCATACTGATCGTTAACCTCGGCACCCCCGAAGCAGCAACGACGACCGCTGTTCGACGTTTTCTGAAGCAGTTCCTGTCAGATCCGCGCGTCATCGAGTACCCGCGCTGGCTCTGGTGGCTGATTCTGAACGGCATCATCCTGCGGATTCGCCCGTCGCGCTCGGCCGAGGCCTATCAGAAGATCTGGACGGACGACGGCTCACCGCTAATGCTGTTCTCCAAAGAGATTGCCGCGGGAATGCAGGAAGCATTCAGCGAACGCATGCCAGGATCGGTGAATGTCGAACTTGCGATGAGCTACGGCGACCCGTCCGTGGATGCCGCAATCGACCGCCTGCTGGCCAAAGGTGCGCGGCGGCTCATCATACTACCCATGTATCCGCAGTACTCCGGAACGACAACGGCCTCGGTTATCGATGCCGTGGCTCGCAAGTTCAATCGGCTGCGCTGGGTGCCGGAAACACGCTTTATCAACCAGTATCACGATGAGCCTGGCTACATTGAGGCCCTGGCCGCCAGCGTGCGAGAATTCTGGGCGCAAAATGGCCGCGGCGAGCAGTTGATGTTCTCGTTTCACGGCGTACCCAGACAGACGCTGCTCGACGGTGACCCGTATCACTGCCAGTGCCGGAAGACAGCCCGGCTGGTTGCGGAGTCACTCGAGCTCGGTGATGACGAATGGCTGCTGTCGTTCCAGTCACGCGTCGGGCGCGAGGAGTGGTTGAAGCCGTACACCGACGAGACCGTCACCAGGCTCGGTAAACAGGGCACGGGGCGCCTCGATGTCATTTGTCCCGGGTTTTCTACCGACTGTCTGGAAACGCTCGAGGAAATAGCCATGCAGAATGCGGAGCTGTTTGTAGAATCCGGCGGCGGCTCGCTGCACTACATTCCTGCTCTGAACGCACGCAAGGATCATGTTGCCTTCCTCACCGATCTCGTAGAAAAACACCTGTGTGGCTGGCCACGCAGTTACTCCGACGATCCTGAATCCCGCCGGCGTGCCCTCGACCTGGGCGCGGAAAAATGACAACGATCGGTCAGTTTCTCGAGTTCTCGGTGCAAACTGACGATATTCTCGAGTCGCTGCACTTCTACAAGACGCTCGGTTTCGAAGAACTCGAGATTGGCGACATGTGGCCACACAAGTACGCGGTGGTCAGCGACGGCGAACTCAATATCGGGCTGCATGACCGTGACTTCGGCGGGCCCTCCCTGACGTTCGTGCAGCACGACCTGGCAAAACACGCGCGCTCGATGGCTGATCACGGCTTCGATTTTGACTATATGCAGCTGGGAGAAGAATCCTTCAACGAGCTGCGCTTTTCGGATCGCGACGACCATACGATCTCGATGCTCGAGGCGCGCACATTTCACGCCAGCGAGGAAGCCGAAAAGGATTCCGCCTGTGGTTCCTGGATCGAGGTCACGCTGCCGGTACGTGACGCACTGCGTGCGGGCAAGTTCTGGGCACCGATCGCGCCAACACTGCTCGACATGCGTGAAGAGCCAACCATGCACATGCGCTTCGATGCTGACGGCGCTCCGATCGGTTTGTCCGAGAGCATTGCACTGAGCGCGCCATCGTTATCATTCAAGTGCACGGATCGCGACACCCTGCTGGCACTTCTCGAGCAAAACGACATGCGCTTTCAGAAGTTTCCCGGCTTCGAAGGGGCTTTTGTAGCGATACGCGCGCCGGAAGGCACAACCCTGTACGTGTTCGACGAGGACTTCCTTGGCGAGACCTACGAGGTCGCTGAGTCCGAAGATACCAGCGAGTTTGCCGCGCTGGTCGACAACGGCGCGTAAACAGGCGAGCCCTGTCCCGGCCACAAATCAAACTGCCTGATCGTAGCAATCAGCTCGATGTGCGGTGTCTCGGGCGACCAACAGATTCAATTCGAAACACTGTGAAACGTCACGTAACCGTATTCCTCCGTCGTTTAGTGTCTACTGTTGAGTAGAGGCAGGACGACTCCTGGTCGCCCTCTCAATACTCGATTAACGACGGATGGAATTAACCATGAAAATCTTGAAGACACTCTACGCTGTCCTGATCACAGCGACGTTGGCCGCGCCGGCCGCCGCTGGCCATCATGGCAAAATGGAACTGGACATTGTTGATACAGCCGCCAGCGCGGGTACGTTCAACACGCTTATCGCAGCAGCCAAGGCGGCTGGCCTTGCCGGCGCCCTGAAAGGCGATGGCCCGCTAACGGTCTTTGCACCGACAGACGATGCGTTCAGCGCGTTGCCGTCCGGCACGATTGAAAGCCTGTTGAAGCCCGAAAACAAGGAGCAGCTTGCAACGATACTGAAGTTCCACGTTATTGCCGGCAAGGTCGGCAGTGCCGCGCTCGCCGACGGTGCACGGCTCGAAACGCTCGCAGGTATTGATGCCGGAATCAGCAAGACGGAAGGGGGTTTCAATATTGAAAACGCGCGCATCGTGGCCACGGACATCGACGCAAGTAACGGCATTGTGCATGTCATCGACCGCGTGATTTTGCCACCGGCTCAAATGTCGCGCTCTCAATCGGCAGAGATCATTGGAAAGGCCATTGACCGCGGAGTGCCGATGTTCAATCACGGCAATGCGGCAGGCACTGCCGCCGTCTACATGTCAGCGGCCGAGCAACTGATGCGCTTCGGCGGACTTAACGCTGAGGAGCGCTTGAGACTCCGCATGGGCCTGGACGCAGCAGCTGCGGCGCCCAGCGCCAATGCCAGCGCATGGGAGCTGCGTTACGCCCTGGACGATGTCAGCGACTCTCTGCATAACAATGGCGAGATGCAGACCAGCTCACGCATGCGTCGATAAGCCAAAGCAACAACGTCGGCAGCACCTCTCTCGAGCTTGTGCGTTCCGACGGCACGTAGCTGGGTAGGGGGTCAACGAACGTCGCCTGGGCTGCAAAAGGCGGCTGCCGCTAATCCCAGCAAACAAAGAGCAGGCAGGTCGCAGGCCTGCCTGCTCTTTTTCTTGCGCTCAACTGTTAAGCGAGTCGCGGAACTTCATGGGCCGTCGCAACGAGGGGTTCGATACCGGCGCGTAACGCTTGTATCAGGCCCATACTCCTTTTCCCTCATGGCATGGACTCGTTACCACCTACAGCCATGTTCCGAACGTTGAGGTCACTTGCCCGGCTAATGTATCCTCGCGCGATAGCATACTGATACAAAGAGGAATCGGATGGCACTCGTAAGCTACCGCGCGCGCGTCAATGCGCCGATGGACGTGCTCTGGAAGCACCTCCTGGAAAAAGTAGAAACGCCGGAAAAGTTTATTCCCGCGGTCACGCGCTCAGAAATTCTGGGGCGCCCGGGACCTGATTCCGTTGACCGGCTGATGTACCTGGATGACGGCACCGGCGAGAAGCCAACGCGCGAGATCATCACGAGTGATATTCACACACGCAGCATTGTCTTCAAGATGGTAGATAATCCGGTATGGAGTGGCTTCGTCACGAACACGATACTGGACGATCGCGACGGACTGGAACTTGACATCACCATGCATTGGCAGGCGAAGGAAGCCGGCCATCCAGCCGAAAATTCACCCTGGGCAGAAATCGTCAAGGACGCGGTCATGCAGACCAAGCGCCTCGCAGAGGCCGAAAGCTGACCACCTGCGCTGCGAACACTATTCCAGCGCCTGGTAAACCACGGTCCTGAACCTGTCACCCATATCGGATGTCGTTGGCCGCGCCTGCGACATGTAGACACCGACCAGCTGTTCGGCAGGGTCGATCCAGTACAGGGTGTTGAACGCACCACCCCAGCCGTAGGCGCCAACCGACGACAGCTCGCCGCGTTTGCCGACGTTCGATACGACCTGGAAGCCCAGGCCGAGGTCAGCGACCTCGTCGCCATCCAGGTCGATTCGCGCTGAACGCATCAGCTCCACCGATTTTCGGCCCAGGATTCTCACACCGTCGAGCTCGCCGTCATTCAGCAACATCTGCAGGAAGCGCGCGTAATCTTTCGCTGTCGACGACAGGCCCGCACCTCCTGAGAAATAGGTTTTCGCGCCTTCGATGGGATACAGCGCCTCGTTTACACCGGTGACAATATCGGATCCCTGATGCTCTACCAGGCCGTTACCGTCGACATCGTTGTATAACGTCACGAGCCGATCCGCTTTGTCGCCGGGCAAATAGAAGTAGGTGTCGTTCATGCCGAGCGGCTGGAGAATATGCTCCGCAAAATACCGGTCCAGCGGCTTGCCGCTGATAACCTCGATGAAGTACCCGAGGACGTCTGTATTCAGTCCGTAGGCAAACCGGGTCCCTGGTTCAAACAGCAGCGGCTGTTTCGCCAGCAGCGGCATCTGCGAAGCCAGCGTGTGCCCTTGCAGTGTCAGTCCGTCGATAATCCCGGACGCCTTGTAGCTTGCCTGCAGCTTGCCCGGAATGAAGGGATAGCTGATGCCAGACGTGTGTGTAAGCAGATCGATGATACGAATCGGTTTGGTGGCCGGAACGGTTGCAGTGATGTTGCCCTGCTCGTCTACTTCCGAAATCACGACCATGTCCGCGAACTCGGGAACATATTTCGCGAGCGGATCGTCCAGCTTGAACAGGCCTTGCTCGTACAGCGTCATTGCCGCAACGGACGTAACGGCTTTGGTCATTGAGGCAATACGAAAAATGCTATCGAGCTGCATTGGCTCGTTATCATCGATGTCCGCGTAACCGAAGCTCCTGTGGTACGCGACTTCGCCATTCCTCAGGACGAGAGCGACCGCGCCAGGTATCTTGCCTGCTGCCACTTCCGCCTCGATAGCTGCGTCAATGCGGGACAACCTTTCCGTAATTATTCCAAGCTCTACGTCTTTGTCGCGCAGACCCAGCTGCGTCAGCGCTACCGCAACAATGAGCAAGAGTGTCGCCGACGTTACTATCGTTCTATTCATCGATCTCTCCTTCTGGCCGACGCTAGAGCAGTTCGGACATTAGCGCGACTGCGCGCGCCATGTACGAACTACCGAACAGGTTCAGGTGGTTCAGGACATGATAAAGCTGGTACAGATTTTGTCGTTCGTGATTGCCAGGCAAGAGCGGCCAGGCAGCCTCGTAGGCTTCGTAAAACTGCCTGCCGAAACCGCCGAACAAGCGGGTCATTGCCAGGTCTGTCTCCCGATCTCCGTAGTAGACCGCCGGATCGAAAATTACAGGCTCACCGCCGCTGCACGCCCAGTTGCCGGCCCAGAGGTCCCCATGCAGCAACGATGGCAGGGGATCGTAGCCCTCGAAAAACACCGGCAATCTTTTCAGTAATTGGCGACCCTTTCGTTGCAGTTCGCCGCTGTAACCATTCTCGGCAGCGAGCTTGAACTGGTAGCCGAGCCGTTGTTCTGCGAAGAATGCGGCCCAGTCAGCAGACCGGGTATTGTGCTGCGGCGTCAGACCGATCGTGTTGTCCCGATGCCAGCCGAATTCTGTTGCTGTCTTTCGATGCAGCAGTGCCAGCCGCTCACCGAAGCAGCGTTCGACATGCCCGTCGGCGCGCTCGAACGGCATCCACTCCAGCGCAAGGAATGCCGTATCGCTCGCCTGATCGACTGAAAATACGGCCGGGACGCGCAGTGCGTTTGCGCTGGCCAGCTCGGCAAGCCCCTCCGCTTCTGCCGTAAACATCGGTAGCGACGTCGACCGTCCTGTCTTGAGAAAGATGTCGCGCTCTTCGCCGGCCAGCCGCCATGCGGCGCTGATATCGCCACCACCGATAGGCACGGGCCTGGCTTCGTCATGCACCGCGATACCAGCCTGGTTAAGGCGCTCCACGATGGGCGACCAATCCGGCATCTGGTTTCGGGCCTAGTGTCTGTAGATGTCGGAGACGCGCTCAGCCTGTCTGCGCAGGGCGCTGCCAATACCCGCTTCGTCGAAGAGAGCATTGATATCGCCGAGTTTGGGCGCTGACGGCTGCATACTGACTTCCGCGTCTTCGATCGGGGCGTCGCAGGCGATACCGGTCAGCCGGCGCGCGAGCATGGCGTCTTCACGGTGTGTTCTCAGTTTCGCTGCCAGCGTCTTGGCACCGCGTAGGTTGACCTCATGCACCCTGTCGAGGTTGTCGTATATGGCATCGAGCGAGCCGAAATGGCTCAGCAGCCCCGCTGCGGTCTTCTTACCGACGCCGGGCACGCCCTTGATGTTGTCAACCGCATCTCCGGCGAGCGCAAGAAAGTCAGCAATCTGCTCGGGCCAGACGCCGAAGGAATCGGGAATTTCCTCGTAGCGCAGCTTGCCCTTGCCGGCGAAATCCCAGAACACGTCTTCTTTGCTCAACAGCTGCGTCAGGTCCTTGTCGCGACTGACGATCGTCGACGGGCGGCCCTGATTCCTGCCGTGTGTTACCAGCGTACCGATAAGGTCATCGGCTTCGTAGCTCGGGCTGGCAAGCTCCATGACGCCGAGTGCACGCACATACCGCCGACATTGTTCGAACTGCCGCTTGAGTTCCGGCGGCGCCGGGTCGCGATTGGCTTTGTAGAGCGGATAGATCTCGTTGCGAAAAGACTTCGACAGGCTCTCGTCGAATAACACGGCGACGTACTCTGGCGTCACGTTCTCCATGAAGTCGCCGATGAAGCGACAGAAACCGTACAGCGCGTTCACAGGATTGCCGTTCTCATCGACCATGTCGTCCGGCATGGAATAGTAAGCACGAAATACGTAAACGCTGGCGTCAATCAGGTACTGCATCGGTGCAACACCCATTCGCGCCGGGGCGCCCGGTCAATCATGGAAATGTACTTCGACGATCTCCTGGCCGTTCGACAGGTGGTCGCTCAATCGCGCATGCAGCGGACTGGATCGCGGAATGTGCGCCAGCAGGTACTGCATCTGGTCCGTCAGCACCCGGCGGCCCTTGAGATAAATGTACTCGGCGTAGTTAGGCGTGAACGGCACCGCGATCAGCTGCATGGCAGCCTGCTCGGGCGTGCGGCCGCCCTTGAAATTGTTGCAGCGCCGGCAGGCGGTGGCGACGTTCGTCCAGGAGTCCGTGCCGCCCTGCGATACCGGCGTGATGTGGTCACGCGTCAGATCGCGGGTCATGTAACGCATGCCGCAGTACAGGCAGAGATTGGCATCGCGCCGGAACAGGGTGCGGTTGTTTAGCGGTGGCACATACTTGGCCCGATTTCGCGACAGCCCCTGGCTGGTACCGTGCGTCGCGATAATCGAGTTCACGTCGATTCGACTGCGGAGGCCATTGAGCGAGTTGAAACCGCCGAATACCGAGTAAAGCAGTGTGCCGCAGTCGTACGCAACCTGCTCCGAGTGATACAGACGCACCGCTTCGCGGTAGTCAATCCACTCGAGCGGCATGCCTGCAACGTCGGTTCTAAGGACCTGTTGCGATATGTCGGATGCGAGTCCTGCGAGCATGGCCTGATTATGACGAAACAACGCTGTCTCGCCAAGGCAATAGCGCTCGCTATTGACTAAAGCCCCTTCAGAACTTCGTCCAGGGTCGCTTTCGCATCACCAAACAGCATGCGGGTATTGTCCAGGAAGAACAGCGGATTCTGTACGCCCGCATAGCCCGTCGCCATGCTGCGCTTGAGCACGATGGAGGTATGCCCCTTCCAGCACTCCAGCACCGGCATGCCGGCAATCGGGCTGTTGGGATCCGTGAGCGCGGATGGATTGACGATATCGTTTGCGCCAATAACCACCGAGACGTCCACGTCCGGGAAATCCTCGTTGATCTCGTCCATCTCGAAAACGATGTCGTACGGCACGCGCGCCTCGGCCAGCAATACGTTCATATGCCCCGGCATGCGTCCCGCAACCGGGTGAATCCCGAAACGAACGTTGACGCCCTTTTCACGCAGCACGCGCGTAATTTCGAACACGGTGTGCTGTGCCTGCGCTACTGCCATTCCGTAGCCAGGGATGATCATGACTTCCTTGGCGTTGCTCAGGAGCTCTGCCGTTTCCTGTGGTTCGATCGGCGCAACTTCACCCTGCTCCTCGCCGTCGCCGCTGGCTACCGTGCCACCACCTGTGCCGAAGCCTCCCGCAATGACAGACAGGAACTTGCGGTTCATTGCGCGACACATGATGTAGCTAAGAATCGCACCACTGGAGCCGACCAGCGCCCCCGTTACGATCAGAAGATCGTTGCTCAGCATGAACCCGGTCGCAGAGGCTGCCCAGCCGGAATAGCTATTGAGCATCGACACGACGACCGGCATGTCCGCGCCGCCAATCGCCATCACCATGTGTATGCCAAACAGCAACGCCAGCACCGTCATGATAATCAGCGGCGTCATGCCGCCGCCGGCCGCCGACTGCAGGACGAATTCGCGACCAAACCAGATTGCACCGAGCAGCAGGCCGAGATTCAGCCAGTGTCGGGCCGGCAACAATAATGGGCTGCCGCTGATCCGACCGGAGAGCTTGCCGAAGGCAATAACGGAACCGGAAAACGTCAGCGCTCCGATCAGAACGCCAAGATAGGTTTCGATATCGTGAATCGTGAGCTCGACGCCGACAAAGTGTTTGTTCGGATCCATGAAGCTCGCGAAGCCGACGGCAACGGCCGCCGCGCCCACCAGGCTGTGCAGCACGGCAACCAGCTCCGGCATCTGCGTCATCTGCACGCGCCTCGCCAGCACGAGGCCGATGCTTCCGCCGATCAGCAAGGCGCCGATCAAGAGCGCGTAGTGCTGTGTGACGACACCAAGAATTGTCGCCAGCAATGCAATTGCCATTCCCGTGATGCCGTACCAGTTGCCGCGACGAGCGGTTTCCTGGTTGGAAAGACCACCAAGGGCGAGAATAAATAGAACCGTCGCCGCGATATACGAAACAGTTACGATGCCTGCATTAATCATCTCAACTCACTTTCTGAACATTTCGAGCATGCGGCGCGTTACTGCGAATCCACCAGCGATATTGATGCTCGTTACCAATACCGTTGCTGCGGCGATCCACATGATCAGCGTATTCGACGAACTAATCTGTAGCAGAGCCCCGATGACGATGATGCTCGAAATGGCATTCGTGACGCTCATCAACGGCGTGTGCAGCGCCGGAGTCACGTTCCAGATCACCATGTAGCCGACGAAACAGGCGAGCACGAAGACCGTGAAGTGCGCCATGAACGATGGCGGCGCGACGGCACCGAGACCCAGCAAAGCGAGGCCGCCAATAACAACGGCGGCTATCGGACCGAGAATGGAAGGTTTCTTCGGCTCGACAATGGCCGGTGCCGGTTGTGGTGCCGCTTTTGGCGGCGCTGCGGACAACTTCGGTGCCGGTGGCGGCCAGGTGGTCTCACCGTCTTTGCAAACAGTTGCGCCACGGACGACCTCGTCCTCGAAATCGACGACAATGTTGCCGTCTTTCTCCGGCGTCATATCCGTCAGCAGGTGACGCAAGTTGGTTGCATAGAGCTGGCTCGACTGTGCGGCGAGCCGGCTCGGCAGATCCGTATAACCGATGATCGAAACACCGTTGATCTGCACGACCTCGTTTGGCTTCGTCAGCTCGCAGTTGCCGCCCTGCTCGGCCGCCAGGTCCACGATGACACTGCCGTCTTTCATCGAGCGAACCATCTCTGCCGTAATGAGGCGTGGTGCCGGCTTGCCGGGAATCAACGCGGTGGTAATGATGATGTCGACGTCTTTGGCCTGTTCTGCAAACAATGCCATCTCGGCCTTGATGAACGCCTCACTCATGACCTTGGCATAGCCGCCTTCGCCGGCGCCGTCTTCATCCTCTTCGAAATCGAGCATCAGGAACTCGGCATCCATGCTCTCAACCTGTTCCTTGACCTCCGGTCGGGTGTCAAAGGCGCGAACGATAGCTCCCATGCTCTTGGCCGCGCCGATTGCGGCAAGGCCGGCAACGCCCGCGCCGATAACCATCACCTTCGCTGGCGGTACCTTGCCGGCCGCCGTGATCTGGCCTGTGAAAAAGCGTCCGAAGTGCTGTGCGGCTTCCACGACGGCCCTGTAACCGGCGATATTGGCCATCGAGCTCAAAGCATCCATCTTCTGTGCGCGCGAGATACGCGGCACGCTGTCCATGGCCATGACGGTGGCGCCGCTGGCGGTCAGCTGGGCCAGCAGTTCCGGGTTCTGGCCGGGCCAGAGAAAGCTGATCAGGGTCTGGTCAGCCCGGAGACCGGCAGCCTCGTCGCCCTCCGGCGCACGAACCTTGAGAATCAGCTCAGACCCGGACCAGATCTCGCCAGCCGAGTCCACGACCTCGCAGCCCGCGTCCCTGTAGGCATCGTCGGAGAAGCTTGATTCGCTGCCAGCCCCCGATTCTACGGCCACCTGGAATCCGAGCTTGATAAGCTGCGCGGCAACGTCAGGCGTGGTTGCTACCCGACGCTCGCCGGCGTGAATCTCTTTTGGAACACCAATTCTCATTGTTCGCCTCCATTTGGACTGCGGCAGTGTAACGAAGGCGATCTTGGGGCACAAAGAAAAAGGCCCCGTTTCGGGGGCCTTTCGGTAGGGACTTTCCGAAGGTCGGTCTAGTTGCGACCCGCGGGACGCGGCCGCTTGGCGAGCCGGTCACGGAGACGCTGCCGCTGGTCCGGCGTCATTCGTTTGTAGCGCTCCCGAAGCTGCTGACGACGATCCCGATTCATTTCACGGTAGTTACGATAGTTCTTGCGGATGCGGTCCTGTTCTTCGGAAGGCAGGTTCCTGAAGATCTGCGCGCGTTCGCGAATCTGCTCGCGACGATCCGCAGGTAGCTCGCGCCAGGCGCGAAACCGATCACGCGCTCCCTCACGTTCCTCTCGGGACATGCCCGCCCAGCGCGCGGCGCCTTTCGATAAACGTTGCTGGCGCTCGGCCGGCAAGCTGTCCCAGCTTGTTTCGAGCTGGCTCAATACTTCTCGCTGCCCGTCACTCAGGGAGTCCCAGCTAATTCCATCAGACTGGGCCAGCGCCGAGCCGAACATCAACAGCGCCGCGATAGCGACCGTGATCCTAGCGAGTGCGTTTTTTACCGTCATCGTCCTTCTCCATCGATTCTTCACCTTGCGGTGCGGGATCGCTCCGTTCCTCTGTTTCGGCTGCCAGCGTTCCTTCGAGCAGCAGCCAATCTTCATCCGATTCTTCCCACATGCCGAGGTATTCGAGAAAATCGAGCTCCGGCACTTCTTCCTCCGCCGCGTAGCCAGCGCCGCTGCCGCATAGCAACAGTCCGCAGACCATGGCGCCCAGGGGCCGGTCAGCCAACATCGCCTTCCGATTCCGCAATGTCGATCCAGCTGTAAAACTCCAGCTCTTCCAGCATCTCGATGCTGTCTTCGCCAAGCAGAATTTCCATGTCGGTTGCGGTAGAGACCGCGGCAACATCGTCAATTGCGCTGGGCGTCTGCAACATCACGACGGCCACCAGGATGGCAGCGACCGCACCCGTGGCAGGCATCCATCGCGACCATTGGCGTCTCGGCTGGTGCAGCTGCGCCAGCGCCGCGTGACGACCCTGGTTGAGCTTCGATAGCGATGCCCCATCCAGCTTGTCGACGGACTCGTCGAAGGCCTTTTTCATCCTCGTTTCGAACGTCTCGTTTTGCTCGTTCATGATTTACCTTCCATTGGCGCGAAACCCTCCGGCCTGTGTTCTTCCAGTCGTTCCCGCAGCGCGTGTACCGCGCGGGAATAATGCGTCTTGACGCTGCCTGCGCTGCAGCCCATCGCTACGGCGGTGCCAGCCACGTCGAGTCCCTCGAACGTGCGCAGCATGAACGCCTCGCGTTGCCGCGCCGGCAGCTCGTGGACTGCCTTTTCGAGGCTCTGCATGGCCTCGCTGTTCTGCAGCTCCTCGTCCGGAGCGCGGCCGGTCGGGTCCGGTGCTGCTGCAATCGCATCGTAGTCATTGTCGTCGGTCGGCTTGCGGCCAAACCAGACCATGACACGATTGCGAACGGCCTGGCGGCGATGCCAGTCGCGCACGCCGTTCTGCAATATCCGGTAGAACAGCGGCGTCCATTCCTCGTTCGACCGGTCCGAGTAGTTGCGCACCAGCTTGATCATGGCATCCTGCACAAGATCCAGCGCCTCGTCCCGATCACGTACGGCAATCTCCGCGATACGCAAAGCGCGCCGCTCCACCTCGGCCAGAAACTGGTTAAGTTGTCTTTCTTTTTGCAGTGCCCGTGCCCCCAAAGATGGCGCGCCGGCACAAGATACCGCAAAAACCGCGGTGTTGACTTCCATATCTCTTGACTCCACGACGAGGTCATCTAACTTGTCTCCCCTGTTTAACGGCGCAACCGCCACCGCGGTTGACAGCTTCGGCAAGCATTTTTTGCATTATGTCAAATTTAGAGTGAAACCCCATTAGCGACAGAACCCTCCTGAATATTGCGGTCGATGTGCCCCTGTCACGCCTGTTCGACTATTTGCCGCCAGACGCGGGCAGCTTGCCGATGCCGGGATGCCGCGTCCGCGTGCCGTTTGGCCGGCGCCAGGCAGTTGGCCTGGTGATGGGACACTCCGACGACTCGCCGCTCCCTCGTCACAAGATTCGCCGCTGCAGCGAGGCGCTGGACGATTCGCCGCTGCTGGCAGAAGCCGACCTGCGCCTGATCCGCTTCACCGCCGACTACTACCACCATCCGCTTGGCGAAGTCGTCGCAGCAGCGCTGCCCGCACTGCTGCGCCAGGGACGGCCGGTGCACCCGTCGGTGGAGACCGTCGCCGTTACCGATAGCGGCGAGCGCGAAGACATCGAATCGCTGCGAAAGCGCGCACCACGCCAGAGCGAGCTGCTGGAGCACCTCATCGACGCCGGGAGCTCCGGCATCGCGGCGGACCGTCTGAACGAGGAGCTGCCGAACTGGCGGCGCGCCGCGGCCAGCCTGTACAAGAAGGGGCACATCGTGCGCTTCGAGGCGCGCAGCGAAGACTTCGATGAAATGATCGCCGCTGTTCCATCCGCCGCCCTGACCTTGAATGACGATCAGCAGCGGGCGATCGAGGCGTTGCGGCACAGCGACACCTTCGGCGCTTTTCTCCTCGACGGAGTAACCGGCAGCGGCAAGACAGAAGTGTATTTGCAGCGCATGCAGGATGTCATTGAGCAGGGCAAACAGGTCCTGGTGCTTGCACCAGAGATCGGACTGACGCCGCAGCTCGTCGCCCGCCTCAGAGACCGGCTGGGTATCGAACCGGCACTGTTGCACTCCGGCCTCGGCGACGTCGAGCGCCTGGCGGCCTGGCGAGCCGCACGCTCGGGCGCGGCGCGCCTCATCGTCGGTACCCGCTCGGCAATATTCACGCCGCTCAGGAATCCAGGCCTGATCATAGTGGATGAGGAGCATGACCACTCCTTCAAGCAACAGGAAGGCTTGCGTTATTCCGCCCGCGACCTTGCCATCGTTCGCGCCAAGCAGCTGGATGTCCCGGTGGTGCTCGGTACCGCCACGCCGACACTGGAGATGCTGCATCACTGTCGCCAGGGCAGTTACCGGCACATTCGCTTGCCGATACGCGCCGGCGGGGCGAAGCCGCCGACCATTCATCTCATCGACACCGGGCGCGCACCCGCTACCGACGGAATCAGTGAGCCTTTGGCCGAAGCGATCAAGAGCCATCTCGCCACGGGCGGACAGGTCCTTATCTTCCTGAACCGTCGTGGATTCGCGCCAACGTTGATTTGCGCGAGTTGCGGTCACGTCGCCGGCTGTGACCGCTGCGATTCGCGACTGACCGTACATGCACAGAGCCGTGAGCTGCGGTGCCACCATTGTGGCGCCTCGCGCGTTCTCGACAGCAGCTGCGGCGAATGCGGCGAAACGGTGAGGCCGCTCGGTGAAGGAACGCAGCGCGTCGAAGAAGCGCTTGCAGCACGTTTCCCCGGCCACGCCATCATGCGGGTAGACAGTGACAGCACGCAGCGCAAGGGCACCATGCATGCTGCTCTCGAAAGTGCGACGACCGGGGAAGCAGACATCCTCGTCGGTACGCAGATGCTCTCCAAGGGCCACCATTTCCCGACGCTTACGCTGGTGGGAATCGTGAACGCCGATCAGGGCCTGTTCGGTACCGATTTTCGCTGCGCCGAGCGCATGGCGCAGTCCATCGTGCAGGTGGCTGGACGCGCCGGACGCGAAAGCCGTCGCGGCGAAGTGCTGATACAGACCGCATTCCCGGACAACCCGTTCTGGTCGACGCTGATCGAGGGCGGTTACGAACGGGTCGCGGAGGAGGCGCTCGCTGAGCGTGAAATCACTCGCTGGCCGCCCTTCACGCGACTTGCGCTGTTGCGCGCCGCCGCGCATCGGCACGCCGACGCCTGCGAGTTTCTCGAGCAGGCAAAGCGCCTGATAGCCGTCGATGCCGACGACACCCTTCGCGTGCTGGGTCCTGTCGACGCGCCCATGGCGCGGAAAGCCGGCCGTTATCGAGTCCAGCTGCTGCTGCAGAGCGGTGACCGCAGGATGTTGCACGTATTGCTCGGCAGACTTCGGCCGGCGCTGGAAGAAGCACCGTCGGCGCGCAAGGTTCGCTGGTCAATCGACGTAGACCCGATCGAGCTTTTCTAGTCCTCCTCACGAATATCCGGGTAGAATTGCCGGCTCGCAAAGCTGCCCCCCGTTGAATCCCACGCCATGAAACACATCGTCGCTGCTGTCGTTAGCAATGCCCTGGAAAACCTGCCCGAGCTGGCAGAGGTCGCTGGCGACCTGTCGATCGAGAGCACGGTCGAGCGTACCCGCGATCCCAGTCACGGCGACTTCGCCAGCAATATCGCCATGCGGCTGGCGAAACCGGCCCGCAAAAGTCCGCGCGATATCGCTGCAAGCATCGTCGCTGCGCTCGCAGACAGCGACGATATCGACGGCGTCGACATCGCCGGACCCGGCTTCATCAACTTTCACCTGAGCCCGTCCGCTTTTCACAGCGAATTGGCGAATGTGCTGGAGCGCGCTTCGGAGTACGGCCGCCAGGCGCACAGGGAGCGCCCGAGAATTCTCCTGGAATTCGTGTCTGCCAACCCGACCGGTCCGCTGCACGTCGGTCACGGCCGACTCGCGGCATTCGGCGCAACCGTTGGCAACCTGCTCGAAGCCGTCGGCTATCCGGTGACACGCGAGTACTACGTCAACGACGCGGGCCGGCAAATGGACATTCTCGGTATCAGCGTCTGGCTGCGGCTGCTCGAGAGCGGCGGTATCACCGTCAACTTCCCGAAGGGCGGCTACCGCGGCGACTACATTCGCGATATCGCCCGCGCGATCAACACGGACGGCATTTCTTCGGTGGATGCTGAGGCCGTGCTTTCCGGCCTGCCGGACGACGAACCGGCGGGAGACAAGGAAGCGTATGTCGAGGCCCTGATCGAAAAAGCAAAGACGCTGCTGGGCGACGCGGGGTTTGACCGTGTTCGCCAACAGGCGCTCGATTCAATCCGCGATGACATCGAGGACGATCTCGCCGAGTTCGGGGTTACTTTTGATCGCTGGTATTCGGAGCAAAGCCTCACCCGTGGCAAAGCGATCGACAAAGCACTCGACGTGCTCGAGAAACGCGGCATGCTGTACGAAAAGGACGGCGCCACCTGGTTCCGGGCAACCGACTTTGGTGACGAGAAGGATCGCGTCGTCGTCCGCGAAAACGGTGTAAAGACCTATTTTGCATCAGACATCGCGTATCACTTTGAAAAGCGCGAGCGCGGCTTCGATCACCTGATCGATATTCTTGGTGCGGACCACCATGGCTACGTACCGAGGGTAAGGGCAGGGCTCGAAGCCATGGGTTACGCGGGCGACTCACTCGAAGTTGAGCTGGTGCAGTTCGTTGCACTGTATCGCAGCGGAAAGAAGATGCAGATGTCGACCCGCTCGGGCGAGTTCGACACGCTCCGTCAGCTGCGCGCCGAAGTCGGCAACGATGCGGCGCGCTTCTATTATGTGTCGCGCTCGAACGATCAGCACCTCGACTTCGACCTCGATGTGGCGAAGTCACAGTCGAACGATAACCCGGTCTACTATATTCAGTATGCGCATGCGCGAGTTGCCAGTGTCTTCCGACAGCTCGATGAGAAATCGCTGCAGTGGGACAGGAGCAACGGCCAGAAACAACTCGCGGGCCTGGTCGAACCACAGGAGAAGGCGCTGATGACGTCGCTCAGTCGCTATTCGGAAGTTGTCGAACTCGCCGCGAATAACCGAGCCCCGCAGCACCTGGTGCATTACTTGCGCGATCTCGCAAACGACTTTCATACTTACTACAACGCACACGCGTTTATTGTTGACGACGCCGCTCTGCGCGATGCGCGGCTTTTCCTGGTCGCTGCCACCCGGACGGTGATCGCCAATGGCCTCGGTATTCTGGGCGTTTCTGCACCGGAGAAGATGTAGTGGCAAGACGCAAGAAAAGGCGTACGAGCCGTACAAAGAAGTCGGATTACCCGCCGTTCGTCTGGATGCTGTTTGGTCTTGCCATTGGCCTCTCGGTTGCTTACGCCGTCTACGTGAAAAGCAGCGCACCGGCGGTGCAGACGGCAGCGCCCCAGCCTGCGAGCCTGCCTGCCACGCTCGACGACAACAACGAAACCGTTGTCGCAAAGGAAATCGAAGAAAAACCCAAGGACAGGCGCTTCACGTTCTACGATATCCTGCCTAACGTCGAGGTGGTCACGCCGGATACGGTACGCAAAGCAAGAGTGGACACCGAGCCCAAGGCGATCGAAGAGCCCGGACTTTACGTGTTGCAGGCCGGTTCTTTCTCGACCAATCAGGATGCGGATCGGCGGCGGGCCGAGCTCGCTCTGCACGGCATCGAGTCGCACATTCAGCGTGTCAAGGTGAATGAGCGCAACTACCACCGCGTCTATATTGGTCCTACAGACGATCTCGATGAGCTGAACCTGCTGCGCAGCCGCCTGCGCGCCGCACAGATTGACGTCCTGCGGATTCGATTGAGTGACTAGCGACTTCGGTTCCGGCCATTTTCTCGCGGGGGTTGTCGCGGCGCTGCTCCTGAGCGCGTGCGCAAGCAACCCTGCCCCGAGACCCGTGTCAGCGCCAGAGGAGATACCGGCCGTAATCAATGTGCCGGACGTTCCTCCGCCGGCACCACAACCGTTAAAAGAGGATATGCGTATCCGCATCGCTTCGGTGGGCGACATGATGATTGGCACCGACTATCCGCAGAATCACCTGCCGGATGACGACGGCATCAGCTTCCTCGCCGATGTCGCGCCGTTCCTGTCGGCGGCTGATATTGCCTTCGGCAACCTGGAAGGCGTCCTCGTCGATGGCGGTGAGCCCGCGAAGAAATGCAGCAATCCTTCTGCCTGCTATTTGTTTCGCTCGCCAACGAGGTATGTCTATCACTACCGCGCCGCCGGATTCGACGTGTTGAGCCTGGCGAATAATCACGCCCGAGATTTCGGTGAAGAGGGACGCGACAGCAGTATGCAGGCGATTGCAGCGGCGGGCATGCATCACACCGGGCGTGTCGGTGACTTTGCAAGCCTCGAGTCAAATGGCTTGCGGGTCGCCGTGCTCGGCTACGCTGTGACAAAGAATTCCAATATGTTGCTGGATTACGAACTTGCTTTCGAGACGGTGGCGGAGTTCGCCGCGTCGCACGACATCGTGGTGGTCTCGTTTCACGGTGGCGCGGAGGGTGTGGGCGTGACTCACGTACCGTTTGCCGACGAAGAGTATTACGGCGAGCCGCGCGGCGACGTCGTCTGGTTTGCCCGCGGCGTAGTCGATGCCGGGGCGGACCTGGTCATCGGCCATGGGCCGCATGTCGTTCGTGGTATGGAACGCTACAAAGGCCGTCTCATTGCCTACAGCCTGGGCAACTTTGCCACCTATTACGGTATTAGCGTGGCCGGCATCAAGGGCATTGCCCCTATCCTCACGGCAACCCTTGATGGCTACGGGGCATTCGTCGAAGGAGAAATCGTGTCGACGATTCAGCTGCGCCCTGCGGGGCCCAGCGTCGACCCAAGGAATCGCGCCCTCGACCTGATTCGCGGACTCAGCAAAGAAGACTTTGGAGAGTCCGGCCTGACGTTCCTGTCCAATGGCCGGGTGCTCCCTGCCAGGCGGCCCCCGGTTGAGCCGCACGTCCTGCAGTCGCCGCAGGACTGAGCCCGCTACTGTTTCAACAGCCTGCTAATCGTCCGATGCCACCGACTTGAAGTCCACGCCGAGCGATCGCAGCTTGCGGTACAAATGGGTGCGCTCCATGCCGACGCGTTGTGCGAGTTTTCCGACTTTGCCATCGCATAGCACCAGCTGTTGCTGCAGGTAAGCGCGCTCGAACTGCTCCCGCGCCTCGCGCAGCGGCAGCGCCAGCAGATCCTGCTTGACCAGCGGCTCGTCAGCGGCGGCCGAAGCGCTGATCTCCGCCTCGACCTCCTTCAGCGTGATGTCTTCGCCGCGGCCTGATAGCAGCAGCCGACGCACCAGGTTCTTCAGTTCGCGAACGTTGTCGGGCCAGGGATAATTCCTCAGCCTGTTCTGCGCGGCGACGCTGAAGCGTCGAAACGTCAAGCCCTCAGAGTCGACCAGCTTGTCGACATAGTAGGCCAGCAGCTCGGGCACATCTTCGGCGTACTCGCGCAGCGGCGGGACACGAATACTCAGTTCGCTGAGATGGGCGACGAGATCCCGGCGTAATTCACCGGCCTCGATTCTTGCCTCGTAGTCGGCGCCAACGGTTGCGACCACTCTTGCGTCGACCTTTATCGGCTTTGAGCCGCCAACGCGCGTGTAATGACCGTCTTCAAGCACGCCAAACAACACCTTCTGCGCACGTGGATTAAGGTCGGCCAGTTCGTCGATAACCAGCGTCCCGCCCGAGGCGCGCTCAAAGGCACCGGCGACGGCTTCGCCATCGTGCTCGCTGCCCAGCAACTGTTGTTCGCAATTGGCCTCGGTGACGGTTGCCGCCGTCAGGGTCGTCAACGGTTCATCGGCACGCCGACTCAGCGCATGCATGTAACGGGCAAACGCGCCGCGTCCGGTGCCGGGCTCGCCGCTCATCAGGACCGAGCCGTCGTGCCTTGCATATTGCTGAACTCGCTCGCGCAGACCCTTCATCAGCGCGCTGCGCCCGGCAGGTGCCAGCAGCGATGGCAGCAGGCTGCGTGCCGTGCGCGCCTGTTTGCCGGCCGACTCGAGTGCCGCTTCCACCGTTCGCAAGAGCTTCGCTATCGACAGCGGCTTTTCAACGAAATCGAAGGCGCCGAGTCGAGTGGCTTCGACCGCCGTGTCGACGGTGCCGTGGCCTGACATGATGACCACCGGACTGTTCATATCGCCGTTGTCCGACCACTCCCGCAGCAGCGTGATGCCATCGGTGTCGGGCATCCAGATATCCAAGAGCGTGAGATCGAACTTGCGCTTCTCCCTGGCGGCCCGAGCCTCGGCGGCATTGGCAGCCACCGTGACACCGTAACTCTCATCCGCCAGGATATCCTTGATAAGCGCCCGGATATCGGCCTCATCGTCGACAACCAATACATGGGGATTGCTCATGCCTGTTCTCTCCTCTTGTCCACGCGCCCTGGCGCGTTGGCAATCATTTTTTCGCGTGCCGCGTCGTTAACGGGCAGCCTGACGGAAATCATGGCTCCTCCGTCCTTCCGGTTACTTGCTCGTATCGTGCCAACGTGCTCTTCGACCAGTTTCTTGACAATTGCCAGGCCGAGGCCCGTCCCTTTCGGTTTGGTGGTGACATACGGATCGAAGATCTGGTTGACGGATCCCATGCTGAATCCGGGACCGTTGTCTTCGACCTTGACCTGAATCATTTCCACGTCATCGATCTGTGCAGCGCTGACGTGCACATCAATGCGTCCGCCGCTGCTGCCCTCCAGTGCTTCCACGGCATTGCGAATCAGGTTGTGCAGCATTTGCCGGACACGACCCATGTCCGCTTCGAGCAGCGGCATCGTGGGATCAGTCGTCAGAACAATCTCTACGCCGCTCTCCTGCGCCCGGTAAAGATCAACAACTTCGTGCGCCAGCTTGTCGATATCAAACAGGCTGAAGTCCATGTCCGGTGCGCGTGCGTAATCACTGAACGCGTTGACCATTTCCTTCATGGCCTCGACCTGTTGCACGATGGTATGCGTGGCTCGATCCAGCACCTGCGCTTCTTCGTCGGGCATGGTATGCAGGTATTTCCTGCGCATGCGTTCGGCCGACAGCTGGATCGGCGTGAGCGGGTTCTTGATCTCATGTGCCAGCCGGCGAGCAACCTCGCCCCACGCGGCATCGCGCTGCGCCTGCAGCAGCGCCGTGATGTCATCGAAAACAATAACGTAGCCGGCAGCGTGACTCTCATCACCGGGCAGGGTTGTACAGGCGCACGTCAGAACGCGTCGGCCGACCTCGCCGCGCAGTACGATCTGCTCGCGCCATTCCGTTTCGCCGGCGTCGAGATGCACGCAGGCAACATCCACGAACTGCCCGAGCAATGCGTTCTCCTCCGCGACCTTCAGTAACTGCTCGCCGCTACGGCGCTCAAGATCTGCGCCGAGAATTGCGCCCGCCGCCTGGTTTGCGGTGCGTATGGTCAGGTCGGTCTCCAGCGCGAGGACGCCGGTCGAAAGGCGGGCGAGAATGACTTCGAGATTGGTGCGCTCAGCCTCCACAAGGGCCTGGCTGAGACTGGCTTCTCGACGCGCGGTGGCGAGACGTTGCGTCATGTCATTGAATGAGCTGATGAGGAAGCCTATTTCATCGCGCGTTGGCGTCGGTAGCCGCGTATCGAAATCACCCATCGCCACGGCTCGTGTTCCGGCAACCAGGTCCTGAATGGGCGCAACCAGCCGGCGCGACAAAACGAACGCACCGTAGATGGCCGCCAGCAGGCTGAGCAACAAAACAAAGGCAAGCGTCAGTGACAGCAGGTCTTTGAGGTCTTCACGGAAGAACACCAGCTGCTGGTATTCCTGGTAGGACTTCTCGACGCTGTTGATCATGCGGCCCAGGCGTTCGGTAACCGGGTAGTGCGCCTGTATGACGCGGGTCTGCTGCGAACGCACACCCTGTGGGCGAAATACGATTGCCGTCCTGACCTCTACGCCGCCATTGCCATAGGACTCCAGGCTGACGAACGGTCGATCCTGCTGCATCTGCAACACCACCTCTTCCGTGAGCGGTTTTGGCAGGCTGGCGGTCGAACTGTCGGAACTGGTCGCGAGGACCGTGTTGTTATCGCCGTACAGCGTCATCTCGCTGGCGCCCGCCTCGCGGCGCAACATGCTGAGCTCGTAGACGATCTGCCGGTCGTTGACCTGTGACAGGCGCCGCGCCACCTGCTGCGTCGCATAAAGATTCTGGCGTTTCTGCATTTCCAGCGCGGCACGACTGAGTGTCAGCGCGTTGTCCAGGCCCTCTTCGACCTGCACATTGAACCAGCTGTCGATGCCGCGATTAATAAACTGCATGGAAAAGTAGAACACGACAAGCAAGGGCAGCACGGCCAGGCCGACGAACATGCCGACGATGCGCGCCTTGAGTTTGGCGCCAGGGACGTTCTGTCGATAGTCGCGCAGCAACCGCGTCAGGTTGCCAACAAGCAGCGCAATCAGCAGCACGCCGCCGGCTATATTGATCGCCAGGATGATGTCTTGCAGGCGATCGAAGTCGTCGGACTTCTGAACGGTTTGCGTAAGCAGGAACAGCGCAGCCAGTGCGAGGCCGACGCCGGCCGTCGCCATGAGGAAAAACAGGGCTCGTTTTAACGCTCGAGCGACCATTCGAACCATTCGCTTTGCAGCTGCCACTGGCCGCGCCAGAAAAACAGCAGCCGCAGAGTCGCGGGATATTGCTGGGTGTTCAGCATCGCCCGCAATCGAAAACGATAATCCCGGTCCGGCTCCAGCAAGGCATCGTCGATGACCGGCAAGCCCTGCACCCGACCCAGGCTGTTGAGCGCGGAATACAGGGTCGCGAAGGAGTCCTGTTCCCCGCTGTTGAGGTTCCTGATGTTGTAGCGCTGGCTCAAGGGCCGGTATTCGAGTTCATAGCGGATAGCCAGCTCGGCTTCGGATGCATCGCTCAGCCAGCGGCGCTCACGTATGACCTCCATCTGCAGCTCGATTGTCAGCGTCACACCGCTCTCGAGCGCCGCAAGTGCCTCGCTGCTGAGAACCAGCTGCAGCCGTGCATCGAGCGTGTGCACCCCGTTGTTGATCTCGGTGGTGGCCGAACGGACCTCGAAGTACCCCTCTCGCTCCACGTTGTCCTGGGCGAGACCGGTGCCAACCACGAACACGGCAAGGCACGCGACAAGGACAATGATCGCGGTCATTCGGCGGCTGTGAAGCAGGGGCATTAGCATCGTGTCTTAAAGGAAACCTTCTTTTCCAGGCATGCGTAGTAGAAGCCGTCGAGACCCGCCGTTCCTGGCAGGACCTGGTATCCGCAGGCCTTCCTCCGCATTAGATCGCGGATGTTGTTATTTGGCAACACAGCATCTTCCACGGCATCTTCAGAACCCGCCAGAAAGCGACTGACAACCCCATCGTTCTCCGCGGCCAGCGTGGAGCAGGTTGCGTATAAAAGACGACCGCCCGGCACCAGCAGCGGCCAGAGCGCTTCGAGCAATTCACCCTGTAAACGGCTCAAGGCCTTGATATCACTGGCACGTCGCAATAGCTTGATGTCAGGATGCCGGCGAATGACGCCGCTTGCCGAACACGGCGCATCCAACAGGATGCCGTCGAAGGGCACACCGTCCCACCAGTCACCCGGGTTCGATGCATCTGCAACGCAAAGGGTTGCATCGCGCCCCAGCCGTTCGAGGTTCTGTCGGATTACCGGCGCTCGCAGCGGGTCGCTCTCGACAGCGGTCAGCGCGATGTCCTGGCCGCCTATTTCGAGGAGGTGTCCGGTCTTGCCGCCCGGCGCGGCACAGGCATCGAGAATGGCGCCGCGCCGGTCGGCGAGCAGCCAGCGAGCGGCTATCTGCGCCGCGGCGTCCTGCACGGACGCGGCTCCATCGGCAAAGCCGGGCAGCGCCTCTACCGGGCATGGCTCGTCCAGCCGTAGCGCATCGGGCACCCCGGGCAGCGTCTCTGCAACCATTCCAAGCAACGCGAGCTTCGCCTGGTATTCCCCGGCGCTGTGCATCGAGGCGTTGACGCGCAGCCACATCGGCGCGCGCCGATCGTTCGCTTCCAGTATCCCCTGCCAGTCGTCAGGCCAGTCTCGTTTCGTGGCGTCGATGAACCACTGCGGGTGATTCCAGCGCGCTTCCTCCGTGTCGCAGCCGGCCTCGGCGAGTTTGTCGCGCTGGAAGCGCCGCAGGCAGGCGTTGACGAGGCCCGCCAGCTTAGGCCGACGCAGGTGCCGCGTAGCTTCTACGGTTTGCGAAACAGCGGCATGATCGGGAACACGCATGCCGCTGAGCTGGTAAAGGCCGATCGCAAGCAGCGAGTTGATGACCCGGTCCTTCTTGCGCAGCGGCCGCGGCATGAGTTTGCTTATCCAGTATTGCAGCCGCCAGTGATGGCGCAGCGTGCCGTAGCACAGCATGCGCAGCAGCGGGCGGTCTTCTTTGGGGACGCGCTCCTCATTGCTGGCAATGGCGTTATCGAGCGATTGACCGTCGGCAACCACGGCGTTCACGACCTCGGCAGCAATGCCGCGTACTACAGCCCCCGAACTCGCCACCGACGTCAGCCAACAACCCGACCGACGAGGTCGAGCTGATCCGAGAACTCCCGCGCCGCGATGCGTCGTTTGCCGGGCAGCTGCAGTTCGAGAAGGCTGAGTGCATCCGAGCCACAGGCAACAACAACGCCATCGGCGCCGCTGGCCAGCACGGTGCCTGGTTCCGCATCTCTGCCGGCAACCGGCCTTGCGCGCCAGCACTTGATACGCAGCATGTCACCCTCGGCAGAGTTATCGGCCGGCACGAAGAAGAACGCGCCGGGCACCGGGTTGTAGGCACGCACCTGGCGCTCGAGCTCTGCAGCACTCCGCGCCCAGTCCAGCTTCGCATCCTGCTTCTCGACTTTGCCGGCGTAACTCGCCTCCGCCTCGTCCTGTGCAACGGGCTGGATACGTTGTTCGAGAATGTCGTCGAGGTTTGCTGCCAGTAACTCGCCGCCGAGCTTTGCAAGTCGGTCATGCAGGGAACCGGCTGTCTCTTCGCTGTCGATCCGCAGCGACTCGGTCAGGTAGACCGGACCACAGTCCAGGCCGGCAGTCATCGACATCAGGCTGATGCCGGTGCTGTTGTCACCAGCGAGGATTGCCGCCTGGATCGGTGCCGCGCCGCGCCAGCGTGGCAACAGTGAAGCGTGCACGTTGATGCAGCCTCGGGCAGGAATATCGAGAACGTTCTGCGGCAGAATGAGTCCGTAGGCCGCAACGACCAGTGCGTCCGGCTCGAATGCCCGCAGCTTCGCGGCCACGCTGTCGTCGCGCAGCGTGGCCGGTTGCATGACCGGTATGCCCTGCTCTTCGGCGTAGCGCTTGACGGGGCTCGGTGTCATTCGCTTGCCACGCCCCGACGGGCGATCCGGCTGAGTCAGTACGAGTACCGGCACGACACCAGACTCGACCAGTGCCATCAGCGACGCCCGCGCAAACTCGGGCGTGCCGGCGAAAATCACCCTGGCATCTTTCATCGTGTCTTTACCGGTAGCCGGCGAATTCGCTTACGCGACGACGGCAGCAGATTGATGGCGGCGTTCTTTGATCAGCTTTTTGCGAATGCGCTGGCGCTTCGCTTCAGACAGATAGTCGACGAACAGCTTGCCGTCGAGATGATCCATTTCGTGCTGAATGCAGACGGCGAGCAGACCGGCTGCTTCCATCTCCTGGGTAACACCCTGGCGATCGAGGAAGCGCACGCGGATATGCTCCGCACGTTCCACCTCCTCATAGTAGCCCGGCACCGACAGGCAACCTTCGTCGCTGCTCTGCACGCCATCCTTTTCGAGAATTTGCGGGTTGATCAGCACGTGCGGAGCGGACCCGTCACTGCTGACGTCAGCAACCAGCAGGCGCCGATGCACGTCGACCTGCGTGGCCGCCAGTCCTATGCCGGGTGCCGCATACATGGTCTCGAACATATCGTCGATTAACGCACGCAGGGCATCGTCGACCACCTCGACCGGGGCCGCTTTCGTCCTGAGCCGGGGGTCAGGGAATTCGAGAATCTTTAGTTTCGCCATAATTTCTTGAAAGATATTCTTGTGACCGTAGCCGCAAAATCAAGCCTCTAATACATAATGAATCGGCAGTTATTTCGCGTGAACTCCCACAAAAAGCACCTAAATGTTTGACTTTATTGAATAAGATGTCGGACAATGCCGCCTGAAAAACACCCTTTCGAGCTGCGTCTGGGCCCGGAAATGTGACGTAATTAGCAGCCTGAGCTTGGCCGGACCGACATAGTATAGCAATGCCTAAATAGTGCAGGCTTAAACCTATCAGATTGGAGCACCCGCGAATTATGTCTCTCAGCAAGATTTGCCTGAAAAACAGTTACCGGCTCACCGCAATAACACTTGCCGTAACTCTGGCCGGATGCTCTCTGAATCCGTTTTCCAAAGACGACGAACCGCGCCGTACAGCGCCGGTTGCCACGTCGTCGCAGTCGAGCGGCAGCGCTTCAACCTCGATAGCGCCCACGCAACGAACTGCGCCCGCTCAGCCCGCTTACAACGAACCGGCGCTGCAGCGAATCAATGAGCCGGTGCCTCTCGCACAGGGCCATCCCAACGAGTACGTTGTCCAGGTTGGTGACACCCTGTGGGACATCGCGGCGACTTTCCTGAAAGACCCGTGGTTCTGGCCCGAGATCTGGTACGTCAACCCGGATATCGTGAACCCACACCTTATTTATCCCGGTGACGTGCTTGGACTGGTCTACATCGATGGTCAGCCGCGCATCACGAACGTCCGGGGCTCGGCCTACCGGCTTTCGCCGCAGGCGCGCGTAACGCCGCTGTCGGAGACTATTAGCAGTATTCCTTACGAGTCGGTTGCCGCATTCCTGACTACCGGTGTAATTCTCGAAAAGGACGAAGCTGATTCCCTGCCATACCTGCTGGATACTCGTGGCGACCACCTGGTTGCAGCAGCGGGCAACGAAATCTATGTACGCGGGCTGACAGCTGACATGCCCGGCACGCGCTTCAACGTCGTGCACATTGGCGATCCGCTCACCGATCCTGATGACGGCCGCCTGATCGGCTACCAGGGTCTCCTCGTTGGTGAGGGTCGCCTTACGCGTGGCGGCGATCCGTCGACGGTGGCGCTTACCGATACGGCACGTGAAGCGGTGAAAGGTGACCGCCTGATTCCGGATTCGGTGGATATTCCGCTCAACTTCTTCCCGCGTTCGCCAAGCACAGAGATTGAAGGTCGCATTATCTCGGTCGTCGGCGGCGTTACCCAGATAGGGCAGTACCAGGTGGTCGTGATTAATCGCGGCACCAACAACGGCCTGTCCGTCGGCGATGTACTGTCAGTATTCCAGACAGGAGAGGTTGTCCGCGATCGCATCGGTGGCGGTACGGTCAAGCTGCCGGATGAAGAAGCGGGCACCGTGATGGTCTTCAAGACTTACGACCGCATCAGCTATGGACTGGTCATGGAGGCCTCGCAGGCTCTACACATCCTGGATACCGTGCGAAATCCGATCTGATCGATAATTGCAGAGCAACGAAACGGCGCCTTCAGGGCGCCGTTTTTTTTGCGCGCCAATGTCCGGATTGCGTGTAGTTAATTGGCACAAGCGGGCCGACATTTAGCGTTATCATCGATGCGACTTTCAGTATGGATCCGGGCATGGACAACATGAGCCGCGCATGGCTGATTCTCGCGCACGCTTTCCTTGGTGCCGACGAGCTCGACAGACTGCGCTCACAGTTCGGCGACGTGACATCGATTGTCCGACTACCGGGTAGCACCCTGCGGGAAGCGGGCCTCTCCGATGAGAAAACAGCCGCCATCACCTCGCCGGACGAACAGCGCCTGAACGATGCGTTAGCCTGGCTGGACCACGATACGCACCACCTGGTCGGCTGCGGCGAACAGAATTATCCCGACCTGCTCACGCAGATTCCGGGACGACCGCTGCTCTTGTTCGTCAACGGCGACATCGAATCATTACACCTTCCCGCACTCGCGATTGTGGGCAGTCGAAACCCGACGCATGGCGGCATTCGCAATGCCGTCGAGTTCTCCCGGTACCTTGCCCGTAGCGGCTTCGTTATCGTTAGCGGGCTGGCCGAGGGCATCGACACGGCAGCACACCGCGGCGCGCTGGAGGCCGGCGGCAGGACCGTTGCGTTTCTCGGCCATGGCATCGATCGCGTGTATCCGGCTGCAAACCGCGAACTGGCGCACCTGGTCTCGGAGGGCGGCGCACTACTCAGCGAATACCCGCTCGGCACACGACCGTTGCGACGGCATTTCCCGGAACGTAACCGGCTTATCAGCGGCCTGTCGCTCGGCACGCTGGTTGTCGAAGCGGCACGGCGTAGCGGCTCTCTCATTACGGCGCGACTTGCCTCGGAGCAGGGGCGCGAAGTCTTCGCGCTGCCCGGCTCCATCCACAACCCGTTGGCAAGAGGGTGTCATGCCCTGATTCGGCAGGGCGCAAAGCTGGTTGAGACGGCCGACGACATCCTGGCGGAGCTCGCGCCGCTGGGCGGACACATGATGCAGTCCGCCGAGGATGCGCCTGTACCGGAAGTGAGCCGCAAAGATAACGATGAGGACTATGTTGAATTGCGCCGTTTGCTCGGCCATGACCCTGTTAGCATCGACGAACTCGCCGACCAATCAAGTTTGACGATCGATCAGCTTTCCTCCATGCTTCTGATCCTGGAGCTCCATGGAGAAGTGGAGTCATTGTCCGGTGGACGATACGCCCTAACAGGTTGAGCAGTTAGTCGAATACAGCGCAAGGAGCCGCTCCAGGCATGAAAGAAAACGTACTTGATGTGCTCATGTACCTGTTCGAAACGTACGTCGACACCGAAGAAGATCCCGAACCCGACCAGAATGAACTGCGCGCCGAGCTATCGCGCGCAGGCTTCGGTGAATCTGAAGTCGAGCGAGCGCTTGCCTGGCTCGATACGCTTACTGACCAGCAACAGAGCCTCGACTACGGTCACGTTGCCGGCCGCGGCACGCGCATCTTCAATGATTTCGAGCACGAACGGCTGGACGCATCATGTCGTGGCTATGTCACCTATCTCGAGCAAATCGGTATCCTCTCGCCACCACAGCGAGAGATCCTCGTAGATCGCTTGCTCGCCCTGGAAACACCGGACATCGATGTCGAACAGATCAAGTGGGTCGTCCTGATGGTCCTGTTTAGCCAACCCGGCCAGGAACTGGCCTACGCGCGCATGGAAGACCTCGTCTTCGAAGAAGCGTCGGGTTTACTCCACTAGAAAAGCCGCCCTCGGACGGCCCCGATCGCGCCATCCGGCTCTCCGCGGAATCGCGATTTTCTTGACACGCAGCGAACAAGGCTGTTATTCAACCGCGGCACTATCAGCGGTTTTCTTGCTTTTGGGACCCCCATATACACAATGTCAAAGAATCTCGTCATTGTTGAATCGCCCGCAAAGGCGAAGACGATCAGCAAATACCTCGGCAAGGACTTCGACGTCCTGGCCTCCTACGGTCATGTGCGCGATCTGGTGCCGAAAGAGGGTGCTGTCGATACGGAAAACCAGTTTTCGATGAAGTACCAGGTCATCGAACGTAACGAAAAACACGTTAAAGCCATCATGCGCGCGCTCAAGAAGGCGGATGCGCTGTACCTCGCGACTGACCCGGATCGCGAGGGCGAGGCCATTTCCTGGCACCTCATCGAACTTCTGAAAGAACGCAAGGCGCTGGACTCCAAGGCCGTGCATCGCGTCGTGTTCCATGAAATTACCAAGCAGGCCGTGCAGGACGCCGTTGCGCATCCTCGTGAGTTGTCCGGCGACCTGGTCGGCGCACAACAGGCCAGGCGAGCCCTGGATTACCTGGTCGGCTTCAATCTTTCCCCGCTGCTGTGGAAGAAAGTGCAGCGCGGCCTTTCCGCGGGGCGCGTACAAAGTCCTGCGCTCCGCATGATCGTCGAGCGCGAACTGGAGATCGAGGCCTTCAAGGCACGGGAATACTGGTCCATCGAAGCGGACGTCTCCAAGAAGGAACAACCGTTCGCCTCGAGGCTTGTCAGTTACAAAGGCGACAAGGTCGAACAATTCAGTTTCGAGAATGAGGCCTCGGCGCGCGACGTTGAGAAGACCATTCTCGACGCGGCTCAGGGCGAGCTCAAGGTGCTCAGCGTTGCCAAGAAGCAGCGTCGCCGCAACCCGGCCGCGCCGTTTACAACGTCAACCCTGCAGCAGGAAGCCTCGCGCAAACTTGGCTTCAATACCCAGCGCACGATGCGTGTGGCGCAGAAGCTGTATGAGGGCATCGAGCTGCCCGGTGAAGGCAACGTAGGCTTGATCTCCTACATGCGTACCGACTCGGTCACGCTTGCGGCCTCCGCCGTAGAGGAAATTCGCAGCGTGGTAAGCGAGCGCTTTGGCAGTGCGACCATTCCCGAAACGCCGCGCGAGTTCAAGAACAAGTCAAAAAATGCACAGGAAGCACACGAGGCAATACGCCCCACCTCTGCAGCGTACGTGCCCGAAGACATCAGGGGCTCGCTGGATGACGACCAGCTCAAGCTCTATTCGCTGATCTGGAAACGCACGATGGCCTGCCAGATGGTGCCCGCCGTATTCGATACCGTTGCTGTCGAAATGGCCGCAGGTGCTGAAGACCTGGGTCATCGACTGCGCGCAAACGGCTCGGTTCTCGTCGAGCCCGGCTTTATGGCCGTTTACCAGGAGGGCAAGGACGACTCCAAGGACGACGATACGGATCGACTGCTCCCGGAAATCGAGGAAGGGGACACGATCAAACTCGAAGAGCTGCGTGCCGAACAGCATTTCACCGAGCCACCGCCGCGCTTTACGGAGGCGAGCCTGGTCAAGACCCTGGAAGAATACGGCATCGGCCGACCTTCAACCTACGCCAGCATTATCGCGACGCTGAAGAATCGCGAGTACGTCGAGATGGATGGCAAGCGCTTCATTCCGACCGACATCGGCCGCATCGTCAATGGCTTCCTTACCGAACATTTTACGCAGTACGTCGACTACGACTTTACCGCGAGACTCGAGGACGATCTCGACCTCGTATCGCTGGGTGAGAAAGAATGGGTGCCCGTACTCGAGAAGTTCTGGGGCCCGTTTCATGAGCTTTGCGAGGAGAAGGAAAGCTCGGTTACGCGCGAACAGGTCGCGCAGGCACGTGAGCTCGGCACCGATCCAAAAAGCGGCAAGCCGGTAACCGTGCGTATGGGCCGTTACGGCCCCTTCGTCCAGATTGGCACCAAGGATGACGAGGAAAAACCGAAGTTTGCCGGACTGCGGCCCGGCCAGAAAATGGCCGATATCGACCTCGCGACGGCGATGGAGCTGTTCAAGCTACCGCGCAAGCTGGGCGAAACGCCGGACGGCTTGCCAGTATCGGCGAGCGTTGGCCGTTTCGGTCCTTATGTGCGCTACGGCGACAAGTATGTTTCGATTCGCGGCGATGACGATGACCCGTATACGATTGAGCTGCCACGCGCCCTCGAACTCATTGAAGCCAAGAAGATCGAAGACGCCAATCGCATCATCCAGGACTTCGAGGACGAGGGTATCCAGGTACTCAATGGTCGTTATGGCCCTTACATTACCGACAAGAGCAAGAATGCGCGCGTACCCAAGGACCGGGAGCCGAAATCGTTGACGCTGGAAGAGTGCAAGGAGCTGTTGGCCGCAGCACCGGAGCGCGGACGCCGCGGCAAGAAGAAGGTCGCGAAGAAGGCGGCGGAGAAGAAAGCGCCGGCAAAGAAGAAGGCGAAGAAAAAGACGAAGAAGAAGGCCAAGAAGAAAGCCAGGAAAAAAGTCGCGAAGAAGAAGACCGCCGGCAAGAAGGCAAAAAAGAAGAGCGGCTGAGCGTCACGCGATGATGTCAGTCAAGCATGCTGCTGAGATCTTGTTCGCGGGTGGCGTCATTGCCTATCCGACCGAGGGCGTATTCGGCCTGGGCTGTCTTCCCGACGACATCGATGCCGTGCTTCGCCTGCTGTCCATCAAGAGACGCGATGCGGACAAGGGTCTGATACTTATCGCCTCCAATGTGCAGCAGCTGGACGGCTGGATTTCGTTGCCGGAAGGATCTTCTATACCGGATCCCGATCCCGAGCACCCGATCACATGGCTCGTTCCTCCCGGCGAACTGGCGCAGCCGATACTTCGCGGCATACATGCGCGCCTCGCCGTGCGCATTACCAGCAACCCGATCGCCGCGGCAATCTGCGACGCCGTCGACTCACCGATCACCTCGACAAGCGCAAACCTGAGTGGCCAACCGACAGCGCGAAATCGCTTCGTCCTGCGCCGTCAATTCGCGCAACGTGTAGACTATCTCGTTCCCGGAGACTGCGGTCCCGCCAGCGGGCCCTCCGAAATTCGGGATCTTCAAACCCAACGGGTGCTTCGACCCAGAGAACAATGAGCAATATCGCCGAAGTAAAAAATTACCTGGTCACCTTGCAGAATCGAATCTGCGCCGAACTCGAGCAGATCGATGGCAAGCAGCACTTTGACAGTGACGCCTGGGACCGCCCTGATGGCGGCGGCGGTGAGAGCCGCGTGCTTGCCGGCGGCGGCGTTTTCGAACAGGCCGGGGTCAACTTCTCGCATGTGTTTGGTGACAAGATGCCGCCGTCAGCAACAAAGACGCGCCCGGAACTTGCCGGCAAGCGCTTTCAGGCAGTGGGCGTATCGCTCGTGTTGCATCCGCGTAACCCTTACGTGCCCACGACACACGCGAACTTTCGCTTTTTCACCGCCGGCGAACGTAAACCGGTCTGGTGGTTCGGCGGCGGCTTCGATCTGACCCCCTATTACCCGTTTCACGAGGACGTGTTGCACTGGCACGCGACAGCCAGGGACGCCTGCACACCGTTCGGTGACGAGCTCTACCCACGCTATAAAGAATGGTGCGACGAGTACTTTTTTCTGAAACATCGCAATGAAACCCGCGGCGTTGGCGGACTGTTCTTCGACGACGTCAACGAGCTCGGTTTCGAACAGAGCTTCGCGTTCGTACGCTCCGTTGGCGATAGCTTCCTTGACGGCTACAAGCCGATCGTGAAAAAGCGGCGGGCGCATCCGTTCGGCGACAGGCAACGAGAATTCCAGCTGTACCGCCGCGGCCGCTATGTCGAGTTCAACCTGCTCTACGACCGCGGCACACTGTTTGGCCTGCAGTCCGGCGGGCGCACCGAATCCATCCTCATGTCCCTGCCGCCGCGCGTACGTTGGGCATACAACTGGCATCCGGAGCCTGAATCTGCTGAAGAAACGCTGTACCGCGACTACCTGAAGCCGCGAGACTGGCTTGGAGAAGGCAGATGACGGAGCTGAACCCATTTCACCTGGCGATACCGGTTGGCGACCTGCGTGCCGCCGAAGCGTTCTATTGCGGTTTGCTGGGCTGTGCAAAAGGCCGCACAGCCTCGCGCTGGACGGACCTCGACTTCTTCGGGCACCAGGTCACCCTGCACCTCGTCGAAGACCACGGCAACGCCATCGACACGAACCCGGTGGATGGTGACGCGGTTCCCGCCCGGCATTTCGGTGTCGTGCTGAACATGACCGCCTGGCAGGCTTTGGCCGACAAGCTCGAGAGCGCCGGATGCGAGTTTCTCATTTCTCCTCGAATTCGCTTCAAGGGCGAAGTTGGCGAGCAGGCTACGCTGTTTCTCTACGATCCGTCCTCCAATGCGCTCGAATTCAAAAGCTTTGCGGATCCAACGCAACTTTTTGCGACCTGAGAGCATCAAAATTAAGTGTGATTTCGCACAAAAATAATCAAAATGGGGTATCTACATGATCTTTGGCACTGAAGGGCACAGCGCTGCTCTCAAGCTTGCATTGACGTTCGCACTGCTCGTGGCGCCCGTCATGACCGCCCACGCGCAGACCTACCAGATCAGTATCAGCAACCAGAGTGACGTCGTCGTTCTGGACCAGGCCGAGCCCGAGTATCCCAGCGGCGAGGTGAGCTCAGGCCAGGAAGGCTGGGTCAGGATGCATTTCGTTGTGGCGCCGGACGGCAGCGCCGTTGACCCGGTCATCATCGACTCGAGCGGTGGAGCGGGCTTCGAAGCGGCGGCAATCAAGGCTACCGAGACCTGGCGTTTTGAAGCCGCGGAGTCCGGAGCGGAACTGCCCAACAACCTGGTCAATATCCGCACACGGATTCGGCGTAACTCGGACGGTCCCAGCTCGGAATTCATCCGTGATTACCGTGACATCATGCGCAACGTCGTGGCCGAAAACGTCGAGTTGGCACGCTCCAAGGTGGACGAGGCGCAGGCCAGAGGAGGCTGGAATCTTTACGAATCTACCCTGCTCTGGTTGGTCGTCGGTCGCGTCGAGAGCGCCGAGGGTGATATGGCTGACAAGCTGGAGGCGTATCGGCGCGCGCTATCCATGAGCTCACGGCGCGCTCTCGGCGACAAGGATCGCGCTGGTCTCATGGGAAGAATTTTTTCGCTTCAGGACGAGTACGGTCAGTACGCCGAAGCGATGCGCACCTATTCGCGCCTCGAGAATTCGGATGGAAGCGAGGATCTCGCTGCGGAACTTGGCGCCCGCGCAGCGGAAATCGAGGCATTGATGACGTCTGCCGAGCCGCTCATCGCCAACGCAACCATCTACAATCCCTGCAATTGCGATGCGGGCAAGCCTCTCTGGTATTACCGCCCAGCTCGGCGAACATTCTCTTTTGCGAACCTGAATGGTAACGTCGAACGCTTTGAGGCGCGGTGCGATAGTCATCGGATCAGTGGCGACGTAGAAGTCGACAAGTCGTGGACGCTCGCACCGGAATGGGGGAATTGCCGCGTTTTTGTTTTCGGCGACGACCGTGCAACTTTCGACTTTGTCGAGCACGCATCTGACGGCGATAAACAGAGCGATGGTGAGGACGCTGTTGCGAGGAACCATGTCCTGGATCGAAGAAATTGAGGTCAGCGATGCTGACGAGAAACTGGCGGAGATCTATGCAAAGCTGATCGCACAGCGAGGCAAGATCTCTAACATCCTCAAGGTACACAGCCTCAATCCCGAGGCGCTGGGCAATCACCTCGACCTCTACATGACGCTGATGTTCGGCAAGTCCGGACTCAGTCGCGCCGAGCGTGAAGCTATCGCGGTGGTGGTATCGGCGAATAACGATTGCCAGTATTGCGTCAACCATCACATCGAGGCGCTCAAGCGCTTCGTCCGCGATAAACAGACGCTGGAAATGCTGCGACATGCAGACGGTCTCGAAACGCTGGAACCGCGCCTGAGCAATATCGTTCGGCACGCTGAAAAGCTGACAAATGCTCCCGGCGCGATGACCGAAAGCGACCTTGCCGAGCTCGGCGCCGTCGGCCTCTCTGACAGGGACGTTCTTGACCTGACCTTGATCGTCGCTTATTTCAATTTTGTCAATCGGATCGCCCTGGGGCTCGGGGTGACCTTTGCCGATGACGAAATGAGCGGCTACCTGGACCAGCAACAATGAATGCGCGAATCCCGGCGTTGACGATGCTGCTGCTATCGGCGGCGGCGCTGGCGGGCGAGTCATCACTGAAGTTGATCGAGGCTGGTCCGATCGGGCTTGTGGGGGGCGAAGATGTCGCCGAAACACGAGTCTACATCGTGCAGCTGGAGCAACCCTCTACGGCCGAGCACTACGCCAAGCTTGCCAAGGCAGGTGCGCACGCGCTGGTGATCGACAAGCAACGCAGCAGGCTCGATAAGACCAGCCCGCAACTCGAGAGCTACAGAAGCCAGCTTGTCGAACAGCAGCAAGAAGTGCTCAGCAAGGCGGGCTCCGGGGTGCAGAAGATCTACAGCTATCAGTATGGTCTGAACGGCTTCGCGGCGCGCATGAGCCCTGCACAGGCTGACAAGCTCGAAAATCTGCCCGAAGTGCTGAACGTGTGGGAGGACGAAATTCGTCCGATGTCACTACGCTTTACGCCGTCGTTTCTTGACCTGTTCAATACCGAGAGTGGCCTTAGAAACGCCAGGGAACTTGACGGCGAGGGCGTGATCATCGGCATCATTGACAGCGGCGTGTCACCCGAACATCCGTCACTTCAGGATTCGCGCGAAGCAGACCGTCCGAGGGCGTGTCGCAGCAGCTGGGGCGAGACGTCGTTGCTGGGTCGCTGGCTTTGTCGTCGTTTTCGAAAGCTGCCGGATGTGGTGGTGTTCGACGAACCGGAGACCTGGAATGGCATCTGTCAGCCGGGCGAGCGATTCGATGAGACCGACTGCGACAACAAGCTTATTGGCGCGCGCTGGTTCATCGATGGCGCCGAAGCAAGCGGCCCTATCGACGACGGCGAAATTCGTTCGGCACGGGACGCAGACGGGCACGGCACCCATACGGCAACGACGGCAGCAGGGGTTCGTAGCAGTGCCTCGATTTTCGGCACGGTGCTTGGCGACATCGAAGGCATCGCGCCGAGGGCGCGTGTCGCCGCCTACAAAGCGTGTTGGCTGCGGCCGGGAAATACCCGCGCGAGTTGCAACACATCGGACCTGGTAAACGCCATTGACGCCGCGGTGGCGGATGGCGTGGATATCATCAGCTATTCCATCGGCAGTTCCCTGAGACAGATTTCGGCCCCCGACGACGTCGCTCTGATGGCCGCAACCAAGGCCGGTGTCCTGGCCGTTGTCGCCGCGGGCAATGAAGGACCGAATCCCGGTACGATCGGCTCCCCGGCGGGCGGCCCGTGGGTCATCACGGCGGCGGCATCGAGTCGAACCGGCGAGTCATCCGTCGAGGCTCTGCAGATCAATACGCCGGCGAGCATCGCGGGAAAATATGCAACCAGGGAGGCAAACTTCACGCCGCCGCTGAAAGACGTCGATCCGATCGAAGCCCCCCTCATCCTGGTAGATGATGACGATGAATCGACCAGCGACGGATCAACCGGCACGACCTCGGACGCCTGCCAGGCCCCCGTCAACGGCGACCAGATCAACGGCAACATCGCATTCATACAGCGCACCGGCTGTCCGTTCGAAGACAAGGTCAGGAACGTCGCCGACGCCGGCGCGGTGGCGGCGCTCGTCTATAACATCGCCGGTGAGCCGATCGTCATGTCCGGCACGGAGGGGCTCTCCGACATACCCGCACTGATGATCGGGCAGGCCGATGCCAACCTGATTCTCGCTGAGCTGGATGCCGGCAACGACGTCGAAATCGTGTTGGACAAGGGCCTGCTGTTGACCACCGACGATGCCGGTAATGTCATGGCTTCCTTCTCGGCACGCGGCCCCGCGCCTGTTGCCGATATTCTGAAGCCTGACGTCACGGCGCCGGGCATTAACATCCTGGCTGGCTTTACGCCCGACGCGGCGAACGCGGCACCGGACGAGAACTATGCTTTCCTGAGCGGTACCTCGATGTCGACGCCGCATGTTGCCGGCGCCGCGGCCCTGCTTTTGCAGGAACACCCCGACTGGACGCCGGCGGCGATCAAGTCAGCGTTGATGACGACGGCCCGACAGGACATCACTTCAACCTCGGGCCTCGGCAGCGCCAATCCCTTCGACTTCGGCGCCGGACATATTGTACCGAACGATGCCTTCGATCCTGGACTCGTGTTCGATGTCAGCGACGACGAATACGACGCCTTTGCCTGTGGCATCGAGTCGTCTGCCGTGTCGTCGACGCGTTGCGATGAGCTCACTGCGGCCGGTTTTTCGTTTGCGCCGGCAGATCTCAACCAGCCGTCGATCGCCATGTCGACGTTCACCAGCCGGAGAACCGTGCAACGCCGCGTAAGCAATGTGAGCGACGAGGCGGGTGCTTACGCTGTCTCGGTTTCGGCGCCGCCCGGTATGAGTCTCGAAGTGAGCCCGTCAAGTCTCGCGCTTGCTCCTGGCGAATCGGCCGTGTTTGATGTGACGGCCAGCTACGAGTCCGGACCGCTGGACCGCTGGCGCTACGGCTCTCTGACCTGGTCGAGCGATACACGCGATGTGTACAGCCCGATTGCGTTGAAGCCGACCTCGATCGCAGCACCCGGAGAGATCACCAGCTTCGGCGGCAGCGGTACACAGAGCTTCAGCGTGGTATTCGGCTACGACGGCAGCTACTCACCGGGTGTTCACGGCTTGAACCTGCCGCGGGTTATTGACGGCTTCGTCGATAACGATCCGACCAAGACTTTCTCCGTCCGCGCCGGCAATGGCGTAACGCAGCACCTGATCTCGGTACCGGTAGACCAGCTTTATGCGCGATTCTCGCTGTTCGATGCGCTGACCGATGGCGACGATGACCTGGATATGTACGTCTATTACTGCGGCGCCGATACGACCCTGTGCAGCAAGATCGGCCAGAGCGGCGAGCCTACGTCACAGGAGCAGTTCAACGTCTTCATGCCGGCGGCGGGTATCTACGCCGTGCTGGTACACGGCTTCGAGACCGACGAGGTATCAGGCGGGCCCGGTGCAAATTATCAGTTGCTCGCCTGGGCCTTTGGCGTCAACGACGACGTTGGCAACATGAATGCATCGGGACCGGCTTTTGTCGCTCCCGGTACCACCGCCGACGTCACCATCAACTGGAGCGGCCTGGGTCCGGACACGATCTATCTTGGTGGCATCTCGCACCTGACGCCGCAGGGCCTGTCAGGACTGACAATCGTCACGATCGGCAACTGACCCCAAGCGGTGACGCCGTCTTCGGGTCGCGGCCACTGGCCGCTCCTACACGTAATCGCCAGCCGGAGCGTCCGGCTTCATGCCCAGGGCACGGTCGCGGCCAGTGGCCGCTCCTACACGTAATCGCCAGCCGGATCGTACGAGCTTCATGGCCCGGGCACGGTGATTGCCGGACGGTTCGTGCGGGCTTCATGCCCCGGGGACGGTCGCGGCTATAGACCGCTCCCACACCGTGTTGATCCAGCCGTATTTGCAGACCAATGTGCCCTGTAGGAGCGGCCAGTGGCCGCGAAATACCCCGAGGGCACGCTTGCACCCCTACCCCTAGGGCACGCTGCATCCACAGGGCACCGAGCGCAGCGGCAGCCGACAGGCTGCTATGGTCAAGAAAGCCAGCCTTTGGCTTTTGCGGAACGCGAGTACCAGATCTCGACAATACAAATGACGATGACAATGGTCGGCAGGTACACCGCGCTGCTTCCCCAGACGCGAAGGCCGTCGCTCAGAACGAAAGAATTGAAGTTCTGCACCAGCACGCCCGCGAAAGAGAGGATGAAGACAGGAAATGCCAGGGCGTTTCGGACCAGCAACAACAGCGCGGCAATGACACCTGCTGTAACAGCCAGTCCGTAGGCCGATGTAGCCCATAACGGCATGTTCTCGAGAAACGCCCGTTGTTCCGCGGAGAATGCTGCGGCCAGCGCCTCCGGCGACATGGTGACCTGGTCGTAATAGATCGTAAGGCCAAGAAAATTCCACAGCATGAAGACGCCACCAATAATCCAGAATGACGTCGGCAGCTCGCTGTTCGGTATGTCAGACATCGCGAATTCCCCTTGTTCGATTTCTTGTCAGGTTCGATTTCGTCTCAGGAGGATACGGTATACAGCTTCAGATGCCAGCGAGGCAAGCCTGAAGAAGGCTAAGCCCTTGTTTTTGCGAGTTGCGCGCAGGGTTTGTGGCGAAAACACGAAACGACGTGGTCGTTGACCATGCCGGTTGCCTGCATGTGCGCGTACATGATGGTGCTGCCGACAAACTTGAAGCCGCGTTTCTTGAGCTCCTTGCTGAGCATATCGGATTGCGGCGAGGTCGCTGGTGTTTCGCTGTCTTTGCGAATCTTGTTCTGGATCGGTTGGCCATCGACAAAGCCCCAGATGTAATCGCAAAAACTGCCAAACTCTTCCTGCACCTTCAGGAAAGCGCGTGCGTTAACAACAGCGGATTCAACCTTCAGGCGGTTTCTGACCACAGCCGGGTCAAGCAGAATTTTTTCGATACGCTTTTGCGTAAAGCGTGCGACCTTTTGCGGATCGAAGTCGGCGAAGTTCTTTCGATAGCCGCTGCGCTTATTCAGAATCGTGGACCAGCTCAGGCCAGCCTGCGCACCCTCCAGCAACAGAAACTCAAACTGTGTCCGGTCGTCCCAGACCGGCACCCCCCACTCTTCATCGTGGTACGTAATGTAGTTGAGGCTGACACCTTCTGCCCATCGGCATCGTCTGACGGCTTTCTCCATGATCGGGTCTCTTCGCCTGTGTCAGATGAATGTAGCAGTGAAAACCGTTGCCGTCAGCCGCCGAATCTTTGCAACAGGCACAAAAAAGCCCGCGCACAGGCGCGGGCTTCGTCACAACCTTAAGTTGTGCTGGTCTTAGACAGAACCGCCGCAGGAGCCTTCGCCGCAAGAACCTTCACCCTCTTTCTCGCCACAGGAGCCTTCGCCATCTTTCTCGCCGCAAGAACCTTCGCCGTCTTTCTCACCACAAGAACCTTCACCCTCTTTCTCGCCACAAGAGCCTTCGCCGTCCTTCTCGCCGCAAGAGCCTTCACCTTTCTTGTCGTCCTTGTCACCACCACAAGAACCCTCGCCACAGCTTCCTTCGCCAGCGCCCAGCATGTAACCGGAGCTCAGAGCAGACATCTCGAACGGGCTCTCAACTGCTTCGGCGTTTACCGCACCGCTGATCGCGAATGTACCAGCCAGTGCTGCACCAATGGCCAGCGCGACTGGCTTAATTACTTTTTTCTCTGACATTTGTAGATCTCCTACCAGGATTATTTGCCCAAGACCGGGCTATCGTTGTTCAGCAGATGCGGCGCTAGATGCTCCACTTCACTGAACCCAAAACACTCTTTTCGACACGTTCGAGCGGCTCTTCGCGAGCGCCGATAATTGCAACACTGCCATCGCCTACCGGCAATATAACACCGTGCGTATTCTCGCCATCCAGTGAGACCGCCCGGGCGATGCTCTCTTCCGGCATTAACAAAATCGTAATCGGGCCACGCTCGCCCTGAACAACCAGGTGCGGAACCGTCTTGCCGTTTATTTCGCAGCTTCGCGCGTAGGTAATCAGGCCCATACTGTGGTCGAGGTCCGCAACGCCGACAGGCACGACACGCGCGAGTCGCTCGTCCGAAACGGCCGTGGTCGACGGCCGCAACGCTCGTGGTTCATGGTCGAGGTGTGCCAGCACTTCATCTGCCAGGGAATCATACGTAACGTCGACGCCGAACATCCGAACGCCCACAACCGCTGCGAGTAGCACTGTTGCTGCGATCGCAAACCAGCCGGCTGTTCGCATGGGCCTTCTTGCGCCCAATGTGACTACGTTACTGTTTTCGATCGCCGGCAGTTCCGGCAACGCCAACGTCGGTACCTCAAGCTGCAGCGCCTGGCCGATCTTATCGTTGAGCGCCCGCATCTCGTTGCGAAAAGCCTGGCACTCGATACACCCGGACAGGTGCCCGGCGCCACCGTCGAAAGACGGGTCCGCTGCTATTTCCTGTCTGTAGTTTTCGCAGTTCATCGTGTGTCGTTGCGGCGCGTCGGCTCTAGCCTGTCGCCACGGATTCCTTCAGTTTCAGTCGGGCGCGATGCAGTCGCGTCAGTACCGCGCCCTGCTTCAGGCCCATCAATGTCCCAATTTCGCTGGTGCTGTAGCCCATCAGGACCTGCAGCACCAGCGGTTCCCGGTAGTCATCCTCCAGCGCAAAGATCGACTCCCTGAGGTCGCGCAGTTCCTCGTTCGTCTCCTCGGCCAGGAGTGCCGCCTGGGCCCGGGTCAGATCGTCAATATCAACCGTCTCCAGACGTTTGCGCTCAAAGTAACGAGCGTTCTCCCGCCGTACGATAGTCAGCAACCACGGCTTGGCGGCGGCGGCATCCCGAAGCGCGTCCAGCGACTTCCAGGCCCTGAGCATGGCCTCCTGAACAACATCCTCGGCTATCGCCCTGTCCCGGCACAGCCAGGCGGCATAACGGTACATGTCGGCGTGATAGACCGTTACCAGCTCGTCGAATCGACGCTTTCGCGCCGCCTCAGCAGTGCTTTCGTTCATTCCAGATGACCCGCCCGTTGTGGCATTTATTACCGGAATCGCCTATTACTGTGATTAAGTCGTGGAAACCGTACCTAAATACAGGGAAAATAAGAACTTCTCTTTATTATTCTAATTAGCTATGAGTGCATCGACCCCCGGACAGTTCCCAGCAACCCGCATGCGCCGCAGTCGCCGAACCCCTGCGCTGCGCCGCCTCGTCGCGGAAACGACCCTGTCCAGCTCGGACTTCATCTACCCGGTCTTCGTGCTCGACGGAACGGGGCAGAGCGAACCGGTCCCTTCCATGCCGGGCGTTACCCGCAAGACCATCGACCTGTTGTTGGCCGAGCTTACCGAAGCCAGCGCGCTCGGCATACCGGCCGTTGCGCTGTTTCCGGTTATCGCAGAGCAGCACAAGTCCCTCGACGGCGCCGAGTGCGCGAATCCCGACGGGCTGGTGCAACGGACGGTTCGAGCGATCAAGAACGAATTGCCGGACCTGGCGGTCATGACCGACGTAGCGCTCGATCCTTACACGACGCATGGCCAGGACGGCATCATCGATGACAGCGGCTATGTGTTGAACGATGTCACCGTGGACATGCTCGTAAGACAGACGCTGTCGCATGCCGCAGCTGGCGCAGATATCGTCGCGCCATCGGACATGATGGATGGACGCGTCGGTGCGATGCGCAAGGCGCTCGAAAAAGATGGCCACATCAACACCGTTATCCTCGCCTACGCGGCCAAGTTTGCCTCGGCATTTTATGGGCCGTTTCGGGACGCGGTCGGTTCTGCTGCAAACCTGGGCGGGGGCGACAAGTCGACCTACCAGGTAGCGCCATCGAACAGCGACGAAGCCGTCCGCGAGGTTGCCCTTGACCTCGAGGAAGGCGCCGACCTGGTCATGGTCAAGCCGGCAATGCCGTACCTCGATATCGTGCGTCGCGTCAAAGATACTTACGGTGTACCCACCTTCGCCTACCAGGTCAGCGGCGAGTACGCGATGCTCAAGGCGGCGGCGGAGAAAGGCTGGCTCAATGAGCGTGCCACGGTGCTTGAGGCGCTGTTGAGCATCAAGCGTGCCGGTGCCGACGGCATACTCACGTATTTCGCCATCGATGCAGCACGCTGGCTGCAGGAGCAGGAATAGTGGCTGTCGACCGCTACGGCGTAATGGGTTATCCGGTATCGCACAGTCGCTCGCCGGTTATCCATCGACTGTTTGCGCTGCAGACCGGACAGGAAATGCAGTATGAATTGCTGCAGGTATCACCGGAGAAGCTGGAACCGGCGGTACGCCAGTTTCAGCGGACCGGCGGCAAGGGACTCAATGTCACGGTGCCGCACAAGAGCGACGTTACGAGACTTGTTGATCAGCTCAGTGAGCGCGCCAGCACAGCAGGTGCTGTAAACACGCTGACGTTCAAAAACGAAGAAATCCTCGGCGACAATACCGATGGCTTCGGTCTGCTGCGCGACCTGGTGGTGAATCACGGATTGAATCTGGCGGACTCGAACATCCTTGTACTGGGTGCGGGTGGCGCGACACGCGGCATCGTCGGACCTTTGCTCGAAATGAAACCGTCGTCGCTGCGCATCGCAAACCGAACGCTGGGAAAGGCGCAGGCGCTGGCTGAGCACTTTTCGCGCTCGGGGCCTGTTACCGCCTGTCGCTTCAACGTGGTACCGGTTTCAGAGCCTTACGACCTGATCATCAACGCGACCTCTGCCGGGCTGCACGGCGAGGCACCTCCGTATCCGGCCGCTGCCATCTCCGAGAAGACCGTTTGCTACGACCTCTCCTACGGCCTGAATCCGACACCGTTCAGTGTCTGGGCGCGCGAGCAGGGCGCGCTGCAGTCCCTGATGGGCTGGGGCATGCTGGTCGAGCAGGCTGCCGAGTCGTTTCGAATCTGGCGGGGTGTGCGCCCCGATACGGCCGGCGTCCTCAAACACATGAAGATCACCGCATAGTCACGAGTTCTTCGGCACTGGTCGGGTGTATCGCCACGGTGTCATCAAAATCCGCCTTGGTTGCGCCCATGCGCATGGCAACGGCGAATCCCTGCATCATTTCATCGGCCCCTTCGCCGATAACATGACAACCAACGACACGCTCTTCCGATCCGGCGGTGATCAGCTTCATGGATGAGCGTTGCTTGTCCTCGCCGAGCGCGTAATACATCGCAACGAAACTCGACGTATACACCTTGATGTCCTCGCCATACTCGGCGCGCGCCTCATCTTCGGTCAAGCCAACGGTGCCGATCGCCGGGTGGCTGAAGATTACGGTCGGGATCAGCCGGTATTCGAGGTGCCTGCCTTTCATACCGCCGTACAGGCGATCCGCGAGGCGGCGGCCGGCCGCTATGGCCACCGGCGTCAGCGCCTCTCGTCCTGTTACGTCACCGAGTGCGAAGATGTTCGGCACGTTCGTCTGTTGGTACTCGTCAACCGGAATGAAGCCCCATCTGTCCATCTCAACACCGGCATTGACCGCGTCCAGCGCGTCGGTGTTGGGCGCGCGACCGACCGCCCAGACCAGGGCGTCTACCGGCCCGAACGAGCGCCCGTCCACGGCGTGCAATACGATGCCGTCGGCCGTCTTTTCCACGAACTTCGGAACGACACCGGTATCGAGCGCGATGCCGCTCTTCTTCATGTTCTCCATGAGCTCGCTACTGAGCATCTTGTCGAAACTCCTCAGCACACCCTCTTTGCGAACGATGACCTGCGTTTCGCTGCCCAGCGCGTTGAAGACACCCGCCAGCTCCACGGCGACGTAGCCGCTGCCGGCCAGCAAAACCCGCTTTGGCCGCTCTTCGAGCTCGAAGAAGCCGTCCGATGTAATTCCGAGTTCCGCGCCAGGGATCAAAGGCACGATCGGTCGTCCACCGGTCGCGATGACAATACGCTCGGCCGTGTATTCCCGCCCCGCCACTTCAACCGTGTTGGCATCCACAAAGCGCGCGGCGCCCTCGATGTAAGTCACACCGCGTTTGTCCAGGTTGCCGGCGTAGATGCCGTTGAGCCGCTTGATGTAGGCGTCCCGACGGGACTTCAGCGCCGTCCAGTCATGACCATTCAGGTCAACATCGAATCCGTAATCAGCTGCGTGGTGAAACTGGTGCGCGTGGTGTGCCGCGTACCACATCACCTTCTTCGGCACGCAACCGACGTTCACACAGGTACCGCCAAGCGGACCGTATTCGACCACAGCGGACGTCGCACCATATTCGGCGGCTCGCTGCGCGTGCGCAAGCCCGCCGCTGCCTCCTCCTATCACCAGGAGGTCATACTTGTCTGTCACTGATTTCTCCGTTGTTCCTTGAATTGGCGCCATGGCGCCGATAGCGGCACATGCTAATATTGGCCGCCTTGAAAATCCCGGCAATCCTGATTATGCAAAACCCTCTGCTCGACACCTCATCGCTGCCGCGCTTCGACGAGATTCTGCCGGAACACGTCGTGCCGGCGATCGAAAAGATCATTGCCGAGCATCGATCCCAGCTCGACAATCTGCTCGATATCGCCAAAGCGCCGGATATCGAGACATTAGTCGCCCCGATCGAACAAATGGAACATACGCTGGGGCGAATCTGGTCACCCGTTAGTCACCTGCAGAGCGTACTTGGTTCATCCGAATGGCGCGATGCGTACAAACAGGCGCTCCCGCTCCTGACCGAGCATGGTACAGAGATTTCGCAGAACGAACGATTGCAGCGTGCCTACGCGGAAGTCCGCAAGAACCTGTCGGCCGAGGCGAGCGAGGCGAGTCGCAGCGCCGTTGACCACGCCTTGCGTGACTTTCACCTCGCCGGTGTCGACCTGCCGCAGCAAGCCAAGGATCGTTTCAAAGCCATCATGCAGGAACTTGCAGCCACGCAGGCGGCCTTCCAGCACAATGTGCAGGACGCCTCGGACGCCTGGTCGCTGAGCATTGGCGATGCAGCCGAACTCGCAGGGCTGCCAGTCCAGCTGATGACGCGAGCGGCCGAAGATGCGGGGGAAAAAGGCCTGGAGGGATGGCTGTTGTCGCTGGACTATCCCACTTACCACGCGGTTTTGACGCATGCTGACAATCGGCAGCTACGCGAGACCTTTTACAAGGCCTGGGTTACACGCGGCTCGGACCAGGGTGCGAGCGCGGAGTGGGATAACAGCGAAAATATCGAGAAGATTCTCGCTCTGCGCTACGAAGCGGCCAACCTGGTCGGCTTTGCCACCTACGCCGATTACTCGCTGGCCACCAAGATGGCGGACTCTGCGGAACAGGTCATCGGATTCCTGCGTGAGCTGGCCGCCCATTCTCGCAGTGCCGCCGAGCGCGAGTATGCCGAGCTCGCAAAATTCTCAGGTATTGATCTCAAGCCCTGGGATACCGGTTTCTGGCTGGAAAAATACAAACAGGCGACATTCTCGATATCCAACGAAGAACTAAAGCAGTACTTCCCGGCAAATACTGTCGTCGATGGCCTTTTTTCGCTGGCATCGAGGCTATACGGCATTCGTCTCGCGCGCGATGAAAGCGTCAGCAAATGGCACGAAGACGTCCTCTACTTCACCGTGCAGGATGCAGACGATGAGACGCTGGGTGGGTTCTACACCGACCTGTTTGCTCGAAACGGCAAGCGCACGGGCGCGTGGATAGACGGGTGCGTCAGCCGCGAGCAGCTAAACGGCAAGGTCGAACTGCCGGTAGGCTACCTGGTTTGCAATTTTCCACCGCCCGATGAACATGGCGTGTCGTTGCTGACTCACGATGATGTCGTAACGCTGTTTCATGAGTTCGGGCACATGCTGCACCACTTGCTCACACGAATTGGCTTTCCGAGCATCTCAGGCATCAACGGCGTGCCTTGGGACGCCGTTGAATTGCCCAGCCAGTTCATGGAGAACTTCGCCTGGAGTTATGAGGTACTGACGCAGTGCTCCGCGCACGCAGAAAGCGGCGAACCGCTGCCGCGGGAACTGTTCGACAAGCTCGACAACAGCCGACATACCGGGGCAGCGCTCGCGATGATGCGACAGCTCGAACTTGGACTGTACGACTTCCGGCTGCACGCCGAGTACCGGCCCGACGGGCCGGCTCGTGTCCTGGAGACCCTGGCGGAGGTTCGGAACGAGGTGTCATTGCTGCAGCATCCGGACTATAACCGCTTGCCGCACGCATTCTCACACATCTTCGCCGGCGGTTACGCGGCTGGTTACTACAGTTACAAGTGGGCAGAGGTGCTGGCTGCCGATGCGTTTGCCGCCTTCGAAGATGCCGGTATTTTTGACGCGGCGACGGCGCGGCGATTTCGCACCGAAATCCTCGAGGTCGGCGGCAGCCGCGACATCATGCAGGCGTACGTCGCATTTCGCGGGCGGCAACCATCGATCGACGCGCTGCTGCGCCAGACAGGAATCCAGACAGCGTGAAAATCGCAACCTGGAACGTCAACTCCATGAACGTCCGGCAAGGCCATGTCATCGAATGGTTGCAGGCGCAGCAACCGGATGTGCTGGTTCTGCAGGAGATCAAGCAGCTAACCGAGAAATTTCCGGCAGATGCGCTGCGCGATATTGGCTACCACTCGATTGCCAGCGGACAAAAGACTTACAACGGCGTGGCCGTGGTCAGCAAGATCGAGCCGACCGATCCCGTGACGGATCTGCCGGGTATCGCCGACCCTCAGCGCCGCGTGCTCGCCAGCAGCGCCGGCGGCATTCGCGTCATCAACCTTTACGTGCCAAATGGCTCCGAAGTCGGTTCTGAAAAGTACCAGTACAAACTCAACTGGCTGGCATCGCTGCGCGACTTTCTCGAGGCCGAGCTCGCCACTCACGAAAACCTCGTGGTACTCGGCGATTTCAATATCGCCCCGGCTGACGAAGACGTCTACGACGCCGAGAAATGGGGCGACGCAATACTTTGCAGCCCGCTCGAGCGAAAGGCTTTGAGTGCTTTGCTTGAGCTTGGCCTTGTCGACGTGTTTCGCAAGTTCGAACAACCTGAAAAATCCTTTAGCTGGTGGGACTATCGTGCCGCAGGTTTTCGTCGCAATGCGGGCTTGCGTATCGACCTGATACTCGCCAGCAACGCGATGGCGACACGATGCACGTCGAGTTATATCGACAAGGAACCACGCGCCTGGGATCGTCCGTCCGATCACACGCCGGTGGTCGCCGAGTTCGATCTCTGAAGAACGTAAAGAAAACCGACATGACATATTCCCGTTTTTGTACCGGTGCGGTTTATAGCGGCCGTGTATCATTAAGAAAAAAAATGGGGGCGGGACAGTAAACAATGTCTCAGGATCGGCGTAACGATTACGACGTCACGAACACCGTACAGGTAAGCAACCCGGTAGCAGTTCGAGACGCCGTACACGAACTTTTTTCAGAGACGTTTCCGGGAACGTCGTTCGATAAGTTATGGCTGGCGTTCTACGATTTCGAACGCCTTTTTACCGGCCGTTATCCAGGCTACCGCGGTTGTGACACCACCTATCACGACATGCAGCATACGCTCGACATGACGTTGGCGCTCGCGCGCCTGGTAGCGGGTTATGAACGGAGCGCCGAGCTTGCGGACAGGCTCGGGCCGGCCAGGGCGCAGATGGCCATCATTACCTCGTTGTTTCACGACGCCGGCTACATTCGGCACGAGGAGCGCGACAAGGATTTCAAGAACGGCGCTGAATTCACGCTGTACCACGTATCGCGCAGTGCGGATTTCCTGCGCCGATATCTACCCGAACTCGGTTTGACGCGAGACGTTGGCGTAAGCAGCATGATCGTGCATTTCACCGGCTACGAACTGGATCTCGATGACATCGAGCTCGACGATCCGCGCGACATCATCTGCGGACATCTCATCGGCACCGCGGACCTGATCGCGCAAATGGCCGATCGCTGTTATCTCGAGAAGTGCCGCGATCGCCTTTACAAGGAATTCGTGGTCGGTGGCGTCGCGGTGGAAAATGCCGGGCCCGGTGAGTACATGGTGCGCTACAAATCCGGCAAGGACCTGCTGGAGAAGACACCGGTATTTTATCAACAGGTCATGCGAGAGCGCCTGAATTCGAAGTTCAACCGCGTGTACCGCTACATGGAAGTACTGTACGGCGGCCACAACCCCTACATCGCCGCAATCACCAGCAATATCACCCACCTGGTTCGCGTTCTGGAAACCGGCGACTGGTCCCTGCTGCGCCGTGAACCGTTGTTCTACCTGGGTATAGCCAATGCCGTCCAGGAAATCGAACAACTGGTTGCGCGGCAACTCGCGTCATTTCGCGGTACCCGCCTGCCGAGCGACGCTGCGCTAGTGATGCCCGTCTGACTGTGCCCGCCACAGGCGCAACGCATAGTACTGGGCTCGCGTAAGCTGTCGATTTGCCAGGAAAGCCGCGAGGCCCGCGGATAACACCGCGTAGAATCCGTCGGCAATATTCCAGACTTCATCAAAGAACACTGGCCAGGTCATGCTCGTGACCGACTGCAAGATATGCAGCGTACTGGTGTCAAAGATGTCCGCTGTCGTCGCCGCAGCAACCACGACGTTCCCGATCACGGCTCCCAACAGCGTGAGCACGGCCGCCAGCGCAGGAAAACGCCAGTCTACCCCCCTGCCAGCCTGCCGCACCGCGAAGCCCAGCATCGCACCCAGCAACACGGTTGCCCACGGAAATATCCTGTCGAACAAGCCGGACACAGCGATCCAGAGAACACAAAATATCAGGATGGCAGCAATGCCGGCGACAAACGCGTTTCGCAGAGACTGCGCCCTGATCAGGCGGGCACCGTCCGCGACAGTAACGTCGCGACGCTTTCCGGCACCGTGTTTCCTGCGCAGTCGCAGCGGTTGGGTCGAAGCTTGCTTTTTCATGCCTGGAGGTCTGTCGGGAGATTAGCCGGCAGTGCTAGACTGCCTGCAAATGGGTAAGCCCGCAAATAACAAGAATATCGTACTGATAACGGGCGGTGCATCCGGCATAGGCCGCGCCGTTGCCGAGCGATTTCTCGCGCAGCAGGACACCGTGCACATTTGCGACGCTTCGACCGACTACATCAGTGAATTCCTGGCCAGCAACCCGACAGCGAGCGCAACACTGGCGGATGTTGGCGACCGTAGCGACGTTGATCGCGTGTTCGCCGATCTCAGGGAACAGCACGGCGGACTCAACATACTCATCAACAACGCGGGGGTGGCCGGCCCGTCCGCGCCCGTTGAAGATATTGACGAAGACGGCTGGGATCGCTGCATCCGCATAAATCTCTCCGGCACCTTTTACATGACGCATCGGGCGGTGCCTTTGCTCAAGAAGCGCGACAACGCCAGCATCATCAATATTGCGTCCACCGCCGCCCTGTTCGGCTACCCGTTACGCTCGCCGTATGCCGCCAGCAAGTGGGGTCAGATAGGGCTGACGAAGACCTGGGCCATGGAGCTCGGTCCTTTCGGCATACGCGTCAACGCTGTCTGTCCGACGAGTGTCAGCGGGCCGCGCATCGAGGCCGTCATTCGCCGGGAAGCGGAACAACGCGGGCTGACCGTCGGTGAAGTTCGTCACGTCTATGAACGGCACACGTCGATGCGCTCTTTCGTGTCGGCCGACGAGATTGCCGATACGGTCTTGTTTCTCGCCTCCGAAAAAGCCGCGAAGATTTCCGGGCAATCCCTGGCGGTCGACGGCCATACGGAAGGCCTGTCCAACTGGCTCGATTAGATATTTCATTCGAAGGAGTTATTGCTAATGCACGCAGCATGGTTTGAAGAATTTGGTGCCGCAAAGGACGTGCTGCAGGTAGGCGAACTCGAGGCCCCGGTACCGGCAGCCGGTGAGGTCCTGGTGAAGCTCGCGACCAGTGGCGTTAACCCGTCGGACGTCAAGAAACGGGCCGGCTCTTTCCCAAACCTGCTGGACGACGGACTTGTGATCCCGAATAGCGACGGCGCGGGCGTTATCGAGGCCGTCGGTGAGGGTGTGAGCACGCAGCGTGTCGGCGAGCGTGTCTGGGTTTACCAGGCGCAATTCGCAAGGCGTTTCGGCACGGCGGCCGAGTACGTGGCAATCGATTCCAGCCGTGCTCCTGTGCTCCCGAAAGCCGCGAGTTTCGAGGTCGGCGCCTGCCTGGGGATTCCCGTTATGACGGCGCACCGTTGTGTGTTCGCCGACGGTGATGTCACCGGCCAGACGGTGCTTGTCACGGGCGGCGCCGGTCGCGTCGGTTACTACGCCATCCAGTGGGCAAGCCAGGCGGGCGCAACGGTCATCGCAACGGCGAGTAATGATGCCGACCGAAAGGCCTGTACAGACGCGGGCGCGCATCACGTAGTGAACCACCGGGCGGACGATGTGATTCAGGAAATCATGGCCGCCACAGGCGGCGAGCCGGTCGATCGAATCGTCGACGTCGAGTTCGGTGCCAACCTCCCGGTTTCCGTTGCCGTGCTGCGAGTCGGCGGCACGATAGCGACCTACTCGTCGACACAGGTGACCGAGCCGAAGCTGCCGTTCTTCCAGATGATGTACAAAGACATCACGGTACGAATGGTTATCGTCTACGCCATGCCGGAGAGCGCAAAACAGCAGGCCATTGCCGACATAGAAAAGGCGCTGGCGGCAGGCGCGCTGCAACACCGTATTGCCTATACGCTGCACCTTGCCGATATTGTCACGGCCAACGAGATTATCGAGGCAGGCAGCGCCCGGGGCGCGGTCCTGCTGACGATCGAATAGCGGGCGGCATCGAAAAGCTGTCACACCGGGGGATGTATGGAGCAACGACGAATAGACTGGCCCAGTTTCGGGCTGTGCGCGCTCATTCTTGTCGTCGTCAGTGTTCCCTTGCTGGCGTATCCGCAGGCCTCGGGCGTTGCGCTCGAATCGCTGTACCAGTTCATCGCCACACAGTTCGGCATCCTTTACCTGTTTGCCAGTGTCGCCGCCATCGGCTTTCTTGCCTGGCTCGCGGCCAGCCGTTACGGCGCGGTTAAACTCGGCGATGCCGATGAGTCACCGGAATTCAGAACGCTCAGCTGGGTCGGCATGCTGTTCTGTGCCGGTGTCGGCGCCGGCCTGTTGTACTGGTGCGCAACCGAATGGGCGTTCTATTACGATGCGCCGCCATTTGGCGCCGCGCCACGCAGCGTTGCAGCGACCGAGTGGGCATCCACGTATGGGCTGTTCCACTGGGGCTTCACGGCGTGGGCTTTTTACTGTCTGCCGACGGTGGCGATCGCCTATCCCTACTACCGCAGGAAACTTGACGTACTGCGCTTCAGCGTGAGCTGTCACTGGTTCCTGAAAGGCAGGGAACACGGCCCGACGGCGCGGGCCATCGACTTTCTGTTCATGATCGCGTTGCTGGGCGGGGCTGCTTCCAGCCTCGGCTTTTCGACACCCATGATCGCAGCCTGCATCGGCTGGCTGTTCGACATCGAAACGAACGACACACTTGAAGTGGCCGTCATCGGACTGTGCATCGTGTTGTTTGCCGCGAGCGTCTGGTTGGGCCTGAAAAAAGGCATCAAGCGCCTGAGCGACATTAATGTCGCGCTGGCCTTCGGCTTGCTGTTGTTCATCCTGCTTGTCGGACCGACGGCATTCATCCTGAAGACCAGTGTCAACAGCCTCGGCATCATGACGCAGAACTTCATCCGCATGAGTTTCTGGACGGAGCCGTTTTCCGGGTCGGGTTTTGTCGAAAGCTGGACTGTTTTCTACTGGGCGTGGTGGATAGCGTTCGCGCCTTACGTCGGCTTGTTCGTGACCCGCATCTCGCGGGGTCGGACCATTCGCCAGGTCGTGCTTGGAATGTTGTTCTGGGGTTCGCTGGGAAGCTGGCTGTTCTACATGGTCATGGGCAACTACGCATTGTTCCTGCAGCTCAGCGGCGGGCTCGACTTCGCCGGGATCATGCAGTCAGCAAGCGGCAGCATCGCGATTGTTGCGATGCTGGAGCAACTGCCGCTGGCGGCCCTGGTCATTGGCGTGTTCTCGCTTATCTCGATCATCTTTGCTGCGACCACCTACGACTCGGCCTCGTACACACTGGCGTCGAGCGCAACGCTGCATCTCAAGGCCGGTGATGACCCGGCGCGCTGGCACCGGGTTTTCTGGGCCTTCGCGCTCGGGCTCATGCCTGTTGCCCTGATGCTGATGAACAGCAACCTGCGGCCCATCCAGGTCATTTTGCTCGTCGTGTCGCTGCCGATTCTGTTCGTCGGCGTCCTGATGTCGATCGCTTTGCTCAGGTCACTGAGGGCCGACCTGGATACACCCGCCTAGCTTTATACGTACATCTACTGATCTGATTGCCTGCAAATCGCGGAACCTTCTGCGTCGCGCATCCGTGTACTGATTAAACCGGGCAAGAGCGTGAGCATCACGCGCTTGCGGATTCAAACCTTCAGGACGGGGTGGACGACATGAGCGGCGCCAGGCGAGATTTTGCAGTAATTGTGTTCATGGGCTTCGCAGCCCTCTTTGTAGCCACGACAGCCGAAGCATTTTCAAGTTGCGGTTCCGTCTTCAACACAAGGTATTTCAGCGACGCTTACAATTTCTCAGAGACCGCCAACCTGGGAGGTTGTCGAACATGTCATCAGTCAGCCGGCGGCGGTAACAACTTCAATGCCTATGGCCAGGACCTGCTCAGCAACGGGGCTGACGGCAGCAGCTGCTCGTCGGTGGCTTTCACCGCAGCTCTCGAAGCTGTTGAAGCCCTGGATTCGGACAACGCAGACGGCCTGCACCTGAATCTTGAGGAAATCATGGCGAGCACCCAGCCAGGCTGGTGCGACGCATCAGGGGGCGCCAACTGCACGAACTCAGCGGGTACGCCCCCTAGTGTAGCGCTGGATCCGGCTGCGGCGAACGCGCCGCCCGTCGCCGTTGTTGGCGGTCCGTACGCCGGCGAGGCTGGCACAACAGCGATCCAGTTCAACGGATCCGGCTCCAGTGACCCTGATGGCGACCAGCTCAGCTATGCCTGGAGCTTCGGCGACGGCGGCACTGCCACAGGCGCCACGCCCACCTACGTCTACCCGAATGCCGGAAACTACGAGGTGAGCCTGGTTGTCAGCGACGGCCAGCTCCAGAGCGACCCCAGCGTGACTTCCGCCACTATTACGGCGCCGCCAATGAACATAGCGCCGACGGCCAACGCTGGCGGCCCGTATGCGGGCGAACCCGGCGTAGCGATCGTATTCGACGGCTCGATGTCATCGGATCCCAACGACGACCCGATAAGCTATGCCTGGGACTTCGGCGACGGCTCGATGGGCAGCGGCGCTACCCCGTCGCACGCTTTCGCAGCCGACGGCACTTACACCATCACGCTGACCGTCACCGACGATCAGGGCGCGAGTTCCACGGCGACAAGCATGGCGACGATAGCGACACCGCCCGCCAACAGTGCGCCAACCGCAGATGCCGGTGGCCCGTACACCGGCGTAACGGGCAGCACCGTGAGCTTTAGCGGAGCGGCGTCCAGCGATCCGGATGGTGACACGCTTACGTACGCGTGGGACTTCGGCGACGGCAGTACTGGCGACGGCGTGGCACCCGGTCATACCTATGCAAGCAGCGGAAGCTATCGTGTCGTGCTGCTCGTCAGCGATGGCGAATTCAGCGATGAAGCGGTCAGCGAAGCCACGATCACTGACCCGGTGGACCAGGGCGACGGCGCGAGCCTTTATGAGACGAACTGTGTCGCCTGTCACGGCGAGCCCTGGAGCGGGCCTGCTGTCGACGAGACCCTGCCCGGTCTCCGTCGCGTGGCCGGCGCGCGTGCCTGCAATATCAGCGGCTCTATTTTCGGAACCAGCGTGTTTCCAAACGGCGTGCCGGAAATGCAGTACCTGCAGGGTCTGGATGAGGCATCCATTGACGCTATCGCCGACTACCTGAACGCTCAGGACACCACCGGCGAGCAGCGTTACGTCACGACCTGCGCCGGGTGTCACGGCAACGATGGCTCCGGCGGGCGAGTTGACGAAGACGTGCATGGCGACTCTGCCGCTGAGACGTGGGAGGCGATTGCCGAGGAACGCGAAATGCAATACATGGCCTGCATGCCCGAGTTCGACATCGTCGCGATTGCCGACTTCCTGGCCGGGATGGACGACGACAACGACGATGACGGCATCCGTGACGACGATGACGATGACGATGACAACGACGGCATCCATGACGATGATGACGATGACGATGACAACGACGGCGTCAGCGACGATGACGAGCGGGAAGACGGCACCGATCCGCGTGATGAAGACAGCGACGACGATGGTGTCGACGATGGCGACGAACGCGATAACGGAACCGACCCGAACGATGCCGACACCGATGACGACGGTCTTGACGACGGTGAAGAACGCGACCACGGAACCGATCCGAAAGACGACGACACCGACGACGATGGCATCAGCGATGGCGACGAAGTGAAGATCTTCGGCACGAATCCGTTGCTTGCCAACAGCAGTGTCGCACCGCAGGGCAGCAGCGGCGGCGGCTCGACTGACCTGCCGCTACTGTTATTGCTTGTATCGGCGACCCTGGCGCGTCGCTCGCGACGTTTGTTGAAAAACGCCTGACAGCGAAGGCGGGTTGTATGCAGCCGCGCCTCCCTGGCGCGGCTGCTTCTTTTCAGGGCCCCGTCGCGTTCGCCGATGAGAGCTCGGGCGGACTCGCTTCGCTTCGGATCGTTACTGGCGCCCTGTCTTGCGAACAGAAAAATGTATGCCGAAATCCGGTGTCGCGGTCGTGGCGGCCGCAATATCTTCCGTGATCGAAAGGTGCAGCGAGGTTCCGTGCTGACGCAGCCGATAGTCGAAACCCACCGCAAACTGTGCCGAGCTGCCGCCGATCTCCGCAACGTCAACATCAAAATACGGGCCTTCGAGCTGTAATTGCATCGAAATACCGAAACGATCAGCGATCCAGTATGACGCCGCGAGACCGCCGTACGGGACCGCGCTGCGCTGCAGGTCGGGCAGAACGTCGCCATCGCCGAGCAGCAGCACGCCCGCGAAGCCTGAGAGATCGAGATCCCGCTGCCACAGCCTGTAGCTGTTTGACGCATACAGCCCGAGCGAGAAGTCGGCGGCACCGCTTCCGCTGAGCTCATCCGCTGAACCGGTCGGCAACTTGATCGCGCTACGAAGAGAAACGCTCAGCGCACTGGCTTCGTCCGCTTTTCGTAATGGCATCGCTGCGGTTAGCTGAATATCGCCTATTCCGGCGGTCGGCGAGTCCAGTTCGTACAGCGTCTGGCCGCCGCTTGAGTAGCGATAGGCGAGCTGGTCATTGACGCCGCGTCGTTTGCTGTTCGACAGCCCCAGAAGGTCATGCCAGCCCTTGATGGCGCTGTCGAGGAAGCCCTCCTGGTGTGAAACCAGCGGCAGGTCGAAGCCGACTTCGAGACGTTCGCTCAAGCTGCGGCGCATCGACACCGTCAGGAAGTAGCTTTCGCCATCAATGACAGCGTCCTCGGATGCCGTGGTGGCGGAATCCGCGTGATTAACGATATCGACGCTCATATGGAGGTCGAGGGCGTTCCGGGTCGCAAGCTGCGCCGACTGAAACGGTGGCAACCCGAATATCTGCAGAAACGGATTCTGGTTTCTGAGCGGCACACCCTGCGTGACGCCAGCTCCTGCTATGGCCGTCATCGGACAGACGAGCAGGCCCAGGACAATGATCGCGAATCGAACCGCTTCGCGGCAAGATACTCGCAGTTCTGCAGCCAATACTGCCCCTCGTTGCTGTTTCGAACCCTTATGCACGATCACATCGGTTTCATGACGGCCAACAAGGATATAGAAAGCGGCGGCGGCTGGCACCTGTGTGTTGCCACGGGTTCAGGCGAGCATAAGCCCCTCAGGGACGCGAAGCTCGGCTACTGACCCTGCCGCTTTTTCGCGGACTCATCGATCGCCAATACCATTTCAACGACGCGGCGCACGTTCGCGTAACGGTCAACGAAAGTCAGCGTATTGGAATCCACGTGTGCGGCCATGTGGCCTTGCTGCGGAAGCAGCGGCCGCATTATCGGAACCATTTGCGCGGCATTGGTGTTCTCGAGCTGGACCACGCGGGTTACCCATTCTTCGTCGTCGATCGTATCGTCGTCGTCAAACAAGAGCGGCGTTGGATACTGGCGAATCCGGTTGACCAGCACAATGCTCGTCACGTCCTGCGCGCTGACAGCGGCAAGCCCGTTGTTGCTGAGCACCTTGAGAAGCATCGGGTACGTCATGTCCCGGACTCGAGGCTGCCCGACCACAACGGTCGGCCCTACCTGTGAATCGACAAGGAACACTTTGCCGGAGCTCTTGCTGACCGCGTCAAGCACGTCTTCGAGCGGCACGCCTTTTGCTGCGGCTTTCTGCGCCACCTCGGCAAGCGGGTTTTTTTCCTGTTTATCAGCAGCATAGGCGGGTACCGCCAGCAGCACCAGGGCGCAAACTGACACCATGTAGCGAGTCTGAATCATCGAAATCTCCGGTTAACGTTTTCACCTGCCTGCTCGCAGGCGCCCTCTTGGTAACGCACGATAGACATGACAGGGGTTCTTTCCCACTGCAGTCGCGGCCAAATCCGAATTCGAACGCTGCCGAAATGGATCGCATCGTACTACAATAACGGACAACCGCTGCTCTCGAAAGGAAGACGCAATGCGAAAACTGACAGTGTTAGTCCTCGGTCTGCTTGTTCTCGTGGGTACATCGTTTGCGGACAACGATGAAGCGATCTCGCTGGCCGAAACGGCCGCCACAAACTGGCTGCAATTGTCGGATGACGGTGATTACCAGGCCACCTGGACAGAGGCCTCTTCGTACTTCCAGGCGGCAATTACCCTGGAAGACTGGATACGGGCGGTGCGGGCCGCACGGGCACCGCTGCAAGCGCTGGTCGCTCGCGAACGGAATTCAGCCGAGTTTCACCGCGAGCTTCCCGGGGCGCCGGACGGTGAGTACGTCGTTCTGACGTTCAACAGCACCTTCGACAAGAAGGCCAGCGCCGTGGAAACCGTAACCGTCATGAAAGACGGCGACGTCTGGCGAGTTTCCGGCTACTTTATAAGGTAGCGCCCGGCCCACTGCCTCTTGTTGCACCACCAACATCAGCGCCGTAAGCTGACCGCATGCTCACCGCCGCGGCCTTGCTCGCTATTGGTATCGGGATCGTACATTCCTGTCTCGGCGAAAAGTACATCCTGATGCGGCTTTTTCGGCAACCATTGCCGAAGCTTTTTGGCGACGACTGGTTTACGAGGCAGACGCTTCGTTTCGTCTGGCACATCCTGACGGTTGCCTGGTTCGGTTCCGCGGCGGCGCTCATCGCCCTGGAATCACCCGAGATATCAAGATCAAACCTGATCAGCGTGATTGGCGTTACGTTCGCCGTTACGGCACTGATCGCCTTCATCGCAAGCCGCGGAAAGCACCTGTCATGGATTGTGTTCGGCGCAATAGCGACGCTGTGCTTCCTGGACGCTCTTGCCTGATGATCGGTCCGGAGACACAGACCCATGTCCGTCCGGTCTGACGCGCTCATTCTCGGTTTCGATAAGGCCCGACATATGGAAGGCCTGCGACAATGCCTGATCGAGTTACAGGATTTCGAGCGCCGCCTGGAACCGCGCATGCCCGAAGGCATAGATATTGCCGAGCCTTATCTCGCCGAAATGTTTAAGCGCTGCCAGCACGGCGGTGGTCGCGTCCTGATCGCTGAAGTCGACGGCGTTGTCGCAGGCTACGCAACGATATTTCCGAAAGTGCAAAGCGAAGACCTGGAGGATGGTGACTTCGAATACGCACTGCTGTCCGATCTCGTAGTGCTCGAGCGTTTTCGCGGTCAGGGCCTCGGACGAAAATTGCTGCAGGCCGCCGAGCTTTACGCGAGGACCTGCAAGGCCAGGTATCTCCGGATCGGCGTACTGGCTGGCAATGGCATAGCGGAAAATCTGTACGCGAACGCCGGGTTTTCACCACGGTATGTCGAGCTTGAAAAGGTACTGACTCGATCGTAATGTGGCCTGCCATGAAGCAGCCTTCTGATTGCGGATTATAGAACGATGCTGAAAGCTTCCTGTCATTGCGGCGCTGTGCAGATAAGCGTTTCACGAAAGCCCAGATCGGTAACGCAATGCACCTGCTCCATATGCCATCGCTACGGTGCGCAGTGGGCGTACTGCTCGCGCAGCACCGCGACTGTTCATTGTGCTCCCGACGCAGTCACGGCGTACCGTTGGGGCGACAAGTCGCTGGAGTTTTTCCACTGCAGGACCTGCGGTTGCCTGACTCATTATGAGAGCGCAAAGAAAGAAGCGGACAGCCGTATAGCCGTGAATGCGAGGATGATGGCGCGGGCGGACATTGCCGATGTCCGGGTCCGAACGTTTGACGGCGCGGATACCTGGAAATACCTGGATGACTAGTGTTCTCCCAGGCGGGTCGGGCCCGGTGCGCGCGTGGACCTGAATCAGATCACGCTGCCGTGCACGAACTATGATGCGTCTGTCCGCTTCTACAAGATGTTGGGCCTTACGCTGATTGTCGACAGCCCGCCACGCTATGCCCGGTTTGAAACGGCCCAGGGAACGACGCTGTCGATTCACGCCGTGAACGAGCCGCCCGGACCCTCTTATGCGACCATCTACTTCGAGGTCGAGAATGTAGACCTCGAGGTTCGCCGGCTGCAGCAGCTAGGCTTGTCGTTCGAGTCCGAAGCGGCGGATACGGATTGGCTCTGGCGCGAAGCGTATCTCAAAGACCCGGCCGGCAACCTGCTTTGCCTTTATCATGCCGGGGAGAATCGGCGTTTTCCGCCATGGCGGGTTACCTGAATCGCCAGCCGGCTTTGACGCTGATATGGTTTGCCGGAAGGAGGTACCCTGGTGCTACAGATACGCCCGAATTGTGAAGCGTGCGACAAAGACCTCGCCCCCGATACCAACGATGCGCTCATCTGTTCTTTCGAATGCACCTTTTGTCGCGATTGTGCCGACACCCGATTCAACAATGTTTGTCCCAACTGTGGTGGCAATCTCCTGCAAAGACCGGGGCGGCGGGGCGCACTGCTTGAAAAGTACCCGGCCTCCTCGGAACGCATCACTAAAGCTCACGACTGAACTGAAGAGGCTTCTCGATGAAAAGAGAGCTTGAGGATCGCTCGATTGACTGCCCGTACTGTGGTGAGTCCATCGACATCTTGCTCGACCTGTCTGCCGCGGAGCAAAGCTACGTCGAGGACTGCGAGGTGTGCTGTCGGCCTATCAATGTCCGATTTTCCGTCGCGCCGGACGGCGATCTGCTGCTGACGGCAACGACCGATAGCGAATAGACGCCTACACGCGGCTCGAGACGAATCCGCCGGCGGAACGGCCGAAGCGCAGCGTAACGAATGACATCCCTGCGACGCAGCGCCTGCTCCAGCCACGGCGCTCGTAGAGCGTATGGGTGACCTGCGCAACTGCCTCGACAACATCGCTGACGATCTTGATGCACTGTCCTTCGATCAGTTCCCTGTTGGCAACCAGGCGCAGGCCATTCAATGACATGTCTTCGACGTATCCGGAGTAAGCTCTCGGCTGCGGCCAGTGCGTGTAGTAAGCGACGCGCATTCGTTTGCCGACCCGCTCGATCGCGCGCTGCCCCTCTGATTCGATACGATGCCGTTCGGCCGCTGACAGTGGGCTTTCGCAGGCCCGGCAGGCCATATCGACCTCGATATTGCGGCCGAATGCGTGCGGCGTTTCGCAAAAAACGCACTGTCGCGTCCAGTCCAGCACTCGAGCTTCGGCCCTGGGTCTCCGTCTCGCGGCGCCGCGCTCTGGCTGGACCTCTGTTACGCCTTCTGCAACCCGCGCCATAACGTCCATGCGTGCGTCGTACTCAGCACGTTTCTCCGCGTTCGACAGCACCGCATAGGCCTCGTTAATGAGCGCGGCTGTCGCGGCATCGCCGCCAAGATCCGGGTGATGCTTCAGGCGCTGCATCAATGTCCGATAGCTACCGCGAATAATCTCCAGCGGCGCATCGCGACTGACGTGCAGGACTTCGTAGTAACTACGGTTGTCGGATTTCGGTCCCATGCATCAATATCGGCTGGCGTTGTACGATCCTTTAATCTCAGGGCGCCGCAATTGCCAGGTATTTTGTCCCAAGCTCCTCGGCCAGGTCATTTAGCTGCTCGAGATCCTCGCTGACAAGCCGCGCCAACGCTCCCTGGCTCTGCTCGTACAATGCGGCCTGCTCGGCATTCACCTCGCGCATGCCCTGCGTCGGCGGTCCATTGTGGTCCATGGCCGTGCGGTACAGCCAGCCCGTTCGCGAATAGAGCTTGGCGCCGCCGTCACGCCCGGCCAGGATGTCGTAATTCACCTTTGCATTCGGGTTGTAGAGCGATTTTTCGATCGCGACCACTTTCTCAAGGACTCCTTCTCCCAGCTCCAGCAAGCGACTCGCGCGAGGCTCATCCGCCAGTGCCTTGTGGCGCGCCTCGAGTTGCTCGCGAATACGGCGGAGCGTTTCCGCGTCGGCGGTGATCGCCGAGATTCGATCGCGCACTTCGATAAGAAAGTCTGTTTGCGCGGAGAGATTCTCGATGCTGGCGCTGGACCTTGGATCCGGCAATACCGTCACTGACTGCTCTACGCTCTCGCCCGCTACCGTCAGGCGCAGGCGATACTCGCCGGGAACGACTGACGGACCGACGTTTACGTTGCCGGCGTCATTGGTCGAACCGGGGATTCGCTTCGCGCCTTCGAATGCCAGGTCCCAGGCACCGCGGTTGAACCCGGCGACAGCCTCGAGATCGGGCTGCGGGTCGGCGTCAGGGTCGGCATCCGGGTGATCCGGTGCAACATACGGTGGCTCGAGTTCACTGCTGAGACGCCGAATCACGTTGCCATCGGCATCCAGCACCTCGAGGACAACCTCACCTTCCGGCTCTTCCGCCAGGTGATACGTGACGATTACGCCCTTTGGCGGATTCGACGTTGCGCCTTTGTCCGAGCCGTCCGGTCCCGCCGCATAGCTCCAGCGTACTGCCGCTCGGGGCGGGAACAGGTGCAACGGTGCTTTCGCGATCTGCGGCGTCATCTCCCGTATCGGCGTGAGATCGTCGAGAATCCAGGCGGATCGCCCCAACGTCCCGACAACCAGGTCGTCGCCCGCGACCACCATGTCGGCAATGGCGACGGTAGGCATGTTGAGTCGCAGCGACTGCCAGCTCTTGCTGTCGTGGTGCGCAACCATCACGCCGCGCTCGGTGCCCAGGAAAAGCAGTCCGCGCTTGCGCGTGTCCTCGCGCACGACCTTCAGGTAAACCTCGGGGTCGAGTCCGCGTGTCAGGCTTGTCCAGCTGGTACCGAAGTTCGTCGTCTTCCAGAGATAAGGGGTTTCGTCATCGAGACGATGCGCGTCGTAAACCACGTAAGCGGTGCCGGCATCCCAGCGCGACGCCTCGACGGTAGCGACGGTGCCCCACTCCGGGGCGCCGCGCGGGGTTACATTGCTCCAGCTCTTGCCGCCGTCGCGCGTGATCTGCACCAGGCCATCGTCAGTACCCACCCAGATCGTCCCGGCCTCCAAGGGCGATTCCGCAACCGCGAAAATTGTGCCGTAGAACTCGACGCCGGTGTTATCGCCGGTGATCGGCCCGCCGGCCCACTTCTGTTTGCTTTTGTCGTTGCGCGTCAGGTCCGGGCTGATGATCTCCCAGGTTTGCCCACCGTCACGTGTTTTCTGCAGGTAGTTGCTGGCGTGATACACCAGCTTGGAGTCGTGCGGCGAAATGACGATCGGCGCGGTCCACTGGAAGCGATGTCGCAGGTCCTCCGCTCCGTGACCACTGCCGTTGTCAGGGTAGATGCCGACATGCGGTGCCTGACCCGTACGCTCGTCATAGCGCGACAGGTAGCCCAGATACTCGCCGGCGTACACGATGTTCGGGTCCTCGGGGTCGGCAACGACGAAACCTGCCTCACCCCCGCCGACCGGCCGCCAGTCGCCAAGCAGGATGCCTTCAGAATGAAGGCTGTTGCTCGGGCCGGCGCGGGTGCCGAAGTCCTGCAGGCTGCCCATGACGCGATACGGTGTGCGTGTGTCCACGGACAGATGGTAGAACTGGCCAATCGGCAAGGGTGCCCACTCCCAGGTCTCGCCGCCGTCCCAGGACAGCGACACGCCCGCATCGCTTGCCTCGGCAATGCGTTTAGGATTGGCCGGGTCGATCCATACGTCGTGATGATCCCAGCCGCCGGCTTTTGCCGGCAGCACGGTGCGGCCGCCATCGATCGTTTTCAACATGGATACCTGCGGAAACCAGACGACATCGGCATTGGTCGGATCGACCGTCAATGTCGTGTAGTACCACGCTCGCTGCCTTAAGCCGGGCGAGTCATTTATGTGCTCCCAGCTCTGGCCACCATCGTCTGATCGAAACAGTCCGCCGTCTTCCGCCTCGATCAAGGCGTAGACGCGATCCGGGTCGCTGACCGCGACGCGTACGCCGACCTTGCCCCAGATGCCTTCAGGCAGCCCAGCTCCCTCGAGCCTCGTCCATGTATCGCCGCCATCACGTGACGTGTACAGGCCGCTGCCCGGCCCGCCGCTTTCCATCGTCCACGGCTTGCGGCGCGTCTGCCACATGCCGGCGAACAGGATGTTCGGATTATCTTCGTTGAATGCCACATCGGATGCGCCGGTGTCCTCGTCGACGAACAGCACCTTCTGCCAGCTCTTGCCACCGTCTTTGCTGCGGTAGATGCCGCGAGCCGGACCGGCACCGAACGGACTGCCCAGCGCCGCGGCAAAGATGATGTTCTCATCGTCCGGATGCACGACGATGGTGCCGATCTGGCCCTCGGCCTTCCAGACGTGATCCCAGTTCTTGCCGCCGTCGAGCGAGCGGTAGATGCCGTTTCCTTCACCGACGTTGCCACGAATGTTTGCTTCACCCGAGCCTACGTACACGACGTTGGGATTGGTGTTTGCAACGGCGACCGAGCCGATTGAAGACACTGGCTGATCGTCGAAGATCGATTCCCATGCAAAGCCGCCGTTGGTCGATTTCCAGACGCCGCCCGCAGCCGTTGCCAGGTAATAGGTAAGCGGGTCGCCCGGTATTCCTGCCACGCGCGTCGTGCGTCCTCCGGACGCCGGGCCAACAAGTCGATACTGAACGCCGCTGTCCTTGTCCTCGCCACCTGTTTCTTCCGCGACGGCCGGAAGCATGAAAGTCAACGAGATCAATAATCCCAGGGTAGCTACAGACGATAACGGTCTTGTTGGCATTTTATGTCGTCCTTCGTAACGGTGTTGTTGAAGATCGGATATGCTACACCGCCCGTGGCGCAAAGAGCAGGAGGAACAGGGGTGAAAATCCTGTCCGGGGAATACGCGACCGTGGGGCTGTTGATCGTTGCGAGCATCCTCGTGGTTTTTTCAATCAGTCGGTCGTGAGCGGAGCGACAGGAGCGACAGTGGCTCGTCTGCGAACAGTCGCACCCAAAAGCGCCTGCCATATGGCATTCATTGCGCGCCCCCTTCGATGTCATACTCGATGGATTCAATAACGGCGGCCAGTTGCTCGGTGCCCATAATAATCAGCACCTCGTCACCAACGCTTTTCTTCATAAGCGCCTGCGCCACCGGTGAATCGACGTTGATGTTACCGTTCGCAGGGTCTGCCTCGTCCTCCCCGACCAGTCGATAGCACAAGAAGGCTTCCTTACCGACATCCAGTGTGACGGTCGCGCCAAAGAAGACGCGATCCGGCGGCACCGAGTGCCGCACGACCTCCAGGTTTGGCATGCGCTTCTGTAAATAGCGGATGCGTCGATCGATCCCTGCCAGTTCTTTCTTGCGATAAATGTACTCGGCGTTTTCCGAGCGGTCGCCCTCGGCCGCAGCGGCTGACAGGGCCGCGACCACTTCTCGCCGGCGCGGCCACATGGCCTCGAGCTCATCCTGCAGTGCACGATACCCCGTCGGCGTGATGTACGGGGACCCGGCTTTGCGAGGCGGTCTCCATCGGCCCATTACCGTCTCGGGGTCCGATTATCGGTGTTGATCGATGAGGATTGTATTGCCGTCAGGATCGGACAACATGATGCTCCCGGGACCTGTCGTCGCTTCTTCCACCTCGCTATCGAGGGCGACTCCGCCGGCTTTGAGCGCACGCTGAATCTCCCGAATGTCGGTAAACGTCTCCAGTTCCTGGGCGCCCTGGTCCCACCCGGGATTGAAGGTCATGAGGTTCTTTTCGAACATGCCCTGAAAGAGCCCGATCACATGGTCCCCGTTCTTCATGATCAACCAGTTCTGTTGTGGATCGCCGCCGAACTGCTCGAAGCCGAGCTTTTCGTAAAACGCCTGCGACGCGGCGAGGTCTGTAACGGCAAGGCTTATTGAAAATGATCCCAGGTTCATGGCTGCTACCTCGAGTTTGAATGAAAGGAATGATCGCACACCAATCTATCTGCGATCGGGGGCCGCATCAAGAAGATGCCCCTGGCTGATGCACTGGGTACCGGTTGGGAGCTCGAAAACAGGTATTTGCTAGACTGCGGGAACTCACCTGTTCTGTGCTCTTGAGGAAACCGACCCGTGCTTGAAAAATTCGAACGCTATCCGTTGACCTTCGGCCCGACGCCCATCGAGAAGCTGAGTCGTCTGACCCGTCATCTGGGCGGTAACGTTGAACTGTACGCCAAACGAGAGGACTGCAACTCCGGGCTTGCGTTCGGCGGCAACAAGCTGCGCAAGCTGGAGTACATCGTTCCAGACGCTATCGCTGCGAAGGCGGATACGCTGGTTACTATTGGCGGTGTTCAGTCAAACCACACACGGCAGGTCGCGGCCGTTGCCGCAAAGATCGGTATGAGGTGCCGGCTTGTCCAGGAAAGCTGGGTGCCGTTTGAAGATGCCGTTTACGATCGTGTCGGCAATATCCTGCTGAGTCGCATCATGGGCGCAGAGATCGACATGGTCGATGAAGGGTTTGACATAGGGATTCGCGAAAGCTGGGAACGGGCGCTGCAAGATGTCGAGGACAAGGGCGGCAGACCTTACGCGATTCCAGCCGGCGCATCCGTGCACAAATACGGCGGGCTCGGCTTCGTCGGTTTTGCCGAGGAAGTTCGCGAGCAGGAGGCAGCGCTGGGCTTTCGTTTCGACTTCATCGTCGTCTGCACGGTGACCGGCTCGACCCACGCAGGCATGGTCGTGGGCTTCGCCAAGGATGGCCGGTCACAACACGTGATCGGCATCGATGCCTCCTGTACTCCCGACCAGACCAGAGCACAGGTCCTTGATATTGCGCAGAAAACTGCGGATCTCGTCGAGCTGGGTCGGGATATTACGGCAGATGACATTGTCCTGAATGAGGACTATGCCTATCCGGTCTATGGTGTGCCGTCCGCAGAGACCAATGACGCAATTCGGCTGTGCGCTCGAATGGAAGGCATGCTGACGGACCCCGTTTACGAGGGCAAGTCGATGCAGGGCATGATCGACCTTGTGCAGAAGGGCTTCTTCCCGACCGGCTCGAAAGTGCTGTACGCACACCTGGGTGGCGTACCGGCCATCAACGGCTACAGCTACATCTACAGAAACGGCTAGTTGGCGCTGCCGACTTCGCCCCGCCGCGGGCACCAGCCTGTCCCGGCTCCCGGTGCTCGGGAGGATCTTGTGGGCACCGCCAGGTCACATTCCTGCTTCAGAGCTTGCCATTCACACGATCCCAGAATTCCTCCCGATGATTGGTTCGCGGAAACTCGTCGGCCGGAGCTGGAACCTCCAGGAAGGAACAAAGCGGCTCCCACCCTTGCTTAACCTCAAATACCAGTAGTTGATCAGCTGGGATTGTCTCTTTGACTGCGTCGTTGTGCGCAATGAAAGCCTTGATCAGGCCGTCCCGATCGATCCCCGGAGGAAAGCCGGTCTTGGCGATTACGGCGTTCGCCATGTCCAGCCAGGCATGCATTTCCTGAGGCGCCTGGTCTCTGCCGGCAAGCAACGTGTATATCGTTGCGCCGAAACTGTCCGCCCAGCGCTCCGGGTCGCGCTGCGTTAAGACGAATTTGGCTGACGGAAATTCCTTTACCAGCTCACGAAAGAAACAGGCTGTCGGCCAGTCCACCGCGCTATGAAAGCCGTCATAGATCTGCGCCCAGTCCGGCGCCCCGGCTACTGCAGCCGACCAGAGCGGTACCTGCGCAGGCATGTTGTGGAGGACCTCGTCCATGTGGTGGCAGGGTCCCAACTGCAACTGGTTCAAGGCGAGCTTTAGCGAGTAGGTTCCCGTTCGCCCAACGCCTGTTCCTATAACGCGCATCGTCATGCATCGCACTCCTGTTGTTCGATGGACAAACTATGACATCCGGTTTCAATAGCGGCTGTTGTAGCACAATACATTCGGGTACGAGCGATCTTTCATGACCGGGCACCGCTAATCGCGAACGCGATTGCTGCCGCTTCCCTCGCGCCTTCGTCGGCGGGAATCAATACGGACAAGAGAAGAAATCCGCCGGCTTTCCAGGGACCCGCGCTGAAGCAGGCGCCAGGATCAACTGTCTTTTTACGGCGCCTTCTCCGGAACTGGTTTTGCATCGGTTTAATGGACAGGTTGTGACGGTCCGCCGCCCAGTCTTTCGAAGGCAACGGGACTTATATTACCAAGATAGCCGTGGCGGCGTTTTCGGTTGTAGAAACACTCAATGTAATCGAACACGTCTCGCTTGGCTTCATCTCGAGTCAGGTATCGAGTGCGGTTTACTCGCTCCCGTTTCAGCAAGCCGAAGAAGCTCTCAACAACAGCATTGTCGTAACAGTTGCCACGAGCACTCATGCTGCACTTGATACCGTGCTTGTCGAGTTCGTTGCGGAAGTCATCGCTTGTATATTGGGCGCCGCGGTCGGAGTGATGTAACAGTACTGCTTCGGGTTGCCGCTGTTCGATGGCCATGTTGAGTGCATTGATCGCCAGGTGACGGCTGTTCCACCGGTCCATCGACCAGCCAACAATACGACGTGAGTAGAGGTCCATGACGACGGCCAGTGATCCAGGGCGGCCGGCTGCCAGAGAACTGGACTTCGCCACAACTTCGGACAAGAACCATGCACGCAGGCGTTGATTAAGCTCAGATGAGTGCTAATGAAATTTGGCCGTACGCTGCAGTAATCGCCTTTATCAGTTCCGTCGTGTTTTTCTTTCTTGCCAAAGAGCACAGCATTTGGAACCGGTTATACGCATCTGCACACGGTTGGGCTGCGCTTGCGATTTATCCTTTTGCCGTACTGATGTTGACGCAGTGCCCCGGCCTGAGGGTGACGGTTGGCCTGCCAGTGATCCTGATACTCGGAGGCGTGTCTTCAGTCTCCGTGTTCTATTCCATGGCAACCGTTAGATGCAGATGGGTTTATCACCTGATGCATGCCGCGACGCTCTTTATCATTGCGTTAAGTGTCGTGTTTTCTTTATTCATCCTCGCTGAGCACCACTGATACCCATATACAGTTGACACAGCGCGGAACAATTTTTGATCGCAGCAAACTTAACGTTTGTATCATCGGTGGACCGATCTGCTATTCGTTTCGCAAGCGCGAATTCGGTGCAGAATCCCGAAGCAACGTTAGACGTTACGCGGTCAGGCAGTCAGATAGAGAATCAGGAAGGTGTAGCTGGTGAAAACCGCCGACAGCCACTTGAACCACTGCGGCTTTAGAATCATCAACAGCATCAGGCTACCGCCAAGAAGCGGAAACCCGTAAGACGGCAATGGAGGATTGTTGAACATCGTCAGGTTTACGTAAGGCCCGATGGCAAAATAACCGAGCAATGACATCGCCGACACTCGGCCAAGTGTGCGACTGTGCGCCAGGAAATCCAATTCGGTGTCGTCGGATATGTCGAAGTCTTCTGTCGGCAGCGCGAGTTCAGCGGCACCGTAGACGAATATGGATCCAATCACCAGGGCGAAGAAATCGATGATGGACCAATCCGCAACCAGGCGCAGCTCCCAGCCGACCCACCACAGCTGCAGGATATAGATCAGGATACAGGCGCCCCACAAGGATGTTGCCCAGTGATGGGTCACCCGGGCGTGGGCGCGAACCAGCAGGGCCGCGGTGTGGAGCAGGCGAGCCATCGCCAGGCCCAGAACGACCGAAATGGCGATAAAGATGTATTCGTGTTGAGTCATGCGTGAATTCTTCCAGGCAGGCTGTGCGTGGCGATCAACAATGGAGGTCCCTTGGACAAGGTTGTGGTGCGAAATCCCCTACCGATAGATTACAGCTGCTTGGCCCGAAGTTAGAGACACTCGGGCAAATCACCCAGACTAGCTGATGAACAAGAAGATCTGCAGCGGGATAGTAGCAGCATTTCATGATAGCCCTGCAGCAGGCATTCGAAAGCCAGGTCCTGAGCCACGCTTGCCGCTCAATCTAAGCGTCTGCTTCGGCGAAGTGGTGGCCCTCTTCAATCGGCCAAGAGCGATCGGTCATGAGCAGCAATCAGGCGGCAGGACATGTCGCTAGCGAGCTTCAACTAGCTAGAACACCTCGAACGACTATCGACCATGTCAACATTGATGTGGCTAATATCCACCCGGCTGCTCGCATGACCCACGGCCTGTCGAACACCAAAGGCGCGGCGCTCAAGATTATTAGGTACAGCATCATCAGGAGGTAGTACCACGGCTCGAATAGACCGCCGCCTACGATTTTTTCTCCGATATCCAGCAGGCCCAATATGATGAATGATACCAGTACGGACTTCCTCTGCAGTTTCTCTGAGTATTCCGTAAGGAACTGGTATGGGTAGAGAGATACGGCCATCAGGTAATGGAAGGTGGCCCAGACTGCCAGGTATAGAAACTCGTGGAAGCGCCAATCAGCGTGGTCGCTCCATCCAAAAAAGACCCACCAGTCCAGCAACAATACATTGCCAACAAGTATTGACCAGGCCAAGCGTGTATCGGTCAGCTCTCCTTTTAGGAATGCCTGCAACATTCCAGAAAGCAGATTGGCGATCGCCAATGCAAACATTATGGATAACAGAACAGCAATAAACTCAAAATTTGACATACTTTGTTACCTGACCGTTTGCGCCAAGAGCTCTGCCGGCAATCATACACAGAAGAATTTTGATATTGGCAGTCGGCCAGGGCCAATAAGCGTTCCAGAGTCGCAAATGATGCGATCGTTCGAAGCGGTCGCGGTTTCAACCGGTAAGCGCAACACCTGATCTCCGAGTACTGAGAGGAGCATGTTGCAGATTGGGTATTGAAAGAGGATTTACTACACGGAAGCGACCGTTTGAAGCGCAGGTTTTCGGATCACAGTACAATGTCGCCGAGCCGTTTGGGTAGAACGGCGTTCGGCCATCGTTTCTGGCTGATTCAATTGGTAGCATCAGCCGGCGACGAACGGCATTATAATCAGCATATGGACCTCTTCTACCTACTGGCGTTGCGGCTGCTGCTGCTCGGCTTTGCGACCTTTACTGTCGCGCTTGCCGATGACGAGATCTTTGAAATAAACGAGATTTCAAGTGAAGGTCGTACAGTCAGCGCAAGATTCGCCGACTTCAACGGCGACGGCCGCAAAGACCTCATGATCGCCAGCTTGAACGGCATTCCGCCAGAAGAGCAGCGCAGTATTCGAGTCTATCTGCAGAATTCGGACGATTCTTATCCGGCGGATTCCAGCCATGTGGTGACGATTCCGCAATGGAGCGCTGTTTACGACATTGCCGACTTGAAGGACACGCCAGGCGAGGAACTGGTGCTGTTGCGCCCGGACGCCATTACGATACTGTCGATAGCGAATAAGGAGGTCGTCGAATGGACCATACGCGTCGGAGCGCCCAGTACGGTCGCCGCATCCGACGATGAACGCGGCTTCGATTCGTTCCAGCTAGTTCACGATATGGATGCGACGCCTCTGATACTCGTACCGCAGATCGGACTGGTGTCAGTGATAACCGCGGACGGTATGTTGTTGGGTCAGGTCGACGTTGGCCGCCGCGCAAATTATTTCGTCGCCCGTAGTTCGTCAATCATCTCGGTGGAGAGCGACCTGCAGCTCTACCTGGACACACCCAAGATAAGCACCGGCGATATCGATGGTGATGCGCGCGCCGACATCGTTGCCGCCACACGCCATGAGATCCGCGTCTTCCTTCGCCGCCCGGATGGAAGATTCGAGCGCGAGCCGGACTATACACACCCGCTCAAGCTGATCAGCACGCAAGACCACAGCCGCGGCTCCGGCAGCGTCGTCACAGCCGTACGCGACGTCGATAATGACGGGCTGCTCGATCTAATCGTCACGCATGTCGAGGGTACGTTCTCGGATACGATAACGACCACTTATTTCTATCGAAACCGGAAGGGTCGCTGGGACCTGACGCGCCCTGACGATAAGTTTGTCAGCGACGGCGCATATAGTTCAGACCTGTTGCTGGATATCGACGGTGACGACGCCGATGAGTTGATACGCATACAGTTCGAATTTAGTGTATTGGAACTCGTCGAAATCTTGTTGACACGAAAGATCGATTCAGTCATCGCCGTACACCGTCTCCTCCCCGACGGCCGGTTCGATACCGAGCCCTCGTCACGCCGAAAATTCAGCACAGGCATCAGCTTCGATACATTCCGTCCAACAGGCTTTATGCCCCAGGCCGGTATCGACATTAACGCAGACGGTTTCATGGACGTCGTGACGTCGGCGAATGGCAAGGGTATCGAGGTTTATCTTGGGACGGAGAATGAACCATTCACGAGACGCACGGCTATACAGAAAATGTCGACAACCGGCAGCATTCGTTTCGACGACTATAACGACGACGGGTTGCTCGATTTCGTGCTTTACGACTCGCAGTCTATTGATACGCCCGTCAGAACTGGCCGAAACCGCGGGCTCCTGTCTAATTGAAAACACTCACATGTACAGTCTCGGTAAACGGCAGTCCCTGACCCTTTCTTCGCACCCAGGTTGAGTGGCTGCTTTTCCCGAAACCAGCCGCCCGAACGTCTGCTTTAGGGAAGTCGCGAGGGGCTGGTCGCACCCTCCCCAAAGCGGACCTTTGAACGGCCGGTTTTGAGATTACCGGCCGTTGCGCCAGTTACCCGAAAATATCGAGTTTGAAACTTTATTTGCGCCCAACATCCCGATGTAATTGATCGTTTATTGATCAATTCGACCCGATTCGCGACTATTGTCCGTAAACCCCATCGCTGCCTCAGAACAACCTACTGATTTTCCTGAGTTTGAAACTATATTTTCGGGAAAGGCCGCCTAGTTTGAAACTTTAATGCCTAGTTTGAAACTATATTACGACAAACCAAACAACACAGGGCGTGGGCCGCCGTTACTCTACCGTCACAGACTTCGCGAGGTTTCTCGGCTGATCGACATCTGTACCGCGAAGCACCGCGACGTGGTACGCGAGCAGCTGCAACGGTATCGTGTAAACGATAGGGGCTATCAGTCTGTCCGCGTGCGGCATCTTGATAACCTTCATGCCCTCTTCGCTTTCGATTCCCGTATCGGCATCAGCAAAAACGATTAGCTGCCCGCCGCGAGCACGAACTACCTGCATGTTGGACTTCAGCTTATCCAGCAACTCATTGTTCGGTGCGACAACGACGACCGGCATTTCATCGTCGATCAACGCCAAGGGTCCGTGCTTCAGTTCGCCGGCGGCGTATGCCTCGGCATGGATGTAGGAAATTTCCTTGAGCTTCAGTGCCCCTTCCATCGCAATAGGCCACATCGGCCCGCGGCCAAGGAACAGCGTGTGTTGTTTGTGCGCGAAATCTTCTGCCAGCTCCTTGAGCTGATCACTCATCTTCAAAGTCAGATCAGACGCTGCGGCTGCGTGCGTCAGCGTCGCAACGAATTCTTTTTCCCGCTCTTCATCCAGACCGCGGTGCTTCGCCATCATCAGCGTAACCAGCAGAATAGACAGCAGCTGCGTGGTAAATGCTTTGGTGCTCGCAACGCCGATTTCGGGGCCTGCCTGCGTCATCATGACGAGATCCGATTCGCGCACCATCGAGCTGTGCGCGCTGTTACAGATCGTCAGCGTACCCAGGTAGCCGAGCTTCTTCGCCATCCGCAGGGCCTCCAGCGTGTCGGCCGTCTCACCCGATTGTGACAAGGTGACAAACAACGTGTTCTTCGGGACGAAGACGTGGCGATAGCGATACTCGCTCGCAATCTCGACGTGCGTCGGCACACCCGCTATTGCCTCGATCCAGTACTTGCCGACGCAACCGGCGTTATAGCTGGTGCCGCAAGCGACGATATGAATATTCTCGACCTTGTCCAGTAGCTCCGTCGCTTTGGGCCCTAGCGACTCCGGGATAACGCGTTGGTTCGAAACACGTCCGTAAAGCGTATCGGCCAATGCGCTCGGCTGATCGTGGATTTCTTTCAACATGAAGTGGTCATAGGGCGCTTTTTCTGCGGACGCGCTGTTCCACTCTGTCTCGTGGACTTCGCGCTGAACGTCATTGCCATCGGCGTCGACAATGCGCACTCCGTCGCGGCGAATCTCCGCGAGGTCGCCTTGCTCCAGGTAAATGAAGCGCTGAGTTACCGGCAACAAGGCCGGCACACCGCTGGCCACGTAGTTTTCTCCGTCGCCGAGTCCGATAACCAGCGGGCTCGCAACCCGAGACACGACGATTCGTTCCGGGTCTTCGGCGTCGACGACGAGCAGCGCATAGGCCCCCTGGAATCGCTCCACCGCCTTACCGACCGCTTCGACGAGGTCCAGCCCTTCTTTCAGGTAGTGGTGCACCAGGTGGGCAGCAACTTCGGTATCGGTTTCGGACTGGAAGTCGTAGCCCTCGGCTTCGAGTTCGTCCTTGATGGGCTGGAAGTTTTCTATGATGCCGTTGTGAATGACGGCAACCCGGTTTCCGGAGAGGTGCGGGTGGGCGTTGCTCTCGGTGACGCCGCCGTGCGTTGCCCAGCGCGTGTGTGCAACGCCAATTCGACCCTTGAGTGGCGATTTCGACAGTTTCTCCGCCAGCTCGGCGACCTTACCTGTTGTTCGACACAGGCCAATCTTGCCGTCATCGTCCACCACGGCAACGCCGGCCGAGTCATAGCCACGGTATTCGAGTCGCCTGAGCCCTTCGACCAGGACGGGGACAACATCTCTCTTGGCAATTGCACCCACGATTCCGCACATGTCTCAGCTTCCTTTCTTGACAGGCTTCTTCCAGCCTCGAACGCTTAATTGTTTTGCCCGAGCCAGCGTTAGCTGGTCGTCCGGCGCATCTTTGGTGATCGTTGATCCTGCGCCAATAGTGGCCCCCTTGCCGATAGCAAGCGGCGCGACAATTTGCACGCCCGAACCGATAAAAACGCCGTCAGCGATAGTCGTCTTATGCTTGTTTGCACCATCGTAATTGCAGGTAATCGTTCCAGCCCCCACATTGACGCTCTTGCCCATTTCGGTATCGCCAATGTAAGTCAGATGATTCACCTTGCTGCCATCATCAATATAGCTCTTCTTAACCTCGACGAAGTTACCGAGCTTCACATTATTCGCGAGCGTGGCACCCGGCCGCATTCGTGCGAACGGTCCGATCTCGCAGCTATTACCGGTGCTGGATTGTTCGATGTGGCAGTTCGAGTGTATGACGGTTCCTGCACCGATGCGGCTGTCGCGAATCAGGTTATTGGATTCAATCCTGACGCCGTCACCAAGCTCGACATCGCCTTCGAATATGGCGTTCACATCAATGAACACATCCTTGCCGCACTTTAAGGAACCGCGAATATCGACGCGCGCCGGGTCTGCAAACCCAACCCCTTCTTTCATGAGCTCGTCGACGAGGCGTGCCTGCAGTGCGCGCTCGGCCTCGGCCAGCTGTTTCTTGTCGTTGATTCCCATAACCTCCACCGGGCTGCTCGCCTTGATGCCGTGCACGGTAACCTTATCGTTGACTGCCATTGCAATCACGTCAGTCAGATAATACTCGCCTTGAGCGTTGTCGTTGCTCAGGTCCTTCAGCCAGGCCTTCAGTTTGTCGGCGGGACAGAGCAACACACCCGTATTGATTTCCTTTACAGCTTTTTCATCAGCGCTCGCATCTTTTTCTTCGATGATGCAGCTGACACTGCCGCGCTCGCGAATGATGCGGCCATAGCCTGTCGGGTCGTCCATGTCGACGGTCAGAACAGCCATCTCCTGCTCTGGCGTCTCCTCCAGCAACACGGCCAACGTTGCCGGCATCAGTAGCGGTACATCGCCGAACAGAACCAGTACACGGTTGCCTTCCGGTGTGCCGGGCATGGCCTGTTGCATCGCGTGCCCGGTTCCCAGCTGCTCGGCCTGCAGCGCCCAGCGCAGCGATTCGTTCTCGTAAGTTGCCTGAACGGCCTCCGCGCCATGCCCGTAAACGATGCAAATATCGTCGGCTGCCAGCTCCCTGGAGCACGCCAGGACATGCGACAGCAGTGGTTTCCCGGCCAGCGGTTGCAGCACCTTGGGCAGCTCAGAGCGCATGCGCGTGCCCTGCCCGGCGGCGAGAATGATGATGCTCAGACCCAACAGATGGCCTCCCGAATTCTTAGCCTGCGCATGATACATGAAGTCCCGGAGTGCGAACTTGCTTCAGGTCTCGTTAATGATCGTGACGTATGCTTGACGACATGCGACGACTAGCTGTCCTGCCATTCCTGCTGCTCGCTGCCTGCAACAGCGAGATATACACCCGTGACGGCGTCACGGACGGCGACTCGTTCTATCTCGCCCCACATGCCTTCAAGGACGACGACCCGGTCCTGCAAAGCTGGGTTGCCTACAGCCTGATGAAAGGCACCTGCCAGCTGGAGATCGGTGCCGAGATACCGGCGAGAGCCAGCAGCTTTCACTGCGAGCTGACCGCTCGCCAGCACCTGCTGGACGCCTGGCAAGAACAGCGATTTCAACATGCGAGCGCCGCCGACCCTTACCTGGACTCGCTGCTCGAGGTCCAGAAAGCCGGCTTTCTGCACGAATACACGGTGCACTATTTCGGCAACAGGGACTGGGTCACCCCGGCGAATCTTCGTGAAGACGAGTTCAGTGGCTGGAAGCGCCGACACCTTCGGCGACATAAGCCCGAAACCCGTATCATCGGCTCCTGGGGCTATCGCCAGCGGTAACCGATACGCAGCACAATAAGCGGACCATCGAGCTCGCCTGCATTCTGCCCGAGGACCGCTGACAACAGGACGTCTTCGTCGCGCACGGTGCCGAAGTCGAGGAAGTGTGCGTGCAGGCCGATAGTCGCGCCACTGCCGGCAGAGCCGAGATCCCAGGTCAAGCCAAGAAAAGGTCCGAACGCTGTCTCTTCCCAGCTCTGGAACTCGATTGCGCCGTAGTAGTCCGTTTCGAGCTGCGCGATGTCCAGCAGGTGATAGGCCGCACCGAGGTCTACGCTCAGGCTACGCACATTGCGTAAGCTCCATTTGACGGACGCCGCGAGGTAAGCATCGCGCGCCAGCAGCTCGTCAAAAAACACGGGTATGTCGCTATCCGTTGCCATCACCGCACCCTCGATGCCCAGCATGAGGTCCGCGCTCGCCAGCGACGCCAGCGGCCAGTGTGCCGATGCGCCTAGGCCATAGCCGACGGATTTGAAGGAACCACCGGCAACCGGCCGCAGGTCTTTCTGGGCCTGCCAGCTTGTTAAGGCCAGCCATACCTCGGTACGTGGCCCCGAGGGTTCGGGCTCTGCTGCATTGACAGCGTCAAGCAACAGGACGGTCAATGTCAGCGCCAGTGCGGTATTTTGAAGCAGGAATAATGTTTTGTTCATTTCGGCAGCCTCCCGGGGCCGCTTGTGCCCCATCTTCATGATGCGCGGGAGGATTAGGAAACAATGGATGGTCGGCTGAGCAAGTGCTGAGGGATTTCTGATGGGGGCGGTGCCGGTCGCGGCCACTGGCCGCTCCTACAGCGGAATGGGCGGTATGCCTGTAGGAGCGCCCCATTGGGCGCGAAGCACCCCGAGGGCACGTAGCGCAGCGGCGGCCGCAAGGCCGATGGGTGGGAGCGTGGAGCGGGGTTCAGGTCGCGCGCTGGGGCGCGCTCCTACAAAGGCCGGGTGCGCTCCGGTCGCGGCCACTGGCCGCTCCTACAGCGGAATGGGCGGTATGCCTGCAGGAGTGCCCCATTGGGCGCGAAGCACCCCGAGGGCACGTAGCGCGGCGGCGGCCGCAAGGCCGATGGGTGGGAGCGTGGAGCGGGGTTCAGGTCGCGCGCTGGGGCGCGCTCCTACAAAGGCCGGGTGCGCTCCGGTCGCGGCTACTGGCCGCTCCTACAGCGGAATGGGCGGTATGCCTGTAGGAGCGCCCCATTGGGCGCGAAGCACCCCGAGGGCACGTAGCGCGGCGGCGGCCGCAAGGCCGCTGGTTGGGAGCGTGGAGCGGGGTTACCGGTCGCGCGCTGGGGCGCGCTCCTACAAAGGCCGGGTGCGCTCCGGTCGCGGCCATTGGCCGCTCCTACAGCGCCGGGGCGGTTAGCGCTTGCCCTTGAGTTTTTGTGCGGCGCGGTAGCGGGCTCGTGCTTCTTCGAGTTCGGCCTGCGCGCGGGCAACGTCGGTTTCCTCGGCGGCGCCTTTGAGCGCTTCTTCCGCCTGTTGCTGTGCGGCGAGTGCGGCTACCTCATCAAGCTGGTCGCCGCGCAATGCCGTGTCTGCCAGCACCGTCACCTGCGTCGGCTGCACCTCGAGCATGCCGCCCGTGATGTAGAAGCTTTGTTCCCGGCCTTCCACATCCTGCACGCGAACTTCACCCGGCTTTAGCGCCGTCAGCATCGGCGCGTGGCGCGGCGCGATACCGACTTCACCCATTCGTGCCGGCGCGAACACCATTCCGGCTTCCCCGGAATAGATCTCGCCTTCTGCGGATACGATGTCGACGTTGATGGTGGCCATTTCAGTGCGTCCTTGTTGTCGCCTCTGGTCGCGCGATTACGCGCTTACTACTTGAAGTTCTCGGCGTTCGCGACAGCCTCGTCGATCGTGCCAACCATGTAGAAGGCCTGCTCCGGAATATGATCGTAGTCACCGTTCACAATGCCGTTGAAGCCGCGAATGGTCTCTGCGAGCGTCACGTACTTACCGGGTGAGTTCGTGAAGACCTCTGCAACGAAGAACGGTTGCGACAGGAAGCGCTGGATCTTGCGCGCGCGGTTAACGATCTGCTTGTCTTCTTCAGAGAGCTCGTCCATACCGAGAATCGCGATGATGTCCTGCAGCTCTTTGTAGCGCTGCAATACGGCCTGCACGCCTCGCGCACAATCGTAGTGCTCCTGGCCGATGATCAGCGGATCGAGAATTCGCGAGGTCGAGTCAAGCGGGTCTACGGCGGGGTAGATGCCGAGCTCTGCGATATTTCGCGACAGTACGAGCGTTGCGTCGAGGTGAGCAAAGGTCGTTGCCGGGGACGGATCGGTAAGGTCGTCAGCAGGTACGTAGACGGCCTGGAACGACGTGATAGAACCGGTCTTCGTCGATGCAATGCGCTCCTGCAGGATACCCATTTCCTCAGCAAGCGTCGGCTGGTAGCCAACCGCAGACGGCATACGACCGAGCAGTGCGGATACTTCCGTTCCTGCCAGCGTGTAACGGTAAATGTTGTCGATGAACATGAGTACGTCACGGCCTTCGTCGCGGAACGCTTCGGCCATCGTCAGTCCGGTCAGGGCGACGCGCAGGCGGTTGCCGGGAGGCTCGTTCATCTGGCCGTAGACCAGCGATACCTTGTCGATTACGCCCGAGTCGGTCATCTCGTGGAAGAAGTCATTACCCTCACGCGTGCGCTCGCCTACGCCGGCGAAAACGGAGTAACCACCGTGCTCTTTCGCGATGTTGTTGATGAGCTCCATCAGCGTTACGGTCTTGCCAACACCGGCGCCACCAAACAGGCCGACCTTGCCGCCCTTGGAGATGGGCATGATGAGGTCGACAACCTTGATGCCCGTTTCGAGCAGCTCGGTCGTGGCAGCCTGGTCCTCGTAGGACGGCGGCTTGCGATGAATCGGCAGGCGTATTTCCTCGCCGATCGGCCCGGCGTTATCGATGGGGTTGCCGAGCACGTCCATGATACGGCCGAGCGTCTTCTGGCCAACCGGCACCGAAATGGGGCCGCCTGTATTGGTGACATCCATGCCGCGCTTCAGGCCTTCGGACGATCCCATGGCGATCGTACGGACCACACCATCGCCCAGCTGCTGCTGAACTTCAAGCGTGATCTCCGCCTCGTCGATCACCAACGCGTCGTAAATCTTCGGGATCATGCCAGCCGGGAACTTTACGTCCACAACAGCGCCAATTACCTGCACAGTAGTTCCGGTGCTCATCTCTTTTCCTTAGCCTATTCGGGCGAACCAGTCGCTCGTAAAATTAACCATCAAATACGTTAGCCAGACACGGCAGCCGCGCCGCCGACAATTTCTGAAATCTCTTGTGTAATCGACGCCTGCCGCGCCTTGTTGTACTGCAGTTGCAGGCCGTCAATAATCTCGCCGGCGTTGTCCGTTGCCGACTTCATCGCCACCATCTTCGCTGCCATCTCGCAGGCAAAGTTTTCAACCGCGCCGCGGTAGACCTGTGACTCGATGTAACGCATCAGCACATCATCGAGCAGTTCTCCGGCGTCTGGCTCATAGATATAGTCCCAGTGCGCCTGCAGATCCTCATCATCGTCACCAACGCCGCTCGCCGGCAACAATTGCGTCACGACCGGTCGCTGCGTCATCGAGTTGACGAACTCGTTATTGACGAGATACAGGCGGTCGATCTTGCCCTCGCTATAGGAGTCCAGCATGATCTTGATCGAACCGATCAGGTCGTTGACGCTCGGCTTGTCACCGAGGTGCGTCGCGGTACCAACGACGTTGCCGCCCATGCGACGGAAGAACGCTACCGCCTTGGCGCCAACCAGCGCCATGTCGATCTCGACGCTCTCGCCCTGCCACTTCGAGATCTCGCCGATCATGTTCTTGAACAGGTTCGCGTTGAGCCCGCCGCACAGTCCACGGTCCGTCGAGATGACAATATAGCCAACGCGCTTCACCTCTCGCTCTGTCAGGAACGGATGCTTGTAGTCCGGGTTGGCGTGCGACAGGTGCCCGATCACACGACGAATGCGTTCAGCATAGGGGCGCGATGCCTCCATCTGGCGCTGCGCCTTGCGTATCTTGCTCGCTGCGACTTTTTCCATCGCACTGGTGATCTTCTGCATGTTCTTTACAGAAGCGATCTTTGTGCGGATTTCCTTTTCGCCTGACATGGTTTTCCTGTCTTAAGCTGTCGCGGCCACTGGCCGCTCCTACAATCTCAGTTTGCGTTCTTCTGTCGCCAGCAGCGCCCGATCAATAAGCGCCTTTCTTGGCAAAGCCGTCGCAGATAGCCGTGAGCGTCGCAACGATGTCGTCGTTGTAATCGCCGCTCTCGTTGATCGCGTCCAGGTCTGCCTGGTTATTCGCCCTGGCGAAATCGTGCAGCGCCTCTTCGAAGTCGACGATCTTCGGGACCTCGACCTTGTCGAGATAGCCCTCGTTTGCCGCAAACAGCGACAGCGCCATTTCAGCAACCGACAACGGCGAGTACTGCTTCTGCTTCATGAGCTCCGTAACGCGCTCGCCACGCTCGAGCTGGGCACGCGTTGCGGCGTCGAGATCGGATGCAAACTGTGCGAACGCCGCCAGCTCACGGTACTGGGCCAGCGCGAGTCGTACACCGCCACCGAGCTTCTTGATGATCTTCGTCTGTGCCGCACCACCCACTCGCGATACCGAGAGACCGGCGTTGATGGCCGGGCGGATACCAGCGTTAAAGAGGTCGGTCTCGAGGAAGATCTGGCCGTCGGTAATCGAGATCACGTTGGTCGGTACGAACGCGGAAACGTCACCGGCCTGCGTCTCGATGATCGGCAGAGCCGTCAGCGAACCCGTCTTGCCTTTTACCTTGCCGCCCGAGACTTCTTCGACGTGTGCGGCGTTGACGCGCGACGCACGCTCGAGCAGGCGTGAGTGCAGGTAGAAGACGTCACCCGGATAGGCTTCACGACCGGGCGGACGACGCAGCAACAGAGATACCTGGCGATACGCCCAGGCCTGCTTGGTGAGGTCGTCAAAAATAATCAATGCGTCTTCGCCCTTGTCGAGGAAGTACTCGCCCATCGATGCACCCGAGTAGGGGGCGATGTACTGCATGGCGGGGCTGTCGGCAGCTGCAGCTGCAACGACGATGGTGTGATCCATCGCGCCTTCTTCTTCGAGCTTTCTGACCACGCCCGCGATCGACGAGGCTTTCTGGCCAATCGCGACGTAGATGCACTTAATGCCGGTGCCGCGCTGGTTGATAATGGTGTCGACGGCAACCGCGGTTTTACCGGTCTGGCGGTCACCGATAATCAGCTCGCGCTGACCGCGGCCAATGGGCACCATCGAGTCAATTGATTTCAGGCCCGTCTGCACCGGCTGGCTGACCGACTGGCGTTGAATAACGCCGGGGGCTACTTTTTCGATCGGCGCGGACAGATCCGTGTCGATCGGCCCCTTGCCATCAATCGGGTTGCCGAGGGAGTCGACAACGCGGCCCAGCAGGGCGTCCCCGATAGGCACTTCGAGAATGCGCCCCGTCGTCTTGACCGTATCGCCTTCTGAAATGTGCTTGTAGTCGCCAAGAACAACCGAACCAACCGAATCCTGCTCGAGGTTCAGCGCCATACCGAAGGTGTTCTGCGGGAACTCGAGCATTTCACCGTAGCGTGCGTCGGCCAGGCCGTGGATGCGAACGATGCCGTCGGTGACCGCGATGACGGTACCAACGTCCCGCGCTTCCGCGGATGCCTCGAAGTTCTCGATGCGCTCTTTAATCAGCGTGCTGATTTCAGAAGCTTTGAGTGCCATTTCCTTTTCCTCTCTATTTGGTCAGTGCGGTCGCGAGGCCTTCGAGCCTGGCGCGCAGTGACCCATCAATAACGACATCACCGGCGCGAATAACTGCACCGCCGATGAGCGTCTCGTCTATTTCTGTCGTAATTTTTACTTCGCGACCGAGTCGTTTCCTGAGTGAGCCGGCCACTTCCTCGAGCTGCGACGCACTGAGTGCTACAGCCGATGTAACGACCGCGTCAACGCTGTTTTCGACTTTGGCCTTGAGTGCATCGAAGTGCTCCGATATTTCGGGCAACACGGCGACACGATCATTCTCTATCAGCAGCTTCAGGAAGTTGGTGCCTTTCGGGTCACCGCCGGCGAGTTTTACGCTACCGGCCTTCTCAAACAGGCCGACCAGGAACTCGAGCCGACGCTCATTGCTGAAGCTCGGGTCACCCAGATAGTCGACAAGCTCACGGTCGCGAAACAGCTGCCCGGCGACTGCGAGAGACTCCGACCACTCGGCAAGCGCACCCGCGGCGTCAGCAATCTCGAAGATCGCCTGAGCGTAAGGTCTTGCTACTGTGTTGTTGTCGGCCACTATGCTCTCCGTGTCTTCTTCTGGTTACAGCTCTTGCGCAAGCCGACCAAGGATGTCTTCGTGCGCCTTGCCGTCGATCTCGCGACTCAGGATCTTCTCGGCGCTCGCAATTGCGATCGCCGATACCTGGCCACGCAGCTCTTCGCGGGCGCGGTTGGCTTCCTGCTCGATCTCGGCCTTGGCTGCTGTCAGCTGACGCTCGCGTTCTTTCACGCCATCTGCCTTGCCGTCGGCAACGATTTCATTGGCGCGAGCATGCGCCTGGTCGAGAATCCCGGTTGCCTGCTTGCGCGCCTCGGCGACGATTTCGTCGGCTTCAGCGGCCGCACGAGCCAGCGACTCCTGGCCCTGGTCCGCAGCGGCAAGACCTTCCTCGATCTTCGCCTGACGCTCCTCGAGCGCCGCCAACAGCGGTGGCCAGATGAACTTCATGCAGAACCAGACAAACACGACCATCGCGATGGTCTGGCCCAGGAGTGTCATATTGATATCCACGTAATGCTCCTCGCAGCGTTCCTATCTGCTTTGTAGGAGCGGCCAGTGGCCGCGATCACGGCAAATTGCCGTTCCTACATTCTGAGTCGCGGCGGTCAGCCGCTCCTACAGGTTTGATTAACCGCCGGTAGCCTGTTGCAGCTGACCAATGAACGGATTGGCGAACGCGAAGAACAGCGCGATACCAACACCAATCATCGCAACAGCGTCAAGCAGTGCGACAACGATGAACATTTTCGTCTGCAGCATCGGTGCGAGTTCCGGCTGGCGCGCAGCACCCTCGAGGAAGCGGCCACCCAGAAGGCCCATGCCGATACCGACGCCGAGTGCGCCGAGGCCAATCAGAAGTGCGACAGCAATTGCCGTCATGCCAATAACAGTTTCCATCAATTTCTCCTAAGGAGGTTCCAGTTAAATTAGTGTTTTTCCGACGCGAGACTTAAATAGACGATGGTCAGCATCATGAAAATAAAGGCCTGCAGCGTCACGATCAGGATGTGGAAAACAGCCCAGCCAAAGTGCAGCGGCAGCTGGTAGACACCCAGCAACGCGATCAGGATAAAGATGAGTTCGCCGGCAAACATGTTGCCGAACAGTCGCAGGCTCAGCGATACCGGTTTTGCCAGCAGCGCGACGCTTTCGAGAATAAAGTTGAAGGAAATGATAAACGGTGCGGCCAGCAGCCCGACGCCGCGCGTCGGCGGCGCGATCGGGTGTAACGTCAGCTCACCGATAAAGCCTGTTATGCCCTTGTTCTTGATCGTGTAGAAGATGATCAGGAAGAACACGGCGATCGACATGCCGAAGGTGACGTTAACGTCCGTGGTCGGAACCACCTTCATGTACGGTATGCCTGCCTTTTCGGCGGCCAACGGAATCCAGTCAACCGGAATCAGGTCCATCAGGTTCATCAGGAAAACCCACACAAAGATCGTGAGGCCCAGGGGTGCGATCAGGCGGCTGGTGCCGTGGAACGTGTCTTTCACGCTGCTGTCGACAAACTCGACGATGATCTCGACGAACGCCTGAAACTTGCTCGGCTTGCCAACCGAAGCCTTCTTCGCAACATTACGGAACAACACCACGAAGACGAGCCCCAACAGGACAGACCAGAACATCGAGTCGACGTTAATTGCCATCGGGTTGCCGGCGCACTGGTTCCAGACCCACTCGCCACCGTCCGTCTTGCACACCTGGAGATTCTGCAGGTGATGGGAAATGTACTCGCTCGACGTTTTCGCGCCGTGTCCGCCTTCAGCTGCCATTGCTGTTATCCGTTACCTTATCCTGTTCGCGACCCATCAGGAGACCGGTCAAGGTCACCAGCTGCGTCGCAATAAATGCTGCAAACAACGCTGCCGCCGAAAGCGGCTTTACCAGCGTAAACACCAGTACAAACATCAGTACGGTCAACGCCAGCTTTCCCAATTCGCCTATATAGGCTGCCCGGACCAGGGCCTGTGCTCCCGGGTCGCGGCGTGGTACTGCCAGCCGTAGCGCCAGGAACGCATTAGGGATGACGCAGACCAGGCTTCCCAGCAGCGCCGAGTACCCTGCCACGTCTCCAAAAAGGGCCCAGAGAACTACGGCCAGGACCGCCCCGACGCCAACCTGTGCCACCAGCATGTTCAGCATCACGGATTTGATGTCGTGTGCCTCCGGCACTAAAAACGCCACGTCCATCGGGCTGACCGGCGGCTGGTGGCGCTTGAGGTTTTGGTCTTTCCAGGCGGGCCTGTAAATCGCGTGCGCATTATAGTGTCACCCCCTCGGCAAGGCAACACGAAAGCCGGCCGATTACGGTGTTTTTGGTTATTTTTCAGGGCTTGGGGCGATTCTGCTGTGGTGTGCAGCAACAGGGTGAAAAGGCGCTGTTTGGGCCTCCTGGAGGCGGAAAAATCGATCTTTTGACGGGTCGTGCAGGGATTGGGAATGAGCAGCCTGGCGGCTGCCGCTGCGCTACGTGCCCTCGGGGTGCTTCGCGGCCATTGGCCGCTCCTACGAGTGGTTCGATTTGTCGCGGCGGGTTCGAAATATTGGGGCCGCCGCCGCAGGGCCGCTACCGGATGTGCTTGAGGATGCCGTCCAGTTCGTCGAGGTTGTTATAGCTGATAATCAGCTTGCCAGCGCCTTTCTTCGTGTGATCGACGCGGACCTTGGCGCCAAGCTTCTCGGAAACCTCGATTTCAAGGCGCCGGATGTCGCCATCGACAGGGGCCGCCTTGGCTGCCGGCTTGCTCTTCGGGCCGGCCAGCATGTGCTTGACCAGCTTTTCTGTCTCGCGAACAGACAGGCCCTTGCGCACGACCTGGCGCGCCGCATCGTATTGCTGGGTCGCGTCAGCGATCGCAAGCAGCGCGCGGGCGTGGCCCATTTCCAGCTGGCGCTCCTCTAATAAGGACTTTACCTTGTCCGAAAGGTCCTGAAGTCGGAGCAAATTGCTGACACTTGCGCGCGAGCGGCCGACCGCGGTCGCAGCCTCCGCATGCGTCAGGTCGAACTCGCGGATGAGGCGATCGAGCGCTCGAGCCTCCTCCAGCGGGTTCAGATTCTCGCGCTGGATGTTCTCGATGAGCGCCATCGCGATGGCCGACTCGTCCGGCACGTCCCGAACAACCGCGGGAATCTCGGCCAGTCCCGCCAGCTGCGCGGCTCGCCAGCGGCGCTCGCCGGCGACAATCTCGTAGCGCTGGGTGCCGCCTGTTTTTGAAATAGGGCGCGCCACGATGGGCTGCACGACGCCCTGCGCCTTGATGGAATCAGCCAGCTCCTGCAGCGAGTCCTGGCGCATGTCAACGCGCGGCTGATACTGGCCGCGCTGCAGCAGTTCGACCGGTATCTGTTTTAGCGTGTCCTGACCTTGCTCGGCGGACTCCGACCGGCCGGCCGGCTTGCTGAGCAGCGCGTCCAGACCGCGCCCCAGGTGTTTCTTCTTTGCGTTCATTCCTTAGTCCTAAACAGCCTCGGCCACGCGCGCGTCCTCGCGCCTCAGCACTTCGCCGGCCAGCGCCAGGTAAGCGATTGCGCCGCGCGACGAGCGGTCGTGAAGCAGAACCGGGCGGCCGAAACTCGGCGCCTCGGCAAGGCGGATGTTCCGCGGTACGATGGTGCGAAATACCTTGCGATCGAAGTGCTCAATGAGCTGCATCGACACCTCGTTCGACAGGTTCACCCGTGGGTCGAACATGGTCCTCAAGATGCCGTACATCTCGAGCTCCGGGTTTACCGACTCGCGCACCTGTTCGATCGTGTTCAGGAGGGCGCTCAGTCCCTCCAGCGCGTAGTACTCGCACTGCATCGGTATCAGCACGCCGTCGGCGGCCGTCAGCGCGTTGATCGTCAGCATGTTGATTGAAGGCGGGCAGTCAATCAGGATGAAGTCGTACAGGCCGACCACCGGTGCCAGCGCCTTTTTGAGCTTCATTTCCCGGCCGATTTCCTGCAGCAAGTTGACTTCCGCCAGCGTCAGGTTTTCGTTGCCGGGCAACACGGCAAAGTCGCCCTCGGGAGCGGAGACGATGGTATCGGCGGCCGTTGCATCACCAAGCAATACGTCGCAGGCCGAATTCTCGATCTCCATCTTGTTGATGCCGCAGCCCATGGTGGCGTTGCCCTGCGGATCCATGTCGACCAGCAGCACCCGCCGCTGCGTAGCCGCAAGCGACGCCGCCAGGTTGACGCAGGTGGTGGTCTTGCCTACCCCGCCTTTCTGGTTTGCAACTGCAATAATTCGCGTCATTCGCCTGGCCTGGTCCACTTCCTGGTTTCACTTCTTCCGCAACAATACCGCGTGTCTCGAGCCCTGCTCCAGACCCGGCACATGGAGTTCCGTCACCACATGATCCCACGGTGTGTTGTTCAGTTGTTCGAGTTCTTCCGCCGGGTAGCGTCCTTTCAACGCCACAAACACCCCGCCCTCTCCTACGTGGTGCCCTGCGATTTCGACGAGCCGCGGCAAAGCCGCCAGCGCCCGTGCAATCACCGTATCAAAGCGCTGCCCGGGTGCATAGTCCTCACCGCGGCCTTTGACCGCCTCGACGTTGTCGAGGCCGAGCAGCGCGGCAACGTGCCTGACGAACATAATCTTCTTGTTATTGCTGTCCAGCAGCGTGAAGTGCAGCGATGGCTCCGCTATTGCCAGCGGCAAACCGGGAAAGCCGGCGCCAGTACCGACATCCAGCACAGTCCGCCCATGCAGCAGCGGCCGGGCGACGAGGCTGTCCAGCAGATGCGCCGAGATCATTTCCCGCGGGTCACGGATGGCCGTCAGGTTGACACGACGGCCCCAGCGTTCGAGTTCGTTGAGCAGGGTCGCGAACCTGTCCGCGTCACCGTCCCTGAATGTCTGCGGCAAATCGGCAAGTGCCGACTCAATATCTGCTGTGCGCACGGTCATAGGCGCCCTCTCAGGCTGGTCGCGCGAACTAGTTGCGATCGACCAGGTATTCCTCGAAGAACAGCATCACTGCCTGCTGATAGGCGTCGCGGTTGTCGCGTTTGCGATAGCCGTGTCCCTCGTTGAGCGCATTCATGTACCAGACGGGCTGTCCCTGCTCGCGCAGCGCCCTGACCATTTGTTCCGCCTCCGTGACGGGAACGCGGGGGTCATTCTGGCCCTGTATGACGAACATCGGCACGCGCATCTTCTCAACGTTATTGAGCGGACTAATCTTTTCCAGGTGTGCGCGCATCGCCGGATCGCGCTCGTCGCCATACTCGACGCGTCGCAGGTCCCGGCGGTAATCCTGCGTGTTTTCCAGGAAGGTCACGAAATTGCTGATGCCGACAATATCCACGGCGGCCTTGAGCCTGTCGCTGTAGTGCACCGCGCTTGCCAGCACCATGTAGCCGCCATAACTGCCGCCGAAGACCGCAACGCGCCCGGCGTCGAGGTCGGGCTGCGTTTCAATCCAGTCAAGCAGCGCACCGATGTCCTTCACCGAGTCCTCACGCCTGAAGCCGTTGTCGAGACCGAGATACGTCTTGCCGTAACCTCGCGAGCCTCGGACATTCGGCTGAATCACGGCGACGCCGAGCTTGTCCAGCCACATCTGGTAGGTCGCGCTGAACGATGGGCGCGCCTGTCCTTCGGGCCCGCCATGAATAGACACGACAACCGGAAACGGGCCCTCGCCGGGAGGCGTGTAGACCCACGCCGGAATCTCGCGCGGTTTGCCATCGACCGTATCGAAGGTCGGGTAGCGAACCAGCTCCGGCGTGCGGAACGCCGTCGTGTCGAGACCACCGACCTCACTCGTGGTCCAGCGCGTCAGTTCGCCAAATTCGAGCGGCCGCTCACCGAGCTCGAGCACGAAAGCGTCGCTCGGCGTTTGCGTGAAATTCAGCGTCATCCCCAGGCGCCGATCGTCCGGGCTGAACGTGACCCCGAAAGCGATCCCTGTCGGAATATTGTCGACGAGTCGATACTCGCGTGTTGCCGTGTCCATCAGGTAAACGCGCGACCTGCCGTCCTCGTTGGTAACGAACGCCATGCGACGTCGGTCGTGACTGACAACGGCGGTCGACACGCCCCAGGGGATGTTGCCGGTGATGATCTCGGGGCCGGCTCCCGGCTCTGCCGCTTGCCACGCCAGCCGCCTGAACTCGCCACCCTGGTCGGTGATAAGCCAGATGCCGTCGGAGCTGTCGTCGAAGGCCACCGGTATGTTGGCGCTCTTGTTGTCAGCGCCGCCAGCGAGCAGGACCGACTCGCCGGAGTCGAGGTCGAGCAAATGCACACGCGAGTCCGTGATGCTGACGTAGTTGCTCAGCAGCAGCTTGCTGCCGCTTGCCGAAAACTCCGCGGGCCCCCACCAGCTGCCGTCCGGGGATTCGAGCACGACTTTCGCCGTCGACGGATCGGCAGGATCCATGATCCAGACATCGTTCGATGCGCCGTTGCGCTGCGTACTTTGATACGCAAAGCGGCTGCCACGTCGGTCCCAGACCATTGCGCCGTTCCTGGATTCGCCGTCGCTGAGCATCTCTGCATCACCGGTCACCGGATCGAACGCAAAGATCTGTGAAAACTCGTTGCCGCCGGCGTCGCGCGTGAAGTACAGCTCCGAGCCGCCAGGCCGGCGCGTTACCTCACTGACGGGCTCGCGGTAAAACGTAAGCTGGTTCCTGGCGCCGCCCGGCATGTCGACGCGGTGCAGCGAATCGACATCGCCGAAACCGGTTGAGACGTAAATGCCCTTGCCGTCCGGCGTAAAGGCACGAAAGCCCGCAGCCCTGATGTTCTGGTAGCGCATCAGATCGACAACGACCTCGACCGGTATTTCCGGGATGTCTTCGAGAACCAGGTTGCCGTTATTCAGCGTTCGTCGATCAACATCGGCCAGCGCGACTATTGGCAACGCCAGGAGCGCGGTCATAAACAACGTGCGACCTGCGATTGGGGCTGGACGCTTCATAGCAGCCTTGCGGCTGCCGCGCTGCTTCGCGCGCCGGGGCGCGCTCCTACGGCGCACCGACGAACCCTGCGTACGCGATGCCGGCGAGCGGCGCATGCCCCTGCAAAAATCCGCCAGCATCCCCCAAAGAAGAAACATCATGCGACCAACAACGCCATGAAGTCGTCGACCGCTGTCGCTGCCAGCTTGTCGCGATCACCGCACAACACGTTCAGTTCGGCCCACTGCCTCGACGAGAGTTTTGGCGAGACGCTGTCGACGAACTTCTGTTTGAGCACGGGTATCCCCTCTTCGCGACGCTCGCGATGCCCGATCGGGAAATGCACCTCGATGCGATCGGTGCTGCTGCCGTCCTTGAAGAAGACCTGCACGGCATTACCGATGTAGCGCAGCTCCGGGTCGAAATAGTCTTTCGTGTATTGCGCGTTTTCGCGGACCGTCATCTTGGCGCGTAGCTCATCGATGCGCGGGTCGCTCGCGACAGAGTCTTCATAGTCGGCAGCGGTAAGACGGCCGAAGATCAGCGGCACGGCAACCATGTACTGAATACAGTGGTCGCGGTCGGCCGGGTTATCAAGCGGCCCGGTCTTGTCGATGATACGAACGCCCGCCTCCTGCGTTTCGATGACGACCTTGTCGATCTCATCGATGCGATCCTTTACCAGCGGGTGCAGCGTCATCCCTGCTTCGACGGCGGTCTGCGAGTGGAACTCGGCCGGGTAGGAGATCTTGAAGAGAATGTTCTCCATGACGTAGCTGCCATACGGCCGCTGGAACTTGAACTCCTTGCCCTTGAAAAGCACGTCATAGTAGCCCCACGTCTTGGCCGACAGCGCCGACGGATAACCCATTTCGCCGGTCATTGCGATCAGTGCCAGGCGCACGGCGCGACTGGTCGCATCGCCGGCCGCCCAGCTCTTGCGTGAGCCCGTGTTCGGGGCATGGCGGTAGGTACGCAGTGAGCAGCCGTCGATCCAGGCGTTCGAAACCGCGTTCAGCACCGTGTCGCGATCGCCGCCCAGCATGCGTGTAACGACGGCTGTCGAGGCAACACGCACCAGCAGCACATGGTCTAGGCCGACGCGGTTGAAGCTGTTTTCCAGCGCCAGCACGCCCTGTATCTCGTGCGCCTTGATGGCGGCGGCGAGCACATCTTTCATCGTCAGGGGGTCCTTGCCTGCCGCTCTCGCCTGGCGGCTCAGGTAATCGGCGACGGCGAGAATGCCGCCGAGGTTGTCGGACGGATGCCCCCACTCGGCGGCGAGCCAGGTGTCATTGAAGTCCAGCCAGCGATTCATGGCGCCGATGTTGAACGCCGCAAGCACCGGATCAAGTTCGTACGACGTGCCGGGTACGCGCGCGCCGCCTGCCAGCGTAGCGCCAGGGACGACAGGTCCCAGCAGTTTCGTGCAGGCCGGGTAGTCGAGCGCCTGGAACCCGCAGGCGAGCGTGTCCATCAGGCAGTAGTGCGCCGTTTCATACGCGAGGTCGCTGTCTACGTCGTAGTTGCAAACGTAATCCGCGATGTCGACGAGCGGCTGATCCCAGTCGGCGCGTTTGGCCGAACGAATATCGATGTTTGACATGTCTTGTTCCTAACGGTTCTCGATGGAGACCCATTCCTGTAGACCGGGGCCGATGTAATCTGCGGCCGGCCGGATGAGCTTGTTGTTGGCGCGCTGCTCCATGACATGAGCGGCCCAGCCTGTGATGCGCGAACAGACGAATATCGGCGTGAACAGGTAGGTTGGAATGCCCATGAAGTGATAAACACTGGCGGCGAAAAAGTCTGCATTTGCGAACAGCTTCTTCTCGTCCCACATGACCTTTTCGACGGCTTCGGACACAGGGTAGAGGGTCGTGTTGCCGACATCGTCGGCAAGCGCTTTCGACATCTTCTTGTTGACCGCATTACGCGGATCCGAGGTCGTATAAACACGGTGCCCGAACCCCATGATGAGGTCCTTGCGCGCCAGCATTTCGTGCACGCCTTTGACAGCGTCTCCCGCGGTTTTGAATTTCGAGATCAGCTCCATCGCGGCTTCGTTCGCCCCGCCGTGCAGCGGCCCCCGCAGTGCGCCGATGGCGCCGGTTACCGCCGAGTGCATGTCGGACAGCGTGCCGGTAATGACGCGCGCCGCGAACGTGGAGGCGTTGAATTCATGCTCGGCGTAAAGAATCAGGGTCGTGTCGAGACACTTTCGATGCAGCTCTTTAGGCGGTTTGTCGTGCAGCATGTGCAGGAAGTGCCCGGCGACGCTGTCGTCTTCTGTCATGGTGTTGATGCGCACGCCGTCCTTGTGGAAGCGATGCCAGTACAACAGCATGGACGGCAGGCAGGCTAGAAGGCGGTCGGCGACGTTCTGCTGGTTCTCGAAGTCGCCCTCGGGCTCGATATTGCCGAGAAACGAAACCCCGGTTCGCAGCACGTCCATCGGGTGCGCGTTCTTTGGCACCATTTCGAGCACCGTCATCAGTGCTTCCGGAAGGCCGCGGTTCGCCTTGATCTTGCCGATATACGCATCGAGTTCCGCGCGTGTCGGCAGCTTGCCGTAAAACAGCAGGTAGGCAACCTCTTCGAAGGTCGCATTGTCGGCGAGATCATAAATATCGTAGCCGCGATAGGTAAGGCCTGCGCCTTCCTTGCCGACGGTGCAGATATGCGTTTCGCCCGCGGTTACGCCGGCGAGTCCGCCGGTTTTCTTCTTAGCTGTCATCGTTTTCTCCCGTCTTCAGGCCCTGTTCCCGGAACAGTGCGTCGAGCTTGTCTTCATAAGCCTGGTATCCGAGTACCTCATAGAGCTCCGTGCGCGTCTGCATCGTGTCGACCACGCCCTGCTGCGTACCGTCTTTCCTGATCGTCTCGTACACCCTGATCGCGGCCGCCGACATCGCCCGAAACGCACTCAGCGGGTACAGCGTCATTGCGACACCGACGTCTGCCAGTTCCTTCGTTGTATACAGCGGCGTCTTGCCGAATTCTGTCAGGTTGGCGAGTACCGGTACTTTAATCGCGTCGGTGAACTGTTGGTATTCATCTATTGTGGTAAGCGCCTCGGCGAAGATCATGTCCGCGCCGGCCTCGACATAGGCGGCGGCGCGATCGATAGCCGCCTGCTGGCCTTCAACCGCGTGCGCATCGGTGCGCGCCATGATGACGAAGTCATCGTCGATGCGGCCGTCCACGGCCGCCTTCAGGCGATCGCACATTTCGGCGGACTCGACCAGCGCCTTGCCGGGCCGGTGGCCGCAGCGCTTCACGGCGACCTGGTCTTCCATGTGCACGGCGGCGGCGCCGGACCAGGTCATCTCGCGAACGGTACGGCCGATCATGAAGGCGCTGCCCCAGCCGGTATCGATATCGACCAGCAGCGGAACATCGGTGGCGGAGCAGATGCGACGCACGTCTTCGGCGACATCGTTGAGTGTCGTGACGGCGAGATCGGGCATCCCGAACGAGGCATTCGCAACACCGGCACCCGACAGGTATATCGCCTTGAAGCCGGCTCTCTCGGCCAGCATTGCCGTATAGGCGTTGATGGTGCCAACGATCTGAAGCGGGCGTTCCGCCAGAAGGGCGGCGCGGAATCGGGCTCCTGCGCTCATCGCGAATCCTCTTGTAGCCTGTGCGCCGGTTGCGTTTTTTAATCCAGATTAAAACCGGCCGGGAGCGCGATTCTAAACCACGGCGAGGTCCATTCCCAAATTGAGTGACCAGGAAACTTCAGCTGCCCGACCAGGCGCATCGAAGGCCGCTCACAAGGCGGCCGGCAAACTAGGGGTCTGGAATATTCGAGAGAACGTCCTCCGCCAGGACGCGCTGATTGTCCAGCAAGTAGATGACAACGCTGAGCTCCGATTGCCTGTAGACGAGTCTTCGGCGAAGCTCCCGGTCGGATTTCAGCGGGGCAAACAGCGCCTCCAGCTCATCGTAGTCGACTCCTGGCAGCTCGCAGGGTGGAAACCCGGTGGGGGTGCCGTCCAGCTGCTCGAGCGTCGGACAGTCTTCGCGTATCGAATCCTGAACACGGTTGGGAATGACGCCGCGAATGATGCGCCGATAGTCTTCCGTTGGCGTCCAGCCGCTGCGCGCCGTATTTGCCTGGTTGTGGTATGTCGCAAGACTCGTGCGCAGGTTGATGTCATCAATAAGACGAATGCTGCCCGTGCTTAGCAAATCCTGGTAGGTACTCTGGGTGGCGACAAACGGCCAGATCTCTGACGAGTAAAATGCCGCCAGTACCGTTTCCTTTTCGAGCGGCGTATCCGCATCCAGCCAGTCAAGAAACTGTTGACTGAATGCCCGGACGTCATCGAAGAACTGGACTCTGTTTTCGAGGGCCAGCCGATCATTTTCGGCATCGCTCCTTATCCTGTCGATGTACTCATTGCGCAGCGCATCATCGCGCCGCTCTTCGAGTGCCGTATCCACCGCCAGTGCCACCAGCACGCCGGCCACGACCAGGACAAACTCCGCCGCAAGGCCGCCGCGACCTTCGAGTATCTTGCGAAGCGTCACTCGTCCTTCCTGATGGCGACAACGACACGACCGGTTACTTTGCCATCGATGTAGTCCTGGAAGGCGCCGGGCAACGCATCGAAGGTAATCGTTTTATGGCCTATCCGGTCAAGATGCGTGGGCTTGAGGTCGCCGCCGATGCGCTGCCAGACCGCGCGCCGCAGATCCCGCGGCGTGTCGACCGAATTGATGCCAAGCAGGCACACCGCACGCAGGATGAATGGCAACACGGTGGTGTTAAGTGACGGGCTCGCTGCGAGACCGATGCTTGCAATGTTGCCGCCGTAGCTCATGGTGCGGGTCAGCCAGGTGAGATAGTCGCCGCCGAGGTTGTCGATCGCGCCCGCCCACTCCGCCTTTTCCATCGGTCGCTTGCCGAGATCGATCTTGTCGCGCAGCAGAATTCGCGCCGCGCCGATCTCGCGCAGATAGGCCTCTTCGCTCGCCTTACCCGTGAGGGCTGCCACCTCGTAGCCGCGACCGCTCAGCATGTCGATCGCGACGCTGCCAACGCCGCCGGTCGCGCCGGTCACCACCACGGGGCCGAGGCCCGGTGTCTGGCCGTTCTGTTCCATGCGATGAATAGCCAGTGCCGCGGTGTAGCCCGCCGTTCCGATCTGCATCGCTTCGACCGCGCTCATGCCATCCGGAATGGGCACCAGGCTCTGGCTGTCGAGGCGCGCAAATTCAGAGTAGCCGCCGTCGACCGTTTCGCTGAGTCCGCAGCCATTCACCAGCACCCCGGTGCCCGGCTGGAACTCCTCGTCTTCGGAGCTGACAACGACGCCGGCCAGGTCGATACCGCCATTCAGCGGAAAGCGCCTGAGGATGCGCCCCCTGCCTGTCGCTGCCAGCGCATCCTTGTAGTTGATCGTCGAGTGACTGACGCGAACCACAACGTTGCCGTCTGTCAGGTCGTCGATCGACAATCGCTTGAAACCCGCGACAACCTTGCCGTCTTCTTCATCGATCCGAAACGCGCGAAAATCGTCCATCAACTATCTCCCTCTATCCTGCCGCTGCAGCCAGGAAACCAGGCCAGCTGCGTTTAGTGTTACATCGACCTGTATAACCGACCGCATCGCATCGTCGTCACCGTTGAAGCCGTGCGCACGCAGGCGGGTCGCGAGGTAGTCGTACATGGCCGCCTCCAGCGCCTCGCCGCGATTATCCGCGTCGCGACAATTCAGCGCCATCTGTTCATACGCATCGATGCCGGCATGCATGTCCGCCGCCAGGCGATCGAGATCGCGAACCCGGCTGTAGTGCGTCAGGTAAACCTGCTTCGGGTCGCACGCCATGATTCGATCCACCGACTTGTGCGCCTCTGCCGGATCAAAACTGGCGGGCGTCGAGGTCGGGTAGATGAACTCGCCGTTCTGCGTATCGAGTTCACGATACGACACACCGAAATTGTCGCCCGTGAATACGCCACGCGAGGTCGGGTCATTGAGGCAATAGTGGTGCCGGGCGTGACCCTCGGTAAACAATGTCTGCATCCGGCGGCCGTTGAGATCGACCCAGCCATCGTCTTCGGCAACTACGACGCGACGTTCGTCGATCGGCAGGATCTCGCCGTACATCTCTCGCGTACGCTTGACGCCGTAAACGCCCTCGGTGCCCTTGATGAGTTTCGCCGGTTCGATCATGTGCGGCGCGCCGCGCGGGTGAACAACACAGCGCGCGTTGGGCAGTTTGCTCATCAGAAGGCCCGCACCACCGGCGTGATCGAGATGTACATGCGTCAGGAAAACGAAATCGACGTCAGCCGCGTCGAGGTCACGTTGTCGGAGCGCGTCCAGCAACAGGGGAACGCTGTCGTTCGTGCCGGTGTCTACAAACGCGGCGCGCGCACCGTGGACGATCAGGTGGCTGGCGTCCTGTAATGGACGAAGGTACTCCGTATCGACCGCGAAGATGCCGTCGTTAAGGGCAGTGATTCTTGCGCTGCGGCGTGGCATGACCCTGGCGATGTGGAGAGGACCTTGCGCCGGCGACGCAGGGCTTACTCTTTCTTGGTCGTTTCGAGGCCGTCCAGGCCGGCGAAATAACGGGCGAGCAGGGGAATGTCCTTTTCGTCAATCAGTGCGGCCTGCGCGCCCATGATCGCGTTGCTGCGGGCACCGCTCTTATATTCTCTCAGCGAATGTTCGAGATAGCTCTCGTGCTGACCGGCGAGCGTCGGCCACTGCGCATTGATGCTGATGCCGTTCTGCCCGTGGCAGGCGACGCAGGCGGCAGCGGCCTGGATCGGTTGTGCTTGCGAACCGCCGGCCGCGACGGTTTCGTTGCCAAGCGTCGCGAGATAGGCGGAGACATCCTCAATCTGCTGGTCGGTCAGGCTGGATGCCTGCGCCTGCATCGTCGGATGCGGGCGCTCGCCGCTACGGTAACCCTTGAGCGCGATGACAAGGTAGCCCGCCTTCTGGCCACCGAGCTTCGGCACGCGGAAGGACGGGTACGCATTGCGATAGCCTTCGATGCCGTGACAGCCGAGGCAGGTGTAGCCGAGCTGCTTGCCGGCCTCCGGATCACCTTCCGCACAAGCGGCCTGGCCGAAAAACAGGGTTGCTAGGATCAGGGACGCCGCGCTGGCTACGATCTTCATGTTCGCAATCACTTGATTAGTTATCGAAAGAACGCACCCCTCAGGGGCGCCGGTCATTGGTGAGGTCGCTATGGTAGTGGCACTCAGGAGGGATTTCCATAAGGGGCCCGAATAAAAACGGTTCCCGGGATTCGCTCCTGTGTCCGGGCCCGGCCGGCGGAGCGTGCTAGGATCGGGCCGAATTCGTGATTTCAACAGGTAATTATTGTGAAAAAGAGTGTCGTTGCGGTACTGATCATCCTGGCCCTCGTGATCATCGTCTCTCCCGGAATCCTGGGCGGCCTGGCCGAAAAGAGCGTTGACGAAAACGTTAACTGGGCCGCCGCCCAGCAGGGCGATGTCGTCGTTACGTCGAACAGCTTCGATCGGGGCTGGTTTTCGTCGGAAGGTCAGCATCGCATCGAAGCGAAAGGCGGCAATATCGCCGCCCTTCTGGTGGAGCTCGGCGAGCCGGGCGAACCGTTGCCGGTGCTGGTCATCGACACCCACCTGGATCACGGCCTGATCCCAGTGTCATCGCTGTCTCGCGAGAACGGCTCCCTGGCGCCGGGCCTTGGAAGTGCGGTCTCTACCCTGAGCGTCGAACTCGGCAACGGCGAGATCATCGAAATTCCGGGAAAGATCTACTCCAGGGCGAGCCTGGGCGGCCAGATCGAGTCGAGCTACCAGGTGGAGCCGGGCTCACGCAGCGATGGCCACAGGAAGGCGGCGTGGGGAACCAGCAGCGTCGACTTGACGACAAACCCGGCTAGCGGCGAGATCCAATTCGCCGGCAACATCCGGGGCATAGAATTCAGCGACCGGTCGGAAGCCATGGGCATCGGGGCGCTGACCTTCTCCGGTAATCAGTCGCCGACAAAATACGGCTTCTCCGTTGGTGACATGACGATGGGCCTCGAGGACCTGTCCGTTTCCAACAACGGTATACAGGCCCTCGTCATCAGGGCGATTAGCGTGGATGGCGAGACGCTACTCGATGGCGACAGGGTCGGCGGCCGTACCACGATGAAAATGGAGTTCGGCGGCCTGCCGCAGTTCGGTGACGTGACGTTCAGCGGCGACATCAGCCTCGTTGGCGCAGACGCCGAGGCGCTGGGCGGCCTCACCCGGACAATGAAGGCCCTGGAGCCGAACCCCGATCCCATGCAGACGTTCCCGTCAGTAGAGGGCGACCTGAAGCGCCTGCTCGCCAGCGGACTGGAGATGCGATTTGACCAGCTCGACGTCGCTTTGCCGATCGGCACGGTCGCCATGACCATGAACCTCAAGGTCGCTGAAAAGGACCCGGACGCCTTCGAGTGGACCTCGCTGCTGCTGAGCACCGAGGGCGCCGCCAGGCTGTCTGTCCCGGAAGCCCTCGTCGACATGGCGGCGGCCGTGAATCCGCAGGCGGGGGCCATGATTGGCATGGGTATGCTCGTGAAGAGCGGCGATGTCTACGAGATGGACGCCAGGCTCGAGAAAGGGCTGTTGACGATCAACGGCGCGCCGATCCCGATACCGATGGGCGCCTTTTAAAAGCCGAGGTCGATCTGTTCGGCGTGATGACATGCGACGCGCGTTGCTTCCACGTCCCGCGCTACGGGCATCCGCGTAATGCAGATGTCGGTGGCGTGTTTGCAGCGCGGATGAAACACACAGCCTGACGGCGGATTGAGCAGCGACGGGACCTCGCCCTGCAGCGGCGCCTTTGTCGTGGCCGCAATCGGATTCGGTACAGGAACCGCGTCGATGAGCGCCCGTGTATAGGGGTGCCTGGGCCGCCGGAACAACGCGGCGTTGTCAGCGAGTTCGACCAGCCTGCCCATGTACATGACGAGCACCCGGTGACTGACCGAGCGCACCACCGCCAGGTCATGAGAGATGAACAGCATCGACAGTCCGGTCTCTTCCTGGATTTTCCTGAGACGCGCCAGCACGCGCGCCCTCACTGAGCCATCAAGCGCGGCGACGGCCTCATCACAGATCAACACCTTCGGCGCCAGCACCAGCGCACGCGCGATCGCGACGCGCTGCGCCTGGCCGCCGGAAAGCTCGTGTGGAAAGCGGCGCAGGTAACGGTCGTCAAGGCCGACCTGCTCCAGCGTCTCGATGCTTCGTGCCGCTCTCTGGCCGGCCGTCATCTGCGGTTCATGCACCAGCAGCGGCTCTTCGATGATCGACCGCACACGCATTTGCGGATTCAGCGCGCCCACCGGGTCCTGGAACACCAGCTGCAGATCCCGTCGTTGAGATTTGGCGCGCTGTTCGACCGGGCCGGCCAGCGGTACCCCCGCATACACCGCGCGACCGGCATCCATGGGTATCAGGCCCAGAAGCGCGCGAATGAAGCTCGTCTTCCCCGAGCCGGACTCACCAACAATGGCTATCGTCTCCCCGCAGCGCAGCGACAGGCTTACATCACGTACCGCCTGCAGCCGCTCCCGCCCGAACGCCATGTAGCTCACGGCGACGCCTTCGACACCCAGAATGGATGCGCCTGTCGCTGGCGGCGGTATGTCCGCTGTATCGATGCGCGGCGCGGCGTCCAGCAGCAAGCGCGTGTGCTCGTGGCCGGGCGAGGAAAACAGTGACGTCGTGGCTCCGCTATCGACGAGCTTGCCCGCCTGCAGAACCAGCATTCGCTCACAGTATCCGGCAACCACGCCGAGGTCGTGCGTAATCAGCAACAGCGCCGTGTCGTCGCGAATCTCCTCGAGCAGCTCGAGTATCTGCGCCTGTACCGTGACATCGAGCGCCGTCGTCGGCTCGTCTGCAATGAGCAGGTCCGGCTCGGCGATCAGCGCGGAGGCCAGCATGACGCGCTGCCGCATGCCGCCGGACAATTCGTGCGGGTAGGCGCGAAACTGCCGCTCCGCATCGGAAAGGCCGACGCGCCTCAGCATGTCGATGATGCGCGCGTCGATGTCCGAACTCGCAACGAGCTTGTGGCGCACCAGGATTTCACGTAGCTGGCGGCCGATTCGAAGGTACGGGTTCAGCGCCTGCATCGGGTCCTGGAAGACCATGCCGATGCGCCGCGCACGAATCGTATCGAGAGCGCCCTCGTCCGCACCGACGAGCTCCTGGCCATCGAACTGCGCGCCCCCGGTTACCGTTGCCTGTGCCGGCAAGAGGCCAAGCAGCGCGAGCGCGGTTTGCGACTTGCCGGACCCGGACTCGCCGACGAGGCCGACGGACTCACCGCGCGAGACCTTGAAACTGACGTCGTCAACGACGGTCGACTCGCCGTACGAAACGGTTAGCCCACTGACGTCCAGCAGGCTCATTGGCCGTGCCTCGCATCGAAGTAGTCGCGCAGGCCATCGCCAAGAAAATTGAAGCACAGCAGGATTGCCGCAAGCAGCCCGGCAGGTATCAACAGCGCCCAGGGTGCGCCCTCCATCTGCTTGACGCCACCGTTCACCAGCGCACCGAGCGACGTCTGCGGCTCCTGAACGCCGAGGCCGAGGAAGCTCAGGAACGATTCGACCAGGATCGCCTGCGGGATCGTAAGTGTCACGTAAACGACGACGATACCGATCAGGTTGGGTGCGATGTGACGAAAGATAATGCCGACAGTGCTGACGCCCGTCAGCCGCGCCGCCTGCACGAACTCTCTTTCCCTGAGGCTCAGGGTCTGGCCGCGCACAATGCGCGCCATGTCAAGCCAGTTGACCGCGCCGATCGCAACGAAGATCAGCAAGAAATTTCTCTCGAACGCAACCATCAGCAGGATCACGAAAAAGATGAAAGGCAGTGCATAGAGCGTATCGACAAAACGCATCATGACGGCATCGACCCGGCCGCCAACGAAGCCCGCCACCGCACCATAGGTGACGCCAATCACAAGGCTGACCAGGCTGGCGACGATCGCGACCAGCAGCGTAATGCGAATGCCAAGCATCGTGCGCACGAACAGGTCCCTGCCAAGCTCGTCCGTTCCAAACCAGTGTGCGGCTGTTGTCGTCGGTGACGCCATCGGCAGATCGAACTCGGTCGCCAGGTAGTCGTTCGGGCTGACCCAGGGACCAAGCAGTGCGAACAGCGCGATGAGCGACAGGAGGCCCGCGCTGATGCGTATCGTGTTGTTCTGCAGCAGGCTCATCGGTAGCGAACGCGCGGGTCGATAATGCCGTACAGCACGTCGACGACAAGATTCAGCGTAACGATCAGCGACGCATAGAAAACCACGATGCCGAGCACGAGCGTGTAGTCGCGGTTCAGAGCACCGCGCACGAAAGACTGCCCAAGCCCGGGTATGCCAAATACCTCTTCAACCACAATAGAGCCCGTCAGGATCGCGGCAATCGCCGGACCCATGTACGAGAGCACCGGCAGCAGTGCGGGTTTCAGCGCGTGCACTCGAATAACGGTGGCCATACCCAGGCCCTGCGCGCGTGCCGTGCGGATAAAGTCGCGCGCAAGCACCTCGATCATGCTGGCGCGGGTCAGCCGCGCCAGGTAAGCGATCTGCGGCAATGCCAGCGTAATCACAGGAAGCACCAGTCTCGCGGCCGAGTTCGTGCTGCTCCAGCCGACCGGCAGCCATTGCAGTTTCACTGCAAACAGCAGCACCAGCACAGGTGCGACAACAAACACCGGAATCGAGATGCCGGTCATGGAGAACGCCATGATCCAGCGATCCATGTACGAGCCCTGGCGCAACGCCGCGACGGTGCCTGCACTGATGCCGACCACAATGGCCACCAGCATAGCCAGCGCCCCGAGTTGCAGCGACAGCGGAAAAGCGTCGCCGATCAGTTCGCTGACCGTGAAGTCGCGCAGGCGATACGACGGCCCGAGGTCGCCTCGCAACAGCCCGGACAGGTAGCGCAGGAACTGCTTCGGCAGCGGCTCGTCAAGATGGTAGGCGCGTTCGATATTTTTTTCGACGTCGGGCGGCAGCACCCGCTCGTCGTCAAACGGCCCGCCCGGCGCCGCATGCACCATCAGGAAGGTCAGGGCAATCACCAACAGCAATGTCGGTACAGCCCCTAATACTCGGAGCAACGTGTATCGCAGCAATTCGGCTTCCGCTAAGTGCGCACTAACCGGGCTAGTCGGTCGCGCTGAGACTCAGGTGATGACTGTAATGATAATCAAGCACATTGTCTCCCCAGCCCCGGACCTTCGGGCTGATGAGGTGCTTGCTGACGTAAAAGTACAGCGGAATGATCGGGTGATCCGCCAGCATGACGCGCTCGGCCTCTTCCAGATAAAGCTTGCGTCGTGACAGATCGGTCTGCTCGGCCGCGCGCTGCATCAGCGACTCGTAGTCCTCGTTGGCGTAGCGGGGCATGTTTGCCGCGCTGCCTGCCTGCAGCACGCTCAGGAACGTATGTGCGTCGTTGTAGTCGCCTATCCACGCCGAGCGAAACACCTGCGTCACGTCGGCGTTGCGCATGTTGGCCAGCAGCACCTGGTATTCTTCATTGACCAGTGTCGCTTCGGCTCCCAGCGCTTCCTTCCACATCGACTGAATCGCGACGGCGACTTTCCGGTGCGCGTCCGAGGTGTTGTACCTGACCTCAAAGCGCAGCGGCTTTTCCTCGCTGTAACCGGCTTCCTTGTACAGCCGCCGGGCGACCTTGATGCGTTCTTCGGGCGTCAGCGCCGCGAAACCGAAGACCGTGGGCTCGTAGTTATCAACACCCGGAGGAACCCAGCTGTAAGCCGGCGCTTCGCCGCGCCCAACGACCTTTTCTGCGAGCACCTCTCGATCGATTGCCATCGACAGCGCCTTGCGCAGTGACAGGTTGTCCTTGAAGGGCGGCTTCGTCAGGTTGAACCCGTAGTAGTAGAGGCCCAGGTACGGCGCGACGCGCAGCTCCGTACCGAACTGCTCTTTCAGTTCCGCGAAACTCTCCGACGGAACCGTGCTGGTAATGTGCAGCTCCCCGGCGCGATAGCGATTGAGCTCCGCCGCATCCTGCACCACGATGTGATAATTCACGCCATCCAGCGCGGTATTCTCGTTATCCCAATAGTGCTCGTTCTGTCGCAGCGCGATAACCGAACCCGGGACCCAGGCATCCAGCACGAAAGCACCGTTGGAAAGCAGCTTGCCGGGCCGCGAGAACCGGTCGCCGTGTTCGTCGAGCGAAGCGGGGTTCAGTGGAAACGTGCTCGGGTGCGAGAACAGGCTCAGGATATACGGGGTTGGGCGCGCAAGCTTGAGCGTCAGGGTCCGGTCGTCCTTCGCCGCCACACCCAGCAGCTCCGGCGCAACATCCCCTGCCACGATCTCAGGTGCGTTGAGCAGCGCATCGAGGAGGTTTGCGTAGAACGCACCCGTTTCTGGCGCGACAAGTCTGCGCAATGCAAACACGAAGTGTTCGGCAACAACGGCATCGCCATTCGACCAGCGCAAACCCGGCCGCAGATAAAACGTGTAGGTGAGACCGTCCCCGGAAACTTCCCAGCGCTCCGCGGCCGCGGCTACCAGTTCGCCGGTTGGCGAGAAAGCGACCAGCCCTTCGCCGATATCGCGCAAGACTTCGAGCGCCTGTGTGCTGCGCGCCTTGTGCAGATCGAGTGACTCCGGTTCTGTCGGCAGACCTCGCTGCAGGACGATGCCGGTGTCGGCCGTTTCATCGGAGCAACCGAACAACCCGGCGACCGCCAGGAAGCACAGCAGCAGAAATAGCAGAAGCGTCTTGTTCATGCAGAGAGGATAACCGATTGGCCATCGCTTTCGCGCGATTCGGTCACAACGGTGCTATTGTTTATGCCGTCTTTTCCTGCAGGAGAAACGTGGTTGCGCGGCTTCATCGGAGAGCTTCGTCATCGCAACGTATTTCGGGTAGCGGCCGCGTACCTGGTGGTCGGTTGGCTGGTCGCGCAGGTTGCCGACCTGGCGGCGGACGCGTTCAATGCGCCGGACTGGGTCATGCAGATGCTGATCGTTGCGCTGCTTTTGGGTTTGCCGGTTGCGTTGTTTCTTGCCTGGGCGTTCGAGCTCACGCCCGACGGCCTGATTCGTGCCGACGAAGTCCCGCTCGACGCGCGCAAGGACCCGCGTGCGGGGCGGCTGCTCAACGCCATCATCATCGGCACGCTGGCCGTGGCGGTGCTGCTGCTCGGCTGGGACAAGCTGCAAGGCCCGCTTCAATCGCAGCTTGCTGCAGCGAACGACAAGTCCATTGCCGTACTGCCCTTTGAGGACTTCAGTCCGGGCAGCGATCAGGCCTGGTTTGCAGACGGACTGACCGAGGAAATTCTGAACTCGCTCGCCCGCACGACGGATCTGCAGGTCGCGTCGCGAACGTCTTCCTTTGCCTTTCGTGACACCGCCAGGGACGTACCGACAATCGCCGCGTCGCTCGGCGTGGCGCACATACTCGAAGGCTCGGTGCGACGCGCCGACGATCGACTGCGCGTAACGGCACAGCTGATTCGTGCTGCCGATGACAAGCACCTGTGGTCCGACACCTTCGACGGCAGCAACCGGGACTCGATCGCCATCCAGGAAGATATCGCGTTCGAGATTGCCGGCGCGCTGCAGACCGCGATGGACCCGGAGGAACTCGCGCGCATGATTTCCGCCGGCACGCGTTCAGTCGAGGCCTGGGAGACCTACCTGCGCGGCCTCGCCATGGATCACGCCGTGTCCAACCAGATGGATGGCGCGCGGGTATTCGATGTCATTGCCGTGTTCGAGCAGGCGGTGTCGCTGGACCCGGGTTTCGGCGACGCCCACCTGATGCTTGCCGATCTCTGGGAGGGCCAGGTGAATCCGACGCTGACCTCGTACCAGAATGAAGGACCGCCGCTTGCCGAGCGCCGACGGCACTACGAAGCCGCCCTCAAAGCGAGCGTCCGCTACGCACGCTCCGACTTCAGCCGTGCAGAAGCCGAGCTGCGCGCGGCCGGCGCCGAGTTGCGCATCCGCGACCAGATTGCCGCGGCGCAGCGGATGACGGCACTGCGCCCCGATCATCGCTGGGGGTGGGAGTGGTTACAGCATCTCTACGTGATGACCGGCGACTACGATCAGGCACGTGCGGCGGGTCTGACCGGGTGGGCACTGGAGCCCGCCCCCGGCGAATCCGGCTCCGCCCTCATCTCGAACATGGCCGACGCGAGCATCCAGGATGCGCTCACGATGCTCGACCAGGCCCTGGGAGCGCCGCAGCCTTTGCCGGTCATCCTTTACCAGGGACATCGCATCCTGCTCGCCGCCGGACAGGTGGAGCGGGCGTCCACGTTGATCGAGCCATACGCCGTGCAGAGCGTCGACGACGAAGCCACGATTACGATGCGGATTCGCCAGGCGTGCGCTGAAGGTCGTGTCGACGATGCAGATGCGCTATTCGCCACCGTTGATAAAGACAGCAACACTCGCTGGCTATTCCTCAAGGTCCTGGGGCACGACGACGAAGCGCGCGAGCTGCTACGGCCGCTCGACAGGCCTGAGACCCTCTCGATACTGGCCGGCTATCTGACCTACCTGTCTTTTGAGGCGCGCGACTATCCGTTGCTGTGGAAGACGCTGAAGTCGCAGGGCATCCATCGCCCGCCAGCCACGCAGCTGGCATATCGCTGCCCGCGTTAGCAACAGCTCAGGCGCTCTTCTTCAGCCGCCTTTTCTTCAGATGAATGAGCAACAGCGACACGGCTGACGGGGTCATCCCTTCGAGTCGTGCCGCCTGGCCGAGCGTGACCGGCCGCGAAGCCGCAAGCTTCTGGCGTGCTTCAGTCGACAATCCGTCGACCAGCGAATAATCGATGTTCTCGGGCAGGCGCAGCGATTCCTGTTTCGCCTGTTTCGCGATCTCGCGTTCCTGCCGCTCGATGTAACCCGCGTACTTCGCCTGCACTTCCAGCTGCAGCTCAACCTGTTCGCGCTGCTCATCGCTGGCGAGAGCGGCCGGGTCGAAGGTGCCTACAGCGGTAATACCGGAGACAGCCACGTAGTCGAGTTCCGGCCGACGCAACAGGTCCAGCGCCGTGCACTCGCGCTGCAGCGCCTTGCCAATCAGGAACTCGTCATTCTCGCTTAACGCCTGCGGCCGCAGCGTAATAGCGGCGAGCCGCTGCTGTTCGGCAGCAACGGCGGCGCGCTTTGTTTCGAAGTGCGCCCATCGCGCGTCATCGACAAGGCCAAGCTCGCGCCCGACAGGGGTCAGGCGAACATCAGCGTTATCCTCGCGCAGTCTCAGGCGATATTCCGCCCTGCTGGTGAACATGCGATACGGCTCGCTCACGCCGCGCGTAATGAGGTCGTCGACCAGTACGCCGATGTAAGCCTCGTGCCTTTGTGGAAACCACTCTTCGCGGCTGCCGGCGCGGTTCGCGGCATTGATGCCTGCCAGAAGGCCCTGGGCGGCCGCCTCTTCATAGCCGGTGGTGCCGTTGATCTGTCCGGCGAAATACAGGCCGTCGACGTGTTTCGTCTCGAGCGTCGGCTTCAGGTCGCGCGGATCGAAGTAGTCATACTCGATCGCGTAACCGGGCTGCGTGATTTCGGCTTTCTCGAAACCGATAATCGTGTTTACAAAGCGCTGCTGCACGTCAAGGGGAAGGCTGGTCGAGATGCCATTCGGGTAGACGACGTCCGTCGTCAGCCCCTCGGGCTCTACGAAGATCTGGTGCGACGCCTTGTCGGCAAAACGCACGACCTTGTCTTCGACGGACGGGCAATAGCGCGGCCCAACACCCTCGATCATGCCGGAGTACATCGGCGACTCGTCGAGCGCGGCACGAATAATCTCGTGCGTTGCTTCGGTGGTTTTCGTGATGTGGCAGGACACCTGTTGTGGATGGTCGCCGCGGCGCCCGACAAACGAAAACACCGGGCGCGGCTCATCGCCAGGCTGTTCCTGCATCGCCGTGTAGTCCAGCGTCCTGCCATCCAGGCGCGGCGGTGTGCCGGTCTTCAGGCGGGCAACGTTAAACGGCATCTCGCGCAGGCGGGCTGCCAGGCGGTTCGAGGGCGCATCGCCGACGCGTCCGCCGGCCTTTTCCGTCCGTCCGATCAGAATGCGCCCGCCAAGGAAGGTGCCAACCGTCAGCACGACTGTCCGGGCAAGCACCGTCTCGCCCGTGTCGGTGACGACGCCATTGATGCGCTCGCCCTGCACGTCGAGATCGTCAACCGAAGCCTCAAGTATCGTAAGGCCCGCCTGGCCCTGAATAATGTCGCTGATTGCGCGCCGATACAGAACCCGGTCCGCCTGCGCGCGGGTGGCCCGCACGGCCGGCCCCTTGCTGGCATTGAGCGTGCGGAACTGAATCCCGGCGCGATCGATTGCCCGGGCCATTGCGCCACCCAGCGCGTCGATCTCGCGGGCCAGGTGGCCCTTGCCGATACCGCCGATGGCCGGGTTGCAGCTCATTTGCCCGAGGGTCGCGATCGTCTGCGTAATCAGCAGCGTACGGGCGCCCGCGCGCGCGGCAGCGAGTGAGGCTTCCGTACCGGCGTGTCCGCCGCCAATTACAATTACGTCATACCGCTCGGTCATGGTGTCTCGGTTTCTGGTCAAAAAGTGACCAACAGGGGCCGCGCATTTTAGGTCCTTCACGGCTGTCGTGCCAGAGAAACTTTACTATTTACAGGCTGTTGTCCAAGATAGCGCGCTGTTTCGCCGGCCAGGTACAGCGATGACCCGACCCACCTTCCTCATGATTGCCGTCCTGCTGCTGGCGGCTCCAGGCGCTGCGCAGTCGCTGGAGCTTCAGGACTGTCGCATCAGTGCCGGGCCGGGAACGCCAAGCATGAAGGCACGTTGCGGCACCCTGACCCGGCCGCTCGACCCGGCGGGTGAGGTAAGCGGCGAGATCGAGCTTCGCGTTGCCGTCGTCCCGGCCCTCAATCTTACGCCGGAACCGGATCCGTTCGTTCCGATCGCCGGCGGCCCGGGCCAGGGATCGGTGCAGTTCTATACCGCTTACTCCTCGGCCTTCGAAAACGTGCGGCGTAATCGCGATATCCTGCTCGTGGATCAGCGCGGTACGGGCGACTCGTCGCGCATGGACTGCCCGGTCGATGAAGAGCTCATCGAGGGGCAGTATTCCACCGCGGTAACGATCGAATACACCCGGGAGTGTCTGCAAGCGCTGCCGCACGATCCGCGCTTCTTCACGACCAGCGTCGCCGTTACCGACCTCGAGGCCGTGCGTGCCGCGCTTGGCTATCCGTCCCTGAATCTCTACGGCGTCTCTTACGGCTCGCGCGTCGCGCAACATTTCGCGCGTCGCTATCCGGATTCGACGCGCAGTGTCGTTCTCGATGGCGTCGTTCCGCCGCAGATATCGCTCGGACCCGAGATAGCGACCGAAAGCCAGAAAGCGGTCGACAGGGTTCTGTCCCGCTGCGCCGAGGACACGGCTTGCCAGGCGCGCTTTCCCGATATCCGGGCGACATTTCAGCGCGTAGTAGAACAGCTGCGCGCATCGCCGGTCAGCATCGAAGTCCCACACCCGAGCAGCGGCCGCTTCGAGCGCATGCTGTTCGGTCACAACGAGATGTCGGTTGCGATCAGGTTGCTTGCGTATCACCCGAACTCGATCGCGTTGATGCCGCTGCTTATCGCCGAGGCGGGTCGCGGCAACTTCGTGCCGCTCGCCTCGCAATACCAGATGACCATGATTGCGATGACCGATGCGCTGGCGATCGGCATGCACAATGCGGTCATGTGTTCCGAAGACCTGCCGTTCCTTGAGGTCGAGACCATCGACTATGAGAGCATTGCCGCCAGCTACATGGGGCCGACGCAGCTGAAAGCGCTGCAGGCCATGTGTTCCGTCTGGCCCGCCGGCCCTGTCGACGCCGAATTCAAGCAGCCTTTGTCCACCGATATCCCGGTACTGCTGCTGTCCGGTGACGCCGACCCGATAACGCCGCCACGCTACGCCGACATGGCGGCCGTAAATCTCGGTCGTGCACGGCACATCGTGGGCAAGCACCAGGGTCATGGCCAGATTGCGGTTGGCTGCACGCGAAGACTGGTTGCGGGATTCGTCGATGCTGCCGACCCGGACGCCATCGACGTTGACTGCCTCGAACGCAGCTTCGTGATGCCGTTCTTTCTCGATTTCTCGGGACCGACGCCATGATCAGGGTTGACCGCATTCACAAGTCTTTCGGCAAAGTGCGGGCGGTACGCGGCGTGAGCTTCGACGCACCCGACGGCAAGATCACCGGGCTGCTCGGGCCTAACGGTGCCGGCAAGTCAACGACGCTGCGTGTTCTTTATACCGTGCTGAAGCCGGACAGTGGTTTCGCTTCGATCGACGGCATCGATGTCGTCACCGACAGCCTGAGCGCGCGCCAGCGCATGGGCGCATTGCCGCACGGTTCCGGCCTGTATCCGCACCTGACGGCACGCGAGAACGTCGCCTATTTCGCGCATCTTTGCGGCCTGCACAAGTCCGAGGTTGACGATCGCGTCGATGAGATCATCAAGCTGCTGGAGATCGAGGACTTCGCCGACCGCCGCAGCAAGGGTTTTTCGCAGGGTCAGCGAACGAAAGTCTCTCTCGCCCGCGCGCTCGTGCACGACCCCCAGAACGTGCTGCTGGATGAGCCGTCGAACGGCCTCGACGTCATGGCAACGCGCTCGCTGCGTCGCCTTATCCTGAAGCTGAAAGACACCGGCCGCTGCGTGCTGTTCTCGAGCCACGTCATGCAGGAGGTGGCGGCACTCTGCGACGACATCTGCATTATTGCGAAGGGACAGGTGGCTATCGATGACTCGGTAGACGGCATCCGCGAGCGCACGGGCTGCGATGACCTTGAAGACGCCTTCGTGCATGCCATCCACCTGGTAAAGGACGAGTAATGCGCACCGTCTTGATCGTCTTCGTCAAGGAGATCATCGACAACCTCAGAGATCGCCGTACGCTCGCGTCTGCGCTGATCATGGGGCCGATTTTCGGGCCCCTGCTGTTTGCGTTCGTGATCAACCTGTCGATCGAAAGGTCCCTGCAGGACGTCGAGAAAACGCTCGAGCTGCCGGTCATCGGCGAGCAGCACGCACCCAACCTCGTGCGCTACCTCAACAGCCGCAATATCGATGTCGTCGAGGCGCCGGCGGAGCGCAGCGCAGCGATCGAGGCGGTCAAGACCGGTGCACACGACATCGTGCTGATCATCCCGGAAAGTTTCGGCGAGGAACTGGCTGACACGGTGCCCGCTAAAATCGAGCTGGTGTCGGACCAGGCCAACACCGACGCGGACCGGGAGGCGCGCCGCGTACGTTCGGCACTGTATGCATACAACCAGGAGCTTGCCGGCATTCGTCTATCCGCCCGCGGCATCAACCCGATGGTGTTGCGGCCTCTGAATATCGATGAAATCGATGTCTCGACGGCGAGCGGCCGTTCGGCGATCCTGCTCGGCATGATGAGTTACTTCTTCATCTTCGCGACCCTCATGGGCGGCATGTATCTCGCGATCGACGCAACGGCCGGAGAGCGCGAGCGCGGCTCGCTGGAGCCGCTATTGTCACTGCCGGTTACCCGCGATCAACTGATTGTCGGCAAAATTCTTGCGACCTGCGTCTACATGGCGTTGTCGCTGACACTAAGCCTTACGTCGTTCTACGTGGCGATCAAGTTTCTACCGCTCGAGCAGCTGGGGATGACGCCCAATTTCGGGCCGCCGGTCGTGCTCGCTGCCTTCCTGCTGTTCGCGCCGTTCATTTTGCTGGGCGCGGCGCTGATGACGCTGGTTGCCTCGTTCACGAAGAGCTACCGGGAAGCGCAAACCTGGCTGAGCATTGTGCTGGTTGCGCCAACGCTGCCAATTTTGATCGTCAGCATCCTCACATTGAGGCCAAGGCTGGAGTTCATGTTCATACCCAGCCTGAGTCAGCACCTGCTGCTCGTCGATATGGTCAAGAATGAGCCTGTCAACAACCTGCATGTTGTTATCTCGGTCGTGAGCACCCTCGTTCTGGGCGCCCTGCTGACCATTATTTGCGCCCGGCTGTACCGCCGGGAGGGCCTCCTCGGTTGACAATCCCTGCCGAATCTCCACCATGGGGGTTCCGGGGAATACAATAATTACTATGTCTCTGTTTTCCGAACTCCGGCGCCGCAACGTCCTGAAGGTGGCCCTGCTCTACCTGGCGGCAAGCCTGCTGATTTTGTGGATCGTCAATCACGCGGTCGCGGGTAACGTTCTGCCTGTCTGGGCCAGCGACTTCATGCTGCTGTTGCTGACGATCGGCCTGCCGGTCGCGCTGATCTTTTCCTGGGTTTACGAAATCACGCCGCAGGGCCTGAAGAAAGGCATCGATGTCGACCAGACGCAGTCCATCGTCTACAAGACCGGGCAGAAGCTGAATGCAGCCGTTGCCGTGCTGGCCGTACTCGGCGTCGCCGCCCTGATTGGTGAGCGCCTGCTTCCGGAGTTCGAGCTGATACTGCCGGAGCCGGTCGAAGAAATTCCACTGCGCCCCGTTTACGACTCATCCGAAGATGTCGGGGTACCAAGGGAAATAACGGCCTACACCATGCCCAACGGCTTGCGTATTGTCGTCTGGCCGGATCACGATATTCCGAACGTCGCGATGTACAACTTCGTGCGCGCTGGCGGTCGCAACGAATACCCCGGCATCACCGGGCTGTCGCATTTTTTCGAACACATGATGTTCAACGGCACCTCGAAGCTAGAGCCCGGCGAATTCGACCGCATCATGGAGGCGGCCGGCGGCGCCAACAACGCCTACACGTCCAACGACCTGACCGTTTACCAGGACTGGTTTCCACGCGCCGCGCTGGCCACGATTATCGAGCTCGAGGCGGACCGACTTCAGAACCTGGACATTGACCCGGACGTAGTTGAAAGCGAGCGCGGCGTCGTCTACTCAGAGCGACGCCTTCGTGTCGACAACGATAACGACGGGCGCCTTTACGAACAGATGATGGCCACAGCATTCGTCGCGCACCCCTATCAGTTCCCGGTCATAGGCTGGCCGTCCGATATTGAAAACTGGACGCAGCGTGACCTCGAGTCGTACTTCAGGACCTATTACGCACCGAACAACTGCACGATGGTTTTCGCCGGCGCCGTTTCGCCCGAAGAAGTCTTCCAGCTCGCCGACAAATACCTGCGACCGATCCCGGCGCAGGCTCCGCCGCCCCCGGTGCGCACCGTCGAGCCGGAGCAGTCCGGCGAACGACGCCTGCTTATCGAAACAGAAGCACAGGCACCACTGCTACATGTTGCCTTCCATGCGGGCAGGGCGGCCGACCCTGAAACGCAGCACATGAAGCTACTGCTCAACATCCTGACGACGGGCAACTCGTCACGCCTGCACCGGCTGCTTGTCGAGGAGGAACAGCTCGCACTCGCTGTCGGCGCGATGCAGATGGAGGGGTTTGATCCCGGGCTCGTATACTTCTACCTGACGCTGCCGCCTGGCGCAGATGTCGCCGCTGTCGAGGCCCGCTTGCTCGACGAGCTCACGCGAATCGCTGTCGAGGGCGTCACGCGCGCGGAGCTTGCGAAAGCGAAGAACATCCTGCTGGCCGACTTCTGGCGGGCGCTGTCGACAATCAACGGCAAGGCTTCGGCCATCGGCACATTCGAGGTCTTTACCGGCAGCTATGAGAACCTGTTTTCCCTGCCCGAGGAAATCAGCGGCGCGTCAACCGAACAGTTGCAGGCAGTGGCGTCGGAGGTGTTCAGGCGCAACAACATGACGGTCGGCATCTTGCGGTCCCCTGACGATGGCAAGGGAGTCAGCCCATGAGCTTGCGCGCTGTCCTCGCCGTGGTCCTTGCGGCTTTTCTGCTCGTGTCACGCGCCGCAGCGCCGGAGGTCAGCCTGCCGCCTTACGAGCGCATCGCGTTGCCGAACGGCACGATACTCATCCTCAGTGAGAAGCGCGACCTGCCGCTGGTCGGGCTTGAGGCCATCGTTCGTGGTGGCGCCGTAACCGACCCGGACGCGCTGAACGGTATGGCCAGCCTGCTGGCCGAGGTGATGCAGCACGGCGCCGGCAAGCGCGACGCCGCGGCCTTTGCGGAAGCCGTCGAGTCCGTGGGCGGGCAGTTGAGCGCCTCGGTCGATCTTGAGGCGCTGCGAATCTCGGCGGACTTCATGGCGCGCGATACGGAGCTGATGATCGAGCTGGTTGCCGACATGCTGCGACGTCCGATGCTGGCCGAGGAGGAGCTCGACAAGCTCCGCGAACGTTCGATCAACCTGATCAAGGCGACCAGGGGCGGCAACCCGGGTCGACTGTTGCCGAACTACGGTTACGCCCGGCTATTCGGCGAACACCCTTATGGCAACCCGGTCGGCGGCAGCGAAACGACGCTTGCGGCCGTCACGCACGAAGACATGCTCAAGTATTACGAGGATTTCGTGGGTGGTGACCGACTGATCATCTCTGTCGTTGGCGACTTCAACGCCGAGGCGTTAAAGACCCGTCTCAGCACGGCCTTTGGCGACTGGCGGCCGGCGGCAGCGCCATTGCCGGCGTTGACCGCAGCCCCGAAAATTGCCGGCCGAAACGTCCTGCTGATCAATGCACCCGGGGCGACACAGACCTATTTCTGGCTCGGCAACCTCGGCGTCGCGATCGACTATCCGCGACGTGCCGAACTCAACCTGGCGAACACCGTGTTTGGCGGGCGCTTCACGTCCATGCTCAACACGGAGCTGCGCGTCAACGCCGGCCTGACTTACGGGGCGCGCTCGACGCTGCAGCGACCCTCAATGCCGGGCGCGGTCATTATCAGCTCGTTCACGGAAACCAGCACGACGACAGAAGCCATCGACCTGGCACTCGAGGTGTTAAAGACGTTCAGGAAGTCCGGACTCGACGACGACATGCTGCTGTCGGCGCGGAACTACATCATGGGCCAGTTCCCGCCGCAGCTGGAAACCGCACCCCAGGTGGCAGCACAGCTTGCGAGGCTCGAGCAATACGGTCTCGATGCTTCGTATGTAAACGCTTACGGCGCCGCCCTCGAAGCGGCCAGCGAGGATTCTGTAGCGGCAGTAATCGACGAGGTTTACCCGTCGCCCGACGACCTGGCGCTCATCCTGATCGGCGATGCCGGGGCGATTCGCGAAGCTGTTGGCCAATACGGGACCGTCACGGAAATGTCGATTGACGAGCCACGATTTCGACCGTAGCAAAGCGCCAGCCTCAACAATAATCGTCGTCCGCGCACGCTGTCAGTGCGAGCAACAACAGTAGCGGTATTGCGACCGCAAGGCCTAAGCCCGCCGCGGCGGTTTTCACCGGTGCGATCACAACTCGTTCGGCTGCGTAGACGTCTTCCCAGGCGGTCACAATGATCGCGCCCGTCTCGATCAGTTCGCCGGTAATTTCCTTGTCATCGACAGCGCGCACACGGACTTCCCTCGCCGCCTCGTCCAGCAGCAACAGCCGAATCTTGTCTCCGACCCTGATTTGCTGGGCATAGCTTTTGCTCTCATCGGCCGTCATCGGCTGTAGCGTTGTGCAGGCCGTATTCAGCAGCAGAAGCGCACAGCTTATTGCGACAACGGTGGCGCGGAATGTCGCGTTCATCGGCAGCGCCTGTGAAGTAGGGGTGGTAGTTGCTTGGAAGAAAACCCCGCCGAAGCGGGGTTTCCGTTTGCCTGCTAGTTGCGGCCAAAATAGACGCGGCCAACAACACCATAGCTCGTCGTGTCCTCGTCAAAGCCCGCGGTAATACCCAGCGAAAAGCTGTCGCTGAGCGCGTATAGCGCCGAGGCACCCAGCGCGGTGCCGTCGCTACCGTCGCCGAGGTCCACGTAGCTCAGGTTTCCGTCAAGCTCCAGGCGCTCGCTGACCATGCCGCGAACGCCGACCATTACGCCATAGCCGTTATCGTCGACTGACCCGAACCCGACAACGTCTATCTCTGCGTTGATGTAAGCGAGGTTCGCATAGAAGCTTGCAGCGTCCGAGATGTCCGCGTGATAGCCGGCGCCGATCGCAAGCTCTTTCAGGTCGATATCGAAATCGAGGCCGAACGTCGAGTAACCGCCAAAGATGTGCCAGTTCTCAGCTATCTCGTAGGAGCCGCCAATACCAAAGCCGTCGCCGTCAATGTTCGGCCCGAAGTCATCATCAAGATCTACGCGCTGGTACACGCCCTCGATGTAGTTGTAGCTCGGTGTCTCGGCAAGCGCCGCTGCGCTGACGGTCAGCGCGACTACAGTTGCAAGAATTCGTAACATGGGTTGCTCCTTGTCAGTGTGCGTTGTTGCACGGGCAACACCATGGCCGATCGACGCGACGGTATCCTGCGGAACGGGTGATCCTCTGCTGATTTTTTGCCGATCTTTCAGGCGACCACTTACTTGCCGATACAGAACTCGGAGAAGATCTTGCCGAGGAGCTCGTCAGAGGAGACGGCGCCGGTAATTTCGCCCAGCGCCTGGTGGCTCAGGCGCAGCTCTTCAGCAAGCAGCTCGCCAGCACGCGCCTCTTCGAGCGCGCGGCGCCCCAGCTCGAAGTGCGTCCGAGCGCGAGCCAGCGCATCGACATGGCGGCGCCGGGCGGTAAAGGCGCCCTCTCCGAGATTCCTGTAGCCCGCCAGCTGTTTGATGTGCTCGCGCAGCGCGTCAAGGCCGGCACCCGTCTTTGCCGACACGTTAATCGTCTGCCCATCGATGGCGCCGAGGGGCTCGTGCGTCAGATCAACCTTGTTGCGAACGACGGTCAGCGGGATGTCGGGCGGCAGCTTTTCGGCCGGCGCGGCGCTGTTCGTGTCTGTCGCATCCTGAATCCAGAGCACGGCATCGGCTGTCTCGATGGCTTTGCGCGCGCGGCGAATGCCCTCTTCCTCGATGCGGTCCGGGTTTTCACGCAGGCCGGCGGTATCAACCAGCTCGACCGCCAGTCCGTCGATGTCGATCTGCTCTCGCAGCACGTCGCGAGTCGTGCCGGCGATTTCGGTCACGATCGCAGCGTCCTGACCGCTCAGGATGTTCATGAGGCTCGACTTGCCAGCGTTTGGTTTACCAACGATGACGAGCTGGTAGCCGTCGCGCAGGACGCGCCCCTGCCCGGTCTGATCGACCAGCGCATCGAACGCCCGCGCGCACTCCCGCAACGTCGACTCGAGCCGCTCGTCAGACAGGAAATCGATCTCTTCTTCCGGGAAGTCGATGGCCGCTTCGACGTACATGCGAAGGCGCACAAGCTGCTCGTGCAGGGCATCCACGGCCGCGGAGAACGCGCCGGACAAAGACCGCAATGCGCCGCGCGCCGCCTGCTCGGTGGTGCTGTTGATGAGGTCTGCGATGGCCTCGGCCTGGGCGAGGTCGAGTTTGCCGTTTTGAAACGCCCTCGCGGAGAATTCGCCGGGCCCTGCCCTGCGCGCGCCCAGCGCGACAACGGCTTCCACGAGCATTGCGATCACTGTCGGCCCGCCGTGCCCTTGCAGCTCGACAACCGATTCGCCGGTGAACGACGTCGGTCGCGGAAAATAGAGCGCGACGCCCGCATCGATGGGCCGACCCTGGCCATCGCTAAAGCTGCGATACGTTGCGGTACGTGGTTCGGGTAGACTGCCGAGCATGGCGCGCGCGATGCGCTCGGCCTGATCGCCGGAGATGCGGACGATACCGATGCCGCCAGCCCCGGGCGGGGTGGCCGAGGCTACGATAGTGTCTGCTGCGGATGTCATTCACCCATGTAAACACAGGTTGCCGTTTATGCCGAGTAAGAACGTCGTTTTTGAAAATGATGGCGGCCACGCCCTGGCCGGAATTCTGGATGAGCCTGCGACGGCGCCGCTTGCGTACGCGCTCTTCGCTCACTGTTTCACCTGCTCGAAGAACCTGAAAGCGGCCGCCAATATTGCGCGCGCCCTGAACGACGCCGGCATCGCGGTGCTGCGCTTCGACTTCACCGGCCTCGGCCAGAGTGAAGGCGAATTCGCCGACACCAACTTCTCGTCCAACGTTGCGGACCTGCTGGCCGCCGTTGACTACATGGCGCGTGAGCACGAGTCGCCTTCGATACTCATCGGCCATTCTCTCGGCGGCACGGCGGTGCTGCAGGCCGCGGCACAGGTCGGCTCCGCGGTTGCGGTTGCGACCATTGGATCACCCTCCGAGCCTGCGCACGTAGCGCGGATGTTTGCCGGCTCTGAAGAAGTGCTGCGCGACAAGGGCGAAGCGACGATTGACCTCGGTGGCAGACCGTTTCTCATGAAGCAACAGTTTCTGGAGGACCTGGAAGAACAGGACCTGCGCTCGACCATCGGCTCGCTGCGCAAGGCGTTGCTGGTAATGCATGCGCCGCTCGACAGCGTTGTTGATATCGACAATGCCTCGCAGTTGTTTGCGGCCGCCAAACACCCGAAGAGCTTCGTCAGCCTCGACGACGCCGACCATCTGCTGAGCGACGAAGTGGATTCGCGTTACGCCGGCAACGTGCTGGCCGCGTGGGCGTCGCGGTATCTGCCGGTCGCTACTCCCGCCGATGCGCTTCCCGCACGGCACGGCGTCGTCAGCGCACGGACACGACTCGGGGGCTTTCGTACAGAGGTGCAGCTGGGCTCGCACAGCCTGGTGGCCGATGAGCCCGGCTCTGTCGGTGGTACGGATCTGGGGCCGACACCTTACGACCTGTTATCGGCGGCGCTCGCGACCTGCACGTCAATGACGCTCAGGATGTATGCCAATCACAAGAAGCTGCCCCTCGAGTCCGCGACCGTGGCCGTCGAGCACGGCAAAGTGCATGCTGACGACTGTGAAGATTGCGAGTCTTCGGACGGCAGGATAGACGAGTTCAGGCGCAGCATTTCACTCGATGGCGACCTGACTGACGAGCAACGCACGCGGATGCTGGAGATTGCGGACCGTTGCCCGGTGCATCGCACGCTGCACGGCGAGATCAAGGTTCGCTCAACGCTGGGCTAGGAACCCGCCCTTACTCGGCGTCCTTGTTCTTTTTCTTGCTGCCTTTCGGCGCTTTCGCCTCTGCCTCTACGACGCGGTTTATTTTCCACTGCTGCGCGATCGATAGCACCGTGTTGGTCACCCAGTAGAGCACCAGGCCCGACGGGAAGAACGCGAAAAAGCCGGTAAACATCACGGGCATGATCTGCATGACCTTTGCCTGCACCGGGTCTGTGGGCGCGGGATTGAGCTTCTGCTGCAAGAACATTGCGACGCCCATGATCAGCGGCAGAATGAAATACGGGTCACGCGTCGACAGGTCGGTGATCCACAGCGCGAATGGCGCCTGGCGCATCTCAACGCTTTCGAGCAATACCCAGTAGAACGCCAGGAAAAACGGCATCTGGATCAGGATCGGCAGACAGCCCGCAGCGGGGTTTACCTTCTCGCGCTTGTACAGCTCCATCATCGCCTGGCTTAGCGCCTGGCGATCGTCCTTGTAGCGATCCTGTAGCGCCTTCATGCGCGGCTGCAGGTTGCGCATTTTCGCCATCGAGCGGCCGCTCGATTCTGTCAGTTTGTAGAAAGCCAGCTTGATGAGCAGGGTCACGAAGATGATGGAGACACCCCAGTTGCCGACGAAGCCGAACACCTTGCTCAACAGCCAGAACAGCGGTTGCGAGATGATTGTCAGCCAGCCGTAGTCGACCGTCAGCTTCAGGCTCTTGTCAATCTGCTCGAGCTGCGACTGCAGCTTCGGCCCCACGAAAAGCGTTGTTGCGAACGTCTTGCTCGAGCCCGGAGAAACTGTCTCGAGGTTGCGACCGATGGCGCTGCTAACCGAGTTGTTACCCACCACCGCGACTTCATACTTGTGGTCCACGCCGGGGGCCGGGACAACTGCACTCAGGAAGTGATGCTGGATGGAGCCGAACCATCCCCGTTCCGAATAGAATTCGTACTTGCCGTCTTCGAGGAGGTCGTCACGAGCGAGCTTTTCCGATTTTTCGCCGTTGTAAACGATAGGCCCGGCGAACGAATAGGAGTCGACGTCAAACATCGAACGCTCCTGCTCCTGGAAGTGCCGCTTGATGCGCACGTACTCGGCGCCCCGCCACAGGGCGTCGCTGCCGTTGGTGACCTCTTGCTCGAGGTCGATCTGATAGCTGCCGCGTTTGAATCGATAGCGCTTCTCGAGCGTCACGCCGCTGTCATCGGTCCAGGTAAGCGGCACGACGATTTCGTCGTTGCCACCGAGCTCGTAGGACATCTGTCGGCTTGACAGCATGTCGAGATGCGTCGCCTCGGCGCCGCCACCGCTTGCCCGAACGCCTGACTCGATAAGGCCGGTCGTAGCGCTGTCCGGGCTCAGCAGCTCAATCAATGTGTCCGGCGCGTCTTTGGCAACCGGATAGTTGCGGAGCACCGCACGCTGCAGCGTGCCCCCCTGCAGACTGATCTCGACGTCAAGCACGTCGGTCGTGACGCGAATGCTGGGGGCCTGTTTTCTTTCCGCCTCGCCCTGCCCGGTAGCGGCCTCATTGGAAAGCGCCGGCGCATCGGTCGGTTCGGCCAGTGCGGGCAGTTCACCCTCGGCGCTACCTGCTGGTGCCGTCAGTTCCGTCGGCTGGCGTACCTGTTGCTCCGCTGCCGGTGCCTGCTTCGGTCCGTAATCCTGCTGCCAGGTCTGGTAGGTCATCCAGAGCATCAGGCCAAAGAACGCCCATATCAGCAGCCGTTGGTTATCCATCGATTAGCTTTCCTGCGGTTTCCGTTTCGCTGTCTGGCAGCGGCGCCAGTGCGTCTCGAGACTTGCGACGAGTTCTTGGTTGTTCGCGGTCGTCGCGGCCGGTTGATTGATTACAACAATGTCTAGATTGCTCAGCAACATTTGATTTTGCCGAAACGACTCTCGGATCGCCCTTTTGATTCGATTCCGTCCGGTTGCGTGACGACAGTGTTTCTTCGAGATGGCGAGCCCGAGTCGCGGGACATCGGCGTCATTGCTTCGACAAAGGACGGTGAAGAGTTTGTCGCGGCTGCGCGTAGCTCCAGCAAACACACGGCCGAACGCGGCCGCGTCGAGGAGCCGGTTTTCTCTGCCAAACCGGTTGCCTGAAGCAATCTTCAACCTTTTTTATTGCGGTTCGTCGATCCGACGGGGCTTGCTTACGGCGTCAACCGCGCGCGCCCTTTGGCGCGTCGGCGCTTCAGAACAAGACGCCCGGCCTTGGTGGCCATGCGGGCACGAAAACCGTGGGTTCGCGCGCGCTTGATCTTGCTGGGCTGAAATGTGCGTTTCATGGCGTTCTACCTGGACGTGGTATCGGCCGTTTTCTGGCCGTACTTTTCGAAGGGCGGCAAGGGTACGCAGATGGTCTGACAGTGTCAACAGAGCGCGACCAACTGTACGACCATGGCCGTTGGCAACCTGTGGATAACTGCATCTGGCGGCGCCTCGACTTAAGCGTTAGACTGCTGCGTCGTTCGCGCTCTATCGTTGTTGTCATGCGGCCTCTAGCCGCCCACCGGGGATCATCTTGTCTACTGAATCGACGCTCTGGAACCAGTGCCTGCGCGTCCTGCAGGGAGAGGTTCCGGAGCAACAATTCAATATCTGGATCCGGCCGCTGCAAGCGGTCGATGATGACGCCATGCTGCGCCTGCTGGCACCGAATCGTTTTGTCGTCGAATGGCTGCAGCAGCACTACCTGGATCGCATCCTGGAGCTGGTTGACGATGGGCCCGACAAGGTCGAGGTGTCGCTCGAGGTAGGCTCACGCGCGACCGAGCCGGCAATGGCGGTCCGGTCGCCAACTGAGCGCCCTTCTTCGGCGCCCAGGGGCCCGGCCAGGACACCGGTCGAATCGCGCCTGAACGCGGCCTTCACGTTTGATAGTTTCGTCGAGGGCAAGAGCAATCAGCTGGCTCGGGCCGCGGCAAGCCAGGTCAGCGAGAATCCGGGCAAGTCGTACAACCCGCTGTTTATTTATGGCGGGGTAGGGCTGGGTAAGACGCACCTCATGCACGCCATCGGCAACGGTATTGTCAGGAATAATCCGGGTGCCCGCGTGAGCTACGTCCATTCGGAGCGGTTCGTTGGCGATATGGTGCGTGGCTTGCAGCACAATACGATATCGGAGTTCAAGCGGTCCTATCGGTCCCTGGACGCGCTGCTGATTGACGACATCCAGTTTTTCGCCGGCAAGGAGCGTTCCCAGGAGGAGTTTTTCCATACCTTCAACGCCCTTCTCGAAGGACAGCGACAGATCATCCTGACGTGCGATCGATACCCGAAAGAGGTGGCCGGGCTCGAGGAAAGGCTCAAGTCGCGTTTCGGCTGGGGCCTGACGGTTGCCATAGAACCGCCCGAACTGGAGACATCGGTGGCTATCCTGATGAGCAAGGCCGTTATCGAAGGCGTGCAGCTGCCTGAAGAAGTCGCTTTTTTTATCGCGAAGCGCATCCGCTCAAACGTGCGCGAGCTCGAGGGGGCACTTCGTCGGGTCATTGCCAATTATCGTTTTACCGGCCGAGCCATAGACCTGGAATTTGCCAAGGAGGCGCTGCGCGACCTTCTCGCGGTCCAGGATCGCCTGGTGTCCATTGAAAACATCCAGAAAACTGTTGCCGAGTACTTTAAGATTCGCGTCGGTGACTTGTTGTCGAAGAAACGCAGCCGCTCGATAGCGCGCCCGAGACAATTCGGCATGGCGCTCGCGAAGGAGCTCACCAACCACAGTCTGCCGGAAATCGGTGATGCTTTCGGTGGCCGGGATCATACGACGGTGCTGCACGGCTGTCGGCGTATCGAGTCGTTACGAGAGACAGACAAGCGTATCGATGACGATTATTTGAACCTGTTAAGAACATTGACAGGATGATGTGGACAAGCGGTGCAAAACTCGTGCTGCAAATTTTGTCCACAGACTATGCACAGTTGATGGACATGGCATGCATGATCTGCTAGGTCTGTTTTTGTTACTTAAGCCATTGATTTATAAAGAACTATAATTGTTATGCACAGGCCTTTGGGGCCTTAATAATAATAATAAATTATAAATTTCCAATTTTTATTAACAGGTGGAACCTATGAAGTTTACCGCAGCTCGGGAAGCGCTGTTGAAGCCATTACAGGCCGTCATCGGGGTGGTTGAGCGTCGCCAGACGATGCCGATCCTGTCTAACGTTTTGCTGATTGCACGTGATGGGCAGCTGTCAGTGACAGCGACAGACCTGGAGGTAGAGTTGGTTGCCAACGCTGACGTTGAGACGGAGTCCGGTGGGGAGATTACGGTGTCCGGCAGAAAGCTGCTGGATATTTGCAAAGCCGTGCCGGATGGAACAGCTGTGAAGGTCAGCCTGAGTGGCGAGAAGCTCTCGGTTCGGGCCGGCAGAAGCCGCTTCAACCTGGCAACGCTGCCGGCGGCGGAATTCCCGGTTGTCGACGACATCAAGGCCGGGCAGACGATAGCCGTTTCCCAGGGCGTGCTGGGCAGGCTCATCGAGAAGACACATTTTTCCATGGCTCAGCAGGATGTCCGGTATTACCTGAATGGCATGCTCCTGGAGACGGGCGGTAAATTTCTGCGCGCGGTAGCGACGGATGGTCATCGGCTGGCGCTGTCGCAGGCCGAGCTGACGTCGAGTTTCGACGAGCAGCAGGTTATCGTGCCCAGGAAGGGTGTACTGGAGCTGCAGCGCCTGATGAGCGGGGACGGAGACCTGAATATCGAGCTGGGGTCGAATCATATTCGCATTCAGCTCGATGGTATTCGCTTTACGTCGAAGTTGATTGATGGGCGGTTTCCGGAGTATGACCGGGTGATTCCGAAAGAATCGTCGAACGAACTGAAAGCGGATCGCGGCGAATTCAGAGGGGCGCTTCAGCGGACGGCGATCCTGTCGAATGAGAAGTATCGGGGCATCCGGCTGGTGATTCGCGACAGCGGCGTCGTACTGCAAGCACACAATCCTGAGCAGGAGGAGGCTGAAGAAGAGCTCGAGGTTGAGTACAGCGGCGAAGACATCGAAATCGGCTTTAACGTCAACTATCTGCTGGATGCGCTGGGGGCCGTCGAGGGAGAGTCTGTGACCCTATCGGTTCAGGACAGCAATTCCAGCTGCCTGATTCGGCAGCCCGGTAGCGACGAAAGCAAGTTCGTGGTTATGCCGATGCGGCTGTGATGGCCTGAGGGCCTGGGTTTCGGCGGGGCGATGATTTATCTGTTTCGGGCCAGCAACTTTCGCTGTCTCAACAAGCTAGAGATCAAGTTATCTCCGGAATTTAACCTGATTTACGGGGCGAACGCCTCCGGCAAGACGAGTCTGCTGGAGGCGTTGGCGTATCTGGGCAGGGGAAAGTCGTTCCGGGGGGCGAGCACGCAGGACCTGATTCAGCACGGCAAGGAGGATTTCGTGCTGTTTGGGCAGGTTCATGCCCATTCACGGACCCGCAGCGTTGGCGCTCGCAATAGTCGTGCGGGCCTGGAGATCCGGGTGGATGGGGAAAGTGACGGCGGCGCCGCTTCGTTGGCGGATGCGCTGCCGCTGCAGGTCATCGACCCGGAGGTGCACAACCTGGTGGCGGGCGGGCCGGAACTGCGGCGGAAATTCCTGGACTGGGTGGCGTTCCACGTGGAACAGGATCATCTGCTTGCCTGGCGCCGGTTCCGGCGCGCGCTAAAACAGCGAAATGCCGCGCTGAAGGCAAAATCCGCCGCCGCGACGATTATTAGCTGGAACGCTGAATTCGTGGAGCTGGGTATGGCGCTCGATGATTCGCGTCGCCGGGCGCTGGCGGTCGCGGCGGAGGCGCTGACAAGGTACGGGGAGCGGCTGCTAGGCACGGAGCTGCTGTTCGAATACCAGCAGGGCTGGAACCGCGACAAGGATCTCAACCAGGCGCTGGAGGAGGGCCTGCAGCGAGACCTGTTGCTTGGGGCAACCCAGCATGGCCCGCATCGGGCGGATCTGAAGATTACTTATGACGAGCGCCAGGCTCGCAAGCTGGTTTCGCGTGGGCAGCAGAAGCTGCTGGCAAGCGCCATGATCCTGGCGGCAACCGAGACAGCGCAGACGGCTCTCGAGCGCCCGCTGTTGCTCTTGCTCGACGATCCAGCCGCTGAGCTGGACGATGACTCGCTGATGCGCCTGATGGCGGCAGTGTCTGAGCTCGGCAGCCAGGTAGTAGCAACGAGCTTGAAAAGGGGGGCTGTCGCGGTACCTGACGGAGCCGCGGTGTTCCACGTGGAACAGGGCGAATTGGTCGTTAAGCAGGCGGCCGAAAACCAGCCCTGAGCCAGGCCCGAGGGGCGGCCTTAAATCGCACGAATAAGCGCCGTTTCAGGGTACTTTCAGGCCCCCGTTTTGATACAATACGTCGGTTGCGCCCAGAGGATATGGAATGACCGACGACACCAGCTATACTTCCAGTAATATCAAGGTCTTAAAGGGCCTTGAGGCCGTGCGAAAACGACCGGGTATGTACATTGGTGATACCGATGACGGAACCGGCCTGCACCACATGGTTTTCGAGGTCGTCGACAACTCGATTGACGAGGCCCTGGCCGGCCATTGCAGCACGATTACCGTGACCATCCACGCGGACGAATCGGTGACGGTCAGTGACGATGGACGCGGCATTCCTGTGGATATGCATCCAGAAGAGGGCGTATCCGCGGCCGAAGTGATCATGACGGTGCTGCACGCCGGCGGCAAGTTCGACGATAACTCCTACAAGGTCAGCGGCGGCCTGCATGGCGTGGGCGTCTCCGTTGTGAACGCGCTGTCCGAGAGCCTGGTGCTGACGATCCACCGCGACGGGAAGACCTACCAACAGGAGTACCGGCACGGTGAGCCGGTGTCGCCGCTCGCGGAGACCGGCCCATCGGAGCGCACCGGCACCACGTTGCGCTTCCGTCCCAGCCCGGGCACCTTCACCAATATCGAGTTCCATTACGATATCCTGGCGCGCCGCTTGCGCGAGCTGTCGTTTCTGAATTCCGGCGTTTGTATACGGCTGGTCGATGAGCGCGACGACAAGTCTGAGACCTTCCAGTACGAAGGCGGTATCAATGCCTTCGTTCAACACCTGAACCGCAACAAGACGCCCGTACACCCCTCGGTGTTTCATTTCACAACGATGAAAGATGGCGTCGCCGTTGAGGCGGCGCTGCAGTGGAACGATGGCTATCAGGAAACCATGTTCTGCTACACGAACAACATCCCCCAACGGGATGGCGGTACCCACCTGGCCGGGTTTCGCAGCGCGCTGACGCGCACGCTGAACAACTACATCGAATCCATGCCCAGCACGCGCAAGGACAAGTTCACGCCAAGCGGCGACGATGCCCGCGAGGGCCTGACGGCCGTGCTGTCGGTAAAGGTCCCGGACCCGAAGTTCTCGTCACAGACCAAGGAAAAATTAGTTTCATCTGAAATTAAAGGTATTGTCGAGCAGTCGATGGGCGCCTGTCTGGAGGATTACCTGCTGGAGCACCCCCAGGACGCGAAGTCCATTGTCTCCAAGATCATCGATGCCTCCAGGGCGCGCGAGGCGGCCAGAAAGGCCCGGGAAATGACGCGTCGGAAGGGCGCGCTCGATATTGCAGGCCTGCCCGGCAAGCTGGCAGATTGCCAGGAAAAAGACCCGGCGTTGTCCGAGCTGTTCCTGGTGGAGGGCGATTCTGCAGGCGGCTCCGCAAAGCAGGGCCGTGATCGGCGCACGCAGGCGATACTGCCACTCAAGGGCAAAATCCTGAATGTGGAAAAGGCTCGCTTCGACAAGATGCTGTCATCGGCGGAGGTTGGCACCTTGATCACGGCGCTAGGCTGCGGCATCGGGCGTGATGATTTCGATCCTGACAAGCTGCGGTACCACCGCGTGATTATCATGACTGATGCAGATGTCGACGGCTCTCACATACGCACGTTGCTGCTGACGTTCTTTTACCGACAGATGCACGAACTCATCGAGCGCGGCCACATTTACATCGCGCAGCCACCGCTTTACAAGATCAAGAGAGGCAAACAGGAGGTCTACGTCAAAGACGACGCGGAGCTGAACAGCTACCTTCTCAACGCCGCGATGGAGGGCGCCGCGCTGCACGTCAACAGCGAAGCACCGCCACTGTCTGGCGTCGGACTGGAAACGCTTGCCCAGGAGCACATCGCTGTCGAAAACATTTTCACTCGTCTGGCGAACCGCTACGACGAAGTTGTGCTGCGAACGCTGAGCAATCTTCCGACGGTAACGCCGGAAATGAGCGGCGACCTCGATGCACTGGCTGCGTGGACGGAAGCGCTCAGTGCGGCCCTGCCCAAACACAGCGGGGATCGAGCGGCGAATGGCAACGGCGGCAGTTATACGGCGACGCTTGATCGGGGCGATGACGATGGAGAGGGCGTGCGAATCGCTATTACGAAGGTGATGCACGGTCTTGGCTCGACGCGCTATTTGCCGCGAGAGTTTTTCGCGACGAGTGAATACCGCCACATCACCGGCCTGTCCGAGAAGCTCGCCGATCTTCTTTCAGAGGGCGCAAAAGTTCGTCGCGGTGAACGTGAAACGCCCGTGGACTCGTTCGCTGCGGCGGTCGACTGGCTCATGTCAGAAGCGCGTCGCGGGCAGTCTATCCAGCGCTACAAGGGACTGGGTGAAATGAATCCCGATCAGCTTTGGGACACGACGGTTAACCCCGAGACGCGACGACTGATGCAGGTGAAGATCGAAGATGCGGTAAAGGCCGATGAGATCTTTACAACGTTGATGGGTGACCAGGTCGAACCGCGTCGGCAGTTCATCGAGAAGAACGCACTGACGGTCGAAAACCTCGACGTATGATCGAGCGACGGTTGCTGATCCATGCGATTGCCCTGACGATCGCACCGATAATCGTTGCGTGGTTTGGCTTTTCTGTTCCGGCCGCCGTTCTGTTGGTCCTGCTATTGTTGTTGTGGCGCTGGCTGGTCGTGTTGAGCGGCTGGGTGATGCCGGCAAAGATACCCGAATTGGTTCTGGTCACGATTTCCGCGAGCCACTTCGTCGAGAAGGTGCGCTGGAGCATGGACAAGCTCGGCCTCGACTATGTGGAGAAGGCTTCCGGCGGCACGCTCGGCGCGTTCTTCCGCGGCCGCACCGTTCCACAACTGAAGATTCGTACGGGCAACGTCCAGTCCAGCATCGGCAACTCTGCCGAGATACTGCGCTATCTGTGGGGACGTTACAGCGTTGACGACCCGGCCGCCGCCAAATTCCTCGAGCCAACGCGCGAGCGGGTCGACTATGAGACGCGACTGGATCGCTATGGCGTTAGCCTGCAGGTGTGGGTTTACTATCACATCCTGAATGACCGTGATGTAACGCTAAAAGCGTGGGGCGCGAACAGTGCCGCCACGCCGTTCTGGCAGCGACCATTGCTGAGACTGCTGTTTCCCGTCCTGCGCTTCCTGATTCGCAAGTCTTTTCGCATTACTGAAGACAACTACAAGCGCGCTGTGACGCGCATAGATGACATTCTTTCGGAAGCGGACGCGTGGCTGGAGTCTGGCCGAAAATCACTTCTCGGCGGGGACGTAGCCAATTACACAGACTACGCTTTTGCGGCAATGACGGGCCTCATATTCATGCCGCCTGGCTATGGCGGCGGTAAGGCCGAAGCCGTTCGGCTGAGTCAGCACGAGCTTCCGGAGGGTATGCGAAACGACATTGAAGACTGGGCGGCTCGCCATCAGCACGTCGTCGCATACGTTGCCGAGCTATACGCAAACGAGCGTCAGCCGACCGTCAGCCAACACTAAGCGACTGACTCCGGCAAACTTTGGGCGCAGGAGCGGGTCGAAGACTTTATGAACACGACAAGCACGTTACAACGGCTCGGACTGACGAGCGCATGCCTTGCGATTCTCCTGGTCGGCTGTGCGACGCCGGCGGATACCTCGAAACCGGATCCGATCGATGACCTCATCAAGGTCTCGGAACTCGAGCCGCTCAAGACCGTCCGTTTTCGCCACCAGTACAGCTACAAGCAGCTAAGTGAGGACTACGTCGTCCTGGCCTCACGCGAGGACCGGTACCTGGTCGCCTTCAAGCGCCGCTGCCGGGAGCTCAATCAGTATGAAATAAGACCGGACATTCGCTACGAAGCCAACGTACTTCGCGCGGGTCTCGATACGATCCGCGGGTGTCCTATCGGCGAGATCTACCAGATCGACAAGGCCCTCGCTGAAGAGCTGGAGCTCATCGCCAACGAACTCTGATGGTCTAACGGGGCGGGCGGCGGCTCCGGCCGAGATGTTGATCTAATGGAGCTGGTTCTTGACCAGCAACGAGTTGATGTCCTCGACAATGCGACCCAGCGCCGCATCCGAGTAGCCAACGTGACGAAAGGCAATGCGCCCGTCCACATCAATGATAAACAGGTTCGGCACCCCCTTGACGCGATAGTCTTTCGCGACACTGCCGCGCTCGTCGTGTACGAAGTTTATCTCGTAATCCTCAAGGGCCCGCATCACCTTGCGAAACTGTTTTCGCGACTCTTTCAGGTTGATCGCAACAACCCGCACACGATTGGCGCCGGCCTTTTTCTGTATGGCATTCAGTATCGGCAGCTCCTTCAGGCACGGCGCGCACCAGGAAGCCCAGAAGGTCACGACAAGAATCTGGCCGGCACTGTCAGCAACGTATAGCTTGTCACCGTCGGTAGATCGGCCGAGGTAGTCGGGCGGGTGCTGCCCTGTCTCGAGGCCCGCCGGATGCTTGGCGGCGGCCGCCGTGGCGACAAGACAAACAGCAAAAAAAAGAACAGCGCGAAACAACCAGGATGCCGGCATGCTCAATCCTTATAGGCGATGCTGATCTCACGCATCTTACCCTCAATCCAGTCCTGGACAATAAGGTTGGTATCTTTCGGCGACTGCGCCGACGCATCGATTGGCGGGCCGATGCAGAAGTAAACGGTACCGGGGCGCATCGTAAATTCGCGACTGCGCCAGAAATCGCCGGCATTGTGTGCCACAGGCACAATCGGTACGCCAGCTTCCTCTGCAAGTGCAGCACCGCTGATGCCGTACTTCCGCGTCTCGCCGAACGGCACGCGCGTGCCTTCCGGAAAAATAGTAACCCAGGTTCCTTCCGCGAGCCGCTGCTTGCCCTGCTCTATCACCTGCTTGACGGCGGAGCCGCCTTTGCCCCGATCAATCGCGATCGGGTTCAGCACCAGGCCGATAGCCCAGCCGACAAACGGCACCTGCAGCAGTTCGCGCTTCACGACCCAGGCGGTTCGCGGGAACATCGGCACATGTCCGTAGGTTTCAAGAATGGTGGTGTGCTTGATCATGATGACGCTGGGCGTATCGGGGATATTTTCCTCACCCTGGATGACGACCTTCATGCCGGTGAAGAATTCGCCCGCCCACAGTGCGAAGCGGCAGAAGCCGACAAGAACCGCCCGCGACGCACTGGGTGACCAGAACAGAAGCAGGATCAGTACTGCCGTGATTACGGCCGACGAACCGGCGACGACAATCAGAGCAAGCGAGCGTAACCAGCCGATCACGTCATCGCTCCTTCAACAAGGCCGCCGCGGCCGCTTCGAGGTCGTCGAAAACCTCGGCGCTGGCGAGGGCGCCACGAAGCTCGGCTTCTGTGCGCCGACCGTTGCCGGTACGAACAAGGATGGGTCGGGCGCCCGCGGCCGCGGCCGCTTCGAGGTCGCGAAGCGAGTCGCCAATCACCGGCGTTTCGGCCAGGTCGGCATTGAAGCGACGGGCGACCCTGAACAACAGGCCGGGCTTTGGTTTCCGACAGGAGCAGCCATCGTCGGGACCGTGCGGGCATACCTCGATGCGCGCGATGCGGCCGCCGGCCGCGGAAACCAGGCGGCGGAGCTTGCGATGCATGGCTCGTAGCGCAGCGCGATCGAACAGGCCGCGAGCGAGACCAGACTGGTTGCTTGCGACCGCCACGATGAAGCCGGCCTGGCTGAGGGCGGCAATGGCCGCAATGCTGCCTGGCAAGGGAAGCCACTCGTCCGGCGTCTTGATGAAATCCGGCGATTCGCGGTTGATGACGCCATCACGATCCAGTATCACGAGCCGAGCACCCAAACCAAAGCCCCCGTCAGCTCAGCGCGAGGCGTGATATGTCGGCAACGTCGAGGAAAAGAGCTCGAAGTTCACCCAAAAGCGCCAAACGGTTCTCTTTGACGGCCTCGTCGTCCGCCATCACCATGACCTCGTCAAAGAAACGGTCGACGGGGTCTCTGAGATCGGCCAGGGTGTTCAGTGCCTCGGCATACTGGCGGTTGGCGATCATCGGTGTGACCTTGTTGCGCGCGTTATCCAGCGCGTTGAACAAGGACTGCTCCGCATCTTCCGACAGCAGCTTCTTCGTAATCTTCAGCCCCTGAGGGTCGCCGGCCTGGCGCAGGATGTTGGCGATGCGCTTGTTTGCGGCCGCCAGGCTCTCTGCCTGCTCCATGCGCGCGAAAGTCTGCACGGCGGCGAGCCGTCGGTCGAAGTCCAGCAGGGATTCCGGTTGCCGGACCATAACGGCCTCGAACGTCTCGGTCGCAAGCCCGGCATCGCGGTCCAGGAAGTATCGCCGCAGCCGATCGCTCACGAAGGTATAGATCTCGTTGACGAGCTCGTCTTTATCGAATTTACCTTTCGGCTGGCGGTCGACGGCCCTGGCGATGAGCGCCTTGAGGTCGACGTCCAGGCCACATTCGATAAGAATCCGGATGATGCCGAGCGCCGCGCGCCGCAGGCCGAAGGGGTCGCGATTTCCGCTCGGCTTGCGCCCGATGGAGAACACGCCCGCCAGCGTATCGAGCTTGTCCGCAATGGCGAGGATTCGGCCCGCTTCGGTTTTCGGCAGGTCGTCGCCCGCATACCGCGGCCGATAATGCTCGCCGATAGCGTCGGCGACGGCAGCGGGCTCCCGGTCCGTCGTGGCGTAGTAGCGACCCATGGTGCCCTGCAGCTCGGGAAACTCGCCAACCATGCCGCTGAGCAGATCGCACTTCGCGAGCTGGGCCGCGCGCACAACAGCCTCTTTATCGGCACCGAGTTGTGACGCCAGCCAGGAGGCGACTTTGCCAATGCGCGCGCTCCTGTCGGCGAGGGTGCCGAGACCGCGTTGATACACAACCGCGCGCAAAGCATCTCTGCGACTTTCGAGCGTGTTGCGCCGGTCACTGTCCCAGAAAAAAGCGGCGTCGGCCAGGCGTGGACGAATAACGCGCTCGTTACCATCGCGTACCTGAGCGGGGTCTTTGCTTTCGATATTCGCGACCGTTATGAAGCGAGGCATCAACGCGCCGCTGTCATCCGCTACCGGGAAATAACGCTGATGGCCGGTCAGTGTCGAGATAACAACCTCCCGCGGCAGCGCGAGATACTGCTCGTCAAAACCGCCAAGTACCGGCACAGGCCACTCGACCAGCGCGGCTACCTCGTCATACAGAGACTCGCCGTCAACGACATGACCGCCGGCATCAGCCGCAGCGGCTTGCACGCCTTCTTTGATCATTTGCCGGCGCCGCTCAAAATCAGCGACGACCCGACCCTCGGTTTCCAGCGTTTCGAGATAGCGCCTGGCGTCCGCGATGACGATAGGGCCGGACGAGTGAAAGCGATGACCGCGTGTGCAGTTTCCCGCTGGCGTATCCATCACCGGAACGTCGATGACGGCCTGTCCGTGCAACATGACGATCCAGTGCACCGGCCGGACAAACTCCGCATCACCGGAGCCCCAGCGCATGCGCCTTGGAATCGGCAGCGCGGCGAGGCAGCGCTCGATCAGCGGCGGCATCAGCTCGGTGACTGTCTTGCCCTTTTCGACGGCCTCGAATACCAGCCACTCACCCTTGTCGGTCGCGACGGTGTCGAGTGCCGAAACCGCCACACCGCACTTTTTCGCGAATGCGGTTGCCGCCGGCGTTGGCTGTCCGTCCTTGTCAAAGGCAATGCGCGTTGGTGGGCCTTTCTGCTGCACCGTGCGATCGGCCTGCCGGTCTGCGAGCGATTCGATGACCACCGCAAGGCGTCGTGGACTGGCGTAGCTAAGCACGCTGCCATGCTCGAGCCCGACGTCGTCGACTGCCGCCGCAAGCGTGCTGCCAAAAGACTCCATCAAAGCGCGCAGCGCTTTGGGCGGCAGCTCTTCGGTACCAACCTCGATGAGAAAGTCCTGGCGGGCGCTCACTTGGCGGCCCGCCCTTCATTGACCGACTGCAGCATCGGAAAGCCGAGCGCTTCGCGACTGGCATAGTACGCATCGCAAATGGCGCGCGACATCGCGCGAACACGAAGAATGAAACTCTGTCGCTCCGTGACAGAAATGGCCTGTCGCGCGTCGAGCAGGTTGAAGGTGTGCGATGCGGTGAGCATCTGCTCATAAGCCGGTAGCGCGAGGCCGAGCTCAATGAGTCGCTCGCCTTCATGCTCCGCATGGTCGAAAGCACCAAACAGCGTTTCGACGTCGGCTTCTTCGAAGTTGTAGCGCGACTGCTCCGCTTCGTTCTGGTGATAAACATCGCCATAGGTAATGCGGCCGAGAGGGCCGTCTGTCCAGACAAGGTCGAAAATGCTCTCAACGTTCTGCAGATACATCGCCAGCCGCTCGAGGCCGTAGGTGATCTCGCCGGTGACGGGCCGACACTCGAGCCCGCCAACCTGCTGGAAGTAGGTGAACTGCGAAATCTCCATGCCGTTCAGCCAGACCTCCCAGCCCAGACCCCAGGCGCCGAGCGTTGGCGATTCCCAGTTGTCCTCGACAAAACGAATATCATGTACCAGCGGATCGATGCCGATGGCGATGAGCGAGCCAAGGTAGAGCTCCTGGATCTCGAGCGGCGACGGCTTTATCACGACCTGGTACTGGTAGTAGTGCTGCAGCCGAAAAGGGTTGTCACCGTAGCGGCCATCGGTAGGCCGGCGGCTGGGCTGCACGTACGCAGCGGACCAGGGCTCCGGGCCAACCGCACGCAGGAACGTCGCCGGATGAAAGGTGCCCGCCCCCATCTGCATGTCGTAGGGCTGCAAGATGACGCAGCCCTGGTCGGCCCAATACTCTTGCAGCCTGAGAATAAGGTCCTGAAAGCTGAGGCGCTCAGGCGATGTATTGGTGCTCATTGAGGCGTGTCGCGGTGGCGGAAACGCGCGAAGTATAACGGCTCGGGGCCTCGCATTGGAGGCCCTTTTTGAAGCCGGCAGAATCGCGAGTCAGCCATTGCGCCCCAATAGGGTGCGGCAGCGAGAGCCTTGCACTATAATGGTGCGGCTGGATGCTGGTTTGCACAATATTGGTGCGTAAAGGCGCCCGGCGCGATCAAAAGAGGCAACAAAAACAGCGGCTTAGGCTAAGCACCAATTTGGCACAGATACTGCAATCCCAATGAGCTAGCGGGCCGCACGGCGCGGCCCTTTCACACGCGCATCAAGAACACCGGAGGAAAGATTCATGACGCCCGCAGAGGTACAAGCCCTGATCAAAGAGGCAGACGTCAAGTTCGTCGATTTTCGCTTCACCGATACGATCGGCAAAGAACAACACGTAACGGTTCCCGCCCACACAATCGACGATGACCTGTTTGAAGACGGCAAGATGTTCGACGGGTCTTCGATTTCCGGTTGGAAGGGCATCAACGAATCCGACATGATCCTGATGCCGGACCCGGCTTCCGCCGTCGTCGATATTTTCCCGGATGAGGCGACGCTAAACCTGCGTTGCAGTGTCGTCGAGCCCGCAACCATGCAGGGCTATGATCGCTGCCCTCGTTCGCTGGCGAATCGCGCCGAGGCGTATCTCGCGTCGACAGGCGTTGCCGATGCGGCTTACTTCGGGCCGGAAAACGAGTTCTTCGTCTTTGATAGCGTCTGCTGGAACGACGACATTTCGGGCGCCTTCTACGCGATCACCTCCGATGAGGCGTCCTGGTCTTCGGGCAAACAGACCGAAGAGGGCAATACCGGGCATCGACCGGGCGTGAAGGGTGGCTACTTCCCGGTGCCGCCGGTTGACTCGCTGCACGACATCCGCTCGGCCATGTGTCTGGCTATCGAGGAGCTGGGCGTTGTAACAGAGGTTCATCACCACGAGGTCGCAACGGCCGGTCAGTGTGAAATAGGCACGAAATTCAACACGCTGGTACGCAAGGCGGACGAAGTCCAGATCATGAAATACGCCGTGCACAACGTTGCCCACGCCTACGGCAAGACGGCGACGTTCATGCCCAAGCCGCTGGTTGGCGACAACGGTAACGGTATGCATGTACACCAGTCGTTGTTCAAGGACGGCAAAAACCTGTTTTCCGGCGACGGCTATGGCGGCCTGTCGGAGACGGCGCTGTACTACATCGGCGGCGTCATCAAGCACGCAAAGGCGATCAACGCCTTCACGAACCCGGCCACCAACAGCTACAAGCGCCTCGTGCCCGGCTTCGAAGCACCGACGATTCTTGCCTACTCTGCGCGCAACCGCTCGGCATCCATTCGAATCCCGTTCATTGCGAATCCGAAGGGTCGTCGTATCGAGGTGCGCTTCCCGGACTCGATGGCTAACCCGTACCTTGCTTTCGCATCGCTGATGATGGCCGGCATCGACGGCATCGTTAACAAGATCCACCCGGGCGATGCGATGGACAAGGACCTGTATGACCTGCCGCCCGAGGAAGAGAAAGCGCTGAAACTGGTTGCGTTCTCGCTGGATGAGGCGCTTGCCGCGCTCGATGGGGACCGCGAATTCCTCAAAGCTGGCGGGGTCTTCAGCGATGACCTGATCGATGCGTACATCGATCTGAAGATGAATGACGTCACTCGTCTCAGAATGACAACCCATCCCTCGGAATTCGACATGTACTACAGCCTGTAAAAAGGCCAAAAAGTGTGAACCGGGCGGCATTTTGCCGCCCGGCCACTACCCCCTACAAGCTTGACGCTGCTATGCTCAACAAATGCGACTTCGACCGATTTTCATGCTCCTGGCACTGCTCGCCGCTCAAGGTGCGCTGGCGCAGGCCTACACCTGGACCGATGAAGACGGCGTCGTGCACTATTCCGACCGGCCTGAGCCCGGCGCGAAAGTCATTAACCTGCCGGAGTCCCAGGGCAACCGCAGGGCGCCTGCACAGGCTGCTGCGCGAAGCACCGCAACGGCCAATGACGATGCTGCGCCCGAGCAGCCGTTCCGATACGAGAGCCTCGAAGTCATGGCTCCGTCAGCCGAAGAGACCCTATGGAACATCGACGGCGTCCTGAGCGTATCGTTGGCGTTGCAGCCGGCGCTGCAACCCGGGCACCAGGTGCGCGTCTATTTCGACGGTACGCCGAGGGATGTCCCGGGGACGAGCTTCCAGATAGAGGAAGTGTATCGGGGCGTTCACAACCTACAGGCGGAGGTCGTCGACGAAACGGGCGAACTCCAGATCCGCAGCCTGCCGAACCGGTTCTACGTGCAACAGACGTCGATCGTCCGGCCCCGCTAAGCCCCCACCGCGGCCGAGGTTCCGGTAGCGACGGGACACTTGGCGACAACGCAATCGCCATTCTCGACGCCTTGAGCGCCGGCATCGTCTTGCTCGACGACAAACTCCTTATCGTTGGCATGAACCCGGCGGCCGAGAATATTCTCGGTATCAGCGAGCAGCGCGCACACGGCAAGTCCCTGTTGCGCCTGGTTGACGACGAGCCGGAAATGCGCGACATCCTGAGTCGCGTACTTGCCACTGGCAATCACTACGCAAACGAAATGCGGCTGTCACCGAACGAGGTACACGCTCATGAGCGGACGGTCGACTGCCGCGTCTCCCCGATCACGACGAATGATGCCAGCATTCTCGTCGAACTCACGGACGTCACCCGGCGCTCGCAGATCAGTCGCGAGAACGCGCTGTTGATTCAGCATGGAGCGGGCCGACAGATGATTCGCCAGCTTGCGCATGAGATCAAGAACCCGCTCGGCGGTATTCGCGGCGCGGCGCAACTGCTGGAGCGCCAGCTCGATGACGAGTCACTGCATGAATACACAGACGTCGTGATCAGCGAAACCGATCGCCTGGCCGCACTCGTCGATACGCTCCTTGGCCCCGGCGGACCGCCCAACAAGCAGCCTGTCAACATTCATGAGTTACTCGAGTACGTCGTCCGGATTGTCGAGGCGGAAAACGAACGCAAGCTAAAGATCCGTCGCGAATACGATCCCGGGCTGCCGGACCTGAACCTGGATCGCGACCAGATGATCCAGGCGTTCCTGAACCTGATTCGCAACGCGTTCGCGGCGCTCGAGGGACAGGGTACGTTGACGCTGCGCAGCCGCGCAAAAACGAATTACACGATTGGCGACACCAGGCACCGGGTTATTGCGTCGGTCGAAATAGAAGACGACGGCCCGGGAATACCCTTCGACATGCAGGACTCTGTCTTTTATCCGCTGGTTACCAGCCGCCCCGAGGGCACCGGCCTCGGGCTTCCGGCCGCACAGGAGTTGCTGAGTCGCCACGACGGTCTGATCGAATTCGACAGCCGGCCCGGCAGAACCGTGTTCTATGTTCGCATCCCCCTTGAGCCGAACGTGGAGAAGGTGGATGGATAAGCAATCGCTGCGCACATGGATCGTGGATGACGATCCGTCAGTGCGGTGGGTGCTGGAGAAGGCGCTCAAACAGGCCGACATCGAAACACGCTCGTTCGAGCGCGCCGAGCATCTGCTCGACGCTATCGACGAGGATGTGCCCGATGTCCTGATCACCGACGTTCGCATGCCCGGAATGAGCGGAATAGCGCTGCTCGAGCGATTGCGTGGGTCCTTGCCCGACCTGCCAATCATTGTCATCACGGCGCATTCCGACCTCGAGAACGCGGTCGCCGCCTATAAAGGCGGCGCGTTCGAGTACCTGCCAAAACCGTTCGATATCGATGAGGCCGTTAGCCTGGTGCGCAAGGCGGCGCGGGCAAACGGCAAACAGGCCGCAGCAGAGCCGCAAGAGCCGACGGACGCCATCGCCTCGATGATCGGGCAGGCGCCGGCGATGCAGGAAGTCTTTCGATCTATCGGACGGTTGGCCGGCTCCAGCATGACGGTGCTCATTACGGGCGAGTCGGGTACCGGCAAGGAGCTCGTCGCTCGTGCATTGCACGAGCACAGTCCCAGGGCCAACAAGACATTCGTCGCATTGAATACCTCGGCGATCGCCTCGGAGCTGCTCGAGTCGGAGCTCTTCGGCCATGAAAAAGGCGCCTTCACCGGGGCGGACTCCCGCCGTATCGGCCGCTTCGAGCAGGCAGATGGCGGCACACTGTTTCTCGACGAGATCGGCGACATGTCACCCGCACTGCAAACCCGGCTGCTGCGTGTCCTCGCCGAAAGCGAGTTCTATCGCGTTGGCGGGCAAACGCCGATCAAGGTGGATGTCCGGGTAATCGCCGCCACCAACCAGGACCTTGCCCGGGCCGTCAAAGAGTCGCGCTTTCGCGAAGACCTGTATCACCGCCTCAATGTCATTCGCATCAATACGCCGCCGCTGCGGCAGCGGCGCGACGACATCCCCATCCTGCTTCGTCACTACCTGGCCGAGGCGGCCGAGGAGCTTGGCGCGACAGCAAAGACGCTGGACGAGGAGGCGGTGGCGACCTTGCAGGCTTTTTCCTGGCCCGGCAACGTGAGGCAGCTCGTGAATGCCACGCGGCGACTGACAGTAACGGCCCCAGGCGGTGTCATTTCGGCGGCCGACATACCGAGCGACCTGGGCGGCAGCGAATCGCCGAAGAGCGCCGCCAAGGAGTGGACGGGGGTGCTGGCGACCTGGGCAGAGCGCCAGCTGCACAATAGCGACGCGCCTTTGCTCGACACCGCGTTGCCAGAGTTCGAGAAGACGCTGATTGAGACGGCGATGTCGCAGACCAACGGCCATCGACAGGAAGCGGCGAAACTACTAGGCTGGGGCCGCAACACCTTGGCGAGAAAAATGAAGGCGTTACGGCTCGACTAGATACGGCCCGTCATGCGCCAGGACGTATGACAAATCCAGCCACCCCCAGGAACTTCATCCCGCACCTGCATGCGTTCAGGGGCTTCGCGATCCTGACGATCGTTGCCGCACACTCGTGGTCGTGGCTGTTGTTTGCCGGAGACTTCGCGACGATGCCATCGAGGACCGCCGTGTTCGCCGTTGCGGAAACACTGTTCCACGGTTCGACGCTGTACTTCGCGCTCATCTCGGGACTGCTGTTCGGGCTGGTGCTCTATCGCAAAGGCTGGAAGGCGTTCTTTCGCAGCAAGTTGTTGAACGTGTTAACGCCGTACGCGGTGGTCAGCCTGTTTTTCGTTTCTGCCTTCTGGCCAATGTACAAGCAGTGGCTGGAGTCGGAAGGCATGTCGACAAACTTTGCGTATGTCTACTTGTCCGGGCTCCTGAAGGGCACCATCATGCTGCCGTTCTGGTACATCCCGATACTGATGCTGCTGTACCTGGCGACGCCGATTGTTGACCGACTGATACGTGACGAGCGCCTGCGCTGGGGGGCAATAGCATTGATCGCCATGCCGCTGGTCATATCGCGTACGGTGGCGCCCGACTTTCTCAGTGTACATACCTTCACGTACTTTCTTGGCGCGTACACGCTCGGCATGCTCGCCGGCAGTTACTACCGGACGGCGACCAAGCTCCTCGAGCAATATCGCTGGCTGCTATGGCTTGCGGCAACGGGTTGCAGCGCCGTGGTATTGCTGTTGTTCCTTAACGAGTACGAACCGTCGGGTTCCTATTCCGAGGTCCAGACGCTGATCTACGTGCAAAAGCTGTCGATTGCCGGGCTCGTGATTCACGCCCTGGCGCGCCACGAAGCGTCATTGCCGCGCTTGCTGTTCACGCTTGGCAGCTACGCGTTCGCGATCTATTTCCTGCACTTCTTCATGGTCAACGCCGTGGGCTTCGGCATTCAGGCGTCAACCCAGGGCTTGGCGAATGCGTGGACGGCGGCGCTCGGCGGTCTTATCATCCTGGTCGCGGCGACGGCTTCAAGCCTGCTGTTCAGCTGGCTGCTGAAGAAGCTGTTCCGCTCGAGGTCGCGCATGATTATTGGTGCATGACCACAGGCGCATAACTAAAGCGCCTGGTCGAAGGGCGCCACAACTGGACTGGAGCGGCCAATGAAGAACCAGCAACAAGCGCTTCGTACGTGGAGAAAACTGTCCGGCTCGGTTTTTGGCCGCTGGCTGTTTTCCCGCATCGTCTGTTTCAGGGCGCCCTATTTCTCGACGATCCGTCCGGTTTTCGAGGTGCTCGAGCCGGGTCACGCGGTCGCGCGTATGCGAAAACGCCGTGCAGTCACCAATCACATCGGTACCGTACATGCGATTGCGATGGCCAATCTCTGCGAGTTTGTCGCCGGGACAATGACCGAGGTGTCGGTGCCGACCTCGATGCGCTGGATACCTCGGGGCATGGAGATACATTATCTCGACAAGGCGGAAACGGATATTCGGGCCTCGGCGAGCATTCCGGACATCCACGAAGGTGAGGCCCGGGACATCGTAGTGCCGGTGGTTGTGACAGATGCCAACGGCAAGAACGTCGTTCGAGCCGACGTGACCATGTACGTGTCGCCGCGAAAGACGCAGAGCTAAGACGCTTCAGCGCTGCAAGGTACCGACAAGCTCGGCGACTGATGCCATCTCGTGGCGACCGAGGTAGTCAGCGATGCCGGCATTGATCTTCTTGCACACGAGCGGGTCGTAAAAAAGCGCGGTACCGATACCCACGGCGGTTGCACCGGCGATAATAAACTCAAGCGCATCCTTGACCGTCGTGATGCCGCCCTGGCCGATAATTGGCACATCATGCGGCCCGGCGACCTCGTAGACCTGGTGCACCTTCAGCAAGGCGATGGGCTTGATCGCCGGACCGGACAGTCCGCCCTGTACATTGCCGATGACAGGTCGCCGCGATTCGCTGTCGATTGCCATGCCCATGAGCGTATTGATCACCGCGAAACCATCGGTGCCGGCCTCGATACACAGCCGGGCATTCGTCTGGATGTCGGTCTGGTTGGGCGATAGCTTGGTGATGATCGGCTTGGATGTCTGGGCACGACAGGCGGCCACGACACGCGCCGACATTTCCGGGTCATTGCCGAACGCGACGCCGCCCTCCTTGACGTTGGGGCAGGAAATGTTGATCTCGATCGCGTCGATGTCGGAGTCATCAAAGCGCCGCGTAACCCGCTCGTATTCTTCGATTGTCGAGCCGGATACGTTGGCGAAAAAGCGCGTCTCGCTGAAGTCGAGTCCCGGGAGAATGTTATCGACAACCCGGTCGACCCCCGGATTCTGCAGCCCGATCGCGTTCAACATACCATCCGGGGTTTCGTAAACGCGATGCGGAGGATTGCCCAGGCGTGCGTCCCCGGTCGTGCCTTTCAGTACCACCGCGCCGACGTCGCTGTTCGAGAAGCCGGCGACGCGCGTGTATTCCTCGCCAAACCCGACGCAACCGGAAAGCAGGACAATCGGCGACGCCATCGATATGCCGCAGAGTTTTGTGCGTAGAGGATTCTTTGCCATCGGTGCGCGATTCTACAGCAAACTTAAGACTTGTCGCCCGCGAGCCGGGCTCCTACAGTGTGTGCATGTTCTCAGTCATTCTCTACGAGCCGGAAATTCCGCCGAACACCGGCAACATCATTCGCCTGTGCGCGAACACCGGCGCCAACCTGCACCTCATTGAGCCCCTGGGGTTCGAGCTGGACGAGAAGCGACTGCGGCGTGCCGGCCTCGATTACCGTGAGTTCGTGAGTGTGCAGACGCACGCGTCACTGGATGTCTGCATCGAAGCGCTCGAACAGCCGCGGGTATTCGCCCTGTCCACGCGGAACTCAACCCGCTACGACCAGGCGGCATTCAGGGAAGGCGATGCGCTGTTGTTCGGGCCCGAGACGCGCGGCCTGCCGCTGGACGTACTCGATGGGTTGCCGTTGGAGCAACGTCTGCGTTTGCCGATGCAGGAAGGCAACCGCAGCCTGAATTTATCGAACGCGGCTGCCGTTGTCGTCTTTGAGGCCTGGCGACAGCTCGGGTTTGCGGGCGGCAGCTAGGCCGCCCTGCTTCAGCCGTGGTCTTTCTCGGACTTGAGTTTGCGGCGCATCAGCGTTTCCACGGCCACACGGGGCGACTTCGCCTCGTAGAGAATTTCGTAGACCTGCTGACAGATTGGCATGTCGATGCCGAGCTTGTCGGCAACTTCCTTGACAGCGCGAGCCGCCAGCACACCTTCTACAACCTGTTGAATCTCTTTCTGGGCCTCGTCGATCGTCATACCGCTCGCAAGCGCCAGTCCCATGCGTCGGTTTCGAGACAGGTTGTCCGTACAGGTGAGCACGAGGTCGCCCATGCCGGCGAGCCCCATGAAGGTTTCCTTGTTGGCGCCTAACGCAACACCGAGCCGCATGAGCTCGACAAGGCCGCGATTAATCAGCGCAATGCGCGTGTTGGCACCGAAGCCGAGGCCGTCCGACATACCGGCGGCGATCGCAAGGACGTTCTTCACGGCGCCGCCAACCTCGACGCCGATAACGTCGTCGGTGGTATAGGCGCGAAAGTTATCGCTCGACAGCTCCTGTGCGAGCGCTTCGGCGAAGTCCTGGTCGCCGGACGCGATGGTCAGCGCCGTCGGCAGGCCGTCGCCGACTTCCTTGGCGAATGTCGGGCCCGATAGCACCGCGGTCGGGCGATCTGCTCCGAGCACTTCGGCCGCGACCTGGTGCGGCAATTTCCCGGTGCTCAGCTCGAAGCCCTTGGTGGCCCAGCAAACTCGTGAATCAGGCTGCAAGAAAGGCTTTATTGTCGTCAACGTGTCGCGCAGACCGTGGCTCGGAACAGCCACAAGGATGTCGCGCGCGCCGTCGAGACAATCGGCCAGATCGGGACAGGCAACAAGGTTCTCCGGGAAACGCGCGCCCGGCAGGTAGCGCACATTCTCGCCTTCGACCGCCATGGCCTCCAGCTGGTCGAGCTCGAGAATGCCGCCGAGTCGAACGTGGCAGCCACTGCGCGCAAACTGCAGCGCGAGTGCCGTCCCCCAGGAGCCGGCGCCGACAACAGCGACCGTTCTTGGCGCCTCGCTGTTTATCAGTGTGTCTCGCCGCCGCCAGCAGCGGCCGTCATTTGCTGCTGTTTCGACTGCATGTAGAGTGCGTCGAAGTTAATCGGTTGCAGAACGAACTCCGGAAAGCCGCCCTTCTGCACCAGCGACGCAATCGACTCGCGTGCGTATGGAAACAGGATGTTCGGACAGAAGCTGCCGACGATGGCCTGCAGTTCTTCGCCCTCGTATCCGGCAATCTCGAACAGGCCTGCCTGCTGCAGCTCAATCAGGAAGCAGGTCTTGTCGTCTTCTTTCGCCTCGATCGTAATGGTGAGAACGATCTCGTGGCTGTCGTCTTCAACCTTGTTGTGCGAGCTGCGAAGGTTCAGGTTGGTTTGCGGCTTCCATTCACCGCGACGAAAGATGTCCGGTGACTGCGGAGACTCGAAGGAAGTGTCCTTGAGGTAAATCTTGATGATGGATAAGCGCTTTTCAGCGGCTGCTTCGTTGTCTGCCATTATGCTTCCTGTTGTTTAATCGAAAGCCGCACAGTCAGGCGGCGAGAATATTGTCCAGCTCGCCGCTCCGGTCGAGGGCGTCCAGCTCGTCGAATCCGCCAATCGGCGTTTCGCCTACGAAAATTTGCGGAACGGTTGAGCCATTGCTGCGCTGTTTCATTTCGGCGAGCAGCTCCGGGTCGCCGCTGACGTCGATATCCGTGAACGGAATTCCCCTTCTTGTCAGCAGCATGCGCGCAGCCCCGCAATACGGGCAAGTCGCGTTGCCGTAAATGGTCACCGGTTTCACGTTAACGCCTTACGCATGCTTCTTTTTCTTCCCGGGTTTGCTGCGAGTCTTTTTGCCAGTGACGACAGGGAGTCCGGCCTGGCCCCAGCCGCTCATGCCGCCTTTCAAGCCGAAAACGGTCTCGAAGCCCTGGGCACGAAGCTTGTTAACGACACCCGTGGTGGTTACACCGGCATCGCAGACGGCGATGATCGGCGTCGACTTGTATTTCTGCAGCTGCTCGAGCTTCACGTCCAGCTCGTCTTTCGGGACGTTCTTGGCGTTCACTATGTGGCCGCGCGAGAAGGCATCGACACTGCGAATGTCCAGCACGACGGCGTCGTTATTGATCAGCTTGACCGCATCGGCTGCATCCACGTTGATGAGCCCGCTGGCCTTGCGGCGCAACTCGGAAAACACCAGCACGAAAAAGCTGACCAACAGCGCGGACACAAGCAACACGTGGTTACTTGTGAATTCCAGAAATTTGTCCATGAATCAATAATTTCGGCGCTGGTAATAGCGCCATGATGAGAACTAAACGATAGATTATACGCGTATTCGCGGGCGGGAATAGTCTTGAGCCACTACACTCCCGCCCATGAACCGGGTAATCATCCTCATTGCGGGCCTGCTGCTGGCCGCCCCGCCGGCACAGGCGCAGGACGCCAACAGCGAACTGGGCAAAATCAAGGAGCAGGAGCTCGAGGGCGTTCGTGAGCGTATCAGCGAGCTCAAACAAAGCATGGACGCGGCGGCTGAGGAGCGAGATCGGTTGGCCGGTGAGCTGCAGGACCTCGAGGTTGCGATTGCGAAACAGCGCATGCGCATCGCTGACATCGAGCGCGATCAGCGCGCGACGTCCAGCAAGAAGGAAAAGCTGGACGCGACGCTGGCAGATCGCGAGGCCCACCTCGACGACGAGGCCGAGGCCCTCGCCGCCCAGGTGCGATCCGCCTACCTGAGCGGTAGCCAGGAGAAAATACGGCTGCTGCTGAACCAGCGGGATCCGGCAACGCTCGGTCGGCTGATGGCTTATTACAATTACCTGAACGAGTACCGCGGAGAAAATATCGAGGCAGTTGTTACCGAGATTCGCAAACTTGACGCGCTGCGTGGCCAGATAGCGGCGGAGGAGGCGCGGCTGGCGGAGCTTGCCAAAGCGCGGTATGCGGAGCTGACGCGTCTCAACGGCTCCCAGGAAGAGCGTTCGGCGTTGCTGGACAAGTTACGCGAAAGGATCCAGCGCGAAGGCGTCGAGGTCGAGCGCCTTGCGGCACAGGAAAAAGACCTGACGAGACTGATCGCAGAGCTCAGCAGCATTCTTTCGGACTACCCGATCAGCTCCGAAGAGCCGTTCAGTGAACACAAGGGCAAATTGACCTGGCCGGTTGCCGGCAGCCTCCTGCATGATTTCGGCCAACCGCGTGGCGGGCCAAGCATGAAGTGGAATGGCGTCGTCCTTGAGACGCGACGGGGCACCGAGGTAAGAGCGATCTACCATGGTCGCGTGGCCTTCGCAGACTGGCTCGCTGGTATGGGCCTGCTCGTCATCGTCGATCACGGCGAGGGCTACATGACGCTGTATGGCTACAATGAAACCATCCTGAAGAATGCCGGCGACTGGGTAGCACCGGGCGACGTAATTGCGACGGTCGGCGATAGCGGCGGCCAGTCGGAGGCGGGCCTCTATTTCGAGCTTCGCAGCGGCACCCGGCCGGTCAATCCACGCCTGTGGATTACGCGCAAGCCGGGTGGCTGATGCCGTGCTCATTTCGCTGTGCTAAGGTCGAACGTCCTGCCGAAAGCGAAGCTGATCGACGCCTGGAAAAACCTATGACACTGAAAGTTCGCGCGTTTCTGGTGGTGGCGGTGGGCCTGGTTCTGGGCTTGAGCCTGTCGGTGGGCGGCGGGCTGATGGATAAACGGAATACCCCGGACAAGGAGGCGCTGGCGTGGGAGCAGGCGCGCCTGTTCGCCGAAGTGCTTGAGCGCGTGAAGCGGGATTATGTCGAGCCCGTCGACGATGCCGAGTTACTCGAGAGCGCGATACGCGGCATGGTTCGCGATCTTGATGCGCATTCGCAGTACCTGGATGCGCGCGAGTACCGCGACATTCGCATCAGTACATCGGGCAGTTACACCGGCATCGGTGTCGAGGTCGACGAAGTCGACGGGGCGCTGCAGGTCATCACGCCTATAGCCGGGTCGCCCGCCGCGCGCTCCGGCATACAGGCGGGCGACCAGATCATCGCTGTCGACGGCGTCGCCATCGATACGAACCACCTGCAGGACACGATTGGCCGCCTGCGCGGTCACTCAGGTACGAAGGTGACGGTTACGGTGCTGCACGAGGACGTCGCCATCGAGCATCAGATGCGCCGGCAGACAATCCGTGTCGCAAGCGTGCGCGAGGAAACGCTTGGCCGGGGGCTTGGTTACGTTCGGGTCAGCCAGTTCAGCGAGAACACGGCCCGCGAGCTGGGCCACGCCGTTGACGAATTACAGGCGGCAGAGGGCGGCATGCTCGAGGCCCTGGTACTGGACCTGCGCAATAATCCGGGTGGCGTACTCGATGCGGCGGTCGAGGTTTCCGACCTGTTCCTTGATGAGGGCCTGATCGTTAGCGCAGATGGCAGAACCGAGGAGTCGCGCTTCTCGCGCTCGGCCCGCCGCGGCGACATCCTGGATGGCGCGGACCTGGTCGTACTGGTTAACAGCGGTTCCGCGTCAGCATCCGAGATCGTGGCCGGTGCGCTGCAGGATCACGAACGTGCGCTCGTCATCGGTACGCCGACATTTGGCAAGGGGCTGGTACAGACCGTCATGCCGCTGTCCAAAGGCCGGGCCATCAAACTGACGACGTCGCGGTACTACACGCCGTCCGGAGACTCCATTCACGACGTGGGCATAGAGCCGGACCTGTTTGTCGCAGATACGCCAGGCTTTCCGGACCTGACGTTGGCGGGCACTGTCGATTGGGAGGCTGATGCGCAGCTGGCCGAGGCAATCGAATACTTGAGGCCCCGCTCGGTGATGCACAGCAAGGCGCAATGATTTCCGGCAAAGGTCCCCTGGCGGCGATGCTCCTGCTCGTCGTGTCCGTCACGGCGCAAGCAGAACAAGCGCGCGTCGCCATCATTATCGACGATCTCGGCTACCGGCTGGATGCGGGCCGGCGTGCCATCGCGCTGCCGGGCCCCGTGGCCTTCGCCGTGCTGCCGGGTACGCCCCGCGCGGTAACGCTTGCGAGGTGGGCACATGAGCAGGGAAAGGAGGTGCTGCTGCACCTGCCACTGCAGGCGAACTCTGATGACAAGGACCAGGAGCCGATCGGCATCGATCTCGACATGAGCCGCGAACGGCTGGCGCTGACGTTTGAGCGCGCGCTGAGCTCCGTACCTCATGTTATTGGCGTTAACGGGCATAAAGGCAGCCTGCTGACACGGCACCCCGGGCATATGCAGTGGCTAATGGAAGAGATACGGGCGCGGGACAACCTGTTCTTCGTGGACAGTTACACGACGGCACACAGCGTAGCGTTACAGATGGCGACCGAAGCTGGCGTCAGCGCCGTGCGACGCGATGTTTTCCTTGACCCCGACCCGTCGCCGGAGACCGTCTTGCGACAATTCGAGCGCATGAAGCTGCTGGCAAGGAAGCGCGGCCTTGTCGTCGCGATAGGACATCCCTACGACGCAACGCTCGAGCTCCTGGAAAAGGAGCTGCCAAAGCTCGCGGAACAGGGTATCAAGCTTGTCAGCATCAGCGAGCTGATCGGGCGGCCCGCTGCCGTCGAACGGCAGGTCGAGCTGGCGAGTGAATTCGTTGAACCGCTGCTTCCGAACGCGCTCTAAGCAATAGACCGGGTATCGATGCGCATGCAAAAAACGACCTTACGGAAAACAACAATGCTGCTGGCAAGCCTCGCATTAGCGGGGCCGCTCGGCGCGTCCGAGATTGACGTCAGCTCGCTGCTCAACGGTGAAACCGCTGCGCCGGTGCTCTTGGCGCAGGCTGACGATGTGGCGTGCACGATGCAGTACGACCCGGTCTGCGGTGCGGACGGTCAGACCTACAGCAATGAATGTGTCGCGCAAGCGGCGGGGGTGGATATCGCGGCTGCCGGCATTTGCCCGGAAGTTGCAAGTGGCTGCCCCGAGACGTTCGACCCGGTTTGCGGGCTGGACGGTAATACCTACATCAACGAGTGCTTTGCGCTGAAGTCCGGCGCGAAAATAGCGGGGCTCGGCGCCTGTACGCCGAACGGTTGTCCCTCCATCAAGGAGCCGGTGTGCGGTATGAACGGCCGTAGCTTTATTAATCGCTGCGAAGCGGATGCCGAGCGTATACCCGTGCAGCACAAGGGTCCCTGCGATCCGGATAATTGCCCGAAAGTCTTCGCTCCGGTCTGCGGCGCCAACGACGTTACCTACGACAACGCCTGCTTCGCGGAAAAGGCGGGCCTGACGACCTTCAAGCCCGGCATCTGCAACGTGCGGCCCTGCCCCAACCTGTTCGTACCGGTGTGTGGTTTCGACAGCATGACCTACGGCAATGCCTGCCAGGCCGAGCGCCGCGGTGTGCGCATCGAGTATGCCGGCGTTTGCGAGACGCTCGGCCGCAACTGCCCGCGCGATTATTCCCCGGTCTGCGGGATGGATGGTGTGACCTACGACAACGACTGTCAGCTCGACAACGCCGGTGTTAGAAAAGCCTACGCAGGATCCTGCCTCGGGGACTAGGTGTTTGCGGCCGCGCCGCGACCGCAATCTTACCAGGCAGGACGCAGGCGGCCCTTGTCGTCCGCCGTGTAAGGCAGCCAGACGAGCCCGGTCAGCGCCACGTGGATGTCGGTGCTTTTCGCCCTGACAATCACCTCGTCCAGCTCCTCCGACTGTGCGTCGAACGACGTGTCGAGATCCGCAACCTCTTTTTCGAGGGCGGCATTCAGTGCCGCCATTTCTTCCTTGACCTTGTTTGCCGTCTGCATGGCGCGATCGACATCGGCCGCCTCTTTGCTTGCGCCGCCTGCGGTCTTGATCGCCGAACCGATTTTCGTTGCCGTTGCACTCGACAGCTTCTTGCGTCCAAGCACCGCACCGAGGATGGCCGTGCCGAACGATATCGCGGTATCGAGTTTCTTCTTGGTGGATTGCTGCTGCTCACGGCTGATCGCCTGCTGTGCCCTGAGCAGGCGGTTTTCCAGCGTCGTCACCTTGCTCGCGTAACGTTTGCGAATCTTGGCGATCGCCTGGTCGCGCTGTTCGCTGGCTGCATCCTGCAGCCGGGCGCGGAATTCGCCTTCAGTCTCGCCGGCCGCGGACGTAAGGCGAAAGCGCTTGCTCTTGTAGAGCGTGATGTTCTCGTTCTGTCGCAACCAGCGCTGGTAGTCCTTCGACCAGCGCGCGTAGGCTTTCGGATTGTTGGCTGCTTCCGGGCAGTCGGTGAAACTCGCGTCCGGCTGCCCGCTGTTCAACAGCTCGTCGACCGACAGCTCGAGTACTTCGCTGTTGTCCCAATCGACCTCGACCGGGCCGCTTTCGAATTCGACCGTGTGCAGGACCTGGCGCTCGTCCTCGACGCCATAGCGAGCGCTGGTGAAAACGATGTCGCCGGCGCCGATAAGCCGCGGGTAATAGACAATCTCTTCGCCCTGCCCTTTTACGAAAAACTGCTCGACCGAGGGCGGCAGTGCCGGCGCGCTGTCGGCAGCCTTGCGCTTTGGTTTCGATACCGTTTTTGCCGCGGCCGCCAGCGTCTTCTTTACCCCGGACATCAGTGTACGGATATGGTCACGGGTCAGCGGGCCGGCGAGATAGGACATGGCCCATCGCGTGTTGAATACGACCGCCTCGTCTTCGTGCACGTTATGCAGCAGGAAGCGCCGTTTGCCGAGCCCGGCGATGGTGCGCTCCATTTCCTGCTTGTTGAAATTGCCGCCGCTGGCGCCTTCAAGGCCCTCCATGACGCGCGCTTTGTCGCGCTCCGTTTGCAGGCGGCCGATAAACCAGGTCCCGGTATTCGACAGACCCTTGTAATCGAGGTCAACGGGGTTCTGCGTCGCCAGCACGAGTCCGAGTCCATAAGCGCGCGCCTGCTTCAGAAGCGTCAGGAACAGCCTCTTCGACGGCGGGTTCGCGACCGGCGGCATGTAGCCGAAGATCTCGTCCATATAGAGAATCGCACGGAGACTCGATGTTCCCTGCTGCGCCCGCATCCAGCCGATCAGCTCGTTCAGGAGCATGGAGACGAAGAACATGCGCTGCGCGTCATCGAGGTGCGCGATCGACATGATCGAAATTCGCGGTTTGCCGTCTTCCGTGTACAACAGGTTCTTGGCGTTTAACGGCGTGCCCTGCATCCACGCCTCGAATCCTGGCGCAGCGAGCAGGTTGTTCAGGCGCATTGCCAGCGAAAAGCGATCTTTCGCCGGAAAAAACGAGTCCAGGTTCATGACACCGACCTTGCTGATCGGCGGATCCTGAATTTCGTTGATCAGGCCGGGGACGTCCAGGCTACGGCCTTCGCGCCACGCATTATCCAGCAGTCGCGAGATGAGAATGTGTTCGCGACTGGCGACCGGGTCCGCGTCAATATCGAGCAGCGTCAGAATACCGGTTGCGGTCGACTGCACGCGCTCCCGGTAGAGATCGACATCGTCGATAAGCGCCTGCTCCGGTGCACTGAAAGACTGCAGGACGGAGACCGGCACGCCCGAGTTGCTGCCGGGCGTATAAATATTGAGGTCGACGTTGTTCCTGAGCTTGGCAATGCGCTTGCCGTCCTGGCCCCATTCGCCGAGTCCTTTTTTCCACAGGGCCGCCTGGCCGGCGGCATACTGGTCGACCGTCTGGCCCTTGTCGAGGGCGGAACGCGGGTTCACCCAGGGCAGAAAATCCTCGGCCGCGAGCTTGGGAAAGGTCAGCAACAGGTTGCCCATGTCGCCCTTCGGATCGATGGCAATGACCGGGATATGGTCGAGCGCAGCTTCTTCCAGGAGGCCGATGCCGAGACCCGTCTTGCCGGAACCTGTCATGCCGATGATCACCGCATGCGTCGTCAGGTCCTTGGAATCATAAAGTACCAGCTCGTCGGTGAGCTTTTCGGCCTCCATGTCATAGCGCTTCCCGAGGTAGAAGGCGCCGAGTTTCTCGAAGTCGTGCATGCCGCGTCCTTAACTCGCCGGATAGGTATAGCTGGCGCCTATACCCAGTGGAATGCCGATTGCCCAATAGATCAGCAGGAACACCGTCCACGCCGCGAGGAAGCTCAGGGAGTACGGCAACATCATCGCAGCCAGCGTTCCTATGCCGGTGCCCTTCACGTAGCGCTGGCAGTAAACAACGACGAGCGGGAAATAGGGCATCAGCGGCGTGATGATATTGGTGCTGGAGTCACCGACCCGGTAGGCGGCCTGCGTCAGGTCGGGTGAGATACCCAGCGACATCAGCATCGGTACGAAGATGGGTGCGAGCAGCCCCCACTTGCCGCTTGCCGAACCCACGAAAATATTCACGAAGCCCGTTAGCAGGATGATGCCAACGACGAGCACGGCCGGGAAATCCTTCAGCGTCGTTAGCGCTTTGGCGCCTTCCAGCGCCATCAGCGTGCCGAGGTTTGAAGCCGAGAACGCGTAAACGAATTGCGCGATAAAAAACATGATAACGAGGTAATAGGCCATGCTGTTCATCGCATGCGACATACCCTGAATAATGTCTTTGCTGGTCTTGAAATTACCGGTCGTGTAGCCGAAAACGATGCCGGGTATCAGGAACAGGAAGAAGATCAGCGGCACGATAGAGCGCATGATCGGTGATGAGAAATTAACCAGGGCGCCTTCCGCATCGCGCCAGGCGGACGCTTCCGGCCACATCGAAATGAAGAGCACGACCAGGCCTGCCACCATGACGAGCAGCGACCACCGCAGTCCCTTGCGCTCCGAGTCGGTCAATGGGTGCATTTCCGGGAGGTCCTCGGCATCGCCGTCTACAGCGGTGCCTTGCAACCGTGGGTCGACGACCTTGTCGGTGATGTACCAGCCGAGGCCGACGATTAATATCGATGAAATGGTCGTGAAGAAGTAGTTGTTCAGCGTATTCACGACGATGCCCGGATCGAGAAGCTGCGCGCCGCTTTGCGTCAGGCCCTGCAACAACGGGTCGAGCGCCGAGGGCACGAAGTTCGCCGAGAATCCGCCGGAGACGCCCGCGAAGGCCGCGGCGATGCCGGCCAGCGGATGACGGCCAGCGGCATAAAAGATGACGCCGCCGAGCGGGATGACGAGTACGTAACCGGCGTCAACGGCAGAGTGACTCACGATGCCCACGAGGATAACCATCGGCGTCAGGAACCACTTAGGCGTCACGTTGAGCAGCGCCCGGATTGCCGTTGTTACGAAACCCGAATGTTCGGCAACCCCGATGCCAAGCATGGCGACGAGAACGGTACCAACCGGGCCAAAACCAACGAAGTTGCTGACCATATTGGTAAGAAAGGTCGTGAAGCCGGTGCCCGTCAGCTGGTTAATGACAACGATTGCCTCGCCGGTGCGGGGGTCGACGACGTCATACGTGAAATACGACATGAACCAGGACAGCAGCCAGACGATGCCCAGCAGCCCGACGAACAGCATCGCCGGGTCGGGCAGCTTGTTGCCGACACGCTCGACGGTCCCAAGGAAACCGCCCGGAGCGGCGCTTTGCGTTTTTTCTGACATGCTTATCCCCTGAGAGCGCCCGCAGCGCCCGACTATCTAGTGTATGCCATGCATCCAGCGACGCAGAATCGGTGAGATGACGATCATGAATATGCCGGCCCCTAAACCGACCCACATGAGAAACTCGAAGAGCTGCGTGTAGGTTGCGAGAGCCGTCGCAGCGTCAGCGGTTTCATTGCCGTCGACACTGATCGCGGCCATCTTGCCCAGCCGTGTCGCAACGGTTTCGGAAAGAGCCGTGGCCAGGAACCAGGTGCCCATGCTAACGCCGACGACGTTGCCTATCGAGAGCTTGGTTACTGCCGACAAGCCGACGGGCGACAGGCAAAGCTCCCCCGTTGTGTGAAACAGGTACGCGAGTATCAGCCAGATCATGGCTACCTGGCCGAACTGGTCCGGATGTTGCGCGCCGTAAACCAGGGAGCCGAAGCCGAGGCCGGCCTGCAGGATGCCAAGACCGAACTTCACCGGCGTGCTGGGCTCCATGTCCTTCTTGGCGAGCCAGGTCCATAGCGTGGCGAAAGGAATGGCAAGCAGCATGATAAAGCCCGCATTCAGTGAGCCAAACTGCGCGGCCGTGAACGTTGTATCGCCGATAGACCGATCAACCACGCGATCGGCGTACAGCGTCATCGACCCGGCCGACTGTTCGAACAGCGCCCAGAACACGATCGTCGACAAGATGAGAATCATCAGGACAACGGTGCGACCGAATTCCTCGGAGTTGTGCGTCATGAAGCCGTAGATTACGAAACCGACGACCAGGATGATCGAGCCGTACAGCACGTTCTCGGCGAGCGCTTCGCTGCCGGGGATGAAGTGCAGATTTACGGCGATTGCGTACAGCGCCGCGACGACCGCGATACCGGCAATGGTATAGGCAACCGTATTGTTCTGATCCTGCTTGGTATGCACCATCGAATAAAGGATCAGGCCGACGATCGCAATCACCAGGAACACGTTTTGTGTCAGCAGCACGACCGGCTCGTGTTGCACCAGCAGCCATAGCAAGCCCAGCACGGGCAGGCTCAGCAGGTAGATCGACCATTCCACGTTGATTGGGCCGAGAAGCGATTTTTTAAGCTTCTCCGGCTCCGACGGCTCGGCGTGGCCCATCAGGTATTTCTGTCCGTACATGAACGTAAACAGGCCGAAGATCATGCCAATACCCGCGGCGCCAAAGCCGTATTTCCAGCCAAAGGTCTCGCCCAGCCAGCCGCACAGCAAGGTCGCCGTGAACGAGCCAATATTGATGCCCATGTAGAAGATCGTAAAGCCGGAATCGCGGCGCGGGTCGTCAATGGAGTAGAGTTTACCGACAATGGTCGAGATATTCGGCTTCAGGTAACCGACGCCCATGACGATCAGCGCGAGCGCAAAGTAGAAGACATTCAGCGCCGCCGTGTCCCGCATCAGGACATCTTCAGCGAGGATCGTCCCGCTGCCGAGCACCTCGCCGCTGGCGAGCGTGAGACTTTCCGTCAGCGTCGTGCCCGCGGCATAGAATTTCGCCTGGTAACCCTCGACGGCCATCAGGATATGGCCCAGCGACAGCAGGATACCGCCGAATAGCACCGACTTGCGCATGCCGAGGTATCGATCTGCGATCATGCCGCCGATCAGCGGCAACGCGTACACGAGGCCGGCATAAGAGCCGAGCACATCGAGGCCCATCTCATCGGTAAACAGGTGATACTTCGTGAGATACAAGAGCAGCAGGTATTTCATTCCGTAGAATGAAAAGCGCTCCCAGAGTTCGGTTGTAAAACAGACGTACAGGCCTTTTGGATGGCCCAGAAACTCGCCGTCGCGTGATGAGTCGTCCGCGGTAGCGGCAACGGAATCGGTCATGTTCTCCCCCGGGGGTACTGTTAGCCGCCGTCATCTATAGTTTTTTTGGCGGGCCAGGCCACCCATTAAACACTATTTGGGCCGCACCCTGCTACTTTACGGTGGCCTCTTCCTCGGGTTCCGCGGGCTTGGGGCGAAACAGTCGCGACATCAGGATGCCGAGTTCAAAAAGCAGGTATACCGGAATGGCGAGGATAATCTGGCTGATGACGTCCGGCGGCGTTAGCAGCATTCCGACGACGAAAGCGCCAAGAAATATGTAAGGTCGAATCGACGTCAGTTTTTCGATGGACGTGAGGCCGGTCCAGATCAGCAGAACCGTCGCAACAGGCGTCTCAAACGCCAGCCCGAACACGATAACCAGCATCATGACGAAACCGATGTAGTCGGACATGTTCGGCATGTAATTGACGCTCTCCGGCGTGAACGCCACGAAGAAACCAAACACCAGCGGAAAGACGACGAAGTACGCAAAAACAATGCCGGCGTAGAAAAGTGCAATGCTGGATGCGAGCAGCGGAAAAGCGAAGCGCTTCTCTTTCTTGTACAGGCCTGGCGCCACAAATGCCCACACCTGGTAAAGCACAACCGGCATTGCAATGATCAGCGACAGGTAGAACGACAGTTTAAGAATGGCAATCGCGGGCTCCGCGGTGCCGGTGGCGATCATATCTCCGCCCGGCACGACCTCGCGCAGCGGTTTCGAGACAATCTCGAAGATCCGTTTGGAGAACGGAAACAAGACGAGGAACACCGCAAAGACACTGCCGAACATGATAAAAAGCCGGTTGCGCATCTCGACGAGGTGCGAGAGCAGCGTGCCTTCAGCGAGGTCGTCCCCGTCTTTCGGTGTTGCCTCCGACATCAGCCGCCCTTTTCCACGGGGCTCTCGTCCGCGGCGGCATCCACGACATCTTCGGCATCGTCGTGTTCGTCATGCAGCGGCGAGTAGGTGTCGTCATCCCTTGGCGTTAACAGCGCTTCCGGGCGGAGCTCTTTGGGATCGAAGCCAAGGTTCTTCTCTGCGCTCAGCTCGTCTTCGAGTTGGCGCTGCAATGCGCGTGTCATCTGGCGGGCCTTACCGATCCAGGAGCCGAACTGGCGTGCGACACGCGGCAAGCGCTCGGGCCCGAGGATCATGAGCCCGATTATGCATAAGAGGAGAAACTCCGAACCGCCGATTCCGGACATGGCAGTAGTGGATCAGGCGTCTTTTTCTTTGCGCGATTCTTCGGCCGGCGTGTTGTCGAAATCAGCGTCCTTCGACTTGTCGCCGAGCTGGTTGGTCGACTCTTCCGCCTCGCTCATTGCCGACCGAAAGCCCTTAACAGCGCCACCGAGGTCGGAGCCGAGGTTCTTCAGCTTCTTCGTGCCAAAAATGACCAACACGATGACCAGGATCAGAAGCAGGCTTCCCGGGCTGATATTGAATGGCATTTGATCTTGCTCCTGGCGGTGAGCCGCCACTAATTCAGGGGTTTGCGCCGGGTTCTGGCCGGGCGCGAATTATGTTCATGATACCCCCAGTCGCGCAACAAAACCGTACCGGCGTCACAGGCGCCGGAGCCATTCAGGATTCGAGCCAGAACGTGACGGGCCCGTCGTTGACCAGGCTTACCTGCATATTGGCCCCAAAACGGCCGGTTTCAACCGTTTCGAGTTGCTGACGACAGATGACGACCAGGTCGTCAAAAAAGGCCGAACCCCTCGCCGGCTGCGCCGCCCGAGTGAAGCTCGCCCGCGTGCCCTTCCTGGTGTCGGCGGCCAGCGTGAACTGCGGCACCAGCAGCAAATCGCCAGCCACGTCCTTCAGACTACGATTCATGCGGCCGTCCGCGTCCGGAAAGACCCGATAGCCAAGCAGCCGCTCGGCCAGCCGGGACACGTCCTGCCGGGAATCATCCCGATGCACGGCCACCAGCACCAGCAGGCCCCGGCCAATCCGGCCCACGACCTCCCCGTCAATGCGAACCTCCGCCTCGGTAACGCGCTGCAACAGACCTATCATGCCGAGCTCTTTTCCTTGCGTGTTGCCCGATGTGGGCGTTTGTGGATGGATGGCTGAGAATGATAAGCCACAATGCGTCCCGGCAGATGAGAGACTCATCATCACCGGCCGGTGGGATTTCCGGATCAAAATGGACCTGATCAACGGGCCAGGGAAGGCGATAACAGGCTAAACCCACCGGCCGGACCCTTCAATACCACCTGTCAACCCCTTTTTGCCGTTATTTCGGCGCAAAAATGGGTTATCCACAGCGCTGCTATCGTCAATATTTGTCCTAAAGTGGGAAATAATAGTAATAATTTTTCCCCACCACCTGCCAGTTGCATTGCTACAAGCGATCAATAGACTGGCCTCACTGCATCGAGAACGGGGCCTGTCATGAAAAGAAGAGACTTTGTGGGTGGCGTGGCGGCGGCGGCGACGCTTTCGGCCTGCGCCAAACCGGCGGCTAACTGCGATGGCAGCGTCGGCCAGGAGTCGTTCCAGTGGTCCTGCGTAACGTCCTGGCCGCCGAAATTCCCGGGCCTTGGCATGGCGCCTGAAAACCTCGCCGCTCGCGTCGAAGCCGCGTCCGCGGGTCGCCTGAAGATCAAGGTTTACGGCGCCGGCGAACTGGTGCCGGCTTTCGAGGTCTTTGACGCCGTGAGCCGCGGCACCGTGGAAATGGGCCATGACGCGTCCTATTACCACAAGGGCACGGTTCCGGCCGCGCAGTTCTTTGCCACCGTTCCTTTTGGCATGACACACCTCGAATTCAATGCGTGGATGTATCGGGGCGGCGGCCAGGCGCTCTGGGAGGAGCTGTACGCACCCTTCAAGCTGATGCCCTTTCCTGCCGGCAGCACCGGCGTACAGATGGGGGGCTGGTTCAACAAGGAGATCAACAGCGTCGACGACCTCAAGGGTCTCAAGATGCGCATACCCGGTATCGGCGGCGAGGTGTTGCGACGCGCAGGCGGCACGCCCGTCACGCTACCGGGATCCGAAATCTTCACGGCGTTGCAGACGGGCGCGATTGACGCGACCGAATGGGTCGGGCCCTACAACGACGTGTCATTCGGACTGCACAAGGCGGCACGTTACTACTACTACCCCGGTTGGCACGAGCCCGGTCCGGGCCTGGAAACCATCATCAACATCGACGCGTGGAATTCCTTGCCGGCCGACCTGCAGGAAATCGTGCGCACGACCTGCCAGGCGATCACGCTCGATATGACGGCCGAATACACGCACGGCAATGCACAGTCGCTGCGGCAACTGGAGGAAGACCCTGACGTGGAGCTGCGACCGTTTCCTGCCGAAGTTATCCGGCTGCTCCGTTCGCACACGCAGGACATCGTCGGCGAACTGATGGCCGAAGACCCGGCTGCAAGGAAGATCGGCAAGGCGTATTTCGACTACCTTGCCATTGTCGAGAGAAACACACGGGTTTCGGAACAGGCATACCTCGAAACACGCGATTGACAAAGATGCGGTGCTAGCTGAAGAGGTTGCGGCGAGCCACAGTGCAGAGGGATTTCGACAAGACCGTTGATATCGCGGTGATTGGTGCCGGCATTATCGGCATTGCGACCGCGTATTACCTGTCTGTCGTAAACCGGCAACGCTCGGTGCTGTTGATCGACTATCGACAGGCGATGAGTTACACGAGCGCCCAGTCCGGCGACAACTACCGCAACTGGTGGCCACATCCGACGATGACGGCATTCACCAACCACAGTATTGACCTGATGCAGAACCTGGCGGACGAGGCGCAAAACGTGTTCCGCATGACGCAACGCGGTTATGCGCTGGCAACGCGGCGTGACGACATCGGCGGCCTCGTTTCGGGCCTGCAGCCTGGCATCGACGTCAGCGTCATCAGCGGGCGACCGCGCGTGCAGGCGAGCTTTCCGGCGTTCAGCGAAGACATACAGCACGTCATACACATCCGGCGAGCAGGGGATATCGACGGCCAGCAACTCGGCGACTACCTGTTGCAGCGATTTCGCGAAGCCGGCGGCCGGCGGCTGCAGGCCGAGCTGACCCACATTCACCTCGGCAGTCCACATGCACTGCAGCTTGCGGCCGGACAGGAGCGGCTGCACATTAATGCGCGGGTCTTCGTCAACGCAGCAGGGCCCTTCGTCAACGATGTCGCCGGCATGCTCGGCATTGAGCTGCCGGTAAAAAATATCTACCAACAGAAGATCGCCTTTGACGACAGGCTCGGTGCGATCCCGAGAGATATGCCGTTTTCTATCGACCTTGACGAAAAGACCCTGGACTGGAGCGACGAGGAGCGAGACTTGCTTGCCGCGGACCCGGCGCTCGCGTGGCTGGGCACCAAACTCCCATCCGGCACACACTGCCGTCCGGATGGTGGGGACCGAGCCTCCCGGATCAAGCTTGGCTGGGCCTACAACCGCGAGCCGAGCCAGCCGCGAAGAGAGATGCAGGAGGAACCTGCGATAGACCCGCAGTTCCCGGAAATCGTCCTGCGTGGCGCAGCGCCGATGCTGCCTGCGTTAAGCGCCTATGTTGAAACGCCGCCGACCGACATCGTTCACTACGGCGGCTACTACACGATGACCGCCGAGAACTGGCCGCTGATCGGCCCCATGGGGCCGCCGGACACGTATGTTGCCGGCGCCATGTCCGGGTTCGGCAGTATGTCGGCCTGTGGAGCGGGGCAGCTTTGCGCCGCCTGGATATGCGGCGACAAGCTGCCGGACTACGCGAAGGACCTTAGCCTTGCCCGCTACGACGATCCGGAGCGAATCGCGCGACTCCAAAACGAAGCCGACAGAGGCATTCTCTAGATTGCGCATCACGCGTCTTGTTCGTGAAATAAAAAAAGGGCCGGTTGCTGTTGCAACCGGCCCCTGTTCTCAGACGGCAGGCACCGCCGTTACACGTGGCCTCTTCCTACCAGGCGTAAACGCCGCGCAGGTACCAGGCGGCACCCTCGTAGTTGGCCGCACTGCGACGCGGGTACTGCAGGCCAACGCTGAGGCGGTTGGCATTGGGCGGGCCAATTTCGTCGATGTATTCGTCAAGGACATTGATGCCGCCGGCAACCATTCTGAAATTCTCGGTCACCTGGTAGCCGAACTCGAGATCAACGTAGATGGTTGAGTCAATCTTCGCGCTGGGCTCGACAGCAGCACCGATGGTGCCACGTTCGTCGTAATGGTCGCCGTAGTAGTTCAGGCGCAGCAGCGCATTGAGATTTTCACCGAACGACGTGTTGGCCGTCGTCACCCAACGATGATTCGGATAGTTGTTTTCAATGTCCTCGATCAGGCCATCGCTAACCGGGTTGACGCCGTTGATCTGCTTCTGTCCCGCGATCTCAACCTTGTTGTAGCCATAGGCGAAGGTGAGTTGCGTGTTGGCGCTTGAGCCCCAGTCCCAGCCACCGGTGACGACAAGATCAGCGCCGCTGTGAACCACGTCCAGCGCGTTCGTGTAGAACGAGATCGTGTTGGTCGTATTCGGTACGGAAATATCGCCGGTACGATAGATACGATCGTCGACCTCGATTCGGTACACATCAAACGTCGCGCTCCAGGCGTCCGTGATATCGAAAGCGGTACCAAGGCTGTAGTTCAGAGATTTCTCTTCCTTCAGCGATGTGCCGCCGACGGACGCAACGCGCGGGTCGGTCGACGGTACAAGGCCCTCTTCAACCTGCAGGCCGGTCACGCCGTCAAAGGTCGTAATCGTTGTACGTACGTTCGCCTGGCCAGGCGTAGGCGCGTGGAATCCCGTTGAGATAGCGCCGCGCAGCGCGACAGCGTCACTGGCGCGGTAACGAAACGCGACCTTGCCGTTGATCGTGTCGCCGAAGTCGGAGAAGTTCTCGTAACGCAGCGCGTACTGGATAAGCGTCGCGTCGCTGACGTCGTGTTCGACGTCGGCATAAAAGGCGATGTTGTCGCGCTTGAACTCACCCGAGTCCTGCGGCGTGATGCCTTTGAAGCCGCTCGAACCGGCCCCGAAGTAAGAGTTCGGTTCACCCTGGACGACCGTATAGGACTCTTCACGAGCCTCCGCGCCGAACGCGAAATTTACAGCATCGCTGAGCGGCAACGAGAAGTCCGCGTTGAGATTGACCTCTTCCTGTATGTAGCCACCGACGTCGAAGTCCCTTTGCGGCAGCGTAAAGCCGTCGCCAGGCCCAAGACTCTGGTTAGCGGTGTTGTTCAGGAAATAGTCGAGTTCGTTCTTGCCGAAGCCGTAGCTGAAGTCGTAGGTCATGCCACTGTCGAACTCGCCGTTGACACCAATAACGAGGCTGGCATCGCTCTGCGCACCATCGAGGTACGGCGTGAAGCCGGCCGGCAGACCGACAAAGCCCTGCTCACGAAGACTTGCAGTATCGGTCGGATCGTTCGGATCACAGCTTGGGCAACCGGCGCCAAACGGAAGCTGCTGCGAGAAAACGGCGTTGCCAACCGGGTCACGGTAAAAGAACCGGTAGCGGCCGTCGGTATCGCCGACACCCAGTCGAGCGTACAGCTGGGCGCTGTCATTGATCTCGAAGCCCGAATTCATGAAGAAACGCGTGCCCGACGTTTCCGGCCGTCCCCAGGTTTGCAGCAGTGGCGCATCGCCGAAAGGCGAATCGGCGCCAATGATGGTGGGGTTTACACCGGCGGCAACAAGCGTCTGCACGTCACTGCTACGCTGAATGCCGCGTGACAGGGCTTCGTTGTCCAGGACCTCGAGGCTGACATTGATGAAGCCGGAATCACCGGCGGCAAACCCTGCGTTGGCCGCGATTTTCACGCTTTGCTCGCCGCGGTTGGCATGCTCGCCGTACTGCAACTGCAGCTGGCCACCTTCCGCCGCGTTTTTCAGGTTGAAGTTGATTACGCCGGCGATGGCGTCGGAGCCGTATTGTGAGGCCGCGCCGTCACGCAGGACTTCGACGTTCTTTACCGCGATGCCGGGAATCATGCCAATGTCGGCGCCATGGGCGCCGTTACCGGCTGCCGGTGCGAAGAACTGTACGAGCGCAGAGCGATGCCGACGCTTGCCGTTGACGAGCACCAGCGTCTGGTCGGGCGCCGTGCCCCGAAGCGAGGTTGGCCGCACGAAAGCACTGCCATCGCCGGTCGCCGGTGTTGCCGTGTACGAAGGCACCAGCGCCTTCAGGTTGTCCGTAAGGTCGGCTGTCGCACCCATCGCATTGAAGTTTTCGCCGCCAATGACGTCTATCGGTGCCGTTGAATCAGCGGCCGACCGCGGCTTCGCGCTGCGTGTACCGAGTGTGACGATCTCTTCGATCAGCTCTTTCGACCCGTCTTGTGCGAGGACCGCCTGAGGCGACAAAGTGCCACATACCACTGCCGCGCTCAGTGCGGCAAACGGAATTATCTTCCTGTTCATTCGTAAATTCTCCCCCTGCTGGACGCAGAATATGTGTGTCCAATAGCGCCTCAGGCGCTGTTTTTCTTTAGATAGCAACCCAAAACCGAAGCCGATCGACTCTTCTATTGCAACGAGCGATTGAGTACATTGGCGTCGTGTTTCCCTCAATGCAGAGCGAGCGATGACCGCACAAGACGCGACCAGCAGGTGAGTCATCTGATCCACAGGCAGCTGATCTACCAGCCGCCGCAGGCCGTGCGCGGCGAAGGCTCCTACGTTATCGATGCCAGCGGCAAGCGCTATCTTGATGGTTCGGGCGGAGCAGCGGTGTCCTGCCTGGGCCACAGCCACCCGGCGATTGTCGCGGCGATTCAGCAGCAAGTTGAAACGCTGCCGTATGCACATACGTCGTTTTTTACGACGGATGTCATGGAGGAGCTCGGCGAGAAGCTGACGCAACAGGCGCCCGGCATGGACCGGGTCCTGCTGCTCAGCGGTGGCTCCGAGACGATAGAGGCGGCGCTGAAGCTGTCGCGCCAGTATTTCGTCGAGTCTGGTGAGCCCGACAGGCACCTGTTCATCGCGCGCCGGCAGAGTTATCACGGTAATACGCTGGGCGCCCTGGCTGTTGGCGGCAATGAATGGCGTCGCAAGCATTTCGCACCGCTGATGGTTCAAGGCAACCATATTGCACCGTGCTTCGAGTACCGGGAGCGACCGCCGACAGAAACCCCGGAGGCCTACGGTCGGCGAGTCGCGGCTGAGCTCGAACAGAAAATTCACGAGCTCGGTCCGACGAAGGTGGCTGCGTTTATCGCAGAAACCGTGGTCGGAGCAACCGCGGGCGCCGTCGTTGCGGTACCGGGCTACTTCAAACGTATTCGAGAAATCTGTGACAGCTACGGCGTGCACCTTATTCTCGATGAGGTCATGTGCGGGACGGGGCGAACGGGCAGCCTGATGGCCTACGAACAGGAGCAGATTGTTCCCGACATCGTGACGATGGCAAAGGGTCTCGCGGCCGGCTACCAGCCTGTCGGCGCATTACTCTGTCGCGAGGAGATCATTGACGCCGTACGAGTGGGCAGCGGCTTCTTTCAGCATGGCCACACGTTCATGGGACACGCTACCGCCGTGTCGGCGGCGCTCGCAACACTGAAGGTCCTCCACGAGGAAGATCTCATGAGCAACGTCGTGTTACGCGGCAAGTCGATCCGCGCGAGCCTGCGGCAAGCGTTTGCCAACAGCCCTTATGTTGGTGACGTGCGAGGGCGCGGGCTCTTCATCGGCGTTGAGCTGGTCAGCGATCGCGACAGCAAAGCGCCGTTTGAGCCCGAGAGAAAAATTCACAACCAGGTGCAGAAAGCGGCATTCGAGTCAGGACTGATGTGTTACGGCATGGGTGGCACGGTTGACGGGCGGCATGGCGACCACGTCCTGCTGGCGCCGCCATACAATCTAAGCGCAGCAGAGGCAGAAGAGCTCGTCGAGAAATTTACGGGGGCGGTGGCTACCGTCTCGGCGCAGATCTAGCTACCGTAGATCCTGTTCGGCAACCAGGTAACGAGGTCCGGAAAGACAGCCAGCAACAAGAGGGCCAGCAGCTGAATGGCGACGAACGGCACGGCGCCGCGATAAATCTGCGCCGTCGATACGGACGGCGGCGCGACGCCGCGCAAATAGAACAGCGCAAAGCCGAAAGGCGGCGTCAGGAACGAGGTCTGCAGGTTGATCGCGATCATGATGCCAAGCCAGACGGGGTCGAGACCCATCGCCAGCAATACGGGCCCGACGATGGGCACGACGACGAACGTAATTTCGATGAAGTCGAGCACGAAGCCCAGCAGGAACATCACCAACATGACCAGCACGACCGCGCCGATGACACCACCGGGAAGCGCCTCGAGTACAGCGCGCACCCCGTCGTCACCACCGAAGCCGCGGAACACCAGGGAGAATACCGAGGCGCCGATCAGGATCAGGAAGACCATGCTGCTGATGCGCAACGTGCTCTGCATGATCTCCTGCAGCCGCGACATTGACAGCTGCCGCCGCGCTATCGCCAGCAACAGCGCGCCCATGCCACCGACGCCGGCCGCTTCGGTGGGCGTTGCGAATCCTTTCAGAATAGAGCCGAGCACAGCGAAGATAAGGAACAGTGGCGGCAGCAACGCGCGCACTATGCGGGCAAGAGAAACCGTCTCTCCTTCGGCCCGTTGGTGCGGCGGCATAAGCGCCGGCCGGAAGAAAGCAACGCCGAGAATGTACAGCATATAAAGGCCGACCAGCATGAGCCCCGGGATCAGTGCGCCGGCGAAAAGGTCGCCGACCGAAACGGTCCTGGGTGAATACACGCCCATCTCCAGCTGTGCCTGCTGGTACGCTGTCGTCATTACGTCGCCAAGCATGACAAGCACAATCGACGGCGGAATGATCTGCCCCAGCGTTCCCGACGCGCAAATAGTGCCTGCGGCAATGTCCGCCGAGTAACCCCGTTTGAGCATCGTTGGTAGCGACAACAGGCCCATCGTGACGACGGTGGCACCCACGATGCCGGTGCTCGCGGCGAGCAGCATCCCGACGATCGTTACGGAGATGCCGAGGCCACCGCGCAGGGTGCCGAACAGCGAGCTAAGCGTTTCCAGCAGGTCTTCGGCTATGCGAGCTCGCTCGAGCGTGACGCCCATGAATACGAACAGCGGCACGGCTACCAGCGTTTCGTTCGTCATGATGCCGAAGATGCGGTTGGGCAGTCCCGACAGCAACGCCTCGTTGAAGCTGCCGCCGATCACCCCGAAACCCGCGAACAGCAGAGCGGTTCCTCCCAGCGTAAAAGCAACGGGAAAGCCCGCCAGCAGCAACAGGATGACCGTCAGGAACAGCAGCGCGGCAACCCATTCCATGCTCAGCCCTTCCTCAGCTCACGGATCGATCGCAGCAACAGCGACAGGCCCTGCAGGGTCACCGCCGCAGGCATCAGAACCAGCACCGTTTTCAGGAGCGGTAACAATGGATACGGGAGACCGCCGGACTCCCGCGACGCTTCCTGCAAGCGCCAGGATGCGGCGACAAAGTCGAACGACTTCCAGCCGAGGAAGGCGCACAAGGGAAACAGGAAGATCAGAACGCCGAGCAGGTCGACGATCGCGCGACGTTTCGCGCTCATGGTTCTGTAAAACACGTCAACGCGCACGTGTTCTTCCTGTTGCAAGGTGTACGCCGCACCAAGCATGAAAACGACAGCGTGCATCCAGACCACGGATTCCTGCAGCCAGATCAGCCCCGCATCGAAGACATAGCGCATGACGACGACGACGAAGGTGACAACGACCATGGCGAGCGTCAGCCAGGCAGCGACTTTGCCCGTCAACACGCTCATGCGATCGATGAGGTGGGCGGGCTTATCGCTCTCTGTACTCACGAAGGACCGACTCAGGTGCGCCAGAAGGTGGGCGTAATCAGAACCAGCAGCGTGAATATTTCGAGGCGGCCCAGCAGCATGCCGGCGATGGATATCCACTTGGCCGTATTTGTGAGCGACATGAAGCCCGAGGAGACATCGCCAAGGCCAGGGCCGAGGTTATTGAGGGTTGCTGCAACCGCCGAGAACGCGGTGACCTGATCGAGCCCGGTTGCCATCATCGCGAGCAGCATGACGCCATAAACGATAATGTAGACCGAGAAAAAGCCCCACACGGCATCGACGACGCGATACGGCACAGCCTTGTTGCCGAGCTTCACCGGTATCTCTGCACTGGGATGGACCAGCCGGCCGATCTCGCGGACGCCCTGTTTGTAGACCAAGAGCCACCGGATGACCTTGATGCCGCCCGCCGTCGACCCGGCGCAGCCGCCCACGAAACTGGCAAACACGAGCATCACCGGCAAAGCGCCGGGCCAGATAGCGAAATTCTCGGTCGTGAAACCGGTCGTCGTCGCAATCGACACGGCCTGGAACAGGCCGTTAATAAAGGTCTGTCCGGGGTCCTGAAAGCCGCGGTAGATGTACAGGGTCGAAACGACGACGGTAGACAGCGCGATCAGGATGGCGCCGTAGGCGCGAAACTCGGGGTCCTGAAAATAATGTTTCACAGAGACGTAACGCCAGGCGAAGAAATGCAGCGAGAAGTTGATGCCGGCGACAAACATGAAGAACACGGCAACAAGATCGACAGCGGTGCTATCGAAATAACCGATGCTGAGGTCGTGCGTCGAAAAGCCGCCAATCGCGACCGTCGAAAAGGCGTGACAAAGCGCGTCGAACCAGCCCATCCCGGCGATTCGATAGCCGATCGTGCAGGTAATTGTGAAGGCCAGGTAGACGTACCAGAGCGCTTTGGCGGTCTCGGTGATTCGTGGCGTCAGCTTGGTGTCCTTGACCGGTCCGGGCGTCTCGGCCCGGTAAAGCTGCATGCCGCCAACGCCGAGCATCGGCAGCACGGCGACAGCAAGGACGATGATGCCCATACCGCCCAACCATTGCAGCTGCTGGCGGTAATAAAGAATCGACATTGGCAGATCGTCCAGCCCCGTCAGGACGGTTGCACCTGTCGTTGTCAGTCCCGACATCGATTCGAAAACCGCGTCGGTAAACGACAGCGACAAACCGTCCGCAAAATAGAGCGGGGCGGCGCCGAACGTCCCCAGTACGGTCCAGAAGGCGGCAACGACCAGGAAGCCGTCACGCAATCGCAGGTCTTTTCGAGAGCGATGCACGGGTAGCCAGCACAGCAGGCCGGCCACCAGCGTAATGGCGAAGCCCTCGACGAAGGGCAGCCACGAGCCGTCCTGGAAGAAAAGACTGAAGCCGATTGGCGGCAGCATGGTTAGGCTGAACATCATCAGCAGCAGGCCGAGGATGCGCTGTACGACGGTCCAGTTCATCAGCGCCCTATACGAAGGAGACGCCGACCTGGAAGAGCTTCTCCAGGCTCTCGATCTTGCGGCGATCGGTCATGAACAGAATCATGTGGTCGTCCGCCTCGATGACCGTGTCATGGTGCGCAATGATGACCTGTTCGCCCCGCACGATAGCGACGATGGCCGTGCCTTTCGGCAGCTCGATGTCTTCGATGGCCCGACCGACGACCTTGGAGTTTTGTTCGTTGCCATGAGCAATGGCTTCCATGGCCTCGGCAGCACCGCGACGCAAGGAATGCACCTTGACGACGTCGCCGCGCCGCACGTGTGCCAGCAAGGAACCAATCGTGACCTGCTGCGGCGAGATTGCGATGTCGATACTGCCTGACTCGACCAGGTCCACATACGAGGCGCGGTTGATCAATGCCATTGCCTTGTGAGCGCCGAGGCGCTTGGACAGCATCGAGCTCAGAATATTGGCTTCCTCGGAGTTTGTGAGGGCACAGAAGACATCGACGTTGTCGATATTTTCTTCGAGCAGCAGCTCTTCATCGGCCGCGTCACCGACCAGCACGATCGCCTTGTTGAGCTGTTCGGAGATGTCGCGCGCGCGGCGCTGATCGCGCTCGATGATTTTTACCTGGTTGGTCTGTTCGAGCGCCATCGCAAGGCGCACGCCGATGTTGCCGCCACCCGCGATGACGACACGACGAACCGGGTCCTCCAGTCGTCGTATCTCACTCATGAAGACGCGAATATCCTTGCGGTCGGCGATGAAAAAGACTTCGTCACCTTCCTGAATGACCGTATCGCCGTCGGGCAGCATGGCCTTGCCCTGCCGATAGATCGCCGCAATCCGGCCCTCGGTGTTCGGGATATGGTCCTTCAGCGTTGCGATGCGCTGGCCGACGAGCAGGCCGTCGCGGTCAGCCTTGACGCCAACGAGCCGCACGCGGCCATCGGCAAAGTCGAGCACCTGCGATGAGCCCGGATACAGGATGAGCTGTTCGACGTAGGTACAGACCAGCTGTTCGGGGCTGATGCGCACGTCGATCGGGATCGCATCCTGCGTGAACAGCTTGTTGGCATTCATGTATTCAGCGGAACGGATACGCGCAATTTTCGTCGGTGTTCTGAATTGCGTATAGGCGACCTGGCAGGCGACCATGTTGGTTTCGTCGCTATCGGTCAGCGCGACCACGATATCGGCGTCGCGCGCTCCGGCGCGATCCAGTACGTCGGGATACGCGGCATGGCCAACCACCGTGCGGATGTCGAGTCGATCCTGCAGTTCGCGCAGCACCTCCGGCCGCATGTCGACGACCGTGACCTCGTTGGCTTCCTCGCGAGACAGATGGTATGCCGCCGAGGACCCAACCTGGCCTGCGCCGAGAATAAGAATCTTCATTTAGACCGTGCACATTGGCAAGACAGGGCGCTAGTCTACATCAGATCGAGATTTGCATAGCTCAGAACCAGCCATTTTGTGCCCGCGTTCTCAAAATTCACTTCGACGCGAGCGTGCGCGCCCTGCCCTTCGCAGTTCAGGATGACGCCTTCGCCGAATTTCTTGTGTCTAACTCGCTGCCCCAGGTGGATGCCCAGCTCGTTACCGGCGGATGTTGACGGTTTCTGACGCCGTCCCGACGGCGTCGGGCGCATCGGCCTGGACACCTGTACCCGTGGGCGTACCTCTTCCACGTGCTCGTCAGGAATCTCGGCGATAAATCGCGAAGGCTGGCAGAAATTGTCCATACCGTGCAGGCGCCGCTGCTCGGCGTGCGTTATATACAGTGTCTGCTTGGCGCGCGTTATGCCGACATAGCAGAGTCGACGTTCTTCCTCGAGCCCCTGTGGATCTGCGATCGAACGCTGGTGCGGGAACAAGCCGTCCTCCATGCCGCACATGAAGACCAGTGGAAACTCCAGGCCTTTTGCCGAGTGCATGGTCATGAGCTGAACACAGTCCTCCCAGGCATCGGCCTGCCCTTCGCCGGCTTCCAGCGCTGCGTGCGACAGAAACTCATCGAGCGGCGACATCTCTTCGGCCGGATCCGGCTCGAAGCTCTTCGCGGCACTCACCAGCTCGAGCAGGTTCTCGACCCGGGTCTCGCCCTTCTCGCCCTTGTCCTTCTTGAAGAAATCGACCAGACCGCTGCTGTGAATAACGTGATCGACCTGGTCGTGCAGATCAAGCCCTTTTGTCTCGCGGGCGAGGCGTTCAATCAGCGAGAGAAACGCGTTCACGGCGTTCGCGGCGCGGCCATTCAGTTCGTCACTGGCGATTGCACCGGCGGCACGCCACAACGAGCAGGCATTTGCCCTGGCATAAGCGCGCATCAATTCGACGGTGCGCGCGCCAATGCCGCGCGTTGGCTTGTTGACGATGCGCTCGTAGGCGCTGTCATCTTCGCGATGCGAGATCAGCCGCAGGTAAGCCAATGCATCCTTGATTTCCGCGCGCTCGAAGAAGCGCAGACCGCCGTAAACGCGGTACGGAATACGCGCGTTGATCAGGCCTTCTTCCAGTACTCGCGATTGCGCGTTCGAGCGATACAGGATGGCGGAGTCGGAGCGTGCGTTTCCCTGCTCGATCCAGTCACGTAGCCGACCGATGACAAAATCCGCTTCGTCGCGCTCGTTATACGCCGAATAGACCCGAATAGCCTCGCCCTCGGCACCCTCTGTCCACAGGTTCTTGCCGAGCCGCGAGCTGTTGTTGGCAATGACGGCATTGGCCGCGTTCAGGATGGTCGCGGTCGAACGGTAGTTCTGCTCCAGCTTCACAACGTTGGTGCCGGGAAAGTCCTTCTGGAAGCGCTGAATATGCTCAACGCGCGCGCCACGCCACCGGTAGATCGACTGGTCATCATCACCCACGACAAAGGGTATGCCCTGCTTGCCGGCAAGCAGCCGAAGCCACGCATACTGGATGGCATTGGTGTCCTGGAATTCATCGACCAGCAGATGTTTGAATCGTCGCTGGTAGTGCGCCAGCAACTCGGCGTTATCACGTAACAACTCATGTGCGCGCAGCAGCAGCTCGGCAAAATCCACGAGCCCGCCGCGCTGGCAGATGTCCTCGTAGGACTGGTACAGCGAGATCATCTGGCGGCGATCGGCGTCGCCCTCGTCATCGAGATGCTGAGGGCGGAGCCCTTCGTCTTTCTGGGCGTTTATGAACCACTGGATCTCGCGCGGTACCCAGCGGCTGTCATCGACCTCGAGGTTCTTCAGCAGCCGCTTGATGAGGCGCAGCTGATCGTCGGAATCAATGATCTGGAAGTTCTGCGGCAAACCGGCCTCGCGCCAGTGGCGGCGCAACATGCGATGTGCCAGGCCATGGAAGGTGCCAATCCAGAGGTGCTGCACAGGCAGTCTCAGCAGCGCCTCGATACGCCCTCGCATCTCCGCCGCGGCCTTGTTGGTGAACGTGACCGCCAGCAAGCTCTGTGGCGAAAGGCCCTCGACATCGATGAGCCAGGCCGCGCGATGCACCAGCACCCGCGTCTTGCCGCTGCCCGCCCCGGCGATGACCAGCGCCGGCTCAGCGGGCGCGGTAACGGCCTGACGCTGCGCGTCATTCAGTTGTTCGAGGATTGGTGTTACATCCATGGAGTCGGGCTTCGCTGGCCCACCGCGGAAATTCGAGAGCGACGCAGTCTAGCAGCCCGCCGGAAGAGCGTCACGCGGGAGCGGCCGCCCCGAGGCATGTAGCGCGAGGTTTACTGCTCCCAGCGTATTCCGAGCATGTACTGGATGCGTTCGTACTGGATGCGGATGTCGTTGGAGACCGTCTCGCGATAGCGGCCTTCTGCCACCAGGCTCAGGTGCCGCGTGAGGCGGAAGGTGCCGGTGATTTCGCCGTCCGCGGATTCCTGCGTCTTGCGACCGACGACAGGATTGTGAAAGGCGAACGCGTTGGGGTAATTGTAGAGCCGATACGCGCCACCGAGCTCCAGCTCGAAGCGCTCGCCGATCGCCCAGTGATAGTCGATACCGAAACTGTCGCGCGAATAATCGTTGTAGCCGACGTACTGGTCGATGCGCTCGACACGACTGACGTCAAAGCCGAACCACATGCTGTCGGTAATGCGCTGCCTCGCGCGCAGTCCCAGCGAATAGTAGTCATAGCGGATGTTCGGGTTACCAAGGCGCTGCTGCCCGTCAAGGTCGTGCGCAATGCGGTCCCCGAATCGCCGGCTGTAATACTCGGCCGTTACCCGAAGCAGCGAGGTCCTCGTGAACTTGTACTGGCCGTAAAGGCTGACCAGGAAATACTCGTGGTCGTACTCCGGCAGAACCTCGGTTTCCTCGTAATTCCACAGCTGGCCCTTGAACGTCGCGCCAATCGAAAGTCGCTCATGCGATTGTCGCAGGCGCAGCTCCGGGCCGTAGCGCAGGTAGTTCATGCGGTCGTCGACGGCGACGCCATCGACGATACGGCTGCCGCCATCGTCGGGGTCATAATAAACGTCATCGTGCTGCGCAACCTTGAACGCGCTAAGTATCTCGCGGCGCCGCGACTCATCCTTGCGGAAGTAGTCGCTGCCAAAGCTTATTTCATGAATATATTCGTTTGCGTTTTCGAGCTCCTTGTCCTGGTAGTAGCGACCAGCGAGCCGATACGCGCCATAGAAGCCTTCGAACGGCAGCGTGTTGATGCGGTACTTGGCGCTGATGCTCACCGGCATGAAGGCGCCACTTTGTGGAACCGGCGTTACGATGGGTAAGTTCGGGTTGGCGAAATCGATGTAGTTTTGTTCGGGCGTCCGAAAAACATTGTCGTCATTGCCAAAGCTCACGCGCGCCCTGAACTCCAGGTCGGCGAACTCGCGTTTCTTCTTGCGTTCGGCGACGCGAATTTCGAACTCGTCCGGGACCGCTTCGATGTCACGAATCCTGGAGATCGCAACAACCGCGTACTCCTGTAGCTTCCGGTTCTGGTTCTGATCGCGCACCAGCCGAAACCAGCGCAACGCTTCGTCGTTGTTGCCGGCGGCATAGGCATTCAGGCCCAGGTTGTACTGCGTGGCGATTCGCAGGCCGGGATCTCTAAGCGCTCGCTGTAACGACTCCCGGGCCCGGTTGTACTGCCCGGCCCGGTAGTGTGCGACGCCCTCGTTGTAATGCAGTAACGGGGTATCGAGACCTTCGTCCGCAGCCTGGCGGTAGCGCAGCAGCGCTGCCCAGTACAGGTCGTCACGAAACAGCCGGTTGCCGTCCTCGAAATATTGCTCGGCCGTCATGGCTAGCGCCGGCTGCGCCGGCAGAAATGCCATGAGTGCAACACTGATTAACAGGTAGCTTGCGAGAAGAGTCTTCTTGACCATTGAGGGGGGGCGCTTAAACCTTATGTCAGATCGCAAGGGTACCGGCATTTTCGCTTTCAAAACTATGACGTGGCGCAAAAAAATACCCCCGAAAAGACAACAATCGGGGGTATTTCGTGTTTTCGGCCGAAACGAGGCCAAATCAGGCTGAGAATCTGGAATCAGTCGTCATCGTCGTCCTCTTCCTCTTCTTCCTCGTCGTCGTCGATCTCGTCATCGTCGATATCTTCGCCGTCCTCGAAGTCATCCTCGTCTTCCATCTCGTCTTCTTCGAACTCGTCATCCTCTTCAAACTCGTCGTCGAATTCATCCTCGGACTCGTCTTCCATCTCGTCTTCGTCTTCCTCCGACTCTTCGTCGAGTTCGTCGCTGTCGTCAGACTCGTCTTCGGAGTCATCGTCGGAGTCGTCCTCGTCCTCCCAGTCGTCGTCATCAACGCCTTCGTCATCAGGGCCGCGCATTCTCGACATGGCCGCTTCGAGTTCAGACGCGTCATCGAGGACCTCCATGGTCACCTCGAGGTCGTCCATCCTGTCCGCGCGCGCAACCGCCGGGAAAAATGCCACCAGCGTCAGTACGAGAATCGCGAAAAATAAGTGGGTCTGTTTCATAACCTGCTCCCTAGGTCACATCAATACGGTTTACATCGACGCGCAACCGAAACGTCCGGTCACGATCCTTGTGTTCAAGTCGCGCAAGAACTTCACCGCCTTGTGGCGACACCGCTATCAGTTGCAGCGGCAGCAGGTTCTTGCCTTCATTCAGGCTGGTTTGCCAGGTAATTTCGCGCTGCCCGGGAAAACCCGCCAGCTCGAGACCTTCCGGCAACGTCACGGTGAGCTTCGCAGCGTCCAGAGCCGTCGCCGAGGCGAAAACCAGGTTGACCGTGCGTGGCTCCTCCAGCGTCATCGTGATGCCCGGAATCGCCGCTTCCGGCAGCGTCGTCTCCGGTGTTGCGAAGAAAAAGCCGGCGACGAACCACAGGGCGAGACCGGCAGCAACCGCCGAGCCAAAGCCCGTCATGATCCAGCGGTTGCGCTGGCGACGCGTGCCTTCATGCGTGGCGCGAGCAAGAGCCTGCTCGTAAAAGCCATCCGGCGCATCCGGTGCCGGGTAGTCTTTCAGCAGGGCGTCAAGCGCCTGGTCCGCCTTGTTAATGTCTTCAGTCTGCATACGAATGTCCTGTCTATACCCTTACACGATCAGGCGCGCGGAATGGTTCCATTCTGTGTCAGAATCTCCTTCAGGCGGGCCCTGGCGCGGTGCAGTCGCGACTTGATCGTTCCTATAGGGGTCCCTGTAAGTTTCTGTATTTCATCTAGTTTATAACCTTCCGTGTCGTGCAGCAGGACGACAATCCGGTGCTCGTCACTAAGCGCCGCCAACGCCGAATCCAGCGCCAGAATCTGTTCGCGCCGCTCATTGTCGCGCACCGGATCCTCGCCGCCCGAGAGGCCGGCAATTCCGTCGCCGGGCATCTCGCCCTCCTCAACCGTATTCAGGCGCTGCCTGGCGAAACGGCGCCGCTCGTCGATGAACAGGTTGTACATCATGCGCGCCAGCCAGGAACCGGGTTCGTCAATGCTCGCGAGCTCGTCCAGCTTGCCGTAGGCCTTGATCAGCAGCTCCTGGAACAGGTCTTCTGCCTGTGCCTTTTGATCCGCAAGGCGCCATGCCAGCCTGTAAAGCCGGTCCATATGCGGTCGTACGAGGCGCTCGAATGCAAGCCGGTCATTTCTGTTATCAGTGCTCATCGCCGTACCAGTCTAATGCCCTGTCGCCGAACAATACCTGACGGACTCGGCACTTTTGCCGCGGCAGCCGGCGCTAGGGTTGCGCGCCACGCCTTACGAATACGTAGTTGCGGTGCTTCACGGCGGGGTGCACGTTCGGGTAGCTGGCGCGCTGATCGTACGGAATGAATTCGCCACGGCCCTTGAAAAAAAGGCTCTTGTGATCCGCACGAGACACGAAGAAGAAGTAGCCGTCATAACCCAGTCCGCTGAGAAAATCGAACAGTTCGCCCTTTTCAGCCTCGTCGTCATGACACTCGAACAATAATGTCGGCTTGTCGCGGGCAAGCAGTGTCTGGCCGCCTCTGAATACGTCGAGTTCGTGGCCTTCGACGTCGCACTTGATAAAAGAGACCGGCCCGATGTTCTGCTCACGCACATAGTCGTCGAGCCGAATAACCGGGACCTCGACCTCCTCCAGGTCGCGGGATGCCGGGCTATGGAAGCTGGCCATGCCGGAGCCCGCCTCGCTGCGGCGCATGGTCAGCGTGCCCGGAGCGGAAGACAGGCCCTTGTTGACCAGGACCATGTTGTCGAGGCCAAAGCTCTGCTTCACGGCGAGCAGGTGTTCGCCGAGTTCAGGCTGGGCTTCAAAAGCGATCAACTTGCCCGTCGGCCCGGCCGCTCGCGACATGTATATCGAAAATACGCCCTTGTTCGCACCGACGTCGATCACCGTGGTGCCCGCAAGCGCTGCATTACGCACGTAGCGGATGGATGGCACCTCCGATTTGAAACGTAACCGCCAGCAGCGATGCCGCATATGCAGTTTCTGTCCGAGGCTCAGCGGCATGCCGGTGCGTCAGAGGCTGATGCGAAACAGCAGGTAGTGATCAATAAGGACCGCGGCGAACAGGAAGCCGAGATAACTGATCGAATACCTGAAGGTTTTCATGGGCAGCTCTTCGTCTTCGGGGACGCGGTACATGCGTATCGCGTAATAGAGAAAGAAGCCATCAAGAATGAGCGCCGACAGCAGGTAGATCAGGCCGCTCATACCGATCAGGTAGGGCAGGATCGTGACCAGCACCAGCAATATCGTGTACAGGAGTATGTTGAGCCGTGTGTACGCTTCGCCGTGCGTGACCGGCAACATCGGGATGTCCACCTTCGCGTATTCTTCTTTACGCGCGATCGCAAGCGCCCAGAAATGCGGCGGCGTCCACACGAAGATGATCAGGAACAACAGCAGGGCGCCGGTGTGAAGCTCGTTGGTTACCGCCGTCCAACCGAGCACGGGCGGCGCAGCGCCGGCCGCGCCGCCGATAACGATGTTCTGCGGCGTGGCGCGCTTCAGGAACACCGTGTAGATAACGGCGTAGCCGATCAACGAGCAAAACGTCAGTATCGCGGTCAGAGGATTGACGCCGAACCAGAGAATCACCATGGAAATGACGCACAGGCCGGACGCGAATGTCAGGGCGGCCTGCTCCGTCAGTTTGCCCTGCGGCAGGGGTCGGCCGCGAGTGCGCATCATCTGCACATCGACACGTGCATCAAGCACGTGATTGAAAACGGCCGCAGACGATGCGGCAAGACCGATGCCCAGCGTGCCAAGAAGCAGAGCCGTTACGCCCGGCCACCCAGGCACCGAAGCGAACATGCCGACGATCGCCGTAAACACGATGAGCACGACGACACGGGGCTTGGTCAGCTCGTAGTAATCGCGCCAGTCAGTGTAGGTTTCTGCGTTTGCGTTCACGCTCATATTCGGCTCAGCCTATTCGAGACAGTTCCAGCAGGTGATCGATGTCTTCGACCATATCGCCCGGATCGATGTCGGGACTGAAATACATGACCAGGTTACCGAGTGGATCGACCAGGAAATAGCCACCTGCCGCGAGCTCCGGGGGCCTCTTGCTATGCAGCAGATCGCTGAAGTTGCTGTCCTGAATGCTTATCAGGCCCGAGTGTTCGTTAGCAAGAAACACTGTATCCGGGGCCGTATCGCCGTGCAAGAAAACCCGCCGCAGCCGGTCCATCTCCTTGCCAAGCATCAGGCGGGACTGCCGCAGCGTGAGAAGGGCGAACTCGCAGGCCTCATCGCAGGCGCCGGTGTTCGAGTACACCAGCAGCCAATGGCCTTCATTGTGCTGATGGATCGGCGCGTCTGGCAGCACATCGCCGATATTAACCAGCGGCTCAAGCAGTTCGCCGTGGTTGGTTCTTCCTGTTGGCTGGAAGCCGGTGCCACTGACATACAGCCATGTAGCCAGTATCAGGGGCCCGAAAAACACCAGTGACATCAGGAGTAGTTGTACCCGGCCCGCCGGGTCTTTCTGCTTCGTCATGACTCAAACCGCTTCTTTCGATAGTTCCAGGTTAGTAACGCCGCCAGCACAATAGCCATGGCAAACCATTGCAGCGCATAGCCAAAGTGCTTGCCGGGACCAAACTCCGCAGGTACCCACTGGCGGAGGAATCCGTGTTGTTCTTCATGGTCCATGAGCAGCACAAACCCCTGCACCGGCGTATTCAGGGCCGCTGCAACCTCATCGCTGCTCGGATAAACCGCCATTCTTGGCCAGCTGCCCGACGGGTCAACGGCCTCGCCCATCTTATACCCCGCTCGCGGCAGCGAGCCGGCTCGGCCGCGCACCGACATGCGAGTTGTCGGCACCTCGAGCAAGCCGGGGTCGACCGGCCCGCTACCCTTCTCGATCCATCCTCGGTTAATCAGCAGAACCGGTTCACCCTCTTCGCCGAGGAGCGGTGTGATCACGTAATAACCGTAACGGCCGTTGAGGATGATGTTCTCGAGCAGGAACTGGTGTTCGGCATCGTAGCGACCGGTTGCGCGGAGCCGTTGATACGGTCGGATCTCCATGCCGTCCTGCCAGGCAGCAAAGGTGCCCTCATCGCTAAACGCGGCACGGTCTGCCTGCTTTTCGAGCCCGCGGCTGATCTGCCAGGCGCCGAGTCCGGCAAACTGAATGACGAGCAACGTGCCGACGACCAGCGGCAGCCAGGTGGGTAGCGGCTTTTTCGACTGTGTGTTCAAGGTATAATGTTGCCTCGGAGGACCCTGCCATGAAATACGTTGTTTTTGCCTTGCTGGCTGCGATCGTCATCAGCCTTGGAACCGGACTATTCTACCTGCGACGCGAGGATGCAGATTCTCCGAAGATGCTGCGAGCGCTCGAGATCCGCGTTGGCCTGTCCCTGGTGCTGATCCTGTTCCTCATCGGCTCCTACTTTTTCGGCTGGATCGTTCCTCCTACACAATAGCAGCCGTTCGCGTTGGGGTAAGAGCAAAACGGGCGCCTGGGCGCCCGTTTTTCAGCCAGCGGTTACTGCCCTGGCGTCACATCCAGTAGACGAATACGTACAGCCCGATCCAGACGACGTCGACAAAGTGCCAGTACCAGGCGACCGCTTCGAAGGCGAAGTGCTTTTCTTGCGTGAAGTGCCCCTTGATGACACGCAGGAAGATGATCGTCAGCATGATCGCGCCGATGGTGACGTGCATGCCGTGGAATCCCGTCAGCATAAAGAACGTCGAGCCATAGATGCCGGACGTGAGCTTGAGGTTCAGGTCCTGATAGGCATGTACGTATTCGTAACCCTGCAGGTAGACGAAGATAAAGCCGAGCACAAACGTGGCTGCCAGGAAAACAGCGAGCTGCGTGCGCCGGCCGGCCAGCAGCGCATGATGGGCGATAGTTACGGTGATACTGCTGGTCAGCAGTAGCGCGGTGTTTATGAGCGGCAGCCCCAGAGGCGGCATGACCTCATAGTCACCGCCGATGGCGCCCGGGCCGTTGGTGGGCCAGGTGGCCTCATAGCCTTCCCACAGAATAAAATTGGTAAAGAAATTGTTGCTCGAGCCGCCGAGCCATGGAATAGACATGTTGCGCGCATAGAAAAGCGCGCCGAAGAAGGCGGCGAAGAACATCACTTCCGAGAAAATGAACCAGAACATTCCCTGGCGAAATGACTTGTCGACCTGTTCGTTGTAGAGCCCGCCCTGGCTCTCGTGGATGACATCGCGGAACCAGCCGGTGATCATGAAGATCATCACAGCGACGCCCGTCATCATGATGTAGAAGCCGGCGTCGGCGCCATTCAGCCAGCTCGAAACGCCGACCATCAGGGCAAGCAGGCCGACCGAGCCGACGATGGGCCAGTGGCTGCCGTGAGGGACGTAGTAATGATCTTCGGTGTGTGTCGACATACTGTTTGCTTTCTCAGGTTAAAGCGCGCTGTTGGAAGCGGCGCGCGGCGTATCGTAAAAAGTGTACTGCAAGGTGATGGTGTCGACATACTCCGGAAGATCCGGGTCGACAATAAACTGCAGCGGCATGGCGCGCGCCTCGTTGGCGGCGAACTCCTGGCTGGTAAAACAGAAACACTCGATCTTCGCGAAATGCTCAGCCGCGGATACCGGCGCAACGCTGGGGACCGCCTGCGCAACCTTGTCATTCCCGGTCAGGTTCTTCGCGGTAAAGGTGGCGAAGTACATCTTGCCCGGATTGACAACCATGCTGTCGACGTCCGCGACGAAATCGAAAGGCGCATAGGAGTTGACGGTTGTTACGAACTCGACGCGAATTTCACGGGAATAATCGGGCGCCTCATCGACGACCGCTGCGGTGCTGTTGGTGCGACCACCGAACCCCGTGATTTCGCAGAAGACGTCGTAGAGCGGTACCAGCGCAAAGCCAAAAGCGAACATCCCGACGGCAAGCAGCAGCAGCCGGCGTACCAGGGAATAATTCTCTGCCTTCAGATTGTCTTCTTGCTTGATCATGACGCTCCGGAGCGGATCACACCGATCATGATGAAACCGACGTAGAAAGCCAGGGCTATCGCCGCGACGATCAACGCCGTTCGCCGAATTCCCTTCTTGCGATCAGCATCCTGCATTTCTATTCGAACGCCTCGTTGGCAATGCGCGCCTTCGGCGGCGTTGTGAAGGTGTGGTACGGCGCCGGCGAGGGCACGGTCCATTCCAGGCCGTGAGAGCCTTCCCAGACACGATCGGTGGCTTTCGCGCCCTTCCAGGCAGTAACGAGTACCGCCACGAACAGCAGCTGCGACACACCGAAGCCGATGGCGCCGATGCTGGCAATCGTGTTGAAGTCGGCAAACTGCGTCGAGTAGTCCGGAATACGACGCGGCATGCCCGCCAGTCCCAGGAAGTGCATCGGGAAAAATGTCAGGTTGACGAAAATCGTCGACAGCCAGAAGTGCAGCTTGCCCAGTGACTCGTTGTACATGTGCCCGGTCCACTTCGGCAGCCAGTAATAGGCGCCGGCCATGATCGCGAATACGGATCCCGGTACCAGCACGTAATGGAAGTGCGCGACGACGAAGTACGTATCGTGGTACTGAATGTCTGCCGGAGCTGCGGCAAGCATCAGTCCGGAGAAACCGCCGATCGTGAACAGGAAGACGAACGCCAGCGAGAACAGCATCGGTGTCTCAAAGGTCATCGACCCTCGCCACATCGTGGCAACCCAGTTGAAGATCTTCACGCCGGTAGGAACGGCGATCAACATGGTTGCAAACATGAAGAACAGCTGGCCGGTAAGCGGCATGCCGACGGTAAACATGTGGTGCGCCCAGACGATGAACGACAGGAAGGCGATACAGGATGCGGCATAGACCATGGAATCGTGACCGAACAGCGGCTTCCTGGAAAACGTCGGAATGATCTCGGAAACCACGCCGAAGGCCGGCAGGATCATGATGTACACCTCGGGGTGGCCGAAGAACCAGAAGATGTGCTGGAACATGACGGGGTCGCCGCCGCCGGCGGCGAGGAAGAAACTGGTGCCGAAGAACTGGTCGGTGAGAAGCATCGTGACCGCGCCAGCCAGTACCGGCATGACCGCGATCAGCAGGTAGGCCGTAATCAGCCAGGTCCAGACGAACATCGGCATTTTCAGCAGCGTCATGTCCGGCGCACGCATGTTGATGATGGTTACGATCACGTTGATGGCGCCCATGATCGACGATATGCCCATCAGGTGAACCGAAAAGATCAGGAACGGAAACGCGTCGCCAGTCTGAAGAATTAACGGCGGATACATGGTCCAGCCACCGGCCGGAGCGCCGCCCGGCATGAACAGCGTCGAGAGCAGGATGCCGAAGGCAACGGGCAATATCCAGAATGACCAGTTGTTCATGCGCGGCAGCGCCATATCAGGCGCACCGATCATCAGCGGGATCATCCAGTTCGCAAGGCCCACGAACGCAGGCATTACGGCACCGAAGACCATGATGAGCGCATGCATGGTCGTCATCTGGTTGAAGAACTCCGGGTGCACGAACTGCAGCCCGGGGATCGCCAGCTCGGAACGAATGACCATCGCCATGGCGCCGCCGATAAAGAACATCGTCAGGCTGAAAATAAGGTACATCGTGCCGATGTCTTTATGGTTGGTCGCAAACAACCAGCGGCCGATACCTTTGGCCGGTCCGTGGTCGTCGTGGTGATCTAGCACGTCTGCTGCAACAGTACTCATTCAGTAATACTCCGATTGCGTGTCGTCATGCCCGGCATGACGGCTGTTCGTTCCTAAAGTGCGTTTGCGACTCGCGGGGCGTCTGCTTCCTGTAGCGTGTCGACCCAGGCCTGGTAGGCCTCTGGCTCGACCACCTCGACAACGATCGGCATGTAGCCATGATCCTTGCCACAAAGTTCCGTGCACTGGCCGCGATAGACGCCGACTTCTGTTGGCTTGAACCAGGTTTCGTTGACAATGCCCGGCACGGCGTCTTTCTTGATGGCGAAATCCGGGACCCACCAGGAATGCACGACGTCATTCGACGTAATCAGCAGGCGCACCTTGGCGTCGCGTGGTACGACCACGCGACGATCGACCTCAAGCAGGTAGTTATCGACCGCGAAAGGATCAACGCCGGACTGCTTGCGGCGCGCCTCGAGGCTCGGCCTGGCGAGGCTTGAATAGAACGCGATATCCTCGTCCTGGTACTTGTAGTGCCAGCGCCACTGGTAGGCTGTGACGACGATGGAGATGTCGGGATTGCGAGAGTCTTCCAGTTTCACCATGGTTTCGGCGACCGGTATCGCGATGACCATCAGGATGACCACCGGAATGGCGGTCCAGATAACCTCGGCGACCGTGCTGTGAGAGAAGTTCGCCGGCTTGGCGCCCCGCGACTTCCGGTGTGCGAACAGCGAATAGATCATCACGCCGAAAACGACAACGCCGATCGCAACACACCACCAGAAGATCATCATGTGGATGTTGTACGTTTCCAGGCTTAGCTCGGTCACTCCCTTGGGCATGTTCAGCCCCCATTCGGCTCTTGCTACGCCGCAGAGACTTAAGGCAAGCACGCTAAATAATGACTTTCTCAACATTGATCATTCACCTTGCAGATCGTCGTGACGATCGCACTTTATATTCAATTTCAGTTGTGACGAGCAGAAGAACAGTTAGGTTCGCCATGGCCCGGTGACCCCGGGCAGTCGTCTGTTGGCCGCATTGACCGGCGTAGCCTGCCAAAAACGCTTGCGCAGTGTACTGAAATCATTGCGGCCATGCAATGTGGCTGCGCCAAACGCTACTGAGATTTATTCTTGTTTAACAATGGTTTATCGATGGCTGGTAGAATAAATGTTACATTTTCGACGCGCCTGCGATATCAGCCCCGACGCCGCGGAATGCGCGAGGCGTCAATCATGTAGTTGGTGGGGTCCATGCGTGGGCCGCCACCCCAGCAGTGTCCGTAGACCAGTTCGAGCTCGAGGCGGATTCTGCCGTCCTCGGATGCGCCGGCAAGGGCGGACTGCATCTTCGCGAAAGATCCCCTCCCAAGCAGCGACCGTCGGCGCTGTTGCAGCGTGTTTCGTGCCCCCACGTCGCGAAGATCCGAGAACAGGCGCGTCACATCGTCGTACTCAAGGGTAAGACGATCAACATCCAGAACGGGATCGCGCAGGCCCGCCGCAACGAGCCCATCACCGACATCGTGCATGTCCGGAAACTGGCTGACATGAGCCTGCTCGTCGACGTGGCCCCATGCGCGCCGTAGTTCCAGCAGGCTGTCCGGCCCCAGTGTCGCGAAAGCAAACACACCGTCTTTTCGCAGCACCCGTGCAACTTGTTCGAAAACTGGCTGCGGGTGTCCTGCGAAGGGCAGCAGCAGGTTCGAGAACACCAGGTCGATGCTGCCGTCCTCGATTGGCAGGCGCGCGGCATCCGCCTGTACGAACGAGCTGCGCGCTCGCGACAGCCAGGGACGTTTGCGTTTTGCCTGGCGCAGCATGTTCAGCGACAGGTCGAGAGAGACGAGGTGCGCGGAGCCAAAGCGCTTTCTCAGCCCGGCCGCTGCGCTACCGGTTGCGGCGCCGAGGTCCAGGATCCGGGCGGGCTCGATGACCAGCGGCCGCATGCGTTCCAACAGGCCATCACGCGTAACGGTGTGTACGAAATCCGCCGAGTCGAAGCTCGCCGCCGCATCATCAGCGCGGCGCCGAACGTCGCGCGTGTTGAACGTAGGTCCGTCGTTTGGGTTCTGGTCCACTTGCTGTGATGGTGACTGGTCGTGGCGATCAAACGTACCATGCTTTTCAGCGCCTATTGGCGAGAATCTGTTGTGGCGGTGCGCGACGCGCTTGCAGAAGACTGGGTAAATGCGTCGTCACCACCTCAGAGCGCTTGTTCACGCGGCCGGCCGGGCGCTTTCTCGTTTGGACGACGCGGTCATGCCGCTGTGCTGCGTGTTCTGCGGAAGTCGAACCGGCGATCTTGGCGAGCAACTGTGCCGCGGCTGTCACGCTGACCTGCCGTGGATTGGCAATGCCTGTAGCGGCTGTGCGGCACCCCGGGACCTCGAGTTACCGGCGGGCGTGCATTGTGCAAGCTGCCAGGCACGGCCGCCGCCGTTCGCCGTGGCACTTGCGCCTCTAAGGTACGAGTTTCCCGTCGATGCCGGGCTCAAGGCCCTGAAGTTCGGTCGGCGACTGCACTACGCGGTGGCGTTCGCAAGTCTGCTCGCAGACCATGCCGAGCGACGATTGCCGGCAGACGTCGACGGCTTGCTGCCGGTTCCGTTGCACCCCAGGCGACTGGCCTGGCGCGGCTTCAACCAGGCGCACGAGCTGTGCCGTCCACTGGCGAAGCGCCTTGATTTGCCGGTAACGAACGTGGCGCGACGCTGCCGTGCGACGCGCTACCAGTCGGGCCTTACGGCGTCCGAGCGGCGCAAGAACCTCCGCGATGCATTCGAGGCAAAGGGCACGTCACCCTATCGGCACCTCGTCCTCGTCGATGACGTCGTGACGACCGGGGAAACAACCCGGCAACTCGCCAGGGTGCTGCTCGAGGCAGGGGTCGAACAGGTCAGTGTGTTGGCCGTGGCAAGGGCGGCTTAGTTCAGGCGGCAGCCACCGGGTTGAAAACGTAGTGCAGCGCGATGCCAATGAAGATGACCATGCCGATCAGATGGTTGTGCAGAAAGGCCGCGAAGCAGCCGGCAGGCTGGCGGTCGCGCGCCAGCCACTGGTGCCAGGCCATCAGTCCTGCTGCGCCAACGATCGACAGGAAATACCAGAAGCCCAGTGATGCACGCACACCAACCAGGACGAGCGCAACGAGCATCAGTACCTGCAGGCCGCCAATGACAAAAAGGTCGGCCTCACCGAACAGGATGGCGGTCGACTTGACGCCTACTTTAATGTCGTCCGCCCGGTCCACCATGGCGTAGAAGGTGTCGTAGATGACCGCCCAGATCATGGCTGTTCCGAAAACGAGCCAGGCAAGCTCCGGCGTGGCGCCGGTCTGGGCGGCAAAAGCCATTGGCACCGCCCAGCCAAAAGCAGCACCGAGAACGAACTGCGGAATGGAGACGAAGCGCTTCACAAACGGGTAGGCAACCGTCAGCGCGGCGCCGATTACAGCCAGCAGCCTCGCCGGCGTATTCAGCATGCTCGCCAGCCCGATCGCGATCAGGCCAAGCGCGAAAAATAACGTCAGGGCCTCAAGCGGTGCAACCGCACCCGAGGCAATCGGCCGAGTGCGCGTGCGCTCCACGTACGGGTCGATTTTTCGATCGGCATAGTCATTCAACACGCAGCCGGCCGAGCGCATGACAATCACGCCGAGCACGAAGATTACAAAAAGGCCCTGGTCCGGGGTGCCTTCCCCGGCAAGCCAGAGCGCCCACAACGTGGGCCACAGCAACAGCCAGATGCCGATCGGCTTGTCGAGCCGCATCAGCTTGCCGTAGTTGCGAAGCTGGCGGACGAGTTGGGGCCGGAAGGCATTAGCGGGAACGGGTTTCATGGCGCGTAGTGTACTTGACGCGACGTCGTTGTAGGAGCGCGTCTCAGTGCACGTTTTCCTTCCGGCTGATGCCGGAAGGTTTACATGCTCCTACACCTTGCCGTAGCGTCCCGCGTCCCCCAGCCAGCGCCGAACAATCGCGGCAGCTGTCGATGCTGAATTCCTGCGCAACGATTCTGCCGTCAACTGTACCTGTGGCATGAGCTCGGCGTCGCGCACCAGGTTGGCGACGCGGTAGTCGGGCAGGCCGGTCTGGCGCGTGCCCAGCAATTCACCCGGGCCGCGCAGCTCGAGGTCGCGCTGCGCGACAACAAAACCATCGTTGGTGTCGCGCAATACCGCAAGCCGCTGTTTGGCGATACGGCCCAGCGGTGGCTTGTAGAGCAACACGCAATGACTTTGCCTGGCACCCCGTCCGACTCGTCCGCGCAGCTGGTGCAATTGCGACAGTCCCATGCGTTCTGCGTTTTCAATGATCATCAGGCTGGCGTTGGGCACGTCGACACCGACCTCGATGACCGTCGTCGCCACGAGAAGCTGAATAAGTCCCTCCTTGAATGCCTGCATGCCGCGTTCCTTCTCGGCGGCGCGCATGCGTCCGTGAACCAGTCCGATGCGCAGCTCCGGCAGCGCCCCGGTCAGTGCCGCGTAACTCGCTTCCGCGGCCTGGTAGTCGAGCACCTCGGACTCTTCGATCAGCGGGCACACCCAGTAGGCCTGCTGACCGGCCGCGCAGGCCGAGCGAACACGCTCGACAATCTCGGCGCGTCGGGTGTCGGGCACAGCAATGGTCGAAACCGGCTGCCGGCCGGGCGGCAGTTCATCGATAACCGATGTGTCGAGGTCGGCATAGGCCGCCATCGCCAGCGTTCGGGGAATGGGCGTCGCCGTCATGACGAGCTGGTGCGGCTGGCCATCGGTCGACCGGCCTTTGTCGCGCAACGCCATCCGCTGGTGCACGCCGAACCTGTGCTGCTCATCGATGACGACGAGCGCAAGGTCTTTGAAAGTCACGCCTTCCTGGAACAGGGCGTGCGTACCAACCGCGAGCTGGGCGCTGCCATCCGCAATCGATTCCAGTGAGTCGCGACGAGCGGCGACCCGCTGGCTGCCGCTCAGCCAGGCCGGCTCGATGCCCAGCGGGCGAAACCATTGTGCAAAGTTTTGCCAGTGCTGCTCCGCCAGCAGCTCGGTAGGCGCCATGATGGCCGCCTGCACGCCGCAGGCGATGGCCTTCAGGCAGGCGATGGCGGCGACCACCGTCTTGCCCGAGCCGACATCGCCCTGGATGAGGCGCATCATCGGGTTCGGTCTTGAAAGGTCGCCGAGTATCTCGTCACAGACGCGTTTCTGGGCAGCGGTCAGCTCGAACGGCAGGGCACTGATGAACTTCTGGACCTGTGCCTCGCCGCCTGTCAGGGCCGTGGCGCGCTCTGTTTCCGCGAGCGCCCGCAGGCTTCTCAGGCTCAGGTAATGCGCCAGCAGCTCCTCGAACGCGAGGCGCTGCTGGCACGGATGGCTGCCTTGCAGGAGTCGTTCAACGTCGGCATCGGGCGGCGGCCTGTGCAGGTAACGAACGGCATCGGCCAGGGAGGGCATGCCGAGTTCGCCGGTGATATCCCCGGGCAGCAGTTCGACTGGCGGCGTATCCCGCATCTGCCTGAGTGCCTGGTCCGTAAGGTTCCGCAGTCGGCCCTGTTGTACGCCCTCGGTGGCCGGGTATATCGGTGTCAGGGCTTCAGTCGTCGCGCTGGCGTCGCCTTTGCGCAGCATGCGGTACTCCGGGTGAATCATCTCGAGGCCGCTGGCGCCACGACGACATTCACCGAAGCAGCTTATCTCTGCACCGGCTTGAAACTGTGCCTGTTGTTGCCGCGAAAAATGGAAGAAGCGCAACGTGAGCTGCCCGGTGCCGTCACCGATGCGCACCAAGAGGTTGCGGCGTCCACGGAAAACAACTTCGGCAAGCAGTACTTCCCCGCTAACGAGGCAGCGCTGGCCGGGCTGCAGCGACCCCAGCCTGACGAGCTGCGTCCTGTCCTCGTAGCGCAGCGGCAACAGGAACAGCAGATCCTCGACACGATACAGCCCCAGCTTCTCCAGCTTCGCGGCAAGCGACGGACCGACGCCCCTGAGCGCGGTCAGACTTGACTGAAGATCCACGATACGTGTGCTTTCCGCGGCCGCTGCAGGAGGAGTCGATTATGGCGCGGGGACGGCCGCCTACAGGACCAGGATGGCATCTGCCTCGACATCGGCACCTTTGGGAAGCGAGGCGACGCCGACGGCGGCTCTTGCCGGGTAAGGCGTTTCGAAGAAGTCCTCCATGACTGCGTTGACGGTCGCGAAGTTGTCGAGGTCGGTCAGGAACACGGTGACCTTGACCACGTCGTTGAGTGAGCCACCGGCCGCGACTGCGACAGCTTCAAGGTTTGAGAAGACCTGGCGCGCGCGCGCCTCGAAATCGCCGGCGACCATTTCCATGGTGCCAGGGAGCAGCGGGATCTGCCCGGAAAGAAACACGAGATCGCCGGCGCGTGCGGCCTGCGAGTAAGTTCCGATCGCGGCCGGTGCGTTGTCTGTATGAACTGCCTGCTTGGTCATTGCTGCATCCTGAAAAATTCGTCGAGCTAAGCGCAGTCGCGCGTTACCTTCAACACGTTCTGCATCTTGCGAACGCCACGCATGATGCGTGCAAGGTGGCTGCGGTCTTTTACCGTCAACAGGAACGATAGCACGGAGCAGTCTTCGTGCCTGCCGAGAACTTGAACTTGTTCAATGTTGGATCCGCAGTCCGCAATGGTGGCGGCGACCTCTGCAAGCACGCCGGTACGGTTGCGTGTTTCAGCCTGAATCTGCGATGAGAACTCTTTGTCGAGGTCCTTGTTCCAGGAAACCGTAATCCACTTCTCCGGCTGCTTCCTGAAGTTACTGAGGTTGCCGCAGGTGTTTCTGTGGATCACCACACCACGTCCCGCGGTGAGGTAGCCCATGACGACATCACCCGGAATCGGGTAACAACATTTCCCATAGCTGACCACCATGCCTTCCGTGCCGGCGATTACGAGGCTTGCCGCCTTGTCGTCGGTTTCGCCAGTCTCGTCGACGCCGACCAGCATGCGCGCAGTGAGCGGTGCCAGCCGCTCTCCGAGCCCGAGCTGTTCGAAGAGTTCTGCCGTATTGTTGAGGCCGAGGTCCTCGAGTGCGGCGGACATTCGAACCTTGCCCACCTTGCGCAGCGACGAACCCAGGTCCTTCAGTGACTTGTCGAGCAGGCGCTTTCCGAGGTCCACCGATTCGACAGAGCGCAGGTTCTTCATATGGTTGCGAATTGCCGTACGCGCCTTGGCGGAACGCACGAACGTCAGCCAGTTCGGATTGGGTTTCGCACCCCGCGCGGTAACGATCTCGACGGTCTGGCCGTTCTGCAAAGACGTTCTCAGCGGCACCAGGCTGCGGTCTATCTTGGCCGCGACACAGCGATTGCCGATGTCGGTGTGGACGGCGTATGCGAAGTCGACGGTCGTCGCGCCTTTCGGCAGCGGCATGATGTCGCCCTTGGGTGTGAACACGTAGATCTTGTCCGGAAACAGGTCGACCTTGACACTTTCCAGGAACTCTTCCGAAGTACCCGACTGCTGGATTTCCGCGAGATTTGACAGCCACTCGCGCGCGCGGCGCTGGGGCGTTGCATCGGTTTTCTCGTCCGCCTTGTACAGCCAGTGAGACGCGACGCCGGCCTCCGCAACCCGGTCCATTTCGCGCGTTCGGATCTGGACTTCCAGCGGCAGCCCTTTCGGCCCGAACAACGTTGTGTGCAAGGACTGGTAGCCGTTAATGCGGGGAATTGCGATGTAGTCCTTGAAACGTCCCGGCATCGGCTTGTAAAGGGCATGCACCAGTCCCAGTGTCTGGTAACAGGTGTTGACGTCTTCGACAATAATTCGAAAGCCGTAAACATCGACGATGTCGGCAAGCGGCCGTTTCTTCTCCGCCATCTTTCTGTAAATGCTGTACAGGTGTTTCTCTCGGCCGATGACCTGTCCATCGATGCCTTCCTCAGTCATCGCCGCACCGAACTCCTCGGAGATTCGTTTGACGATCTGGCGCTGGCTTCCCTTGCTTTTCTTCAGCGCGTTTTCGAGTACACGATAACGGTACGGATGCAGGTGCATGAAACCGAGGTCTTCGAGCTCGACCTTCATGCGGTTGATGCCAAGTCGATTGGCGATCGGTGCATAGATGTCGAGCGTCTCGCGAGCAATGCGCTTCTTTTTCGCAACCGGCATAGCGTCGAGCGTTTGCATGTTATGCAGGCGGTCGGACAGCTTGACGAGGATGACGCGAATATCCTCGATCATCGCCAGCATCATTTTGCGGAAGCTCTCGGCCTGGGCCTCTGCACGGCTGCGGAACTGAATCTGGTCGAGCTTGCTGACGGCGTCGACAAGTTGCGCAACTTCAGCGCCGAACTGCGCTTCTATCTGCTGCAGCGATGCGGGGGTGTCCTCTACCACGTCGTGCAATAAGGCGGCGCAGATGGCCTGCGAGTCGAGGCGCATTTCCGCTAGCGCCTGGGCGACGGCAACGGGGTGGGTGATGTACGGCTCGCCGGTCTTCCTGGTCTGGCCTTCGTGCGCGACGGCGCCGAACTCATAGGCCTTCAGGATCTGCTCGACGTGTTGTTCGGACAGGTAGGACTTCAGGGTCTCGACGAGGCGGCCGAGACCATGATCTCGCTTCGAGGCGCCCGGCAGCTTGGAGAGAAGTGTTGCAGCGTAGTCCATGCCCCGATAATAGCCGTATTAACTGCAAAGCGGGGAGCCCTGCGTTACAGAGCACGCGGGGCCTGGACCGTTTGTACTAGACGCTCGTGCTAGTCGCCAATCGAGATGCCTCGAACCGGCATGATGTCCTCGGCGGCCTCAGGAGAACCCATGAGTTCGTCAACGGCGGGCTGATCGACTTCTTCGAGAATCGCCGGCGTGATATGGCCTTCGGCGATCTCGCGCAGCGCGATCACTGTGGGCTTGTCATTTTCCAGCTCGACCATCGGGTCGGCGCCATGCGCGATGCGGCGTGCCCGCTTGGCGGCAACCAGCACCATCTCAAAAATATTTCCAATATTGTCGAGGCAATCTTCGACGGTGATTCTGGCCATGAGTCAATATCCTGTCAGCGGGGCCAGGCGGCCCGGGTTACGAGGTGGCAGAGTGTAGACAGCCGGGCCGGCAGGATACGACCCTATATAGCCAAACGCTATAAGGGTGGACGGGTCAGCGCTAGCCGATGATCCGCGAGACAACGCGCCTCAGGCCGACGTTGCTGCGCGCACAGGATTCTCCCTCGCCGGCGAGCACGCGCTCGAGATCGGCAACGGCGCGCTCGAGATTGTCGTTGATAATGACGTAGTCGAACTCGTCCCAGTGCGCCATGTCGGCCAGCGCGTCGCGCAGGCGTCGCTCGATAACTTCCGGGCTGTCCGTGCGCCGGTCTCGCAGCCGCCGCTCAAGCTCCTCGAGCGATGGCGGGAGGATAAAAATAGAAATGCACTCGGGCATCGATGCGCGTACCTGTCGCGCCCCCTGCCAGTCGATTTCAAGGATGACGTTCTGGCCTTCTGCCAGGTGCTTTTCGACCTGGCTGCGGCTGGTTGCGTAGTAGTTGTCGAAAACCTCCGCATACTCGAGCAGCTCGCCCTGTTCCTTGAGGCGCTCGAACTCGTCGACCTGGACAAACAGGTAGTCGACTCCGTCGACTTCGGTGCGCCGTTTTTGCCGCGTTGTATAGGAAATGGAAAACCGGAGTCCGGGATTACGCGCAACCAGTGCCTTGACGATAGTGGTCTTGCCCGCACCTGAAGGTGCGGCAATGACAAACAGTTTCGCATCGGTGTTCGTCACGGCCGCTTACTCGATGTTCTGAATTTGCTCGCGCATCTGTTCGATCAGGACCTTCAGGTCGACAGCGGCCTTGGTGGTTTCCGAATCGGCAGATTTCGAGCCGAGCGTATTGGCTTCGCGATTGAGTTCCTGCATCAGGAAATCCAGCCGTCGTCCGACCGGTTTGCCGCTGTTGATCGCATCGCGAATTTCTACAAGATGACTCTCGAGTCGATCGATTTCCTCGTCGACATCGATCTTCTGCGAAACCAGCGCAATTTCCAGTTCGAGACGAGTCGGGTCCGCCTCGATATTCAGTTTTTCAATACGTTCTTTCTGCTTTGCGCGCGTCGATTCCAGGACTTCGGGCATGCGCTTGCGAACGCTGGCGGCGATCGCCGCGATATCTGCGCAGCGCGTGTTGAGCATCTCGGCAATACGTACGCCCTCGCTGGCGCGCATTTCGTTCATCGCGGCGAGCGTTGTGTCGAGCAACGAACTGGCATGCTCGAACAACGGGCCTGTGTCCAGCTCCGTCTGCACGATGACTCCCGGCCAGCGCAAAATCTCGATCGGATTCGCTGCGGCAACATTCGGCAGTTTCGCGGTGAGCTCGGAGATGCGGTGGCCGATCAGTTCGACGAGGTCGGTGTCCAGCTGAAGTTCGTTGTCGCGACTGACAGCGCGACGAAAATACAGCGCGCACTCGACTTTGCCGCGAGCCAGCGCCTTGCTCGCCTGTTGGCGGAATAGCTGTTCCTGAGGGCGCAGATCTTCCGGCAGCTTGAACTGCACATCGAGATAGCGATGATTGACGGCCCTGATTTCCCAGGACAGCGTGCCGATCTCGGTTTCGAGCGACTCTCGCGCGAAGCCTGTCATACTGTGTAACATCAGTAACCTTCCCTTGGTAAAGCGGCAGTGTGTCGCCTGGGTCACGTTTTTCAGAGGACGGTCATTCTAAGCTTTGGTCCCCGCTGAAGGCCAATGAACGCCACCGTAACGCCATGAATATCGAATACACCAAAGTCTCCGCGCTGGGAGATCGCACGGACAACCAGGACAGGGCCGCCGTCGTCGTCGCAGAGGATGCTGCGCTGATGCTGGTGTTTGATGGCATGGGCGGTCACTCAGACGGCGCCAAGGCTGCGGAGACGGGGCTCAAGGTTGTCCAGGACCTGTTCATGGCGGCAGCGCTACCGCTTTTCGATCCGCAGGGCTTCCTGTATATGGCGCTGTCCCGCGCACACGACGCCGTTGTGCAACTCGGCGAGGACCTTGCCGTCGACTTTCGACCGCGGGCGACCTGCGCAATCTGCCTGGTGCAGGAGGGCGGTGCATTCTGGGCGCATATCGGGGACAGCCGCATCTACCAGATGCGCGACGGGCAGGTGCAAAAGCGCTCCAGGGACCACAGTCACGTCGAGGTGTTGATCCAGGAAGGCGCGATTACCGAGGAAGAAGCGAAAGACCATCCGATGCGCAACTTCGTCGAGTGTTGCATCGGCGGCGACGCGCCGGTACCGGATATGAGTATTACGGGCAAGATCAAACTCGACGCGGGCGATGTTTTGCTGGCGTGTTCTGACGGTCTGTGGTCGGGCCTTAGCGATGACGATATGGCGGAAATTGCCGCGCCAGGTGACAACAATCTGGCCGACAATCTGAAAGCGCTGAGCATTAAGGCCCTGACCGTTAATTCACCGTACAGTGACAATACGACCGGCACAGCGTTAAGGTGGCTGGGAAGCTAAGGAGAGGCACCATGCGCCCGAGCGGTCGCGAAGCAGCAGAGATGCGCAAACTACAGTTTGTCGCTGATTACACAAAACATGCGGAGGGTAGTGTGCTGGCGTCCTTCGGCGATACCCAGGTTCTATGTACCGCGAGCGTTGAGGAGCGCGTTCCTGCGTGGTTGCGAAACACCCGGCGCGGCTGGGTTACAGGGGAGTACGGCATGTTGCCCCGGGCGACGCATACACGTTCCGGTCGCGAGGCCTCGCGCGGCAAGCAGGGCGGACGCACACTCGAGATACAGCGGCTCATCGGTCGTTCCCTGCGGGCAGTGACAGATCTCGAAGCACTGGGCGAGCGTTCTATCACGCTCGACTGCGACGTTATCCAGGCAGATGGTGGTACGCGCACCGCGTCGATCAGCGGCGCCTACGTTGCACTGGCGATAGCCGTGCAGCGGCTGAAGAAGCGCGGCCAGCTGAAGAAGGATCCGCTGCACGGACAGGTTGCTGCCATATCTGTCGGCATATACCGCGGCGTTCCCGTGCTGGATCTCGACTACGAGGAGGACTCCGAAGCCGAGACGGACATGAACATCGTCATGAACGAAGCCGGCCGGTTTATCGAGGTGCAGGGCACCGCGGAGGGACATGCCTTCACGGACGACGAGTTCAGCGCCATGATCGGACTTGCACGTCTCGGCATAGACGACATTCTCGTCGCTCAGCGCGAGGCGATAGACTCCGCGATCCGGTGATGCGCGGGCTGAAAAGAATCGTCATGGCCAGCGGCAACGCCGGCAAGCTTGCCGAAATTCGACGCCTGCTCGATGGGCTTGGTGTAGAGGTCATCGCGCAGTCCGACCTCGGGGTCACCGATGCCGAGGAAACAGGAAGCACCTTCGCGGAAAACTCCCTGCTGAAAGCACGGCACGCCGTTGCCGCAACCGGCCTGGCCGCGATCGCGGATGACTCGGGCCTTGCGGTCGATGCGCTGGACGGCCGCCCGGGCGTCTACTCGGCGCGTTACGCGGGTGACAATGCAAGCGACGACGAGAATCTCGACAAATTGCTCGAGGAACTCGCCGAGGTTGCCGACGAAGATCGCGGCGCGGCGTTTCACTGCGTTGCGACGTTTGTCGCCCCGGGTGATCCGGACCCCATCGTTGCGGAGGGGATCTGGCGCGGCAGTTTGTTGCGGGCCCGCCAGGGCGACGGCGGATTCGGTTACGACCCTGTGTTCCTGGACCCCGAAAGCGGGCTCAGTTCGGCCCAGCTTACGCCGCAACAAAAGAACGCACGCAGCCACAGGGGACAGGCGCTGCGGGCCCTGGTCAGTCAGCTACAGCAAAAATACGCGTGAACGTCCCGCTGTCTCTTTACGTGCACCTGCCGTGGTGCGTGCAGAAGTGTCCGTACTGCGACTTCAATTCGCATGCAGCAGGAGATACCGCGCCACGCACGCGCTATCTCGATGCCGTCCTGCGGGATCTCGAAGCAGAAGCCGCGCGATCCGGGGGCCGCAGCGTTGAGACCGTGTTTCTCGGCGGTGGCACGCCAAGCCTGTTCTCGCCAGGTGAAATCGAGCGACTGCTGCAGGCCGTGCGCGACAATTTCGCACTTGCCGACGATGCGGAAATCACCATGGAGGCGAATCCCGGAACGGTTGAATGCGGCGATCCGGCCGGGTATCGAGACGCCGGTGTCAACCGCCTGTCATTTGGCGGCCAGAGCTTCGACGATGGTCTGCTCAGGGCGATTGGGCGCATTCACAGCAGTGATGACATCGTGCGCGCCGTACAGGACGCAAGCGCTGCCGGCTTCGACAACATCAACATCGACCTGATGCATGGCCTGCCGGGGCAGGATGTTGCGATGGCGCTCGACGATCTTCGAGCGGCCATCGAGCTGGCTCCCGTGCACCTGTCCTGGTACCAGTTGACGCTGGAGCCCAACACCGTGTTTTTTGCACGGCCGCCCGCGGGTCTGCCGGACGATGAGGCGGCCTGGGCGATTCAGGAGGAGGGACAGAAACTGCTCGCCGAGAACGGCTATCGACAGTACGAAGTCTCCGCCTGGGCCCGCGAGCAGCAGTATTGCCGGCACAACCTGAACTACTGGCTGTTCGGTGACTATGTTGCCGTCGGCGCGGGGGCACATGGCAAGGTGAGCAACCGGCACGGCGTGTTTCGTTACCTAAAGCCGGCGAATCCACTGCAATACATGAAAACCCTCGAAGCGGGCGGTCAGTCGACGGAACTCCTGCCGCTGTCGAAGGATGATCTCGTGTTCGAATTCATGCTCAATGCGCTGCGGCTGATCGACGGCTTCAGCGAGGAGGTGTTTGCCGCCAGGACCGGCGAAGCCGCTGCGGACCTCGCGACGATAATGCGCCCGGCCCAAGACAAAGGGCTGGTCGTACGGGAGGCGGATTCGGCATGGCGGCCGACGAGCCTGGGCCGGCGCTTCCTCAACGACCTGCAGGCCGAATTCCTGCCCGGGATGCACCGAAACAGTGCCGCCAAGGCGCTCTCGTAGCGGAAATCTGACGCGCTGTTGCGCGGCCCGAGCTGCGGCCGCGGGAGTTTCCAGGTTGGCTATTTATGCACAAGGATTCTCGGGTACCTTAAATTTCAGTGTATGAGGCTTGCCAATTCACTTCGAGTGTCTCAAAGGCTCTGCATCTATATGATTTTTATAGATAAACAAAAATGGACAGAAAATAGTCATATTGACAAGGCTGCTTGAAAATCCGCACCTTAGGGCATCGACTCAATTTACATCCACAGTCTTATCCACAGGTTCTGTGGATAACAAGAGGGGGCTTGCGGCGGCCGGCGCTTCGCTATATCCTACGCGGCCTTTTCGCTAAGTAGCGCGCTCCGGAGAGCTAAAATGAAAGCCGACATTCACCCCAATTACAATGACATCAAGGTTACCTGTAGTTGCGGCAACGAATTTCAGACGCGCTCCACGCTTGGTGAGGATCTCCTTATAGAGGTGTGCTCTTCGTGCCACCCGTTCTACACCGGTAAGCAGAAGATCGTCGATACCGGCGGTCGCGTCGACAAATTCCGCCGCAAGTACGGAATGAGCTAGTCTCCCGGCCCGGCAACGGGCCCGCACCCTGAACTGCCGCGGCAGCCCGCTGGGCACATATTGCGTGTTTCCACGACGCCCTCGGTTGGGGTGCTCTGCTATGCTCGTCCTGTTCTGTTTGGCTTGGACCTTAAGGAGTAACGATGAGTGACGACGTATTTCGCCTGATCAGCCCGAGCGGCACGGAAACACAACTGCCGGTCCGAAGAGGGACGACGGGTCCGGACGTTATCGATATCGCCAGGCTATACCGGGATCAGGGCGTCTTTACGTACGATCCCGGTTTCGTAGCGACCGGTAGCTGCGAGTCCGACATCACCTTCATCGATGGGGAAAAGGGCATCCTCATGTACCGGGGGTACCCGGTCGAGCAGCTGGCGGCCAACTCGACCTTCATCGAGGTTGCCTACCTGCTGCTGAACGGCGAGCTGCCGACCGTGGAGCAGCTGGAGTCGTTCGATAATACGATTCGCACCCACACCATGCTCAACGAGGGCATGCTCAACTTCTTCAAAGGCTTTCGCTACGATGCGCACCCGATGGCCATGCTGTCCTCGGTGGTCGGGTCGATGTCCGCCTATTACCACAACGAGATGGACGCATCGAACCCGGATCACCGGGATATTTTCTCGCACCGGATACTCGCAAAACTGCCGACCATTGCTGCTGCGGCCTACAAGCTGAACATTGGCCAGCCGTTTATCTACCCGCGCAACGATCTCAACTATGCGCAGAACCTGCTGCACATGCTGTTTGCGGTTCCTGCCGAGCCGTACGAGGTTGACGAGGTTGCTTCCGAGGCGCTCGACCTGTTGTTCATCCTGCACGCAGACCATGAGCAGAACTGCTCAACGTCGACGGTGCGAATGGCCGCGAGCTCCGGCGCAAATCCTTACTCTGCGATAGCCGCCGGCGTTTCGGCACTCTGGGGTCCGGCGCACGGTGGTGCCAACGAGGCGGTTCTGCAAATGCTCGAGGAGATTGGCGATACGAGCCAGATCCCGAAGTACGTTGCGAAGGCAAAAGACAAGAATGATCCGTTCCGCCTGATGGGTTTCGGCCATCGCGTCTACAAGAACTTCGACCCGCGCGCCACGATCATTCGGGAGATGTGCTACAAGGTCTTGCAGAAACTCGACCGCAAGGACACGCCGTTGTTCGATCTCGCGCAAGAGCTGGAGCAGGTAGCGCTCAAGGACGACTATTTCATCGAGAAGAACCTCTATCCCAATGTCGATTTCTACTCGGGAATCATTTATCGGGCGCTCGGAATCCCAACGTCGATGTTCACCGTCATGTTCGCGCTTGGACGTTCCGTCGGCTGGGCAGCGCACTGGCGCGAGATGATTTCAGATCCGGCAGGCAAGATTGCGCGACCCCGCCAGCTGTACACGGGCGCCGCGGCACGAGACTACCAGCCTATCGACAAGCGCTAAGGTCACGGTTTATCAGTGCTACAAAAGGCCCCGGTTTCGGGGCCTTTTTCGTGCCTGCTTCGGTCCCGGTCAGACGTGCTCGAGCAATAGCTGTACGGCGTCGGACGCGGCGCGTTTCATCGGCTTCCCGTCGATAGGGCTCATCGGGGCCTGGCGAATGCCGTCAATCGGAAACACGGTCGCCTGGATTGCGCTGTTACTGTGATGAAACTCGAAACCGGCAAAGGTCTCGACGCGATTGCGACGACTTTTCAGGCGGCGTTCGTAGGGCCGGTAGCTGATGCCGATCTCTGCAAGTTCCATGGCGACTGACTCGGCACTGTCGGCAAACAGGTGCAGGTTGACCGCCGAGTTCTCATCGGCCGTGCCAACCAGCACCGGGCCCACGAGACGCGGCGAGAACGCCGACAACAGCTCCATAGCAGACAACGCAGCGACTCGCATGAGGCGCAGGTGATCGGCGTGTGATTCGCCGCCGAAGATCTCGAGGTGTTCGGACACGGCCGCCTCAACTTCCGCGTTACCCGGCAATGCGCCGCGACCGAGAATGCCGAGCCGGTCGGCCGCCTTCTGTTTTGCCAGGCGGTAGTCACGTACGCCGTGATCGACGATGATGCGCGCGGCCTCCTGGGCGACGAGGGTTCTGGCTCGCTCGGAATCGTTGCTCTTTGGTCGGCTCATTCGTCAGGTGTCCCCTAGAAAAGAGTTTCCTCTTCCTCGGCCTTGGGTTCTTCGTCGGGTATAGCGTCGATGCCGGACGCATTGTTGAAGATGTCGGGCGCGTCATCGATGTACTCACAGGTAGGGACGGTGCCTTCGCGGAACACCTCGAATACAACATTGCCCTGGCCTGCGCGGGCAGGGCAGCCTGTCTCGCGGTCGATCTTTACCGACACGATGCCTTCCGGCATCGGCATCTGGTTCTCTGCTACACCGGCCAGCGCGATGCGGGAGAAATCCACCCAGATTGGCAGCGCGGTGGCCGATCCCTCTTCGCGGGGCCCCAACGGCAGGTCGTCGTCGTACCCGACCCAGACAATGCTGGCCAGGTCGCCGTTGAAGCCTCCGAACCAGGCGTCGCGTCGATCATTCGAGGTGCCCGTCTTGCCGGAAAGGTCGCGACGACCCAGTGCCATTGCTTTGCGACCGGTACCACGGCGGATAACGTCGCGCATCATGTCCTGCACCAGGAATATGTTTTGCGGGCTGATTGCCTGCGGCGCGACGTTTATGCCTGCAAAGAGCTCGGGGTCCGTGCTGGCATCGGGACGGTAGTCGAGTGCGACATCAGCGATTTCCTCCAGCGTCATCAGTGGTGCCTCACTGCTGTCGAATCCCCTGTCATCGTCTGTGACAATACAGTCGTCGCAGACAATGGCCGGTTCCGCCCTGTAAAGCGTTTCACTTTCCGGGCCGTAGATAGCATCGATCACGTAGGGCTTGATCGCATGGCCGCCATTCGCGATCGTCGCATAGCCCTGTGCCATGTCCAGCGGAGAGGCCGCCCCGCCGCCGAGCGCAAGCGACCCGTTGCGCGGCAACGCGGCATCGCCGAAGCCGAATTTCTCGATGTGCCTGACGGCATTGCCGACGCCCGTTTCAAACAGCAGCAGCCTTACGGACACCAGGTTCATCGAGCGAACCAGTGCCTCGCGCATGCGGGTCGGGCCATAAAAGCGGCCACTGTAATTAATGGGCCGCCAGACCGCTTCGAGCTCCGAGGAGTTTATGACCACCGGCGCATCGAGCACGACGGTTGCCGGCGTGTTGCCGTGTTCGAGTGCGGCCGAATAAATGAACGGCTTGAACGAGGAGCCCGGCTGCCGGTAGGCCTGCCGCGCGCGGTTAAACTTGCTTATCGTATAGTCGAAGCCGCCGACCAGCGCGCTGACCGCGCCGTCGTAAGGGTCGATCGATACAATGGCGCCTTGCGCCTCCGGAACCTGCGCCAGCGCCCAGCTGCCACGGGTCGTAGGCATGACGTATATAAGGTCGCCGACGGCCAGCACATCCTCGACATTTTCCGGCGCCGGTCCTGTCGTCTCTCGATCAATAAACGGCTTGGCCCATTGAATTCCTGTCCAGGGCAAAGTCGCCTCGATGCCGCCGTTGAAAACGATCTGCGCCGAGTCATTCTCGGAAAGCGCCCGGACAACGGCTACGGACAGGCCTCCAGGCGCGTACTGCTCCAGCGCTTCGCGAAGCTCGATCGGCCATTCCTCAAAGGCGGCAGCGAGCGCTTGCTCGTCAAGCTGCATGTTTCGTATCGGACCGCGGTAGCCGCGACGACGCGTGAACTCGAGCAGGCCGTTGCGCAGCGCATAATTGGCCGCTTTCTGCAGGCGCGAGTCGAGACTTGTTACAACCTGAAAGCCGGCCGTGTAGGTGTCCTCGCCATAGCGCCGCAACATTTCACTGCGCACCATCTCGGCCACGTACGGCGCATTCAGTTCGACGGCTGCGCCATAGAGCTGCGACTCCATCGGCAACGCGGTCGATTCCTCATACAGGGCGTTATCAATGTAGCCCAGATCGTGCATGCGTCCGAGGACGTAATTGCGCCGCATCGTTGCGTTAGCCGCGCTGTATACCGGGTTGTACCGGGAGGGGGCCGGCAATACGCCGGCAAGCGTTGCTGCCTCTGCCGCATTGATTTGATCAAGCGACTTGTTGAAATAGACCTGCGCCGCAGCGGCGACGCCGTAGGCGCGCTGGCCGAAGAACATCTTGTTGAGAAACAGCGCCATGATCTGCTGTTTCGTGAATTCCTGTTCGATCTTGTAGGCGAGAAACGCTTCGCGCAGTTTGCGTGTGAACAGCTGCTCGCGTGTCAGGAAGTAATCCCGGGCCAGCTGCTGCGTCAGCGTGCTGCCGCCGCCGCTGATTTCGCCACTCTGCAAGAGGCGCGCAAATGATCGCAAGATGCCCTGGTAGTCGATACCCGGGTGTTCGAAGAAGCGCCGATCCTCGGCAGAGATGAAGGCCTGTACGACATGCGGCGGCAGATCGTCAAATGTGACCAGGATGCGCCGCCGCTCACCGATCTCCGATATCAGGTAGCCGTCGCGACTGAATATGCGCAGCGGAATCTGCAGTGGAATATCCCGAATGGTCTCCGCTTTGGGCAGGCCGGGCTCGACAAAGTAATAGGCGCCGATAACGGCAGCCACCGCGCCGATCGATGCCGAAATACCCAGGCCAAGGGCCAGAACGACACCGCGCAGCGCGCGGCGGCGCCGTTTGTGACGCAGGTTCTTGTTTGTTTTAGGTTGTTTACGCATATTAGCTGGCGATTTCCGCCTTTTGTCCCGTTTTATGCAAGCCCTGTCTGGCCCTATATAAAGGTAACGTCATGTGGGCCAGGTGGAGGAAATATGGCATTTCAGGGGCAAGGGGTCTGCCTGTCGATGAACGGCGGCCGATGATAGACGGGCTTGGCTGACGGCTGCAATAACGAGTCTCAGTGCTATGCGCCGACTGGTTCACGGAATCTTGCCATACGAGGGCATTACTATAGGGATCGGTGGATCGTGAGCAAAGTCACGTTTTATTTAACATTTTATTGATATATAGTTAAAGCGATTTGTTCAGGTCCAACCGACGTAAGACTCGCAACTTACCGACTTAGAAGGAAAAAAACGTGCTTTTTGGCAATAAGAAACCGCCATTGCTGGGCCTCGATATCACGACATCGTCGGTCAAACTGATAGAGCTCTCACAAAGCGGAAAGCGCTATCGGGTCGAGTCTTACTCAGCAGAGCCTACCCCTCCCAGTTCGGTGAGCGAAAAAGCCATCGTCGACGCCAAAGCGGTCGGCGAAGCGATTCGTCGCGCCGTAAAACGTGCTGGAGCAAAGGCAAGCGACGTGGCTGTCGCAATCAGTGGTGATGCAGCAATCACCAAAGTAATTCAGATGCCATCGAGCCTTTCCACGAGAGACCTCGAGGGACAGGTCGAGATTCAGGCCGACCAGTACATTCCGTTTCCGATGGAAGAGGTCAGTTTCGACTACGAAGTAATCGGCCCGAATGAGAAAGACCCCGAACTCATGGACGTACTGCTGGTAGCAACACGTACGGAAAACGTAGAGCAACGCCAGTCGGCTGTCAGGGCTGCGGGCCTGGAAGCTCAAATAGTCGACGTCGAAGCTTTCGCGCTCGAGAATGCGTGTCGCCTGTTGAGCCACCAGATTCCGGACGGCGGAATCGGACAGTCTGTCGCGGTCGTCGATATAGGCGCAAGCAGCACGACGTTCAGTGTGCTCCAGGACCTCAAAGTTATTTACACGCGCGACTTCAACTTCGGCGGCCAGCAGCTCACCGAAGAGATCATGCGAACCTACGGCCTGTCGATGGAAGATGCCGGCCGCGCCAAGAAGCAGGGTGGTTTGCCAAGTAATTACCAACCCGAAGTGCTGGAACCGTTTATCGACGACATGACACAACAGGTCAGCCGTTCGTTGCAGTTCTATCTGGCATCGGGCGGCGGCCGCGAGCAGCCGGACATGATTCTTGTTTGCGGTGGTTGCGCGAACATCCCGGGCATCGCGGACGTTATTTCGAGTCGCGTAGGCATACCGACCGAAGTGGGTGACCCGCTCGGGCAAATGAAAATTTCATCCAAAGCAAAATCACAGGGCGTCAACAAAGATGCAACAGCCTTGCTTACAGCCTGCGGCCTTGCACTAAGGAGCTTCGACTAATATGCCAAATATTAATCTACTCCCGTGGCGCGAGGCTGAACGCAAGAAGCGCCAAAGAGATTTCGGCGTCGCTGCCGGCGGTGCAGTCGTCGCCGGCATCGCCGTTGTCCTCGCGACGGTATTCGCTTACTCACAGATGATTGATGGCCAGCAGCAGCGCAACAAGCGGCTGACGAACGAGATCGTGGAGCTCGACAAGAGCATTACCGAGATCGACGGTCTGGAGCGACAGAAAGAACGTCTGCTAGCTCGCATGGAAATCATCGAAGAGTTGCAGAAGAGTCGCCCGGAGATCGTGCATCTGTTCGACGAGCTGGTTCGCCAGCTCCCCGAGGGTGTCTACCTGACCGGCATGAAACAGACCGGATCACGCGTCGAGATTCGCGGCATCGCCCAGTCGAGTACGCGAGTATCTGCGTTGATGCGCCAGATTGACGCCTCCGCGTGGATGGGCGACCCGGAAGTCGAGCGCGTTGAGACGAAGCAGTCGGGCGCGTCCCGTCAGGCGGAGTTCGTCGTGTACCTGAAGCAGAAACGATCAGGCGCTGAGCGGGAGGAGGCCGAATGAACCTCGTAGAAGAACTTCAGAGCCTGGACGTCAATGACGTTGGCCGCTGGCCGCTCGTTTTCCGCATTGCCGTCATCGCTATCGTGTTCGTGCTGGTTGTCGGCCTGGGCACCTACTGGTTTATTGTCAAGGACAAGGCTCCGCAGCTGGAGCGCGTGCAGGAAGAAGAAAAAGCATTGCGCACCACGTTCGAGAGCAAGCAGCGCAAGGCGGCGAACTACGACGCCTACAAAGCGCAGCTGGCACAGATTGAGCAGTCCTTCGGCACCATGCTGAGGCAGCTGCCCGGCGAAACCGAAATACCGAGCCTGATCGTCGATATCTCGCAAACGGGACTCGCCGCCGGCCTGCAGGAAAAACTGTTCGTGCCGCGTGGAGAGGTTCGCAAGGACTTCTATGCCGAAAAGCCGATCTCGATTCGACTGACCGGCAGCTACCATGAGATCGGCAACTTCGTCGGCGGCATCGCGGCGTTGCCACGAATCGTGACGCTTCACGACATCAACATTACGCGCGAAGACAACAAGACTTTCGACGATCTCAGCATCGAGGTCACGGCAAAGACCTACCGCTACCTTGACGAGGAGGCAGACTGATAATGCGTGCTTCCCTGATAGTAAAGAACGTACTGCTGGTCGCCCTGTCGACTGTCCTGCTCTCTGCGTGCGCGGGCGACATGGACGATCTCGATCAGTACATTAACGAAATCAAGGCGCGGCCGGGTGGACGTATAGAGCCGTTGCCCGAGATTACGCCTTACGAGATTTTCACCTACGTCGCCGATGCGCAGGGCCTGCGCTCACCGTTCGTGCCCGATACGCCGCAGGCTTCGGGCAGCACCGGCGGTACGCGGCCTGATCTTGACCGTAGCCGGGAGTACCTGGAGAGCTTTCCGCTGGATTCTCTTGGCATGGTTGGAACGCTTTATATTGGCGAAACAATGTATGGTCTGGTACGGACCTCTGACGGTCTGATTCACCGAGTCGTTCCCGGCAACTATTTGGGGCAAAATGACGGACGAATCACCGAAATTTCTGAATCAGAAATCGCTCTGGTAGAAATTATTTCTGACGGAATCGGCGGCTATATCGAGAGAGATGCCGCAGTCAGTCTGACAGACTGACACCTGAATGGAACTGGGAGTAATTGGATGATGCTCAAAATCAAACCGACGGCCGGCAGTTGCACATCGGTGCTAAAACTGGCCGCATTGGCACAGGCGGCATTGCTGCTTTTCTGGGGTGCAAGTGCTGGCGCCCAGGAAGGTAACAGGCTGCAGGACATTCAGGTGCAGAGCCTGCCCGGCCAGCGAGTCGAGCTGAAGCTGGTCATGAGTGATACAGCGCCGGAGCCCCTGGCGTTTACGATTGAGAATCCTGCGAGGATTGCACTCGATCTGCCGGACACGACGCTGGGCCTTAGCTCGCGTCGCCGCGACGTCAACCTGGGCCCGCTGGATACGGTGCTTACCGCCGAAGCCAATGGCCGCACTCGCGTCGTCCTCAACCTGGGGTCGATGGTTGAGTACCAGACGAGCCGCAGCGGCAACACCGTCACGGTCATTCTCGGAGAAAGTGGTGATTACAGCGCTGATACTACCCAGTTCGCCAGCGCTCCCGCATCGACTTCTCGCTCCTATGCAGCACCTGGCAGTCGTGCCATTTCTGCCGTTGATTTCCGTCGCACGCGCGACGGCGGCGGTCGCGTGATCGTCAACCTGACGGATCCGTCGACGCCGGTAGATATTCGCCAGGAAGGTGGACGCGTGGTTGCCGTATTCAAAGATACGAGCCTTCCCGCTGAACTGATGCGCCGTCTCGATGTCATGGATTTTGCAACGCCGGTTACCACCGTTGACACGTTGCGGACCAACCTCGACACGCGCGTCGTTATCTCCGCAGACGGCAAGTACGAGCAGCTTGCTTACCAGTCGGACAACGAATTCACGATCGAGATCAACCCGGCAGCCGAGGAAGGTAGCGAGGAGTCCAGCCTGTTCTCGGAGACCAAGGAATACGAAGGTCAGCGCCTGACTCTGAATTTCCAGGACATCGAAACGCGTGCCGTGCTGCAGCTGCTGGCTGAAACGTCGGGCAAGAACATCGTTGTTTCGGATACGGTTCAGGGCAACGTAACGCTGCGTCTGCGCAATGTGCCCTGGGACCAGGCACTCGACATCGTGATGACGACCAAGGGCCTCGACATGCGACAGAACGGCAACGTCATCATGGTTGCCCCTGCCGAAGAGATTGCAGCACGTGAAACGGCGGATCTCGAAGCCAAGATGGCCATCAGCGAACTCGAGCCGCTTTACTCCGAGTTCCTGCAGGTGAACTACGCCAAGGCTTCCGACCTCGCGTCTTTGATTACGGCCAAGGCCGGTGGCAGCGCGCTGACGTCGGATCGCGGCAGCGTTGGTGTGGATGATCGCACCAACACGCTGCTGGTACAGGACACGGCAGAGAGCCTGCAAAACATTCGTCGGCTGGTGCGTACGCTGGATATTCCCATCAAACAGGTACTGATCGAGTCGCGTATCGTCGTCGTCAACGATGACTTCAGCCGCGACCTCGGTGTGCGCCTCGGTGTGACTGCCTGGAACGAGAGCAGTACAGGCCTGACGACCGTCAGCGGCACTGGCACGGGTACGGACAACATCATCAGCACATACCTGGAGAACCTGGCGGATCCAACCAGCACTACGCTGCTCGAACTGCCAACGCTGAACGATCGCTACAACGTACCGCTGCCGATTGCGGATGCGGCCGGTCGTTTCTCCCTGGCTGTTCTGGAGAATGATTACCTCGTTGACCTGGAGCTGACCGCCCTCGAAGCGGAAGGTCGTGGCGAAATCGTATCGACGCCTCGCGTCATTACGGCAAACCAGAAAGAGGCCACCATCAAGCAGGGCGTGGAGATTCCATACCAGCAGTCGGCTTCTTCGGGCGCAACGACGATTCAGTTCAAGGAAGCTGTCCTGGAGCTGGTCGTAACACCGCAGATTACACCGGACAACAACATCATCATGGACCTGCGTGTCAGCAAGGATAACGTTGGCGAGATCATCTCGACCGGCGGCCTGGGCGGCACGGTACCAAGTATCGATACGCGGTCGGTTGAAACGCAGGTACTGGTTGCCAACGGCCAAACGGTCGTTCTCGGTGGTATCTACGAGACAGAGCGTCGCGAGACAATCAACAAGGTTCCGTTCCTCGGCGACATTCCGGTTGCCGGTGCGTTGTTCCGCAGCAAGCAGCGTACGGACAACAAGGCCGAGCTGTTGATCTTCGTGACGCCGCGCATTCTCGAGGAAGGCGCGACCGTTTACTAGGTAACTGCTTGAGTGACGTTTCGGAAAGCCAACCCTCGGGTTGGCTTTCTCTTTTGAGGCCACTACACGAAGCCAATGAAGCACCCCAAGAACATCTTTCTGATTGGTCCAATGGGCGCGGGTAAGTCGGCGGTCGGGCGTCAGCTGGCGCGCACCCTGCACCTCACGTTTATGGACAGTGACGACGAGGTAGAGTCGCGAACCGGCGTCGACATACCTTTTATTTTCGAGAAGGAAGGTGAGGCAGGCTTTCGCAAGCGCGAGGCTGCGGCAATTGACGACCTCACCCGAATCGACGGCGTCGTACTGGCTACCGGCGGCGGTGCGATAGTCGATCCCGAGAGCCGCAGCCGACTCGGCGGACGCGGATTCGTCGTCTACCTGTATACCACCGTCGATCAGCAGGTCGCTCGCACCAACCGCGGCAGGGAGCGACCTCTGCTGGAGAACGGCGATCGACGGGACATCCTCGAATCGCTGCTGCAAGACCGTGACCCGCTGTATCGGGAGATTGCGGACCTGGTCGTACTGACGGATGGCCGCAAGGTTCATTCCGTCGCCAACGAGATAATCCAGCAGATAACCTGACAGCGGCGGCGCCTGCCGCCGCGACAGCCAACAACCGATCTGCTCTCGCGCTGGGGCGCGCTCCTACATTCATGTAATCTAACTGCCGATGGAAACAATCAGCGTCAATCTCGGCGAGCGCAGCTACCCGATCGTTATCGGCCGCGAATTACTCGATGGCAATTTCGACCTGTCGCGCTACCTGCGCTCGGCCGACTGTCTTGTCGTCAGTAATGAAACGGTCGCGCCGTTGTATCTCGAACGGCTGCTTGCGAACCTCGATGGTTGCAACGTCAGCTGTTTTTCGATCCCGGACGGCGAGTCCTACAAGACCGTTTCCACACTGCAGAGCATCCTTGACGAACTGGTTGCGAGTGGCGCGAACCGGGACACAACCCTGGTAGCGCTTGGCGGCGGCGTTGTCGGTGACATCACGGGCTTTGCCGCCGCGTGCTACATGCGCGGCGTTGCCTTCGTCCAGGTGCCTACTACGCTGCTGGCGCAGGTGGATTCGTCAGTCGGCGGCAAAACCGGTGTCAACCACGAGAAAGGCAAGAACCTGATCGGTGCTTTTCATCAGCCAGAGCTCGTGCTCATCGACACGGACACACTGCAGACTTTACCGCCGCGCGAGTTCAGCGCCGGGCTTGCAGAGGTTATCAAGTACGGTGCGATCTGCGACCTGGAATTTCTCGGCTGGCTGGAATCGAACATGCAGGCGCTGCTCGAGAAAGACGCGGATGCGCTGGCACACGCGATTCGGCGCTCCTGCGAACTCAAGGCAGAGGTGGTTGCCGAGGACGAGCGCGAATCCGGGCGGCGCGCGATACTGAATTTCGGACACACCTTCGGACACGCGATCGAGAGCAGCCTTGGCTACGGCGAATGGCTGCACGGCGAGGCTGTCGCTGCCGGCATGGTGATGGCCGCCAGGCTCAGTGGTATCGACGCTGCTGAGATCTCGCGCCTTTCCGGGCTCATTGCGGCGGCGGGACTGCCGACGGAGCCACCGCCGATTGCGAGCGGGCGGTGGCTGGAGACCATGGGCATGGACAAGAAGGTGCAGAACAAACGGCTGCGCTTTGTACTGCTGGCGAGGCTCGGCGACGCGTTCGTGACGGACGACTACGATGACACCCGGCTGCGAGCGCTGCTGGGGGCCGATGACTGATGATGTCGGCAGACCTTGCGCCCTACGCCGCCGACGAGTCACGAAGTCGCGGCCGTCGTTACAAAGAGCCACGCGCCGCCTACCGCGGCGAATACCAGCGCGACCGCGACCGGATTATTCATTCGACCGGATTCCGGCGACTCGTCTACAAGACACAGGTGTTCGTCAATCACGAGGGCGACCTGTATCGCACGCGCCTGACGCATTCGCTCGAGGTATCGCAGATTGCCCGCACGGTAGCCGTCGCCCTCGATCTGAACGAGCCACTGACCGAAGCGATCTGCCTTGCGCATGACATAGGGCACACACCTTTCGGTCATGCCGGCCAGGACACGCTGAATGCCTGTATGCGAAATTATGGCGGCTTCGAACACAACCTGCAGTCGCTGCGCGTGGTCGATGTACTTGAAGCCAAGTACGCCGATTTCCCCGGTCTGAACCTGATGTTCGAGACACGGGAAGGCATCCTCAAGCACTGCTCTACACGAAACGCGCGCGAACTTGGCGACGTCGGCGAGCGATTCCTCGAGAGAAAGCAGCCCGGCCTGGAGGCGCAGCTCGCCAATATCGCCGACGCGATTGCGTACAACAACCACGATGTGGATGACGGCTTCCGCGCCGGCCTGATCAGCCTGCAGCAGCTGCGTGAGCAGGTCCTGTTTGCAACACATTTTGACGAGGTGCATCGTCTCTACCCGGACCTCGAGGATCGGCGTCTGATCTACGAGATCATTCGGCGCATGATCGGTGCCGTCGTAACCGACCTCATTGAAGAAACCCGGCGCCTCATTGACGAGGCGGGCCCGAACTCCATCGACGACGTGCGGGATGCCGGCCGACCGCTGGTCTCGATGTCGAAGCTAGTGCACGAACAGCATGTTGCGCTGAAGGGCTTTCTCAACCGCCACCTGTATCGGCACGAAAAGAAGCTCGCCATGACGGAAAAGGTCCAGGTGATCGTGGAGGAGCTGTTTGCCGCCTATATGCATGACGTACGGCTCATGCCGGATGAGTTCTCGAACGCAGCGTCCAGCCTGGACGAGGCCGGCAGGGCGCGCGTTGTGGCGGACTTTATCGCCGGTATGACCGATCGCTACGCGATCGCCGCACACGAGAGTATCCCGGGCTGATAGAATTCGCCGCGGTAGCAAGGAGCACGAGTGAAAGATCAGGTGACACACAAGAACATTCCGGCGAGAGATCGCCTCATATTCGCCATGGACGTGCCGGACTGCGAGCGCGCCCGCGATCTTGCCGACGAACTCGGCGACGCCGTAACGTTCTACAAGATCGGCCTCGAACTCATGATGAGTGGCGAGTACTTCCAGCTGCTTGACTGGCTGTTGGAACGCGACAAGAAGGTGTTTTGCGATCTCAAGTTCTTTGACATTCCGGCAACGGTTGGCTCGGCCGTGCGTTCGCTGAAGGACCGGGGCGCTTCCTTCGTCACGGTTCATGGCAACCAGTCGATCATGGAGGCGGCTGCCGAAAACAAGGGCGACAGCCTCAAGGTGCTGGGCGTCACCGTGCTGACCAGCCTCGATCGTGGCGACCTCGATGACCTGGGCTTCGATTGCGACCTCGAGTCGCTCGTCCTGTCGCGCGCGAAGCGAGCACTGGAGAGCGGTTGTGACGGCGTTATTTCCTCCGGGCTGGAGGTCCCCAAACTCCGCGAGCATATCGACAACAAGCTGCTGGTCATCTCGCCAGGCATACGGCCGGTCGATAACAAGCCGATGGGCGACCAGAAGCGGGTTGTCACGGTTGAAACCGCTTTCGCAAACGGTGCCGACTACATTGTCGTGGGCCGGCCCATTCGAGACGCCAAGAGTCCGCGTGCCGCCGCGGAAGCGATGCAGGCCTCTATCGCGGCTGAGGTTGGCAGTTAATGACTGAGCTTAAGAACGATTTGTTTCTGCGAGCGCTGCGGCGACAGGAAGTGCCGCGCACGCCCGTCTGGATAATGCGGCAGGCGGGCCGCTACCTGCCCGAATACCGGGAGATTCGCGCCGAGGCCGGCGATTTCATGAGCCTGTGCCGCAATGCCAGGCTTGCCTGCGAAGTAACGCTGCAGCCATTGCGGCGTTTCAAGCTCGATGCAGCGATCCTGTTCTCGGACATCCTGACCGTGCCCGACGCGCTTGGATTAGGCCTCTATTTTGCTACCGGCGAAGGGCCACGCTTCGAGCGGCCTGTACAGAATGCCAAGGCGATCCGCGAGCTGTCGGTGCCGGATGTCGGTTCTGAGCTTGGCTACGTGTTCGAAGCGGTCAGCACGATCCGTGCGGCGCTCGACGGCCAGGTGCCCCTGATCGGTTTTGCCGGTAGCCCGTGGACTGTTGCGACCTACATGGTGGAAGGGCGTTCCAGCCGTGACTTTGCGACCATCAAGGGACTCGCGAAAGAGGATCCCGATGCGTTGTTGAGGCTGCTGGACATCGTTACCGAGACAACCATCCAGTACCTGAACGCGCAGATCGATGCCGGTGCCCAGGCAATCATGGTGTTCGATACCTGGGGGTCTGCGCTGGAGCCCGATGACTATCGGCGTTTCTCGCTCGCGAACATGCAGACGATTGTCGACAACCTGGCGCGCGACAAGGGCGCGGAGCCGATTCCGGTCATTCTCTTCACAAAGGGAGCCGGCGAGCTGCTCGTCGACATGGCCGACACCGGCTGCGATGCCCTCGGCGTCGACTGGACGACAGACCTCGCGACCGCGCGTCGATATGTCGAGGACAAGGTTGCGCTACAGGGCAACCTGAACCCGGCAACGCTGCGGGAAAGCCCGGAAGTGATCCGGCAGGGCGTCGCCGATACGCTGGCCAGCTACGGCAAGGGACACGGGCACGTCTTCAACCTAGGGCATGGCATAACGCCGGATATCGATCCGGAGCATCTCGGCGTGCTGGTCGACGCCGTGCACGAGCTAAGCCCGCAGTACCACGACTGACGTTTACGTTTCTGGGGTTTGCCCGCCAGGCACCTGAAAGAGCGGCCAGTGGCCGCGCCAAAGCACAGGGCTGTGCCGTGTGTCCCGGCTATCGCCGCGACGCGTAATAAGCCACCACGACCGGATCGTTCTGGACGCGCTCGTTATGGGCGATCAGCCCCGGCGCCAGGTCCTGCACAAGATCGGCAGGTACGTGGTCCAGCACGCCGCCAATCAGTGACCTTGTCTGCATCGAGACCTTGAGGTCGGCCACGGTGAGGCGTTTGTCGGCGAAGTACTCGCCACCGCCTCGTTGCAGCAGTTCGGCAAGGCCCTTGATATACGTCGAGAGCCAGCCATCGACGAGCTTCAGGCGCGCAGCCTTGAGCGCTTCGCCCTCGAGGCCGAAGGTCTGCACCGTGTAGTGCAGGAGATCCTCGATCGCGCCCATCGCCTCGTCACAGTAAAGCGCCTGCAGGTCATCCTCCGGGTACAGCCCTGCCGCCTTGCCTATGTAGCGCAGGATCCCGTTCGATTGCGTAACGGCGGCACCATCGATCTCGAGTACCGGCACCGAGTTGAAACGCAGCGTGCTTCGCAGCTCGCCGAATTCGGGAAACGACAGGCGGTTGTCCTCGAACTCGATGCCTGCCGCGTGAAACGCGATACGAATGGGTTCAGCGCGACCGCCGAAGTCAAAGTAGGTGAGCTTGTAATGTGCCATCGTGATACCTCATCTGGTTTGGTCGGATCTTAGCAGCTGCGCGCAGAACAGCGAACGGCGGCGACAGCTGGGGACAGCCGGACACGGACCGGGGTGACCCGGTGTATGGTATTGTTGAGCAGGTCCAGGAATGACCCGAGGGGTCCTCCGGCGACGCTGCGGACTACCCCGACCGTCGTTCCTGGTGAACTGCACCGAAGGTAGTCATATGGGGCTGGTGTCAGAACTCAGGCGCCGCAACGTGTTCCGCGTAGCGATCGCCTACCTGGTCGTCTCCTGGATAGTGATGCAGGTGGGGGACATCCTGGCGCCGGCGCTGCATCTCGGCACATGGGTCAACAGCGCGCTCGCCTTCTTCCTGATTCTTGGTTTCCCGGCCGCCCTCGTTCTGGCCTGGGCCTTCGAAATCACGCCGGACGGCCTGAAGAAAGAAAAAGACGTCGACCGTACGGCCTCGATTACGCACGTTACGGGTCGAAAGCTGGACTTCGCCATCATAGGCCTGATGGGCGTAGCAATCCTTTTCCTGGTCGTGGACAACTACGTGCTGCCGTTGACGGTCTCCGACCGTTCGGCAGATGCCATTCAGCCAGCCGACTCCCGGCCTGCCGACATAGCCGGTTCAATCGCCGTCTTGCCGTTCCGGAATCGAAGCCCTGCGGCTGAGGATGCGTACTTCGTTGACGGCATCCGAGATGACATTCTCACGCAACTTGCCAAAGTCTCCTCGTTCGAAAAAGTCATTTCCAGGACCTCGATGGAGCAGTATCGGGACAGCGATAAGCCCATACCGCAGATCGGCCAGGAGTTGGGCGTGGCCGTATTGGTCGAAGGCGGGGTTCAGCGCGCCGGCGACCGGGTGCGGATCAACGTGCAGTTGATCGAGGCTTCGACTGATGAACACCTGTGGGCGGAGACGTATGATCGCACGCTCACGGCCACCGACCTCTTCGAGATTCAGTCGGAAATCGTGGCGACCATTGTGCAGCAGCTGAATGCGACGCTGACCGCCAATGAAACCGAACAATTGGCAACCCTGCCAACACGAAATCTCGCCGCGTACACGGCCTACCTCAAGGGTAAGCAAGCCGCCGACATCGAATCCGTGGAATCCATGAACGAGGCGGTCGCCCATTTCAGTGCCGCCGTGGAGCTCGATCCGGACTTTGCGCTGGCGTACGTGGGCCTGGCAGATGCCTATTTGACGCTGGCCGCGAATTTTCTCGGCGGCCTGACGACGGATGAAAGTAACGCCCTTGCAGAGCCGCCACTCAACCGGGCGCTCGCATTGGACAGTGATCTCGGCGAGGCGCAAGCGACGCTCGGCCTTTTGCGGCAACAACAAGGTGACCTGGAGGCCGCCGAGGCGTCCTATAAGAAGGCAATTGCTCTGCAGCCGAATTATGCGCGCGTCTTCCGCCTGTACGGGCGGCTTCGCTCGCTCCAGGGCAGGAACGAGGAAGCCATGCAGCTGATGCAGGAAGCGCTGCGGCTCGATCCGTTTTCGGCCTCCGTCAACTACGATGTTGCGCGTCTCTATGATGAAGATGGCGAGTTCGAGGAAGCGCTGGAGCGTTACCTGCGGGTTGTACAGATCGAACCCGATCACGCGTTCGCCTATGTCTACATTGCCGCAATCCATTACCTGGTACATGGGCGTGCCGATGAATCGCTGATCTGGTATCAGAAAGCAGCAGAGAACGACGCGCTCAGTCCGAGCCTGCAGTCGGCGCAAGCGATTGCTTACCTGGAGCTTGGCGACCCCTACAGCGCAAAGGAGTGGGTGGGCAGGGGGCTGGAGCTGGGGCCAAAGACCTTCTGGCCGCTCTGGGGCAGCGTGCTGCACCACCTCTACGTGGGCGACGATGACGCGGCGCAAACAGATGCGCGTACCCTGCTCGAGATCTATCCCCGCAACTGGGGCGCACTGTACGTGCTCCGCAACGCCGATCTCAAAGCCGGACGTTACGGCATTGCGCGATCGCGTTACGCAAGGGCTTTTCGGGAGTTGACCGAGCCCGAGGTTCCGGAGGTCGACGCATCCAACTATTTCGCCGCGATTGATCTCGCGCTCGTCCTTGTATACCTCGGCGAACAGCAGCGAGCGGACGATCTCCTGGAGCGTAGCCTCGAGGTCATCAAGACGGTGCCACGGATGGGGACTGCCGGTTACTGGATTAGCGATGCTCGAATCTACGCGCTGCAGCAACGCCCGGAGCTTGCGATCGAGACCCTGCGCCAGGCAATCGATGGGGGATGGCGAATACTGTCATGGCTTTACCTCGAGCATGACCCGGGCCTCGATTCGATTCGGCGTGAGCCCGTATTTGAACAACTGCATACAAAGCTTCAGGAAGATCTTGCCGCGCAGGCCAGGCGGGTTGCAGAGCTGCGGGCCAGCGGCGAGCTGCTGCCGGCAGCAGCGATGCCACCATAGCCTCGTCCAACAGCATGCCGTTCGCCAACCGGTCTGCGCGCAAAACTTGCTGGCAGACACGGAGCTGCAGACAAAACAGCCCGATCATCGAGGTGATCTTGATACGCTCAGGCAGAGACGAGGTTTCGGGAACAATAGCAAAATGAAGAGAGTATTGACGGCTTGCGCGTGGCTTACTCTTGCCAGTGGATGCACAGCTGAAAACGAAGTGACGAGCGAGCCGTCGGCAAGCTATGCGGGTGCCGCCGAGCTCGGTGGTTTCTGTGAGCGTCTGCCACGCGCCGCTTATGCGCAGCTTGAGAAACACACAGCAAGCAATGACTGGTTCGAGGTCTACGAGGTAGGGTCCGAGATCTTCGCAATCTACGAGCCGTTCCAGTGGCAGGAAGTGATTTCCTACCTGATTGTCGGTACCGAGAGCGCCATCCTGTTCGACACGGGCAACGGCATCGGTGACATCAAGGCGGTTGTCGATCAGCTCACCGACAAAGCGGTTCGTGTCATCAACTCTCACAGTCACTTCGACCACATCGGGGGTAACCATCAGTTCGCTGACATCCTGTCAGTTTCAACGCCGTTTACGCTGGCTAAGGCCGCCGGTATGCAGAGTGAAGGGCTCCTGGTGGAGGTGTCCCCGGAAGCGCTTTGCAAGCCGCTGCCCGCCGGTGTCATCGCGGCGGAACACCGGGTCAGGCCCTTCGAAATAACAGGCAAGATCGCCGATGGGCAGCTGATTGATATTGGCGGGCGGCAGCTCGAGGTGCTGCGGATACCCGGGCACACGGACGACTCCATCGCGTTGCTGGATCGTAGGGCCGGGTTCCTGTGGTCAGGCGACAGCTTCTACGAGGGCCCGATCTGGCTGTTCTTTCCGGAAACGGACCTGCCGGCCTACAAAAAGTCTGTCGAGAAGATGGCCTCCCTGGTGCCGGATCTCAAGGCGGTTTTCCCGGCGCACAATGCTCCGTTGGCCGACCCTGTGCTGCTGACGCAGTTGCGTGACGCCCTCGGCAGGGTGCTGGCGGGAGACGTCGATCCGGTGCCCGTGCCTGACGGCAACGTCGAGTTCCGCTTCGACGGCTTCGGCCTGCTGATGCGAGAGGATTACCACAGTATCCCGGCGGACTAGGGCCACACCCGACTTACGAAAAACCGTGATCTGCCCGGGCCGCGTCGACCATCCTGTACCCTGATTTACGAAAATCCGTAAATTCGGGCGGCAGTTTGCGTGGTGTTAAAAATCTTTGACATACGGTCCGGGCCTGTCTATTCTCCATGTTAAATATTTTTGACAAAGGAGATCCTACAATGTCCTTCCGCGAAAAGTCCGCATGGATCATGTCGTTGGCGCTGCTGGCGCTGGGCCTGGCCTATTTCTACGCCGTTGGCGCGATCTGGTCAGAATCCGGGCAGCTTGCTGCCCCGATGCTGCCGCTGGTGATCGCGTACACGGTCTGCCTGATCCTGCTCGCAACGATCGGCCACATCGCTATTGCCGCGCTGGCGCCGAGGGATGCCAACGCCGCCATCGACGAGCGCGAGCGGCGCATCTTCGAGCGCGCCGGGCACTATTCGTCCTACTTCCTGGGCGCAGGTATCGTGCTGTCGCTGGGTGTCTACCTGGTATACCGCAGCGGCGACCTGCTGTTCTACACCGTCTTTGCAAGCCTCATGCTCGGCCAGATCATGGAGTACGTGCTGCAGATCGTTTTTTACCGCAGGCCGATCTAGATCATGGCCAGCAAACTCCCTATAAGAAACCGTGTGCGCGACATGCGCGAGCGCCACGGTGCGATGACTCAGCAACAGCTCGGCGATGCTATCGGCGTCACCCGTCAGACGGTCATCGCTATCGAGCAGAACCGTTACTCTCCCTCGCTCGAAAGTGCGTTCCGCATAGCGCGACTGTTTGGCGCAGGCGTCGAAGACGTATTCAGCTGGGAAGAGCACTCACCGTGACGCGCGAAACTACGCTTTAGCGGCACTCATGTTTTCGACCGCGCAATTGCTTCGACATCGAGCCCGGGCAATCCATCGAGGCTCTCTGCATTCCTCTCCAGCCGATAGTCGAGCAACTCCTGTTCGGACTTGCTCTTTATCCAGTTGGGCAGCGAATCGCGCTCTTTCTTGAACTCGTACAGCGGCACGCCATAGCCGCAGGAATCACGAATCGACTCGACGTCAACAACAATAAAGTTGCGCACGGCCGGCATCTCGGGAAACGCTTTCAGCAACGCATCGAAGCCATCGTCGTGCGGCTCGACAGCTCGACCGGTGCCGTAGAGCCGGAATATCTTCGGCGGCCCTTCGAAAGCACAAAACATGATGACGATGCGGCCGTTCTCTTTCAGATGTGCGACGGTCTCTATGCCGCTGCCACCGGTATCTGCGTAAGCAACCTGCTTCGGGCCAAGAACGCGAAAGCTGTCGAGTCCCTTCGGCGAACAATTTACATGGCCGTCAGCCGCAAGCGCTGCAGTTGATACGAAGAACATCTTCTGCCGCTCAATCCAGCCACGTATGCGTTCGTCGATCTCCTGGAATTCCTGTCCCATAAGTCCCTCACTCACCCAACAGCAGTTGATGCCCGGCACCTGCGCCTTTATCCAATTGCGATAACAACAGCCCCGATGCGCTGTTCGGTTTCCACGAGCGTGTGCGCCTCGACCGCCTGCGTCATCGGTAATACCTTGTCCACGATGGAGACGACCTTACCGCTTTCAATCAGGGCCTTCAGCGCCAGCAGTTCTTCCCTGGACTCCGCCGCAAACCTGAAGCTGGCGGTCTTGTCCGTCAGCCACGTGGTGAAGAGACACCGAATCATAACCGCGAGCCGCGGATTGCCCGACAGGTATCGGCCTCCCGGTTCGAGCGCCTTTATACAAGCGCTGTAGGAGCTGCCCGGCACCATGTCGAATATAACGTCGTAGCGCTTGCCCCGGGCGGAGAAATCTTCCGCCCTGTAGTCAACAAAATCGACGGCGCCCATGCGCCTGGCAAACGCTTCCTTGATGCCCGCGTCGACGGCGGTAACGTCTGCGCCCATGGATCGTGCGATCTGTATCGCATGCGCCCCGATACTGCCACCCGCACCGTTGACGAGTACCTTATCGCCGGCTTCGATCTGTGCGAGGCGCAGGAAATGCAGCGCATTGAGTCCGCCGAGCGGCACCGCGGCGGCTTGTGCAAAGCTCATGTTGCGGGGCTTCGGGACAATGCTTGAACTGGCGGGCACCGCAACGTATTCACCGTAGGCACCGAAACCAAGTCCGGTCGTGCCGAAAACCTCATCGCCAACTGAGAACCCGGTCACGTCTTTGCCAATCGCGGCAACCTCACCGGCGAAATAGCCACCGAGAATCTGTTTTCCGGGTTTCCTGAGCCCGAACGCGATTCGCAACGGTAACCAGAACCACTTCACCGCAAACCGGAAACGGCGAAGCTCAACGTCGGCCTTGGTAGCCTCCGCCGCCCGAACGCGAATCAGAATCTGATCGTCGCCGGCTAGCGGCTGCTCGACATCCCGGACCTGCAGTACATCGGCGGGCCCGTATTCAGAGTAGGTAATTGCTTTCACGGTTACCGTGCCGGCGCCGCCGGGCGGCTACAAGACTTCAATCTCCAGGATCTTGCACTCTTGCACAACATCGGCCGTATCACCGCCGTGCGTCTCCGCCGGTGCCCAGACAGCTTCTCCTATCTTGAACAGCTGCATTTGCTCGCCGCCCTTGCCGTCATCCTCGAGCCACGCGCAGGACTGCAGGTAGACCATGACGCGATCGAGGTGGCCATGCAGCGGCGCGGTTTCGCCATTGCGGACGGTTTGCCGGAGAACGCGAACCTTGTCGTTCTCGAAAACCAGCTCATAGATGTGCGGGGCCACGCGCACCGGGTCCAGGGGCATGGGCACCGCCGCGCCGACAACGGCCGCCAGCAACAGCAGTGGCAGGATGGAGATGGCGTTGCGAACAGACATGCGAGCCCCCTGTGTGCTACTCATGCGACGGCGCGACAACCGCAACCGCCTCGATCAGTCGCGCAGTTCCCTGCGCAGAATCTTGCCAACGTTGGTCTTTGGCAGCTCATCGCGAAATTCGACGCGCTTCGGCCGCTTGTAGCCGGTCAGGTTTTCGCGACAATAATCGAGGATGTCTTTCTCGCTGAGCGTCGGGTCCTTGCGCACCACGAAGATCTTGACGATTTCGCCGGAGCGCTCATCGGGAATGCCGATAGCGGCCGCCTCGAGCACACCGTCGAGTTCGACCACGACATTCTCGATCTCGTTCGGATACACGTTGAAGCCGGACACGAGGATCATGTCCTTCTTGCGATCCTCGATATAGAAGTAGCCCTCGTCGTCCATGCGGCCGATGTCGCCGGTGCGCAGCCAGCCGCCCGGAAACATGACCTCGGCGGTGTCCGCCGGGCGCTGCCAGTAGCCTTCCATGACCTGCGGTCCCTTGATGCAGATCTCGCCAATCTGCCCCGACGGCAGCGGATTGCCGTCATCGCCGGCGATCATCACGTCGGTCGACGGTATCGGCAGTCCAATCGTGCCGGTGAACTCCGAGTCGATACGACAAACGATCGCTGCCGGCGAAGTTTCCGTCAGCCCGTAGCCCTGCAGGATGGTCACGCCGGTTGCCTTCTTCCAGTCCTTGGCAACGGCTGGCTGCACGGCAGTGCCGCCACCGATACAGACTCGCAGCTGACTGAAATCAATATCCTTGAAACCCGGTGTGTTCATCAGTGCGGCGAACATCGTGTTAACACCGGTGAACATGTTGAATTCGTAATTCGCCATGTCCTTGGCGAAGCCCTCGAAGTCGCGCGGATTCGTGATGAGCACGTTCAATCCACCCTGCGCCATGACGGTCAGGCAATTACCTTGCAGCGAAAAGATGTGATAAAGCGGCAACGCTGTGATCGCGACTATCGGCTGCACGCCCTCGTAGGCATCCGCCTGCCAGGTGATGGTTTGCTGAACGTTGTAAATCATATTGCGATGACTGAGCATCGCGCCTTTCGACACGCCGGTGGTTCCGCCGGTGTACTGCAGGTAGGCGATATCCGCGAAACCGATGTCGACCGCCTGCAGCGATTTGCCGGCGCCGGCTTTCAGGGCAGCCTTGAAGGTTATGCTGTTCGCCAGCTTGTAGGGCGGCACGGCTTTCTTGATGTGGCGTAACGCAAAGTTGGTCACGAAGCTCTTCGGCCATTTCAGCAGGTCACCAACGCCGGTCGTGACAACGTGATCAACATCCGTATCGGCGATAACGTCTTCGAGCACGTGCGCGAAGTTCTCCAGAATGATGATGCAGCGCGCACCGGAATCCTTGAGCTGGTGCTTGAGTTCGCGGGCTGTGTACATCGGGTTGACGTTGACGACGACCAGGCCGGCGCGAAAGATGCCGCACATCGCGACCGGGTACTGCAGGATGTTCGGCAGCATGATGGCAACGCGCTCGCCGCGCGTCAGTCCGATCGTCTGCTGCAGGTAACAGGCGAACTTCATGGAGAGGCGATTGAGGTCACCGTAGGTGAGCGTCTGCCCCATGTTGGTGTATGCCGGGTTATCCGGGAACTTCGAAAAACCGTGCTCGAAAAGCTCGCGTATCGAACGAAACGGCGGCGTCGGCACTTCCGCCGGCATGCCCTCCGGATAGGATTTAAGCCATGTCTTTTCCAACATATTTTCCCCCTGGCTGTTCGCGCGCATCCAGTGGCGCATCAGCTCGTCGTTATCGGCCCTGTCGAAATCATAGCGCACCTTCAAGCGTGGCGCTGATAATCGGCCACGCGTTGTCGAGCAGGATTGGCTGTGCCTCGGCATTGGGATGTATGCGATCGTCCTGCAGCAGCTCATCGTTCAGCGCGACCCCCTCCATGAAGAACTCGATCCACTCGAGGTCGTAGGTGGCGGCGACCTCGCGATACACGGCTTCGAAGGAGGCGGTGTACCGCGGACCATAATTCGTCGGGATGCGGATACCGAGCAAAACCACGTCAGCGCCGGAGTTGCGTGATCGCTCGACGATTTTTTCCAGGTTGCCCTGCATACGTTTGGGTGGGAACCCGCGCAGGCCGTCATTGCCGCCAAGCGCCAGGATGATCAGCTCCGGTGAGAAGTTCTGCAGCGCCGCGTCTATGCGCGCCACCCCGCCCTCGGTCGTTTCGCCGCTGATGCTGGCGTTCACCACACGATGTTCGTACCCTTGTTCCCTGAGCCGGTCTTGCAACAAAGCGGTCCAGGAGCGGTCAACGTCAATACCGTAACCGGCACTCAGAGAATCCCCAAAGACGAGAACCGTTGGCGGCTGTGCGGCCTGGGTATTCACGGCCAGGAATAAAGCAATAAGGAAAAAGAGTCTTCGCATGATAAATCAGTCAGTTGCAAACGATGTGGTTCTGGAGGCGCGCCAGCTCAGCAAGCAGGTTAGCAGTCCTGAAGGGACTCTGACCATCTTATCGGACGTCAGTTTCCAGATCGTCACCGGCGAGTCCGTGGCCGTTGTCGGGCCGTCCGGCGCCGGCAAGTCCACGCTACTGGCTTTGCTCGCCGGGCTCGACCTGCCAAGCAGCGGGCACGTTTTATTGAATGGCAGCAATCTCTCCGAGCTCGACGAAGATGGCCGCGCGGGCGTCCGCGCCGAAAGCGTGGGATTCATCTTCCAGTCATTCCACCTGGTGCCGTCTCTGAACGCGCTCGAGAACGTCATGCTGCCTCTCGAACTCGCCGGCCATCGCGATGCGCGCGCCCCTGCAAGACAAATCATTGACCAGGTTGGCCTCGGCGACCGCTGGAGTCACTACCCGTCGCAGCTATCGGGCGGCGAGAAGCAGCGCGTGGCGGTCGCGCGGGCATTTGCGACGGAACCGGCTGTGCTGTTCGCCGACGAGCCGACCGGTAACCTCGACAGCCGTACCGGCGCGAACATCATGGAGCTGATGTTCGAGCTGAACCGCAACTCCTCGACGACGCTCGTGCTCGTTACGCATGACAGTTCGCTTGCGGAGCGTTGCGATCGCATCATCTCGCTGGATGCCGGGCGGCTGGTGAGTGACCGGGAGGCCGCTGCGTGAAGTCAGTGTCGTTTGCACTGCGCACCTTCGGTCGCGAACTTCGCTCCGGCGAGGTGCTGGTGCTGCTGGCCGCCGTCGGTCTGGCGGTGGCTGCACTGACAGCGGTCGGCTTTCTCACCGATCGCATCGGCAAAGCCGTTGCCCGTCAGGCCAACGAGGTGCTGGCAGCGGACCTGCGCCTGCGCTCGCAGGAGCCCGTGCCTGCCGAGTGGAGCGAGCTGGCGGCCGAATTCGGACTGGATACGGCGCGCACGATGACGTTTCCCTCGGTCGTCTTTGCCGGCGACGAAAGCGCGCTGGCGGCTATCAAGGTCGTGAGCGATGCCTATCCGTTGCGAGGCGCGGTGCGAGTTTCCGACCAGCTGTTCGGCGAGCAGCGCGAGGTGGACGACATACCGAAGCCAGGGGAAGTCTGGCCGGATGGCGCATTGCTGGCCCGGGTGGGCGCGGATGTTGGTGACCTGCTGTCCGTCGGAGAAGTCCAGCTGCGGGTATCGGCAGTGCTGACCTACCGGCCCGATCAGTCGATCGGGTTTTCCTCGCTCGCCCCGTCACTGCTCATGAACGAGTCAGACATTGCCGCCGCCGGGCTCATCGGCGAAGGCAGCCGCGTGAGTTATGCGCTGCTCGTTGCCGGCGACGCCAATGCCGTTACCGCGTTTAATGCGGCCATCGAAGACCAGTTGCCCGAGTCCGTGCGAATTCGCAGCCAGGAAGAAAGCAGTGAGCGCGCCTACACGGCTGCCGATCGCGCACAGCGCTTTCTTTCGCTGACGGCCGTCATCAGCCTGCTGCTGAGCGCGGTCGCGGTCGCGATGTCGGCGCGTCGTTTCGCGCACCGTCGTATGGATACCGTCGCGTTGATGAAGAGCCTCGGGGCGACGCAACGCTTCGTTATCACGGTTGCGCTTGTCCAGCTGTTCCTGCTTGGGGTGCTGGGCGTCGTCATGGGCAGCGTTGTCGGTTTCGCCGCGGAGGAGCTGTTGTCGCTCATCCTGGCAGACCTGATCGCGAGTGATCTGCCGGATCCCAGCCTGCGGCCGGTCATCCTGGCCAGCGGCAGCGCACTGGTACTGCTGCTCGGCTTCGCGCTACCGGCGCTAATCCAGCTGCGCAACACACCACCGCTGCGCGTGTTGCGTCATGACGCGATGCCGCCGGCACCCTCCCGGCTGCTGGTCGCCGGGCTGTCGCTCGCCGCGGTTGCCGCGCTGCTGTATCGCTCGGTGGGTGACCCGCGCATGCTCGTGATCCTGATTGGCGGCATCCTGGTTATCGCCGCTGCGCTATACCTCGTGGGCCGGGCAATGGTTGCGATGATCGGACGTTTTCGGAGCGGCGTGGGCGTCGCCTGGCGCTACGGTCTGGCCAATGTCGCCCGCCGTGGCCGTGACAGCGCCGTGCAGGTAGTCGCTTTCGGCCTTGGCCTGACGGTGCTGCTTCTGCTGACGCTGGTTCGTACCGACCTGCTGGAGGGCTGGCGACAGACGCTCGATGAGGATGCGCCGAATCACTTCCTGATCAACATCCAGCCGCAAGAGGTCGCGCCGCTCGGCAAACTCCTGGATGACAGCGGTCTCGAGGTTCCCGTCTTTACACCGCTCGTGCGTGCCCGCATGACCACGATCAACGGTGAGTCCGTCAAGGAGCGCGAATACCCGACCGACGACGGTCGCTGGCTGGCCAATCGCGAGGCGAACCTGTCGTGGGCCAGCGAGATGAGCGACAGCAACGAGCTCGTCGCTGGAGAGTGGTGGCCGTCCGACTACGCCGGTCCGCCGCTGGTTTCGATAGAAGAAGAAGCGGCTTCCGACGCAGGACTCGTTATCGGCGATCGACTGAACTTCTTCGTGGCGGGGCAGAACGTCGAGGCGGAAATTGCGAGCATCCGCAAAGTGAACTGGGACTCGTTCCAGCCCAATTTCTTCATCGTGCTGTCGCCCGGCGCACTCGATGACATGCCGACGACCTATATCTCGAGCCTGCGAGTCGAAGCCTCGCAGCAGCCGATGCTGGTCAACCTGGTGCGTGCCCATCCGACCGTTTCCGTGATCAATCTCGATGCCATCCTGCAGCAGGTTCGCGGCATCATCGAGAAAGCCAGCCTCGCGGTACAGGCGGTGTTCGTTTTCACGCTGGCAGCAGGCATCGCCGTACTGTTCGCCGCCGTGCAATCGACAATTGACGAGCGACGCTTTGAGAGTGCCATGCTGCGCGCACTCGGGGCCCGACGACGAACCGTGTTCCTCGGCGTCATGGCGGAGTTCGCGGCGCTGGGCGCCGCCGCCGGCGTCCTGGCTTCCGCCGGCGCATCGATCCTGGCCGCCATCGTTGCCGTAGAGCTGTTTCAGCTGCCGTATGAGTTCAACCCGCTGCTGTGGGTAGTCGGCGTGACTGCCGGCATTTTCCTGGTCTGCATCAGCGGCTTTTTCGCTGCCCGCGGCGCCATCAATTCGGCGCCGGTCGATGTCCTGCGGTGGGCGACGTGACGGAGGAAAAACATTCTTGCGGTGTCGTTATTGCGCGTCGTACGGAACAAGGGTGGGTAACACTTTTGTTGCGCGCCTATCATCACTGGGATTTTCCGAAAGGCGTGAAGGAGCCCGGGGAGGAGCCCATGGGCGCTGCGCTGCGCGAAGTCGAGGAGGAGACCGGGATTAACCAGCTTGGCTTCGACTGGGGCGATCGCTACTTCGAGACCGGCCCGTACAGTCGCGGCAAGGTTGCGCGTTACTACATTGCGAGCACCGAGCAGTCGGAAGTCACAATGGGCTTATCGCCGGAAACCGGTGCGCCAGAGCACCACGAATGGCGGTGGGTGAATTTCGATGAAGCCTACGACCTCGGCTCGCCGCGGGTGCGGCAGATCGTGCAATGGGCGCGACAGATAATCGGCACCTGATCAGACCACCCTGTTTCTTTCCCGTCCCTCGGTAAAAGCGACTATGTTCGCCGTTAACTCGTCGATCGCCGCCTGGCGCGCCTCGTTGGTTGCCCAGGCGATGTGCGGCGTTACGAGCAGGTTGTCTCCGTCGTAATCCAGCAGCGGGTCGCCATTCACCGGCGGCTCCTGGGGTAAAACGTCGATTGCGGCCGCCGCTATTTGGCCCGCACGCAGGGCCTCTGCCAGTGCGGCGGAATCGACCAGTCCGCCCCGCGCCGTGTTAATCAGTATCGCGTCGCCTTTCATCTTCCTGAATTCGTCGGCGCCGAAAAGGTTCATCGTGTTGTCGTTAAGCGGGCAGTGCAGCGAGATGACGTCGCTCTCTCGCAGTAGCTCCGCGAACGAGACGCGCCCGTCCTCGACGCCCTCGGAGCCCGGTCGAGCGGCGACGATGACGTTCATGCCGAACGATCGACCGACGGTTGCGACCGCTCGGCCGAGCTCTCCATAGCCGATGATGCCGAGCGTCATTGCGGACAGCTCGCGTACCGGGTGCGTCAACAGGCAAAAGTCCTTCGAGCGCTGCCATTCACCGGCAGCGACGTCCCGGGTATACGGGCCGAGGCTGTGCGTGAGGTTGAGCAGGCAGGCAAAAACATGCTCGGCGACGGACTGGCTGCAGTACGCGCGGATGTTGCAAACCGCCACGTCGTGACGCCGCGCCGCTTGCAGGTCGACGTTGTCGGTGCCGGTTGCGGTGAGCCCGATAAACCGCAGTTCGGTGCAGCGCTCGAGGAGCTCGTCGGTCAGCCGTATCTTGTTGGCCAGCACGTATTCAGCGCCCCGAATCCTCTCCGCCACCTGCCGCGGTTCGGTAACGTCGAAAACCTCGAGGTCAGGCAGCACGGCGCGAAGTGCGCTCGTGTCGAGACCCGGACCCATCGTGGCCCAGTCAAGAAACACCGCTTTCATGTGGATATTCCATGCCCGCTGTCGCAAAGTACGGGACGATGACCGAACAATTCTGGAAACGCAAATCGCTCGCCGAGATGAATGAAGCGGAGTGGGAGTCGCTGTGCGACGGTTGCGCCTTGTGCTGCATGCACAAGCTGGAAGACGAGGACACGGGCGAAATCCATTACACGGATATTGCCTGTCGCCTGCTGGACATCGATAGCTGTCGCTGCACCGACTACGCCGCGCGAGCGAAGCGCGTGGCGGACTGTCTCGTGCTGTCTGTTGATGAGCCGGACACGTTCGACTGGCTGCCGGACAGCTGTGCGTACCGGCGCCTCGCGGACGGCAAGGACCTGCCAAGATGGCATCCGCTGCTAACCGGGCGCGCGGAATCGGTTCACGAGGCCGGCATATCGATGCGCGGCCGGGCCGTGTCCGAGAATGACACCAGCGAATGGAGCGTTCTGCAGACGCTGGGTGAGACCAGGAAATAAAGGCCACCAATGCCCTGGCAGCCGCACAACAGAGACCGAGAGCATGAGCAACAATCCGACCGTCCCGCTGTCTCGTTACCGTGAGTATCCGCTGGCGGAGATGCGCCGGCGCATCAACGATTTTTACGCGGACATCGACCGTCGCCGTTCGGTGCGGGATTTCTCGGATCGGCCGGTGCCCAGGGACATCATAGAGACGGCACTGCGAGCCGCCAACACGGCGCCCAGCGGTGCGAATCTGCAGCCCTGGCATTTTGCAGTGGTCAGCGGGGCCGAGACCAGGAAGAAGATTCGCGTAGCCGCGGAGGCCGAGGAGCGTGAGTTCTATGAGCATCGGGCGTCGGACGAATGGCTGGCAGCCCTGCAGCCGCTGGGTACCGACGAGCAGAAACCGTTCCTGGAAACCGCGCCCTATCTTATTGCCGTGTTTCTGCAGAAATTCGGTGAGCTGCCGGATGGCACCCGGGTGAAACACTACTATCCGACCGAGTCGACGGGTATTGCCACGGGCATCCTCATTACAGCGCTGCACACGGCGGGGCTGGCAACGCTGACGCACACACCGAGCCCGATGAAGTTTCTTAACGAAATACTGGGTCGACCAAAAAACGAGCGGCCGTTTCTGTTGCTGGTCGTTGGCTATCCGGCAGACGACGCACGTGTGCCGGATATCGAGCGCAAGTCACTCGACGAATTTGCGAGCTTTATCGAGGAATAGCACGACATCGGCAGGCGCGGCCGGCGGCCGCGACCAGACTCACAATGGGAAACGCCTAACCCGTATTCTGCAGCGCCTGCGCGATGCCATTGACGCTCGCGAGCAACGCTGTGAATAACTCGCCGTCCTCGCGATTCGTTGCACGCCATCGTGACAGCAGGTCAACCTGCATAAGGCTCATCGGATCGACGTACGGGTTGCGCAGCATGATGGCGCGCTGCAGTGTCACATCGCCCTCGAGCAAGGACTCGTGGTCGGAATACTCGAGGATCAGGTCGCGTGTCAGGTCGTATTCCGCCTTGATGATCGGAAAGAACTCATCGTGCCGTTCGCCCGCCAGCTGCGAATAGAGTTCGGCGATCCCGAGGTCGGACTTGGCGAGTACCATCTCGGCATCCGCCGTCAGCGATCGCAGGAAATACCATTCGGCGAACATCTCGCGGAAAGCCTCGTCGCCGAACTGCTCGGCCGCCTTGGCCAGGCCCGTGCCCAGGCCGTACCAGCCCGGCAGCACAAAGCGCGACTGTGTCCAGGAGAAGACCCAGGGGATGGCGCGCAGGTCCTCGATACCGGACTGCGATCGTCGCGCCGACGGTCGTGAGCCGATGCGCATGCGTTCGATCAGGTCGATCGGCGTCGCTTCCCTGAAGTACTCGTAGAAGCCCGGTGTCTCGTAGATGAGTTTGCGATAAGCGATGCGGCTCTCGGCGGCGATCACGTCCATCATTTCATGCCATTCCGGCATGTCATTGCCGCGATGCTTGGGCATGGCCGTCGCCAGCGCCACGGAACCTGTAATCTGCTCGAGGGTCCGCAACGCGATACCGCGCAGACCGTATTTCTCGTTGATGATCTCGCCCTGTTCCGTCACGCGCAGCTGGCCGTTGACGGTGCCGGCCGGCGCCCCCAGCACGGCGGTATGTGTCTTGCTGCCGCCGCGACTGATGGTGCCGCCACGACCATGGAAGAGCGTCAGTTCGATGCCCTGGGCTTCGACGGTGGTTACCAGCGTCTGCTGCGCGTTCTGCAACGCCCAGCGCGCCGAAGCGAGTCCGCCGTCCTTGTTGCTGTCGGAATAACCGATCATTACTGTTTGCCGGTTGCGGCGCCGTTCCAGGTGCTCCCGGTACAGCTTGGTGCTTAACAGCGCCTCGAGTATTTCAGGGCCATTGTGCAGGTCGTCGACGGTCTCCAGCAGAGGAGCGATGTCGAGCGGCACTTCGACACGACGATTGTGCAGCTCACCCCACTGAGCGAGCAGCAGTACCGAGAGAATATCGTCCGCGTCCTGCGTCATGCTGATGATGAACGGGCCGATCGACTTCTTGCCATACTTGCGGTGACAAAACGCGATGGCCTGGAACACGCTCAGGGTCTTGCGGGCGCGCGTACTCAGGGTCATCGGCGCGTTCTCGCGCGTCTGCAGTGCGCCGATAATTTTCTTCGTCCGCTCTTTTGCGTCGAGTTCGAGCCAGTCGTCTTCGCCCAGGCACTCACCGACGACGCGACGATGAACATCGGCATCCTGGCGAACGTCGAGCGTCACCAGGTGAAACCCGAAAGTATGGATGCGGCGCAGGAGTCGGCGCACCGCGAACAGCCCGGCATGCGTCCCCTTGTTGCAGGACAGGCTTTCGGCGATGAGCTCTACGTCCGCGACCAGCTGGCTGACTTTCTCGTAAGGATAGATGTCGTCGTCGAAGGTCGACTGCAGTCGCTGCTGCACGAGGCGCAGAAATACGCGGTAAGGCATGTCGCGATGGCGCGCGGGAACGGCGTGGTAGGCCTGCTGGAAAATGCCGCGATATTCCTCGATGCGCCCGAGCAGGGCCTCGCTGAACGTTGCCCGGCCTTCTGACTGGCTCAACTTGGCCGAGAGCGTGGCGCATTCCTTGTAGTACAGGTCCAGGACCAGTGAGCGCTGTCGCGCGAGCGTGGCGCGAATCGTTTTCGCATTGACGTTCGGGTTGCCGTCCATGTCGCCGCCGACCCAGGAGGCGAATTTCACGAGAATCGGGATTTCGAGTTTCTTCGCATCGTCTCCGTAGATTTTCGTCACCGCATCGCGAATGTCTTCATAGAACGGCGGCATGGCGCGATACAGGACATCGGTGACAAAAAACAGGACGTGCTCGAGCTCGTCGGCAACCGTCATCTGTTCACTGGGATGCTCGTCCGTCTGCCAGCCGGTTGTTACCAGGAGCCGAATGTTCTGCAGGGCAGCGTTGGTCTCCTGCGGTGTCAACATCGGGTTCAGGAGATCGACAAGGTGTTTGACGATCTGTTGTTCCTTGCGGAGTATCGTGCGACGTGTTGGTTCCGTGGGGTGTGCGGTGAACACCGGCTCGATCGACATCGAATCGAGCAGCGCCTGCAGATCATCGATTCCGATGCCCGCGGCCTTCAGCTTGAGCAGCGTTTCCTCGAGCCCGCCCGGCTGGTTCTGGTCGGCGTCGCGCAGGTATTCCATGCGGCGGCGTATGCGGTGGACCTTCTCCGCCGTGTTGACCATCTGGAAATAGGTGGAGAAGCTGCGGATCAGCTGCAGTGCGAGCTCCGGCTCAAGGCTTTCAACGAGAGACGCCAGGTCTTCGCCTTCGACTTCGTTGCCCTCGCGTCGGCGGATTGCACGCAGGCGCGCTGTTTCCACAAAGTCGTAAAGCTCTTCGCCACTTTGTTCGCGAATCAGATCGCCGACCATCGCGCCAAGCGTCCGGACATCATCGCGCAAAGACTGGTCCTTGTCTTCGAAGGTGATGTCCTGGCGCCGCGGTGTCTTGTGTATTCCGGTACCCATTGTTCTTCTTCTTGTCAGGGCTAGCGCGGTGTAGCGGAGACGTACACCTTATCCCTTAGCCCCGGGGAGCTCAATCCCGAAAATTCTCGTATTGTAAAGGCAGCCCGATGTCCGTCTCTTTCAGCAGGCTGATGACCGCCTGCAGGTCATCCCGCTTCTTGCCGCTGACCCGCAGCTTGTCTCCCTGGATAGCGGCCTGCACCTTGAGTTTTGCCGCCTTGATCTGCTTCACCAGCTTGCGAGCGCGGTCGGCGTCGATACCGCGCCGCAGGATTATTTTCTGGCGGGCCTCGCTTCCGGAAAATTCGGGCTCCTGTTCCTCGAGGCAGGCAATGTCGACGCCGCGCTTGGAAAGCTTCTGGTGCAGGATGTCGATCATCTGCTTGAGCTGGAAATCGGACTGCGTCGTAAGCGTAATAACCTGCTCCTCGAGTTCGAATTTCGACCCGGTTCCCTTGAAGTCGAATCGTGTGGTTACTTCACGGTTCGCCTGGTCGACGCCGTTACGTGCTTCGTGCGCATCGAAGTCGCTGACTACATCAAAAGATGGCATGTTAAGGGTTCCTGTACCTGTGCAGGCCGCAAACCCTACACCCGCAGCGAAGAGTGCGCCAGACCCTGGCTTGAACAACGCAATTGCTGCCCGGCAACGGCAATCTGGCCGTCATTGCCCGGCTGCTCGCGGACGCGGCGACATTGAGACTTGGAACATCAAGGAATTCAGATGCTTCTGCTGGAACAGAAGCGTCTAAAGGCAAAACGAACCACATAGTTGGTAGATTGCGAAACCGGTATAAACTGGTATAAGTTCAACGGCCGCTTGCCGGAGCAATCGATTGAGGGAAGTCTTTGCAACCGATAACACCTGATGCTCACGGCCTGGCCGTTCTTGCCCTGACGGTCGTCGCGCTGATCCTGTTTACGCGTGACAGTATTCCGCTCGAATCGTCGTCGCTCGCGATACTGATTCTGCTGGTCGCCGGTTTTCAACTGTTTCCCTATGTAAAGGACGGCGAGGTTACCCTCGGGGCGGTACAGTTTTTTGCCGGATTCGGCAACGAAGCGCTGATCACTATCTGTGTCCTGATGATGGTGGGCAAGGCGCTGGAAACGACGGGCGCACTGCAACCGCTGGCCACCGTCGTCGGCCGGGCATGGTCGAGTCGTCCCGTTCTCGCGCTGGTAACCACGCTGGTAGCCGGGGCGATTCTCAGCGCATTCATGAACAACACGCCTATCGTCGTGTTGCTCATGCCGATCCTGGTTGGCGCTTCGCTGCGCTCCAAGTTCCCTGTTTCCGGCGTGATGTTACCGATGGGGCTGGCTACCATTATCGGCGGCATGTCGACGACCATCGGCACCTCGACCAACCTGCTGGTGGTCGGTATCTCTCATGACATGGGCGTACACGATTTTGGCCTGTTCGACTTTGTCCTGCCGGTTGCCATCGTTGGCGGTGTCGGCGTGTTGTATCTCTGGCTGGTCGCGCCGCGCCTGATCCCGGATCGCACGCCGCCGATGGCGGACACGTCGCCGCGCATCTTCAGTGCACAGCTGCACGTCAAGGAGGGTGGGTTTGCAGACGGCCGGTCGCTCTCCGAGGTGCTTGCGAAAGCGGGCGGCAATCTGCGCATCGACAAGATCCAGCGCACGGACTCGTTATTTCTGGCCAAGCTGCCGTCCGTAAAGCTGCAGCCCGGGGACAGGCTGTTCGTCAAGGACTCGCCGGAAAACCTGAAGCACTACGAAGGGCTGCTGGGGGCGACGCTCTTCAATATTTCCGACATCGACCATCCGGTTGATGAAGAGACGCCGCTGAAAGCAGAGGGCCAGCAGCTGGCCGAGGTCGTGGTCACACGTGGCTCGCCGCTGCATTTGCGCAGCCTCGCGGCCGCGAGTTTCAGCACGAGCTACGGCCTGTTGCCGCTTGCACTGCATCGAGCGCGCGCGCCGAGCTCGCAGGTTACCGGAGACCTGAACCTGATCCGACTGCGCGCCGGCGACGTCCTGCTGGTGCAGGGCTCGAGCGACGCCATCGCGAACCTGAAAGACAGCGGCACAATGCTGGTCCTTGACGGCACGACGAACCTGCCGCAAACGCATCATGCGAAACGGGCACTCGCCATCATGGGGTTCGTCGTGCTCGCGGCCGCGACCGGCCTGATGCCGATCTCGGTCAGCGCCATCATCGGGCTGGGCCTGATGATTGCCACCGGCTGTCTCGGCTGGCGCGATGCCGCGAGTTCATTGTCTATCCCGGTGGTCATGATCATCGTGACCGCGCTGGCGCTCGGCACCGCCCTGCGCGGCACCGGCATGGCCGACTTTATTGCCGTCAGCTTCGTCAACGCGGCCTTCGGGCTGCCGCCGCCGGTGGTGCTGAGCGCATTCCTTCTGCTGATGACCGTCATGACGAACATTGTGTCGAACAACGCAGCGGCAGCCATCGGTACTCCGATCGGTATCAGTATCGCGAATCAGCTGGGCGTAGACCCCGAGCCCTTTATTCTCGCCGTGCTGTTCGGCGCCAACATGAGTTTTGCAACACCGTACGGCTACCAGACCAACCTGCTGGTCATGAGCGCCGGTGGCTACAAGTTCGCGGACTTCCTGCGCGTCGGCATCCCGCTGACGATCGTCATGTGGATCGGTTTCTCGCTGGTCCTGCCCATGATGTACGAACTCTAGCCGGCCGCCTTATGTCCGACCGTACTTGACGCAATGCCGGGCCGGCGGTAATACTCGGCCAATGACTGCTCAGATCGTAAACAACTGGTGGTGGCTGCCTGCAACAGAGGGGGTGGCTGGCTAACCATTAGCTGAGCAAAACGACCAGAAGCCCGTCTCTGCCAACTACAGGGACGGGTTTTTTTTTGGCCATGGATGGCCTTATGCCGCGGAGCACATGGATGTGCGGGAGCGGCGTTGGCTGGATGGCCTTATGCCGCGGAGCACATGGATGTGCGGGAGCGGCGTTGGCTGGATGGCCTTATGCCGCGGAGCACATGGATGTGCGGGAGCGGCGTTGGCTTGGCGGCCTTATGCCGCGGAGCACCTGGACGCGGCATCGACCTGAGGACAAGCAAGACATGCAGGCACCATTCGACATTGCAGCGGACCTGGACACGCCGGTTTCAGCTTTCCTGAAGCTTAAGTCCATGCGGCCGCGTTTCCTGCTGGAGAGTGTCGAAGGCGGCGAGCGCCTGGCGCGCTATTCCTTCCTGGGTTTCGGCGACGCGGTGGAGGTTCGCATGGATGCCAGCACGCTGAGCGTCGATGGCAGGCCGCAGCCAAGGCCGAAAGACCAGCACGAATACCTGCAGGCACTGCGCAAGGTCCTCGAGCTTGCCCCGCGACCCGAACCTGCCGACGAGCTGCCGTTCGCCGGCGGGCTCGTCGGCGTTTCCGGCTACGATGTGGTGCGCCTGTTCGAGCGACTGCCCCGCGACACGGCGCCACAGACCAGCGTCCCGGATGCGGCTTTCGTTGCTCCTGCTTCGTTGCTGGTTTTCGATCACCTGACGCGTCGCGTGGCGTTGCTGCACGACGGCCCGGAAGAGGAGCGCCAGCGCCTGCGTGCCGAAGTGATCGAGCAGCTGCGCGGACCGATACCGGTCAGTAATCGCGACGTTTCTATCTCGGCGGCAGAAGCGAGTCTGAGCGAAGCGGAATTCTCCGAGCGCGTTCGCGCCTGCAAGGAATACATTGCCGCCGGCGATATTTACCAGATCGTGCTTTCGGTCCTGTTCCGCGGCAAGACGGATGTGCCGCCGTTCGAGGTGTACCGCGCGCTGCGCCTGCTCAACCCGTCACCGTACATGTTCTTCTTCGACTTCGATGACCTGCAGGTTGTCGGCTCGTCGCCGGAAGCGCTGGTCAAGCTGCAGGACAACCGCGCCTCGTTGCGGCCGATCGCCGGCACTCTGCCGCGCGGCGCGACGCGCGAGGAAGATGCGGCTAATGAGTCGGCGTTGCTGGCGGATCCCAAGGAAGCGGCCGAGCACGTGATGCTCGTCGATCTCGCACGCAATGACCTGGGCCGCGTAGCCAGCGCCGGTTCTGTCACGGTGGATCCGTACCGGGCCATCGAGCGTTACAGCCACGTCATGCATATTGTCAGCGGCGTGCAGGGCGAGCTGGCGGATGGGTTCGACCAGTTCGATCTGTTTGCTGCGAGTTTTCCGGCCGGCACGCTGGTCGGCGCGCCGAAGGTCAGGGCGATGGAAATCATCGAAGAGATGGAGCAAGTTGGGCGCGGACTCTACGCCGGAACGGCGGGCTACTTCGGTCTCAGCGGCGACATGGACCAGGCCATCACGATTCGCACGCTGGTGTTCAGCAACGATGAGTACAGTTTTCAGGCCGGCGCCGGTATCGTTGCCGACTCGGTTCCTGCCAAGGAGTACCAGGAAGTGCTCGCGAAAAGCGCAATATTGAGGCGCGCGCTCGAAATTGCAGGGGAGGGCCTGTGATGACGACTCCTCCGGACACCACTGAGTCTTTCGATTCGGTACGCATGCTGTTGATCGACAATTACGATTCTTTCACCTACAACCTGGTACAGGCATTCGCCGCGCACGGTGCCGAGGTCATGGTGTATCGAAACGATGCGATCAGCGTGGACGAAGCGCTGGCGCTGGCGCCGACGCACCTCGTTGTTTCCCCTGGCCCCGGGCGACCGGAAGACGCGGGCGTCTCGCTGGCGATGATTGCAGCGTTCGCCGGCAAGGTGCCGATCCTCGGCGTCTGTCTCGGCCACCAGAGTATCGTGCAGGCGCACGGCGGTGAGATCGTCCGTGCAGAACGACTGATGCATGGCAAGACATCCATGATCAGTCACGACGGACGCTCGATCTTCGCGGGCATTTCGCAACCGTTCGAGGTCGGCCGCTACCATTCGCTGTGTGCTGAGCAGGATTCTCTGCCGGACACGCTGCAGATTACGGCAGAGACGGATCGCGGCGAAATCATGGGCGTGCGGCACAAGACGTTGCCTGTAGAAGGTGTGCAGTTTCATCCAGAAAGCGTGCTGACGCCCGAGGGCGACAGGCTCATGGTCAACTTCATGCGTATGGGACTGGCCGAGCCCGGTGTGGATAAACCCGGTTTGGATAAGCCCGGGCTGGATAAGCAATGAGCCGTGAATACAGCAAGCTGCTTGACGGGCTGCTCGACGGCAACGCGCTGAGCGAACAGCAGGCCTACGCGCTGATGCACAAGCTCGCCGAAGGCGAGCTGCCCGCGGCGCTTGCCGGTGCGCTGCTTGCAGGCCTGCGTGCAAAGGGCGAGACGGCGGAAGAGATTCGCGGTTTCGCCAAGGCCATGCGCGAGCTGGCCGTGCATCCGCGCATACCCGAAGGCGCACCAACCGTCGACACCGTGGGCACTGGCGGCGATGGATCCGGCAGCCTCAATCTCTCGACCGGAACCGGCCTGCTGGCGGCTGCCTGTGGATCGCGTGTCGTTAAACACGGTAACCGCTCCGTCTCCAGCCGCTCGGGCAGCGCGGACATGCTGGAGTGCCTCGGCATGCCGCTGCCGCTGCTCGAAGACGCAGCGGTGCGCTGCCTCGAGGCGACCAACTTCACGTTCCTGTTTGCGCCGGCCTACCATCCGGCGATGAAAGCGGTCGTGCCGATTCGCGGCGCGCTGTCCGTGCGAACCGTGTTCAATGTGCTCGGTCCGCTGACCAATCCGGCGGCGCCGCCGTTCCAGCTGATCGGCGCATACAGCCAGGAGGCCGCAAAGCTGATGGCCGACGCGCTGTCGGGCATGCCGCTCGAGAGAGCATTCGTCGTACACGGCGAACCCGGCTGGGACGAGGCGACGCCGGCGGGTGACTTCTGGCTGTACGACGTTCGGCCCGGGTCGGTTACCGAGACAAAACGATCGCCGCAAGACTACGGCCTTCGAAGGTGCCAGCCTGAGGAGCTCGAAGGTGGTGATGCGGCGCACAATGCAAAAGAGCTTACGCGCGTTTTCACCGGGGACGACAAGGGCGCACACCGCGACGCGCTGCTCATGGGCGTGTCGCTCGTGCTGGAGGTGCAGGGCGAGGCGCAGGATCCCGTCGACGGCGTCAAGCAGGCGGCGGCAGCGATCGATGACGGCCGTGCCGAAGCGCTGCTGGCAAAGATGGCCGGGCATTTCCAGGGCTGATGAGCGATTTTCTGCACAGCATGGCGATCAGCAGCGCTGAGCGGGCTGCCGCTGCCGGAACCCGGTTTTCGTCAACGGATTTCGACAAGCCGATCGTGCCGCTAACGCCCGGAGATTTCGACGTCATCGCCGAGATCAAGGAACGATCGCCGGCCGAGGGCGCGCTGAAGTCGGCGACCCACAGTCGTGTCGAACAGGCAAAACGCTATGCCGCCGGCGGTGCGCTGGCGATTTCCGTCCTCACCGAGCCCAGCCGATTCGACGGCGACCTGGCACACCTCGAGGAGGTCGTGGCTGCCGTGCCGGGTACGCCGGTCATGCGCAAGGATTTCCTGGTCGATCCGGTGCAGGTCAGAGAAGCGCGCCAAGCTGGCGCCAGCGGCGTGCTCCTGATCGCAACGATGCTGAATGACAGAGGTTTGCGCGAGATGCTGGACGCTGCCTGGGAGCACGACATGTTCGTCCTGCTCGAGTCGTTCGATGAAGACGACCTGGCACGTTCGTCGAGGCTTCTCGATCTTGCGCGCGAGGCCGATCGTGCCAAAGCGGGCCAGCTGCTGTTCGGCGTTAACACGCGCAACCTGCGCACGCTCGAGGTCGACGGCGAACGGCTGAAGAACCTCGCACCGCTGTTGCCACAGGCGCGCTGCGTTGCCGAGAGCGGCCTCAAGGTTGCTGCCGATGCCGCTACCGTCGCGGGCTACGGCTACCGCGCGGCGCTGGTTGGAAGCGCGTTGATGCGAAGCGCCGACCCGGCATCGCTGGTCGCGGCGATGCGCACAGCAGGCGGCAAGGCGGTGACGGCATGAGTCTCGTCGTCAAAGTCTGCGGACTGCGCGACAAGCAGCACGTGACAGATGCCGTCAATGCAGGAGCCGGCGCGCTGGGATTCGTGTTCGCCCGGTCGCCGCGACAGGTTACACCCGCGCATGCCTATTCCATTTGCGCGGATGTGCCGGCGCACGTAAAACGTGTCGCTGTCATGCTGCATCCGAGCAACGAGGAATGGCTCACCGTGCTGAAGCTGTTCGGGCCGGACGTGCTGCAGACGGATGCCGAGGACTTCGCTGGTCTGGCGATTCCGCCGAACGTGGAGCGCTGGCCGGTGTACCGTGAGGGACGCACCGCGCCCGATACCGAGTCCACGTACGTCTACGAAGGGTCGAAGAGCGGCCATGGCGAGACGGTCGACTGGTCGGTCGCCGCGAAACTCGCGCAGCGCGGCAACATGGTGCTCGCGGGCGGACTGCGCCCGGACAATGTGGCAATCGCGGTACGCACGGTGCGGCCTTATGGCGTCGACGCATCGAGCGGGCTTGAATCGGCACCCGGACAGAAAGACGCGCAACGAATAAGCGAATTTATTAATGCGGCGAAGGCCGCGGAGAAATCTTTATGAGTGCTTTGCTGAAAGCCGACGAGGCATCGGTACTGCTCGACGCCGAAATTCGCGGTGAGCTTCCCGATGAGCGCGGCCGGTTTGGTCCGTTCGGCGGTCGATACGTGCCGGAGACACTGGTGCCGGCATTCGAGCGGCTGGAACAGGGCGTGCGCGAACACTTGCACGAAGCGTCATTCCAGGGAGAGTTTCGCAAGGAGCTCAAGGAGTGGGTCGGCCGGCCCACGGCGCTGACGTTTGCGCCGCGACTCAGCAAGAGCTGGGGAGCCGAGGTCTGGCTGAAGCGCGAAGATCTCGCCCACACGGGCGCACACAAGATCAACAACGCCATTGGCCAGGCGATACTGGCGAAACGGCTGGGCGCAAAACGCATCATTGCGGAAACCGGTGCGGGGCAGCACGGCGTAGCGTCCGCTGCCGCGTGCGCGCGTGTCGGACTGCCCTGCAGCGTCTACATGGGCGCCGTCGACATGGAGCGCCAGGCGCCCAACGTGGATCGCATGCGTCGCCTCGGTGCCGAAGTCGTGTCCGTGGAGTCCGGTGACAAAACGCTCCGCGCGGCGATCGACGAGGCCTTGCGAACCTGGGTGACGGACCCGGAGGGTATCTACTACCTGCTCGGGTCGGCGGTGGGCGCACATCCGTATCCCTACCTGGTGCGCGAACTGCAGTCCGTGATCGGTGAAGAATCCCGTGAACAAATGATCGAACTGGCCGGCGGTCTGCCCGATGTGGCGTTCGCCTGCGTTGGCGGTGGTTCCAATGCGATCGGACTTTTCTATCCAATGCTGGGTGACGATATCGAACTGATTGGCGTCGAGGCGGGCGGTACCGGCAGCGGCCTCGGCCAGAACGCGGCGACGCTTGCCACCGGAACGCCCGGCGTTCTGCAAGGCTCGTACACGATCATCCTGCAGGACAATGACGGCCAGGTGCAGGAGACGCACTCGATCTCCGCGGGGCTCGACTACTCGGGCGTCGGACCGGAGCATGCGCTGCTGCAGGCAACCGGTCGCGTCAAATACATTTCCGCAACCGATGACGAAGCGCTCGAGGCACTGGAGGAGCTGTGCGCCAGCGAGGGTATCCTCACGGCGCTGGAGACGTCCCATGCCTTTGCCGCCGCGCGCAAATACGCGGAGCAAAACCCCGGCAGCCGTATACTGATCGGTAATTCGGGTCGCGGCGACAAGGATATGCCCACATTGACGAAATACCCGGCGAGGACGCGAAGCCATGCGTCCGCATAAACGCATAAGCGCTGCAATCGATGCCGCAAACAAGTCGGGCCGCCCCGGGCTGATACCGTTCATCACGGCCGGTTACCCGGAGCCTGACAGTTTCCTGGCAACGCTGAAGTCGGTCGCCTCGGTTGGTGACGTTGTCGAGCTGGGTATCCCGTTCTCGGATCCAATGGCGGACGGCATGACCATTCAACGCTCGAGTTTCGAGGCGCTGCGAAAAGGCGTCAGCCTGGAATGGATCTTCCAGCAGCTCGACTCCGTGCAGGGCGAAATCGAAGCACCGCTGGTCATGATGTCCTACCTGAATCCGCTGCTCGCGTTCGGGTACGACGAGCTTGCCAGGCGCGCAGTCGCTGCTGGCGTATGCGGATTTATCGTGCCTGATCTGCCGTTCGAGGAAAGCGACGAGATTCGCGCCGCACTCGAAGCGCGTGGTCTGGGCCTGATCCAGCTCGTGACACCGGCGACGCCCGAGCCGCGGCTGAAAAAGCTGTCGGAGGCATCGCGCGGTTTCGTGTACGCCGTAACGATCACAGGCATCACCGGCGGTGATACGGCGCTGCCGGCCGACCTGACCGAGTACCTCGACAAGGTAACGTCAGTGTCATCGCTACCGGTCTGTGCGGGATTCGGCATTCGTTCGCCGCAGGACGTTGCCGCCGTCGGCAAGCATGCCGCAGGCGCCATCGTTGGCTCCGCGCTTGTCGAAGTGCTTGAGCGTGGCGAGAATCCCGAGCCTTTCCTGAAGTCGCTGATCGGAAAATGAAGAAGCTCACGTCTTCGGAATCGTTGATTACGATCAATCACTACAAGAACCTGCTTGCGTCCGAAGGGATACCCAGTGAGATACGCAACGAGCATCTTGGCTCGATTCTCGGCGAGATGCCGTTCGTGGAGACATGGCCGGAAATCTGGGTGGCGAATGATCTCGATTTCGATCGTGCGACCCAGCTTATCTCGTCGGTGGAAGCGGAGAGCCCGGGCGATAGCTGGCACTGCAAGCGCTGCGGCGAGGAGAACGAAGGGCAGTTTGCTGCGTGCTGGAATTGCAGCTCGCCGGCGGACGTTTGAGCCCTTAGAAGCAGCCTGTCGGCTGCCGCGGGGCTACGTCCTGTCGGAGTCGGTCTCAGCGGATGACGTTGTAGCAGCCTGTCGGCTGCCGCTGCGCTTCGCGGCCATTGGCCGCTCCTACGGCGTGTTGGTTCGGGCGCGGCGCGGTGGTGTGGGGTTGTCTTTTGGGGCCTGCCTCGGCGGGCGGCGTTGTAGCAGCCTGGCGGCTGCCGCTGCGCTTCGCGCCCTGGGGGGCGCTCCTACGGCGTGTTGGTTCGGGCGCGGCGCGGTGGTGTGGGGTTGTCTTTTGGGGCCTGCCTTAGCGGACGGCGTTGAAGCAGCCTGTCGGCTGCCGCTGCGCTTCGCGGCCATTGGCCGCTCCTACGGCGTGTTGGTTCGGGCGCGGCGCGGTGGTGTGGGGTTGTCTTTTGGGGCCTGCCTCGGCGGGTGGCGTTGTAGCAGCCTGGCGGCTGCCGCTGCGCTTCGCGCCCTGGGGGGCGCTCCTACGGCGTGTTGGTTCGGGCGCGGCGCGGTGGTGTGGGGTTGTCTTTTGGGGCCTGCCTCAGCGGGTGGCGTTGAAGCAGCCTGTCGGCTGCCGCTGCGCTTCGCGGCCATTGGCCGCTCCTACGGCGTGTTGGTTCGGGCGTCGCTCGCTCGTGTGGGGTGATCTGTAGGAGCCCGCCCCGGCGGGCGACCCTGTAGCAGCCTGGCGGCTGCCGCGATGGTGCCAGGGCATGGAGCCCGCGCGATCCGGCTGGCAATTACCTTGTAGGAGCGGCCAATGGCCGCGAACAGACCCTTACGGCATGCCGCGGGCAAGGAGGCTCGTGCCCGCGATCTCACTGCGCAGAACGGCCGATACTTTTTCGGGCTGCATGGGTTTGCTGATCAGGAAGCCCTGTGCGAGATCGCAATTGCAGCTCTTCAGGAATTCGAGTTGCGTCATGGTTTCGACACCCTCGGCTGCAACCTCGATATCGAGGCCCTGTGCCATCGCGATCGCCGCACGCACGATGCGCTGGTGACTGCCGTTCTCGGCGACATCTGAAATCAGCGTCTGGTCGAGCACGAAGCTGTCGACAAAGCCCTTGTCCAGCGCCTCGAAGGAAACGTCGCGCGTACCGAAATGGTCCAGCGAAATTCTTACGCCCAGCTTGCGCAATGCGCGCAGGGTTTGCAGCTCGCCACTGCGCTTGTGGACGATGTCGCCGTCGCTGATTTCGAACTCGATACAGCCGGGGTCCAGCATGGTATCGGACAGCGCTTTCTTGACGGCCTGCACGATGCGGTCGTGCATCAGCTGCTGCGACGAGAGGTTTATCGCGATCGACAGGTCCGGCAATTCGAAATGTCGTTGCCATCCGGCCAGCTGCCGGAAGGCTGATGCGATAGCCCATTCGCCGGCCGAGTGAATCAGGCCACTGCTCTCGAGGAGCGGCAGGAAGCGCTTCGGCCCAAGCAGCCCGAAACGCGGATGCTGCCATCGCAGCAGCGCTTCGAGCCCGATCAGTCGGCCACTGGATACATCGATGCGCGGCTGATAATGCAGCACGAATTCGTCGCGAACGAGCGCATGTCGCAGGCCCACCTCGAGCTCCTCGCGTTGCGCCAGCTTGGTGTTCAGCGCACTGGAGTAATACTGGAAGCGATCGCCACCGCGCTTTTTCGCTTCGTACATAGCGAGATCCGCCGCCTTGACGAGCCGCGCGGCGTTCTCACCGGCATCGGGGAACATCGCGATACCGATGCTCGGTGTTGCATAAACTTCGCTATCACCGATCTCGTACTTCTCGGACAGCACCAGCATCAGCTTCTGTGCAGCGGCAGCGGCATTGCTCACTTCACCGAAGTCTTCCAGGCAAACGAGGAATTCGTCGCCGCCCCAGCGGCCGCAGAAGTCACCGACGCGCACGTTCTTTTGCAGTCGTTCGGCAACCTGGCACAGCAGTGCATCGCCCATGTCGTGGCCGAGCGTGTCGTTGACGGACTTGAAGCGATCCAGGTCGATGAACAGCACGGCCAGCGGCGCCGTCTTGCGCTGGCTTCGCCCGATCGCACGCGTCAGCTGCTCCATGAACAGGCTGCGGTTGGCGAGCCCCGTTAGTTCGTCGAATTGAGCGCGCTTCTCGAGCTCGGTGGTCTTGCGCGTCTGCTCGGTCACATCGCGAAACGTGATGACGCCGCCAATCAGTTCGCGGTTGCCGTCGAACAGGCCCTGACCGTTCAGGCTCAGGACGATATCCGGCTGCTCGGTCACGCGATAGATGGCGACCTGGTTGGTGAATTTCTCACCGCTGCGCGCACGTACCAGCGGCAGCAGCGATGAGTTCTTGTAGTTGTTGCCGTGCTCGTCGATGCAGCAAAACGTCTGTCCCCACGCGGCGTCCGGCCGCGTGCGCGGTGACAGGCCGAGTATGCTGCGCGCCGCGGGATTGATATCGAGAACATGGCCATCCTTATCAACGACGATAACGCCATCATTGATGTCCTTCAGAATCGACAGCACCGTCATATCCGTATCGGACAGCCTGCGCTTCAGCTGGCTGCGTTGCACGGCGTGCTCGAAAACGCTGTCCTGCTCCTCGACCGTGATGTCGTCGATACAGATATACGCCTCGGCGCCGGCCGCGACGGCGGCAATGCCGCGATGCTCGTGTTCTTTCTGCGTCAGGGCGACGACCGGGTACGGTTTCAGGGACTGGATCACGCTGGCAAGTGACTGCCCCGACTGGGCGATTGTCGGCCCGATCTCCAGCACCACGAGGTCAACGACAAAAGCGGCATCTTCCGGCAGCTTTAAGGTCGCGCTCCTCGTTAGCATCGTGCAGCACGGCAACGTCTGCAGTTCGCCGAGATAGTCTGCGGCGAATTCACCGCGGCCGAGGTAGAGAATCGAGTGCCCGGACATCAGCGCCGCAAATCCGCTGGTGGCAACTTGTCCGTAACTTCATCAATAACTGCTGAAAACGGACAAGCAACAATGGGTGCCATATTTTGTTTTCGTTCTGCGGTTGAGCCGGGTATCGGCATCAGTCGTGTAGGGCCAAACGGATAATACCAGAATAGCCAGCAAAGACAGTCGCTTGACGAAGTTTTTTGGCAATTCCAAGTCAAGAATTTCAAACCATATCGTGGTTGCCGGCATCCAAAGGTCAAGATAAAGGGAGAAAAAGCACTTGGCAGCGCTTTTGACCGCAAACCGCAGCGACTATAGTCGTCCGATGGCAGCAACACCTACAGACGAGGTCGCTGATGAGGATGCGTGGATACGACGCGCGCAGCGGTCCGACAGCCGGGCGTTCGAGTCCCTTTATCGACTGCATGTCGATAAAGTTTACGGACTGTGTCTGAGGATGACGGGAAATGTCAGCGAAGCGGAAGATTGCACACAGGAAGCCTTTATCCAGGCCTGGAAGCAACTGGCGAAATTTCGTGGCGACAGCGCTTTCGCGACCTGGCTGCACCGTGTTGCGGTGAATACCGTGCTGGGACGAATGCGCAAGTCGAAACGCGAGCGGGACAGGATCCATGCGGTTTCGGAAATGCCGGGCGCTACTTTTGTCGCCGATGATGCCGGCGAGCTGCGAGACCTGTCGGACGCCGTCAACCAGCTGCCGCAAGGTGCGCGGCACGTTTTTGTTTTGCATGCGGTCTACGGATACAGCCATGACGAGACAGGTGACATGCTCGGCATAGCAACAGGCACCAGCAAAGCGCAGCTGCACCGCGCACGCCGCTTGCTGAGCCAGCAGCTGCAGGAGCAGGGATACGAGGCATGAACAAGACAACGGATGACAAACTGATGATGGCCGCCAGCGGGCTGGCAACCGAGATTGCGCCGCAGCGCGACCTCTGGCCGGGGATCGAGGAGGCAATCAATGCGCCGCAACGGCAGCGCTGGACGCCGATGTTTGCGCAGGCGGCGGCGGTTGTGCTGCTGGTCGCAGCGTCTTCAGCGATAACCTACGTTGCGGTCAAGGACCAGCAGCAGCCCATCACGCAAGTTGCGCCTGAACTGCTGTTCGAACAGACCTCGTTTGGCGGCCGCTACAATCTCGGCCCCGACTTTCAGGATGCGCGCGACAAGCTCGTTGCACAGCTCGACGACGAACTGGCGCGCCTTTCGCCCGAGTCTCGCGCCGAGATCGAGAACAATCTCGCACTGGTTCACCAGGCAATTTTTGATATCAACAAGGCACTTGCCGAAGAGCCGGATAATGCCTTGCTGCAATCCAAGCTTCTGATGGCCTATCGCGAAGAACTTTCAATTCTGCGGCGTGCCGGTGGCCTGGCGCGAAGCATGATGATGAGGAATGACGTCTAGGCGGTTGTTTGCCGACTGGACATTGAAGAGAGAAACACCATGAACAAACTAATCACATTGATCGCAGGCTTGATGCTGGCTTTGCCAGTCATGGCGGACGAAGAAGTCGACAAGACGCTCGACGCAGCCCCTGATGGACATGTCGATATCTCGAACATTGCCGGCGAGGTCACGGTTGCCGGCTGGTCGCGCAACGAGGTCGAGGTGACCGGAACACTGGGCAAGAAAGTCGAGGAGCTTATCTTCGAGCGCGATGGCGACAAGGTAACGATCAAGGTCAAGGTACCAAAACGGATGGGAAGCGGCATCGATAGCGACCTGCACATCATCGTTCCGAAGAACAGTTCGATCGACGTGGGCACCGTCAGTGCCGACATCGACGTTAAGGATGTCCTTGGCGAGCAGCGGCTGCATACGGTGAGTGGCGACGTGTCGACTGAAGCGGCCGGCAGCGACGTCACGGGCGAGTCCGTGAGCGGCGATATCGAGGTGTCCGGCAGCAAGCAGGACACGAAAACGAGCGCTGCGACGGTATCGGGCGACGTGACGCTGTTCCGGGTTGCGGGCACCGTCAGCGGCGAATCGGTAACGGGCGACGTTATTGTCGATGAAGGCTCGTTCGATCGCGTGGACCTGAGTTCGGTGAATGGTCAGCTGGTGTTCGACGCGCAGCTTCGGGAAGACGGCAGGTTGTCGGCAGAAACCGTCAACGGCGCCGTCGACATCGAGCTTGCCGGTAAGGTTTCGGCGAGGATCGATATCAGCACGTTCAATGGCAGAATTCGCAACTGCTTCGGTCCCGATCCTGAACGCACCAGCAAATACGCGCCCGGCTGGAGCCTGGACTTCACAGAGGGCGACGGCGATGGTCGCATCGACATTTCCACGATGAACGGCAGCGTTACCCTGTGCCGTGACTGACAGCCTCTAACCGCGCGCTTTTCCCGGGCCGGCACAGGCTGCGGGCCCGGGCTGCGTCGCGCGCACCCCGGACGAGGGCTTGAATACGACGAAATCGAGCCCAGTTTGATACCCTTAGCTGTTCGCTAATCAAGGGCCTTTCAATGAGCCGAGTTACCAGGATTTTCGCCGGCGTGGCCCTCGCGCTGGTCACTTTTTTCGTCATCGCAGCTGCGTATTTCCTGCTGTTTTTCGATGCGAACGATTTTCGCGACGACGTAGCGTCAGCGGTCAAGGAAAACACCGGCAGGGAGCTCTCGATCGAAGGCGATGTGTCGCTGTCCCTGTTCCCGTGGTTTGCGATCGAGGTTGGCCCGACGACGCTCGGCAATGCGCCCGGCTTCGGCGATGCGCCATTCGCGACGTTCCAGCGCGCGAAGCTCAGCATCCGCTTGCTGCCCATGCTGCTGCGCCAGGAGATTGCGATCGACACAGCGGAACTGGAATCGCTGGTACTGAACCTCGAGATCGATGCCAGGGGACGGAGCAACTGGGAGGATCTCGTCGGCGCGGAAGACACAGCGGAGCCCGAGGTTCAGGGTGAAGCCGCCCCTGCCTTTGAAATATCCGGCGTGAACGTCAGCGATACCACGATCAGTTACACCGACAGGCAGTCCGGCGATACGTATCGCCTGAGCGAGATGCGCATGCAGCTCGGTAACGTTGCCGGCAACGGCCGACCGGTACCGGCCGAAGGCTCGTTCCTGTTCGAACTGCAGCCGGCGGCAATAAGCGGCAACATCGAGCTCGATACGGTCGTGTCCTTCGACCTCGATGAAGGTCTCGTTATCGTTGATGGTTTGACAGTAGCCGGCGTTGTAGAAGGTATCGCGAGTTCACCAACGCGGCTCAGGTTCGAGACGCCCGGCATCGAGCTCAAGACCAAAGAGCAAATCGCCACCGTGCAACCCCTTGAGCTCAGTATCCTTGGTATCGATTTAAAGGCAGACGTCGAGCCGCTTTCATACGCCGGCTCGGTGTTACCCAAAGCAAAGCTCGAGGTGGATGCCTTTTCGCCGAAGAGCCTGATGTCGCTGCTCGATATCGAGGTACCGGAAACCGCCGACCCGTCGGCGCTCAGCCGTGTCATCTTCGATGCCAGCATGGCGGTTACCGGCAAGGCCATAGACTTCACAGACGTGACCGTGAAGCTCGACGATACGACCTTCACCGGAGCGTTTTCGGCGCCGCGCAGCAGCAACGGCACGTACAGCTTCAATCTGAGTGGCGATCGCATCGAGCTCGCCCGTTACATGGAGCCGGCAGGTGAGGCGGCGCAAGCCGGCGACGGGGAGTCGGTGCCGGTCGAGATTCCGGCCGAGCTGATTCGCGGCTTCAACGCGCGCGGGGATCTGCGCATGAAGGAAGCAACGCTTGGCGACATGCTGTTCGAGAATGCGACGCTTGGCCTGAATGTCGCCGCTGGGCGCCTGCGCTTGAATCCGCTGTCGGCGAGCCTGTTCGGCGGCAGCTACAGTGGTGACGTACGTATCAATGCCTCCGGAGCGATACCGGTGTTGTCGGTCGATGAGAAAGTCGAGAATGTGAATCTCGCCGACCTTGCGCAGGCGATGTTCAAGCAGGACAACATCACCGGCACGCTCAACGGTGCATTCACACTGAATGGTCGTGGCAATGACATGGCGGCCGTCCAGAAAAGCCTCGCCGGCAACATGGCGTTCGAGCTCAATGACGGTGCCTACGAAGGTACCGACATCTGGTACGAGTTGCGGCGTGCCCGCGCACTGCTCAAGGGCGGCGAAGCGCCGCAGCCAAGTGTGCCGGCGCGCACCAAGTTCAGCTCGGTTAGCGCCACCGGCGTCGTTACTGACGGCGTCATGCGCAACAACGACCTGGTGGCAGAGCTGCCATTCATGCGCCTGAACGGCAGTGGCGAAGTTGATCTTGCCGCGGCGACGATTGACTACAGCCTCGTTGCGCGCGTGCTCGAGCGACCCGATGCCTTGCAGGGTGTCACGGAAGCAGAACTTGCCGACTTCACCGAGGCGGTTATACCGATGAAGATCACCGGTTCACTGACCTCGCCGCGCGTAAAGCCTGATATCGAGAAACTGGTCAAGAAGCGCGTCGAGAAAGAAATCAAGGATCGTCTGATTGATCGCCTGCTCGGCGGTGACAAGAAAGAAGCACCGCCGGCCAATGTTGACGGCGAGACGCCTGCTGAAGGTGCGCCTGCCGAGGGTGCGCCGGAAGAGGCGCCCGAGGAAGAAGACATCGAGGATCAGCTGAAAGACAAGCTGAAGGATCTGTTCGGCAAATGAGGCAGGCCGCAGCGGCTGTCCTGCTGTTCGCGTTCTCTGTGGGCACAACGTGTGCCGCGGAGCTGCGCAGCATCCAGGTGGACCACGACAAGGGGCGCTACACGGTGGCGTCAGAGGTGTGGTTCGACGCAAGCGTCGAGCAGGTGTTCGAAGTCTTCCGCCAATGGGATCTTTCGACACAATTCTCCAGCGCTATTGCGGAGTCGCGCGATCTTGCCGCTGACGAGCAAGGCAGGCCGGGCTACTTCGTGCGCAACGAGGGGTGCCTGTTGTTCTTTTGCAAGTCGTTCGTGCGGCAGGGCTACGTTGAACTGAAGGTCAACGAGGAGCTGCGTGCCATCGCCGATCCCGCGAGCAGCGATTTCAAGTTAAGCCGGGAATCCTGGACCTTCGTCGAGGAAAACGGCGGCACCGTGGTTTCCTACAAGCTGCTGATGGAACCGGATTTCTGGATACCGCCCGGCATCGGCCCTTACCTGATCAAGCGCAAGTTTCGCAACAACGGTGGCGATGCGATCGACAGGATCGAACAGATTGCGCGAGGCATTGGCGCCGATCCGGACCTGATCATTGACTAGTTTTTCCGACCGTCTGCTGACGTGGTTCGACGAACACGGGCGCAAGGATCTGCCGTGGCAGCAACGCAGGGACCCGTACCCGATCTGGATCTCCGAGATCATGCTGCAGCAGACCCAGGTGCAGACCGTCATTCCGTACTTCGAGCGTTTCATGCAGCGCTTCGCATCGATCGACGCGCTTGCCAGCGCGGATCAGGATGACGTGCTGCATCACTGGTCCGGCCTGGGCTATTACGCGCGCGCCAGAAACCTGCACCGCGCCGCAAGGATGATCGTGTCCGAACACGGCGGCGTGTTTCCCGACGATATTGATGCGGTCACCGCGCTGCCCGGCATCGGGCGCTCCACGGCCGGGGCGATCCTGTCGCTGTCGCGAGACCAGCGGCATCCGATACTCGATGGCAATGTGAAGCGGGTGCTGACGCGGCACGCAGCCATCGAGGGCTGGCCAGGCAAGACCGCGGTCCTGAAGGCGCTGTGGGCGCTCGCGGACAGGCACACGCCCGACGATCGTGTGGCGGCGTATACACAGGCGATCATGGATCTCGGCGCGACGCTCTGCACGCGCAGCAGTCCAGCCTGCGCACGCTGCCCGGTCATGGGCGACTGCACGGCGTACGCGACGGACACGGTGACCCTGTATCCGGGGCGCAAGCCGAAGAAGGAAAAGCCGCTGCGAACGACGACGATGCTTATCGCACGCACCGAAGCGCGTGTTTATCTCGAGCGCCGCCCGGAAGCCGGTATCTGGGGAGGGCTGTGGAGCCTGCCCGAGCTTGACGATCGCACCGTCGAGGCCTGGTGCGAGGATGAGCTCAGCGCAGCGGCGGCTGTCGCGGAGCCGTGGCAGATTCTGCGTCACAGCTTCAGTCACTACGACCTCGACATCCAGCCGATACTTGTGCGAGTTGACTCACCTTTGAGTAAAGTAGCGGACAGTGACGGTGCCACCTGGTACCAGCTGGACGAACCGCCGCCTGGTGGCATAGCCGCCCCGGTACGAAAACTACTGGATCAATTAATGATGGAAGAACACAAGAAGAGTAGCGATGTCGCGCACAATTAACTGTGTCATGTTGGGAGAAGGGGCCGAGGGCCTCGACTACGCGCCGTATCCGGGCGAGCTCGGGCAGCGCATCTATGACAATGTATCCAAGGAAGCGTGGCAACGGTGGCTGAGTCACCAGACCATGCTGATCAACGAGTACCGCCTGTCGCCCATCGAGCCGGATGCGCGCAAGTTTCTCGAGACCGAGATGGAGAAGTTCTTCTTCACAGGCGGCTCGGCGGCACCCAAGGAATTCGTACCGCCGTCGACCTGACGCATGGGGACATTCTACTTTTGCCCAACGGGCAAAAGTAGAATGTCCCCATCACTGCCCAGGCCGCCGTTGTCTGCACCAGCGTCCTGTAGGAGCCCGCCCCAGCGGGCGATGTCCAGGCAGCCTGACGGCTGCCGCTTCGCTTCGCGTCCTGGGGGCGCTCCTACGGTGTGATGATCAGGCCGCCGTTGTCTGCACTAGCGTCCTGTAGGAGCCCGCCCCAGCGGGCGATGTCCAGGCAGCCTGACGGCTGCTGCTTCGCTTCGCGCCCTGGGGGGCGCTCCTACGGTGTGATGATCAGGCCGCCGTTGTCTCCACTAGCGTCCTGTAGGAGCCCGCCCCAGCGGGCGATGTCCAGGCAGCCTGACGGCTGCCGCTTCGCTTCGCGCCCTGGGGGGCGCTCCTACAACGCAACGTTCCTACCTGCTAACGCAGTACTGCACGCTGAAAAGCTCGTCCGGGTCCGTCCAGACCTTTGCTACCGAGAACCCCGCCGCTTCCGCCATCTCGGCGAAGCCCTGCAACGTGTACTTGTGCGAATACTCGGTAAGGATCGACTCGCCGTCGGCGAGTTCGAATTCGCGATCCGCGATCTCGAATGTCTGCTCGGCCTGGCTGATCAGTTCGATCACCACGCGACCCTCGTCCTCATCGTACACCGCGCTGTGCTCAAACGAATCGAGGTCAAAGTTGGCACCGAATTCCTTATTCAGGTGACGCAGCATGTTGAGGTTGAACTCGGCCGTCACGCCGGCCTCGTCGTTGTACGCGCGATCGATGATCTCGGGATCCTTCTGCAGGTCCACACCGATCAGCAGCGCGCCGTTATCACCGGCCTCGGCACGCATGACGCGCAGCAGCTCCATCGCCATGTCGTGCTCGAAGTTACCGATTGTCGAACCCGGGAAATACACCACGTTCCTGACCGGCATTATCGTTGGCGTCGGCAAGGAAAAGGTCTTGGTGAAATCCGCAACCACCGGCCGGATATCGATGCCGGGAAACTCGCCGCGCAGCTGCTGTGCCGAGGCGTACAGGTGCTGCTCGGAAATATCGACCGGCACGTAAGCCGCGAGCTCGTCGAGATTCTGCAACAGGATGCGGGTTTTCAGGCTGGAGCCGCTGCCAAACTCGATCAGGCTTGCCGTCTTGCCGACAAGATCCGCCATGTCGTCAACGTTGGTGCGCATGATCTCGAGCTCGGCATCGGTCAGGTAATACTCCGGCAGTTCCGTAATCTGATCGAACAGCCGGGAGCCTCGCTCATCGTAAAAATACTTCGGCGATATCGTCTTTTGCGGCTGGCTCAGTCCGGCCACTATTTCGCGCATCTCCTGGGTCATTAACTGCTGCCATCCTTTGCCAATCGAATTCCAAGAAACTGCCAGCGCGCGTCCGGGTAAAAGAAACTGCGATAGCTTGCACGTATGTGATCCGCGGAGGTGACGCAGGATCCCCCGCGAACCGTCATCTGGTTGCACATGAACTTGCCGTTGTACTCGCCCAGCGATCCCGCGAGCGGCTTGAAGCCGGGGTAGGGTGCGTAGGATGACGACGTCCATTCCCAGACGTCACCAAAGAACTGCCGCGTATCGCCTGCCACGGGCTGCCAGTAAGCGGAATCCAGCAGGTTACCGTCGGGTTCTGCCGTCGCGGCGGCAAGTTCCCACTCGAACTCGGTTGGCAGGCGTGCGCCGGCCCAGCGTGCGAACGCGTCCGCCTCGTAGTAACTGACGTGGCACACGGGGGCATTTGCGTCGATTGCCCGCTCGCCGCCGAGTGTAAATTCTGTTTCCAGCGATTCATTCCAGTACAACGGCCGCTTCCAGCCCTGCTCCTGTAGCGTGGCCCAGCCGTCGGACAACCAGAGCTCCGAGGTCGCGTAACCCCCGTCGTCGATGAACTGACGATACTCCGCGTTGCTGACAAGGCGATTGCCGATCTGGTGCTCGTGTAGCAATGCGTCGTGGCGCGGCGTTTCGTTGTCGAAGAAGAAACCGTCACCCGCGCTGCCAACCTGGTGAATGCCGCTGGCGCCCTGCGTGTAGGAGTAGCTCGACACGGCGACGTCATGCGGCACTTTCAGCGATGGCCGTACAGCCGGTTTCAGCGGATTGCAGGAGAAGACGTGCTTGATGTCGGTCAGCAACAGCTCCTGGTGCTGCTGCTCATGGTTCAGGCCAAGCGTCGTGAGTTGCCGGAGTTCGGGATCGTCGCCGCGGGTCCTGAGCAACTCCAGTATTGCCGCATCGACATACGAGCGGTAATCGATGATCTCGGAGAGCGTCGGTCGCGACAACAGTCCGCGCCTCGGCCGCGCATGCATCTGCCCGGCGGTGTAGTAGTAAGAATTGAACAGGTAATGAAACTGCTCGTTGAAGCGCTGGTGATTCGGATCGAAGCGCTCGAGGACGAAACGCTCAAAAAACCAGGTGACGTGTGCGAGATGCCATTTCGTCGGGCTGACATCGGGCATCGTTTGCACAACGGTGTCTTCGGGCTGCAGGTCCGCGATGAGTGACAGCGTCAGTCCGCGAACGCTGGTGAAGCGCTCGGACAGCGCGTCGGCCGGTTTTGGATGTACGAAAAGCATGATTCAGCGTAGCGGTAACTCGGTTTTTTTCTGTACGGTGCGGATGGCTACGCTCGAGTTGACGCGAGCGACGCCGGGCAAACGGGTGAGCGAGTCCCTGTGCAGTCGCTCGAAATCCGCCATGTCTGAGACTACGACCCGCAACAGGTAGTCGAATTCCCCGGTCATCAGGAAACACTCCATGACCTCGGGAATATTGCGCACGGCATTTTCGAATGCCGCGAGCTCGCTTTCTTCCTCGCGGTGCAGCCCGATATGCACGAACACGTTGCCGGACAGGCCAACCTTGCCCTGGCTGACGAGCGCGGCGTAGCGCTCAATGATGCCAGATTCCTCCAGCGCCCGTACGCGGCGCAGGCAGGCGGACTCGGAGAGGCTGACCAGGCCGGCGAGCTGCACATTGCTGATGCGGCCGTCCTTCTGCAGCGCCTCGAGGATCAACGTGTCGTATCTGTCGAGTTTCATCGCAGTAAATTGCTCAAAATCAATAATTAGTCGAAGAATCTGCCACAAATGGCCGCTTTTGTCTGCAAAATCGCAAGCGGATGCCACCCGGATCCACTACCGTATGCCTATTCCACAGCGGTTTCAGGTCTGGAGAGAGCCATGAAAATCGGAGTGCCAAAAGAGATTAAGACGCTCGAGTTTCGGGTCGGAATGACCCCTGCGGGCGTCCACGAGGTGATCGGCGATGGCCACGATGTCTTCGTCGAAACGAACGCCGGAGCCGGTATCGGTGTCACCGACGCGGATTACGAGTCCGCCGGTGCCACCGTGCTGGCCGAGGCAAAAGATGTGTTTGATGCCGCGGAAATGATCGTCAAGGTCAAGGAGCCGCAGCTCAACGAATGCGAGATGCTCAGGAAAGACCAGGTGTTGTTCACCTACCTGCATCTTGCCGCCGACCCGGCGCAGACCGAGGCGCTGGTCAAATCCGGCACCACCGCAATCGCTTACGAAACCGTCACGGCCAAGGATGGCTCACTGCCATTGCTGACGCCGATGTCCGAAGTCGCGGGCCGAATCTCGATACAGGCCGGCGCGTTCGCCCTGCAGAAGGCAAACGGCGGCCGCGGTATTTTGCTCGGCGGCGTTCCCGGCGTTCGACCTGCGAAAGTCCTGGTTGTGGGTGGCGGCGTTGCCGGTGCCAATGCAGCTGACATGGCCGTTGGTCTCGGCGCAGCCGTTACCATTCTCGATCGCTCGCTGCCGCGCTTACGGCAGCTGGATGACATCTGGGGCGGTCGCGTGCGCACGGTCTACTCGACCAAGCACATTATCGATGAGCTCAGTGCGGAGTCCGACCTGATCATCGGCGCCGTGCTCGTCGCAGGTGCGGCAGCACCGAAGCTGGTCAGCGCACAGAACGTCAGGGACATGAACGCGGGCGCGGTCATGGTCGACATCTCCATCGACCAGGGTGGTTGCTTCGAGACGAGCCGCCCGACGACGCACGCCGACCCGACCTACGTTGTCGACGATGTCGTGCACTACTGTGTCACGAACATGCCGGGCGCCGTACCGCGCACCAGCACGTTCGCGTTAACGAATGCAACGTTGCCGTTCGTCAAGACGCTTGCAAACCTCGGTTGGCGGGAAGCGCTGACGCGTGACCCGCACCTGGCAAACGGTCTTAACGTTCACGACGGGCATGTCAATCACGAAGCGGTTGCTCGTGACCTCGGTTACAAATATCTCTCCGCCGAGGATGCCCTGAAGACTGCCTGATTTTCTCTCCCCCTTGGAATCAGGCAAGAGACAGGCCGGGCGATCGCCCGGCCTTTTTTATGGCGATAACCTCGTGACACGACCGGGACAGTCCCTACGGGACAGTCCCGTATCCCCCGCAGCGCCGTAGGAGCGGCCAATGGCCGCGACCCGTGCCACGGACCGAATCGTCCCCTGTAGGAGCCCGCCCCAGCGGGCGATATTCCTCGAGGCCCGATCAATAAGCAGCCTGGCGGCTGCCGCTACGCTTCGCGCCGAAGGCGGCGCTCCTACGGTGTGAGGATCGGGCCGCCGTTGTCCGGACAGCGTCCTGTCGGCGCCCGCCCCAGCGGGCGATGTCCAGGCAGCCTGACGGCTGCCGCTACGCTTCGCGCCGAAGGCGGCGCTCCTACGGTGTGAGGATCGGGCCGCCGTTGTCCGGACAGCGTCCTGTAGGAGCCCGCCCCAGCGGGCGATGTCCAGGCAGCCTGACGGCTGCCGCTACGCTTCGCGCCGAAGGCGGCGCTCCTACGGTGTGATGATCGGGCCGCCGTTGTCCGGAAAGCGTCCTGTAGGAGCGGCCAATGGCCGCGACCCACGCCCTAATTCTTTACATTGACACGCGGGTCGATGCACCACGTGTCCGTCTTCACTTTGTAATGACGTATACCCGTCGACAAATAGCTGTTGTCTTCCTTCTTCTTTGGCGCGAGAACCAGAATTCGCTTCTTGTTCGGCGAGTTGCTGCCGGAGAGCCACCAGTCATCGGAGGGAATCTTCTTGCGATTATCTCTACAGAACCTTTCTGGATTGGCGAATTAGACTCGAGCTTGAAGATAATGACCCGGCCCTTTTTTGCCTTGATACATTCGGGGTCAACCGTCTTTTCATCCAGGTTGATCGTCACGTGCGGATCTGTCTTGTCGCCTTTGCACACTTTCATTTCGTAGGCCGTGCAGGTTACGGCTCCAGGTGGGTCGGGTGGCGGCCCTGGAGGTCCTGGCGGACCTGGCGGACCGGGTGGATCTGATGCCATCGGAGCGGCGCACCCCAACAAGAGCCAATTCAGCAGTATCAGGAAGAGAGCATTCTTGTTCATCGTTGATTTCCTTCTTGAAGGAGGCACTACCCGGGCAGCACCAGCATGTTCGTCAGTGCAGCCTCGTTTTCACACAACTCCTCTAGTTCTTTACGTTCACCCGAGGGTCGGTGCACTTGCTGCCAAACCGGATACCGTAAAGGTATCGCTTCGTCGTATCGAGGTCGGGCGGGACGTCGACAAATATTTTGTCCTGGTCCACGTCGTTCTTCGCATCAATCCAGCTGCTATCGGAATTTTTCCCGATGAGCTCTACTGTACCCAGAGCTGCATGGCCCTCGGGCGTCAGCTTGAACACGATCTGGCCTCCCTTTTTCACATTAATGCAGTACGGCCGGGCTTTGAGCTTGCGGGACTCTGTATTTATGTTTACCTCCGGATTCTGCGGGGTCCCGAACCCACAGGGGCGCCAACTCTGACGGTCGCAGTTCACAAGAGCAGCATTGCCACTTGGCAGTGTTACACACGCCGAAAGCAGCAACCAGCTTGTTGCTAAAAGGATCATTTTTTTCATAGTTCTTCTCCTTCTTGCAGGTGGCACTGCCTGGGCAGCACCAAAATCTGTGTTCGCGAGCCTCTCCCCTCGCGCGCTATCCCGAATTCACGATCGCCGCGAAGCGCGTGTCGTTCTTGAGCGCCTTCAGGTGCGGTTCGGTACGCATCATCAGGCGTGGGTATCCCTTGTCCGCAGCGATCTCGAGTGCATCCAAAGCGGACTCCTTGTCGCCGGCGCGCAGCGCAACAATACCGTCGTAGTAATAGGCATAGGGATCTTCCGGCGCCAGGGCCAGCGCTTTGTCCATCAGTTCGCGGGCGGCCTCGTGTTTATCCAGCATGGCACGAATCCAGGCGAGGTCCATCATCGCCCACGGATCGTTCGGGTTCACCTTGAGCGCTTTCTCGGCCATCGTCTCGGCCTTCAAGAATTCCCGCTGCGCCTCTTCTGTTCGCCCGGCATTCCAGAGTGCGTCACCGAGATTCGTGCGCGTTAAATGATCATTGGGTTCAAGCTCGACCGCACTGCTATGACTTGCGATGGCCGCATCGAAGTCACCGTTGTAGTAGTGCATCAGTCCCAGGTTGCCGTAGGCGGTTGCCGTTGGCTCGATATCCAGCGCCTTCTGGTGCGCGACTGCCGCAGAGGTGAAATTGCCCGCCATCATGTGCGCCCCGCCCAGGTTCGCAAAGCCGTTCATGTCGTTAGGCTCTATCGCGACGGCGTACTCATGCTGTTCGACGGACTCGGCGAAACGGCCGATTCGGAAATAGAAAACACCGAGTCGATTGTAGGTTCTGAAGTCACCCGGGTGAATGTCCACTGCCTTCTTAAGACTTGCCTCGGCCTCTGCGAGTCGATTCTGCCGCTCGTACACGATGCCGAGTCCTGTCAACGAAGCCGAGCTGGACGGATCGATCTCGAGCGCGCGGTTGTACGAGATTTCGGCCTCATCGAAGTCCCCGGTATGCCTGTGCAAATCGCCAAGTGCAACGTGCACTTCGGCGAGGTTCGGATTCAGTGACAGTGCCGTCGCGCATGATGCCTCTGCTTTGTCGATAAAAGATGCATCATCCATTTCCCCATAGGCCGATACATAGACGCCACACTTCCCGGCCAGTGCGGCGGCGTACTCCGGATCAACGGCTAGCGCCCCGTCAAACCAGCCTAGCGCTGAAGCAATCGTATCCATCGATGTCGGCTGGCGAGCCGCTTCTACGCCCTGCCTGTACAACACGTAGGCATCCAGCGACGGGTCCGGCATCACTTTGAGTGACGACGCGCGCAGATCGGGTGGCAGCGCGACGCGCACATTCGCAACCGTAAGGTTGGTGATCTCGTCGCGCACGTTGAAAAAGGCATCCGGCGAACGATCGAACCTGCGCGAGACAATATGAAAACCTGTTTCCGAGTCGATCATCTGCACGATGACGCGCAAACGGTCGCCCGCCATTTCTACGCTGCCTTCGAGATACATCTCTACGCGCAGTCGATCACGCACGGTCTTCGACGCGCTGTTTGGCGCCAATGAAAAGGAGTCTCCGCGTGAAGCAACGCGCAGATCGGGCACTCGCGAGAGTTGCGTGATGACGTCATCGACGAGCCCGTCGGCAAAGATCTGGGTCTTCTTGCTGCCATCCAGGTTCACGAAGGGCAGTACCGCGAACGAGTTCTCGAAAACAGGCGGCGGCTCGATCGCGGCTACAACGAGGTCCTGCGGCGCCTCGCCAGGCAATCCGATGGTCTGGTCGTAGGCATAAACGCCCAGCGCGGCGATGCCCAGTGCACCGACAACAGACAGGTAGGTTCGGCTGAAGCGGCGCTTGCGCGAGGCAGCTGCAGAAAGCTGATCCAGCACAGCGTTGCCGTCACGAAACTCGAGAAACCAGGACAGCACGACTGCGATCGGAAAACCGGCAATGACAAGAACCGTCACAAACGTCCCAACCCATTCGGGCAGGTGCAGCTGTGCGAAAACGACGTCGGCAATTTGTATGATGAGCCAGCCGACAACCAGGTAGGCGATCGCCGTTTCCAATACACCACGACGGTTCAGGTTTTCGAACAGGCCGATGTCACCCGCATGCGCACCGTCTTTGGTGCCGATAACGATGCTGCCGCTGTGCTGGCTGGTGAGTTCGGGTTCAACGGCAAGCCGATAACCGCGTCGCGGCAGCGTCTGGATGAACACCGGGCTGTCGGCGTGGTCCCCGAGCGCGTGACGAATCTCGCTAACGGCATGGCTCAGGGCTTCGGAGCTGCCGTGGCCCTCACCCCAGACAGTTTCGAGCAAGGCATCTCGTGTGACGAGCTCGCCAGGCTGGCGTGCCAGGCAAAGCAGGACTTCAACGGCCTTCGGGGGGATGCGCTCTGCCCCTGAACGACCGGTGACCTGGCCCTTCAGCGGCTCAACGAGGAAATCGCCGAGATAAAAGCCCTGTAACAGGTCTGCGCTCACTTACATGCCTTTACTGGACGCGTCATACCAAGCATAGCATCGCCACGAGGCTTTGCCGCGGCGATCGGCGGGGCTGCAGGAGCCCGCCACAGCGGGCGATGTCCAGGCAGCCTGACGGCTGCCGCGGTGCTTCGCGCCGAAGGCGGCGCTCCTACGGTGTGATGATCGGGCCGCCGTTGTTTGCAAAGCGCCCTGTCGGAGCCCGCCCCAGCGGGCGATGTCCAGGCAGCCTGACGGCTGCCGCGGTGCTTCGCGCCGAAGGCGGCGCTCCTACGGTGTATTGATCGGGCCGCCGTTGACCGGAAAGCGGGCTGTCGGAGCCCGCCCCCAGCGGGCGATGTTCCTCGAGGCCCTAAGCAGACCTGACGGCTGCCGCGGTGCTTCGCGCCGAAGGCGGCGCTCCTACGGTGTATTGATCGGGCCGCCGTTGTCCGGAAAGCGGGCTGTAGGAGCCCGCCCCAGCGGGCGATGTCCAGGCAGCCTGACGGCTGCCGCGGTGCTTCGCGCCGAAGGCGGCGCTCCTACGGTGTGATGATCGGGCCGCCGTTGTTTGCAAAAGCGCCCTGTAGGAGCCCGCCCCAGCGGGCGATGTCCAGGCAGCCTGACGGCTGCCGCGGTGCTTCGCGCCGAAGGCGGCGCTCCTACGGTGTGAGGATCGGGCCGCCGTTGTCTGCAATAGCGTCCTGTAGGAGCGGCCAGTGGCCGCGACCATCCGCCAGACCCAAAATAACCCCCAAAATTACAAAAAAAGCCAACCCGCAGCTTCAATTCTGGGAACCAAGCTTTTAGACTCTGTCTAAATTTCAGGAATTCTTGAAAAGTCTGAATGATGTCACCTTACGTACAGCGCTTCGTCATGCATATTGGCGAAATGGGCTCCCGCTGGGGCCTGAACCGCACGCTCGGGCAGATGTGCGGCCTGCTTTACGTGGTGCCCGAGCCCATGAACGCCGACGAAATTGCCGAAACGCTCAATATTTCGCGCTCCAACGTCAGCATGGGCTTAAAGGAGCTGAAGGCCTGGCGGCTGGTGCAGCCGGCCAGCGTGCCCGGCGATCGCCGCGAGTACTGGACCACGCCGAAAGACGTCTGGGAGGTGTTTCGCGTGCTCGCCGAGGAACGACGCCGGCGCGAGATCGACCCGACGCTGTCGATGTTGCGTGACACGTTGCTGGCGGATCCCACCTCGGAGAACGATCGCTACGCGCAGGCGCGCATGCAGGAGATGCACGACCTGATCGAGCTGCTCAACAACTGGGTGGATGAGATGAACGGCCTGCCGCCGAAGACGCTCATGCGCCTCTTGAAGCTCGGCCGCAAGATCAAGCAGCTGCTCGATCCTCGCCGCAGCAAGAAACACCCTACCGAAGCCACCAGTACCTAAAGGATCATCGACATGGAAGCCCTGACTCTGGCAAGAGTCCAGTTTGCCGCCAACATAACGTTTCACATCCTGTTCCCGGCCATCACTATCGGGCTGGCCTGGCTGCTGGTGTATTTCAAGGCGCAAGAAAACCGCACGGGCGAGAGCTACTGGCGCGACGCCTATCGCTTCTTCGTCAAAGTGTTCGCGCTGACGTTCGCCCTGGGCGTTGTCAGCGGCATCACGATGAGCTTCCAGTTCGGCACCAACTGGCCGGGCTTCATGGAAACGGTTGGCAACGTTGCCGGGCCGCTGCTCGGTTACGAAGTGCTGACGGCTTTCTTCCTCGAGGCGACCTTCCTCGGCATCATGCTGTTCGGCCGCAAGCGCGTCAGTAACCGTGTGCACACGCTCGCCACCTGGATGGTCGCCATCGGCACCTCGATGTCGGCGTTCTGGATCCTTGTACTCAACTCCTGGATGCAAACACCGACCGGCTTCGAGATGCGCGACGGACAGGCGTACGTCACCAGCTGGATGGAGGTCATCTTCAATCCGTCGATGCCGTATCGACTGGTGCACATGATGCTTGCTGCGGGACTCACGGCGGCGTTCGTTGTTGCGGGCCTGTCTGCCTATCGTCAGCTTCGCGGTGACACGACGAAAGGAAATCGTAAGGCGCTGCGCGTCGGCGTCTGGCTCGCCGCGATACTGATTCCGATACAGATCGTTGCCGGCGACCTGCACGGCCTGAACACGTTCGAACACCAGCCGGCAAAAGTTGCCGCGATGGAAGGGCTGTGGGAAGACACGGAAGGCGCACCGCTGCTGCTGTTTGCGTGGCCCGACGAAGAGAAACGCGAGAATCGTTTCGAGATCGCCATACCCAATGGCGCGAGCCTTTTCCTGACCCATGAGCTCAACGGCCTGGTGCAGGGACTCAACAGTTTTAAGGGCGAGCACCCCAAAGTTGCGCCGGTATTTTTCGGCTTTCGCATCATGATCGGCGTTGGTCTGTTGATGCTCGCTGTCTCGTGGGCGGGCGCCTGGGTCATGCGCAAGGGCAGGGATGCGCCGCGATGGCTGGCGCGCGTTCTGGTCGGCATGACGTTCTCGGGCTGGGTGGCAACCGTCGCCGGCTGGTACGTCAGCGAGATCGGTCGTCAGCCGTGGCTGGTGCAGGGTGTGCTTCGCACCGCAGACGCCGTTGGTCCTGTCGGCGCCGGCGCGATTGCGGCGTCCTTGACGGTCTACCTGTTGCTGTACCTCGGGCTGCTGGTCGCGTACGTCACGGTCCTGTTCTACCTGGCGTCGCAAGCAGCGGCTGGCTATATCCCGCGTGAGCGCGAGCGCCTCGACAATCCGCTGCGACCGCAGCCGGCAGGAGCCTAAGCGATGGAATTCTGGCTGCCCGTCATCTTCGCCGGCCTCATGGCGCTGGCGATGCTCATCTACGTCGTCCTCGACGGTTATGACCTTGGCGTAGGCGTGCTTCTTACCAGCGCCAACGACCAGGAAAAGGACATGATGATCGCCTCGATCGGTCCGTTCTGGGACGCGAACGAAACCTGGCTGGTGCTGGGTATCGGCATCCTGCTGATCGCGTTCCCGATGGCGCACGGCCCTATCCTGTCGTCGCTGTATCTCGAGGTTGCGGCGATGCTGGTTGGGCTTACCTTGCGCGGCGTCGCGTTCGACTTTCGTGTGAAAGCGCGCGAGCCACACAAGCCGCTGTGGAACGCCGCGTTCTTCGGCGGCTCGTTACTCGCAGCGTTGTCGCAGGGCTTCATGCTCGGCCACTACATCACGGGCTTCGAGAACAGTGTCGGCGCGTTCGCGTTCTCCGCGCTCATCAGCATCTGCGTGGTGGCGGGTTACGGCCTGCTTGGCGCCACCTGGCTGATCATGAAGAGCGAAGGCGAGCTGCAGAAAAAAGCGGTGCGCTGGGCGCAAGGTGCGCTGTGGTTAACCGCCGCCGGCATCGCGGCGGTGTCGATCGCAACGCCGTTAATCAGCACGCGCGTGTTCGACAAGTGGTTTGCATTCCCGCAGTTCCTGCTGCTGTCGCAGATACCGGCGATATCCATCGCGTTGATACTTGCCTGCCATTTTCGTTTGCGAAAACTTGCGAAGGACATCGATCACCGCGAGTGGCAACCATTTGCATTCGCCGTGTCGATCTTCATGCTGGCGTTCGCGGGTTTGGCGTACAGCCTGTTCCCCTACCTGATCATGGACGAGATGACCATCTGGGAGGCGGCGAGCGCCACCAACTCGCTGCTGTTCATCCTCTGGGGTGTGGTAATAACGTTGCCGGCAATTCTTGCCTACACGGTATTCGCCTACAGAGTATTCTGGGGCAAAACACGAGAGCTGAGTTACGATTGATGGAGAGGGGACAGTCCCTTCGGGACAGTCCCCAGTATTTGTAGGAGCGGCCAATGGCCGCGACCATGACCAAGACAAAAGGGGACTGTCCCTTCGGGACTGTCCCCCAACCAGCGCAAAATCGCACATTGTAGAAGCGGCCAATCGCCGCGACCGTAAGACGAAAGGGACTGTCCCAACGGGACTGTCGCAAGCCAAAGACGAAACCGAATGAATACAACCACACAACAACCCAACCCCCAGGTCACCGTTTGGTACGACAGCGATTGCCCGATGTGCATCCGCGAAATTAACCTCATGCGCCGCCTCGACCGCCGCGAGGCCGTCGACTTCGTCAGCATTCAGGGCGGTGCCGGCTGCCCCATCAGCACCGACGAGCTGATGAAACGCTTCCACGCCCAGGAACAGGGCGAGCCGATCGTCTCCGGCGCCGCGGCTTTCGCCGCCATGTGGCGAGCCATCCCGGTCTTAAGACCTCTCGGACTGTTGGCCCGCTTCAGGCCGGTGCTATGGGTACTGGAGCGACTGTACCGGGGCTTCCTGAAAATCCGCCCATGGCTACAGCGCCGAGTACGAAAGATGGTCGAAACCTGATCCCACCTGTAGGAGCGGCCAATGGCCGCGACCGTGACGGACCGGGGACAGTCCCTTCGGGACAGTCCCCAACTCCCCCTATGACCAGGACAAAACGGGGACTGTCCCGAAGGGACTGTCCCCAACCCCCCCTGTAGGAGCCCGCCCCAGCGGGCGATCCCCAAGCAGCCTGCCGGCTGCCGCTTCGCTTCGCGCCCTGGGGGGCGCTCCTACAACCCAACTCAATCCCCCCGACACCCCAGCGCCAACAACAACTCACCCAAATCATGAAACGCCAGTGCATTCTTCCCCGTTACGTCCTGCACCTTGTTCATCCGCGAATAAATCGTGTTCGGATGCACATCGAGCAGCTTGGCCGCCTTCAGCACGTTCATGTCCGCATCGGCATATGCATGCAACGTCGCGTCCAGCGCACCGCGCATCTTCTTATCAGCGGCATATAAAGCATCCGCCCAGCCCGGCAGCGCCGCCTGCATCTCGTCACGCGCCAGCCGCAGCATCATGCGTTGCAGCGGTATGCTGGCGTACTGCACAACGCGATCGGCGACGTTGGCAAACTCCAGCGCCAGCGTTGCCTGTTCCAGCGCACCGGGAATGTGCGAGGTCGAGGGCACGTCGGCACTGACGCCAATCAGTGCAGAGATCCCCACGGTAAGCAGCTGCGGCTGCAGCCTGCCGGCCAGTGCCGATTGCGGCGCCGTCCATCCGGACTGCCGCCGCATCGCCGAGAAGATCGCCACCACGAGGTTTTCGCGAATGCCGACAATAGAGCGTACGCCGCTTTCCCGAACACTCTCTTTCAGCGCATCCGCCAGGCGTTGAGCGCGCGCCGGGTTTTGCATCTCCGATGCATCGACCGGCTGTGCGACGACGACGCAATACGCTTGTCGCTGCTGCAGGTAGCCGCTTTTTCGCAGCAGGCGGGCGACGCGGCCATCGGCCTCATCGAAGCCGCTCAACAACAAATTCAGCAGCTCCGAACGGCGGTCGCCTTCCTCTTCGGCGAGGCGGCGTGTCTGAGCAACATACTCCGACGTCGCAATGGTGCTGACGGCATCCGTGTACTCGAAGGCGAAGTCGGCAACGGCAGCAACGACCCGGCGAACCTGCGCATCCGACGGTGCGGCGGCCAGCGCAGCATCACGCGCCCACGGCGACAGGATTTTGTGGCTGCAGCGATAGGCATGCAGGCTGGCTTCCAGCGGAAACTTCTGTGAGGCCCGGCGGCGGGCATGTTCGCGAACGAACTCGAAGTCGCCCGGCCGACCGCCGCCCAGCAAGCGGCGCATCTCCTGCATCATCTCGGTCGCATGCCGAGCCTGTTCCGGCAGCACGTGCGGGTTGCCGGATGCCGAGAACGCCGGGATTTCCTCGGGGATGGCGTCCTGGAGACGGGACTCGACGGCGTCGGCCGTCTCATCCAGGACGGCAGCGATGCCTGGCACGACGCCCAGACCACGCAGGGCGTCCAGCGTGGCGGCGAGCCGGGGTTCTCGGGAGCCTGGAATCATAAGAATGTGCAGTTTACACAATCCAACAGGCCAATTACGGCCAATATCACCAATGTAAACAAAGACGAGTAGAGATAATCTCTATTTCGTAGGCAAAACCAACAAAACAAAACAGGAGAAACACCATGGCGAAGTACTTATTTGTGTATCACGGCGGCGGCGAGGCCGAGAGCGACGAAGAGCTGAAGGAGTCGATGGACGCCTGGGGACAGTGGCTTGGCGGCATGGGAGCCGGCGTCATTGACGGCGGCAACCCCGTGGGCGATTCGAGCACTGTGCTGGCCGACGGCTCGGTGAAGAACGACGGTGGCGCGAACCCGGCAAGCGGTTACAGCCTGATCGAAGCCGCGGACCTGGACGACGCGCTCGCCAAGGCAAAAGGCTGCCCGATCCTCACGGTCGGCGGCTCCGTAGAGGTAGCAGAAGCCTTCGATATGTAGGCGAAAAGAGAACCAACCACCAACACGAGCCATTGCCCTTGACTGAGGGTGCGGGCGCCGGTCTAATACCCCGCTCGCTCGCACCCTGCGGGGTGACCTGTAGGAGCGGCGAAGATGGGGACTGTCCCAAAGGGACTGTCCCCGAACTTCTGGAGCGCGCCGCAGCGCGCGACCCCTGAAAGGCCAGGTAGCTCAGTTGGTAGAGCAGCGGACTGAAAATCCGCGTGTCGGTGGTTCGCGCGTGTTTGCCGCGAGTATCGGTGTCATCGTCGCCGCCGTCGTAGCAACCGAGCTGGTTACGGGATGGAAGGTTCCGGAATTGACTGAATTACTCGGAATGGCGGCAATTTTCATAGCAACGCTGATGCTCAATCTGGCTTTCCTGCGGGTCAATCCCTCGTTTGTTCTGCGGGATTCAGCTCCTTTGGCGCCGGCGTCGTCGGAAGATACCTCGCTGATTCACGCACTCAATAAATTGATGAGCGAAGATCTCGCCTATACCAACCATGATCTGCGTATCGCCGACCTGGCGGCAACCCTGAAGGTGCCGGAGTATCTGCTGCGCCGTACGATTAACCGGAACCTCGGTTACCGGAACTTCAATCAGTTCGTCAATCGCTATCGTGTCGAGGAAGCGGCGCGGCGGCTCGTCGATGAGCCTCGAATCCCCGTGCTGACCATAGCGCTGGACGTCGGCTTTCGATCGATCTCTTCATTCAATACCGCCTTTCGGGCTCATTACCAGAAAACGCCGACAGACTACCGAAAGAGCAGGCTGGCGGATTCTTAGAAAAGCTATCGGATATTGAAATTCGTCAAAGTCTGTAACGATTTCAGAAGAATCGGAAGTGCCCTAAGCGTGTAATGACCATTGATGTTCCATGGGAGAACAACGATGGGTTACCCGATCCGTGAGGTCAACAATACAGGCGATCTCGCCATCAAACAGAGGCGCGCAGACCTGGATTGGTTGCGGGTCATCGCTTTCTGGCTGTTGATCTACTATCACGCGGCGATAGCGTTCATGCCGGGTGGAATTCCCATGATTCAAAACGCCGATTCAAGCGTCGTGTTGCAGGTGATGGCCGGCTTCCTGCACGAGTTCAGGCTGGCGTTGCTATTTCTCATCTCTGGCGTCGGCGTGTCGTTTGCGCTTCGGCATCGAAACAAAGCGCAGTTCATGCGGGACCGCGCGGTGCGACTGCTCGTGCCACTGGTATTCGGCGTCCTGGTCATTGTGCCGCCGATGATATTTCTCGAGAAGCAGTTCATCGGCGCGTTCAGCGGCTCATTCGCCGAGTTTTACCCAAAGTTCTTCACCGAGGGTGTTTACCCTCGCGGTAACTTGAGCTGGCATCACTATTGGTTCATCGTCTATCTCTACCTCTTTTGCCTGCTGGGCTGGCCCATTTTCGCGTACTTCAAGCGTGCTGCCGGACTGCAACGGCTTGAGCGGTGGACGCAAGGGCTTTTGCGAGGAGGTTGTTTGTATCTGGCGATCGTTCCACTGGCCGTTATCGAGATCTCTTTGCGAGAGTGGTTCCCCGGGTTTCCCGACCTGATACACGATTGGGCGAACTTCAGTCACTGGTTCTTGATCTTCACAGCCGGGTTCCTGCTGGCTTCGAGCCGGCCGTTGCTGGATCGAACGCAGCAATTGCGTGGTCTTTCTTTGGCGTTGGCGATAATTGCTACGGCGACCTTGTTCGCGCAGTTCTGGTTACCCGAGAAGGGACATTTCTCGCCCCTCGTCAATGGGGAAACCAATATCGCAACCTATGCCTGGTTCTGTGTTTTGCGGGTATCGAACGTCTGGTTCTGGTTGCTTGCTTGTCTGGGTTTCGCGGGACATTACCTGCAACGCCCGAGCCGTCTCTTGACGTATCTCAATGGCGCCGTTTACCCGCTATTTTGTCTACACCTAACTATAATTGTCGCGCTGGGATACGTGATCGTCCCTCTTGATTGGTCGATCTTGACGAAGTACCTGGCCATTACGACGGGCACGATCGTCGTATCGCTTGGCAGCTACGAGCTATTAGTGCGCAGAATTGCCTGGGTGCGACCACTTGTGGGCCTGAAACGCCGGCAAGCCGGAAGATCGAAGATCTGATGGGACGTTACTCGCGACCGATTCGATGCGTGAGATTTGCGTGTATCAGAGGTGCATCGTCGTGCATGGTGATGCAAACTAGGCAACGGGCGCCCCGGTAACTGGTTGAAAAATATAGCCTGGTGCGGTCACCTAACGTTTTGAAAATCCGCGTGTCGGCAGTTCAACCGAGCCGCGCAGCGGCGACAGACGCACGCAGTGCGCCCGAAGGGCGAGCGAAGCGAGTCCATTCCGCCCCTGGCCACCATCTTGATCATCGATCTGTGTCGTCTCCAAGATTGTGTAGTTACTCCCGAGGCGAGTGTTTTCTGGAGTTCGAAAGTGCCTTCCCGGTACATCGGGGCGAGTCTCTAGCTCGTGCTCTTCAACTGATGCAACAACCCTTTGCGGAAATCCTTGATCGACTCGGCCAGTGTCGTGTCGTCCCATCCGGCACCACGCATTGTGGTCCGACGGGTAGCCGAGGGATCAACGAACTTGAGGCGATGATCGCCCAGGGAAATGATGTCATCGTTGATGAGGACGTGGTTCTTTACGCGCTCACCATTGACCAATGTGCCGTTGCGGCTCTTCAGGTCCACGATCACGGTCGACGTTTCGTTGCGAATGATGAGGGCATGATGCCGACTAATCCATTCGTGGACGATGTTGATATCGCACAGCGCGTTGCGCCCGATCAAGAAGCGCTGCTTGTCCAGACTGATCTTTTTCAGCGTCTCTCGCCTGAAGGTCAGGATCAGTTGCGGCGTGGGCTCGACGACGTTTGGCGGCTTCTCTTTGTTCTGTGGCTTGTTAGGGATGTGTTCGACCAGCAAGGGGATGCGCTCGGCCTTCGCCAGCGCCATCATTGCCAGCCGATCGATTACACCGGGCCAGCCGCCCGACGCCGAATGCAATCGATCGCACACCGCCGGTGGCATCACGGCGCTGGGGTCGTTACAGCCACCGCTCTTAAGTTTCTCGTGCGCGTAGGTGGCCGTTTCGGTCCGCGTCAACGGTTTCAACAGGAACTTGCCCGTCAGGCGGGTCTCGATCGACCGCATGGCCGGCGCTTTGACGATGGGCAGCATCGGTCGGTCACTTGAAAGAATGATCCGCAACGCGCTGGTTCCATCGAACGACATCTCGGCCAGCTCGCAGAGCATCTCCAGCAGAAGGGGGCTCATCTTGTGGACGTTTTCGATGACGAGTACCGGTGCCTGGCCGCTCGCAGCCTGCTGCATTGCGACCACCCGGATCATGTTGAAACGCTCACTGGCACTATTGCAGCCATGGTCGTAGCCGTACTGGCCCAGGATTTCTTTCAGGAGCCTGGCCGGGTCCGTGCGTGCGCCGTCGACGATCGCCACCGCGTGGTCGCGCGGCAGCGAACTCGCGAATTGCTGAATGATCGTGGTCTTGCCGGAGAGCGGCGGGCCATGGAACAGACCTAAGCCGAGTCTGTTGACGCGGGTCTCGTCGAGAAAATGAATGGCGTTTTTCTGGGAGGAGTAGGGGACTAGTACCAGCGGTTTCCCCTGAGTTAGAAACGGTTGTTTGCGCAACCCTGTATCCGCGAGTTTCATCTGGCGACTCCGCTGTCGTAGACGATCATCGTCATTAGACCGGTGGTTTTGCGTCCCCGTCTTTCGACGGGTTTGCCTTTGTCAGTAAGGCCAACGTAAGCCAGCAACCGCTCTGGTACAAGCGGTATTTGACAAAACATTGGCCTGCAGGCAGCGCCTATAACGCTCCCGCAATTCGGGGGCCGCCGTCGCAGCCGGTCCCCAAACCGTGGTGCCCGCTCTGGTGCCCGGACCGTGACCTCTCAAGGTGACGCAAGAGCACCTACCGGGCCCGGCGTCTGGCCCTAAACGTTCTTTTAGGTCACTCTGGGCCACGCTGGATTATGAATTGTGTTCACTGAAAACCCGCGTGTCGGCAGTTCAGCCGAGGAGCGCAGCGACGACAGTCGCCGAAGGTGCCCGCAGGGCGAGTGCAGCGAGTCCATTCTGCCCCTGGCCACCATTCAAACGATGTTCGAACCGATTGAGGCCGTAATCGCTTGCGTACCCTATGCTGTGATCGCGCTACTCGGCGTAACTGTGCTGGCATCGGTGCGAACCAGGGCCGCCTCGGTAGAGCGTTATGTTAAAGCAGCACTCTGCGTTCGATTCTCAAACGGAAATCCCAAGACATTGATTTGTTTAAGGACGCCGAATTTCTTTTTCGATTAGCCAGGTCGAACCAAAACTTCAAATGGATCGATCATTCACAGGACCGCAATGCGACGGGAAAAAAACACGACGGAGCGCTATTATTCGTTGATAACAAATCCTAATACTCCGAGCCTCAAGACGAAAACTTTGGTGTCGCTCTTGAACGGGACGGCCGCACAATTTGTATTCCGCAAAGAACCGCACCGCATGATCGGCAGAATGCCGCCCATGCCAACAAAAGAGGATCTAGCATGAAGAACCCAACCTGCACTGCGTCGGCATTTAATACACCGGGAGTTCCAACCTTATTCATGCTTCTGATTGGCCTTCTGTTAAGCACGCCGATTCTGGCCCAGGACGTTTTTATCAATGAGATCCACTATGACAATACCGGCGGTGATACGGGCGAGGCGGTAGAAGTCGCCGGGCCGGCCGGAACCAGTCTCGCCGGCTGGACCCTGGTGCTCTACAACGGCAGCAACGGCGCCGTGTACAACACCATTGGCCTGACGGGTACATTATCCAATCAGCAGTCGGGCTGCGGAACGGCGAATTTCTTTCAGGCGGGTATTCAGAACGGTTCCCCGGACGGTATCGCCTTGGTCGACCCCGGTAGCATTGTTATTCAGTTCTTGAGTTATGAGGGGACTTTCACGGCGATCGGCGGTCCGGCTGACACGCTCGAGAGCGTCGATATCGGCGTCTCCGAGGCATCGAGCTCACCCGTAGGACAATCGCTGCAACTCGCTGGAACCGGATCGACGGCCGCGGATTTTACCTGGCAAGGCAGTGCTCCCAACACTTTCGGTGCCGTCAACACGGGCCAGACTTTCACCAGTTGCGCTAGCTCCGAGTCGGCACCTGCAGTCACGAGCACGAGCCCCGCTGACGGCAGCGGCGGTGCGGCGCTTGACACGAATATCGACGTTACTTTTAGTGAAGATGTAACCCTCGGCACTTCGTGGTTCGACATCAATTGCTCTTCGAGTGGCAATCACACCGCAACCACGAGTGGCGGACCCCAGTCCTATACGCTCGACCCCGATTTTGATTTTTTCAATGACGAAAGCTGCACAGTCACGGTGTTCGCTACCGAGGTGAGCGACGTGGATGTTGATGATCCGCCGGACAACATGGCCGCCGATGAGGTATTCACCTTCGCGACCCTGGTCGACTCACCGATCGTTATCAACGAAGTAGATGCGGACACCGCAGGATCGGACGCGCTTGAATTCGTCGAACTGTATGACGGCGGCGTGGGTAATACATTGCTCGATGGCCTCGTCGTCGTTTTCTACAACGGCAACGGTGATGCCTCCTATTCGGCGTTCGATCTGGACGGATTCTCGACCGATGCCGACGGCTACTTCCATCTGGGCAATGCGGCAGTCGTGCCGACACCCTCGATTATCTTCTCTGGCAACGGCCTGCAGAATGGTGCCGATGCGGTGGCGGTCTACGCAGGCGACGCAGTGGATTTCCCGAATGGTACGCCGGTCACTGGCAGCCGCCTCATCGATGCATTGGTTTACGACACTAACGACGGGGACGACAGCGGTTTGTTGAGTGTCCTGACACCGGGCCAGCCGCAACAGAACGAAGACGGCAATGACGACAAGGACTTTCATTCGAACGCGCGCGTACCCAACGGCGGCACGCAGCTGGTCACATCCAGCTACTTTCAGCAGGCGCCGACCCCGGAGCCAGCAATGTTGTGCATGCCGAGATCTTCGAGATCCAGGGAACCGGGCTCGACTCGCCTTTGGCCGATACCTATGTGCAGACCAATGACAACGTGGTCACGGCGCTGGACACCAACGGCTTCTTCATGCAAACGCCGGTGGCGCGTAGTGACGGCGATGCCTTCACATCGGACGGTATCTTCGTTTTCACGGGCGGCGCACCGTCCGTTGCCGTCGGCGACCAAGTCAATGTGGTGGCCCAGGTGGAGGAGTTTTTCGGTATGACCGAGCTCGGCGACGTGCGGTTGTTGGACATCAACAGCTCGGGCAATGCAATTCCTCCTGTTGTCGTCTTCGATGCCACCACACCGTCTCCAACACCGACGGCGATTCCGGACCTCGAACGCTTCGAAGGCATGTTGGTGAGCTTCGAAGGCATCGCAACTGGCCCGACGAATCGATTCGGTGAAACGTCGGTTGTCGTCGGCAGCGATCGCACTTTCCGCGAGCCGGGCATCGAGTTTCCTGGTGAACCCGGGTTACCGGTCTGGGACGGCAATCCCGAAGTCTTCGAAATAGACCCGAATGGGCTGGGTGGTCCTGACGCCGAGATCTTCGTTGACCAGACAGTTTCGGCGGAGGGTCCGCTGTTCTTCACTTTCGGTGACTATCAGATCTTGCCGACGAGCTTCGTGCTCGGCCCCGAGCCGGTTCTCCCGGTCGGCGTCCGCTTACGCGACTTCGGTGAATTCACGGTCGGTTCGCTCAATATGTTTCGGTTCTTCGACGACATCAATGATCCGCCGGATACGAACTTCCTCGGCGAGACGCGAGACGATACCGTGGTCGCGGACTATTCGAGCCGCAAGGCGAAGTTCGTACCGCTACATTCTCGATGTCCTGGACGCCCCGGATATCCTGGCCGTGCAGGAGGTCGAGAAGATCGAAGTTCTGCAGGACCTGGCAGCCGACATAGCTGTCGCCGATTCGACTGTCGTCTACACGGCATACCTGATTGAAGGCAACGATGTCGGCACGATCGATGTCGGCTTCTTAGTGCGCAGCACGATTCAGGTGGATTCGCTGTCGCAGATCGATCCGACCGCGACATACTTTAACTCGGTCAGCGGCGAGGTCGAAGTGCTTCACGACCGGCCGCCACTTCTGCTCGAGGGTAAGTGCATCGCCAACGGATTGCCGGGCCAGCCTGAGCGCGTGATCGCCGTTCACAACCGCTCGCTCGGCGGCATCGACGATGATGTCGAAGGCGTCCGGGTTCGCTTGAAACGGTTGCTCCAGGCGGAATCGATCGCCAATCAGGTGCAAACGCTGCAGACCGCCTCCGACGTGCCGCTGACAGTCGTCGGCGATTTTAATGCGTTCGAGTTCAGTGACGGCTACGTAGATGCCGTCGGTCACATTCGAGGTAACTTTGTTGCGGCGGACAACCTCGTCTGCTCGACTGAAGCCTGCGTCGACCTAGTCAATCCCGATCTGACCAATCAGGTCTTGAAGCTGCCGCCTGAACAACGGTACTCGTTCAACTTCGAGGGCAATTCGCAGACGCTGGATCACGCGTTGACGACAGCTGCGACGGATCCCTTCGTTCGCGGTCTCGAGTTCGGTCGGGGTAATGCGGATTCGCCGAACAACCTTCTCAACGAAGACACGACGGCATTGCGTTCATCCGACCACGATGGTCTTGTGCTGTTCCTTGCCAAGGACACCGATCAGGACGGCGTCACCGATGATGCCGATGTATGCGCGGATACGATAATTCCCGAAGGCGTGCCGACAGTCGGACTCGGCAAGAATCGCTGGGCATTGGTGGATGGTGACTTCGAGTTCGACACTACCGCTCCAAACGGCAATGGCCCAGGCCGGAGCTACTCGACGGCCGATACGGGCGGATGCTCTTGTGAGCAAATCATTGCTGCACAAGGCCTCGGTAAAGGTCATAGTAAGTTTGGTTGCAGCATCGGTGCTATGGATGGCTGGATATCATTTTGTGAATCCTTAGCAGAAAAAGCCGTCACATCGGCAGTAGACGTAAGCCAACAAAACCCCGCCGAAGTGCGGGGTTTTCTTGGAAGCTGTATGTGGTAGTTGCAGAATTGTGGGTGCCGAAACCAGGATCACTCACCGTTACTCAATGTGACCTTTAACGAGAAAAGCGAATAGGGGTCGAATCAGTAGTCGGAAGCGCGAGCCGGCGTAGCCAGCGCTCCATTGATTCGGATCGGCTTTGACCGCTCCTCACCGTACGGGCGGCTTCGCCGTCGTGATTGCTGCGCAATCGCTCTACCCCTGGCCACCAATCTCTTGCGCGCACCCGGACTCCGGAACAACGAAGGTCAAACCGAAGTTTTCAGAAGATCTCGGCGCAAACACAATTTCCTGTCAATAGACGCTATTCCGGATTGTCAGCGCCACGACATCGCACTAGTTTAACGTTGCCCGGCGTTGGCGCGGCCGTTGTGGATAACAGCCCGTGCCTTCCGCGATGCCTGCCACCACGGCAGGGCACCGGCAGCCCGTGCGGCCAGTTCCGCGCCCGCCCAGAGGTCGGCTGCGGAGCTTTACCTGCCGATGGGCGGCCTGGCTGAACAGGCGGAAAGGCGTCGGATAGCCCGACCGGGCACGCGTTCAGATCCCAAGAGGCTTGCGAAAGCCGCATTTGCGGCGTGGAGGTAGACATGCGCAAGAGCATTATTTACGGCGCATTATTTGGCATCCTGCTGGGATTCACGATTCCCAGCGCAGCGTTCGCAGGTGGAGGAGGAAAAGGTTGCTCGAATCTGGGCACCTGGTTCGGCGTGTCGCCGTTTCTCCCTGACCCAACATCACCCCCTGTCCCGCTACCGGCTCCGCCCTGGGATGATCTATATCTGACAGGCTGGTCGGTGACCGTGACAGGCAAGTCGAACAACAAGGGGACGAACCTTTTCGAATATCCCAATTTCGACGCGACCCTGGGCGGGACCTTCTCTGAAGCCGTGCGGATCGGCAGCATGCGCGGAAACTGGGAACGAACCGGCGGTAACACGTTCGACTATACGTTCATGGGCTTTGCTTATGACATGTTCAATATGCCCGTTTACATCGCGAAAATCAGCGGGGAAGTCGAGCTAATCGAAAATTGCCGGTACCAGAAAACCACGGCGATAATGGCAATCTTCTTGCCGAACATGAGGCCGTTCCAAGATGAGCCTTACCCGGAAATGGTGCTGCCGCTGGGCGAGATCTACGGCTATCGCGCGACGGTTGTTGCTCCTCCTTCTGTTCCCGTCCAATAAGCAAAGGACAAACTCGCCCCGGCTTCGGCCGGGGCCTTTTGCCACGCGCGCACCACGCTCTGTTTTAGCAGGAGAGAAGAACCTGGGCACCTGTATCTGAAGTTAACCGCTCACCTCGCCGCCCACCGAATGGCCCCACATAAATGGTGGTACCGGTGATAACCCTTTGGCTTATTGAACAGGCTAAGGATTAACAAGTTACGGAGTTGCCACCGGCACAGCGGTTTTATCGACCGACCACGGCTGTCCCGTACAGGGTTACTCGGCGTTTTTCTACCGCCTTCATCTTTCGTCCTATGGCCTGGGTATCCTCTTTTCCTAAACTGGGGGTGCCAGAGAATCTGCAGGACTGCCATGACGAATTACACCGACAGACACCGATCTTCAATCGAGCATCCGGAGGAATTCTGGGCCGAGGCCGCAGAGGGCATCGATTGGGAAAAGCCCTGGGATAAAGTGCTCGAGAAGACTGACTCCATGACCTATCGCTGGTTTCCTGGTGCGGAGCTTAATACCTGCTTCAATGCAGTGGATCGCCATGTGATGCGCGGTAGGGCCGAACAGACCGCCATTATCTACGACAGCCCGGTAACATCGACGCAACGAAAAAATCAGCTATGCGGAGCTGCTGGACGAAGTTTCACAGTTCGCCGGCGCCCTGGCGGCAAACGGCGTCGGTAAGGGCGATCGCGTAATCGTCTACATGCCGATGATTCCCGAAGCGATTGTCGCGGTGCTCGCTTGTGCACGCCTCGGCGCCGTCCACTCCGTTGTATTCGGCGGTTTCGCGGCCAACGAACTTGCCACGCGCATCGACGATGCGACACCAAAGCTGATCGTTTCGGCATCCTGCGGTATCGAGCCGTCGCGCATCATCGAGTACAAGCCGCTGCTCGATCAGGCGATCGAACTGTCGACGCACAAGCCAGAACGCTGCATCGTGCTGCAGCGACCGCAGGTAACAGCCAGTCTCGTCCCCGGTCGCGATATCGACTGGCAGGAAGCGGTGGCAGCCGCCAGCGCACATGACTGTGTCATCGTCGCGGCCACCGACCCCCTCTACCTGCTATACACGTCCGGCACGACAGGGCAGCCGAAAGGCATCGTCCGAGACAACGGCGGCCATGCTGTCGCGTTGCACTGGTCGATGAAGAATATTTACGGGGTCGAGCCCGGTGAGGTGTACTGGGCGGCGTCCGACATCGGCTGGGTCGTCGGCCACTCCTACATCATTTACGGGCCGTTACTGCACGGTAATACGACCGTGCTGTTCGAAGGCAAGCCGGTCGGAACGCCGGACGCCGGAGCCTTCTGGCGGGTTGCCTCCGAGCACGACGTCGCCACGATGTTCACAGCACCGACCGCTTTCCGGGCTATCCGCCAACAGGATCCGGATGGCAAGCTGATCGAGCGCTACGACCTGTCGGCAATGCGGGCGCTGTTTCTTGCCGGCGAACGCTGCGACCCGGATACGCTGCACTGGGCCGAGGAAAAACTGGGTATTCCCGTCATCGACCACTGGTGGCAAACGGAAACAGGGTGGTCCATCGCGGCCAATTGCCTTGGCATCGAGAGGATGCCTGTGAAAGCCGGGTCCGTGGGACACCGGCACCCGGCTGGGATGTTCGAACGCTCGATAACAAAGGGACGGATGTCGCTCCCGGTGACGTCGGCGCGATCGCCTGCAGGCTGCCATTGCCCCCCGGCACGCTGACGAGCCTGTGGAATGCCGAGCGCGCTTCCGACGGTCCTATCTGAGCACTTTTCCGGCTATTACGAAACTGGCGACGCTGGCTTCATTGACGAAGACGGCTACTCTACGTGATGTCCCGCACCGATGACGTGATCAATGTCGCGGGCCACCGGCTGTCGACCGGCGCTATCGAAGAGGTCGTCTCGTCGCATCGCGACGTGGCCGGAGTGTGCCGTGGTTGGGATGCGCCAGATCAGCTCAAGGGACAGCTGCCCTCGGATTCGTCGTGCTGAAAGCCGGTGTCCCAGACTCGCGATCACGGTGACATCGTGGCTGAAGTGATAGAGCTGGTTCGTGAACGCGTTGGTCCTGTCGCCGTGCTTCAAGACAGCGGCGGTGGTAACAAGGTCTGCCGAAGACGCGTTCAGGCAAGGTCCTGCGCAGCGACGATGCGCAAGATTGCCGATGATGATGAATACAAGACCCCAGCGACGATCGAAGATCCGGCCGCGCTCGATGAAATCGCTGAGGCGCTGCGAACGATCGGCTATGGGGAGAGTAGTCGGTAGCCCTGCGGCGCTGTGGTCATGGCGCAAATGGGGTCAGAGTACATTTCCCATATAGAATTCATGTGTAAATGTACTTCGACCCCATGAATCGCCACATTGATAGTTCAGCATTGTGCCAAGAATCTCTCGTCGTGCACGGTGATGCTTTTTGAGCAACGGCTTCCTCGGTAATTGATTGAAACTATAGTTGTGGGGATTCCACTGATGTTCTGAATATCCGCGTGTCGGTGGTTTGACGTACTCGAATCGGCGCAGGCCGGCGACCTGAAGGCGTCAGTTACAAGAGGACGGCAGGTCTGCCAACCGCTTTAGCAGGTCGGCGAAAAGCCGCCTGCGTGGTTGACGACGCTGGCTCGAACCCCGGCCGGGACGACACGAACTTGCGCTGGCCCAGTACGCTGACTTCGAGTTCGACCAACCCACCGGCGCGGTGCAGGTTGATAGGTAGTTCCGGAAATGCGGCATCACGAAGGGCCGCAACGACGGCGCGAAGCTGGCAGGCCGACAGGCCCTGGGCCCGGATTTCCCCGACAGCCGTACCTGGCGCATAAGGCTGCCTCGAAACCCGGCCATCCTCAATTCGCAATATCGAACCGGCTCGGCCATTTTCAGATCCCTGCTTTCCGAGTAAACGCAGCCTCAGTACCTCTGGCGCCACCGTACTGTCGGCGAGTTTTTGCCAATCCACCTTCAAGGTCGGCGGCCATTACGGGGTCAGCCGCCAGCGGCTCGATGCGATCGAGCAATTGCCGGGCGAGGCCCAAGAGTTGCTCTGATGGTTCCCCGTCCAGGAGATTGCATCGACGTTTTCTCCGCTTCCTGCACGGCAACGTGAATCCGGCAAGACACTTTTAACGGTGCTTCCTGCTTGTCCGCCTTCGGCTTCTCGCCGTAGCGGGGCGCGAAGTGCGCGAAGTCGGCGTCCAGCAGCATGTCGATCAGCGCAGCACGGTCTTTGGCAGCAAGCCGAACCTGCCAATGATTGCCCCATACGGCAACGCTCCCGCGAATCACTTCCTTAGTGAGCGCCGGCTATCTCTGCTCGGTGCAGTTGACTCGCAAATGGAAAGGGACGCCGGAATCAGCGCGGGCCGCCGTGAGCGCAGCCGTCAGCGGCTCGGGAGTTGCGGCAGGCGTGGGGCCGCCCACATAATCAGGAAAACCAGGGAGAACAGCGGGAGTACCAGTTTTTGCATATCGAATTCCTGTCGTCCCAACACTCCGTAAACAATGCCTTGCCAGGAGATCACTTGTGATTGTCAGGCGGCGATACTAGCATCGGTTCCTGTTAAAAAAATCCCAGCCTTGGGGAGGGTCGGCTGATGTACCGTATTGCTGCACGTAGTTTTAGTTTACCTCTTTTCGCTTTTTGCCTGCCGATGAGCACGGCCCTGGCGCAGAGCGTAACGGCGCTCGAACGCATCGAGGCGCGCTCCGAGAATCGGCCGCTGCAGTCGCTGTCGGTCACCGCCGCACAAGCGCGCACCAACATTCTTGCCCGCGCGCGGCCCCCGCGAGGTGCCGAACTTCGTCGGCAAGGGCAAGCCGCTGCCGGGCACGGCCGACCCCGCGGTTACGGCCGCGCAACGTTGCAGAACAGCCCGGGAACCAGTGCCGCAACGACGCTCGGTTCCGGATTCCCGGGTGCAACGAATAACGACAACGGGTCGATTCTCGGCTTCCTGATCGCGCCGCCTGACAC